>NZ_JAMFLG010000028.1 GCF_023502205.1 Aquiflexum sp. TKW24L | reverse complement strand
CCATTATAAAGTTATCTCTTTTGAAGTTTGGTTCAAAAACCACGAGGACTTGAAACAAAAAGTAACCAAAAAGTTCAAGAAATTTTAATCCTCCCGCCCACATCGCCTCCGCCGGCCTGGAAAAATTTCTTCCTCCCCACAAGTGTTTCATAGAAGGATTTTTCTAATGTAGGAGCCTTATTTATCCTAAATCCTTTGGAATTCGACCGATATTCCTCCTTAAAGGAATTATCGGACTATGGATTTGAATATCCAAAGTCAGAGATCAAGCCATTGAAGCAAATGGGGAATAAGGATATTCCGGTGGTGAGTATGGACAAATTGAAATAGAATAATGACCATAGACGACAGTCGACAGTCCACAGCCACATCAATTGAACTTCAAAACTTGTTATTCATTAAAAATCAATCCAATTTTCAACAATTTCAACCAACAAGAAAATCTAAAAAACTAAACATTTGCCTTCACGGTACCGACAGGGTAACAGGGCTTTCTCCCTCAGCAGTTACAGAACAGAATTCTTTTGAAGACAAGTTTTCCAACTTCCAAAGTGATTTTCCCTATCATTTCGGTGGATGATTCTCCTTTTTAGAAAATCCTTGACCAAAATACCAGGAGTATCATATTTCTTTTTACCCCGTACGACGGTGCAAGGAGATTGGTTTAAGTATAAAAATCAGATTAGCGCCTTGCACGGGGCTACTCATATTTTGCCCCGATGGGGCTGTTAGTTTAAAGTGCGGTCTAAGAAAATATCCCAATATCAATTTAGTATCAACCAATATCAGCACGAAATAGAGATATCTGATCCGATAATTTATTTCCCTGAAGCCGCAATCACCGCATCCCAAACCCTGAAAATATTCTTGTAACAGATTTTTTCAATGTCTTCTTTGGAATATCCACGCTTGAGCAACTCGGCAATGAGGTTAGGATACATCGATACATCCTTGAGACCGGTTGGCAGGCTGTCCCCTACCCCATCAAAATCAGAACCCAAACCCACGTGGTCGATTCCAGCCAAAGCCACTACATGGTCAAAATGGTCAGCCACTTTTTCCACATTGGGGAATGGGTTATTTTCAGCGGAGTATTTTTCGATATAGGCTACAGCTGCCGAATCAGTCCTGCTCAAGCCATTTTCTGCAAGCCAATTGACGATATGCTCCCGAACTGCTCCGGACTTTTCATTATAATCCCCATCTACAAAGCTTCCACCGAAATTGATCATGATCACCCCTCCATTTTTGCCAAGGGCTTTGATCATATCGTCATCCATATTCCTTTCAAATCCCGGAGTAAATTTCCTAGCGGACGAGTGGGAAGCTATGACGGGAACATCTGTCACTCTAATGACATCGTAGAAAGTGCTGTCCGACACGTGTGAAATGTCCACCATGATCCCTACCTTATTCATTTCTTTGACGACCTCCACTCCGAATTCACTCAAGCCATTGTGCGTGCGCGTGGTATCGTAAGAAGAATCCCCGATCAGGTTATCCGTGCCATGCGTGAGGGTTATATACCGGATACCGCGGTCGTAAAAATATTTGACATTGTTGATGTCATCTTCGAGCGCGGCCCCATTTTCCATTCCCATCGGAAATGAAACCTTACCCTCTTTGGTATTTTTCTCAATATCAGAAGGGGAATATGCCATAGCAAATTTGTCAGGCCAAGTATTCACCAACCTTTCTGTCATCAGGATCAAGGAATCTGCCAAAACCTTTGCTCCTCCCCTGTCCTGATAGCCTGAAGGAATATAGATCGACATAAACGGAGCGTCCAAACCCCCTTCTTTTGATCTGGGAAAATCAAAATTACCGCCATCCGTCCGGACGGATACATCCAAAATCTCCCGCTGAAGAGTAAATCCTCCAACTTTCATCCTGTAAGGAAGGTCCACATGCCCATCTACCATGATGGTATTTTGGGCCATTTCTTTTGCGGCAGGTAGTCTTTCCTCATCCGACAAAAGGGTGTAATCAATAGTCTCCGTTTTTTGGGAACATCCAAAAACGAAAGCAGAGGCAATCAATAATTGTAGGAGTTTTCTCATAGGAGGTCAATTTAAAAGATTAAAGTAAAAATTTCAGAATAATTTATTTTTCCTGATTGATAGACGGTCGGAATTTGTTGGAAAAAGGAAATTCCATCCGCTTATGTAATAGATTTTTCTACTTGAATCCGATAATTGGAAATTTGGCTAAATTGAAAGAAACCAAAGAAGATTCCTATGAGACTCCTGTCTTTCCTGATTTTATTGCTGATTGTTTCGTGCAACGCCCCGACTACCCCAACCGCCAAGATAACCATCGAGCAAGAACTTGCCGACGGTATAAAAGACGGACGGATGCTTTTGCTTTTTCACCATGATGAAAAAACAGAGCCGCGGTTTGCGGTGTCAGATGATGTCAATTCTGCCCAAGTAATGGGTATGGATTTTGAAGATTATCAGGCTGGAAATTCATTTTCTTTTGATTTTGGCACATTTGGATATCCCATCGAAAACTGGCAGGAAATCCCGGCAGGAGATTATTGGGTGCAGGCATTTATTGTGAGGCATGAGACATTCAACCGTGCAGATGGGCATGTCATCAAAATGCCGGTTGACCAATGGGAAGGCCGTCAGTGGGCAAGGACTCCCGGAAATGTATTCAGCACTCCCAAAAAAATCTCTTGGGACGGGGAATCAAACTTAGACCTGCACATCGATCAGGTCATCCCTCCTGTCGCCGAACCTGAAGACACAGAATTTATCAAGCATATCAAATTCAAGAGTAAGTTGCTTTCTGACTTTTGGGGAAGGGATATTTATCTAGGAGCACATGTTTTATTGCCCAGGGATTTTGACAAAAATCCAAATGAATATTATCCTTTGATGATTTATCATGGTCATTTTCCCTCTGATTTTGGAGGATTCAGGACCACTCCCCCTGATGAAAACATCAAAGAAACCTACAATGCGCGCTTCAATATTTATGGCTATGAGAAAATTGAACAGCAGGAAGCTTATAATTTTTATCAGAAATGGATTTCTCCGGATTTCCAAAAATTCATTGTCATCGAAATCCAACATGCCAATCCGTTCTATGATGACAGCTATGCCGTCAATTCCCAAAATATCGGACCTTATGGAGACGCCATTACTTACGAATTGATTCCACATATTGAGGAGCAATTCCGGGGAATCGGAGAAGGTTGGTCGAGGTTCACCTATGGCGGTTCGACCGGTGGATGGGAAGCTTTGGCTGTGCAGGTGATGTACCCCTCAGAATACAACGGCTGCTTTGCGGCCTGTCCTGACCCGATTGATTTTAGGGCATTTACGACGGTGAATATATATGAGGACCCAAATGCCTATTACCTCAACGGACCTTTTAGGACTACTGACCGTGTCGGAAAAAGAAATTACCTGGGACACGTTTCGGCCATGGTCAAAGACATGAACCATAAAGAATTGGCACTTGGAGGAACCAAAACCAGATCCGGTGACCAATGGGACATTTGGCAGGCTGTTTATTCTCCGGTAGGGGAAGATGGCTATCCCAAACCGATTTGGGACAGGTACTCTGGAGAAATAAACCAAGAAGTGGCTAACCATTGGAAAGAAAACTTTGACCTGCGGCATATCATGGAAAGGGATTGGTCAAAATTGGGTAAAGACCTTGAAGGTAAAATCCATATCTATTGCGGGGATATGGATAATTATTACCTGAATAATGCCGTTTATCTTACTGAGGAGTTTCTCGAAAAAACTTCTGAACCTTATTATGGCGGTGAGGTTAAATATGGGGATCGGGCCGAGCATTGCTGGAACGGCGACCCTACCCAGCCCAATTACATCACCAGGCTAAGATACAATACCATGTACCTAGACAAAATCGCTAAAAGACTGAAGGCCTCCGCTCCTTCAAATTTTAATCAAAAAACCTGGACTTTAAAAAAATAACCAACTATGAAGATCCCTAGAAAAATCAGTTTTGCCTTATTGATCCCTGCATTGGCATGGAGTTGTGGAGGTACGCAACAAAAAGTAGAATCTGAAGAATCTGCCACCGTAGAGGCAGTACCATCAGCACCATCACTCACCAAAGTTTGGGAAACCACAGAAGAACTGACCACCAATGAATCTGCCTTATATGATGCCTCCTCAGGGATAATCTATATAGCAAATATTGACGGCGACTCTGCCGAGAAAGACGGAAAAGGTTTTATTTCCAAAATATCCAAAACAGGTGAAATCATCGAGAAGGAATGGGTAAAAGGTCTTGATGCCCCAAAAGGAATGGGGATTGTCAACGGAACCCTCTATGTGACTAATATTGATGAATTGGTTGAAATAAACCTTACTACAGGCAAAATCTCCAAAAGACATAAAATTGAAGGTGCCCAATTCCTTAACGACCTCGACACAAGCGGCGACAAAGTCTTTTTCACGGACATGAATACAGGGAAAATACATGTATTTCAGAATGGTTCTTTCTCACTATTTGCTGAAAACCAAACCAAAATCAATGGCATTAGAATCGCTGAAGATGGAACAGTATTTGGTCTAGATGCTGCAGGTTTGAAGAAATACAACAGCGATGGGTCTTTCGAAATATTAAACTCAAATGTCACAGGTGGTGATGGATTGATAATCTTAGAGGACAATGTATTCTTGGCAAGTAGATGGCAAGGAGAAATTTACCTGATCAAAGACGGCATAGAAACTTTGCTTTTGGACACCAAAGCAGAGGAATCCAATACGGCTGATATAGGTTATATTCCAAGTGAAAATTTGGTCCTTGTACCCACTTTCTTCAAAAATAAAGTCGTGGCTTATAAATTGGACTATTGAAGCTTGGAAACCAAGAATAGAAAACGGGTTTTCCATATATCATTTTAGGGAATTGTACTTACCTTTACTTTATACAAGCCCCTATTTACCGGTCTTATAGTCCTTCCTCCAATCTGATTTGGGCAATATATTTTAGGGAATCTTTGAATAATCCAGACATGAATAACACAGAAAATATCAATTACGAATTAGAAAAAAACATGGAGGTCATCTCCCAGCTAGATGGCTTTGTCAACAATGCTGTTGAAACAGTTTTGGTTGATCCGGATGAATGTTGGCAGCCATCCGATTTTTTACCTGACATGGGTCAGCCTGATGCCTTTGACGAAGTCAAAAAACTCCAGGAAAGAGCCGCCGGAATTCCGGATACTATCATTACCTCCCTGATCGGTAATATGATTACCGAGGAAGCCTTACCGAGCTATCAAACGTATTTCAACCTTTTGGAAGGAATAAATGTTGAAGGAAGTCTTCTTAGCAATTCAGGTTGGGTAAGGTGGTCTAAGGCATGGACTGCGGAGGAAAACCGACATGGTGACCTGCTCAACAAATACCTTTACCTGTCCGGTCGTGCGGATATGAAAAAGGTAGAGCAGACCATCCACAGATTGATCTACAATGGTTTTGATCCTAAATCAGAAAAGGATCCTTATCAGGCGATGATTTATACCTCATTCCAAGAAAGAGCAACAAAAATTTCCCATGTAAACACCGGGAAGTTGGCAGACAAAGCTGGGGATGATGTGCTTTCCAGAATCTGTAAGACAATCGCAGGTGATGAAGCAAGGCACGAAAAAGCCTATAAAAGCTTTATGAGCCAGATATTTGAAATCGATCCAAACGGAGCGATGATTGCTTTTGAGAAAATGATGCGCAAGAATATTGTGATGCCGGCAGTTTTGATGGGAAAAGGAAGTAGCAATCCTACCTTGTTTGATCAGTTCTCAGCCATTACCCAAAAAATCGGTGTTTACACAGGTTGGGATTATGCCAGGATCATCGAACATTTGGTCAAACTCTGGGAGGTGCAAAACATTACCGGACTCAATGACGCCGCATCCAAAGCGCAAGAATACCTCGCCCATCTCTCTGACCGATACATGAGATTAGCTGACAGGATGAAAACGCCGGATGAAATATCCCTTGCGTGGTTAAAATAAAATGAAGGGCCTGAAGAAATTCAGGTTTTTTTATGGCCTTCGGGGAACATTTTTTCAATTAATTCTATTTAAATGTATATACATATAATAGGAACCATGACCATCAAAGAAATACATCCCGCAGCTTACCATCCGATAGCTGACCTCATCACATACAATCCCCTTCCCTCTCCAAAGCTCCGGCAGATCGACCCCTTCATTTTTTTGAACCATCACGGGTTTCAAACCTATCCAAAAAACAACAGGGGACTTCCTTTTGGGCCGCATCCCCATAGAGGAATGGAAACGGTCACTTTTATCCTCGAAGGTGACATCATGCACTTGGATTCGGGTGGACATGAATCAGTCATAGAAGCAGGCGGTATCCAATGGATGACTGCCGGAAGTGGCCTCATCCACTCGGAAGTTTCTTCTTCCAAATTCAAAAAAGAAGGCGGTGATTTGGAAATCCTGCAACTTTGGATCAACCTTCCCGCCAAATTGAAAATGACAAAACCGAGATACATTGGGCTTCAAAAAAATGAAATCAACCATTTTGACCTTGAAGGTGGGAAAGTTCAAATCCAAATGATCGCGGGGGAATGGGACGGAAATGTAGGTTCGTTTGAAACATTGAGCCCTATTTTCCTGAGTACAATCACCATGTCAAAAGAGGCAAAATTCACGAAAGATATTCCTGTTGATGAAAACATATTCTTCTATATCGTCCGTGGAGAAGTAAAAGTCCTCGGAGAAACAATTCCATTCAGAAACCTTGTAGAATTTACCGGGGACGGAGGAAATATGACCGTCGAAGCTACAGAAGACGCCATCCTGATTTTAGGTCATGCAAAGCCATTCAACGAGCCCATGGTAGCACAGGGTCCGTTTGTGATGAACACACAAAAGGAAATTGCGGAAGCTTATAATGATTATCAAGAAGGCAAATTTGGAACTTGGAATCATTAAAAAATGTGTGGCTGCCCTTTGACAGGCAGCCACCCGATATACTAAAAAATACTAAACTAAAATCATTTATAGAAACAGTATAGCTCAAAAAGTTGCTTAATCACCCGAATCAAAGATACGGGATCTGCAACCTTTAAAAAATACCCTAAAGGGGGTATTTTTTAATAGGAATCAATAATATCCTGGGATATGAGCTTATATATTTCTGCGATTTGTTCATTATAGTTCAAAAACTGGTGGTGGGCATCCAAAGTATTCAAATCTGCTCTTCTTGCAGGACCTGTTTGGGAACGCTTTGCCCCGAGTTCTAGACTTTTGCTTATGGTCTCAATAATGAGCGGCTTGAGCATTTCGAAATCCAAACCTTGCCTTCCCATGATTTCTTCAGAAAGCCTAAGCATGTGATTGGAAAAGTTGCTGGCAAAAACTGCCGCTACATGCAAGGCCATCCTGTCCTTTGACCTCACAAGGTATTGAAGTGGAGAAAGTGATTTGGCAAGTTTTTTCAATTTTTGCAAAGCTGATTGGTCCTCAGATTCCAATAAAAAGGGGACATCACCAAAGTCGATTTTTCTCTCTTTGCTGAATGTCTGCAAGGGATAAAAAATACCAGTATAGGTTGCCGAACTATATCCCAAAACATCCAATGGCACAGCACCTGAAGTATGGACGAGGATACTTTCTTCCGGCAAAATAATTTGATCTGCAAGTTCAGAAATGGCATGGTCGCTGACTGCCAAAATAAATATCTCTGCCTCGGATTCTGAAAAATCCAAGTCATCCTTTGTTTCAGCGGTGTATAACCTGCCGGTGAGTTTTTCAGCATCTGCAATATCCCGACCGTAGATTTCTGTCACAGTATGCCCCGCCTCTTCTATAGCAGGTGCGAGATGCCAAGCTACATTGCCTGTTCCCAATATCGCAATCTTAAATTTCATACTTGAAATATTTATATGTAAGCTTTCTTTCCACTAACCATATAAAACTCGGATTGGAGTTCAATTGTAGCGGCTATGGACCATCGACCGTGGTCTATGGACTGATTATCCGCTGCTTAAATCTTACCTTTTTTTGAGCCTTCGGAAACGTGGCGAATAATCATATTGAAATATATACCTTTTTGTCTTGAAACTGAAAACATGAAAAAGCCCTAAGGAATCTCTCCTTAGGGCTTTCAATATAATCGAAGAAAGAAAAACTATTAGGCTTCCAAGCCTTTATCTCTCATTTTTTTGAATTCATCATACCTTCTATAAATGGCTACGCAAAAACCAATCAGCATAAGGATCGTTCCTGCCCATAGGATATTGATCTGCGGCATCAGTATCGCCTTCAAGACCACATAGTCTTTTTGATACCTGTTGACTTTGAAAGAAAATGTGTTGGTTTCAGGTTTGATATTCTCCAATTCTACTTTGACACCGAGTTCATTATCTATGGCAGCAATTTTCCCGACCTGATTGTCTCGGATGATGAAGATCGGTTCCAGCCTTTTCTCCACATCATAATCCATTACGACCAACTTCGCCTTGACTGCCACATCTCCTTCTTTCAACTCGAAGCCTTCAACTTGGCTAAGCACTTCTCCGCCTTCAAAAGTGGTCACAAAATCAGAAATGAAAAATGTCTCTCCCGGTGCTACTTCATAAAATTCATCTTCTCTCCACTCAGGATCTTCATAGTCATTGATCGCAGAGACATAGGTGTATAAATCTTTGTTTACAAACCTTTTGGAATCCGGTGAGGAAATCAATCCCATGGAGGAATTGAATTGCGACATCGGGTTAAGTGAAAACTGGAAAACAGAATCTCTGTAGTAATCAATCTGGAAATAGTCATTTTCCTCCAACACAATGTTGACTTTATCACCCTTGCTGAAATAAGTCCTTCCTCTAGCCTCAAGATCTTCCAAAGCTATTGCTTCATTGATTCCCTCAGTGGATTTGAGTTGTTTGACATTTACAAAGCCCGGGAAGCCTACAACTTTTTTCTGTCTGCCACGATAGACAGCTGTATAATCTTTGATTTGGGTTGGTTTGTTGATCCAAAGCAACACGTGCTCTTTGTTCATTTCCTCTTCCCATGAATTGCTGTAAGTCAATCCTGATAAATTGTAGGATATGATTTCAGAATACCCAGATGAAAACATGATCCCAATCAGGATCATTCCCAATCCTATATGGGCCAAAGAACCCCCGGCCAATTTAAAGCTAGATTTTTTTATCAGTTTGATCAAAATGGTTGAATTGGCGACAATGGTGAATACCGAGGCCAAAACCACAATGATGTATGGAATGTCATAGACTTTTCCAAGGACAATGATCAGCGCAGAAATGATCACCGAAATGATATATGGCATCACAAGTGCTTCCCTTAGGGCTTTGGGATCCATTTTGTTCCACCAAAAAAACTGTCCCACTGCCGTCAGCAAAGCTACCACCACTGCAAACCACAATTGGAATTTGGTATAAAAACCAATCTGATCAGCCGGAGGTGCCATGTTGGAGATACCTCCAAAACTCTCCACCAATGCATTCCACACCGGAATGGAAGTAGGAAGGATTACCTGAAAAGCCATTAAGGACAATGTAGTCGCTCCAATGAAAATCCAGAACTCACGTGAATAGACAGAAGCTTCTTTTTCTGAAGTAGGGATATATTTCCAATTTTTTGCGGCCAAGAAAATAGCGACAACAAGGAAAAACAACATATAAATCAACAACTGACCTGATAAACCCAAGTCGGTAAAGGAGTGGACCGAAGAATCTCCCAATACCCCGGATCTCACCAAGAAGGTAGCATAAAGTACCAAAATGAAGGATGCAATAACCAAGACTATGGAAGACTTTAAGGCCGTACTGCTTTTCTTGAAAGTGATCATTGTATGGATCGCAGCCACCATGATCAGCCATGGGACATAGACGGCATTTTCGACAGGATCCCAATTCCAATAGCCTCCAAAATTCAAAGTTACATATGCCCAATAGGCACCCATGATGATCCCCATTCCTAGAATCATGGCCGAAAACTGTGCCCAAGGCAAAGCAGGACGAACCCACTCAGAGTATCTTTTGGTAGCCAATCCACCCATCAAAAAGGCAAACGGAACCAAAGTGGAAGCATATCCAAGAAACAGTGTAGGCGGGTGGATAACCATCCAAATATTCTGAAGCAAAGGATTGAGCCCTGTTCCATCTTCGGGTACAAAGTCGGGATTGATTTGGAAAATCGGGGCTGATACAGCATCTCTCAAAAGGATGAAAGGCGAACTTCCAATCTTCAGGTCTCCGATCACTACACCCAAAATCATGGATACCAAGAAAGCCTGCACCAAGGCAAAAACGATCATCACAGGACCTTCCCAGAATTTGTTGGTATGGATCAGAACCAATCCCAAAACCACATTCCAAACTATCCAAAGAATAAATGCGCCTTCTTGACCCTCCCAAAAACTGGAGATCATATAATGCACAGGAAGTGCTTTGGAAGAATGGGAGTATGAGTAGAAATATTCAAATCGGTGGTTGTAGATAATTTCAAAAAGTGCAAATGCTACCGTGACACTTGCCACGGAATGAATGTAAAAAGTGACCCTACTGAACCGCCTCCAATTTGCTTTGTCTAATTCTGAGGCAATCGTGTACTGATAATATGAATAAGCTGTGACCAAGGCACTGACAAAAGCAAGAATCAATGCAAAGTGGCCTAAATTACCTATAAAGGTATTGATCATGGTTGATGTTATCAAAGGGGAAGTTAATTTACATTCCGGCTGTTTTGAGCTCGGTTTCTTGGTATTTGGAAGGACACTTCATCAGGATTTTGTCGGCTACAAAGAGGTCTTGGTCCTTATAAGCACCGATGACCACGACTTGTTCAGCCCTAGAAAAGTCCGGTGGCACCGGTTCATTGTAAAAGACCTTTTGTTCTGTCCCTTCATTGTCCACCATCAGGAAATAGAATGAAGTCTTGTTTTCATGGACTTCTATTCCAACCACATCCCCGGATTGACCTTTTTTCAACTGACCCACAACGTGGATGGCCTTGTCCTCACCACTGGTTTTCATGGCTTTGGCATTGGAAAAACTCTCATAGGTACTTGCATCACCGATCATTGACATGATGATGATGATGGCTACGGCTATGATTCCCAAACCAATTAAATGTCCTTTTTTCATTATGTATCGATTTAAATTCTTGATTTCTGCTTAATAACTCTTTGCAACTACAGGAGTTTTTACAATCCTTAGTCTTCTTTCATTGCCTTTTCCAATCGGGCTACTTTCCTATCTGTACTGATTACATAAACCAATATTCCAGACAAAACGATCCCAATGATACCAACCAAAACGTATATTTTACCCTCCGACCGCATGACATCTGCCATTTCAACGCCGGAGTTTTGATAATCGTTTTCATTGATTTCAATTTTTTCCTGTCCAAATGCATTCAGACAGAAAGCCATGAACATTAATACTATCCATTTTTTCATGATACCTGATTGATCAATTTATCTTCAAATTTTCTTTCAATTCTTCTCAGCCTCACCCTTATGGTACTGATCCAAGTTCCCAACAGTGTCCAAGCAATGATTGCCGGATAGAATACCATCCTGAGTTTACTGTCAAGGTCATAAGCATTGAAACCGGGATTGCCACCGTTGCCGGGATGGAGGCTGTCTGTGAGTCTAGGCAAAACAAATATCAGGGGTATAAAAGCGGCAAATGCAAATATGTTATAGACGGCACCGATTCGAGCCCTTTGATGAACATCGGTAAGGGAATTCCTCAATATGAGATAGGCAAAATACATCAACAACCCGATGGCGGAAGCATTCTGTTTTGGATCACCGCTCCAATAATCTCCCCAGGTGAATTTGGCCCAAAGCATGCCTGTGACGATACCCAATACGCCAAACAAAATCGCCGCATTGGTAAACTCAACCGCCATATCATCATGCTTGAGGTCATTGCTGCGGAGAAATTTAACACTGTAAACCACCGCTACCATAAGCATCAGGATCATCCCAAACCACATGGTGACATGGAAATGAAGTGCCCTAATCGTCTCATTAAGGATGGGTAATCTCGGTACGTCAAGAAGAAGTCCAGCTGTAAGGGTAAATGCCAACAAGGCTACAGTCAGAATTTTCCACCAATATGATTTCATTATAATGGGTTTGGTTTTTCAAGTGCAAAAATAGGTCATAAGTTCCTTATTCTTCTGCTTTTTATGAGATATGTTGGGGTTATGTGATTTTTCCCACAAAGACACTAAGGCACAAAGAAAAAGAGGGGAACTCACGAAAGGCGATAAGGGATGAGATTAAAAAAAAATTCCCGCTAAGGCGCTAAGCCGCAAAGAAGTTATCATCATTAGAAATTCTGACAATGACCAAACTTTGGAGTTTCGGGTTTCTTAGCCGTTTTCCGTTTGCGAAAAAAAGCTACGGATCTTTTGTCAAAGTCTGATTGTGTTTAGTCCTCCCGATTTTTTTTTCTTTGCGTCCTTGCGACTTTGCGGGAAAAAGTTTCTTTGGGAAAGTCTACCGGCCTATAGCCATCCGACTTGCTTTTTTTTCTTTGGGTCTTTGCGGGAAAAAGTTTCTTTGCCAAAGTCTACCGGCCTAAAGCCATCCGACTTGCTTTTTTTTCTTTGCGTCTTTGCGGCTTTGCGGGACAGTTTCTTTTGAATTTTATGGCCAGTGAGGACACTAATAATGGGCATTTTCTCCCGTACTACAGTTTTTTTCTTTGCGTCTTTGCGTCTTCGTGGGAAAAAGTTTCTTAACCAAAGTCTACCGGCCTATAGCCATCCGACTTGCTTTTTTTCTTTGCGACTTTGCTGGTCAGTTCCTAACTCCTCCACAGATATGGAAATAGAATATACGCCGTCACAGCCACGATAACATTGATAGCCATAAGCGTGACAATCTTATCCAAGCTCACTGACCAATCCAATCCGTCAATGGCATTCTTCGACACACGGATAGCCATGAGCAAAATCGGAATAATCACCGGGAAACTCAATATCGCCATCAAAGTCGCATTGTTGCTCGCCTTGGACGCTATCCCCGATACCATCGTTAGACAGGCCGAAAAACCAACCGCTCCCAATATGAGATTCAACAAAAACATCCCCTGATCCTGAACTGGATTACCCAAAATCACGCTGAAAACCAAATATCCCAACAATGCCAAAACAAGTGTCAGGAGTGTATTGTATATGATCTTGGAAATGATGATGGCTTCGGGAGAAGCTATCATGTAGTAATATAACTGTCGGCCCTGATGCTCCTGCACAAAGCTTTTGGCCACAGCATTGACTGCCGAAAACAGGATAATGATCCAATACAGCGCATTCCATGTCGGAACGCCTATATTACCCTGCTTCGCTCCTACACTGAGGTATGTAATAAAAACTGCCGAAACGACATACAGAAGAATGCCATTGAGCGCATACTTCTGCCTCCATTCGAGGGTGATTTCTTTTTGGATCAGAACAGCAATTTCTTTGAGCATGGGGCAAAGATAAAAAGTTTGGTGATATGTAGGATTGTTCGAAAAAATCAAAAATAGTGGTCCAAAATACCATATATAAAATGAATTGCCGCGATCATCGTAGAAATTGGAAATTAAATTCCGAATATCTGATCACCAAAGTTTATTCAACTTTCCAAAAATCATTTTGTATAGAAAACCATCATTTCCTTTCTTGGCTTTGGTTTGAGTAATCCCAAGTTCATTTGGGCAAGGTATGTTAAATGATGCTTCAGGGTCTTTTCGTGCAACTTGTAATTTCTTCCCTTTTCGACCTGCTCTTTTCCGGTAGGAATTTGACCACAATTTTCTATGTCTTTCAAAATTTTGACAGCAGCTTTTGCCAGCAACTTTGAGGTTTTGATGTCAACCTCCACCAAACTATCCTTTGGGTCTAATGACGGAAACACTTCTGCCAAAATATTTCCCCTATCAACTCCTTTAGTGGTGTAATGGAGACATCCGCCAAGGTTCTCAAAATCCTTTTTGATGTAAGCCCAAAACAACGTGTCATTACCACGATAGTGTGGTGGCATGCCATAATGGACATTGATGGCTGCGATTTTTGGTATATTGAGAATCTCCCCTTTCAGGATCGGCGCATTGCAGGTAAATAAAATATCAGGGTTAAGCGACTTAATAAAAGCAAGACCTCTTTTTGTATTTATTTCTGTAAAGGGGATGCTGACCTTAGTAAAATCATGATTCTCAAGATTAAAATGGTGGGTCCTCTTCTGTATAGCTATCTTATGGAACTTATGGAAGAACCTTAATCCATTTTTATCATAAAATGATCGGGATTTGGTTTTTTTTGCGATTACTGACTTGCTTTCCTTATTCGTTAAAACACCCTTACTCTGCTCGGAATTAACCAATGTGACGTAGTCAAAGTTTTTGACAATTTCATGAACTACAATCTTCTCCCTTGGGGTGCACTGACTGATAATTACTATTTTCATTGGACCATATCTAAACTTTACCATACTGCTCTATTGTGGAAAAGGTTGTCATCGGTTCCATTATTTTATGACTTCCGTCATATTTTTTATGAGCAATCTATTTTTATTGAGATTACTGCTTCTGCCAAAATGACATTTCTACCTAATTGGAACAGGCCTTGATAAGGCAATTGTATCAATATTGTATTCACTAAAAAAAAATAGCTATGCAGGAAAAAGGTACCATCTCGATACATACCGAGAATATCTTCCCGATCATCAAGAAGTTTTTATACTCTGACAATGAAATCTTCCTCCGTGAATTGGTTTCCAATGCGGTAGATGCCACACAGAAAATCAAAAGATTGGCGACTTTGGGCCAATACAACGGCGAACTCGGCGACATCACTGTCGAAGTGGCTTTTGACAAAGAAAAAAAAACCATCACCATCACTGACCGTGGCCTTGGTATGACAGCCGAGGAAATCAAAAAGTATATCAATCAGATTGCTTTCTCCGGTGCGGCTGAGTTTGTGGAAAAATTCAAAGATGCCAAAGATGCCAATGAGATTATCGGTAAGTTTGGTTTGGGTTTCTACTCCGCATTTATGGTGGCCGACAAAGTGGAAATCAATACCCTTTCCTATCAGGAAGGCTCTGCAGCGGCACGCTGGACCTGTGACGGCAGCACTGAATTTGAAATCAGCGCAGGGGACAGAACCGAAAGGGGAACCGAAGTCACTTTGTTTATCAATGCAGATTCTGAAGAATTTTTGGACAAATGGAAGCTTCAGGGCATCCTCGACAAATACTGCAAATTCCTTCCTGTTCCGATCAAGTTTGGTACAAAAACAGATTCTGTAGAAGACGGTGAAGATGCCGAAGGCAAAAAGAAATGGAAGTCTGTCGAAACAGATAACATCATCAATACCACTGCCCCGATCTGGACCAAGTCACCAAATGACCTGAAAGAAGAGGATTACCTTTCATTCTATAAGGAACTTTATCCAATGGGCGAGGATCCGCTTTTTTGGATTCACCTGAATGTGGATTATCCTTTCAACCTGACAGGCGTGCTGTATTTCCCCAAAGTCAAAAACGACTTCGAAATGCAGAAAAACAAAATCAAGCTTTTCAGCCGACAGGTGTTTATCACAGATGAAGTGAAAGACATTGTTCCTGAGTTTTTGATGTTGCTACATGGGGTGATTGACTCACCGGATATTCCGCTTAACGTGTCCCGAAGCTTCCTGCAGGCGGATAGCAATGTGAAGAAAATCAACAGCTATATCACCAAAAAAGTAGCAGACAAGCTTGGAGAACTTTTCAAAAAAGACCGAAAAGTCTACGAAGAAAAGTGGAATGACATCGGCCTTTTTGTCAAGTATGGCATGATCAGCGAAGACAAATTTGCCGAAAAAGGAAAAGATTTCGCTTTGCTCAAAAATACCAAAGGCGAATTTTTCACTTTGCCTGAATACAAAGAAAAAGTCAAGGCGATTCAGACAGACAAAAATGACCAAACTGTCTATCTCTACGCCACTGATGTCAACAAGCAGGACGGATTTATCCAATCTGCCAATAAAAAGGATTACGATGTCCTGGTGATGGACTCTCCGATCGACAGCCACTTCATCCAACACCTGGAGATGAAGGAAGAAAAAACCCAACTGAAGCGTGTAGATGCGGATGTTGCTGAGAAGCTGATCGAGAAGGACGATTCCTATGCCAACCTCCTTACCGAAGACCAATCCAAGAAGGTGAAGGAAATCTTCGAAAAAGCAATCTCCAACGCCACCTACAGCGTGGATGTGGCTGGACTCAGTCCTGAGGAAATGCCTGTGACGGTGACGATGGATGAGTTTATGCGCAGGATGAAAGACATGGCGCAGATGGGCGGCGGAATGAGCTTCTACGGTTCACTTCCCGACAACTACAAAGTAGCCATCAACGGCAACCACCCTGTGATCGACAAACTCCTCAAAACCGAGGATGAAGAAGCGCAGACAAAGCTTGCCAAGCAAGCCTTTGATTTAGCTTTGCTTTCACAAGGCATGCTTACCGGCAAAGACCTGACTGCCTTTGTGAAGCGAAGTGTGGAATTGATATAATCTTAGAACCCTTGAGGTTTTTTTCTAAACCTCAAGGGTTTTCTGACATTTTACAATCCAATATTAGCATATTTTATCATTAAACCTTCGAGGTCTCAAAGACCTCGAAGGTTCAACCCCCAAACCCTTGAGGTTTTTTTCAAAACCTCGAGGGTTTTTTGTTTTCTGATCCATTAACAAGCTGATTTTCAAAACCTCAAAGGTTTCTGATACTTTCAATTCTTCGAGGTTTTCAGAAACATCAAAGAACAATCAAGCCCTTGGAAAATCCGGTTTTCCAAAGGCTTTTTAAATTTATTATTAAGAGTTTAATATTTTTTACTACTGAAAATCAGCGATTTAAAAATTTTTACTAACATCAAAGTAAATAATCTATTGCTTTTACCATTTTTTTTTTTTTTTTACATTAGATCAAGAATTAGTTTTGTCGACAATTTTTAATTCAAATCAGTAATAAAATCAATTTTCAATCTTAAAAATTTAAAAAAATGAAAAAGTTAATGATGATTATTTCAGCAATTTTGTTTTCGGTTTCAATACCTTCTGACATTTTTGCGGCAGGTTGCACAGTATGTGAAACAGGTTCGGATGAATGCCACAGAGTAATGATAGGTAATACTGTTCATATATTTTATGGAGTAGAAAAACCATGTCCCGAAGGTATAGAATAGAGAACAATTTTAAAGGCTATCCAATTGATAGCCTTTTTTACATTTTATGCACATAAATTAACCAAAATCATGAAACCCAAATTACTTTTGCTTCTAATGCCAATAATTATTGGAGGGTGCTCAGGAGAAAAAAGAAGCCAATTTAATGATTCACAAAAATTTGAAAAAAGGGAGATCGAACTTTTACCTTTTAGCGATGAGGTAACCCGAGCATTTGATTTGTTAATTCTAGAAAATCACTTGATAGTTACTGATCCCGACCAAGAATTCCATTTTAAGGTGTTTGATATAGAAAGCCAAAAGCTCATTGGCAAGTTTGGAAAAATCGGTGAAGGTCCATGTGAGATTCAATTTCCATCTTCTGTACAAAGGATCGTGGGTGAAAAACAAAAGATCGGAATTAATAACCGAAAAAGCTTTTCTTACTTAGAATTTCATTTAGATAAAACAAACGGAATTCTCAAAGATTCCTGTTTTCCGGTGAATGGTAAATTTGATTTCAACTATCAAAAATTTGTAAGAATAAATCAAAATAAAATTGTAGGCACCGGCCTTTTCCAAAGCAGGTTTGCTATATCCGAAATAGAGGATAATAGAATCATAAATTTAATGGGTAGGTATCCGTTTGAGGAGAAGCTGAAGGAATATCCTCATGAGGCTTTGGCTATGGCTTTCCAAGGTGATTTATTGGTTCACCTTTCAAAACCTTGGGTTGTATCAACTTCACGAAATTCTTTCAATTTCGATATAGTTAAATTTGGGGAAGATGGTGTTATAAATCAAATAACAGAAAAACACTTTTGGCCACCCTCATTTGAAGGAGAAGCGGGAGGTTTTGTACAGGCCAGAATGAAGGAAGACAATAAATATGGATGCTTGAGTACAACAGTTTCTGGAAATTTCATTTACGTCCTATTTTCTGGTAAAACTCAAGCAAAAAGAGGAACAGAAAGTAATGAAATCCTGGTATTTGACTGGGAGGGAAATCTCCAAAAAACTATTGAAATAAATTCTCCTTTAACTCTTATAGCTGCCTCAGAAAATGATGAGTATTTAATCGGTTATTTGGATGATGGTAAAACCAATATTTTCAAAATCGATTTAAAATAGAAAACTATTAATTTAAAGTAAAATTTAGAAAAGCATAATTCCAGTCGCCTATTCATGATTGGGATGGTAATCCAATCAAAGTTTTGTAATTGGATCAACAGCTGAATTTAATTTCAGTTTCTCAAAATGATGACTATTTGATCGGATCTGTTGACGATGGTCAAGCCAACCTGTATAAGTATAAATTGAAATAATAAGCCTTCTTGACAATTTCCATTTGTTTAAAAATCATTTTGCTGATTGGAAAAGTGAAAGCGTTTTAAATTTTGATATTTCAACTTTTGACAAATTCAATTCTTCAAGGTTTTCAAAAACCTCAAAAAACAATTAAGCCCTTGGAAATTCCGGTTTTCAAGGGCTTATTTTGATTTATAATTTAGACATTAATAATGTAAATGATACTTATCAATATAAGTAATGATTTTTCTAGTTATTTATTCACCTAACTCATTGATTTTATCATTTTTTTTTTTTTACCTTAGACCAAGAATTAGTTTTGTCGACAATTTTTAATTCCTAACAGTAGTTTAAATTTATTATCAACCCAAAAATTCAAAAAAAATGAAAAATCAGAAATTTAATTTTAAAATGAAGCTTGCAGCTCTTTCATTATTAGTTGCAGTGGCAATTAATTTTGGACTTGTCGCACAAGATCAAAGTGTGGCAGGAGGAACTTCTTGTGCTGATTCTTGCGAAACTGATGATTTTAGAGTTTGTAGCATTGCCGCAAAAGACATAAACGGTCATGAAATTACGGTGTTGTGTCATTACATGACAAAAAAGTAAATAATTCCCATAAGGCGACAGATAATTATCTGTCGCCTTAAAATTTAATCCAATTAAACAATTCATATGAAAATAAATATAAAAATTCTTGTGTTTTCTATTTTAGCATTTTCTTGCACAACCCCAAGTGAAAAATCAATATATAAAGATGCGATTATTCAATTCTCAGATAAGAATTTAAAATCAGAATTAACTCTTAAAGGAGAAATTATTAAAAATATTTCTGATTCTCTAATTAGACCGACAACTCTTCTACTAATTGATCAGGATATTTTAGCCATTACCGATATTCAATCCAAAAATGTTTTTCATTTAGTTGGATTACCAAATTATAAGTATTTAGGAAATTTTGGTAAGAAAGGTTTCGGTCCTGGAGAAATTGAGGTACCCTGGAAGCTTTTTCAATCTGGAATAGGAATTTTTGGAATATATGATGCTGAACAGAAAAAAACAGTTGAATTTTCCATCGATTCCATTTTAATAAATAATTCCTACTTAAATGAAATAAAGCTAGGATCTGACGTAAATAGCAACAGTGTTGCAATAAAAAATAAAAAATTATTTTTTACAAACTCAAATAACAATAATTATAGTTTATTCTCAAAAGATTTGGATACCGAAAATAAAAAATCATACGGGAAGTTTCCAGATTTTCAAAACTATTATCCGCAAATTCCAAAAGCTGAATTAGGGGAAATCATAGGCTTTACTAAACTTATAAACTATGATGACATATTTGCACTTTCCTACTATAATGTCCCCTTAATAGAAATTTTTAATTACAAATCCAACGATTGGATATCAATTTCAGGACCTGACCCATTACCTGTTTTGCCTTTACTTGGGAAGAATATTTATTATGGTTCAATATGCATAACCGAGCGTTTTATATATGCTCTTTATTATGGAAGGGATGATACGTTTGAAAATCCATCAAAAACAATCTATGTTTTTAGCCATAACGGTACATTTGAAAAAAAAATAATACTAGAAACAGGAATTTTTGATCTAACTGTTTTAAATGACCAATTAATTTTTGGGCTTACAAGAAATATTGAGGAATTTGAATATGCCTTATTAAAGTTTAGCTTAATTTAAGATGTATCAAACCTTATGGAACAAAAAAACCCCAATTAAGGGGTTTTATGTTTAGTTGATTTTCAGAGATTGATTACTTTCCTTTTCCCAATACCATTGTTTTCACAGTATCCATGATGATATTAAGGTCAGTGAGGATATTTACCTCTTCAAGGTATTGCAAATCATAAGTCATCCTTTCACACATTTCGTCAACGGTCTCAGCATACCCGTAATTAATCTGACCGATTGAAGTGATACCCGGTTTGATGGCTTGTAGCTTTCTAAAAGCCGGTGCTTTTCTTACAATCTGATTGATGAAAAATTGTCTCTCTGGTCTTGGACCTACTATAGACATGTCTCCTTTCAATACATTCCAAAATTGTGGAATCTCATCCAAGTGAGTTTTTCTCATGAAATTACCCCACTTGGTGATTCTTGGATCGTTTTCAGTGGTAGTCTGAACACCCAATTTCTCAGCATCTACATACATGCTTCTAAACTTCACAATGTCAAACGGAACGCCATTTTCACCGATTCTTTCTTGCTTGTAGAAAACTGGACCTTTAGAAGTGATTTTGGTGATCATCATCAAAGTGAAGTAAACCGGTAAACCGAGTACCAGAACTGAAAAAGAAAATGCGATATCAAATGCCCTTTTGATTACTTTGGCAGTAGCATCAATTTCTTCTTTGAAAGTCTTGGTTTGGGACTGATCTCTCAAAAAGATCATATCCGTAAAGGATAATAAACTTGGGATAAAAGAACTCTCCTCGTATCCCTTGTTATATGTGATTTCAGTTTGTTGATTATTGCGATTCATATAGTTGGCTAATTTTAGTATATCACAATATCCAAGTTCCATGCCAAGGGATAAACCTGCTTATTCTCTTATAAAAGGGCTATTTTATTGATTTCATCCAAAAAAATTGGGGAATTATTCCCCAAAATGGGGAAGGATTGGGGATTAAAAATTTGGGAAGATTACCCTACTTTGAAGGGTTCCAAAACCTCCTGTGCATGGAAAAAGATTGATTGAAATGAAGGGGAATTTGGTCATGAAGCAAGCCGGCTTTGTACCCAAGCCATTTTGCCAATAAAGAGCATCCAGACTTTGGTAACAATAGCCAGTTGTGCTTGAGCAGATAGGATATCTCGGATTTCAGGTATTTCATTCCCTCACTTTCGGCCCGGCCAAAGTGGTCAAAAATCCATTTGTTGTCCGCATGGAATACACCGATGTCAAAATAGCGCTTGAATTCTTCTTTGAGGCTATAATCATGGGAATGGTAAACTTGCGCATCCGCTATATAACCTTTTCTCCAACCTTTGAGCAACATCTGTCCTGCGATGATTACATCTTCCCCCAAGATAGATCCGGAAGGAAACCCGCCTGCCACTTCGAAAGCTGTTCTTCTGTATGCCGCAAATGAATTGGAACAGGAAATGGTCTTGATACCATACTTGGTAGCATCTTCCATTCCTCTCGTTTGCGAAGTGGAAGGATAATTAAAGATCCGGGCATGTGCTTCCAATTCTTTTGCTCCCTTGTGCGGTAGTTGCCGGCCATAGACCATACCTAATGCCGGATTAGATTCAAAGTGCTTTACAAGATTGGCGATGGCATCCGGATGGGCAAGAATCGCATCTTGGGTCAGAAAGACGTAAAAGTCAGCATTAGGAAAAGTTTCCACTGCAAGTTGCCGAGTTCCTCCATGGTCAAAATCATTTTTATCAACCTTAAGGATCTCAAATTCCCTGATATATGGACTTGACAAGGTATCATCAGTCGAACCTGAGTCTATAATGATTTTCTTTTCAATTTCCACCGTCTGAGAAATGATCCCTTCCAACACAGCAGGCCACAAAGACCCGGCGTTCAAAGTAGGGATGTAAAGGTTGATTTTCGTCTTAAGCTCCATCACATTCCCTTGTTAATTATTCTGATTTCCCCATACTGAGGGACTCCTTGGGTGAATTTTTCCCCTTCTACAGAAGCAGTTCCTTTTCCTCTGAATATTACCGCCTGGATTTTCCCTACACCCACATGTTCGTTTCCAGAAAGAAAAAGATTATTGGGATTATTACTTTCCAAGGTGAACCTCGTTTTGCCTCCTGCTAGGGACATGAGTTTATTGCCTGAAATCTGAAGATTTTCAGCCCCATTATCGACAATACAGCTGTTGATAGATTGGATAGCATTGTTGGTAATGGAAACATGCTGAGCTGTTTTTTGAACCAATATAGCATTTGATCTTAGGCTGCTGATTTCATTTCTTCCTATAGAAATACTGCTTGCTTTGACTACAAGAAAAACAGGATTTTCAGATTCACTGCTGATTTTATTTCCGATAAAACTCACATTGCCTACCAAATTAAAATTCATCATGCCATTGGTGATCTCATTGTCCATCACCAATAGAGAATCAACCTCCACACCATTTGGCATGGAAATATTATTCAATCTGTTCTTTTGTAGGGAAATTTTTTTGGCCCTCACATTTGCCAAGAGATTAAGGTTCCCAAATTCGTTGCTTACCAAATTCAAATGACCTAGCCCCAATACAAGCTCCACCTGATTGTCAGCTTTATTACTCTCTGCATAGATCTCACCACAATTTTCGATGTAAAGGGCAGGTCTGTTATTTTTTTCTGCTGTATTGTTAATCATCCTAACGCCGGACACATTGATCAATGTCGCAATTCCCGAACCGTCCGGAGTTGATTTCCCACTGACAAAACCATTTCTCTTGGAAGTATTTTCCTCGATCAAGCAATTGATATCCCAATATGGCTTTTCTGAACGGTTGTTGATATCAATGGCATCTGCAGCATTGTCTTCCATGAGGTTGTTGATGAAAGAATAATTTTTTTCTATGCCACTATTCCCAAATGCCACTTGGATCGCACTCATTCCATTAAACCGAAAAACTGAATTCAAAACTGAAATATCCTTACTATAATGGATAAAAACCCCGTTCTCCCCATTGTATTGAATATTTGAATTATCGATGATTATGTTTTCACTTTCAAGAATCCTGATACCGGTTCCCGGTTGGTAGGTATGGGTCTGCAGTCTCGGGATTCCATAATGGCTCACTTTTGTTTCCTGGATAGAAACCATTTGACACTTGTAAAGCAAGATGCCTGCAAATGACCTGAGGCTAGTTCCATCTCCTTTAAATTCCGATTTGTCAATGCTGATATTGCTGCTGCCCGTCAGGTAAATCCCTTCATTTTGAGATTCCAAACGCAGGATGAGGTGAATATCAGATACATCTTTTCCTCTAATGATTGGGGCCGAAGAGTTCTGTTTGGATTGAGAAAATTCCTCTAAAATATCAACCTGTTGTCTGAGAATTCCCAGACTCTTTAAATGTACTCCCGATTTTAAACCGATCGTTTTCACCAAAAATATACCCTCAGGAATCAGCACTGTATCACCCGGAGAGCCACTTCTAATTGCCTCCTGAATCGCTTGTGTATCATTGGTCATACCGTCTCCCAATGCTTGAAAATCTTTTACGTTGATAATTTTTCCGCTTTGCAACCCCCAACTTTTCGCAGGAAAAACCAGAACGGAAAGCAGCATGAAAAAAATTACATGTCGTATTTTAGTACCCATTTCAATATTTTTTGAATTTCACTTAAGAAAGTATGAGATCCCAGGTCTTTTGGGCAGTAGTCTCCCATGAGAACTGCCCTGCCCTCTCAAAGCCTTTTTCCACACATTTTTGATAGAAAATCCGGTCATTTACCATTTGCTCTATCCCTGATTTCATGGCCTCCACAGATAAGGGATCGACACAAAGTGCAGCACCACCCGCTACCTCAGACAAAGCACTTCCCGAAGAAGTCAGCACCGGAGTCCGGGATGCCATCGACTCAATCAAGGGAAGCCCGAAGCCTTCCATCAAGGAAACAAACAATGTGGCATAGGCTCCTTTGTAATACTTGGGAAGTTCATTTTCAGGTATAAACCCTAAAAACCGTACCCTTTTTTCAATCCCCAGCTTTTTTATCAACAAATCCAAACCTTCATCAGGCTTGCCGGACAACGCGAAAACAAACTCTTCGGGGATATCTGCGGCTGCAAAAGCAGCCATCATGGCCGGGATATTTTTGTTTTTTCTGCGGTTTCCTACATATAGAAAATAAGGTCTGCCAAGAGAGATTTCCTCTGAATTACTTAGAAATGAAGCATCCACGCCATTATAGATCACGGATATGATTTCCTCTCTGATTCCAAGAAGGTCAATCAATTGCTGTTTACTATAGTGGGATACCGTGATGATATGCTTTGCTTTTGAAGCTAGCCTCGCAATGACTTGGCGGTAATAAATCCCATGCAACTTAGAATAGTAAAAAAGATGCATCAAATCATGGATGGTAAAAATGAATGGGACTTTGGAAAAAAGTGGTGGCATAAATGATGGACTGTAGAAAATATCCACAGTTGAATTTCTGATCTCATTGGCCAGCATCAAAGGTGAGAAAAGACTTCCCAATCCCATGTTGCTTTGCACAAAACTACAATCCGCCTCAGCCGGAGTCAAAGCCATCACTTCCTTGTATAGCCTACCAATGCCGGTATCTCCTGCCCACCTTCCGTCTATCAATACGCTTTTGGTTTTCATATCAGGGAAAGTTTTGTTTCCTTAAAATTGACAGAACCGCTAGTTCCCAACAGATAAACGAGTGCTAAGTAAAGAATGATGTCATTGTCATAGCCTGAATACAGAATCATCATGATCGCAATCAATGGCAAAAAGACCATGATCCAAAAATGTGTGTTTGCCATTTTTTTAAAACAAGCCTGAACAAAGTAAAAAAGGAAAGAGGCAAAGGACAAAAGCCCTACTATTCCCAACTCCAGATAGGAATTCAAGAAAGTGTTGTGGATATGTGGTTCGCCCCTATAAAACTCAGAATACTGTTGCATGAATTCCGGCGCTTTTTCAAAGCCTATTCCCCAAATAGGGATCTCCCTCAAGTTTTGGAAGAATGCTTTCCAATATACCAACCTCGTCCCCATTCCGTCATTGGAGGAAGTGAGTTGGTCTATACGGATTATTTTTTGCAGGACGAAAGGAAAGGCTGCAACCACAAAAACGATCATTGCAATTCTCATCCAGTTGTGAGATGAAATCCATAACAAATACCCGCAACCAATGATCAATGCAACAATCGGAGTGCGGGACATAGACAGGTAACCCAATCCAAAAATGAAGATGATCCGCAGGATGGCGACCCTGTTTTTTTGAACTAATGGAATCAAAATGTATGGAAATCCGATCATGGCGATACGAGCCCCAAACATGTTTTTGTCATCCACTCCCCAGATGTACAGGTCTTTGTTGTACAGCATGCTTGCCTGTCCCGATGAAGTACTTCCGCCAATTAATCGGAAATCCAATGCCTGATGGTAATAGAGCAATTGCAAAAAGACAAGGATAAAGATCAAATGGAGGATGAGGTCAAGGGATTTGATCAACCTTTGGTTATCCCGCCGGGAAATCCAAGTGACAGCAAAATACAGAAAAACAAAATTCACCAGAAGCTTGATGATATTGGTCAATCTGGAAGTTTCAGTATCATAGACGGCGATAAAGCTGATCAATGCAAACAATCCAAAAACAGTAAGGAAAATGGACCATTTTGGAAAATCCAATTTTGCTGTATCAAAATAGAAAGCCAATGCACTGACCAAAAAAACGACCGGATAAATTTTGATGGGGATAAAAACTGATAGGATAGCAAAGCAAAACAGGATCTCAGAAGGCCTTACAGCTCCAATGTCAAAACCAAAAGTTCTGAGATTATCGTATTGCCTCTTATCCAAGTTTTCTTCCATCAGTTCAACAAATTAGGTTCTCTTGGTTTTGATGGCATTTTCCATGACCTTTTCATAGGCTTGGATCAACCTATTCCCATCCAAGATTTCAGACACAGAATCTCTTGCATTCCCACTTAGCCAGTTATAGAGGTCCGCATCCGAACTCAGTTTTTCCATCGCATTGCCCAATGAATTTGGGTTTTTTGCTTCGCAAAACAAACCGTTAACGCCATCGATAACCGTTTCCTTTAGCCCCCCTGCCCTATTGGCAATGACAGGAATATGGTGTGCAAGTGCCTCAATCGCCACCATCCCTAGAGGTTCCTCCCAAAGTGAGGGCACTACCAATACATCGATCTCCTTAAAAAATTCGGCAGGAACTACTTGTCCTAAAAATTGGATCCTTAAATCATTCACTTTGGTTTGGAGAAAATCTTCATATTCTGATTTTCCCTTTCCCGCGATAAGCAACGAAGCGTTAATCTTGGAGTGTTGAAATTCGGCCATCAACCATTCTATTCCTTTGATTTGGGATAAAGTGCCAAGGTATCCGATCCTGAGTTTTATATTACCAATCCTTTTTTCTTTTGGTCCAGGATCGGGAATGGATCTCGTGTTGTGGATCACATACTTTTGTGCATTTGCAAAATAACCTTGCTGTTCAAAGCGGCCAAGGATGCTCTTGCTGATTCCCACAACAGCCGTCACTTTTAACGATTGCTTTTGATGATTGATCCTCAAAATTTTACAACTGAGGCAGATCTTGTCGCAGGGAGAATCTCCTTTGTACATGTTGCTATTGGCACACAGCAAATATAAATCATGCAGTACTTGGATGATGGGTACCCCAAATTTTTGAATTTCATCATATACTGCTACCGACCAACCGGCGAGGTTGTGACAAGAAACCAGATCCGGTTTTTCTTTTTCCAATACCTCAGCTACATAACTTTTCATTCCTGCATTGTAACTGTCCCGAAAGTGCCAAGCCATCCGGTTTGCCGTTGGATGCTTTTTTTCAGAATAGGGCCAATAAAAATTTTTCAACCCTGCCCGATATACTTTCACTCCATTCTCAAAATCAACTTTCAGTCCTTGCTCCGGCACCATACTCAATACCACCACCTCATGCCCTTTTGCCTGCATGCCCTCTACCAAAAGCTTCAGTGAAAGCTCTGCTCCACCTCGGATATAAGGACTATACAGCGTATTGATATAAAGGACTTTCATTTTCTCTTTAATACAGCCTGGTAGACTTGCTTCAAACCTTCAGTAACCATTTTTTTGCTATGATTGTCCTTGACGTATTGGAACATCTTGGCACCCATATTTCTGAAAATTTCGGGATCTGACTTTTTCAGAAAAAAAGCAGTTTCCATCATTTTATTGAGCTTAGTGGCATGTTCTTCTTCTGACTCATAGTCATAGGATAAAAATTGAGACCCAACTTCCTTCATATCAGCCAATGTTCCAATCTCGGGACAGATCACTGTTTTTCCGTAAGAAAAAGCCAGGAGTACCGTTCCGGAATTCAGGCTACTATTGAGGGCATAAGGTAAAACCAATAAGTCACATCCCCTGATTAATTTGGGAATGTCTTTGTCAGGAATGAATTCCAATTTCAATTTGATATTGTTGAAAATCCCTGCAAACCGGGACAGATGTTTTTTATAATCTTCGGATTTTGAATTGCCGGCAATGGTCAATTCAACTTTATCTTCCAGATGTCCGGCTGTTTTGATCAGTAGTTCGATATTTTTATAAGGCTTGATTGCTCCAAGAAAAAGCAGTTTCAGCGCCCCATTTTGATCATTTTCTTTCACCACAGGACCATAACTTTCTATAAAATCAGGATGTGGCAAGTAATGGATTTTAGATGCTAATGAAGGATGGATTTCAAGAAGTAAATCCCTCGATTGGCTACAATGAATAATGATAGCATGGGAATATCTGATTAGCTTCCTGGTAAGGATATTGCTCAGATGCCCTGATTGTTTTTCATGGGAAACCCTATTATGCATCGTCCAAACGAGCTTTTTACCGCTCATTCTGATCACTTCCAAAACCAATGACTTCTTAATAAAACTTGAAATCATCTTAGTGTAAGATGTGTCATCCAAGTTTTCAAACCAGTTGAGATGAACCAATTTGATTGAATTGAAATGCTTCAAACCGGAAAAAAAATTATCCAAGGGATGCACCCTATACCCGGACACCTCCAATGCATCCACCATGATGGAGATGTATTTGTTGGCTTTGTTGACCGGTGGATTAAAAATGATTTCCATGATGTTTAGAGGCTTGTGGCCTTCCTTTTCATATTTTGGCTTTTGGCAAATGCCAATAAGACGTCTTTGACAGAAAGTCCGAATCGTGACCGGTTTTTCAGCCACGAAATAAGTTTCTTGAATGAATCGGAGACCATCACCTTGCTCAAGGTGAAAATCTTCCTTTTGTGCATGTAATTTTTTTGATTCAAAACCAGATGACGGTGGAGAATTATAGCATCTGCATCGGTAGGAGATTTTTGGAGAAATCCTTCTAGCCATTTGGCATACCCTTCATCTGCAATCATTTTATCCAAATCATTGCTTGTCGTCGAACTGATCGACATTCCATGGCTTCTGTATTTGAATACCGGCTTATTGCTATGTGCAATCCCATGAGTGGCAGAAGCAATAAATGCGGTGATGTCGTCCGTGCCCCAAGCAAGCGGTAAATAGTAGAAGCCGCCACTTTCCCGCAGGGCTGAAGTCAAATAGACATAATCCGAAATGTAATTCGAGCGGTATTGATTCAGTCGATGCCAAATGGAATCATAGACAGACTCAAAGGATGGACAAGCTGGAGTCAGCATTTGGGTTTTTCCCGTATCATCGATGATCTGACTCCTGCAGTGGTACACATGCAGACCGGGATATTTTGACATCAAATCAAGAAATTCCGCAAGGTAATCAGGCTCCAGAACATCGTCATCGCCCATGATCATGATGTATTCCCCTTTGGCAAGGGAGAGGCATTTATTCCAATTGTCCACCAATTTGACCGCACCGACATTGGTTTCGTTTTTGTAATAACGGATCCTATTTTTATCAAACTCAAGGACAATTTCTTCCACAGGTTGCGGAGAATTGTCATTTAAAACGATCAGCTCAAAATCCTGACAAGTCTGATTGAGAATGCTTTGAATGCATTCTTTCAGGTAGCTGCTTTTGTAAGCAGGGATACATATGGAAAACTTTACCTGATCAGTTGATGTCATCGGTCGCTGTTTTGTTAAATAATTTTTCCTTTAAATAACTGACATCAGCAGCTTTGACCACAAAGGTGATGTGGTAGGCTAAGAATAAAACCACAAAAACCGCTGAATTGACAAGGATACTTACAAAAGGATTTTCAATTTGGATCCACCCTCCGAAGTAGTGTGCAAGCAGCATTGCAATAACTGCGCCTAAAAGAGAAGGGAAAAACCCACCAAAGAAAATGTTGTGGCTATTGAGCGACAATACCTTTGGGATATAATAGAGGTAAAAAAATCCGATCTGGATCACCATATAAGCGAGGTAGCCTATCACCGCGGCACCGACATTGAATTCGGGAGCCAATACAACGGTAAGCGGCAAGGAGACCAAACAGCCTATTGCCGAGGAATAAACCAATGCTCTGGTTTTTCCAGAAGACAGCACAAGACTCGCCACAGGCGTATTGTGCATCGAAAGCAAAACCGTCAGCAGCCATATGACGAGCCAAATCGTCAGGTGGAGATAATCCTCACCCATATAGACAAGGAGAATTTTATCAGCATTCAGAATCAGGATAAATACCACAAAAGTCAAAAATACAGAGATATACCTCGTGGCCTCGAAGACCATTTTTTCCATTTTGGGATGGTTGTTTTCTGCATATACTTTGGAAGCTGAAGGGAGTAATACCTGCATGAAAATTGTTCCAAAAGACAAAACAAGCATCGCTATGGTCTGGATGACACGGTATTCGGTCAAGACCTCAAGCCCGGATGCATACCTTGCCAAAAGTATTGGACGGAGCTCATTGGCAGAAAACTGAAAAATTCCCATCACAAATATCGACATGCTGTAGCCGATGATTTGGCTGAATGCAGACCAGTCCCATTTTGGAGAAAGCAATTCCCGGATCGGAATAGGATATACCCGAAGGCGATGGATATAAAAAGGTAAAACAATCAAATTTGACAAAGTATAAAATAGGAAATATACCGGGAGTGACCACTGGAACTGTATGGCTGCCAAAGCCACCAAAAAATTGAGTATGCTGCTGATGAAAGTGATTCGGTTGACAAATCCGAGCTCGTCCTTGGCACTCAGGAGTTGGATGATCACATTGGAAAGCCAATTGAAAACCGTACTTCCCGCTAGGATGTACATCATGATTCGGTATATGGGTGCCTGTTCCTGTGAAATATTAAAAAGGGAAGGCCCATAGTCGGCCATCAAAACAAAAATCAGTGAATTGATCAATCCAATCCCTCCGTAAAAAACCATGCTGGACCTTGAAGCCCTCATGATTTTTTTGTACTTGGATTTTGACTCCCACATGGCAAAATACCGCACGGAGCCTACGTTCATCCCCAAATCCATCAACCTCAGGTAAGCATTGAGCGAAAATGCCAAAGCAATCAAACCGTAGTCTCCCTTGCCATAATATCCAACCAACAAAGGAATCGTCACGAACTTGGCCAAGGCATCAAAGATTTTGGCGACAATGCCCCACATGGAACCTGAAAAAATTTTCTTAACTGATGTCGGTCCGGCCATTTTTTACTGTAAGATGAAAAACTTGGATTGGATATTAATCTTCTTGAAGCAAATCGGATGCTAAATCATCCAAATACCTTTTATTTTCACCAGATTAAATATAGAAGAGCCTATGGAAATTGTTGTTCATTAAATCTAGGCATAATTATAATCACACATGATAATAAATTTTTATACCAAAAAAAACACTTTGACGATGCTACAATGAGCTTTTGCGACGCATCATGTGAAAGATCAAGTCGTTCAGATCACAGAATTTCAAAAAAAGGTAGAATTTTTGCAACATATAATGGATATGGAAAAAATACTGGTTATTGGCGCATTTGACAGGTACAACTATGGCGACCTGTTGTTTCCACTTATTATTGAAAAACAACTCAATACTTACAATATCGATTTTGAGTTCCACTTTTTTGGCTTGGTTGAAAGTGACCTGTCCAAAGAAGGAGGTTTTCCTACCGAAGACTTGCAGGCATTTTATAAAGCTTGCCAAAATCCAACCGATAAAGTCCATGTGATCGTAGCTGGTGGAGAAGCTTTAGGCGTGACTTGGCATTCTTTGTTGGCTGCACTCAACAAAACCTACCAAAAAATCCACCGGTACCATATCCGTATCTCAAAAATCGTCGACCTGAATGGTATCGCCAGAAAGGTATTGGGAGGAAAAACAATCCTACCCTTTGTATTTACCAAGTCAGATTTCCCGGGAGTCAAATCAGTGATTTTGAATTCACTTGGAGGTTCAGGATTGAAAAAAGCACAATTTGAGCAGTATGACTTTTTGAAAAAGAAATTAATCCGGGCTGATTATCTCGCTGTCAGGGATAAAACCACTGTATCCAACCTGAAGGAAAATGGCGTAAACGCCCAACTATTTCCTGATTCTGCGATCCTGATGTCGGAATTTTATCCTGTCACCATTTTGGAGACACAAATAACAAATGAGGTTCGGTCATATGTAAAGGAAAACAAAGGCAGTTACGTTTTTTTCCAGATCAATAAAAAGACCACCGTTGGCAAAGAGGATTTGATTGCTGCAGAATTAGATAAAATTCAGGAAAGGGAAAATGTAAAAATCTGTCTTTGTCCCATCGGCAAAGCACTGAACCATGACGATCATTTGGCTTTGGAAGCAGTCAAAGGGAAAATGATATCCCCTGCTACCTATTTTGATGCGGACAACATTTGGGATATCATGTACCTGATCGCTAATTCCAAATGCTATATCGGGACAAGTTTGCATGGTGCCATTACAGCATTGAGTTATGCTGTCCCGCACGTGGGACTTAAAGTGGAAAAGCTGGATGCCTACCTCAATACCTGGGGCGCAAAAGGAAATAATTTTGCTGTTGATTTCTCAGAAATCTACACCCAATTTCTTGCAGCCACTGTCATCTCAAAATCAGTCTATGAAGAAAAACGGGACATTCAGATCAGTGAAATGAAAAAGGCATTTGATCAGATGGTCAAAATCTTGCAGTGAGCAAAGAAATTCAATTCAGAAATTTGGCGCCTGCTAGCGTTTTGTTTTTTTGAGATGGAATTAGTGGCCCATTTTTTCAGAATGTACCAGTTCTTTGATGGAAAAAGAAAAACCCTATTTTTGTATCCATGCTGTCCAAAAAAACCAAGTATGCTTTTCATGCCCTGACGTACCTCGGCAAACACCGTGACAAAAAGACCGTACTCATCCATGATATTTCTGAGGAATACGGTATTTCACATAAATTTTTGGAAAACATCCTCCTGGAACTCAAAAAGGCTGGAATCCTCGGCAGCAAAAAAGGAAAAGGGGGCGGATATTACCTGATCAAAGACCCTAAAGATGTGGCGCTATCTAAAGTTATCCGTTTGCTTGACGGGCCAATTGCCCTACTCCCATGCGTCAGCCTCAATTACTACGAACCTTGCGTGGAATGCAAGAGTGAAGCGCTGTGCGGCCTCAATAAAGTGATGATTCAAGTACGTGACGAGATGCTCAATGTATTGGAAAACAAGTCTTTGGCTGACATTTTGGATAAAGAATAAAATTTTTTATCTAATTACCCTATAATATTTATAGACTTTATATACTTTTGCTAATCTATTATAGCCGTATTATCCTGTGAGTTTAAAAGTCCATTTAGATTACCTCATTGAAAAGGTGGAGAACCTTAGCCCAATCGAAGGATTGGCATCTCTTGCTGATCAATTCAGCGGCAAAATTGTTTTTTCCTCTTCTTTGGGACAGGAAGATCAGGTGATTACACAATTGATCACAACCAACATGATCCCCATACATATATTTTCATTGGATACCGGAAGGCTTTTTCCCGAAACTTTAGACCTGATAGCGCGCACAGAAAGTAAATACAATACAAAAATCAAAGTCCTCTATCCTGAAAGAGAATCTGTCGAAAACCTGGTTGACGATATAGGTATCAATGGATTTTACGATTCTGTCGAAAACCGCAAAGCCTGCTGCTATGTCAGAAAAGTCGAGCCATTGAAAAGGGCGCTGCAAGGAAATAGCATCTGGGTGACCGGGCTTCGTGCTGAGCAAAGTGCCAACAGATGCGACATGAAAAAACTAGAATGGGATGAAGCCAATCAGATCATCAAGTTCAACCCCCTGTTGGATTGGACCTACGAGGAGATGATTTCCTACATCAACAACAACCACGTACCCTACAATCCTCTTCATGACAAAGGTTTCATCAGCATTGGCTGTGCACCTTGTACGCGAGCCATCCTACCGGGAGAAGATGCCCGTGCAGGACGGTGGTGGTGGGAGGATTCCAAAAAGGAATGTGGCTTACACGCTAGGTGAGAAGCGAGAGACGAGAAGCGAGAGAAAAGACACGAGATTTGAGATTTGAGATTTGAGAAAAAAAATTAAAAAAGACATGTCAAACCTATTCATACCTAATCCCAAAGAAGCAGAATCGATCCATATCCTGAGGGAAGTGGCGGCACAGTTTGAAAGACCGGTCCTGCTTTTTTCGGGAGGAAAAGATTCTATCACTTTGGTCAGATTGGCCCAAAAGGCATTTTATCCGGCGAGGATTCCTTTCCCTTTACTGCACATTGACACAGGACATAATTTCCCGGAGACCATCGAGTTTCGTGATCAATTGGTTGCAGAATTGGGTCTTGAACTGATCGTCCGCAACGTACAGGACAGCATCAACCAAGGCAAAGTCACCGAGGAAAGAGGAAGATATGCAAGCAGAAATACCTTGCAGACCACTACCCTTTTGGATGCCATCGAGGAATTCAAATTTGATGCCTGCATCGGCGGGGCGAGAAGGGATGAAGAAAAAGCAAGGGCTAAGGAAAGGGTCTTTTCTGTAAGGGATGATTTTGGACAGTGGGATGAAAAAAACCAACGCCCTGAGTTGTTCGACATGCTTAATGGTCGAATCCATCAGGGACAAAACGTGCGGGTTTTCCCGATTTCCAACTGGACTGAATTAGATGTATGGGAATATATCAAAACTGAAAACATCGCCATTCCTTCCATCTATTTCGCCCACAAAAGAGAAGTTTTCTTCCGTGACGGGATGGTTTGGACCGCAAATGAGCATGTGTATAGAGAATCCCACGAGGAAGTATTTGAGAAAATGGTCAGGTTCCGCACCGTCGGCGACATGACCTGTACTGCGGCCGTGCTTTCAGATGCTGATACTTTAGAGGCTGTGGTAGCAGAAATCAGGGATTCAACGATTTCCGAAAGGGGAGCGAGAATCGACGACAAACGCTCCGAAGCAGCCATGGAAAGCAGGAAGAAAGTCGGGTATTTTTAAAGGAGATGTGAGACGTGATGTGAGACGTGAGACACTAGACATGAGACGTGAGACAGATTGGTCAAAAAATTAGATTCAGCCATAGTCCGTCGTCAGTGGTCCGAGGATCAATAACCTAATAACCATTAACTCAATTACCATTTCCCCATGACACACAATAGAAAACTTATAAAAATCGCAACAGCAGGATCGGTGGATGATGGCAAAAGTACCTTGATCGGAAGGTTGCTATATGATACCAAATCCCTGACTACCGATAAGCTGGAAGCTATCGAGAAAACCAGCCGTCAGCGTGGGTTTGATTACCTAGATTTTTCTTTGGCAACAGATGGCTTGATTGCAGAGCGCGAGCAGGGCATTACTATTGACGTGGCGCATATCTATTTCAATACTGCCAAAACCAATTTTGTCATTGCCGATACTCCAGGACACGTGGAGTATACCAGAAATATGGTGACAGGCGCCTCCACTTCACAGGTGGCGATCATCCTCATTGACGCCAGAAAAGGCGTGATCGAGCAGACCAATAGGCATTTCTTTATCAGCAACCTCCTCCGTCTTGGGCATGTCGTCGTTGCTATCAATAAAATGGATCTAGTCAATTACGACGAAGATGTTTTCTTGAAAATAAAGGCAGACTTTGAAGTTTTGGTAGAAAAGAGCGACTTCAAAACTGATCAGATCACCTTCATTCCGATCTCTGCGTTGAAAGGAGAAAACATAGCAAAGCATTCTGAACTCATGCCTTGGTATGTGGGCAACACACTTTTGGACCATCTAGAGGTCTTGGAACCATCGGATTTGCACGAAAGCACAGTGGCTAGATTTCCGATCCAGTATGTCACGAGACCTAGGACGGAAGCCTTCCATGATTTCAGGGGATTCTCTGGGAAACTTTATGGCGGCAGCCTAAAGGTGGGCGACGAAGTGACGGTATTGCCTTCCTTCACCGAATCCAAAATCAAAACCATCCATTTCTTCGATCAGGAGTATTCCGAGGCATTGCCCGGAGCTTCCATCACGATCACATTGGAAGATGAAGTCAACATCAGCCGAGGCGACATGTTGGTAAAGTCCAGCGAACTGCCAAAATCTGAAAAGCAAATCTCCGCAACGATCTGCCAAGTCAATTCAAAGCCTTTGAAAGTCGGAGATAAATACACGCTTCAGCATGGCACCAACAGGGTTTTGGCAAAGGTTGAAAGTATTGATTCTGTGATCCACACGGATTTCACAGGGGAAGTTCCTGCCTCCCAACTCAAACTGAATGACATCGGAAAGGTAAATTTCAGGTTGAGCAAGTCTATCCACTTCGACACCTACCACGACAACAAATCCAACGGCAGGTTTATCCTGATCGACGAAGGAAGTTATGATACGGTGGGAATTGGGTTTATTGATTAAAACTGAAATAAATAGAAATAGATGGAAATAAATTGAAATATAAAAAAGCACCCGACTGCCAAACAAGCTCAAAATATGCAAAATTATTTCGCCGAAGGCATATTTCGCAAAGCATATTTCAACATTATTTCAATACTGACAAGTCGATGTCGACAGATTAAATTCCATAATACCACATTCCCTCCTCGGGGACAAAGATTCAAAAGATGCAAAGTTTCAGGACAGAAATAGAAAATCCAATTGTTGAGAAAGACATTCTCGAACTGGAAAAAAAGATACGACTTTTTAGAGAAGGCAAGATTGATGAAGAAAAATTCAGAAGCCTCCGCCTTGCCCGTGGCGTCTATGGACAACGGCAGCCGGGTGTACAGATGATCCGAATCAAACTGCCTTATGGCAAAGCGACCGGCGAACAATTGAGGCGGATTGCAGATGTTTCGGATAAATATTCTACAGGTAGACTCCATATTACTACCCGTCAGGATATTCAGATTCACTACGTGAGTTTGGACGAAACCCCTGCATTGTGGGCAGAATTAGAAAAAGACGATGTGACTTTACGCGAAGCCTGTGGCAATACTGTGCGGAATGTAACCGCTTCTGAGACTGCCGGAGTCGATCCCAAGGAGCCTTTTGATGTCACTTTGTATGCAGATGAGGTTTTCAAATATTTTTTGAGAAATCCTGTTTGCCAGGAAATGGGCAGGAAGTTCAAGATGGCTTTTTCTGCTTCGGATGAAGACACTGCATTGGCTTACCTCCACGATTTGGGTTTTATCCCAAAAGTAAAAACTGAAAACGGCCAAGAAATCCGCGGTTTCAAAGTCATGCTTGGCGGTGGACTTGGTTCACAGCCGAGACATGCTGACTTGATCACTGAATTTCTTCCAATAGATGAATTGATCCCTTTTATCGAAGGTGTATTGCGGGTTTTTGACCGACATGGAGAAAGGTCAAGAAGGTTGAAAGCAAGAATGAAATTTCTGATTTCAGATATCGGATTGGAGGCTTTTCTTGATTTGGTCAAAGAAGAACAAAAAGCCCTTCCATTCAAAACATATCCCATAAACCACGACGACTATGAGAATTCCAAACAGCTCTTTCAACCGGAAGTTCCCGAGTTGGAAGAGCCTTTGGACCTCGCTTATGAGCAATGGAAACTCACCAATCTACTACCTCAGAAGCAAAAAGGCTTTGTATCGATCGGCGTAAAGGTTTTCTTGGGAGACTTCTACACCCCCCAAGCAAGGCAGATCGCCGACCTGATAAAAAATTATGCAAACAATGAGCTGAGATTTACGCTCAGGCAAAACATCCTTATCCGCGATGTTCAGGAAAAAGCCATTCCATTCTTTTACCAGGAATTGAAAAAAATAGGTTTGGCAGATGCCGGCTACAATACTTTCGGAGACATCACGGCTTGCCCGGGAACAGATACCTGTAACCTCGGCATTGCGAGCAGTACCGGTATTGCAAGAGAATTGGAGAAAGTAATCCTTGCAGAATATCCGCAGTACCTCAAAAATAAAGACCTGACGATCAAAATATCTGGTTGCATGAATGCCTGTGGACAGCATAACATGGCCCATATCGGGTTTCAGGGGATGTCCATGAAGGTAGGCAAAGTGGTAGTACCGGCACTTCAGGTTTTACTTGGAGGCGGAACCTTGGGCAATGGACAGGGAAGATTTGCTGACAAAGTCATCAAAGTTCCAAGCCGCCGCGGGCCTGAGGCATTGCGGATATTGATCGCAGATTTTGAGCAAAATGCCAACGGTACTGAATCCTTTTTGGATTACTATGACCGTCTTGGACATATCTATTTCTACGATATTTTGAAAGTATTGACAGAAACCTCCACTATTACCGAAGCCGATCAGGTCGATTGGGGACATGAGGAGGCGTATAAAGTAGCAGTTGGTGTTGGGGAATGTGCCGGAGTGGTGATTGACTTGGTAGCGACTTTACTTTTGGAGGCAAGAGAAAAACTCGAGCTTTCCAAAGAAGGATTGGTGGAGAAAAGATGGTCTGACAGCATCTATCACACTTATGCTGCTATCGTAAATGCTGCAAAAGCCATCTTGCTCAGCGAAAGCAAAAGTACCAATTCCTATGCAAACATTGTAGCATTGTTTGACGAGACATTTATCCAAACAGGAAAAATCGGCTTGGAAAAAGACTTGGCTTCAGTAGTCTATGAAATCAACAAAAATGAGCCTTCCCAAGAATTTGCAGAAGCATATTTCAAAGAGGCCATCAAAGTATTTGACGCGATCAGCGCTTACAGAGAACAGGAGGTAACAGCATGATTCAAGCTATTAAACCAAAAGTAACCTTGGTCGGTGCGGGTCCGGGCGACCCTGAACTGATCACGCTAAAGGGTGTCTTGGCACTGAATAATGCCGATGTCGTCCTTTATGATGCTTTGATCGACAAAGCACTCCTAAAGCATGCCCCTGACAATGCGATCAAGGTATTTGTTGGAAAGCGGGAAGGCAGCCAAGTAAATCCACAGGATGACACCAACAGGCTTTGCGTGGAATATGCCCTAAAATATGGCCATGTGGTCAGGTTGAAAGGTGGAGATCCCTTTGTCTTTGGGCGCGGGGCGGAGGAAATTGATTACATCTCGGCTTTCGGGATTCCGACGGCAATGGTTCCGGGGATATCGTCTTCAGTGGCTGTTCCGGCGGCGGCGGGAATTCCTGTCACCAAGCGCGGAGTGGCTGAGAGTTTTTGGGTAATCACAGGAACCACAAGTTCGGGTGAATTGTCACGCGACCTGCAATTGGCCACCCAATCTACAGCTACAGTAGTGGTATTGATGGGATCCAAAAAACTCCCCGAAATCGTCAAAGTCTATCAAATAGCAGGAAAGGGAACCCTCCCTATTGCCATGATCCAAAGCGGAACCACAATCGATCAAGAAATAGTAGCAGGAACGATCAACGACATCGAAAGCAAAGTATCCGACAGCCGTATCGGTGGCCCTGCTGTGATTGTGATTGGGGAAGTGGTGAAGGAAAGTTACCTACTCAAAGAAATTTACCAGGAATTTGCAGATATTGAAATAAGTAGAAATATACTTCGTGAAATAAAGTTGAAATAGGCCGCGCGAAATATACTACGTGAAATAAAGTGGAAATAAGCTTCGCGAAATAAAATTGAAATAAGCTTCGCGAAATAAAGTTGAAATATACTACGTGAAATAACTGGAAATAGGCTGCGCGAAATATACTATGGGAAATAAAGTGGAAATAGGCTTCGCAAAATAAAGTTGAAATATACTGCGTGAGATATGTGGAAATAGGCTTAGAGACCAAGTAGAACGTCTCTCCTTTTATTTCAACCTATATCAACTGTATTTCTATATATCTCCCTTTAATATTTCAATTTATATCAAGCATACTTCTACGTATCTCTCTTTAATATTTCAATTTATATCAACCTTATTTCCACCATATTTCTATAGTATTTCTACTTTATTTCCACTTTATTTCTAAATTTTCTAGTAAAATATGAACCACCTCTACCCCATCTTCCTCAAAGTCCACCAATTGAATACGCTCTTGGTAGGTGGGGGGTTTGTGGGCACGGAGAAGTTGGCTTTCCTGCTCAAAAGTAGTCCAAAGGCGCAGGTGACGGCTGTTTCCAGAGAATTCAATGAAGACTTTTTGGCCTTGGCAAAAGACAATCCTTATGTCACGATGATCCAGGATCTCTACCATGAAAAATACCTTGGGGGAAAGCATATTGTCATCGCGGCCACAGACGACAAGGCTGTCAACAGGCTGATTCATGACCAAGCCAAAGAAAGATTTTTATTGGTCAATGTGGCAGATACGCCGGACCTCTGTGATTTTTATTTAGGAGGAATTGTTACCAAAGGAAATGTCAAAATCGCCATCAGTACCAACGGCAAATCCCCAACTACTGCCAAGCGTTTGCGTCAGCTACTCGAGGAAGTCATCCCTGAGGACATCAATGAATTGGTGGAAAACATCAACAAATACCGGGAGACTTTAAAAGGAGATTTTGAGTATAAGGTCGAGGCCCTGAACAAGCTGACGGAAGGTTTGGTCAACAAAGAGAAGTCAGGGCAATATTGAGTAAAATCACACAATTGGTCCCGATTGTGTGATTTTTTTCACGTTTTTGTAACCAATTGTGTGATTTTGGCTTTCGGTTTGATTTTAAAACCGGAAACCAATGCCAACCGAATACCTGAATCCCATAGTAGATATGTTTGTCCTGCCATCAAATTCCGCGACTCTGTCCTCCAACAAGTTGTTTAAAAAAGGAACTCTATCTACAATGTGCTCAATGATCAGTTGGAGGTTTTCATCTAGTTCCACAGGAGGTAGATCCCCATCCAGAGCCATTTCCACATTGTAATTGGAGATAGAAGGGCCCAAGACCAAAAAATCCAATGTCATCCTGTCCCATACCACAAATTGATATCCCAAAGCCACTCCTGCACTGAGGATATTCATTTTGGAATTGAGGGTAACAGATTCAAATTCATCTGTTTCCGCACTCTGAATTTCAAAATCCTTGATGTTTTTAAAATGGTGAATTGAGGCATACGGGGCAATATAAACACCTCGTGGGGCATTGTATTTATTTTCTTTGGCTAGGTAAAATCTGTAGTCAAAGGTGACATTGTATCCGAATTGCTCCGCATTAGATATCTTCTGAACATTTTCAAATCTTTTGAGGAGCTCTGGCAAAGTTATGCGACCTACTTGAACAGAAACTGACCGATTTGGATTGAGTACCCTTTCGTATTGAAACAAAAATGCACTGTTATACAAAGCGGGGGCACTCAGGTTATACTTGATGACGTTTTTTCTAGATACAGAATCCTCCCTTTGGGAAAAGGATGAAAATGAAAATAAAACCAATCCAAAAAACACGAATACTTTGATGAGCTTTTCCATAACAATTTTATTCTGGTTTCAACTTTCCCTTTTTTTAAGTGAACATTAAGTGGTTGTCAGAAACTTATTTTGACAGTGATATTTCGTGTTTTTCAGGGACTGACCTCACCAAATTTAAGGTTTAATTAGATCATATTTTTTCTTTGAATGGATTAAAGAAAAGCAAATTCTATGGCAAAATGAAGATTGTCAATTTATAGCAAAAACACCTTGAAATGTCTCATCTATCTATCGTAAATTACTTTTCTAAATTACTAGAAACCAAAAAAGCACCGACTTAGCCGATGCTTTTTAACAATCCATTTCAACCTAACTTTCATTTTTTATTTTTCTTACTTCCCTTTTTTTCTTTGAAAACCATGTCTTTCAGATTTTCTTCTTTCACATCGAGCAATCTGGTGATATTAAAACCCAACAAATATTGGCCTTGTGCAAAATTATTGTTGTTCAGGAAATTATTATGCTGGGGAACTATCCATTGGTAATTTCCTAAGAATACTTGAAAGGCATGCAATGGGGTGGCCAATTCCAAACCCAATGAAACATTGGGATGGGGGTTATTGGTAGGGTGCTGGGTAATCGGTTGATCGTAATTTCCGATAAATGAAAGCGCATCAGATACTTTATATCTTCCCAAAATGGTAAATGAAAAGTGGTCGTTGTTCATTAAAGCTTGCTTGTCCCCTTCTGGGTTAATAAAAGCCTCTACAGCATTAAAATGACTGAAATTCAAAGAACCTTGTACTGACAAATCCCTATTCAACTTTTTGGCCACCATGATCTGATGGAAATAACTCCAGCGGTCTGAACTATAGGTAAAATTTTCAGATGGTCTGGTATCCACTGCCATGTTGACAAAGTACGTTACGCTTACAGGTTTGGGATTGGGTCCCTGTTCTTTCATAATAGCATATTTCGCATTGAAATCCCAAAGCAGGTTGAATTTGGTAAAGCCAAAACCTACCATGAGGTTGTTTATTGGTGTATATGCAAAACCCAATCTAATATTGGAAGGGGCATAAAGTCCCCAAAAGTCACTATAACCATTATTTACCGTTCCAAATCTGTGGAGAATATCAAACTGGAATGTTTTCCTCAGAGGGACCAGCACAGTTTGGTTGTCTATCAGCCAGGTACTTTCAAAGGTATTCCCTACTCTTTGGAGCGGGCGACTATGAATGTAAAGTGTCTGAACCTCTTCTTCTGGATTAACCTTTTTCTCTTCCTTCTCCACTTCCTGGGCCATCAAGCCAACACTCAGGGCCATCATAATCACAAAAGAGAAAATGACTGAAAAATTTATTTTTATTGTTTTTATCTTTTTCATATTCTGTCTAATTAATTATTTAAAGCGCCATCAGTAATCCATCTCAATATCCTGTTGTTATAATCAGAATTTGGTCCTGAGGTAGGCATTGGAATTGAGCGGTTTCCCTTCATCCATTGGTACAATTCACTTGATTCCGGTGAATCGGTGTTTATATAACCTCCGTTAATCAATGCATTGTAGGCATTTGCCGGTCTTAAGTCAGGTCTGACTGCGCCATTATGACACCCTGCATTATTGCAACTTTGGTTAAAAATCGGGATAATATCCCCGCTAAAAGTCTGTGGACCTACACTGTCTAGATCCGGTGGCTTTGGAACAATTTGATCGTAATAGCAAGAATTCAGGACCAAGGTAAAAATGAGCAAGGTCGAGAACGCCACGAGTATATTTTTGAATTTCATGGTTCTTCAGATTTAATTGTGTTTTAGATTCTTTCAAAATCTGGGGGAGAATTGATTAGGGTTACATCGAACAAAAATTCCCTGATTATTCTCCCCCATATTCTGTCTGCTTTCCGGATACAATTTGTTAGTTCAACACACCTTGTGTGAAGATCACATTATTGCTCTCAGTATGGCAGGTGATACACTTGGTAGATTCAATGCTCCCTGATCCAGGGTGCGCTCCACTCCTCAGCCAATCGTTTGTGAATTTTGGCATGACTGCCTGCTTCACCCAATAAGTATCCAATGCAGGAACAGTGTTCCAATCGACATCGGAGATATTCGAAACCTGCTTGGCCTTGAGATCCGCACCCTCTAGGTTGGATAACTCATAGGGCAATGAAATATCATGTGTTTCGGATCCTGCTCCGGAGTCGTGCATGGCAAAACTGACTGTGAATTTTCCTCCATTAGGGAGTGTGGCTAGATTGGCATCCTTGGTGGAGGTCGTAGCAAGTTTTCTCTTTAGAATTACCGTCCACTCATCTCTTTCTGCATTGAATTCCCTTTCAGAGGAAATGTCATGCTGGTCAGAATTGTAAATAAAACCAACACTACGGGTGACCATTGCCTTTTTGCCTGAGGCTACCCATTCTTGGTGAACCTGATCAAGTTTTGTAATGGCTGCCGGTGCGGTTGAGATATTGGTTTCGGTTGCCCAAAAATTCTTCCAAACATTAAAATCTGCGGTAGTCTCATCACGCAAATGAGCCGGAAGATGGGTAAGCGATCCTGTGGCAAGCCATGCCAAATATCCCAAGTCTATGGCGTTGACTTTTTCGACGGGATCAAAATTACGATCCTGGTACACTACCAATAAACTGATGTTCTTGGATACGTCTTTGATCTGAGGTATATCAATATGTGCATCGATCATGGTAGCATTTGATCTATTTGGGAGAAAAAATCCCGGTATAACAAAACCACCCGGAAGGGTTTTCCCTTTATTAAAGACAAATCGAGGCAGACCATCTACCAAAACCGGGTGACCTGTACCTGTGATCGCTCCGTGATCTTCTCTAAATCTATCTCCACCCGAACGTAGAAATTTGCTCGGCATGGTTCCTAAATCATCTCTAATCCGCGAAACATTATCCACCGCAACATCTTCAGCATACCCCATTGGGCCGCTTCGTGCTCCCCTCCAATGCCAATGATCCAAAACTGCATTGGTCAAAAGACGGTGATCCGTCATTCCAGTATGGCATGTAATACCGCAACCCATCCTTGCATATCCCTGTATTCCGCCTTCCTGCTTGTCAATCATAAAGGTTATCCGATCCTCTTCTAATCTTCGGTCTGACGCAAGTCTGTCAAACCTTGTCCCATTGTGCTGAAGCATATCATGGAACTGCATAGGGTAGTTTTTCCCGACATTGGCCTGACCTGTAGGGTAAAGCTTCTTTTGGGTTTTCCAGACAAACTTAAATGCAACTTCTGATGCATTATAAGCTACCTGAACGCGAACTTGCTTGTCCAATTGTCCCAATGTCGGAACATCCGGATCACTAGGGTTCAACGTGTCTTCATGGGTACAACTAGCGATGAAACCCAGACTGAGAAATGTGATTAGCAGTACCAGCCATAGTGGTTTACTGCCTGTTTTTAAAAGCCCCATAAGTCAAATTTTTAAAGATTGGTTGAATAGTTCATGCATAATTATTAGAAATGAAGGTAGGCCATTAAAAAATAGAGGAGCTTGACCAAAAACATTTTGAAACATGACTTTTATCATAGTTGAAAATCCATAGTTTTTATCTATGATTGTACTATTTATTATTTAGATATAACCAATTAATGATTTTCAAATTAAAATATGAAAAAAATAACCTCCTTTGAAGGGTTGATAAACCCAAACTTGAAAGAAAAAACTCCCATCAAATGAAAAAAACCACCCTTATCGTTTATTCCTCAGTAGATGGACAGACAATGAAAATATGCAACCATCTTTCCAAGATTCTCAATACCGGCAATGAGGAAGTTCATTTATTTCCTGTAAACGCTTTCAAAGGAAACCTTGAGCAATATGAAAAAATAATCATCGCCTCCAGTATCCGATACGGGAAGCACAATGAGGCCATTGTAAAGCTAATCAATGACAACGCCGAAATGCTCAACAGCAAGAAAGCAGCATTTTTATCGGTCAATCTTGTGGCAAGAAAGCCAGAAAAAAATGGTGCAGACACAAACCCTTATGTCAAAAAGTTTTTGGAAAGCATCACTTGGAAACCCTCCCTTGTCGGAGTATTTGCAGGGATGCTGGATTATTCCAAATACAAATTTTCGGACAAGCTTTTGATCCGACTTATCATGGTCATTACCAAAGGTCCAATATTTCCCAAAACTGCCATTGAGTATACTGATTGGAAAAGGGTAGATGCTTTTGCAGAGGATTTCAAAAAGTTGTGATGCTATCCAATGTGAAAATCGAAGAGAAAATTTAAGTGTCGAAGACCACCGTACTGAAAATGATCTCTTATGCATATTAAAGAAATCCGGTTTTTTGAAGTGATCCATTTCAGGTGTATCTTCAATACTTCTAAATCAAGCCGGATATGAAAAACAAGTTCTCCCTACTTTTGATCATTTTTTCCTTTTCTGTACACCAATTATATTCCCAAGACCTCAAAAAACTCGATGCCTACTTTGCCAAAATGGTACAGGATTGGGATGTACCGGGAGCTAGCATCGGCATCGTCAAGGACGGCAAGTTGGTCTTTACCGGAAACTATGGCCTTATCGAAACCGGCAAACCTGGCAAACCGGATGAAAACACCCTTTATGCAATTGCTTCCAATTCCAAAGCTTTCACCTCTGCGATCATCGGGATGCTCGTGCAGGAAGGAAAACTGAATTGGAACGACAGGGTCAAAGACCACCTCCCCTATTTTTCACTCTACAATGACCCCTGGATCAGCAGTCAGGTTACCGTGCGCGATATCCTCAGCCATAGGGTAGGTTTGGGTACCTTCAGCGGAGATGTGATCTGGTATAAATCTGAGATGAGTGCAGAAAACATGATCAAACTCGCAGGAAAACTTCCACAGGCCTATGATTTCCGTGCCGGATATGGCTACTCCAACCTGATGTATATCACCGCCGGCGAGCTTATCAAAAAAATCACAGGCAAAACTTGGGGCGAAAATGTCAAAGAAAGAATCCTGATTCCCTTGGAAATGAACAGGACACTGACTTCCGCACGGGAATTAGAAAGTACAAATAACATTACCACGCCACATGGAAGGGAAAATGACATAAACTTCCCGATTCAATTTGAAGATTGGAATGAAATCGGAGCCACAGGTGGCATCATCTCTTCGGTCAATGACGTGGCCAAATGGATGATCTTCAACCTGAATCATGGCATCCATGGCAAGGACACCCTGCTAATCAGATCCACCCGCAACATGGTTTGGACACCGCACAACAATTTTCCGGTGGACCATACTACAAAGAACGACTTGGGGAGACATTTTGCAGCCTATGGCTTAGGTTGGAACCTAGGAGATTTCCATGGAAAACTGATGGTGGGCCATACAGGTGGATTTGACGGGATGATCACTGCAGTGACGATGATTCCTGAAGAAAACCTCGGCATTGCCGTCCTGACCAACGGCCACAAAAGCCCCATCATGGCCGCTACCTATTATGCATTTGACCAATTTTTGGGAACAGGCACGAAGGATTGGTCGGCAGACTTACTTGTCAGGACCAATGAAAACCATAAGAAGGATACCCGCATCGCTGACATGAAAGCCAAACGGGTGATGGGCACCAAACCCTCCCTTGCACTTTCTGCCTATGCCGGCATCTACCATACTGAAGTGTATGGCAATATCATTGTCTCTCTTGAAGACGGAGTGCTCTTGCTTGAATTTGAAAACTCACCTCGCCTTTCTGCGACGTTACGGCATTGGCATTATGATGTATGGGAAATCGTATGGAACGAAAAGCATGCCTGGTTCAGCTTGGGAACGGTCAAATTCCAGACCGACAACGACATGAAAGTCACCGGACTGGAATTCCAAGTTCCCAATGATGACATTTTCTTTGAGGAATTGAAGCCAAAGAAGGTGAGGTAAAAAATGATGAATTCAGCGTTATGAATTGGCCTTTGCATGACCTGAAGTTGGTAATGCAATAGTTGCTTGTCGAAATGGAAGTGTGGCGTATCTGTTTTTTTCTTGTTCCTTATTCTTGGTGATTTTCACCTCAGCTGCCTAGCTTCCATGAATGCAACTAACATAAAATCATATACTTAAAAACATTCTGCTTAAAGCTGAGTTAGAATCACATTAATTAGCAAATTCTAAAATTGATTTGTTCTGTGAATCACAGATTGTTACTTTTAAAAGTAAAATCTCCGATTTATATTTCGACAAACTGCACACTAAAAAATAATTTTAAAATAGATGAAGAAATTTAAAAAATCCGAAATTGTATTAATGGTATTGGTGGTAGTTCTAATCGGAGTATCAGAATATTATTATCTCATTCAAAATGAACCAATGAAGGCTATTTTTATTGGTTTGTGGTGTCCGACCATTTTGGGCTTTTTGATAATATTTAATATGAAAAGGTAAAATGGAAAATTTAGACATAATTATATTGACAGTATTGGTCGTTGTTTCTTTTGTAATTTTTATAGTCACTTCTATAAAGGAAATTACCCAAATGGAGCAGAAACCCTATGAATTTGAAAAGGCATCCGGTTTTACCAGAGCAGCTTTATTCAACGTGCTTAGTTCCTTTTTTGAGGATGATGAAATTCCTGAAAAAACCAAAGAAAAATTCAAAAGCACCATAAAGCGCACCATCTCCGATATGGAAACAGATGGGATCTATTTTGATGAAAAAGAGAAAAAATTCCCGAAAAGTGAATAGCTTAAATTTGCCATTTCTTTGAATTGATTTTTTGGCTTTCTGCCGGGGGAAAACTCCTAAAACCAGTTTTTATTTCACCGAAAAATCCCGCATCGGAATTTTTGATCTTCCTGTAAGCAATGCATACAAGGAGAATTTTAGACATGCCAAACCGGTTGGGAAATTGATTTCCCTGATTTTTGAGTTTGACCAAAAGGAACAGTTGTTGGGTTTTTGGGAAATTGTCAAATACAAAAAGGGGTTGATGTAGTTTAATCACTTTGGGAGACGACTATTTCAAAACGATGGGTATGAAGCATCTTTACTTTAGCTTTTCATTCGGTTAAGAAGGCTACGACCAATCCGATTAATTCTCTTAAAATGGGTTTTAATTCAGAATACTGAATTCATGATTCTGAATGTAGGTTGTCGTCATTCTTAATCAGGGACCACTATGCATCTTCAATAGCGAAAATACCTATCAGGATCCGCTCCGGGGTAGCTAAACGGTAACCCAGACACGGAGTATCCCTAACTGGGACACGGAGTATCCCTAGCTGGGACACGGAGTATCGGTAGGGGAAGGTAGGCTGAAGGTATACTAGGGTATAGAGGAAGTGTAAGGGAACGTAGCAGTGACATCATGTGATTTCAGGATAAAAAGTTAAACGTTTAAGTTTGGGCTTAAACTTTTTATCAATGGCCCAACAGGCTAAATTATGGCTGTAATCCTGCTTCTTCTAAAGCTGGATCAGTAGCTGTCCTGCTTCTCCGGAAGCCGGATCAGTAGCTATCCTGCTTCTCCGGAAGCCGGACCGAAACTAACCTGTAACTTTTAGTCTCATGGAACCAAAACCTATCCAAGCAGAAATAATCGGAAAAAAGATCATCCTGAAGATGCCCAAAAATGATGCTGATGTAAAGTTTATCCTGACCCTCAGGTACTCCAAGTGGAATCGGGAGGGATATTTTTGGGAGATCCCGCATTATCCCGGCAACCTCGAGCGGATTCAACAGCATTTTGGGGAAAGGCTTGGACCTGTCATCCGACATGAGTCTATCACTTCTGATTCCTCCGAGCAATCAAGGAAGATTGACAAAAACCAGGTATTGGTTATCAAAACCCGATCTGGACGGCTTAAACTGATTTTTGGATACAATGCTACGCTGACCAAAACGATAAAATCTATCCCCTACTACCAATGGGATCTAAAAAACAAGTGGTGGACAATTCCCTATTCAGAGCAGTTTTTGGAAGAGGTGAAAAGAAAGATCGGGGAACTTGGTTTGGTTATGGTTTTTGAAGAGGAAGAAAAAAAGACTGAGGTGGTGGCCAAAATTTCTGCCTATGACATCCCCAATTACAGAAAATGCCCTGAGGAGTACGTGCATAAACTGGAGGAAAGGAGGTATAGTGAAGGGACGATTAAAGCTTATGTACCCTTGTTTGAAGAGTTTATTAATTATTTTTCAAAATCAACAATGGAAGACTTGGGGGAAAAAGAGGTTATGGAATTTTCAAGATATTTAGTGATGGATAGAAAAGTCTCGAGTTCTCATCAGAATCAGGCTATCAATGCCATCAAGTTTTACTTTGAAAAAGTAAGAGGTGGAGAGCGCAAGTACTACCATGTAGATCGGCCTATCAGAGAAAAAACATTGCCCACGGTATTGAGTGAAGAAGAAGTAATAAAAATTTTGAGAGTAACAAAAAATCTTAAACACGTAGCCATTCTGATGACTATTTATTCTGCAGGCCTAAGAATAGGTGAACTTGTAAATCTAAAAATCAAAGATATAGATTCCAATCGTATGCAGATACGGGTAGAACAGGCAAAGGGGAAGAAAGACAGGTATACAATTCTGTCACAAAGGACCTTGGAAATATTAAGGAGGTACATAAAAGAGAATAGGCCATTTGAATATTTATTTGAGGGACAGGGAAGTACCAAAGAAATACCTGTGAGATATTCAACAACCAGTATTTCGGCGATTTTAAGTAAGGCGGTAAAAGATGCGGGAATAGCAAAAAATGTAACCGTACATACTTTAAGACATTCCTTTGCAACCCATTTGTTGGAAAGAGGAACTGACTTAAGATATATACAAAGTCTATTGGGACACGAAAGCCCAAAAACAACTCAAATATATACCCATATCACCACAAAGGGTTTTGACCAGATAAAAAGTCCGTTGGATGGTTTAGATTTATAATCAAAATCCTTTAGTTTTATAGGATTTCTTTCCACAATATTGTGGAAAGCATGCTGAATTGGAATGCTTTCCCCTATAATTGAATAAAGCAAAACGTTACAGCCAATAGGAAAAAAATGCAGACACCAGAAAAATTACTTATAATCATAATCTTTATTACGATCCTAGGTTGTGATTTTAAACCAAATCGAAATAATTTTTGGATCAATCAATCTAAAATAGATGAAGTTGTAAAGTTTGAAAAAACATTAAACAATAACATTGAAATTATAGAACAAAAGGTTTTTCTGTCTTCAAGCGTATTTCCCAAAGCTGATGAACTTGATTTAGATCTCCCATTGATTGTAAAAAGGGAGGGAAAATTTATCCCATTATATGCGGAATATTTTTTCACAAGTGAAGATTCAATCCTACAATATGTAAGCTATAGTTGGGAGCATGAAAGGTTTAGCAGTTACCAAGAAAAACAAAACTTATGGAAATTGGAAAGTGATAAATTAACACAGTATGATTCAGCTTATCAAAAAATAAAAGAAGATTTAATTGAATTGCTGTCCTTACCTATGATCGAGGATAAGGAATTACAAAAAATTATAAATGAAAATGGAGTAGAAGTTTATTCAAGAGAAGCAATTTGGGAGGATGAAAAAACCAAATCAAAACTAAAACTTTTCTTTGGAGACCAAACCTTTCGAATTAGATGGAGCCATTATTGGAAATAAGGAACTACTGGCTGTAACATCACCTTGGATACAGCGGGCGGCACCGAGTAACTATGAAAATCAGTACCTTTAAGAAGTTTGGATTAAGCTTGGAGGATTCGGCTCCGAATGCCCGCCGTCTCCAAGCTGAATCACGTTGTGCGGCAGCTTAAAAGACGACACATGACAGATAACAAACTCAATAAAGACGAAAAACAAGCCGAACTTGAAAAGTATAGGGACTTGGTATTGACGACAATTGACTACTATCTTGACAACCAGATAATGCAAATCAAAACGGAAGACTTTGATTCCGCAGAACATTTCAAAGGAATTAAATCACAGACCGAAGAACATTTTCAAAAAGGTAGATTAACCAGACTAAAACAGTGGTTTCGTGACTTGACAGAAATGCAAGTGGAAACAGGAGATTTAAAATTCAACAAGTATCTGCAAGAGAAAACCAACTACGACATTGATATTTTTAAATCCTTTTTCCATCGAGTTGACAAAGTAATTGAAAAAGGCAAAATCACAACGGACAATCAATTTTATGACATTAATAAAATGGTTGGCCAACTTTGCCAAAGTGAGCCAAATGACAGCGAAAAAATTGAAAAATTAAATAGACTTTTAAGTGAATACGAACAACGAAAATCAAGATAGATAAAAAGCCGACCGCACAACATGGTATAGCCACAATAGCGGGGCTTGGTGGTAGTTTTAGGTTCGCTGCTCCGCTTGGGTTTTTGTCTCGGCGGAAAGTGACGAAGCCCGCATTTCCGCTACTGTGGCTATACCAGGACCGTTTCCACTAATGCTAAAGTTACGACAATGAACAGAAAAATAACTTTTTTGCTTTTCGGTTTGATATTACTTTTCAATCAAGTAAGCGGACAGACAATTAAGCACCAATTCGATTTTAAGCAAGGCTCTGTTACGTTGAAAAATGGAACAATCCTTCACGGTGAGGTGGCAAACATTAAACATGGATTTAGGGATAAATTATTGGACCGTGTGAGGATAAAACCAACCGGTAAAGCTCTCACTAAAAAATATCCCCCAAGTAAAATTTTAGGGTATTCAATGGGGACCCGTCAATTCGTAAGTTGGCGGGTGCAACGGAATAATGCTTTATTTAAAGAAATGTATACGATTCATGCTGGGAATGAGTACAAAATTTTTGAATTGCAGGAAGAAGGGCATTTGAGCATTTATCTGGAGTACTTTGTTGACGATGATTTATGGATTCGTTCAGTACCTTTTTTCTTGAAGAAGGATGAACTCGTAATGGTGCGGGCAACTCAAGGTTTATTTGGATTGAAACGAAATTTATTTTCAGATTACTTTAGTGATTCTCCTCCGTTAATGGAGCTCATCGATGGAAAAAAAATTACAACACCGGAAGAGGTTGCGATTTTTTACAACAATTGGAAAGAGGAACAACTTAATCCAAAATGATTTACATCGCATCAATGGTATTCCTAAGCGATTTTTGTTTATTTCATCAACCCCCTCAGTTACCTATTTTCCCGAACCACTATGATTCCTGTCTAAAATGACCACCATTCGCCTATCACGCGGCGATCCCGAAAGCTTCCTAAAGAGCTCTTATGCGACGGTTCACTAGATTGGGAGTTGTCCCCATTATTTAGAATTTACGCTGCTTCTACGTAAGCTTCTTCCTTACTTAATATCTGAGCGACATTTGCAAGCATTACACCATAAATTACCTTAGAACATACATCCGCCACTGTATAAGTTATTTGGCGGGCTACGACTCCGGATTCGTTGAAAAGTCCTCCTTCAATGCCAAATAAATGAGGCATCAGGTATGCACCGGGATACAAAAGCCAAGAGATGACAAATAATGTCCATATCCCACCCAACATTTTTTGAGCTTTGAGAGGAATTCCTTCTTTACCTTCACTGATTACCTTTCTCATTAAAAATAAAATATGGAAGAAAAAAACGGTGGATACAGCACCCCAAATAGCAAAAGCAGTAAAATCAGTCACCTCATAAAATTGACCTATATAGCCGGTAATGATCATGGCTGACCCCGAAAACCAAAATTGATTTCTTATGCTATTAAAATTTGATTTCGTAAGACTGACTACAAAAAGTATCTGAAAAAGCAACATTGGCACATCTATTAACCAGTTAAGATACCTGTAGCCATTGTTAAACAAGTCTTTACCATTGCCCAAAAAGTATTTTCCTTGTTCTTTATCAAACACAAAACTGCTTGTCCAATTATTAGCTTGCACATATAAAAGCAAAAAAGCCGATACCATAACCACGACAGATAAAACAGCCGAAATCCTGTACTTAGGAGATACAGATTTTATGGTAAGTATAAAGTAAAATAATGCTGCCAACATTACTGCATACCCTAAAGTAAGTACCTGTGCGACTATCTGATAGCCCATTTCAGAAAACCCTTGATTGATTCCGATGTAGTTTTCAAAATTTGCGTTGCCTAATTCATTCATAATTATAGAACTTTGTATAACCATCACAGCAGTGTAAATCAATACAATTACAATGATATAGTGTGATCAAATATTAATTTTTTAGTATTTGGATAAAAGTAAGACCTATTACTTTTAATTATCTTATACTTTCATTGCAGGTTTTTATATAAATCTCACTTTCAGCAAGATACCATGCTTCCCCCTGTGGGCCTGTGTCCCTCGAACCTCAGGTATTTTGTGAGACACGAACTACAGCATAAAAAAAACTTGGCACCAATAAAATCTAGACCATCATTTAATGGAGCAGTAACAACAAATCAAATAGCGAAAAGGGGCGTCAAAATGGCTGTTCAGTGGATTGTAAGTTGCGCCAGCATGAATGAGGGGTTAAGATGGTTTTGAGGTGGTAAGAATGCACCAGTTCATATTCATTTCTTCTCAGGCGTACCAGTGTGGTAGTAGTGGTCAGGATTGTGTTGAATCACCTGAAATTGAAATACAGTTTTTCCTTTTCGCTTATCGCATTTCGCCCGTTGGAACGGTCATCTTTTTGGCCTTTATTCCCCATTCAAGGCACACAAATTAGCTTTCTACTAAGCAGGATAAAGTCTTGTACAGTCACATACTCATCTTCTGAGTTAGATTCTAGCTTCGGCATGACGTTTTCTGAACGTTGGTGGCAATCAGCTTTAGACAAACTTTACAGAAAAATATAATACAACAAAATCCTTATTCTTACTTCGCAATACCCTTTTAAAGATGACTAATATCATTTTTATTAATTGGTTCGGGTTGTATATTTTGAAAGTTTACTAGGGATCACAGAAACAATATTTTAAGAAGAAATATGGAAAAGAAAATAACCATAAAAGAGACCAGTCCTCCAAAAACCAAGTCCACTTTAGCAAGGCCAAAAAAAGTTTCAACTGGAGACGTTATCAAAGGGAAAACCCCTAAACAGATTCAAGACAACACTATTGAAGTGATACATGAAGCCAAGCTTGAAAAGGAAGTGGCTGCCATTGAAGATATTTTCGGGAAGTCTAACAATAAGAAAAGGTCTTTAAAAGACTATCTGGAAAAATTCTCTGAGGAAGATAAAAAAGAGGTCTTAAGACTACTAAGAGACGAATTGGAAAATAATCAGGTTCAGAAACATCCTGATGAGGTTTTGTCAAAACTTTGGCATCAAGGCGGATATCCCTATGAATATCTGATGTCCAGAAAAAATTACGAGAAACAAAAATATAAACTACAGGTAGAATTATTAAAACTTCAATCATGGGTCAAAGAAACCGGTTCCAGAGTTGTGATATTATTTGAAGGAAGAGATGCCGCCGGAAAGGGAGGAACAATAAAGCGCTTGATGGAACATCTTAATCCGAGGGGGGCAAGAGTTGTTGCTTTAGAGAAGCCAACGGATGAGGAAAAAGGGCAATGGTATTTTCAGAGGTATATTAAACATTTTCCCTCTAAAGGAGAAATTGTGTTATTCGACCGCTCCTGGTACAACAGAGCAGGAGTAGAAAAAGTAATGGGATTTTGTGATGATGAAGAATATTTGGAGTTTATGCGTGAAGTTCCGGAATTGGAACGCAACTTAATACGGAGTGGAATATATCTATTTAAATTTTGGTTTTCTGTGAGTAGAGATGAACAAAAGAGAAGATTTAAAGACAGGGAAAATCATCCACTGAAACAATGGAAATTATCACCAATTGATAAAGCTTCATTGAACAAATGGGATGATTATACTGATGCTAAAGAAAAAATGTTTTTCTATTCAGACACCTCAGATGCTCCATGGATTGTGATTAAATCAAACTGTAAAAAACGAGCCAGACTCAACACGATGAGGTTTGTTTTAAATAGATTTACATACAGTGATAGAGACGTGAACAACATTGGAAAATTGGATTCATTAATTGTAGGACGTTCGAATGTGATTTATGAAAAAGGTGAAAAGCGGTCGAATGAAGTAACTTGATTGTTAGCTATTCAATAATAAATCATGTTGTATTACTAATAACAGCCGGTAAAAACAAGAAATTGGCGGTTCGCTGGTTAATTAAAGCTTACTGTACCGCACCTGCGGGATTCAGTGCCGGCAGGCAGTTTTCGTCTAGGAAATTGCCGACTTCCAGAAGCTGCAAACAGATATAGGCAAGACCGCACCTTAAAAAAAATAATAAATTTAAAAGAGACTTTAAACCCCCAGCCCTAATTCATTGGAAAAAGTCTAAAGTTTATAATAAAACATTTGAAAAATATCCCGGAAAGTCAGAAAAAAAAAGGAGACTAATTGTCCCCTTTTTTTGTTGATTCCTGAATGGTTTTTTGGATCTCTTTCAACACCTCCTGATGTTCATTTTGCCAGAGTTCCATTTTTCTTTGAAACTCTTCCATCTTCACCTTATTCTCTTTTTCCCAGATTTCCATCTTCTTTTGGAATTCATCCATTTTGGGTTGGTTTTCTTTCTCCCAAGCCTTCATTTTTAGCTCGTACTCTTCCATCTTTGGAGCGTTTGCTCTTTCCCATTCCTCCATTTTTTTCTCAAATTCCTCTATCTTAGGTCGATTGGCTTTCTCCCATTCCATCATTTTGGATTCAAATTCCTTCACTTTTGGGGCAAATTCCTTTTCCCATTCCTCTTGCTTTTTCTGCCATTCGGCTAGCTTTTCTTTGTTTGCCTCGTTCCATTTTTCCATTGCAGCTGCACGCTTTTTATCAGCCTCAGCCATTTTGGCACTCATCTCCGCCCTCTTCTTTTGGATTTCTGCCTTGGACATCTTGGTGGTATCAAAATCGTACTTGTAACGGTAGGTGAAATTATACACGCGTGCAGAGTCAGAAGGGAAATATATATCCGAAGGGATTTCTATATATAATGCCGAGTCCGGAAAAGCCATGAATGGGGCAATGTCAAAATCCATTACAGGCATATCGTCCATATTCAGTTCAGGAATTCCCGGCATACCAAAATTCATAGGAGGCATCGGAGCCATATTTAATTCCATCTGAAACATCGGCATGGCTTCAAAGGCAAAAGGTACCACAGGAAAGTCCTTGAACATCATGTTGAATTCAGGCATTTCCAGAAATACAGGCTTTATGTCTTTGAAGAACAAACCCAAATCTTTGAGCCCTTCCATTTCTTTTTTAAATTTCTCCTTTTGCTCCGGAGTCATTTTGTCCCAATCCATTTCAATAATGACCGGGCCTTTTGGCGGAATGGTGTCTTTGGAAGGATAGGCGTATGCGCCAATCCAATTACCTTCAATGGTATTTGTGTTGATTTCGGTAGCCGTCAGTTCTTCAAAGGACTCCTTGGACGGCTTGTCGCTCGCACCGACCATCAGGGTGGCGCCAAGCAAAAGTGTGATCATCATGGTCATGCTGGTTATAGTAGTTGGTTGTGTTGAGGAAGTTTTGACTCCCATTATTCTTTTGATGCGGTCTAGGGTTGGGTTGTTGGGTTTGGCGGCAGCCATGGCGATATCCGGTGTCGGGTTTTTCGCATGGTTCAGTACATTGGCAAGGCCAAATGCCAGGTCTTTGGGAGAAATCCCCATGCTGATCGCAAGGTCATCGCAGGCATTTTCACGCTGTTCTTTGGCTGTTTTATTGATCCACCAAAATATGGGATGGAAAAAGAACACCACTTCCAAAATAGATTGTACCAAATTGACCAAGTAATCGTGCCGCTTGATGTGAGCGAGTTCGTGGGCGATGATTGCCTCGAGCTGCAAAGGTGAAAGCTGAAAGAAAAGACCTGCAGGAATGAGAATCACCGGCTTCCAAACTCCATAAGTCATCGGGACGTCTACGTGGATGCTTTTCAGCAGCTGTACAGGTTTGGACATTTGGAGCGATGTGAGCTGCTTATCCAATACCTGCTGCCAAACAGATGCTACCGTGTCATGTTGCTTTTGCCGGAGGTTGCGGATGTCGGCAAGCGAGGTAGCCAACCTTACCAAAAAAAGCATGGCTCCCAAAAACCAAACCTGAACCAATGTCGGAATCCAATTTTCTATCCGTCTCGATACGATCATCCAATCGGAGGGCGCATCTATCAGGTGGTTGGAGATGGGTTGGGTCAAATGCTCGATTTGGGAAGTATGGGGAATGGCTCCGGATGGGACTGGAAGTGACGGTGGAATGGAATAAATGAAAGTTCCCAAAGCCAAAACTGTAATCAGAGCAAGTGCTGAAATGCTAAGCCTGTATTTGAAAGCGGCGGATTTTTTGCCAAAAACCTGAAGCGCCAGCCACAGCATCAGACCAACGCCTGCAATCTGCCAAAGGGCATGGACGATCATCCAGCCGAGGCCAAGTAAATAGGGTTCAGCGATAAAAGTGGACAAAGTTTCCATTATTGTTCATTTTCCAATTGGTCCAAGAAAGCGCGAATTTCATCTAATTCCTCCTTGGAGGGATTGCCCTGTCCGAGAGCCTGCATCACCAGGTTTTTGGCAGAGCCGCCAAATGCTGTGGCCATAAAATTGGTCACCAGGTTTTTTTGAGTGACGGTCTCGTCTACCGCCGGAAAGTAAATGTGGGTACGGTTTTGCTCATCCCTGCGGAGGAGGCCTTTGGCATGCATGATCTGCATGGTCTTGAGGGTGGTGGTGTAGCCGGTGTCTTTGGTTTCGGCTAGTTTCTCGTGGATTTCCCTCACGGTTGCCTGCTCCATGGGCCAGAGCAGGGACAAAATTTCAAGTTCGGATTCAGTTGGTTTAGCTTGCATAGCGGTTAATACGATTGCTTTCGTACAAAGTTATACGAAGAGAATCGTAATGCAAATTTTTTGTACGACTTTTTCCGTAGATCAGTCTTAAAGGAAGTTAAAAATTCAGCTCCGGTTTTGCATCTAGTCGAATTTTCTTCCAAACAAGGCTCCAAACTGACTGAAGGCAGGTCTTTTTTATATTCCCCGAATGGCTGAACCATCCCTGAATACAATTAGTTGTCTATACACTGATTTAAACCAACAAAATTAAAACACGATGAGTACACAACCACTTTTAGAAAAATTACAATTGGGTGACCTGACGTTGAAAAACAGGATCGTCATGGCGCCGATGACCAGAAGCAGGGCCGACAATCCGGGAAACATCCCAACAGAACTCCATGCCACATACTATTCGCAAAGAGCCTCTGCGGGATTGTTGATTACTGAAGGTTCGCAGGTATCCAAAATCGCCGTCGGCTATATCAATACCCCGGGGATTTATTCCCCGGAACAAGTAGAAGGATGGGAAAAAACCACTTCCGCTGTTCACGAAAATGATGGCGTTATTTTTATCCAATTGTGGCATGTAGGCAGGATGTCACATCCTGATTTTCATCACGGTGAACTTCCGCTTTCGGCTTCAGCCCTCAATCCAAATGAAAAATCATACACTTTCGAAGGATTCAAAGAAACTGTCACTCCAAAAGAAATGACATTGGAAGAAATCAAGCAAACCGTTCTTGATTTCAAAAATGCAGCAATAAATGCCATGGACGCAGGTTTTGATGGCGTCGAAATTCACTCTTCCAATGGCTATCTTTTTCACCAATTCTTCAATGGTACCTCCAATGTGAGAACCGACCAATACGGTGGAACCATCGAAAACAAAGCGAGGATACTGTTTGAAGTGATCGATGCGATCAAAGAAGTAATGCCTGAAAACAGAATTGGACTCAGGTTGAATCCTTCCCTGAATGGCGTTTTTGGAATGACGATGGATGAGGATACTATCCCTACTTTCGATTATATCATCAAAAGACTCAACGATTACGATTTGGCTTACCTGCATTTGTCAGAGCCTTTCACGGATGTCTCTAAGATTCCTTTTGCCGAAAAAGAAATTGCAAAACGATACAGACCGATTTACAAAGGCACGATTATTATCAATTCTTCTTTTGACCAAGAAAAAGGAAATAAAGTCATCGAAGAAGGCCATGCCGATGCTGTAGCTTATGCCAAACTCTTCATTTCCAATCCAGACCTTGCCGAAAGGTTTGAGCAAAATGCTCCATTGGCAGATTGGGACACCGACACGTTCTACACTCCGGGCAAAAAAGGATATACAGATTATCCTTCCTTACAGCCTAAGGAGCTGGTTTAATTCCTAAAAAGGCCGAGTTATTTCGGCCTTTTTATTACTTTGCGGCCATGTGTTTATTAGCTTTCAACTGGAACAACCACCCCGAGTATAAATTTATCCTGGTAGCCAACAGGGATGAGTTTTTTGAGCGACCGACGGCTTCGATCCATCTTTGGGAACAAGGATTCTATGCAGGAAAAGACCTTAAAGCAGGGGGAACTTGGTTGGGATTGCACCCAAATGGCCGGTTTGCTACGCTGACCAATCACCGGGATCTCAAAAACCTCAAACCAGATGCAAAATCAAGGGGGAATTTGGTTAAAGATTTTTTGGAAGGAAATATGGTTCCCTTAGAATACTTGCAAGAAATCGAAAAAGAGAAAGACCAATATGATGGCTTTAATCTTTTGGTGGGATCGGGTGATGAATTGTTCTACCTATCCAACAAAAAAGAAGGCATCTTCAAACTGGAAAATGGATTGTATGGCCTTAGCAATGCACTATTGGAAACTCCTTGGGCAAAACTTGTCAAGGCAAAAGAAAAGCTCCACACCAAAATCGACAGGAATGAAATAGATCCGGATGGGTTGAGGGAGGTTTTGCTGTCAAGGGAAATCGAACCGGACAGGTTTTTGCCAGTTACCGGGGCGACCTTAGAGCAGGAGCGATTGCTTTCTTCCCAATTTATTAACGTGGGCAATTACTACGGCACGATCAATACCACGGTGTTGCTTTGGAAGCATTCAGGCGAAGTAGAGATCAAGGAAGTCCGGTATTTTCAGGCAGAAAACCGGTCAGAGGAAAATCAGGTTCAGTTCCACATGGACGAAGTCCGCGAACAGAATATTGGCTAATTTGTTGCACTCATCGAGGAGCATGAAATCGGATAGAAGGATTATCATTAGCCTTCAATTAACACTTAAGAAAATTTAAATCTTTTTGAAATGGAATTATTGGATGTTTTTGTAGTCGGCGGCGGCCCGATAGGGTTGGCATGCGGGATAGAATGTGAAAAAGCGGGGCTGAAATACCTCATCGTCGATAAGGGCGTACTGACCAATTCCCTCTTCAATTACCCGCTAAACATGACATTTTTTTCGACTTCCGAAAAACTAGAAATGGGTGGCATCCCTTTTATGTCCATCGCCCATAAACCCACGAGAACAGAAGCTTTGGAGTATTACCGCAGGGTAGCAAAAACCTGGAAACTGAAAATCAACCTGTACGAGGAAGTCAAAACAGTGTCCAAAGCAGAGGGTGTTTTTGAAATCAATACCTCCAAGGCAAAATACCATACCAAAAACATCATCCTTTCTACGGGATTTTACGATTTGCCAAATCTGATGAAAGTGCCCGGCGAAGACCTTCCCAAAGTGACGCATTATTACAAAGAACCTTGGCCCTACATCGGCCAGAAAATCATTGTTGTCGGCGCTGCAAACTCTGCTGTGGATGTCGCCCTCGAAACTTGGAGAAAAGGCGCTGAGGTCACCATGGTGCTGAAAGAGGAGGGTATTGACCCCAATGTAAAATATTGGGTCAAGCCGGATATCGAGAACAGGATCAAAGAAGGTTCGATCAAAGCCTTTACCCATTCGACAGTCAAAGAAATCCGGGAGAGGGACGTCGTGCTCAACACTCCTGAGGGGGAAGTAACCGTGGAAAACGATTTTGTCTTGGCGATGACAGGTTACAGACCCAACTTCGCTCTGTTGGACCAATTAGGTATAAAGCTCAGTCTCGACGACAAGCGCCAACCTTGCTACGACCAAGCCAATCAGGAATCAAATGTGAATGGGGTTTACCTTGCAGGCGTAGTTTGCGGTGGGCTCAATACCCGTGAATTTTTTATCGAAAACTCCATCGTGCATGCCGAGCAGATTGTGAAGGATATTGTGGGGAAAGGGTGAAGGTAGAGGGAGGAAGGTGAGAGGTAAGAGGTGGGAAGTTGGG
>NZ_JAMFLG010000027.1 GCF_023502205.1 Aquiflexum sp. TKW24L | reverse complement strand
ATAAAATATGAAACTGCCCTTTGGAATTTCCGAAGGGCAGTTTTGTTTAAAACTATTAATCAGTATTTATTGAACCACAAAGATTCGGAGGCACAAAGGAAAATATATTTCGCGCTCGCTATCCTGCTTCTCCAGAAGCTGGATTTTATTCTCTCGCAAAGTCGCAAAGACGCAAAAAGAAAGAAAAGTCAATAAGGAAGGTTCCCGCTATCCTGCTTCTCCAGAAGCTGGATTTTATTCTCTCGCAAAGTCGCAAAGACGCAAAAAGAAAGAAAAGTCAATAAGGAAGGTTCCCGCTATCCAGCTTCTCCAGAAGCTGGATTTGTCTCACGCTAAGACGCTTGGACGCAAAAAAGAAAGTATGTAAAGCCTACGAACAAAGAAAACAAAAGCCCACTCTTTGTATTCCCGCTATCCTGCTTCTCCAGAAGCAGGATTTGTCTCACGCTACTGCCGTGTCAGGAATATCCAATTACCCAACTTTGGGAAATTTTGCATGTTAATTCTCTCTGTTCCCTTTGTCCTTTGTGGTTTAATCTTTTACTAAGGTTGCATCATCTGCTTTTTTCTTTTTTCCTCTGCGTCCTTGCGTGAGGTATATTTTTTACCGCAAAGGAATGGAAGGTTCCGCAATGGGACGCAAAGGATTTTGAGCTTCCCTGTTTTTGGCGGAAACTCTAATAACTCTCTTCTCCTTGTTTCGGCCAAAAACCGGAATCGTATTTTTTGTCTTTATCCCCGAGTTGCTCCCGATAGCTCGGGATTACTCACGGTTATTATTATTTGATCCCTTCAGGATCATATCCCCCGCCGATGATAGTACCTCCCAAACCATTATTCATTCAGCATTTTTAATTCCCTTCTTTTTTTCCTTTTCCTCTGCGTGTATTAAAAAATACCATTGCATCTTTCATTTAAGCTTTTACACAAAGGGTATTTGAAGAAATAAGGAAGCATTGCATTTTGTGGAAGAATAGCCAACTCAAATTTTACCCTATCTTTAAGACCTAGCCAACAAAATCAAATTCTATGAAAAAAATACAAGTCCTCTTGCTGTTTTTCTACTTCATTTCCTTTTCGGTTTTCTCGCAAAAAAGTCCTGCCGGAACCGCAGACATCCCCCTTCAATATTACCTTCCCGCAGGTTTTACTTACGATGAAAAAATCCCCAAGCCAAAAGAAATCTTGGGTTTTGAAGTGGGTGAATGGAATGCAGGGTACGATCAGGTCATCCGGTATTTTGAAAAATTGGCAGATAGCTCCCCACGGGTAAAGTTTGAAATCATTGGCTATACCTACGAAAAGCGGCCCCAAATCCTGCTCACGATAACCTCTCCGGAAAACCTCACCAACCTGGATAAAATCAAATCCGAAAGGCAAAAACTCCGCGATCCGAATGCAAAGATTGATTTTGAAAAAATGCCCTTGGTCATGGCAGCAGGATATTCCGTACACGGCAATGAATCAAGTGCCCTCAATTCCTCCATTTTAGCTGCCTACCATTTTGCGGCTGCCAATGAAATCGAGGCAGACTTACAAAATATCATCGTCCTGATTGATCCCTCACTAAATCCTGACGGAAGCAACCGATACGCTTCTTGGGTCAATTCCCACCGATCTTATAATCTCAACGGTGATCCGGCCAACCGTGAACTCAGCGAAGCATGGCCCGGTGGCCGTGGCAACCATTATTGGTTTGACCTCAACAGGGATTGGCTTCTCGTGCAGCATCCAGAATCACAAAACAGGGTGGCAAAATTTCAGGAATGGCTCCCCAATATTTATTTGGATTACCATGAAATGGGTACCAACAACACTTTCTTTTTTCAGCCGGGAATCCCGAGCCGAGACCATCCGCTGACGCCTAAGAAAAACATCGAACTGACCGAAAAAATGGCTAAATATCATGCTAAGGCCATGGATGAAATAGGGTCTCTCTACCATTCGAGAGAAAGTTTCGATGAATATTATTTTGGTTATGGTTCTACTTATCCCGATATCCAAGGTTCCATCGGAATCCTATTTGAGCAGGCATCTTCAAGAGGCCATTTGCAGGAAAGCATCTATGGACCATTGCCTTTTGCTTTTACTGTCAGAAATCAGTTCCGGACAAGTGTGAGTTCCTTCGCAGCTGCCAAAGACATGCGGGTGGAAATCAACAAGTTCATGCAGGATTTTTATGCTGAGGCAGTGAATGAAGCTGCCGTTGACACAGATAAGGCATATATTTTTGGCGATACAGCCGATGCAGCACGGAGTTTTCATTTGGCAGAAATGATCCAGCAACATCAGATCGACGTCTATGTACTCAACCAAGATATCACGGTTAACGGTGTGCCTTTTAATAAAGAAAAATCCTATATCGTCCCACTGAATCAGCCTCAATACAAGTTGATCAAAGTGATATTTGAAACCAGAAACACCTTTCAAGACAGCCTTTTTTACGATGTCTCTGCTTGGACTTTGCCAATGGCTTTCAACCTCGACTATACAGCGCTGAGCAGTAGGATTATGAATCTTGCTGATGTCACGCTGTTGGAAGATGATTTTAGCCTCAAAGCCGGAACCTTATTCGGAGAAAAAAATGCCTACTCTTACGCATTTGAATGGGCGGATTATTATGCGCCAAAGGCTGCTTACAAGCTGATGGATGAGGGATTCTTGGTTCGCTTGACACATGAACCCATTACCCTTCCTGACGGAAAAGTCTTAGGTAGAGGAAGTATTTTGGTCAGTACACTTAGAGACGCAGGAGAAGATGCTGGGACCAAACTCCATGCTTCCTTGAATGCTATTGCTGCCGAGACCGGCATTACCGTCTATGGCATCAGCTCGGGATATACCGCAGGTGTGAATATCGGCTCTCCAACCATCGATGTACTTAAGAAACCAGAAGTTGCACTATTGGTCGGAACAGGTATCACAAGTACTGAAGCTGGTGAAATGTGGCATCTGATGGACCAAAGGTTTGACATGCCGATCACATTACTTCCTGTAGAAAGACTGCGAAACACAAATCTAGGCAGGTACAATGTCCTCATCATGCCCAATGGCAATTATGCGGCTTGGGGAAAAGATGAAGCCGAAAAAATCAAATCATGGATAAGTGAAGGGAATACTTTGATCGCCAGAGGAAATGCCATGACTTGGCTCAATGGCAATGAGTTGGTTTCTTTTACCTTCAAAAAAGATTCTACCGAAAAAGGGAAAAAGCCTGACCTACCCTATGCCAACTTCACCAAAAACACCGGAGCAAGGATGACAAGTGGGACCATTTTCCATGCGAAGCTAGACGTAACCCATCCTGTGGCGTACGGATTTGGCAAAGCTGAAATATTTACCTTCCGAAACAGTAACCAGGTTTTGGAACCAAGCAAAAATCCTTACTCCAATCCCATGGTCTATACAGACAAGCCTTTGGCAAGTGGCTATGTCCATCCTGCCAACCTCGAACTTGTCAGAAACAGCAGCGCCATTCAGGTCAAAAAACTGGGGCAGGGTAGGGTAATAGGAATGGTGGACAATCCTAACTTCCGTGCAATTTGGTACGGAACCAACAAGCTTTTCCTCAATGCCATTTTCTTTGGTCAGGTGATCGAAGGCGGGACTGCGGATTGAACTTGTACTTTAACCCTCCAAGGGTTCAAAACCCTTGGAGGGTTATTCACCCAAGTGTCTTCAAATAATCCTTTTTATAAACCAAAGGCGTCACCCCGATTCTTTCTTTGAATTGCCGGTTGAAATTGGAAAGGGTGTTGAAGCCGCTTTCATAACAGATTTCGCTGATGTTGGCGTCCATTTCATGGAGTAACTTGCAGGCATGCCCGATCCTGACATCGGTGAGAAACTCTGAAAAGGATTTGTTCATCCTCGAGGAAAAATACCTGCTAAAGGCACTTTCCGTCATATTGGCCATGGAGGCCACCTCCTCAAGCAGGATTTTTTGGCGGAAATTTTCCATCACATACTCATAGACCTTGCTCATCCGGTCCTTTTCAGATTCTTTGTTGGTATTGATGTAGCCAGCCTGTGTTATCGGATGACATTCGGGTGACTCGGACAGCGTCTTCAGGATGTCGAGCAACTTCAAGATGCTGTCAATTCCTTTTGATTCCGTCAATTTCTCCAATTGAACCCGGAGCATCTCATTGGTCTTCCCGGTAATCTCCAATCCCCGTTCTGACTTTTGGAGCAAAATCTTGATCCCCTCAAATTCCTCTTTGTCATAAATTGCATTTCCCAAAAAGTCTTTGCCAAAGTAAACCACAATTCCTTTGGTCATCAGTCCACTCTCTTTTTCAAAATAAGGAGGATCATTCCGCCAAAGATGTGGCAGGTTAGGCCCCGTAAAAACCATGTCAAATTCCCGGAAAGGCTTCATTTGATCGCCGATAAACCTTGTCCCTTTTCCTTCCAAAACCAAGAAAAGCTGGTACTCATTGTGAAAGTGCCAATGCTTGTCAAAATTGGGGGCAAAAAGTGCTTTTGCAACAAAAGCTTTGTCCTCAGGAATCCTTGATTTTTGAAGTGCTTGTTTCATGATTTAGTCAATTATGCCAAAATAATACCCGAATATCATTTTTTTGGACAAAATAAAGTCATAATCAGCAAAAAAAAAGGGAGATTGCCATTCGATAAATGTGGAATTTGAATCTTCCAATAAACCCTAAATTCTCTTAAATAATCCATCCATGAGATATTCTCATTCACTCCTCCTTCTTCTCCTCATCTTCGTCTTCGGTTGCGGTAAGAAATCAAATTTACCGGAGCTACCTACAGGACCAAGACGGGCAGAAATCCTCTTTCTGGGACATGACAGCAAGCACCATGATTCTGAGAAGTTGATGCCTTATCTGGCAAGACCACTTTTTCAAAAAGGAATTAACCTCACTTACACTTCTGATCTCAATGACCTGAATCTGGACAACCTGAATCAGTATGACGGGATCATGATCTATGCCAACCACGACAGTATCACTTCAGATCAGGAATCTGCCTTGAAGAAATATGTGGAAAGCGGCAAGGGTTTTATTCCCCTTCACAGTGCCTCATTCTGTTTCCAAAATTCTGATTGGTACATCGAAGCCGTAGGCGGACAGTTCCAATCGCATGGCACGGGTGATTTTAAAGTAGATATCATTGCCGCTGAGCATCCCGTGATGCAGGGAGTGGAAGTTTTTGAAACTTGGGATGAAACCTATATCCACACCAGGATCAATCCCGACATGACTGTCCTCATGGAAAGAGAAGAAAACGGACACCGCGAGCCTTGGACTTGGGTGAGAAATCAAGGAAATGGACGTGTATTTTATACTGCATATGGACACAATGAGCGCACTTGGTCGCAACCAAATTTCCATACCCTTGTCGCCAATGGCGTACTTTGGGCGATCGGAGATGATGTAGCCAAGCAGGTGGCTGATTTCAAAATCCCTCAACCGGTTTTTGAAGATGCCGTCATTCCAAACTACGAAAACAAAGACCCGGCACCGAGATACCAACATCCACTTTCTCCGGAAGAATCCATGAAATTGATTCAGATTCCTGTAGGATTTGAATTGCAGCTATTCGCTTCTGAGCCCCAAATCGTCAATCCAATGGCAATGTGTTGGGACGAAAAAGGAAGATTGTATGTGATCGAAACAGAAGATTATCCAAACGAAGTCCGTACTGAAGGTGGAAATGACCGAATTAAAATCCTTGAAGATACTGACGGCGACGGCAAAGCTGACAAAGTTACCGTCTTCGCCGATGGACTCAACATCCCGACAAGCATCATGGCCATGAATGGAGGGATCCTCATCTCCATGGCTCCTGATTTTATATTCTTAAAAGATACCGACGGTGACGACAAGGCCGATGTAAGAGAAGTATTGGTCACAGGTTGGGGCAAAAGCGATACCCATGCCGGACCTTCCAACCTGAAGTATGGCTATGACAATAACATTTGGGGTGTATTGGGATATTCCGGTTTCAAAGGAACAGTTGGCGGACAGGAATTCAATTTCTCCCAAGGTGTTTACCGATTCGCTCCTGATGCTTCCAATTTAGAGTTTTTGGGTTCGACAAGTAACAATACTTGGGGACTTGGCTTCTCGGAAGATTTCAATGTATTCATCTCTACTGCCAACGGTCAGCACAGCGCCTACCTTGCCATGACCAACAAAAACGTCAAAAGACCCATCGCAGGCGGGATGAACAATACCGTCTTTGGAATAGACAGCCACTACGACATGCCGCACCTGACGCAGTTTTTGAGACAGGTCGACTACCATGGCGGCTATACCGCTGCTGCAGGACACAACTTCTACACGGCAAGAACTTTCCCTAAATCCTATTGGAACAGGGTGGCTTTTGTGGCCGAACCGACTGGAAGGGTGCTTCACAATGCCATTATCACCAAAGACGGATCAGGATTCAAAGAAAAGAACGGCTTCAATATCATAGCGAGTTCGGACGAATGGTTCTCCCCTGTGCATGCCGAAGTCGGACCGGATGGTTCACTTTGGATTGCGGATTGGTACAACTTTATCATTCAGCACAATCCAACTCCCAAAGGATTTGACAACGGTGCCGGAAATGCCTACATCAACCCGATGCGGGATTCCAAGCATGGAAGGATTTATAGGTTGGTGTACAGAGGCGCACCGGAATACAAAGGATTCTCAATCGACCCGACCAAAAACGCTGACCTGATTGCAGGCTTGAAGAGCGACAACATGTTTTGGAGAATGACTGCCCAAAGGCTCATCGTCGAAAGCCAAAACAAAGGCATCATCGGTGATCTTTACAAGCTGATCGAAAATACGGAGGTAGATGAAATCGGTCTGAATACCACCGCAAACCATGCCCTGTGGACATTGCATGGCCTAGGCGCGCTGAGCGGTGATGATGCCAATGCCATCAAGATTGTTGGCAAAGCATTGTCACATCCTTCTGCCGGTGTGAGGAAAAATGCAATTGAAGTTCTTCCAAAAACTCCTGAAACTTTTGCGCTGATCCAATCCAACAAACTCCATCAGGACCAAGACCTGAATGTAAGGAAAGCCACTTTCCTTGCATTGGCAGAAATCCCGGCTTCACCTGAAATCAGCAACCTGATCTATGAAGCAAGTCAGGACGAAGCAAACGGCAAAGACGCCTATCTTCCACAGGTGATTTTCTCTGGGGTCCTCGCTCATCCAAGTTATTTTGAGCAAAACCTAGCTACACTTTTCCCTGCGGAAAAAGTAGATTCTCTCTACACATTGACAGAGAAACTGACCAAGAGTCTTGTCGTCGAGCAATATAACCTCGACAGAAGAGCCGCAATCGTCTATCCTCCTGATGTCAGCAACAAAGAAATACATATCGTCACCGAATTGGCTGAAGGCAACGAACCTCTAGAAGGAGTCATCGCCGCGCAGGGAAACAAGATGAATGGTTATTCCCTTTTTGTAAAAAAATCTACCTTGAATTGGGTAATAAAACAAAACGGCAAAACCTACAAAATCACCGCAGGCAACCTGCCAAAGGAACTGTTTAAGGTGGAAGCCAAGCTCCTTCAAGGCGGAGAGATGACATTGCAGATCAATGACAATCCGGTTGCCAAAGCAAAAGCTCCTTCCCTATTCACCGTAGCATTGACTCCGGACAGGATTCGTGTCGGCAATGATATGGGTGAAGAAAATCAGGTGGGAGACTATGAAGGCGCTTCTTGGCTAAGGGGAAGAATGGGAAGAGACAGCTTCCTCAGCCTCAAAGACCCCAACTTCAACCTGCAGGATTATTTGGCCAAAGGCCCTGAAAAAGCCGCCGCTCCCGTATCAAGGGAAAATGCCTTGGTAGTGAAGATCGGCGTCATTCCCCACGAAATGAAATACAATGTGACGAGCTTCAAGGTGAAAGCCGGTCAGCAAGTGATCATTGACTTCGAAAACAAAGATTTCATGCAGCATAACCTGATCATTGCCAAAATAGGTTCGCTCGAAACGGTTGGAAAAGCCGCTGACGAAATGGCAAGAGATCCAAAAGGAATCGAAAAAAATTACGTCCCAAATATCCCTGAGATCATCACAGCCTCCAAGCTTGTGGATCCCGAAGGGCTCGAATCCATCATTTTCACTGCGCCAACGCAAAAAGGAGAATATCCTTTTGTATGTACTGTACCGGGTCATTGGCGTATCATGAACGGTATAATGATCGTAGAGTAAAACCGGGACATTATGGCAATAAATGCAACTTTTGGTGTCAGCACCTGGCTTTGGACATCTCCTTTCCAAAAAAATACCATAGGATTATTTTCAAAAATCAAAGAAATGGGCTTCGACGCGGTAGAAATACCCGTCGAAAACCCGGATCTGATCGACATCCCCGCGGTCAGGGAAGCACTTGCGGAATTCAGCCTGCAACCCATCATTTGTGGGGCTTTTGGGCCGACTCGTGATTTGACGCATGATGATCCTGCATTTCACAAAACAAGCTTTGACTACCTGCAAAGATGCTTTGAGATCAGTTCGGCACTTGGTGCCAAGTTCGTCGCCGGACCGATGTACTCTGCAGTGGGGAAAGCAAGGCTTGTCTCTCCCGAACAGCGGAAAATAGAATGGGACCGTGCGGTAAGCAACCTCCACAAAGTCTGTCAGATGGCCGAGTCTATGGGACAGGAGATCGCTTTGGAAGCCTTGAACCGCTTCGAAACTGACCTCATCAATACCACGAAGGAACTCATGCAACTCATCGCAGACATCAACCATCCCGCTGCCAAAGTGCTCTTGGATGGGTTTCATATGAGCATCGAAGAATCAAATCTGGAGGAGGCCGTCAGACATGTCGGGGACAAATTGCTGCATGTGCAGGTTTCCGAAAACCACCGCGGCATCCCCGGAACAGGTCAGACAAGTTGGTTTTCCTTCAAGCGGGGACTCAATGCCGTCAACTACAAAGGAGTGATTTCGATAGAGAGTTTTACGCCAAATGTGCAGGAACTTGCGGGTGCTGTCTGCATCTGGAAGCCCCTCGCTCCTAGTCAGGATGAATTCGCTTCCCGCGGACTTCACTTCCTCAAGGACTGGCTTTCCGGCAAACAATTCACACACTAGGGATGTCTTTCACCACAGAGCACACAGGGAGCACGGAGCTGGAGAACTCCAACACCTTCTTACCTCTTACCTTTCACCAGTAACCATTAACCAAATACTTGTACTGAGCGCATTCGAAGTAACCCTTAACCTAAATCTCATATCTACTACCTCTTACTTCTCACCTCTTACCTTTCACCAATAACCCAATAACCATTTAACCTTTAACCCTCTAACAAATAACCATAAAAGCCATGAGCAAAAAACAAATCAACATCGCCATCGTCGGACTTGGTTTTGGGGCGGAATTTATCCCCATCTACCAAAAGCATCCGCTAGCCAATATGTATGCCATCTGCCAAAGAAACGAAGACAAGCTCAATGAAATCGGAGATGCCTTTGGCGTAGCGAAGCGCTATACCGATTACGATGAGCTCCTCAAAGACCCAAACATAGACGCTGTCCATATCAATACCCCCATCCAAGCCCATGCCGAGCAATCGCTGAAAGCACTCAAGGCCGGCAAGCATGTCGCCTGCACCGTGCCCATGGCCACGACTGTGGAAGAGTGCCGTCAGATCGTCGCAGCCTGTGAGGAAACAGGGCTGACGTACATGATGATGGAGACGGTGATCTATTCCCGTGAATTCCTTTTTGTCAAGGAGATGTATGAGAAAGGGGAATTGGGAAAGATCCAGTTTCTGAGAGCAAGCCACCAACAGGAGATGGCCGGTTGGCCGGGATACTGGGAAGGGCTGCCGCCGATGCACTACGCGACCCACTGTGTGGGACCGGTATTGGCACTGCCAAAAGCACAGGCTGAATACGTGTCCTGCTTTGGGTCGGGAAGGATAGACGAAAACCTCATCCCAAAATACGGTTCTCCCTTTGCCATCGAGACCTGCCATATCAAACTCAAAGACTCCGACCTCTCGGCCGAGGTCACCCGCTCGCTCTTCAACACGGCGAGACAATACCGTGAAAGCTTTGATGTCTATGGTTCCAAAAAGTCATTTGAATGGACACTGATCGAGCATGAAGACTCCGTCATCCATACCGGGGAAGTCCCCGAGCGGGTCAAAATCCCTGATTATGCCCACCTGCTGCCGAAGGAAATCGCTTCCTTCACCACCGCCGGGGTATATGATTCGGATGACAACCAACACCTTTCCTTTATCCAAGGGGCGGGACACGGCGGTTCGCATCCGCACCTTGTCAATGAATTCTTGTCTGCACTGCATGAAGGAAGGGCACCCTATCCGGATGCAAGACAGTCCGCCAACATCACCTGCGTGGGCATCCTTGCCCATGAGTCAGCGATGGCCGGTGGTCAGATCATGAAGCTGCCGGACTTTACCCTCAGGTAAGCCATTCCCTACAACCTATATCTCTCATACCAGAACCACTGCGAAAGCGGTGGTTTTTTTGTGGGGTTTTGGGAAGAAATTGATCAAGTAAAAGTTCGGAGGATGGATTGGATATTTAGGAGATTAGTTTTATGTTTAGGTAATTGAAAACCACAACAATATTTTTGATACCAGCCAAATCGGGTAGATTAAACAAGTGTTGCTGGTATACAATCGTTGCCTGCAACCGTATGGGGACACTGTTAACTCCAAAGTGACAAGCAAGAAAAGAACGACAATGCAATTAGCTTTCTATAACAATAACGAAAAACGAGTGCGACCGACATTCTCTGGACAAAAAGGAACTTGTCCATTATGTGGAGGCAGTGTTATTGGTAAGTGCGGTGAGATTTATGCAAGACATTGGCAACATAGCCATGATAGTAATTGCGACCATTGGAAAGAACACGAAACTCCTTGGCATCGTAACTGGAAGGCAAAATTTCCAGAAGACATGCAAGAAGTTGTAATTGAAAACTATGGAGAAAAACATCGTGCCGACATCAGGACAAATTCAGAAACCGTAATAGAATTTCAACACTCTTCACTTTCTAAATCAACCATTCGTATCCGAGAAGAATTTTATGGAGATATGATTTGGGTAATAGATGCAAAACCATTTAAAGAAAATTTAAGAAAATGGAGTGTTGTTCAAAAAGGACTAATAGATATTGACACTCATGCAAAATATAAATTGTCATCTATTGAACAAGAGTTTGCTGACGAACTCAAAAGGTTAACGGAAGTAATTAAAACAAATGAAAGAGAATCGGCTTCAAAACTTTACAGCATTAAATACAACAAAACATTCCTTGAAAAAATAAATTCTGACATTCTAAACATTGATGCCGTTAATAAAGAAATACACGATAAGTGGGAAGCAGGTAAAAGGTATTGGGAAAGTCATTCGGCTGACATAACTAACAATTTGGAATCAGAGTATTGCACAAAACTAAAAGGCGTTCCAAACAAACTATCACAACTAAAAAAGGAACGACAAACTAATGAAAACACAATTGAAGAAATTAATCATCTTGAAAGTTTTGAACTTGACAAGAAAATTTTCAAAATCGTTCCTTACACAATAATCACTAATCAGAACTTTCATAAAGCAATAGCAATCGTCAAAGAATCACGAAAAACTTTTTTCATAGAAGTTAAGACAATTTCAAACGAGTCAGAGTTTCTTAGCTATCGTTACAGGAAAGACAAATTCGATTTTGCAATTGACCCAACTGATGCTCTTAAAAACTTGCAAGACAAAATCAAACAAATTGACACATCATATCTTGAAATAGAAAATTCTGTTCCTATTTTGAAAGCCGAAATGCAAACCAAGTTATTAGAACATTTAAAACAAAAAGCACAAGAACTTCATACCAAAGTTCAGCAACTAAACAGCGAATGGGATGAGTTAATTGTAGCTAAAAACAATATCACGGCAAGAAAGGAAAAAACAAAAATTGCTCAAGCCAAATACTTTATAGAATCAAAAAAGGAAATTGAAAAGGAAGCAAGTGAGAAGCGATTTAAAATAATGAAGGACCAGAAAGGAATCTATACATTTGAATGGAAACGGGAAAGAAAAAGCTGGCAAGATGCAGAGGCACCAATTTATTTTGACTTCGGAGACAATTACTTGTATGAGAAAATAAGAGAGGAAATTTTTAAAAGAATACCGGTTCAAGAATTTATTGAACACCACACAAAGTAAATTGGCAAATTAGGTATGACACCCCCTCTAGGTGTAGTATGACGCTTGATGCTAAGACTGGGTGGAATTTGTAATTCCACCCTTTTATCCTTACCAATTTGCAATTGGAATCATTGACCATTCAGCATGATTTCATGGAGATAAAGAATTACAAATTCACGCTGATAGGAAGGCGTAATTGCAAATTACCCCTAGCGCTTTTCGCAAATTCCACACGGCCTAGTTTCGAACAATTTTCCTTAGCAGGGGTACTTCCGAAGTGGAGGGGGGTACTTACGAAGTACCCCCTCCCACTTCAGAGGTGAACTCACTGACCTTTTTACCTACCCAGTTCACCTTTTAGGAGAACGCACTGACCTTTTTGCTAAACTAGTTCGCTTCGGAGGTGAACTCACTGACCTTTTTGCTGAACTAGTTCGCCTCGGAGGTGAACTCACTGACCTTTTTACTCACCCAGTTCACCTTTTTGGTGAACTCACTGACCTTTTTACTCACCCAGTTCACCTTTTTGCCGAACTCAGTCGCCTTTTTGGTGAACTCACTGACCTTTTTACTCACCCAGTTCACCTTTTTGCCGAACTCAGTCGCCTATTTGGTGAACTCACTGACCTTTTTGCTAAACTAGTTCGCCTCAGAGGTGGACTCACTGACCTTTTTGCCGAACTCGGTCACCTTGGAGGTGAACTCACTGACCTTTTTACCTAACTCGGTCACCTTTTTGCCAAACTCAAAACAGCATAGGTGTTTTTTGGCATTTGATAATAGAAGCCTTTTTTCCATTCCATAGTCGGAAATTTGATTTTCAATCTTACTTCCATGGAATAAAAAATCCACTTATCTTTAAATGGGATACATTCTTAGTCTAAATTTTTTAATTGACTTAGGATTCCCTTCACCACATCAAAAGACAATTATGAAAATTAAAATCAATCAGAAATCTGAAAGAAACTATGTGACTTTTTTTCCAATCATTTTAAAGCAAACATTGCTTATATTATTTTTTTTGTGGAGCTCCCAAATAATTGCGCAGCAAGAAACAAAGTCAAGAAGTTTTGGTATTCATGGGGGAATAAACAGCAGTCTCCTAGACGATGCATTTGGTCCAAGTTTTTCTTTCCACTATGCGATTCGTACAGATAAAGTGCTCCAAATTGAATCCCTGCTTTTCTTTGACAGCAACTCAGGAAAATCCTTTATGTCAGGATCCTCCCAAACAAGTTCCGGAATTGGTTTGGCGGCCGGTTTAAGGATCAATGTCTTGCCCAATAGAAACTGTAACCCATCTTTGGTCATTATGCCGGGAATAATGCAGAGTTCTGAAAGAATAAATGGTAGAGAGTTAAGTGGGGTATCAGGAGCCATTTGCCTGGGACTTTCAAATACCTTTCATGGCAAGCATATGGGTACCCTAGGAATCAACCAAGGAGAAAATATAAGTGCGGCGTATATAAAATACGGTTACTGGTTTTGATAAAGCTGAAAGCGGTCAGTTGGTTAGGACTATTCCCCCTCTAGGTGTAGTCAAACGATGGATGCTAGGACTGGGTGTAATTTCAAATTACACCCTTTTATTTTTTCCATCCACGATAGCCATCGGGATGTAATTGGAATCATTGATCATCTAATCGATTCCAAACCGCCCTAATTTTAAGGTTGTATTGTTTAGGGTTAAATAAAAATTTATTTGACTTATAAAAAATGAACTAACTTTGGTTGCAAACCCACTTACAAACAAAAACTACACAATCATGAAGAAATTAATTTCTCTAATCATTGGAATGATTATCCTTGGCCTTTCTCATTCCTTTTCACAAACTGTAAATGATATTCCGATTAATGAAATTGATGTTGAATACATTCAAATCGTTGGAACAGGAAATTTTAGAAGTGGGAAAGTTAAAGTAAGATTAGATTTTGGTAATGAAAACAAGTACTTAAGTTCTAAAGAAACCAGAATTAAAGATGAGAATGGGGAGCTCTTGGAGTTTAACTCTATGGTGGATGCATTGAATTTCTTTGGTAAAAATGGCTATGAATTTATTGAAGCATATTCTTTATCATTCGAATATAATGAATGTTATTTTATGCTGAAAAAGAGGGATATACAGAGGTAAGATTTTCAATCCCTCTGGGTTTAGTTTGATGTTTGATGCTAAAACTGGGTGGAATTTGCCTACCCTGCACCTTGCCCAAGGCTAGTTCCCATAGCTATCTGAACCAAAGGGATCATTTCCAAACGCTTTGTCCTACCCTTTTATTTTTTTCCATCCACGATAGCCATCGGGATGTAATTGGAATCATTGATCATCCGTCAGGATTTTTTTTTTGAGAGGATTCTGCCGGTTGCTAATCCCAAGCCACTTTAAAAGACATTTAAAACCAAATCTATATTTTTGTATCTTTGAATTATGAATTACCAAGACTATATAGAGATTAGATCAGATAAGCGATTTGGGAAACCTTGCCTTAAAGGAAGTAGAATATCAGTATATGATGTTTTGAATTGGCTTGCAAATGGAATGAGTAAACAAGAAATCATGGAAGATTTTGAAGAGATCAATGAAGAAATGATCAATGCATGCCTTGCTTTTGCCGCTGACAAAGAACATAAACTGAAGATAGCTTCTTGAAACTTCTATTTGATCAAAATATCTCTCCAAAGATTGTTAACCAACTTGGGAAAGACTTTCCGGATTCAAGACAAGTTCGCCATATTGGCTTAGAGGATGCCTCCGATATTGTAATCTTTGATTATGCAAAAAACAATGGATACACTATCGTGACTTTTGACTCAGATTTTGTGGATTTAAATATCATCAAAGGTATACCTCCGAAAATTATCTGGTTAAAAACAGGAAATTTGGCCAGTAAATCAATCTCGGAACTACTTATAAGAAACTTACCAGCCCTACATAAATTTTTAGAATCAAGGGAAGCAGAAATTTTGGAAATCATATAAAGTAACTTTTAATTCCCCCCTAGTTTGGTCAGGATTTTATTTAGAGTTTTCTTTTTCAAAATATAATCTAAAAATCCCTCAAGCGATCTTTGACTTCAGCAATCCATACGGGTGTAGTTCTTGGTGTAAGCCACATATGTATGAATCTAGCCCCTCTTGGTGTAGTATGACGCTTGATGCTAGAACTGGGTGGATTTTGCCTACTCTACGCCAGGCCCAAAGCTAATTCCGATAGCTACCGGAACCAAAGGGATCATTCCAAACGCTTTGTCCTAACCCTTTTATTTTTACCAATTTAAAATCGGATTCCTAATATTCTCTGCGTCAAGGTTTAATTTGATTTTTTGCTAAAAATGGGTGTATTCAGCAAAGTACGTAAAGGGAAATTCGACCCTAATATTCTTATCCCGATACTTATAAACTAAGCAATTACTATTATCGAAACTTGCAAAAAAATCAAGTTTCGATAATTGAGTCGAAAGCAAAAACAGAACCATTTCCTAGATGATTTATTTAATTTTGAGATCATGGATTTAAAAAAAGAGTTGTCAGCCGATCAATGTAAAGTGCTTTTCGGTATTTTGAAAAGCAGGTTTGAGAAAAGCAAAAGCCGTCACCCCAGACTGGAATGGGCATCAGTACAAGCAAGGTTGGAATCTCACCTTCATAGCAAGGGAAATCCGGAAAAGCTTTGGTCACTGCATCAAATGGAAACCACCGGAGGTGAACCGGACGTGGTTGGCTTCGATGAAATAACAGGAGAATTTATTTTTTATGACTGTTCGGCAGAAAGCCCCAAAGGCCGCAGAAGTATTTGCTTTGACCGCGAAGGTTTGGAATCGAGGAAAGATTTTCCCCCTGCAAATAACGCCGAGGACATGGCTGCCGAAATGGGCATCGACATCCTGACCGAATCCGAATACCGTGATTTGCAACAATTGGGAGAGTTCGATACCAAAACTTCAAGTTGGATTCAAACATCCGATGCCATCCGAAAACTCGGAGGGGCGCTCTTCTGCGATCGCCGCTACGACCATGTTTTTGTCTACCACAACGGCTCTCAATCTTACTATGGAGTCCGGGCTTTTCGTGGGATGCTTAGGGTCTGATGTCAAGCCACCGAAAGCTTTTTCAGCCATTTGTTCGGAATCAAAAATTTCCATGAGTTATAAAAATCAGATTTATAACTCATAAATGGCCGGTTTTTGAGTTATAAAAGTTTTCAACCATTCAATTTACATCCAAATCCATATTCCCAGGAAATTTTCAAAAAAATAGCTACCCGATCTCTCAGGTAGCTATTTCTATTTAATGACAATCCACAGTTGACTGTGGACCGTCGACTATGGACTTTCAAAAATCACTTCTTCCAGCTTGCTTTTCCACCTTTGGCAGAATCCACATTGATACTGTAGTTGCCGCTGCCGGAGACGATCCATCTCACTTTTACAGCACCCATTCCAGGGATATTGGCAACGGAGATTTTCTCAGGATTTACCTTTTGCTCTGAAAGTCTGTTGAAGTCCTCATTGTCGACCACAAAACCTGCCACTACTTTGGCACCGGTGATGCTGACATAATCAGGTCTTTCGATTTTATATTTCAGATCTTGACTGGAGTGTGTTGGGATCAACCTTTCGTTGTAGATCGTTGCCGTCACTGCTTTTAATCCTCCTCCAAGGTCTTCTTCTTTGACATCCATCACGCTGAGTTTTGGAGTGTGGTATCCGTGGAGAATGGTGAAGGCGGCATTCCTATGCGCATCTTGTTCCAAGAGGAATCCCGGATGCAGACGGCCAAAGTTTTTCTTGAATCCACCGACTTCTATTTTGCCATATTGAGGGTGGTCGTATTCTGCCCAGTTGACGAATGCATCGCCAAAAGTCAAATAAGTATCCACCATCATCTGTTCATCCTGATTGCCTCTTCCTGCATTTTTGTGCACATAGAGATACGATGTCATCAATTCGTTGGAATAGGTGAAGATTCCTCTTCCTCCATAAAACCAATCCAATTGACCCCCAAATACGGAATAAAGGTCTTTGTACACCACGAGGTATTTGTACCCCGGCATGAATTCCTCCCCTTTTTTGGCAATGGCATCATAGATTCTGATGTCAGTTTGGTTGTATGTTCCGAGGTCTTCCTCTGCTCCTGGTCCTCTCAGGATCATGCCACCATAGTTGTGGTAGCTTTGGGCGGCGGCAATGTTGGGATGCTTCATCACATATTCCATCACTGCCTTATTTTCAGGCACACTAAAAGGATACTTCCAAGCTCCCCGCTGCACATAATCTGGCTGCCAGTTCCATCCCCAGTCACGGTTCGGGTCATAATAACCGATCGCATCTTCATTGACAAAACCGTCACCATCATTGTCTATGCCTTCATAACCTAGCATTTCATATTCTCCTTTTTGATCAGGGGCGACCATGATGAGTTTTCTTGGATCCATTTGATCTTTTACATAGCGTCCTGTCGGAGACTTGCGGATCATCATGGTGATGTGGCCGTCCTTGTTGATGTCGTCAAAAGGATCCTCACCGATCACTCCGTCGCCATCATCGTCCATATTGATCATCCCTGACCTTGGAGAATTTTGGGTATTTGGTTCCTTGATAAAGTTATCGTGCGCATCAGGGTTGATGGTAGGCGCAATGTAAAAGGTTTTGTCTTTGAGCAATTGGGTGATAAATTCCAACTCTCCGTACATTTCAGAAAGGTACCAAGCTGTATAAAGTGTGAATTCAGTTCCCTGAATCTCGTTGGAGTGGATATTGCCATCGATCCACATGCCCGGCTTGTCTTCGGCTTTACCAGCTTTGAAGTCTGTGACGATCAGTACCCAAATGTCGTTGCCTTGGTAAGATTTCCCCATGCTTTCGAGCTTCACAAGATCAGGATGCTTTTTGGCCATGTCCCTCATGATTTCTTCCAAAGCAAGGTTGGTATGGTACCTGTTCCAGGAAACGGGAACTTTGGGATTGTGCGGAGTACCGATGGCGCGGAAATATTTCTCCTGTGCGCTAGTCTCCTGAATGCCTGTAAAACTGATTGCCAGTCCTAAGGCTGTTGTATATATCCAATTTTTGAATTTCATTTTTTTGTCGGTTTAGAGTTTCACATTGAGTGTGGCGATTCCGGTGTGCGCTGCCCCGGCTTTGATATCCACGGAGCCGCTCCCTTTGACCACCCAAGACAAAGTGGTTTTGCCATAGGCATCTAGCTTATCGATAAGCTTGATTTTTTCACCCGAAACAAGGTCAGCAGCGTCTTTGCTGATGTCTACCCGGATTTTTCTCAGCCAACGTGATTTTTCACCCATTTCTGAATGTGTCGGTAAGGGAGAATTGTTGAATAAATCAGCAGTGATCCTTGTCAACCCGTTTCCAAGTTTTTCGGATTTGACATTGTGAAACTCCACCTTGGGACTCAATGCGGCCAATTTCAAAATGAAATCCGTGTGCTCAATCGCAATGGAATCCACTTTGGTAAATGGTGGATTGTACATCACAAAAGGTTTGATGCCTCCTACTTCCACTTTCTGACCCGGGAAATCCGGATGGGTCACAGGTGCCCAAGGCACAAATACATTGTTGAGGTTCTCGCTAGCTGCCCAAGCAAGGAAGTTTGCCTCTGCATTGCTGTTGGATTTGCCCTCCTCGCCTTTTACCTCAGGAACCCACCATCCCGGTGTGCTGAAGCTGAGTCTTCCAAAATGGAAATATGCCCATTGGAAAAAGTCTCCATCAGTACCTTGATTGGTTTGGTTGAATGCCTTTTGGGTGATCGTTTCATTGTAAATTCCCGAAACCATGCCGTTGATGGCTACATCTTTTTCCAACATGGAAGCGATGATTCTTTTCTTGGCATCTCCAGCATTGTATTTCAGGGGAGCGGAGAGGTTGTTAGCCGGGCTGAAAGTCACAAAAGCGAAGATGTTCCACTGATCGAAAAGGTAATCGAGCAATGCGCGGCTTTCGACCTGTGATACTGCAATTTCTCCTGCGAGCGGTTGGAAGATTGGGAATTTGTAAGTCATGCTTTTGTTGAAAGCAATACCTTCTACCAAATCCTCTCCAAAGCTACCGTCCTTATCCTTATCCATGCTCTCAGGCATCATCAGGTAATTGCCTTTTTGGGCTTTGGACCGGTCGGCCTTTGTCATCAATCTTTCATCCTTTTCATTGACCATGTATTCGCCCATCGGGCTTTCGACGCGCATCATGGTGATGAGTCCATCTTTGTTGAGGTCTTCATAACCATCTTCTGAAACCTGTCCGTCACGGTCGTGGTCGATTTTGGCGGCATTGCCTCTTCTTTCATACTTCAGAGAAGCATGGTACTGCTCATAAGCATCAGGAGACATGTTTGGGAAAATGTAGAAAGTGTTTTGGTCCAAAGCTGATTTATGATCCCTGAGCAATCTTTCAGCAAACTGTAGGGCCAATTCGACACTGAGGACATGAAAGCCTTCTGCCCCGCCAACTACGGCAATGGCGGGCTTGTTGTCCAGGTCGCCGGTACCGATTTTAAGTACCCAGATGTCCTTTCCGCCTTCGGTTTTGGTAAGGGAACTGAGTTTGGCGGCACTTCCGCTGCCGGAAATGGCTTGCAGCCTTTGGGTAATCTGGCCAAGTGTGGGATAATCCCCCTGCGCCAGCGCGGTCGAGTGAACGGAAAACAGTAATCCCGTCCCTAAAACCAACGATAGATACATTTTCTTCATAAAGTATATCAGGTTTAATTCTTAAAGAAAAAAGACACTCAAGGTGCCTTTTGTGATGCTATGTTACAAAATTTAAACCGTTAAATAAAAGCCGATTCGTCCTATTGGTTTGCGTGGATTTGAAAGGTTTACCAAATGGATAAGCGGAATCTAGATTTCTTCCATTTATAAAACAAAGCGAAAAAAGTTATTTCCTAGTCAAAAAAAATGGTATTTTTCCACAAACACTATTCCCTAGGTATGTTTCACAAAATAGCCCTTGCCATCGCTTTCTCTCCAAGAATGGAGGCATTGATTGCGGAATCCAAAAGACTGAAAGACCTTTATCAGGCCGAATTGGTTCTGATTCATATTGGAGAAAAAACAGAAGATAGGGTTAAAATTTTGAATTCAATTCTTGAAAAAAATGGATTTGATATTGAAAAAGTCAAGATAAGATGGGAAGAAGGCAAGCCGGCTAAAAAAATCCTTCATGTATGCGAGGAAGAGAAAGTAGACCTTCTCGTGGCCGGGGCTCTCAAAAGTGAAAGCCTATTGAACTATTATATAGGAACTATAGCAAGAAAGATCATTCGAAATTCTAAATGTTCTGTATTGACATTGATTGAACCGCTCGAGAAGCCCACCCCATTTGAAAAAGTGGTGATCAACGGCACGGAGCAGGAGCAGACCCCATTTGTAATTGAGAATGGTCTTGAATGGTGTAAACTTGATGGAGCCAAGCAGGTTTTTGTGGTCAATGAAATCAAAATGTATGGATTGAAAATGGCTACAGCGGCAGAAGGAAACGAAGAGGAAATTGCCTCTGCTCGCAGAAAACTCGTCGCTGACGAGGTAGAATATGTCAATAATATCCTGAAAACCCTAGACAAAGGTGACTTAAAAGTTAATGTCAAAATTACCTGTGGCAAATGGGCGATTGAGCTGGCGAAGTTTGCAGAAGATGTCAATGCCGACCTTTTGGTCGTGGGAGATGAAGGAAAACTTGGATTTATGGACCGGCTATTTCCACATGACCTCGAAGAAATCCTCAACAACCTTCCCTGCAATCTACTTATACTAAAAAAATAACACGGCTACATGGAGAGTTTATCACATCAAGATGTAGTCAATCTTTTTCTGCAATTGGCGGCAATGCTATTGCTTGCAAGGGTATTTGCAGAAATTGCACAGAAGTTCAAACAACCGGCAGTTGTCGGAGAGCTTCTAGCAGGGATACTTTTAGGCCCCACTATTTTGGGGACTTTTATTCCTGATTTTCATGAATACCTCTTTATGAGCAATCCCAATGCAAACCTTGCTTTGGATGGTTTTGTGCAGATTGCTGTGGTGCTTTTGTTATTTATTGCAGGGCTAGAGGTGGAGCTGCATCTCGTATGGTCACAAGGAAAGGCTGCATTGAGCATCAGTTTATTGGGTTTGGTGGTCCCCTTTATTCTTGGATTTGTTTTCCCTTATTTCTTCTCCTCCTTCTTTGGATTGGCGGATGGCGACAGGTTATTATTTTCGCTCTTTATGGGGACAGCCATGTCGATTACAGCCTTGCCCGTGGTGGTCAGGATATTGATGGATCTCAACCTCTTCAAGACTAAAATGGGCATGCTGATCGTGGCCTCAGCCATGGTAAATGACATCATTGGATGGTTGATTTTTTCCGTTATTCTTTCCTTTATGGGCAAAAGCGGAAACCTTTCACTGATTCAGACTGTCGGGATTACCCTGTTGTTTACTTTCTTTATGCTGACTTTGGGAAAGTTTATCATCAACAGAGCTTTACCATGGGTCAACAAAAAATTGGCTTGGCCGGGAGGAGTGCTTTCCTTGTCAATGGCATTTTGTTTTCTCTCGGCTGCATTTACCGAGTGGCTTGGGATCCACGCCATTTTTGGTGCATTCCTTTTGGGGGTGGCATTGGGAGACTCAGAACACATGTCTGAGCGAGCCAAGGAGATTGTCCATCAGTTTATCAACAATATCTTTGCTCCGCTATTCTTTGTCTCCATCGGCTTGAAAATTAACTTCTTCACCAATTTTGAGCTGCTCCTCACACTCGCCATTTTAGCAATTTCTTTTGCCGGAAAAATCATTGGAAGTGGATACGGTGCTTCCAGAGGAGGATTCAATTTTAAAGAATCTTTGGCAGTTGGATTTGGCATGAATGCCCGAGGAGCTATGGAAATTATACTTGGTTTGATTGCATTGGAAAATGGGCTGATCGATGAAAAGGTTTTCGTAGCATTGGTGGTCATGGCTATTGTGACCAGCATGTCAAGTGGACCATTGATGAAGTGGGCATTGGATAGAAATAAAATTAATGTCAACTGATCTGAATTATTTTAGGTTTTCAATCAGTCAAGATCAAAACACATCTCAGCAAAATTTAAATTCTATTCTTCAGGATTGGCATCTAGGCAATGATGCCAGAGAAATCGAGATGAATTAAGCAGGAGAATTACTGTTTCTCTATCCCATAATCCAAGGGCATCAGGTCCCCGATTCTTTCCCAACCCATATATCCCTGCACAAAAATGTCAAAGGGGTGAAAGTAGCTGCCGTTGTCAAAAACCTGTACAGCCCTGGATCGCATTTCTATTTTGCTCAGCTGAGCCACCTTGACACTTGATTCTATGCTCTCCGCCTCCCCGAGGTTTTTGATTGAAAAATTGATATTGCGAAGACTGTAGGGAAAAAATGCAGACTCCTCCTCCTCATGCAGATACAGGATATAGACAGGCTTATTGTAGATGATAAATACCTTCCCGTCTTTTGTAGACTGGGTCAGTGTAGCCGCTGCTATCGGGTCATTGAATGGGATGTCGATGGAATCTAAAGATGCCAATTCATTTTCTTCTTTTCCCTTATCCAACTTTACCTCACTTCCATAGCCAATAATTTCCAAATTCATTTCAGCGGGTATGTTTGGGACTTTTTGGGTTGGGAAAATTCGGTATCCTGAATTTTCTGTGTTTCCTTCATACAAGCTCCTCATAAAATGCATCATACTTCCCAAATAGGCTTTCTCACGGCTCTCGGTTACTTTCTTGATCCTTCTTTTTGGGAGTTTTTCTTCCACAAAGTATGGATAGCCTGCATACACCACTTCATTTTTGGTTTTATTAAATTCAAAGCCGGTAAGGACGTATTTGATCTGATAGCCAAGGTTAGGATTTTCGATTTCGAGAATATCCTTGGCACGCGCTGTCAGTGAATTGGGATCAGTTTCACCATCGAGGATGAGCACTTCGGGGTTGAGGATGTTGCAGCTCTTGGCATTGGCACTACTACCCAAAAAATATTTCTTGAAAACCTCCAAGTTGTCATACCAGGTTTTGTCTCTTTTTTCTTTTACTTCACTTCCTTCCAGTTCGATTGTCTCCGGTAAAATCCGGAATTCGTAAAAACTCCGCAAAACCTTGGTTGAAATGGTATAGCTAAAAGGTTGAAATCCAATATAGGAGATGACAAGTTCATGATTGCCTTCGGGGATAGTCAGTTCAAATTCCCCTTTCTTATTGGTAGAAGTACCGATGCTGGAATTGCTGATAAAAACAGTGGCAAAAAGCAAAGGCTCCAAAGTCTCCGCATCCAACACCCTTCCTTTGAGACTATACTGCCCAAAAGCATCTTTGCTTCCTAGCCAAACGGTTAGCAGAAAAATCAAAGAAATCCTAAGCATGGGTTTGGGATTGTTTTTCAACATCTGATGTTATTTCACTTTGAATCTGTAGGTGGCATGGATAGGTTCGCCGGATTTGGAGATTCCTTGGAGGTCAACAAACATCTCAGGCTTACTTTCGGTCAGGAGAAATTCAATCTGCGTTTTGCCTGATGCGTCTGTGACCACATTGGGATTCCAATAGATGGTGGACCTGAAGTCTATCGCAATCGGAGCACTGATGTCATAAGTTCCCGATGGAGAGTAAAATTCCCTGATTGGTACATACCCTTTGGATTTGATAGTTGCGTTGCCGGTGACGGGTTCATCTTCCCAGTTGTAATTTGGATTTCCTGCTTTGGTGAGTATATTGATAACTCCTCCTGCTCCGTCCGCACCGAAAACAGCTCCTTTGCTAAGACTCGTAAGTACGTCTATCCTTTCAATTTCCGAAACCGGCAAAACTGCTACCATCCCAGGCATGGCCCTCATACCGTCGATGAAAAAAGTTGCTCCTCCGGCGTTGGCGATAGAGGCACCTCCTCCTCTGATAATGACACTAGGAGGTGGGTTGATGCTAAATACATCTCCTACCACATTGACGCCAGGGAATCTTCCCCTAAGCACCTGGAAAACATTTTGAAAATAGTAGAATTCTTTGGTCACAGGCATCGTTCTATCGGGAGCATTACTGTATTGGATGGCCCGGTTATCAGGTTTCAAACTTCTTTTCCCTGTCACCGTGACTTCTCCCAATTCGATTTCCTGGCTGAGTCTGAATTGGTCCATCATGTTTTTTGCTTCTTTGACAGATACAAGGTATTCGTCAAAATCTTCAAATTTATCTCCCGAGGGAAGCAAGGCCTTGTTTCTCTCTTGGAATTTGGGATTTCCCGGAATGTTCATGGCAACTTCATTTCTTTTTACCTCGGTAGTTTTGCCACTGTTTTTTTCCCTTTCTATAAATGCCTGCAGGTATATCCCCACCGAATCCAAATAGTCCAATCCAACAAAAGAAAAATCTCCGATTTCGTTGGTCGTTCCTTCATAGACAATAGGCATTCCAAACCTGTGGTTTACAAGAATCCGCAATTCATGTGGCTCTTCGACCGGTTTTTCATTCACCTTATATACTTTTCCTGTCAAAGTCAGCCCTTCCTCGAATCCGTATGTAGGCGGACTGCTTAATCTTCCCAAATCCTTCCAAGAAAACCTTCTCCAGCCTTGAGTCAAAAGGAGATTGTCGAGGTATTTTTCAGCATTTGGGTTTTCAGGATTGAAGTAATAATCTGGTTGCTCTATTTCTCCTTTGACTTCTGAACTCAGCAGAAAGTAAGAATAGATGTTCTCTGCATTTTCAGGCTGCAAGACCTGATAGGCATCCGTCACCGATACAGAGAAGTTTCCTTCCACAGCCCTTTGGAATTCATCCAGAACTTCAATGTTCAATTGGACGCGTTCTTTGGGTTTATATTCAGCTTTTACTGTTTGGAAGATTGCAGTTCCTTTGGAAAAAGGGAAAAGATAAACCAGTCTCTCTGCCAAAAGTGTGGTCTCCTCATCCATGAGTGTAAAAGTGATCAGACCCTGAAAGAAGTCGTCTTTGGATATCAATGTCTCATGGATAGCCTGTTTTCCGTCAAATTCCTTTTCAAATACTTTTTGGCCTTTGGACAGTCCGACGAGGTAGAGTTTCTTGTCCTCATTGGCTGCAGCGAGATTATGTCTGATCTCTACTTTGATTTCTTCTTCCGAATAGAGAGGATCAAAATCAAGGACATAGCCCTGCTTTTGGATTCTGCTTAAAGCAAATTTAGACCAATCCTGTTCAGGTGATTTGGCATAAACTTCATAGAATTCATTCTCTTTTGGGGTAAATCCGAAGCTTCCCATTCCGAGGTGTTCGGATTGGAATCGCAGGATAGTATCTGACCGGCTGTTCAAAATATAGCCAATGACATCTGTACTCCGCCCGTAGGCATCGGTGGCTTTGAAACCGATTTTACTTTGGATTCCTTCTACGAGATCTCCTCCTTCGGGGAAAAAGCCTAGATTCAATTTGGAATCCGAACCCGCATATTCCCAACCTTCACCCAATTCGCCAACCCAAATGTCTTTATGGAAATAAGCTGCATCACCAAAATTCCTCATCCATTGGGTATATGCCCGAAGGGAGTACGCTCCCGGCTCTAAGTCTTTTGGCAGGACGATGTCTCCCTGACCTTTGCCCTCTTCCAACCTCATGATGATGCGGTCAATGTATCTTTCGAATTTGGCATCGTACAGGTCCACATAGAGGGGAATAGATTTGGTCGCTTCCGGCTCATCGCCTCCATTTTCAATCATGCCGTAAGCTTTGATCCAAATGGTGTCATTCAGGACATAATGTGGCTTATCGGTATGGAGGTAGACTTTTTCCCATGGGAAAGTACTGTTAAAATCCTTGAAGGATGCGGTCAATTTTTCTATGGGAGTTTGGGCTAAAAGACCGAAGTTGAAAAAAGCAAATACACCAAAGCAGAGCAATAAGGTCACGCATTTTTTCATATGGCTAAAAAGGTTTTCCTAAAATAAGAAAATAACGGATGAGTAAAAAAATAGTTTCTTTAAAATTCACCCTTAAATCACCTCATTTAACCCAAAATAAAATGCACTCTGATCCCCAAAGGCGATGTCCAATCGGATATTTAGCCCTTCCTCATTGAGCTTATACCGGAATCCAAAACCAGCTCCGTACCGGAATCTATTCCACCCAAAATCCCCAATCTTCGGTGCCACTTGCCCTGCATGTCCAAAAAGTACGATTCCTAGATTTCTGTGGACAGGCAATCGGTATTCTGCCTGATGGACCATGGCATGGTTGTCCCGGTATCTTCCTTCAAAATATCCCCGCATCCGGTCGCTTCCACCGATCAATGAAATATGCTGAAAGGGCGGATTGCCGGTGGTGAAACTCCACCACGATTGCAGGGCAAGAACATGCGTATCGGTAGTTTTGATATATTTTCGAAAATCTGCTGTGTATTGGTTGAAGCTGAAGTTGCTCCCCAAAAATGAAGCAAACCCCATCCAGCTGAATCTGTTGTTCCATCCTTTGGTGGGCTGAAAGATGTTGTCCCGGGTATCATGGTTGAGGTTCAGTCCCAAACCAGAAAGCCGCTGCCCGTCGTATCCCGCCACTTGGCTGGTTTCCAATAAACCGCCTGGAACACGCCTGTAGATGTCATCAATGCGGAATTCATATCTTGGCCCAACAAAAATTCCTGGTATAATTTTGCGTTGGTAATTCAGGTGAAAATAGGCAAATCGGGTCGTGTAGGATTCTCCCTCTTCGGTGATAGGTTCATTTCCAATGCCATAAAACTTAAACGGGAAGTTGGAAAGTTCTAGTCGGCCATTTAAGTATTCTTTGTTTTCATTGGCCCAAAGATCGAGTTCTGTGGTGAAAATCGTTTGGTTGTTGAGTGTGTAGAGAAGTGTGATCGGAATAGATGAAGGACGGAGGTTAGGATTGGTTTCTCCTTTGAATTTGAAAACCCGAATGGCGCGGACGCCAAGTCCTAATCTGGTTTCAGGGGAATAAGTCACTGCAGGAATGAAAGCCCACTTTTCACCCGAGATAAGGTCTATAACCTGGTCTCCCAAATCAAAAATCCTGTCTATTCCACCGGATTTAGGAATGGTGTCATTCACGTCTTGAGCGGTAGCCAAGGAAAAGGTCATGGAAAATACAAAAAATAAAAAAAGGGCTGTTTTCATCAGCCCCAAAAGTAAGGAATGTTTTTTAAAACCTTAATCCATAAATTTTTCCACTTCTTCCCTGATGATGACGTACTGAAATAGGTCACCGACTTTGCCATTTTTGATGAAGGCATGTCTCAGGATGGCTTCAGGTTCATAGCCTGCACTTTCCAAAATCTTCATTGAAGGTACATTGAAATCAAAAACTTGGGCGTAAATCCGCTTGACGGCAGGGAATTTTTCCAAGGCATATTCCGTAAACAACTGCACTGCTTCTGTGGCGATTCCCTTTCCCCAGAAGGGTTCCCCCACCCAAAATCCGATTTCCATATTGGTCCGGAGTTCATCTTTGCCGATGTCACAACCCACAGACCCTACCAATTTACCATCAAATTCTACAGCAAAATTTTGGGGGGGGTTGAATTTTTGGTTGTGCTCGATCCAATGGCGCGCATCGTGGATGGTATATGGAGAAGGAAAACTATCCCTCAGGTTTTTGGCGATATTTGGGTTGTTGGCGATAGGATACAAGCTGTGATAATGGCCATCATTCCATGTTACCAGGCTTACATTTCCTTTTCCTTGAATCTTCATTTTGTGGCAGATTATTACTTTTTAAGATAACGGAGTTTTTTGAGTTTCCTTAAAAAGAGTTTATGTTTTTTTTGAGTTTGCGGAATTATGAATTGATATAACAAGCTAGATTTTTGTTTTTAGGCAATCATCATTCCCTTTTTACCATCCTGTTAGCTTTATCTGAAAATATCCCTATTATTTCAAATAATCTTTATTTACCCCGATCCAAACCAAAACCATTAATTATATGTGGTTCGAGTTTCAATTTCCCCTGCTTTCGACCATGGACTGTATACCTATTGACTATTTTCTCAATCTTCCATTTCTGAAGGATTCATCCTGTCGAGGTTTTCTGCAAGACGCAAGGCCGAGATAAAATCCTCAATATTTCCCTCCATCACATCGGGGAGGTTGTACACGGTCTTATTGATCCGGTGGTCAGTGACGCGGCTTTGGGGATAATTGTAAGTTCGGATTTTGTCTGAGCGATCTCCACTCCCGACCATCGTTCTCCTTTGAGCGCCTACTGCCTCATTGTGCTTATCCAATTCAATGTCGTACAATCGGGAACGGAGCACTTTGAGGGCTTTCTCAAAGTTTTTGATCTGGGATTTTTCATCCTGACAGGTCACGACAAGTCCGGAGGGAATATGCGTCAACCTTACCGCAGAATAAGTCGTGTTGACCGATTGTCCTCCCGGACCGGAAGAACAATAGGTATCCTTTCGGATTTCATTCATATTGATGTTGACCTCGACTTCGTCCATCTCGGGAAGGACTGCGACGGTAGCGGCTGAAGTGTGGACACGGCCTTGAGTTTCGGTGGCGGGAACACGCTGCACGCGGTGCACTCCGGATTCATACTTCATCATCCCATAGACATCATCGCCTGTGATGGTGCTGATGATTTCTTTATATCCTCCCGATGAACCAAAAGTCAGATCGAGCACAGTCAGTTTCCATCCTTTCTTCTCGCAAAAACGCTGGTACATCCTGAACAAATCTCCTGCAAAAATCGCTGCTTCGTCTCCTCCGGTTCCACCTCTGATCTCAAGGATACAGTTTTTGGAGTCATTGGGGTCTTTGGGGATAAGTTGCTGACGAAGTGATTCCTCCAATTCCTCTTCCCTTTGTTTCAGTTCGTCAAGTTCAACTTTGGCCATTTCCCGAAAGTCCGGATCTTTTTCTTTGTCGAGGATTTCCTTGGTGCTGGTAATATTCTCTTTGACCAACTTATATTCGTCATACAGGTCCACCACTTTTTCGAGGTCTCTGTATTCTTTGTTGAGTTTGGTGTACTTGGACATGTCAGACATGGAGTCCGGCTGTATGATCAGCTGGCCTACTTCTATAAATCTGTCCTTCAGCGCTTGTAGTTTGTCAAGCATAAATCAATAATTGTTGAGCGGGTGCAAAATTAACAAAAATATCGGTTTTGGGATTTTAAACCTTTGCCTGTCGGGCATCGGAATCCTGTTATCTTTGTGACCTCAAACAAAAAATTGCCATGAAACTCTTCACCAATACCGTCAGTGCAGTCATTGAAGCCATCGATGAGATTTTTAACCGAAACAGGTACGCAGACAAGGTGATAGAAAGAATTTTGAAATCCAATCCAAAATGGGGTGTAAGGGACAGGGGATTTATCGCTGAGTCAGCTTATGAAATGGTGCGCTGGTGGAGATTGCTCAACGAGGTAAGTCCCTCGGATGATTTGTACCACCTATTTGGGACTTATTGGGTGCTTCAGGGAAATGAACTTCCGGACTGGAGAGAATTCAAAGGCATGGATCCGAAAATCATCTTGGCAAAATACGACAGGATCAGAGACAGGGCGGTGCTACAGTCGATTCCGGATTGGTTGGATGACATGGGGGCTGAACAGCTTGGTGACAAATGGGAGAAGGAAATCGAAACCCTCAACCAAGAAGCAGATGTCGTCCTCAGGGTCAATACGCTCAAAGTGACCCGTGAGCAACTCATGAATAGACTTGCGGAAGAAGGCATAGAATCCTTTGCACCAAAAGGTTACAAAGATGCTTTGGTCCTTGCGAAAAGGCAGAATATTTTTAAAAATCCCGCTTTCAAAGAAGGACTTTTTGAGATACAGGATGCTTCATCACAACTCGTGGCGGCAGCCTTGGAAGTAGAACCAGGCATGCGGGTGATCGATGCCTGTGCAGGTTCGGGAGGGAAATCCCTTCATCTTGCCGCACTGATGCAGAATAAAGGTAGGATCCTGTCCATGGACCTGGAAGGATGGAAGCTGAAAAATACCAAACTGAGGGCGAGAAGAAACGGCATCAGCATCATCGAACCCAAGGTCATCGAAGGAAATAAGACCATCAAAAGACTGAAGGAATCTGCTGACCGTGTGCTGTTGGATGTGCCATGCTCGGGATTGGGCGTATTGAAACGCAATCCAGATACCAAATGGAAACTGACTCCTGAGTCTATAGAAAAGGTGCAGGGCATCCAACAGGAAATCCTTCAGAATTATGCCGGCATGGTAAAGCCGGGCGGATTGTTGGTCTATGCGACCTGTAGTATTCTGCCTACAGAAAACCAAATGCAGGTTGAGAAGTTCCTTGCTTCCGAAAACGGCAAAAACTTTGAATTGGTAGAAGACCAAAAAGTTTTGGCCCAGGATAGCGGGTATGATGGTTTTTATATTGCGAAAATGAAGAGAAATAGCTGAGCAAAAATCTTATAAGAAAATATTTATTTTGTAAAAAGTCTTTATTGGGCTTTTTTTAAAATTCAATTCAATAGATATGTTGTTTTATAGTAGTCCACTATTTTTTCTTTGCGACTTTGCGACTTTGCGGGATTATTTTTCCTAAATTTAAAATAACCAAACCTCTAATTCCCATGACTCTAGAAGCTGTTTTTGGCATGGCCAGCACCTTGGCCTTTTTCTCATGGATTGCACTGTTTATCTTCTATCCCCGCAAATGGATTTATCAGACCCTCTTTTCAGGGGTTTTTATTTTGATGGCGCTGACCTATGCTTTCTACATCATCCCGGCCTTATTCACAGGAGGAGAAGGGGGATTCAGTACCCTGTCAGAGGTCAGGTTATTGTTTGGATCCGATGAAGCATTGTTGGCTGGATGGATCCATTACCTCGCATTTGATTTGTTTGTCGGAATGTGGATTGCCAAGGATGGATGGGAAAAGGACATCAGTCGATGGCAAGTATTTCCCTGTCTGATTTTAACTTTTATGATGGGACCTATTGGCTTGTTGTTATACTTTCTGGTCAGGGCTTTCAAAATCAAACAACTCAATCAGAGTCCTTACCACCCATGATATTTGTCAAAAATATTTTCAAGAGAAGCAAATCCCTAGGGCAGTTTGGACTTCTCAATTTTTTGCTATTTTTCGTCCTTTTGGTCACCTCTTTTTTCGATGACAGGACTTTGATGGGAGTCAATATCTGGATGAAGCCGATGAAGTTCGCGGTCTCAATCGGGATATTTTCTTGGACGATGGCTTGGTATCTATTTTATCTTCCTCAAATCAGGAAAGTCCAAAAGATCAAACTGACCATCATCACAGCGATGTTGATCGAGCAGGTGATCATCATTTACCAGGCTTCAAGGGGAGAATTGTCCCATTTCAATGTCAGTTCGATAGGTAATGCGGTTCTTTTTCAACTTATGGGGATCGCCATTCTTATCAATACCGGTATGGTATTTTGGGCTTACCTTCTATTCGCAAAGGTAGAATCCCTGTTTTCAGGCTATAAAAGAGGCATTCAATTGGGGATGTTGATTTTTGTCGTGGCGAGTTTGGAAGGTTTTCTGATGGTGGGAAACTTGAGTCATACCGTTGGTGCCCCGGATGGTCAGGAAGGAATTTTCTTTCTCAATTGGGCAAAAACCTATGGAGACCTTCGGGTATTCCACTTTTTGGGGCTTCATGCACTTCAAGCCGTTCCGCTTTTTGCTTGGTTTTATGCCCGTGACAATGTCAAAAGAGTAAATATTTTTGCAGCGATTTATTTAATTCTTTCTTTAGGAACACTTTGGAATGCCATGGCTGGGAGGGGATTGTTTTGGGGTTGAATGGGTTGTAGTGGTTTTTTGGTGAATTGATAAGGGTTATCGACACTTTATTCTAATTGTTAATCGTTTTGGATTGCGTGAATCCGTCACATCTTCTTATCCTTAAATCCTCCGGCCCGCTTTTTCCGCCACAATTGTTTCAGTACTTCCCAATAGCCACCCCCTACTTTCATCAGCCTAAAAGAAGAAACCCCCATATCCGGCGTCCGGTTGATCCAGGAGATGGGCACCTCTTTGATTTTGAAGCCCATCAACAGGGGTTGTAAGCCCGTTTCGGCATTGACCGAAAAACCGGGCTGGGTGAGGTCGAGGCGGTCAACTACTTCCCTGCGCATCAACTTTAAGTTGTTGGTTAGATCACGGAATTTGCGCCGCAGTAAAATTTGGGCGATGGAATGAAATCCACGATTGGCAATAATTTTCTGTACCGGGTAATTGAGCAATACACTATGCCGGGAAAACCGGCTGCCGACGGCCACATCATAGCCTTGTGCAATGGCATCGAAGAGGTCGCGCAATTCGGGTAGCAAATGTTGAAAATCACAATCCATGGTCAATACATAAGCTCCCCGTGAAGCGTCGATACCATCCTTGATGGCCCGGCCCACACCGTTCGGTGGTTTGCGAAATACTGGTCGAATGAGGGGGTCTTCTTCTGACATTTTCCGCAATATCGCACCGGTACTGTCCGTACTGTTATCATCCACCGGAATGATTTCGAACAAATATTCACCGTAAAAACCTTTCAATCGTTCGATAAGTACCGGAATATTCATTTCCTCGTTGTGGCAGGGGATGACCACCGAAACCGAACCTTTCAATTGAGGATGGTCTACCAAGGAGGTAATGGGGTGTTCAACCTGTCGTGGTGGTTTTTGTACACGCAATAGGATGGAACCGGCCAAGGTCTGAACCCCGGAGGTATTTTCCAGAATAATGGACAGATTTCGTAAAACCCAGATAATGCGGGGCGTCAGGGGTGCAAAAACGAAATCGTTGTAGACCGCAAAAACCCGGATAAAACCAATTTCGGAGATCAGTTCATAAAGTTTCCGCCTGCTTAATAGGTTTCGCGGATCTCGGTTGCCAAATAGTCCCCTGATCTTCAGCATTATATTCCAGGGATTGCTTTCGTAAAAGATCACTTGCCCACCCGGTTTGAGCAGGTCATAGATTTTTTGCAACAACCACGCACAGTTTTTGGAGTCAAGGAGATCCATGGCCACGATTAAATCGAACTGTCGGTTCGCTAGTGCATCCGGTTGCTGGAATACATTGATAAATTCCACATATTCTGTAAAATGGATTGGACGGGTGTTTTCTTCGATAAAAGTGAGGGCGGAAATGGGATTTTCCCCTCGCGTAACCTTCATCAGCTGCTCGGTGAAAAGTCCTGCTCCACATCCCAACTCCAAAATGTTCTGATGCGGTAATAGGTGTACCAAATGCCGGAAGGTTTGTGCCCGCCACCAGAGTCGATCTTTGCAGATCGGATCTTTTTTCTTCCAATATTCATCGCGGTAGGTCTCCCTTATTCCCAATGGATACAAGGGGAAATCGAAAAGTGGCTCTTTTTTGACCGGGGCTGTAGCTTCCATTGTTTTTTTGGTTTCTTTCAATTATTATATTTTATTGACATAAAAAAATAATCTGCCTTTTGAAGGTATATGGGTTTCTTTCTTTTTACCTTAATCAACTACTTTTTTACCCTCTCCACCAATAAAAAAGTGTTAGCTTTGTTTTGTTCAACCTCTGTAACCCTATATTCCGGATTTTGGAGAATTTTGTTTTCCATCCATTGAGGACAGTGCATGTCATTCCATGATTCTGCTTTCTTCAGTCCCTTAACTTTCTCAGGACAAGTTTTATCGTAATCCAGATAGTCCATAACGATGAAGCGATCGAAGCGGCTTAAAAAAGTTTCGCTTTCCACAACCTGATCATGGAGATGTTCCGGATATTTTCTGAGAAAGGCTGTCATGTGTTTAAATTCCTGAGCCCCAAACATTCCGCTCTTCCCCGCCAAAGCCCCTTCTTCATCGAGAATGAAATAAAATTTCTCCGGTTGAGGATCATAAAAATGATTTTCCCAGAAGAAATAGGAAAATTGGCAGACTACTGGCAGATCTGAATGGTTTTTGATTATGATGGAACTTTCTGCAAGCCTTGGATTTTGTTTAAAGGATATACTGTTTTTTAATGGAATCCAAATGATCGTCAAAAAAAACAGGAAAAGAAGTAAAACAAAAATCCGATATCCCATCGACCGCTTTAGGAAAAAGACGCTTTTAGGGGAATCTTCCCCGTGTAGACCCATAATTTTGATTATTGGATGGAGACTGTGCACTAATATAATGCCTATCCCCAAAGCAGTAGGCATAAAGTATCTGCTCCAGAAGATTGGCTGCATGATTTTTGAAAGTAAGTAGACCCCAATAGGTACGACTACCCAGCTCAGTGCTGCCAATAAAAGATGCTTTGTGTCTTCAAGTTTTTTCTTGTTTTGGCCTATTGGGTTTTGTGTTCTTGGTATCAGAATATACCCAAGAGCAGTAATTAAAATCAACAAAAATAAACTGTTGTAATTTAAAAAAGTATTGCGCCATAATAATAAATTTATCAAATCCCCTACTACCGGCTCTGGAAGCCATCCTTGGGGTTTGCTTACTCCGATCTGAACAAAAAAGGCAGGTAAATACAAAAGAATGGTGAACCAGCTCCCGACAATGGTGAGATAAACCTTTAAACTTAGCTTCTTAAAAAAGAAGTCATAAACGATCAAAGCAACCAAAAGTGTTCCGCTGTAAAATGCCCCGTGCAAATGGGTGTGGATCAAGGCGGCATGCGCCAAAAAATTAATTAGTAGAAGTTTGTTTCTCGGCTCAAGTGTCCGGCAAATGCAATCATACACAAAAAGGGCCAATGCTGCGGTTGCCAGATACAGTCCGTACATCCTGGCTTCCGTATTTTGCTCCATGATCAATTGGGACGTGCAAAAAACCATTGCTAAACCGATAGCCACCGGCCAAAAATCATAATAGCGACGTAGGATGAACCAGATTAATACTAATGCAGTAAAGATTCCCAGAGCAGAAAAAAGGCGGAGGGATAAGGCCGAATCGCCAAAAATCTGCGCCCAGAGCCAGCCAATAAGAAAATACAAGGGGGGGGTATTGTTGATCTGATCACTAAAAGCTTCCCACATGTGCAGGAAGGATGGATCTGAGAGCAGGAACCATGAATAAATCTCGTCATTCCAAAAGATTTTCTTCCGCCCCATAATAATACAGGAACTGATTAGTGAAACTAGTATGGCCCCGAGAAAGAGTCCCTCTTTTAGGGACTTTCGAAAGTTTGGCATGACGTCAATCTTCATTATGCCCATCTAATGGTATTATTTCGGAAAATTTCCTGCAAAATACCGGGCACGTCATAGGTCAGCTTCCATTCCGGATAATGGTCCTCAAACTTCCCGATTTGGCTGATCCACCAAATGTGGTCCCCAATCCGGTTGTCTTCTGCATAGGTATATTCCAGTTTGTTACCGCTAATGGATTCGCAGATTTGGATGGCTTCTATCATCGAGCAGTTGCTGAATCTGCCGCCGCCGATATTATAAACTTCAGCAATCTTGGGATTCTGGTAAAAATGATAAAAAGCATTGATCAGATCATAGCTGTGTATATTGTCCCGGACCTGTTTGCCTTTATAACCAAATATGGTATAAGGTTTTTTGGTCATTGCACATTTCATCAGGTAGGATAGGAAGCCATGCAGTTGGGTTCCCGAATGGCTAGGACCTGTAAGGCACCCACCCCTGAAGCAGGCCGTTTTCATGGAGAAATACCTGCCGTATTCTTGCACCAATATATCTGCGGCGACCTTGGATGCGCCGAACAGCGAATGCTTGGTCTGATCGATACTCATGGTTTCGTCAATCCCTTGGGCAAAAGGATGGAATGCGTCTATTTCCCAACGCAGGTCCTGTTCTACCAAAGGTAGCCTGTTGGGTGTATCTCCATATACTTTATTAGTGGAACAGAAAATGAAAGTACTATCAGGAGCAAATTGCCGTGTGGCTTCCAACAGGTTAAGAGTACCGTTGGCATTGACCGAGAAATCGGTATGGGGATCTTTTACGGCCCAGTCGTGAGAAGGCTGTGCAGCGGCGTGGATGATGAGGTCAATATCCTTTCCATATTCCCTGAAGATGTTGTCAACACCTTTCTGATCCCGGATATCCACACTGTAGTGGATATAGGTGCTTCCAAACTGTTCGGCCAATTGACGCCTGTTCCAGTCTGTAGAAGCTTCGTCCCCAAAAAAGACGCGGCGCATATCGTTGTCGATGCCTGCAACAGTGTATCCCAAATTACAAAAAAAACGCACTGCTTCCGAACCGACCAGTCCAGCAGCCCCTGTGACGAGGATAATCTTCATATAGTCTTATATTAGACGTGGAGGATATTTAAAAACTGAGTTAAATTTAGAGGAAATTTTGAAAAAACAAGGTTTAGCTACCAAAAAAACATTCAGAAAAGGAATGACCTGGTTGTTAATTGATGTTTCATTAAGCCGTATTTCTGTCCTTCGTAAAGTTCCGAGTACCTGTCCCTAAGTATGGTTCTGTTTAATTGAGTACAGAAGTATGGAACAGCTTTATGCTTTTCCGATTGGAAGCCTGGCTTTTCTTCAGACAGGCTTTAGGATTTCAATTTACCATGTCACTTCCTTGCCATGGAAGCTAAGGTGATCCAAGTCTTGAATCTTGTGTCTTGCATCTAATGTCTCTTTTCAATTTATTTTTAAACCGAATTGACCGACAACTGAAAATGTTCTTATCTTTGACGGGCAAATAGGGTTACCTAACCGAATTTGCTATGAATCTTAATTCCAATAAATTTCTTTTTGAAGCACTCACCTACGACGACGTGCTTTTAGTACCTGGATATTCTGAAGTTCTTCCCCGAAATACAGATACATCCTCCCAACTCACCAAAAAAATCAGACTCAACATTCCGCTTGTTTCCGCTGCTATGGATACAGTTACTGAATCTGAGTTGGCTATTGCCATCGCGCTCGAAGGTGGGCTTGGATTTATACACAAAAACATGTCTATCGATCAACAGGCTGCTCAGGTGAGAAAGGTAAAACGTTCTCAGGCTGGGATGATTCTCGATCCTATTACCCTGGACATCGAATCCAAAGTAAGAGATGCCGAAGCCATCATGCGTGAATACCATATCGGAGGGATTCCGGTTGTGGATGAAAACAGGGTTTTGAAAGGAATCATCACCAACAGAGACCTGAGGTTTATCAAAGACCCCAATGTAAAGATCAAGGACATCATGACCCGTGAAAACCTGATTACTTCTAAAGCGGGTATTTCATTGGAACAAGCGGAAGAAGTCCTTCAGGAATACAAAATCGAAAAGCTTCCTATAGTAGATGAGGAAGGCAAATTGACGGGGCTGATTACTTACAAAGATATCTTAAAAAGAAGGGATAAACCCTTTGCGTGTAAGGATGAGTTTGGCAGACTTCGTGTCGGGGCAGCTGTCGGAGTCACCGCCGATATTGTAGATAGGGTCGAAGCCCTCAAGAATGCCGGTGTGGATGTAGTCTCTATCGATACTGCCCACGGACATTCCAAAGGCGTGATGGATGCCTGCCGTAAAATCAAAGATGCTTTTCCCGACTTGGAAGTCATCGTCGGTAACATTGCAACTCCTGAGGCTGCAATAGCACTTGCAGATGCGGGTGCGGATGCAGTGAAAGTAGGCGTCGGACCGGGGAGTATTTGCACCACAAGGGTGATTGCAGGCGTCGGAGTTCCGCAACTTTCTGCGGTCTTCGAATGTGCGGAAGCCTTGAAAGGAAGAAATGTACCCGTCATCGCTGACGGCGGAATCCGATATTCAGGAGACTTGGTCAAAGCAATCGCCGCAGGTGCAGGATCAATTATGATCGGATCTTTGCTGGCAGGAACAGAAGAAGCGCCCGGTGAAATGCTGATTTTTGAAGGAAGGAAATTCAAAACTTATAGAGGAATGGGTTCGCTCGAAGCGATGGAATCTGGGTCAAAAGACCGCTATTTCCAGGATGCAGAGGACAACATCAAAAAGCTTGTGCCTGAAGGAATCGTCGGTAGGGTAGCCTATAAAGGCTTGGTGTCTGAAGTATTATACCAATTGGTAGGAGGCCTGCAGGCAGGAATGGGATACTGTGGTACCCCGACTGTGGAAGACTTACAGAAGAATGGCAAGTTTGTCAAAATCACTGCCGCCGGTGTCAAGGAATCGCATCCACACGATGTGAGCATCACGAGAGAAGCTCCGAATTATTCAGCAAAAATGTAATCAATTCCAAAAGAAGCATATGGAGCGGTGGGTTTTACCTACCGCTTTTTTTTGTGAAATTATATTTTGATCAAAGTCCGAGGCTATCCATTTTTGCTTTGAGGTAATCTCCGTTTTCTGCAGGGTAGCGGAGGTCTTTGTCATACTTTCCGCTTTGCTTGGCGAGGGCCCAAATCAGACTTTCCCCGGCAGGAACCACCATGGGTACTTCATTGAAAATCGGGTCTTTGAAGGCCTCTTCTGCATCAATTATTTCCCATCCTTTGTCCTTGAAATGTGCGATCAGGTCATCCAGAAACAACGCCGATGCCAGGTTATGGTGCAAGAGAATCGTGTGGTTGATTTTCCTTCCTGTCAATTGATCAGCCAATCCATCATAAAACACTGCCCTGTCAAACATGTGTTCGATGTAAAAATCCCGGAACGCGCTGACATCAGTCTGTGGGTTTTCCTTGAGTCTTTCGACAAGGCGGCTTGCGATATACCAGTCTGAGGCATCAATGGTGACATGGCCGTTTTTGTAGCCTTTTTCTTTCAGAAAAGCCCTGAAGCCTTCCACTTTCTCCTTGGTTTCGCCTTCCTTGAGGTAAGGAAATCTGAAGTATTGGTAGAAGTTTGGGTAAGAACGGATGACAGAATCGTTGCGAAGCAATTCCGTTTTGAACATTTCCAATGTTGTTTTTGGGTCACTGAATCTCGGATGCGTATAAGTATGGTTGGCGATTTTGTGTCCTGCCTTGTCCCAAGAAGAAAGAACATATTTCCCTTTTTCATTTTGTAATGGTCCTACATTAGCAAAGAAGACCGCTTTAGCTTGATGTTTTCTTAGGTTGGTAAGAATCATTTCATTCCACTCTTCCAAAGTATAATTAGGCATATCCCGGGTCGATCCATCATCAAAAGTGAACGAGACTTTGGGTCTCGAATCGTAAGATTTTCCATTGGAAGGTCTGGAATCCAAATCCCTAACCAAGTTTAGGGTAATCAAAAGAAAAAGAAAGTGGATTGCGTTGGCCATTATGAAAATATTTTTGATCAAAATAATGAATATCAATGTTCAAATTAAATAGAATCTGTTAATCTCCTTATTTTGTTGCTGTGATTTTTCCGAAATTTCCTTCTTTAGATAATTGTATATTTGGAGAATATGGGAAATCTTATTTTTCCGCAAAAGACTAGATATATAAATCAACCCATTTCAACCTATAAATGAGATACAGACTTACAATTATATTAGGAATACTTCTTTTGGCTGTTTCCTGCCAATCCGGAAGAGAAACAAAGGAAGAAAATACAGAAGAAAAGCCTAAAAAAGTCTCCATTGCTGAGATCGAAGCAGGCATCAAAGCTTACATAGCCGCCGAGACAGCGACAAGTGACGGGTATTTTCATGTCAATGACGAAAGGGGAAATTTCCGTTTGAAGTTGGTACGTGTCCACACAGAATACCTTTCCAATCTGGGTCCAAAGAAGCATTTTGCTTGTGTGGACTTGGCTGATGAAAAAGGTGACGTGTATGACGTGGATTTTTTTATGGAGGGAGAACCCGGAAACATGAAGGTAACGGAGACTTCCCTGCATAAGCTGAATGGTAAACCTTTCTATACGTGGAAACAAGTCGTAGATAAAACCTGGCGCCGCGTCCCAGTCGAAACCGCCTCCACGGATTTGCTTGGTGTGGTGGAAGAGCAGGATAAATTTGATTTCCATTATTATTCCAAACTTCCCGAGATCACCGGTCCAGCCAAAATGTGGATTCCAGTTGCAAAAAGCGATAGCTTCCAAACTGTGAAAGTGACCAAGATGGCCCTTCAGGGTAAACATCAGATACTTACGGAAAAGGACTTTGACAATACAATCCTCTTTCTTGAGCTAGGACCTGAGGACAGCGGAAAAGAAATTGACATTACCTATCAAGTTTCACGGAAAGAAAAAGGCCCTTACGATGCTGTGGGACCGATTGATGAGAAATACCTTCAGCCCAATCTGCTGATGCCCATCGGGGGAAGATTTGAAGAAATCGCCAAAGAAGCCATCAAAGGAAAGGAAAATGACAACAAACTCGTCCAGGCCAGAGCATTGTATGATTATATAATTGACAATATGCGGTATATGAAGTTTGGGAAATATGGCCGTGGGGATTCCAATTATGCCTGTGATTCTAAGACTGGAAATTGTACCGAGTTCCATTCGTTTTTCATTTCTTTGGCGAGGTCTATTGATATTCCAGCGAGGTTTTCCATCGGTGCTTCTATTCCTTCAGACAGGGACGAGGGCGGTATTGATGGATACCATTGTTGGGCTGAATTCTATGCAGAGGGAAAGTGGTGGCCTGTCGATATCAGCGAGGGGAACAAGTATACTGCCCTTGCGACATATTATTTTGGAAGACATCCTGCCAACAGGATTGAATTCAGTCAGGGCCGTGACCTCAAAGTAAGCCCGGGTCCATCCGGAGGTCCGATCAACTTTATGGCCTATCCGATCATGGAAATAAATGGCGAGCCTGCTTTTCCTGAAACCATATTTTCTTTCAACAGAAAATCAGAGTAGTAAATAAAAATATGATCTGAAAAATTTTTTCTGCGTTATTCTGCGAAATCTGTGGGAGAAAAAAGATGATGAGCTTTTGCAGACTGCCCAGATTAGGGTGTCTCCAAAAAAAAAGTGTTTGAAAATCCGGATCTCGAAACCCGGTTTTCAAACACTTTTCAGGAAAAAAATAAAAAACTTGAATGAAATTAATTTGTTGAAGTAGTATCTGCAGGATGCTCAGAAGATGAGTCTGTTGGATGTTCTGCACCTTCAGCAGGATGCTCAGCACTTTCTACTTTGTCGGTTGATTCTTCTCCTTCTTTTTTACCTCCGCAAGAACTTACTGAAGCTACAAACAGGAATGCAAGAGCCATTGCCATTAGGGTACTTGATCTCAATTTTTTTAATAAGGTCATAGTCTTATTTATTTGTTGTTGGTGATTTTTTTAGACTCTTTAATTAAAAGCCAAAACAAACTTACAGTTTTTTACCATTTCAAAGTATTTATTTGCAATTTTTTACACGATGGTAGTTTTTTGTAATTTTAAAAAAGCCTCACTAAATTATAGATACCAACTAAACCCTCGAAAATTAGCTGTTTAAACTTTTTATTCTATTTGGTGATGATTACCCTTGTTGGAGTTGGTCCTGCTATTTCATTGTCACTGAAAGCGGATCGTATTTGCTCCTGAACAGAAAAGAAAACATCCCAATAATGCGCAGGGGATGCATATGGGCGTATCGCAAGTGTGACCATTCCATCTCCTACTTTGAGGACATTCACTGTTGGAGCAGGATTTTCCAATATAAATTCATGCTTGTTAAGTACTTCCAAAGCGACGCTTTTGGCTTTGGCCACATCACTGTCCGGGGCTACCGCCATGCTGATATCTACCCGAAGATTTCCATGGCGGGAATAGTTGACGATTGTGCTGTTAGAAACTGCTCCATTGGCCAAAATGACAGTTTTGTTTTCCGGGGTCAACAAAATGGTATTGAAAATTTGGACTTCGGTGACAACTCCTGTCTGTCCGTTGGATTCGATGAGGTCTCCAACCTTGAAAGGTTTAAAAACTAACAGTAAAACACCTCCTGCAAAATTAGCTAGTGAACCCTGAAGTGCCAATCCAACTGCTAAACCTAAAGCACCCACAACTGCAATAAACGAAGTGGTCTGAATCCCCAGCATTCCAGCTACCGAAATCAGCAAAAGGACTTTCAGACCTCCGCTTACCAGGCTTCCCAAAAATGTCTGCAAGGAGACATCAATTCCCCTTTTATTGAGTGCTTTGGAAATCAGGTTTGTAATGAAGTTAACAACATAGAGTCCGATTATAAAAACAATCAGTGCACCAATCAATTTTGGGCCGAACACATAAACCCAATCCATAAACCGCGAAGTGATAGTTGTTATCTCTTTCGTATACGTGGTAATCTCTTCCATAGAATGTTTTTTAAAATGGTGAATTGATAAAAATTATTAATTATAAAAATAAAAATTATGATGATATATTTTATAAAATATGCTGCTTCAGATATAAAATTTTCGTGAAAAAATAGAGATCCTGTATTTTTTATCCAGATTTCAAAAACTTGTTTGCCAAATATTTACATTCTGATTAAAATCAAAAGTGCAATCGAAATTTATTTCAAAATCGGAAAGGTAGCCACCTTCAAATAGTTTTGGTTTTATTTAGAAAGCTTGGCAAGCTCTAGCCAAAATCCTTCTATTTGTTGGATTGCAACCACAAATTCTTTTATGTCCAGCGGCTTGGTGATATAGCTGTTGGCATAATTGAAATAGGCCTTGTTGATGTCCTGCTGCGCATCAGAGGTGGTCAGCACGATAATGGGGATATTTCTGGTATCATCGTTGGATTTGACTTCCATCAAAACCTGATGGCCGTTTTTGATGGGTAAGTTGATATCTAACAAAACCAGGTCAGGCCTTTCTACATCTTTATATCTTCCTCTTTTGAATAAAAAATCTATTGCCTCCTCTCCGTTTTTGACTATACTCAGTTTGGTAGGAATAGCACTTTCTTCAAAGGCTTCCGTGGTCAAGAGTATGTCGCCTTCATTATCTTCTACTAATAAAACGTGTATTTTTTTCATGCGAGATTTAATTTTTAAGAAGACAAATAATTTTATTTCGGCAAAGTAAAAAAGAAAGTGGTTCCCGTCCCTTTGATCGAATCCAGCCATATTTTTCCATTCCAGCTTTCCACGTTTTTCTTTACTATTGCCAGACCCATGCCGGTACCGCTATATTCGTCTCTGTTGTGCAATCTTTGAAAAATAACAAATATTTGATCAAAGTATTCCTCACTTATTCCCAATCCATTGTCTTGGATAGAAAATAGCCAATAGTTGCCTTCATCTTTCACATTAATTCGCACGACAGGAGAAGTACTTGGTTTGGAATATTTCAGGGCATTGTCTAATAAATTATAAATTGTTTGTTCTAATGGGGCCTTATAGGCTTCTACCAAAGGAAGTGACTGAAACAATATTGAGCCCCCATTATCAGCTAAAAGTTTTTTTCTAAGAAGAACATAATCCTTAAGTGATAAGTTTAAATCAATTTTTTCCTTTTCAGTTTCAACTTTTCCAGCTCTTGAGTAATCAAGCAAATCACGGATAATGCCTTTCATCCTTGTTGCTCCATCTTTGGCAAATCCAATGTAAGTATGGGCTTTCTCATCTAGCTGATTACCATACTTCCTTTCAAGTTGTGACATGAAACTCGTCACCATCCTCAAGGGTTCCTGCAAATCATGAGAGGCAATAAATGCAAACTGCTCAAGTTCAGAATTTGAGAATTCCAATTTCTTGGCTTTGCTTTCGAGCTCATTATTCAAATTTTTGAGAGATTCTTCATGTTCTTTTTGGTGGGTAATATCGGTGATTGCACCTACCATTCTTATGGCCTTCCCGTCCAAGTTACGGATGATCATTCCCTTGGCAATTACGGATCTGATTCCCGTTTTTTCATTAATGATACGGTATTCATGGGTCCAGTTTTTGATTTTGGAATCTTCAATGGCTGCATTGAGGCTAGAAAGAATCCCTTCAATATCGTCCGGATGGGATTTGTCCTGAAAAATATCCACAGCACGAAGGACTTTGCCCACTTTATATCCGAACAGTTTTTCAAATCCTTTGCCTTGGTAGAAATCACCACTTTCGAGATCCCAGTCCCATATGGCATCATTGGTTGCTTCTGAAACTTTTTCAAATCTTTCATTGGAAAGCCGAATCTGTTCGGCAGTAATTTTCCTAGGAGTAATGTCAAACCGGATGGCAAGATATTGGTAAGGTTTGTTGTCCTCTCCTATAAATGGAACAATCGTGGTATCTACCCAATAATATGTATGGTCTTTTGCCCTGTTTCGAATCTCTCCTCGCCAGACTTTACCTGATGAGATGGTGTCCCATAGGTCTTTGAAAAATTCTTTTGGATGGAAATCTGAATTGATGAATCGATGTGTCTGCCCTATTATTTCCTCTTTGCTGTATTTTGAGATTTTACAAAAGTTATCATTGACAGATATGATCACTCCAAAGGCATCGGTGAAGGCAATAATGGCAGATTGATCAAGGGCAAGTTTGTAATTTTCGAGGGAGTTTAAACTCGCTTTCAGGTTCATTTCAGCCACTTTCAATTGGTGGATATCCTGAAAACTGCCAAAAACCCGTACGCATTTTCTGTTTTCGAAAACCGGTCTTCCGATGGTTCTGACCCATTTAAGATTTCCTTTATGGGTAATGATCTGCAATTCCTCGTCCCACGGGATGCCATTCTGGATACAATCCCTCACTCTCTGTCGTATCGTGTCCTGGTCATGACCCTCCACGAATCCCGACATTCCTTTAGAAAGTGTGGGAGAAAAATCCGGCTCGACCTCACGTATTTCTTTGGTTGTATCGGACCAGTAGACGGTATTTCTGGCAACATCAATTTCCCAACTTCCTACTTTTGCCAATTTTGATGAATCATCCAGCAGCATTTGCAGCTTTTTCAACTTGGTGACATCTTTGGCAACCCCGTATATCAACCCCTCATCGAAGGCAGAATTACATGTCCAAGACAGCCATATGATGTCTCCAGATTTGGTTAGGTACCTGTTTTCAAAATTGCGGACATTTTCCCCCTCTCTAAGTTTTCGGACTATTTCAGAAGTTATATTTCGGTCTTCCTCATGCACCAGGTTTTGATAGGCGATATTGTAAATTTCTGATTCCGTATATCCAAGCAGTGCACAGCCTGCCATATTCATTTTTCGGAAACGGCCTTCAAAATCCACCAAGCAAATAATGTCAGGGGCTGAGGAAAAAATCTGGTTTAACTCATTCTCCAACCGTTTCCTTTGGATTTCTGATCCAATGAATGTTTGCAGGTTTTTGAATAACTCGAAATAAAAAGAAAACGCACTATCTGCATTTTTAACACCTATAACTATCGTGCCAATGGTTTCATTATTATGCGAAAGTGGAATTCCAATCAATGAATTTATACCGGATTTTGTGGCGGAATCTTTTCTTACAAAAAACTCAGAGACGGAGCTTACATGATAGATTTCTATTTTGCCCTTTTGCCAGACCCTGCCGGGAAGTCCTTCTCCCACATTTAATTCATTGATGTCTGAACTAGAATCAAAAAAATCTTTCCCTGATTGGTCCAAAGCGAAGTTTGCCATCATTTTCAGCTTGGTTTTGTCGAAATCAGGAAGCCAGATTTCGGTGAGGCTAAAACCTCCAAACTCTGCCAATTTCTTTACTACAAATTCCAAACAGGTTTTCAGTTGGTTGTCTATATTAAAAAATAAGCTGATGTCACTGAATAATTGTTTTTCCAGTTCCAGGTTTTTTTGGAGCGTGACATCGCGTTCTATTGAAATCCAATGGGTAAAGTGGCCCCACTCATCTACTACAGGTGTGACAGTAAAGTTTATCCAAAAAGGATCTCCATTCTTTTTATAATTGATGGTGGTGATTTCATAAGGTTCCCATTTTCGCATGGCCTCACCAAGTTTGGCCAATTCGGCATAATTGGATTTGGGTCCCTGAAGGATCCGGGGTGTTTTTCCAATAACCTCATCCGCCTCATAACCCGTCATTTTGGTAAAGGCCTCATTGACAAAAATTATCCGGGGTCCAGGCATATTCATTGGTTCAGCTTCTGTGATCAAAACCGCATCTTTCGTGTTCATAATCACGCTTTCAATTAGCTTCAACCTTTGTTTTTCGGATTTTCGAAGCGGGTTATGCTGTACTCCTTGATATCCCTTTTGATTGCCTTGGTTATCAATGTCTTTTTTTTCCGATTCCCATTGCATCCTCCTTAATTCCAATAATTGAATGATCTGATTTGCAAGGACATTCAAAGTGTGGATTTGGATTTCGTTCAGTCTTTTTGGTTTGTCGTCCATTACACTGAGTACTCCAAATGGTATGCCTCTCGGGGATACCAAGGAAACTGCTGCATAAAATGAAATATTGGGATGAGCCGTGACAAAAGGGTTTCCTTTAAACCGCTCATCTTTGCTTGTGTCCTCTATGATAAAAATGCGATCAGGTTCCTGAATGACATGTACACTAAAGCTTGTATCTAATGGAGTTTCGATCAAATCGATGCCATGGTGCGATTTAATCCATTGTTTATCCTGCGCCACAAAACTCACCAAGGCTATTTTGGTCTGACAGATTTCTGCCGCAATTTTGGTCAGGGAATCAAAATCCGTTATTTCATCGGTCTCAATGAGGTGATATGCTTCGAGTTCATTAAGCCTTTCTTTCAAGACATTTGGGAATTCCATAGATTACTTGCGAGATGCCTCAAATTTACCTAATCCCCTTCAATCTTCCCTTAATTATTTATGAGTGGTTTTAGGTGGTTATTGATTAGAAATATTTTTTGATCCTGTTTCCCTGCGGATCCTTAGATTTATGGTAAATAGTCAACTGACATTTTTTCAGTCAATTGGATCCATGTTTCTTCAAGTAATTGATTTTAATTCAAATTTTAAATTCATAAAAAAACCCAAAAGTTTTTGCTTTTGGGTTTTTTTGACCTGAGAATTATTTCCGAAGATTTGATTGAAGCTCCCCTTCGAGTTCCATCAAAAAACTGTCAATCGTGCCCGGCTTGACATGTGGCATTACCACGATTTTGTACCATTCAGGTTCAAATTCATAGGAATTAGCTACGAGGTAATATTTGTATGACAATTCTTTTGATATGTATTTTGCCTTTATAGCAATGATATTCAGGTAGGGATTACGGAAATATTCCACTCCCATTCTTTCCAATCGCTTGCATATCCGCTCAGTGTGGTCACAAAGGGTCTCCATTTTATATTTCCACCCCTCCGACCCGTGAATCTGAAGGATCATCCACATGGAAATCGCATTGGCACCGGATCTGCTACCGCTGACGGTGTAATCTTTTCCAGGGATGTATTGCGCTTCTTCTGTTTTGACATAGTCAAAGTATCCTTTCCGGATCAGGAAAAGCCCCGTACCGTAAGGGGTTTGGAGCATTTTGTGCCCGTCCGCAGTGATGGAATTCATATAAGGATTTTGGAAAGTAAACCGGCTCATCGGATTGGTAAATGGGTAAATAAACCCTCCGTAAGCAGCATCCACGTGGATTTTGAAGGGGACGTTGAGATTGGTAAAGTAATCTCCAAGCGTGTCAATGTCATCCACGGAGCCAAACATGGTCGTGGACAGGTTGGCGATCACAATGAAATATTTGATTCCTTCCTGCATCGCTGCATTCACTTTTGATTCCAGCGATTGCTTGGAAATCATTCTATTCTCCTGATCAACATCGAGGATGATGTTGGTTAAATTTAGCAGGTTTGCGCCTTTGGGCATAGAATAATGCGAATCCTCAGAATAAACCAGCCCAATTTCCCCAAGTCGGGCTTCATATTCTTTTTTGAAAAAATTTCTATAAATCCACATGGCCTGAATATTGGCTTCTGTGCCACCGGTAGCCACATAGCCGTCCTGTTGGTTTGGATCGCCGTTGAGGATTTCTTCCGCAACCAAACGGATCAGGTCCTTTTCGATTTTTTGGGTTCCCTCAAATATCTCTAAGACAGATTTGTCACTGAGGGTATGTACACCGATGTGGTTAGGATTTCGGACCATGGCAGACATGTAGGGCGCATCTTTGAGAAATGGTGCATCGGGATAAAATTCTGCCGTATCCAGATAAGTCCCCGGAATCCCAAGAATCGGGTGGTCTCCTCTGTAGTCCAAGTTATGGGACAGGGCATTGAATATGGTTTCTTTGATTTGTTCGTGTGATTGTTTTTTCCAGTACATGGCAATTGGTTTTTTAATGTGAAAAGAAATCAGTTCCAGATTTTCCAGGCAGCCTCGGCCTGAAGTTGGAGCATTTCCAATCCATTTTTTACCAATGCACCTCGCGCTTCCATAGAGCGCATCAAAAAAGTTTTTTCTGGATTGTACACCAAGTCGTAGACTTTATGCATCCCTGTAATGTAATTGAGGTTGATTTCAGGCATTTCTTCGGTTTTTGGATAAGTTCCTACCGGAGTTGTATTGACGATCAGGTGGTGGGATTCGAGTATGCCTCGATTTTCTTCTAAATCTCCATAGGTAATCCAATTGGCATTTTGAGAAGGGTTTCTTGACACCATGAGGAAAGGAATACCCAAATCTGAAAGTACCTGTACCACGGCCTTGGAAGCTCCGCCAGTGCCTAGTACCAATGCTTTTGACCTGATTTCTCCAAGGAAAGATTCCAAAGATTGTTTGAATCCAATGTAGTCGGTATTGAAACCTCTGAGTTTTCCTCCTTTGATTTGGATGCAGTTGACAGCTCCTATTTTTTGGCAGGCCGGGTCCAATTCATCTAAAAATGGAATGACTTTTTCTTTGTAAGGAATAGTAACATTAATACCTTCCAATAGGGGGTTTTCTGACAGGATTTTGGGGAAATGAGATATGTCCTGGATTTCGTACAAATCGTATTGACAGTCCAGAATTCCTTCTTTTTCGAATTTTGAAGTAAAATACTTCTTCGAAAAGGAGTGGGTCAAAGGATAGCCTATCAATCCGAATTTTCTCATCTCTTTTGAAGGTAATTAGCGGTTCTTTCAATTCCCAATATCAACAGAATACCGAAAGAAAAAGCAAGGATGGCATATAGCACTAGAGGTTCCTGTCCTGTTACTTCTAGGTAATTCTGGGGCATTATGTTCTCTGTCAAAAATGGCTTTTGGTCGCCACTTGATGACATACGGTATGAAAGCACTTCCTTCCAAGGCCAGATTTTATTGAGAGATCCGAGCATAAATCCTGATAAAACTGCAATCGTGATCGCATGATAATGCTTCAATAACCAAGATATCAGCCTACTGAAAGAAAGCAATCCAACCACACATCCGGCACCGAAAACGGCAATAATCAGGAAATTTTTATCTGTGACTGCTCCAAGGATTCTTTCATATTGGCCCATGACCAGCAATAAAAAGCTTCCAGAAATTCCGGGTAAAATCATCGCACAGATGGCTATGGCACCTGCTACAAAAGTAAACCAAATCGCATCAGGGGTGGTCGTAGGTGGCAATCCGGTGATCCAATAAGCGGCAACTGTGCCTATAATGAGTGCAAGAAATACCCCAAAATTCCATCTTTTGATATCTTTTAGAATGATGATTGCTGAGATGACAATCAGTCCGAAAAAGAACGACCACAAGGGAATTGGGTGATTTTCCATCAAATAGGTTATCACCTTGGACAAGGAAAATATACTTGTCAGGATGCCCGCAAGCAGTGTAAAAAGGAAGCTCCCATTTATATGTTCCCAAAGATTCCTGATTTGGAATTTGAATAAAAACCCAAGGGCAGTTTTGTCGATGGACTTGATGCTGTCCAAAAGCTTTTGGTAAATCCCTGCAATGAGGGCGATAGATCCCCCTGACACACCGGGTACGACATCTGCCGCTCCCATTGACATTCCTTTGAGGAAGGTTAAAATATAATCTTTGAGATAGTTCATGATGGATCAAAAAAAGGACTGCCCATGAAAAAGGACAGTCCAAAATATATTACATGAGGTGTGCGCCTAAGAAATGATCAAATGTATCACCTCTCAGTCCCAACCGGATGGTTTCAAGCGGGATAAGTTCATTTGGAGCGATATTACCCAAATTGACATTGGCCCCTAAAAGTTTTACAAACCAAACCTGTTGCTCTTTTTGGGGAGCTTCCCAAATAATTCTGTCCTCAGGAATTTTGGTCAGGATTTCTTCCACAAGACCTTGTCTGACTTCTCCCGAATCCCTGAACAAGCCTACATTTCCACCTTCTCTTGCTTCACCGATGACTTTCCATGAACCTGCATCAAGCTCACTTTGCATCTGCTCGATCCATTTGTAAGGAGGGATGATTTTGGCGGCGTCTTTGGACCCAACTTCGGATAAGACTGTCACATCTTTTGCCAAGATCTGAATGTATTCGCACTTTTTGTCGTGATTGAGGCTGATAGAACCATCAGAAACCTCCGCAAAAGACAAGTCAAATTTTTCTAAAACCCTTCTGTAATCTTCAAATTGTCCTCTAATGACAAATGCTTCAAACAAGGTACCACCAAGATAAACAGGTACGCCTGCATCTTTATAAATCTGGATTTTTTGTGCAAGATTTTTGGTAAGGTAGGAAGTTGCCCATCCTAACTTGATGATGTCAACAAAATCACTATTTGCTTCCACAAAGTATTCGGCTTCTTTGAGGCCCATGCCTTTGTCCATAACCATAGTAAACCCCGTAGTACGTGGTTTTTCTGTTCGTACCGGCAGATTCTTCAGAACATAATTCATTAAGTTCGAATTTCAGGTAATTAATTGTTTAGATCGGATGACTTATCTGCATCCTTATATTGGGAGATGATTTTGAAAATTGCCTTTTGGTGTTTGATTTCAGGCATCAAATCGTACAACATCGTATGTCTTCCAAAGTCCAAAGTTAATGCATTTTCTAGATATGAAAAGGCTTCCTTGTATTTAGCTGATTTAAGCAAATAGACAACCAACCTATAGTAAAGCTCTGCCTCTTCAGGCAATTCTTCTATGCCTTCTTTTATCACATCTTCAGCTTCTTCAAACCTATTTTGGTCAAAATAAATGATAGATAGATTGACATAAGTTTCGATAATCCCGGGCTCTAGTGTAATGGCTTCTTCATAGGCTTCTGAACTTGCCTGAAGGTTGCCAAGGTTGTATTCTGCATCGGCCAGACCAACCCAGTAAGTTGCATTTTCTTTGGTGAGTTTGATTGCTTTTTTGAAATAATGGATTGCCTCAAAAAATTTTTCTTTTTTGAGCATGCACATCCCCAATCCAAACCATGCATCATCATATTCAGGATCCAGTTTGGCAGATTTCTTAAAATTTTTGAAAGCCAGGTCAATCTGATCCAGCTTTTCATAAGCGGCCCCTAGGTAGCAGCAGTTTTCAGCATTTGCCCCTTCGCAATTAATTGTATTTTGATAGGCCTCCAGCGCAAGTTCAAATTGGTTGGTATTCATGTAGGCATTGCCTAAATTGAAATAGGCAGATGCAAAAGCATCATCAATGATTAAAGCATAATCGTATGCCTGAATCGCCTCTTCAAACCTGCCAAGTCTATTATACACTACACCAAGATTATACCATGCGCCGGCGCTGTAAGGATCCTGATCGATGAATTCCTGATAAAAATCCAGAATTTCATCAAATGAACCTTCCTCCTCGGTGATCATTGCCAGTTGGAATAACGCATCCTCATGGTTGATCCTTATTTTCACACATTCCTTGTAATAGAAAGTGGCTTTTGCATTGTTTTCATTGGCCTTGTAGAGGTTTCCAAGTGTATAATACACTTCAGCTTTGTCCTCCGCCAATGGCAAAAAATTCTCCAACAATTCTATCGCTTCCTTGATATTGCTATTGATCATCAAAGCCTGACTAAGTGCCAACACGATGTCCTCGTTATTTGGGGAAAGGTTATTAAGATTTTCTAGAATTTCCAATCCTTCTTCCAGCTCATCATTGAATATAAGGCATTGAGCCTTCAGCAACTTGATTTCCACACTAAAAGGAAATTTTTCCAAAGCATGGGCAGATGCTTTGAGTGCCTTTACATACTTCTGCTGATCGAAATAAAACCGGACAATGTTTTCTAATTCCTCTTCTTCAAAATAAAGATCCAAATTGGATTTAAGTGAATTTTCAAACCGTTCTACAAGTTCTTTGTCTTCTTCCCAATCGTTATCAAAATCTCCGGTCATCTGTTTCTTTTAATAGTTTACTTAAGATACCAAATTATTTCTTGGCGCAAAATCCATCTTTAATTATTTTTTTATGGAAGTAGCCAATATCAGCCAAATTCCACAAAGATTAGATTTTGAAATTTCAAATGGGTAAACGTCTCAAGGTCATTTTTCGTTCGACATTGCCCACCTGAAACTCTCTTCCAAAGTACGATACTTGAAGTCAATTTCCTCTTGGACTTTCTTATTGTCCATCGTGATCGAAAGCTGTGAAAGCATCGCTGTCTGTTTGTTAAGTGGGTTTTTGGTCAATCCAAAAAGTCTTCCGATCCCAATAAAAAATATGGCTAGCTTAATTTGAAATTGGCTAACTTTTTTTGAAGGGGCTTTTTTTCCGAAAATTTTAGCCATGGTGTTGAAAAAATCCTTGTAAAGCACAGCACTATGGTTAAGGATATATTTTTCACCCCAAAGATTTTTTTTGTATAGTTGGTAAGTAATGTCTACGGCATCCCGGATATCGATAAAGTTGAGGGTGCCTGCTGGATAGTATTTACTTTCCTCCAGTACATAATGGTAGATCTGGGTGCTGCTTCTGTCATCGCTTACTTTCCCCAAGATGATTGACGGCAACACCACCAAGGCATCCAAGCCTTCCTGCACGCCACGCCACACTTCGAGTTCCGCTTGGTATTTGGAGGCTGCATATGGCGTATTGAGTTTGGATTCTACCCAAGTGGTATTTTCGTCAGACACCTTGGCTTCAGCCATTCTCCCCAATGCTGAAACCGAGCTGACATGTATCAGTTTTTTGACTCCCTTTGCCTGCATGGCATTCACAACATTGGCTGTGCCTGTCACATTGATTTTTCTTAACTCCTCTTCATCTTCAGGATTGAATGATACTAGCCCCGCACAATGGATAACCATATCCACATTTTCCATTGCTTCTTCCAAAGAAAGTGGATCAAGGATATCGCCCTCTACCCAACCTATCCCTGAATCGGAATTTTCCAACAATCCTTTAGAACGGTGCTCTCTTTTCAAAGCAAGGATTTCTCCCTCCTTCATAAATTTCCTTGAAAGGTAACTTCCAAAAAGTCCGGTAGCTCCTGTTATCAGTATCTTCATAGGTGAGTATTGAACAAGGGGATTTCCCTGATTTTGTCGTAGTATTTGCTTTCCGGCAAGTTTTCTAAAGCATCTAAATAGCGGTGGTTGTGGGTATCAGTCCCTAGATATTTAATTTTCCCCTCTCTGACTAGCAATTCCGCAAAAGTCTGGATATGTCGGGAATAGAAACCTGTAAGAGAAAGAAGATTCATCTGGAAAAAAATATCCCGATCAAGAAGTTCGTGGAGTAATTTTTTGTCCTGTGCTAGATATTGGTACCGCTCTGGGTGCGCCAATACCGGTTTATAGCCATTCATTTCCAACTCAAAAAAAATCTCCACCAACATCAAAGGTTTTGATACAAAGCCCGTTTCCACTAACACATGATTTTTGTGAACAGTAAGTAGCTTGTCACCATTTCTTACTTTTTCAAGAAAAAATTCATCCAAATAATACTCAGCTGCAGCGCTGATTTCTATGTCTATGGAGGCAATTTGAAGACCTTGTTTTACTTTTTCCAAACCTCCAAGGATTATTTCAGGCGTATTTTTGTAAAACTCCGACATGATGTGCGGAGTGGTTACTATTTTTTTGATTCCATAATTTTGGATACGGCTGATCATTTCGATAGATTCCTCTAAGGTTTTGGAACCATCATCGATTCCCGGAATCAGGTGAGAATGCATGTCTCCCTGCATCCAGCTCAGATCCAGTTTTTCAAGTTTGATTTCTTTTGATTTACTTTTCAAAAAATCAAATAATCCCATTATAATCCTCCTTTTGTCATTTCTGTAAATTCTACAAATGATGGAAGCAATTGGTCTTTTTCAGAAACTATAGGTGTATCCACTTGCCAATCAATATCCAATGTCGGGTCATTCCATATTACTCCTCCTTCGCTGGATTTGTTATAATAATTGGAACATCGGTATGCGAATACTGCATCTTCCAACACAGAAAATCCATGGGCAAACCCTTCGGGAATATACAGCATGTTGTGTTTTTGGTCATCTAGAATTTTTGTAAAAACTTCTCCATAGGTTTTTGACCCTTTTCTAAGATCCACGACCACATCGAGGATTTTTCCACTTAAGACCTTGACAAGTTTGGCCTGGGCATGGGGTTCATTTTGATAATGTAATCCCCGTATGGTACCTACCTTGGAAAAAGATTGGTTTTCCTGGACCCAATCTTTATCGACTCCGACAGATTCGAGGACTTGCTTTCTATATGCCTCGAAAAAATATCCACGATCATCATTATATATAACTGGATGGATTTCAAAAAGACCTTCGATAGGCGTTGCTGTAATGTTCATATATTTTTGGATTGTAATAAGTTAATTAAGGGAACCCGTTCTTGATTTGAGACAGATTAAATTTCCGGATCACATTTACAAGAATCTAAACTTTATTATTCTACAAGCTTACGCTATTAATGTGCCAAATATAAAGCTTATTGTCCTTAGGATGTTAAATTTGTAAACATTCCGGTTTGGAACTATTTTTGGTTTGTCGTCCTTTTTCAAATATACTGTCAATACATATGAGTAAAATTTCAAGAAAATTCCAAAAATTGTTTGAAACTGCCCCTATCCAAGAAACCGCGGTGATGGTGGCTTTGATCCGTCAGGGCCAAACTGAACAACAGGTCAATGAATATTTGGAAGAACTTGCATTTCTGACCGAAACTTTCGGTGCAAAAACAGTATATAAATTTACCCAAAGATTGGAGAGGCCGGATGTGAGGACTTTTGTGGGTACGGGAAAACTGGAAGAGATTAGGGCTTACATTACCCATTTTGAAGTGGATATGGTGATATTTGATGATGACCTTTCACCTTCTCAAATGAGGAATTTGGAGAATGAACTCAAAGTAAAAGTCTATGACCGTTCCTTATTGATCCTAGATATTTTTCTCAAAAGGGCCCAAACGGCACAAGCCAAAACCCAAGTTGAGCTGGCAAGATTCCAATATCTCCTGCCAAGACTTACCAGAATGTGGACTCACCTTGAAAGACAGCGGGGGGGCACGGGAACCAGAGGTGGAGCCGGTGAAAAGGAAATTGAAACGGATAAAAGAGATATTAGAAATAAGATTACCCTACTTAAGGAAAAGCTGAAAGAAATCGAAAAACAGAGTGAAACCCAACGAAAAGGTAGAAAAGGAATTGTCAGGGTAGCCTTGGTTGGATATACCAACGTCGGCAAGAGCACTTTGATGAACCTGATTACAAAATCAGATATTTTGGCTGAAAATAAGCTTTTTGCTACCGTGGACTCAACGGTCCGAAAGGTGGTCTATGAAAATATTCCTTTCCTCCTTTCAGACACAGTTGGATTTATTCGAAAGCTTCCTACTCACCTTATTGAATCTTTCAAATCTACCTTGGATGAAATCAGGGAAGCGGATTTGTTAGTGCATGTGGTTGACCTTTCGCATCCCAATTTTGAAGACCATATCACTGTTGTCAACAATACCCTGACAGAAATAGGAGCAGGAGATAAACCTATTTTACTGGTATTCAACAAAATCGACATGGTGCCAAAAATGCCTTCCGAGGAAGAAATGATGCACATGACCGAATTGGAAGTTGCTGAGAACAAGTATCTGGATTTTGAAAAGCTATCTATTGCATACCATAAGAAATATGGAATTTTACCGGTATTTATGGCGGCTGAACTTGGTACCAATGTGGATGTTTTTAGAGAAACATTAGTCAAAGAAGTAAAAAAACAGCATTTGAAAATTTATCCGCATTACCTTGAAGATGAAGTGGTGGATATGTCCAATTTTGAGGAGAAATAATTTCCTTCAAATTGGAAAATTTGTAAATTGATAAAAAAATTGACGTATGGAAGACCTAAACATCCTTAAAAATGAATTGAAAGAAATGTTAGAGGAAATTTCAGACTTGAAGGTTTTGCAAAGCATTAAAGAACTTTTGGAAAGCAAATCAATTGAAGAGGCGATTAGAATTCAATTAATTGAAAATGCTGAAAAAGCTGAAGCCGATATTAAAGCAGGGAGAGTCTTTGACAACCCAAAAAAAAAAATTATTTCTGAGGAAGAATTTATTGGGATATCCTCAGATGGAAGTGCCATTAGTGGTGATAGCCTTAGGAAAGAATTATTTGAAGCTTCAAAAAGGGTAAAATCAGGAATTTTTTTTAACCAGGAGGAAGTAGAAAATGAATCCGAATCCTGGTAAAAAACTCCCAATCAAGTGGGATATTTCAGCAAAAGGGGATTTAAAGAATATATATTTTTTCATTAAAGAAGATTCTGTAGTTCAAGCAAAAAAAGTAAAAAATAGAATTTTAGAAATAGTTAAAAATATACCACTCTATGAGGAAAAATTTGCCAAAGAGCCTTTCTTAGAAGAATTGGAAGGGAATTTTCGGTCAAGAACTATTTGGAGCTACAAAATAATTTATGAAGTAACCAACAGTGAAATTATTATTTTAAAAATATTTCATACCAGCCAAAATCCCAAAAAAATCAAAGGAGGGCTGTTTTGATACATTACCTCATCCTGATCCGCCAATCTTTGGGATAGTAATTATTTGTCCGGTTACCAAGATTTTTCAGCCATCCCAAGGGCATATTTTCATAAGTCACCAAAACCCAACCCTCCGGCAAATTCTTAACAGGAATATCCTCCTTTCGCAAATAATCCAAAGCATCCTTCAGATCAAGATCAACAGTCAAAAATCCTGATTTTGGTAAGATACTAACAGCAAATTCATGGTTGGGGATAAATTGCTGCTTGTTGATTTTGCCAAGTTCTACTCCAAAATACCGGATATTTAAAAACCTGCATAAATATTCAAAGTGCTGCTGGAAATCTTTATTTACCCAAAAATAACTATCCTGAAGATTGTAAAAGCAACTGTAATCGGGTAAACCCAATTGTATGATCAATTTTTCTGCATCTTGTTTTCCGACCGGTTTGAGGTAAGGATGCTTAAAATCTTTGGTCTTTTTGGGTTCGTGTACCAAGGCACTTTCCGGTCTTTTCAATACCGTAATAAAAAATCCCTCACCTTCCACTCGGTGTGGGAAAAACCGGTATCCGAAATAGCTACTTCCATCAATATCCACTTTCGACTCCACAATTCGCCAAGAGCTCTCTAAGGGAATTCTTATAGGTTCATAATCGTACTCAGATACAATAAACCTGATCATTTCTTCATTTTCTTTTTCGTTGAATGTACAGGTACTGTAAATCAGGTAGCCACCACCTTTGACAAATGCGCCAGCTTGATCCATGATTCTTTCCTGTCTGGCGGCGCAAAGTGACACGTGGTCCGGTGACCATTCCGACATGGCGTTCGGATCTTTGCGGAACATTCCTTCGCCCGAACAAGGGGCATCTACCAATACCAAATCGAAAAAACCTCCCAAATCCCCAAAGTGCTCAGGGTCATTTTGGGTGACCAGGGTATTCCCTATCCCCCATTTGATGATGTTTTCTTTGAGAATGCTTGCCCGGGACTTGATGACTTCATTGGCTACCAGAAAACCATTGTTGCCCAAATAGCTACTCAATAATGTAGATTTCCCCCCTGGCGCTGCTGCCAGATCTAGATAAATCCCATCCTGTGGAGCCTCAATACTATTCAGTAAATGTTGGATAAACATAGAGGAGGCTTCCTGGACATAGTAACATCCTGCGTGAAAAAGTGGGTCTAGCGTAAATGAAGGCCTTTCTTCTAAAAAATACCCATCTTCATTCCAAGGAACTTGTTTGCTATTTTCGGGTTGGATTTGGGTTTTATGTCGGTTAATCCGAATAGACACTTTCGGATCTTTTGCCAAAGCCACGGAAAATTCCTCAAATTCATTTTCTCCAAGATAAGTTTTCATTTGGGATATGAATGCTTCGGGAAGGGTTGCGTTAGACATTGCTATTTTTATATCAAAAGTAGGCATAAATGGCAGATTCTCACGCCATGCTATCCTCCATTCCCATTTAACCCCAATGCCTTTATTTCAAAATCTTTTTTTATTTCCTTGATTTCGACAAGCTGTTCTTGAAGATTTTTCTGGATAATCTTCAGGTCTTTTTTGTTCGCTTTATTTTTTTTCATCCAACATTCCGTTAGGTGCATGTCATGCCAGTTTCCGATTTTTTGCTGAAGAAGCTCTACATATACCCAATTTATTTGCAACTCCTCAAATAAGTTATTTGGAAGGATTTCATGGATGTGGCTCAAAACTTTTAATGATTTTCTGCTTTCGTGAAGGTGGTTGATAAAAAGCTTCCTTTTGAAATTTTTGCTCGCCTTCTGCAATTGGGTTCTATAAAAAGCCAATACCTTTTTGTCAGGGATTTCCTTAATTTTTTTCAGGGTTTTCTTTCCACTTTTTTCAAGCTTACTGCCAAAGTCAGTAGTGTTGGAGAGGAAAATTTTAATTCCTTCTTCAATGTTAGTTTGAAGAAGTAACCTGATTTTTTCATCTTCAACTCGAATCAAATCAATATTTTGAAGATTTAATTGCGCTTCCCGGATCAAGCCAGCCTTCTTAAAAATCTTTCTGACAGGCTTAAAATGCTGAATGGCTTGGTTTGCGGAATCTGAGAAAAGTTGGAGTTTCAGCAAGGAATGGGCTTTTTTGATCTCTACCCGCATCTGATGCAGGTATTCCATATTTTGGTCTTGGCCAAAGAGAGAATAATTCTCCCCTATTCCCTTTATTCTATCTTTAAAACAATCCTTTTGAATACCTTTTTCCACTTCTGAATTTTTGATCCTGAAGTTGAATATAATGCTATTTAACTTTTTGTAGAAAAGAAGAAATTCTTATTTCTTTTTGAAGGAAATCCCAACTCCCAAATGATATCTAAGATTTTCAAAATCAAATCCTGCAAGACTGCTTCCTGCCCTAAGATTCAATCCCTTGAAGTCTAATATAAACCCTGATTCCAAAATTGCTCTATTGATGTTGATTTCACTGTTTCTAGCCCAGAAGCTTCCCAGATTACTTCCATTTTCCTCAAATATCTCCACCTCCCAAAACTCTCTCGAGTGGTTGAGTCCTCCACCAAAATACATCCATAATGGCTGGTGAATCTTCCAATTAATTCCCATGACCATTTCTGCGGATCCTTGTCTAATCGTGCCTGTTGCCTGAGCATCTTTTCCCTGAGAACCGTAGATATTCCCATTGCTTCTTACAGTTATATCACTGGCTTTGGTGAAGATTTCAGTATTGGCTCTCAGCTGGATATAAGGAGCAATGCCGTGGTGGTTTATTGACCCGATAACTAGCCCAAACGGTATTTTTGTATCATATGTAAAGGAGAAAAAAGTTCGGTCGTAAAGCCTGATTCCTTTTTTTGCATCATAATTCAAAAAGAAAGTCTCTTTTATCTGAGGGTTTTTGCCAGCATTCAGTTTAGTGTTCAATTCTTTCACCTTTGACTCCAACCCACCCAATTCCATTTTCCTCAAATGCGACATATAAGGTTTGGCCATTTTATTTTTCCCTAGATTGTAAAAGGCAAGAGCCGAATTATAATAACCTTCTGGCCGGTCAACGTCTACCCGGATCTGCGCCTTTGCTAGGTCTAGCAAGCGGAACCATTCACTATTTGCAATACAGGATTGAACCTTTAAATCCAATTCCATATAAGATTGAACTTGCGCACTTACTTGATGTATGCACACAAATTGTATAAATACCAAGAGAAATAGAAGCCGAAAAGATTTCATGGCAATATTTGCAAAGGAACAATTGAAGAGTTTTGGATTAAAATGTGGGGTGATTACATTTTAATTTCAGTTAAAATAAGCCAAAAAAATCAAAATTTCCAAATTTTATTTTGCACCAATATACTTGTTATTTGTCTCTAGAAAAATGTGCTTTTAATCGAGTTATTTTAAATGATTTAGTTTGAATAATTTTTAGGGTTACCAAAATTCCAATTGCTTTCTGAGTTTGGGAAGCTTCATTATTGTAAATTGACAGATCAATTTTGAAAACGGATATTTTGCTACAATTTTTTTGCTTCTTCCCAATACACATCCATCTCGGCTAGGCTCATGTCCTCAATTTTTCTTCCGGCTGTTTTTGCAGCCTGTTCCAGATACTGGAAGCGTTTGATAAACTTTAGGTTGGTACGCTCCAGTGCTTCTTCAGGATTGATATCTATAAATCTTGCGTAGTTGATCAAGGAAAAAAGTAAATCTCCAAACTCCCCTGTGGCTTTTATTTTGTCTATTTCCTGTCCCTCCAAGGTGTTGAATTCTTCCTTGAATTCCTGCATTTCCTCTTCTACTTTTTCCCAGACCTGATGCTTTTCCTCCCAATCAAATCCTACTCCTCTTGCCTTTTCCTGAATTCTCATCGCTTTGATCAAAGCGGGCAGTGACTTAGGCACGCCACCAAGAACAGAGGTATTTCCTTTTTCACTGAGTTTTATTTTCTCCCAGTTTTGTTTGACAGTTTCTTCATCTTTAGCTACTGTATCACTGTAAATGTGTGGGTGTCGGCGGATCAGTTTTTCACAAAGGCTATCAATCACTGTCCCGATATCGAATGCTTGTTTTTCGGCACCGATTTTGGAGTAAAAAACGATGTGGAGGAGAATGTCTCCAAGTTCCTTTTTGATTTCCTCAAGGTTATTTTCCAAGATCGCATCTGAAAGCTCGAAAGTTTCTTCGATGGTGAGATGTCTGAGGCTTTCAATGGTCTGCTTTCTATCCCATGGACATTGTTCCCGGAGCTCATCCATAATGGTCAATAATCTGTCAAAAGAGTCGAGTTGGGATTTTCTATGTGATAGGTCGGACATGTGAGGGAAACTAATCGGAAAGTGAGGACGTTTTGAAAGTATTACGTAAATTTGTGCAAATTAAATTGATATGGCAACCTTGTATTTGACTTTAGGATTTTTGGCTTTGTTCTTTGTTTTGATGTCTGTAAGGCTTATTTTCATCAAAAATGGACAATTTAAAGGAACCTGCGCTTCACAAAACCCATTCTTGAACAAAGATGGAGGAACTTGCGGCTATTGCGGAAAGACCGTTGACTCAAACAGTTCCTGCGGTAATCCCGACAATGAAGTGGATAAAGTTTTGGCCAAATTCAAATAAATATTTTTCAACTCCCGGATTTTCGGGATTTTTCAATTAGAACTTAAAACTCTTCAATGTGGCGTTAATCAAATCTATTTCCGGTATCAGAGGTACTATCGGAGGCAAACCTGGTGAGGGGTTGACTCCTTTGGATGTTGTCAAATTTGCTTCCGCATATGGGAGCTGGGTAATCAGTCAAACCAAAAATCCCAAAGTGGTCATCGGAAGGGATGCAAGGATTTCAGGAGAAATGGTTTCCAAACTTGTTGCGGCGACGCTACAGGGTCTTGGAATCGATGTAATTGACCTTGGATTGAGCACAACACCGACAGTCGAATTGGCTGTTCCTTTGGAAAAAGCAGGAGGAGGAATCATCCTTACCGCAAGCCATAATCCCATTCAATGGAATGCCTTGAAACTGCTCAATGACAAAGGGGAATTTATTTCAGATCTTGAAGGAAAATCCATTTTGGAAAGCGCCGAGAAAGAAAACTTCTCTTTTGCGGAAGTCAAGAAGCTGGGAAAATATACCCAGATCGATGATTACATAGACCGACATGTGGAGCACATCCTTGGACTCAAACTTGTCGATAAAGAAGCCATCGCTGCCAAAAAGTTTAAAGTTGTCATTGACTGTGTCAATTCTACAGGAGGCATTGCCTTACCAAAGTTGCTGAGAGCACTTGGCGTGGAAGATATTGAGGAAATGTATTGTACACCAAATGGGCACTTTCCCCATAATCCTGAGCCACTTCCCGAAAATCTCAGAGACATCGCCGACAAGCTCCAAAAAGGCAAATATGACCTCGGAATCGTAGTTGATCCTGATGTAGATAGACTTTGCTTTATGAATGAAGACGGAAGTCCTTTTGGGGAGGAATATACCTTGGTGGCTGTGGCAGATTATGTGCTTTCGCAGACTCCAGGCAATACTGTTTCCAACCTGAGTTCTACCCGGGCTTTGAGAGACGTCACCGAAAAAAGAGGCGGACAATACCACGCAGCAGCCGTCGGGGAAGTCAACGTCGTCAATAAAATGAAAGAGACAAATGCGATCATCGGAGGTGAAGGCAACGGCGGAGTCATCTATCCGGAATCCCATTATGGCCGTGATGCCTTGGTAGGTATAGGCTTGTTTTTGACCCATTTGGCTAAGTTTGGCAAAACTATTTCTAGGTTGAGGCAGAGTTATCCCAACTACCATATATCCAAAAACAAAATTGAACTGACTCCGGAAATCAACGTGGACAAGATTTTGGAAGAGGTTAAAAAGAAATATAAAAAACAGCCGATCAATGACATTGACGGTGTCAAAATTGAATTCGAAAAAGAGTGGGTTCACTTGAGAAAATCCAATACCGAACCCATCATCAGGATTTATTCAGAATCCGAAAGTCAAGCTACCGCCGACCATTTGGCAAATAAAATTATTCTTGACATCAAAGAAGTGGTGACAAGTTCAAAATGATATTTGAGTATCCACAATGTTGTAGTTTGACTTGAGGAGACTTTATAGGATGCGGATACTCGTCCACGGACGACAGTCCACTGTCCACAGAACCGCTAATCGTTCCCCATTGGCCAAGATTTCAAATAAATACGCAATACCCAGCCCAAATAGAAGAAAATGAGAGTTTATTTAGACAATGCCGCTACCACTGCCATGGACGACCGCGTGATCGAGGCTATGCTTCCATTTATGAGGCAGCATTACGGCAATCCATCTTCCGTACACAGCCATGGAAGGGAAGTCCGGTCTGCCATCGAAAAGGCAAGAAAGAAAGTAGCGGAATTGCTCAATGCCTCTCCATCTGAAATATTTTTCACTTCTGGGGGAACAGAGGCGGACAATACTGCACTCGTCTGCGGCATAGATACTCACTGCATCAAGCATGCCATCACTTCCCCGATAGAGCACCATGCGGTTTTGCATACTTTGGAAGAATGTGCCAAAAAAGGAAAAGTAAAACTCAGCCTTTTGGATGTCAACGGTAAAGGAGAAATCAACCTTGACCAGCTGAAGGAATTGCTTCAGGAGAATCCAAATTCGTTGGTTTCCCTGATGCATGCCAACAATGAAATCGGCAATATCAATAACTTGGCTACCATCGGTGGCCTGACCAAAGAATACGGTGCTTTCTTCCATTCTGATACGGTGCAGACAGTGGGGCATTTTGTTCACGACCTCAAAAACCTTCCTGTAGATGCTATCGTGGCCGGTGGGCACAAATTCCACGGACCAAAAGGCTCAGGATTTTTATATGTGAGAAAGGATAAAAAAATCCATCCCTTTATCTACGGAGGTGCGCAGGAAAGGAATATGCGTGGAGGTACCGAAAATGTTATCGGCATCGTAGGCATCGCCAAAGCATTGGAACTCGCCTATGAAGACATGGCGGGACACCGTGCCCATGTCGAAGGATTGAAAAAACATTTTATTGAATCGCTCCAAGACAATATTCCGGAGGTCGGATTTAATGGGCTTTCAACGGATTTTGAAAAAAGTCTCTATACAGTTTTGAATGTGAGTTTGCCTCCTTCTGAAGAAAATAGGGGCATGTTGCTTTTCAACCTCGATCTGCATGGAATTTCTGCTTCCGGCGGATCGGCCTGCAGCAGCGGTGCCACTGTCGGTTCGCATGTACTCCGCGCAATCAACCACGATCCCGAAAGAGAATCAGTAAGGTTTTCCTTCAGCAGGTTCACTACCAAAGAAGAGATAGATTACACTGTAGAGAAGTTGAAAGAACTTTATGGAGTGACGGTTTGATTTAGGAAGAATTTAAAAGTTAAAAA
>NZ_JAMFLG010000026.1 GCF_023502205.1 Aquiflexum sp. TKW24L | reverse complement strand
TGGCTATCGGGATCCTACCCGATTGTAGTAGAATATTAAGTTACTGGCAAAGAAGTGTATATCCAAATATTATTATTCACTTTCCTCTTCCCAGTTTCCTTTGTGGCGAATGATGTCATATGCTTGCATGATGGCCGCCCGCATCGAACCTTCATCTGCCACGTTTTTGCCGGCAATATTATAGGCTGTCCCATGATCGGGGGAGGTACGAATTATGGGAAGTCCTGCTGTGAAATTGACCCCTGTCTCAAATGCCTGTGATTTGAATGGGATAAGTCCTTGATCATGGTACATTGCTAAGACTCCATCAAATTTCTTTTGGTGCATCATTCCAAAAAAACCATCTGCCGAATAAGGCCCAAAAACCAGATGTCCCTTGTCCTTGTATTCTTTGATCAATGGTTTGATGATGTTTTCCTCTTCATCTCCAAGCAGACCTTCCTCTCCGGCATGAGGATTTAATCCCAAGATTGCTATTTTTGGTTTTGAGATACCAAAGTCATCCTTCAGGGACTTCAGCATGATATTGAGTTTGGACTTTATTTTTTCAGCCGTGATATTTTTGGCTACATCCTTTAATGGAACATGCCCGGTCACCAATCCTACACGGAATCCGTCTGCTACCAAAAACATCAAGCTGTCTTTACTTCCAAAAGCCTCCGTCAGGTATTCTGTATGGCCGACAAATTTCTTATCCGGACTGTTGATGTTATTTTTATTCAATGGAGCCGTCACTAAGGCTTCTATTTTGTTATCCTTCAAATCTTTGATCGCATGGTCAAGCGCGGCTAATGCCAATTTGCCTGCTTCATGGGTTTCAACTCCCGGGATTACCTCCGGGCTTTCATCCAACGCATTGATAACATTTATCTTTTTGTGGTGAACTTCTTCAATGTTTTTGATCTGCATAAAGTTAAAGTCCTCTATGCCAAGATGCTTTCTGTAAAAAGTCAGGGCTTTGCCGTGTGCATAGATCACAGGAGTGACCAATTTGATAAGCCTGTTGTCTAAAAGTGCCTTAATTGTAACTTCTGCTCCTACGCCATTGATGTCTCCAATACTGATGCCAACGACCGGTTTGTTTTTTCTTTGGTTCATTAAAATTTATAGAATACTGTTGGTTATTGATTTAGATTTAATGTTTTCAAAACTAGGAAATTTCCCGTTTTGTTAGGGTCGAAGGTTTACCGAAGTCCGAAAAACCTCCTAGCCGCCATCATAATAATAGTAGGGCTTTGTGATAATTCTCTTAATTTTGACATGCAATTTAGATAAAATATTTAGAGTTAACCGCATGGAAAAGGTCAAACCCAAAAAACACCTTGGACAGCATTTCCTGATTGACTTAGGGATCGCTGAGAGCATTGCCAAGGCCATCACGGGTCATGGAGGCATCTCCAAAGTCCTTGAGATCGGACCCGGGATGGGGGTGCTGACTGATTTTCTTTTGACCGAAAAATGGGACCTATATCTCGTCGATATCGACCGGGATTCGATCAAATATCTCCGGGAAAAGTACCCTAGTCTGGGCGAAAAGATCATTGAGGCAGATTTTCTGAGAAAGGATTTTGCCACCCTTATGCAAGAGCCTTATGCTATCATTGGGAATTTTCCTTATAACATTTCGTCCCAAATTCTCTTTAACGTCTTAGAGCAAAGGAACCAAGTGACCGAAGTGGTCTGCATGTTGCAAAAGGAAGTCGCACAGCGGATAGCTTCTCCAAAAGGAAACAAAGATTATGGAATTCTATCAGTGCTTTTGCAGGCCTTTTATGATATTGAATATCTGTTTTCGGTCCCTCCGGGGGTATTTAATCCTCCTCCTAGAGTCAATTCCGGTGTGATCAGGCTCAAAAGAAATGAAGTAAAAAAGTTAGCATGTGACGAAAAAATGTTTCTCCGTGTTGTAAAGCAGGGTTTTGGAACAAGAAGAAAAACATTGAGAAATTGTCTTAAATCCTTTGGGCTTTCAGAAGAACTGACCAAAGATCCTATCATGGACAAAAGGGCTGAGCAGTTGGACGTTCAGGAATTTGTCGGATTAACGTTAAAAATACAGGAATCTTGGAACCAATAAAATCATTTGAACTATCCAAAGAATATCTTGAAAGTCTTCAGGAAAGCATTGAAATCCAAGATATTGGTTTCATCACTGAATCTTTTGAGGGTGCCAATGTAGCTGATATTGCTTCTCTATTGGACGAACTCAATATGGAGGATGCGATCTACGTGTTGAGATTGCTTCCTGCTACAACTGCTGCAGATATCCTGATTGAGTTGGATGAAGATTCTTTGATTCAGGTGATCCGTGAATTAGAGCCTATTGAGTTGGCGGGGCTGATAGATCAGATGGAATCTGATGATGCTGCTGATATTCTGATCCTGATGCCTACCAAAGACAGAGAGGATGTCATCAGTCATCTTCAGGAAAGGGAAAAATCTAATAACATCCTAGACCTTCTTCGCTATGATGAGGATTCAGCAGGTGGTCTGATGGCAAAGGAATTTATTCGTGCCAATAAAAACTGGAACGTGGTACAGACCATCGAGGAAATCAGAAGGCAGGCTGAAAAAGTGGAAAAAATATATTCCATTTACGTAGTAGACAACAGGCAACATCTGCTCGGCAGGGTGTCACTCAAGAAAATCATCCTAGCATCGGCTGACACCAAGATTTCGGATATCTATGAACCAGAGCTGATTTCCATCTCAACACATATGGATGGTGAGAAAGTCGCAGAAATCATGCGGAAATATGACCTTGAATCTGTTCCTGTGGTCAATGCCAAAAACAGGCTAGTAGGAAGAATCACTGTCGATGATATTTTGGATTTGATCCGTGAGCAATCTGAGGAGGACATTCAGGCTATGACCGGTATCTCCTCAGATGTCGAGGAATCCGATTCTATATTCAGGATTTCCAAAGCCAGATTGCCTTGGTTATTGATTGGAGTGATCGGTGGGTTGATGGGTGCGAAGATTATTGGGTTTTTTGAAGATGGATTGAGCAAGTACATCGCATTGGCTTCATTCATTCCGTTGGTTGCTGCGACAGGCGGCAATGTCGGGATTCAATCATCTTCCTTAGTCGTACAGTCTTTGGCTTCCAAATCAGTTTTTGATGACACTCCTTGGCAGCGTTTTATTAAAGGTTTACTTATCGCCTTGGTCAATGGTATTGTATTGGGGTCATTCGTGTTTTTAGTAGTTGTTTTCATTTATGGATTTGAATCCATTTTTGGTTTGACCATTGGTTTGGCCATGTTCTGTGTGGTGTTACTTTCTTCATTTATGGGAACGATTACCCCTTTGGTTTTGGACAGATTTGGTATCAATCCCGCCATAGCTTCGGGACCATTTATCACTACTGCCAATGACTTGTTGGGGTTATCGGTTTATTTTGGTGTGGCTATGCTGTTGCTGAAGCTGTAAACACCTTTTGCGATTTAAGCAATTTCTAAGTTAAAAATTCCCTTGACAGAATCCTTCTGATTGAATAATTTCGTCCTTTCCCAAATGACCTCTTACTATGCGAAATTCTATTTTCAAAGCCACACTTTTCGGTTTAGCCTTTCTTGTTTTTTCATGCCAATCCAATGAACCATTGACCGAAGTATTTATGCCCAAGTTTTTTGCGGATCATATGGTTTTCCAAAGAAATCAACCTATCCGTGTTTGGGGTGATGGAACACCCGGTAAAAATGTTGTTGGCAAATTCAATAATCAGGAAAAGGAAACTGAGATAGACGAGAATGGATATTGGACATTGGAATTTGATCCAATGCCTGCTTCCGGACCATTTGTATTGGATGTCAATGGAAAAAAAATCCGGGGTATACAGATTGGTGATGTGTGGGTAGCAGGAGGTCAATCTAACATGGAATGGGTCATGAGTGCACAGGTGGAAGGTTTGCCTGAAGAGATTGCTGATAGTGGATATCCTCTGATCCGTTTTTTTAAGATACCCCATGACTACGATGCCAAAGAAAAAACTGATGTCAGGGGTGGGGAATGGAGAATGGCCAATGCTGATAATATTCTTAATTTCTCAGCAGTAGCATGGTTCTTTGCCAAAAAGAATCACCTCGAAAAAGGTGTCCCCATTGGAATTATTGAAAGCAATTGGGGAGGAACTCCTGCCGAGGGATGGACTTCTGCTACGAAATTGATTGACTTTCCACCGTATCAGGCAAAGGCCAAAGATGTTTTAGATAGAAAAGATTATTGGATTCAAGAAATTATAGATAACAAAGTCAGGGAACTCAAAAGAAATGAACTCGTGGCAGCACCCCAAAATGGAGAAATAAAAGGGGTCGTCAACATAGATTTTGATGATGCTGACTGGCAAAGGGTCAATCTTCCTGCCGATAATCCTTTCTCTGACATTGCATGGTTCCGCAAAAAATTCAATTTAACTGATACTGAAAATGTAAGCTTAAACCTTGGTGACATCCAACAAATGGCTTATATCTACCTCAATGGTGGGAGGCTATTATTTAAAGATTATGGCGATGCAGTGAAGGAATTCCCTATTCCATCTACCATGCTCAACAAAGGCGAAAATCTATTGGTAGTCAGGATAATCAATACTTGGAACAATGCTCCGGTATTGGGAAAAAGTGGCGAGTTCTTTGTAAAATCGAGTGGAAAGAAGATTTCCCTCGAAGGAGAATGGAAATACAATAATCGAATCGAGGAGGAGATCCCCAAGGTGGAATGGTACAATTGGCAACCCGGTATGATGTACAATGCTATGATCGCACCCATCGTGAAATATCCGATCAAAGGTGTGATCTGGTATCAGGGAGAAAGCAATACTGGTGATCACCAATATTATAAACAACTTTTCAGCACCATGATCCAAAACTGGAGAGAAGCTTGGGGGATAGGTGATTTTCCTTTTCTTTTTGTCCAGTTGGCCAATTTTATGAAAAGGGAAGAAGTACAACCGGATTCTGATTGGGCATTTTTGAGAGAGGCGCAGACACAGACTTTGGATCTTCCCAATACCGGAATGGCCGTTACCATCGATGTGGGAAATGCCAATGATATCCATCCGCGAAACAAAAAAGATGTTGGACATAGACTGTGGCAGGTAGCAAGGAAAGTCGCTTATGGGGAGGATGTGATCCATTCGGGTCCTTCTGTCGCATCTGTCGAAAAGAAGGGAGAAAAAGTTTTGGTCACTTTTAATAATGTGGGTGAAGGCCTGCAAGTTTCCTCCGGTACAGAGGTCACAGGTTTTATCCTTGCAGGAGAAGATGGGCAATTTGAGATTGCAAAAGGAAAAATCGTAGGAACCAACCAGGTAGAGGTATATAGCTCCAAAGTAAAAAATCCGGTCGAAGTCAGGTTTGCTTGGGCAGACAATCCTGAATTCAATTTGTACAACAGTCTCAGTTTGCCTGCGGTGCCATTTAGGAAAAAAATCAATGATTAAGTCTTGGTTGAATTTAGAAAATTTCAAATCTTAAAAGTTATCAGTTATTTTCTTTCCAAAGCTCCAACTTAAGCCGACATGCAAGTCGGCTTTTTTTGTATCTGCCATCATGGCTGTTAAGATTGAATGAGAACCTATGAAAAAGCCTCCAAAACGAAATCCTAAGCCACCCGTAAATCCGGCAATGTCATAATATCCCCAAGAGGAATAAACTTCAAAATTGCCAAAAATAGCACTAGGGGTTAACGAGATAAGGTTCATGGCGGGAATTTGCAGGTTATTCTCTTTATTTTCGATGAATTTCTGTCCATAAACACTTAAAAAAAACTTATTAGACAATTTCAAATCAGCGTTTGCTGCCCATACAGTCGGTAATCCTGCCCTAAAGCCATCTCTATTGGTTTCCCTAGAGAAATAACCACTTTCTAAAAAATCCCTTTCTACGGCTCTTAAATCGGGTTCCAGAAGATCTATCCTGAATGATTCTCCCTCAGGTATGTTCATTTGGAAGGTTTGGTTTTTTTTACCCGCGCCAAATGTCAAATGACCAATATTTCTGAATGCCATTCCTGTATTCAGCCAAACTCCTTCCTTATTTTTCAATTGGTAATTGAACCCTATGTCCAATCCGACTCCTGACAATTGTCCGAAATTCAAATTTTCATAATCAATACTGAAATTTCTCTTGTTTACCACGGATTCATCGTAGGAAATATTAACAGTAGCCTGTGCATTGGTCAAAGAGACGGCAGTTCGATCTACCACCAATGTCCCTCTAAGATTTCCTAATCCCACATTGGTATATCCGATAGGGAAGAGCAATTTGAAATTGGTGCCCACTGAAAACTTGCTTTTTGGGCTATTCCAGATTTCTCTACCGATGACAGCACCCATTTCAAACCAGGTCGCGGTGTTAGCCCTTTGGTTGTTTGGATTGTTGATGCCAAGAGTTAGAATATCGAAGTTGATCTCATTATCTGTTACATACCGACCTACGTCAGCGTTGATATTTAAGATGGTGGCTCTGGTCTGAATTTGGGAAATCAGACCAAAAGACCATTTTCCTTGCTTCATTCCAAAAGAAGGTATGATTACCGACCCATCCGTATTTCCATCGACAGGCTGGTCTGCCCTCTCCATCAATTTGTTCCAAAGGTCATTTCTGTTTTCTAAGGTTTCAGAAAAAGTCAAGGTGTTGTTACCAACTACTGCATTTCCTGCAAAAAACTGCACTTCCACTGTTCTTGACAAGTTGTTCATTTCAGCAGGATTCATCATTGCACTGATGATGCCCTTTCTTTGGCTGGTTTGGATGCCAACGTAAGGGTATTGGGCCATAACCACGAGTGGGACAAAAAATGATGCAAAGAGAGAAATCAGAATTTTTTTCATGGGTATGGCAAAATCATCGACAAATTTAAAAATTCTCATAACAAGTGTGACATCCTTTTCCATCAGAAAATCTGCTCTTTAAGATGATTGTAATTGCATTCCAATATTTCAAACTTTGCCCATGTCCAATCCCCCGTTTCCAATCTCCATGTTACATTACCTTTGGCAGGAACTTTTATTCCTTCATACTCTTTTGTCTCAATGACATTTACAATCCACTCAACCTTTTTTGCCTCCGGACCGCTTCCTTGAAACCTCAAAGCCGTAAAATTGCGGACGAATCCATCTTCGTCAAATGTAAAAATTCCTGAACCTGAAAGTCCGCCTAAAGTCATGGTGGCTTTTGCTGTTTGTCTGCCAAGATCTTTCCAAGTAATATAATCGCTCAGTGCTGCGGAAGGATACCATACAATCTCGCCCAAAAATCGTTGCAAGGCTGCCTCGTTGATCTGAGGATTGGGGCCGTCGTTGGCGACAGGAATTATTGATAATAAGTTGAAAACCATTTCCCCTTCACCTTCAATAAATTTATCTCTTCCAAAGGCGCTGATAACCGGCATCATTTTGATCTCCGCGCTCCAGACAAAAGAAGGTGGGTCCACGGTCGAATATTGCTCAGCAGAAGACGTGTACCAATCTTTCTGCTCTGGCTTTAATTTGAGTTGGTATTTTTGCTTCATGAATACGGTTAGGATTGGCTCTTTTCCCATCATTCCTGTTGCTAATAACCATTTTTGGACAGGTTCTGGAAGGGAAGAAATATCCTTTGGGGTAATAGGATCAGAAATTTTTGCGGGGACTTTTCCCAATGTGTAGGTTATCTCCTCCTTGATTTTTTTATCAAAGTCGTATTGGCCATAGCCAACCATAGAAATAATCAGGATTAGAATATTTGGAATGGTGCCATAAAGAGCGTCCTTCCAAAAAACTATGATCAGGACTTGGGAAATCAGGACACCGATAATTGCAAAAAACCACCAAAGAGGATTTTTGAAGAATATCATAACTGCGGAAAACAACAAAACCAAGGCCGCCAATAACCAAAGCAGTCCCATTGGCTTGGAAACAGGGTTAGTGAATTCGTTTAATTCAGCCAAGAGAAATGCCTTCAAAAAACCAAGAAGGTGGATTAGTCCGTGAATCAATAGAATAATCGCGAATAGCGTTTTCATGGCTTTTTTATTTATTGACTCGATAAATTACTTATACCCCTAACAAAAATCCCTGACAGCAATCAGCTAATAAGTTGATTTTGCTTAGGGGAATTGAATGGTTTTATGTGGGTTGAGACTATCCAAGTCTTAATTCAGATTTCCTCCCTGGGGCGGAAACGGATTTTTTGTGGATAGGAAAAAGCATGGATTCCAGCGCCTGAATTGATTTTTTCTTGGATCATTTTCCAGTGTTCGGGATTAAAAAGTTCATTGTGAAAATCGAAAAAATGATTTTTGACATCCGGTCTGCCGATCATGAAGTGTTTGAAATCCTGTGGAAATACATCGTTTTGGGCAATGTCATACCAAGGTGAAGAGGCGTAGATCTGCTCAAATGTTTCAGGCTTTGGTTTTTCACGAAAATTCATGTCGGTCAAAAACTCGATTTCATCATAGTCATAGAAAATCACCCTTTTTTGCCTTGTGACGCCAAAGTTCTTGGTCATCATATCTCCGGCGAAAATATTCGCTTTTGCCATTTCTAGGATAGAATTCCCATATTCTTCCACTGCATATTTGGCATCTTCGGTGGAGCAGGATTCAAGATAAATATTGAGAGGAATCATTCTTCTTTCGATGTAGACATGCTTGAGGATGAGCTCGTCCTCAGTGATTTCCAAAAGGGAATTGACGGTGTTTTTGAGTTCCTCAATAAGTAGTGGGTCAATTCTCTCCAAAGGCAAATGAAATTCTTCGAATTCATGTGTATCGGCCATTCTTCCTACCCTGTCGTGCAGGCCCACCATTTTGTATTTTTCACGGACTTCCTGACGTGTCATGGTCTTGGGAGGGTCAAAATAATCCTTGATCATCTTGAATACGACATTGAAGGAGGGAAGTGTAAAAACGGTCATCACCATTCCTTTGACGCCCTCAGCAAGGACGAATTTGTCATTACTCTGACTGAGGTGGTTGAGAAAGTCTCGGTAAAATTCAGTTTTTCCGTGTTTGTTAAACCCAATTGCGTTGTAAAGCTCATGGATTTTTTTGCTTGGAATCACTGCATTGAGGAATGAAATCAATTGAGACGGAATGCCGACTTTGACCATAAAATAGGACCTTGTAAAGCTAAACATACCAGACATCAGATTGGGATCAAAGATCATAGTATCGGCAAAGACTCCCTTTGGGCCATTGAGAAAAGGAATAATGAAGGGCATCCATTTTCCTCCGATCTTGATTCTCCCGATGACATAAGCACCTTTGTTTCTGTAGAACACAGATTTTAATACCTGCGTGGTACTGTCAGCTGTTGGAATATACCTGGTCAAAATCACTTCATTGATCGATTTGATCAGAAATTCAATGTCCTCTTCTTTGTTTAGATAAGGAACCTCAAAATCAAAATCTTCCATGATTCTGACAATTATTTTTCTCAAACCCCAGTCCGAAGGATAAGTATAGAAAAGATTTTTATTCGGATAGATGACGCAGGAATTATAACCCTCATGTACAAACATCAAATCTTCATTGATGGCAAGACCGAAGTATGATTTTCGAATAATTGAGTTGAAAAACGTTTCAGCCAACTCCTTGTCTTTTTTTTCAGCAATGAGCTTGGAATAGTAGGCCTTGAGGGAATTCCAAAAATCAAAATTTTTGGAATTTTCCACTAATATTTCCTTAAGAATTTCAAGAGTGGCCTTGACCTGGTCTTTATACAGCCGGAGTCTTTTGCGGTGATTTTGCTGCATTGCATTCCAGTCTTTTGTTTTAAAAAAGGCCGGAGTCCTGTCAGTCAATTCATTGAATTCCCTGATATAGGAATCAAAACTATTAAGGAGTATCTTGGCTGTTTGGTCGATCAATGGCTCCTTCATAAAAATGGTTTTATCAGCGTTCAAGGTCAATAAATTATACCAAGAAAAAATATAATTCAGTTTTTTTTAATTGTAATGAGATTTTTTTTTCACTCAGTTTTTTCGAACTTATAAAACTTCCCATCGAAAAAGTATAAATATTTTTGCAGGATAAAGTTGTTTTTTAGTATTTGGATGAGTTGTACTAGCGGTTTTAAACCCTAAAAAGAGTCTCAAAAAAGAGGTGTTTAAGATTTTGAAACTCACAAAATATAATTTTCGCAATCGATTGTTTGGACAATAAAAAAACATTATTTACCTTTCGAGCATGCTATTCATTCATTGAATATCTACAATAGGTTTAATAGGTTTGAGAGATAAAAAAGGTTGGGACAATGTTCTGACCTTTTTTGATTTTTGGGGTTTTTATATTTCATTCGTATTCTTTACACAGCCAAAGATGTCCTCAATAGCCAGATTATCTTCTACTAAATTTTTGTTTGTATGTTTAGTTTTCTTGGGTTCTTGTTCTTTCCAAAAAGAAAAAAAAGAAGAAACCGAAATTAAAACCTCAATTTCCCAAGAAGAAGAATACAACCAATTATTAGCTTCAGGCCTTCAACAACTGGATACATGGACCATATATTGGAAATCCCAAGAACCGACTTTTGATATAGCCGGATTTAAATTGACAGGTGAAATTCCCTATGAATCTTTGGAGTGGCCTGAGGAAAATTTCATTCAACAAGACCATCCGCTGTTTAATTACCTTATTCCTAATCCCGATGGACATGGTGTTGTTGATATCTACAGCTATAAAGTGGTCATGCCGGAGGAAGCCAAAGTTTCTTTTAACCCTGATTCTGAAGTGATTTATTTCAAATCCAATGGCATGCGGGAAAGGTTGATGTTTATGGGGCCTTCAGGAGGGTTTGAAGAAGCGATATGGATCAGTCCGGATCACTTGATGGTGGCAGGATTTTTTGAAGAAGAAGGGGGAATCACACCCAAAATATGGATTATCATTCCCGATGAACAGAAATATTTAACCTTTAAGCATTCACTTTACTCCGCAAAATATCCGAAGACGGGATATCTGATTAAAAAACTCCCCAACATCAATTTTTCAAATGGAGTTAATTAAGGTTGTTAAAAAATTAGAAAAACTATTGCAAGATCCATTACCGGGAAGGCTTGGACATCTTACCATGTTGCCTCAGCCTGTGGATGAAAAGAGATTTTCTGTCCGGGATGACCATAGAAAAGGGGCTGTTTTGATGCTTTTCTATCCTGATTCCAACAGTAGTTTTGTGCCTTTTATCAAAAGACCCGAATATCCCGGCGTTCATGGAGGTCAGATTTCATTTCCCGGCGGAAAGTGGGAACCTGAGGACGCAGATCTAAGTGTCACTGCTTTGAGGGAAGCGGAGGAGGAAATCGGGGTTTATGCAGAAAAAGTCACTGTCTTGGGAAAATTAAGTGATGTTTATATTCCTCCAAGTAATTTTTTGGTTTCACCTTTCATTGGTTTTGTCAGTGAAAAGCCTGATTTCAGACCTGACGCTACAGAAGTGGAGCGGATCATCAGTTGTCCTTTTCCATTGCTGATCGACAAAGAAATCAGAAAGCATACCCAAGTAAGAGGGAGCTCAGGGGTTAGTTTTCAAGCTCCTTTTTTTGATATTGAGAATGAAGTAGTATGGGGTGCCACAGCCATGATGTTGGGAGAATTTACCTACCTGTGGGAAAATTCTAAGTTTTGAAGTTTATCCTATTTGTGGTATTGTTGTACGACTAACGATTCTATAGCATGCAAGAAAGCAGTCCCCTGATCAGTAATGATGCCGTTGTGTTTGGGTTATTGATGACCGTCCTCGCTTTGGTGTTTTCAACATCATCTAGCAAATCACCTTTTTGGGTTAAGTTTTATAGAATAGTCCCATCCGTCCTTTTATGCTACTTTATCCCAGCTCTTCTCAATTCTTTCGGGATAATTTCTGGTGAATCCTCCGGGCTTTATAAAGTATCCTCAAGGTATATGCTTCCCGCCTCTTTGGTACTGCTGACATTGAGTATTGATTTCAAAGGAATTATAAAATTAGGACCTAAGGCCTTGATGATGTTTGTGGCAGGGACAATTGGGATTGTTTTGGGTGGGCCTTTCGCATTATTGGTAGTATCTAGTATCTATCCAGAAATATTGAATGGTGTCGGACCTGATGAGGTTTGGAGGGGTCTGTCTACGATTGCCGGGAGTTGGATAGGTGGAGGTGCCAATCAGACTGCGATGCTTGAGGTTTTTGGGGCTAGTCCATCGCTCTTCAGTCAGATGATTGCTGTGGATGTTTTGGTTGCGAATCTTTGGATGGCGGTTTTGCTATTTTGGGCAGCCAAGCCCGGAAAAATCGATAAGATTTTCAAGGCGGATAGTTCTGCAATTTTGGAACTTCAATTGAAAGTAGAAAAGTACCGGGAAGGCATATTGAAGATTCCGACGCTCTCAGATACCATGCTGATATTAGGAATTGGCTTTGCAGTGACGGGTTTTTCTCATTGGGTAGCGGATATGGTTGCTCCCTATATAGGTGAAAATTATCCTCAGTTGAGTCAGTATTCGCTGGATTCTACCTTCTTTTGGATCGTGGTCATCGCCACGACAGGAGGTTTGATGTTGTCATTTACCAAGGCTAGGGAACTCGAAGGTGCAGGCGCATCCAGACTTGGATCCGTTTTGTTATATATCCTCGTTGCGACTATAGGAATGCAGATGGATCTGATGGCGATATTTGACAATCCCGTTTTGTTTTTGATCGGGATTATCTGGATACTCTTTCATATCATCATTATGCTAATTGTGGCTTTCTTGATCAAAGCGCCATTCTTTTATGTGGCTGTTGGCTCCCAAGCCAATATTGGAGGCGCAGCATCAGCACCTATTGTTGCTTCCGCTTTCAATCCATCCTTGGCACCCGTAGGGGTTTTGATGGCTGTTTTGGGATATGCACTCGGTACCTACGGTGCATATCTGAGCGGTCTGATGATGCAGTGGATACATGGTTGAATTTTGTTGCTTTTTATATTGCTGATTAAAGAATCCATTTGTTTTGGTGAATAAGTCTTTTCAAATGAAAATCCGATAACTTTGTGACCCAACCAAAAGCGGCACAATGGCCACCTACCGTAAGTTTATTTTTATTTGTAATGGATCAGACTGTAAAGGAGAAGGTTGTAAAAAACTTCAAAATGAGATTAGGGACTTAATAAAGTCAGAAGACCACAAAGGAAAATATAAGATCATCAAAACCAAATGTATGGATTTTTGTAAATCCGCCCCTGTGGTGGTGGTCAATAATGAAGTTGTAAAAAAAGCGGACGTTGGCGCAATCAGGAAAAAATTATCATAATCTATTTTTGTGGCAAATTGGAAAACAAAAAAGCCGGGAAGAGATTCCCGGCCTTTTTCTTTAGTCGATTCCGTTAAGGAACCTGCTCCAACGTATCTTATTGAACATTGACTTATGCTTATCAAGGGAAAGCCATAAGAACCAGGCTTTGCCTACAATATGGTCTTCGGGTACAAATCCCCAATACCTTGAATCGAGTGAATCGTGTCTGTTGTCACCCATCATGAAGTAATAATTCTGTTTGAAAGTATAGGAAGTAACCTTCTGTCCATCGATATACAATTCGTTGTCCTGAATTTTGACATCTTCATGGCCTTCAAATTTCTCAATCGTGAAGGCATATTTGGCAATATTGTCTTTTGTCAGTTCGATAGTCCATCCTTCTCCCGGGATTTCCAATGGTCCCCAGTTGTCCTTGTTCCAACCGAAATAGGCACCATCAGGGAAAATTCTAGGATCTCCAAAATCCTCACGGTCCTGTCTCATCGTAATCGAACCAACAGCAGGGGAGCTTTCCAATCTCTCCTTAGAGGAGGCAGTAGCCATGACCATATATCCTGAGCCATTTGAAAAAGGCATAAAACTGTCCTGATTGATCCCATACCCATCAAAAAACTCTGGAGTAAGGTTTCTGTCTGACATCACATCATAAGAAAATTGCATTTCTTCAGGATTGAACCCAAGCTCTCCATTTACATAAATCTGAGTTTTTCTGATCTCAAGAATATCTCCAGGTACTGCGACAGCCCTTTTGATGTAATTGGTTTTGAGGTCTATAGGATATTCAAATTCAGAAGGGTAGTTAAATACGACCACATCATTTCTTTCTACATCTGAAAATCCTGGAAGTCTGTAGTAGGGTAATTGAATCGCATCAGAGTAAGATTTGGCATCTGTTCCCCAGATTTTTTGATGGGTCAAAGGAACTTGGAGGGGTGTTCTTGGAATCCTTGTTCCGTAATGCATTTTGCTTACAAAAAGAAAATCTCCGACGAGCAGGGATTTCTCCATAGAGGCAGTGGGAATAGTAAATGGCTCAAGTAGAAGCCAACGGATTAAGCTCGCAGCAATTACTGCAAAGACCAGTGCATCTGCCCATTCGCGTGCAGCAGATTTTTTCTTTTTTACTTCAGTCATTATAGTTTAAAATTTCAGAAAGATAGGAATTCGTCCATTGATAATACACCTTTTTTATTTTTTATCCATTCAGCTACCAAAACCGCACCAAGCGCAAAACCTTTGCGGCTGTGTGCTGTATGCGTGATTTTAATATCATCTATATCAGACTGATACCTCACGATATGGGTTCCGGGAGCTGGGTCGATACGCTTGGATATGATCGGTAAAACTTGTTCATTTTCGACCAATCCGGAGTCAAGTGTCCAATTATTGATCCGTGGTATTTCTTGGATTACGCCTTCGGCAAGGGTGATAGCCGTGCCACTAGGGGCATCCTTTTTTTCAGTATGGTGGATCTCTTCCATGCTGACTTTATATTCAGGCTGGTCTTTCATCAGAGAAGCCAAAAACCGGTTGACTTTGAAGAAAATATTGACACCGATACTAAAATTGGATGCATAAAAGAATGCGGTATTGTAATGCCTAGTCAATTGCTCGACCATGGGTTTACTGTCCAACCAGCCTGTAGTGCCTGAGACGACAGGAATGCCACGTTCGATGGCCCAGTTGATATTTTCTACAGCAGATTCCGGCGTGCTGAATTCTATGGCCACGTCTATTTGTGACAGGTCCATCAAATCCAAATCCTGTCGGTTTTCAATATTTATTTTTCCTACAATATGGTGTCCACGGGACTCAGCGATGTCACCGATGATTTTCCCCATTTTACCATAACCTAAGAGAAGAATATTCATTTTTAATAAAAGTTAATTTTTAATGATAGGCCTATAATATTTCCACCTCCCGCACTCAGGGATTCATAACTAGGTTCAAACCTGAAAGTAAGGTCGTCACTGACGTCAAAAGCAGATAAATGTGCATCCACATTGGCATCGATAATATTGAGTGCATAAATACCAATAAACAAGAAGTAATTCAAATCCCGGTTCCTTCTCCAATAATTTACATTGCGGACCAATCCGTCACGGTTGAGACTGGGAAACGCTCTGTTCGGATCAGTGGGACCTCCAGGCTCATCATAGGCAAATAGAGCATCCCTGAAGATTTTATACCTTCTGTCATTGAATTCAATGAAATAAATATTCGCCGCAAAGCCTGCATAAATGATCGGGACTTTCCATGGCTTGCCATTATATATCTGTCCTGCACCTGGCACGATGGCTGATAGAATGGTTGCTTTTTTAGGGTTTTTGATTGCGGGATCAGTATAATCAACCTTGAGAGTATCTGATCCGGTGATCATTGTTTGGGCATTTATTTCACAAAGGGGCAGTAAAACAAAAACAGCAATGATGAAAACGCTCATCATTGCTTTGTTATTTTTACTCAATTGCCGTTTTATAATATTCTTTTCCAAGACTCAAATGATCTCCAATATTTCAAGGATTCTGTTTAGGTCTTCGGAAGAATGGAAAGGAATTTTGATTTCTCCTTTGTTTTTGGCATCCGATTTAAGATTCACTTTGGTACCAAAATGACTTGCAAGTCTTTGTTGGAGTTTATTGATCTCGTATTTTCTGACCGGGTCCAAAGGTGATTCCTTTTTGTTTTCCTTTTCTTCCCGCTCACCATTGATGGATTTCACCAAAGCTTCTACCTGACGGACACTGAGTTCTTCCAGAATGGCTTTTTTGAAGATGGCTAGTTGCTTGTCGATACTTTCCACATTGATCAATGCCCTCGCATGACCCATGGAGATTTTGTTGTCTCTCAATCCGGCCTGTATGTCAGGGGGTAATTTGAGTAATCGCAAGTAATTATTTACCGTGGTTCTGTTTTTGCCGACACGCTCACCGAGTTCTTCCTGCTTCAGGTTACATTCTGCCAAGAGTCTTTGGTAGGAATGTGCGATTTCCAATGAGTTAAGATTTTCCCTCTGGATATTCTCGATCAAAGCCATTTCCAGCATTTGCTGGTCATTGGCTGTCCTGATATAGGCTGGAATTTTTTTCAGTCCGACAATTTTAGAAGCCTGAAATCTCCTTTCGCCCGAGATGAGCTGGTATTCGTTTTCATCCAGTTTTCTTACAGTAATCGGCTGTATGATGCCTTGGGTCAAAATGGAATCCGCAAGTTCCTGAAGGGCATCTTTGTCAAAGTGAGTCCTTGGCTGAAATGGATTGACCTGGATTTCGCCTAGGGAGATCTCAAAAATCCCTGCAGTCGGATAAGTTGGGATAAGTGCATCACTTTTGTTTTTTTGAGGAGAATCCTGCAGCAAAGCTCCCAATCCTTTTCCTAGCGCGCTTTTCTTTGGTGTAGGTTTTTTATCAGTCATAGTATGTGTTCGATCAGTTAACTTTCTCCTTGCCGTTTTTAACTGCGATTTCGTGGGCAAGGTTGAGGTAAGCAACGGCTCCTTTTCCTTCTGCATCAAAGGCAATCACAGGGAGACCGAAACTTGGAGATTCACTCAGACGGACGTTTCTTGGGATGATGGTGTCAAAAACCAGATTTTTGAAATGCATCCTTACTTCCTCTACGACCTGGTTGGAAAGTCTCAGCCTGACGTCGTACATGGTCAGAAGGATTCCTTCGATTTCCAGATCCGGATTCAGTCTCGTCTGAATGATTTTGATGGTGTTTAGTAATTTGCCCAAGCCTTCAAGGGCGAAGTATTCGCATTGAACAGGAATAATTACCGAATTGGCAGCCGTAAGGGCATTGATGGTAATCAATCCCAATGAGGGAGAACAATCGATGATCACAAAGTCATATTTATCTTTGACAAGGTGGATCACAGATTTCATTTTCTCTTCCCTGTTTTCGAGATTGATCATCTCTACCTCTGCACCCACTAGGTCAATGTGGGAAGGAACGAGTTCGAGGTTTTCTATTTCTGTTTTGAGGATGATGGTGTGGATATCGATCCCATCCACCATGCATTCATATATACTTGTGTCTATTTCTTTTGGATCGTGGCCAAGGCCTGAGGTCGTATTGGCCTGCGGATCCGCATCAATGACCAATGTTTTAAATTCCAAAACTGCGAGACTTGCTGCCAGGTTCATGGCGGTAGTGGTTTTTCCTACGCCTCCTTTTTGGTTAGCAATTGCGATAACTTTTCCCATATATATTTCAGAGGGTAATACTGTCACCAATATTAAGCAAAATCAATTCTTTTCCTGCCTCGGAAACTGCTTTTTTTGCAGCGTCCAAATCTATTTCAATGTAAGGGAAGGTGTCGTAATGCATCCCAACAATCTTATTTGTTCCGACAAATTCTGCGGCTTTGATGGCATCATGGATATCCATGGTGAAATTATCTCCGATGGGCAAGATGGCAAAATCAATTTTAAATTCCTCACTGATCAGCTTCATGTCGTAAGTAAGGGCCGTATCACCCGCATAGTAAAAGCATCCATTAGCATGCTTGATTACAAATCCGCCGGGATTGCCACCGGAAGAGCCATCCGGCAAAGTGCTGCTGTGGATGGCATTCACATATTTTACCTTACCAAAATCGAAGACCTTACTGCCTCCGATATTCATGGGATGGTACTTTTCTACTCCTTTTTGGGCAAACCAAACAGCAATCTCATAATTGGAAACCAGGACAGCGTTGTTGGCCTTGGTGATGGATTCAGCATCTGCGACATGGTCTTCATGTCCGTGACTGAGCAATACATAGTCAGCTTTGATAGAAGCGACATCTATTTTTGCAGCTTTGGAATTGGGGCTGATAAATGGGTCAAAAAGAATTTTGGTATCGTTGATTTCTACAAGATAGGACGAATGTCCAAAATAGGTCAGTTTGATCATGGTTGCGAGAATAATTTTAATGCGCTACTTACAAATATATCATTTAAATTTTTGCCTGAAACGAATTGTTATCCACAGTCCTTGGCTGATAATGTTAATAGTCTGAGGTTTAACGACCAAGAGGAAAAAACAAAAAAGGCCTTTTCAGGCCTCATTTGTTATTTACTTTTCTTATTGGCGTCCGCCGCTTTCATGGCATCTTCAAGCTTTTGCTGAAATTTTGACTTTTTCTTGTCGACATTTTTCACTTTGTTCTGCTCTATTTTTTCTCTGATTTTCGCATCATCCACAAACAATTTGATCAATGCCTGTTGTCCGAAAGTTACCATGTTGGAGACAAAATAATAAAAACTTAATGCCGCAGGGAAGGAATTCAACACAAACATAAATACCACAGGCATGATGTAACCCAGATTTTTCATCGGACCGGTCTGTGCAGTCAGTTGGTTATTGAAGTGGGTATAAGCTATCTGCGACACTGTCATCAATATGGTGAACAAACTCACGTGTGAACCATAGAAAGGTATCGTAAACGGCAACCTCAGGATGGAATCATAAGTGGACAGATCATGTGCCCAAAGGAATGATTCTTGTCTGAGTTCGATCGCATTTGGAAAGAAAAAGAACATCGCAAAAAGAAATGGCATCTGGAATACCAAAGGAAGACATCCTGATATCGGACTCACGCCCAACTGCCCAAAGAGCTTCATCTGCTCTTGCTGCATCTTGGTAGGATCGTCAGGATATTTTGCTTTTAGCTCATCGATTTCAGGTTTGATTACCCTCATTTTTGCCATGCCGATATATGACTTGTAGGTCAATGGTGTCAGGGCAATCTTGATGATCAAGACGATGAGTATGATGATAATCCCGTAATTGGAGAAGTATTTTTCAAGGAATTGAAAAAGGTTGACAATGATGTACTTGTTTACCCAGCTGACAAAGAAATAGCCCATATCAACATTGTTTTCAAACCCTAGAGTGATCTTTTTCAGGGTATTATACCTGTTTGGACCAAAATAATAACTCAGGTCAGCTTTGTTGTCTACCAAAGGAAGAACCAAACCAACCTGAACATTTTTGATGGATAAGGTGTCTTTCGGAGTCTGCTGATTCATCTTGCCGGATCGGAAATTATCCCCCGCAATGATCCCGCTGGTGAAAAACCTTTGGCTAAAACTAACCCATTTCAAAGGTTCCGTTACTTCATCATCCGCCTCATCCGAGGTTGCGCTGAGGTAATCATGGCTGCCTTCAAGTGTAAAGAAGTTGATGTTGGTTTTTCTTCTGGATTCTTCAATATCCTGCTCCTGTCTGATTAGTCTGTTATCCCAATTGATCTGAACAGTAGTGTCTTTCAAACTATTGGAGAGTCCGGAAAACTCAAGTGATTTGTCCAAAACATAAGAACCTTCCGTAAGGGAATAAGTCCTTGTGATTGCCCCATTTCCTGATTTTGCAATAAAAGTTAGAATTGAGGAAGGAGTCCCTTTTACATCCACAGTTGAAGCCGAAGGGCTGAAGTAGAAGTCGTTTAAGCTTAAAGATCCTTTATCGGTCTGGATTGAGTAACTCAGGTCTGAAGTTTCACTGTCTAGCAAAATCAGAGGTCTCTGGTCCCAGGTTTTGAATTCCTTCAGTTCGACTTTGGTGATTTCGGCGCCTTTGGTAGAAAAAGTAACTGCCATCACGTCATTTTCCAATACCACTTCTTCCTCAGTTCCTTTGGTCATGGCAGCAAAAATCCCAAACTGACGCTGAGCAATAAGGTCTTGAATACTATCAGGCTCGATTATCTCTTGGGTAATGGTGTCGACATCCGTGGTTTCCTGAGGGATTGTCTGTGTCACAGGATTAGATTCTTCCGGTAGTGGTTCGGGAGTGGTAGCAAAGAAAACCGAATAAATCAGCAATACTGCTGCAAATAAGATTAAGCCTGCCGCTTGATTTTTGTCCATATTATTACTTAAAATGCCATTTGAAAAGTAAAGGTAACAGAAAGTGACAAGGAGAAACCCCTCTTTACCTTTTGTTACCTATCACTTAATATTGGCTGGGATTCAAATATTTGATTTTTTGTTATCAATTGTCGCTGTTACAAATTTCACAAATAAAGGGTGAGGATTCATAACAGTACTTTTATACTCAGGGTGGAATTGTGTACCTACAAACCATGGATGGTTTTTAAGCTCAATAATTTCTACCAACTGACTATCCGGATTGATCCCTGAAGGAATCATTCCTTTTTCCTCTATTTGTTTCAGGTACTTGTTATTGAATTCATACCTGTGTCTGTGTCTTTCTTTGATTTTGGATTTGCCGTAAGCCTGTGCCGCTTTGCTACCCTTTCTGAGTTCGCAAGGATAAGAACCCAACCTCATGGTGCCTCCTTTCATCTCAATATTTTTTTGATCAGCCATCAGATCAATAACCGGATGTGGGGTATTTGGGTCCATTTCGGTACTGTTCGCTCCTTTGAGTCCAAGCACATTTCTGGCAAATTCGATTACCGCTACCTGCATTCCTAGACAAATTCCGAAGAAGGGCAAATTGTTTTCGCGGGCAAATTTAACAGTTTCTATCTTTCCTTCAAGCCCTCTTTCACCAAATCCTGGAGCCACAAGGACACCGTCAAGGTGTTCCAGTTTTTTGGCGACGTTTTCCGGAAGCAATTCTTCTGATGAAATCAACCTCAGGTTTACCTTGCATTCGCATGCTGCACCGGCGTGTACAAAGGATTCAATGATTGATTTGTATGCATCAGGAAGAGAAACGTACTTGCCGATCAGACCGATATTGACTTCATTGGTTGGGTTTTTGAGCCTACCCAAAAAGTCCTTCCATTGTTCCAAGTCTGTATTGACCCTAGAAGTCAGCTTCAATTTGCTCATGACCCTTTCATCGAGTTTTTCCTTTTTCATCAATAAAGGAACATCATAGATGGTCTCAGCATCCATGGCTTCAATGACACAGTTCAGTTGCACATTGCAAAACAGCGCCAATTTCTTTTTCACTTCCAAAGGAAGGTGATATTCGGTCCTGCAGACCAAAATATCTGGTTGAATACCAGCTTCCAAAAGTTGCTTTACGGAATGCTGGGTGGGTTTTGTCTTCAATTCCTTGGCAGCTGCCAAAAAGGGAATAAGGGTCAAATGCACCACCAAAATGTTGTTTGAACCAATATCCCACTTCGCTTGTCTTACTGCTTCGATAAAGGGGAGCGATTCGATGTCACCCACACAGCCACCGATTTCGGTGATGACGACATCATATTTTCCATCCTCGCCAAGTTTGAAAAAATTCCTTTTGATCTCATCCGTGATATGGGGAATTACTTGAACAGTTTTTCCCAAATATTCTCCCTTTCGCTCCTTTGTGATGACATTGTTATAGATCCTTCCTGTCGTGATGTTGTTGGCTTGGGAAGTCGGTGTGTTGAGAAACCTCTCATAATGCCCCAAATCTAGATCAGTTTCAGCACCGTCTTCGGTGACGTAACATTCTCCGTGTTCATATGGATTGAGTGTTCCCGGATCGATGTTCAGGTAAGGATCGAATTTTTGGATGGTGGCGCTAAAGCCTCTAGCCTGCAACAGTTTGGCTAAAGAAGCGGCTATGATGCCTTTCCCGAGAGAGGAGGTGACGCCTCCGGTGATAAAGATATATTTGGTGGTTGAGCCCATAAGAAGGGTAGGATGGAGAATATTGTTTGGATTCTTATGGGATTCAAAGGTAGGAGAAAAATTTGATTTGGAGGTGAGATGGCGAAAGTAAAAAATAAATGAGGTGGTTTTTGGATAGGTTTTTGGAGGATTTTTTTTTGCGCCTCATCGTCTTTTGCGAGAGAATTAAATCCAGCTTCTAGAGAAGCAGGATAGCGTTAGCTTTTTTCTCTTTTCATTTTTTGCGCCTCGGCGTGAGGCACTTTTTTTAATGCAAGGAATGGAAGGTTTCGCAATGGGGCGCAAAGGATTTTGAACATCCCTGTTTTTGGCGGAGATCTTAATTCATAATTTCCATTGTTTCGGCCAAAAAGCAGAATCTCGGTTTTCGTTTCTAGCCCCGAGTTGCTCCCGATAGCTCGGGAGTAACTCGGGGTTATTATTATTTGACCCGTTCAGGATTATATCCCCCGCCGATGATAGTGCCTCCCAAACATTTTTCATTCAGCATTTTTAATTCTCCTCTTTTTTTCCTTTTCCTCTGCGTCTTTGCGAAAGAATTAAATCCAGCTTCTGGAGAAGCTGGATAGCGGATCCATTTGCAGAAGCAGGATGGAATGAGTTTTTTTCTCTTGAATTTTTTTTCCTTTTCCTCTGCGTCTTTGCGAAAGAATTAAATCCAGCTTCTGGAGAAGCTGGATAACGGATCCATTTGCAGAAGCAGGATGGAATGAGTTTTTTTCTCTTGAATTTTTTTTGCGACTCAGCGTCTTTGCGAGAAATTATAAATCCAGCTTCTGGAGAAGCAGGATAACAAAATTGCTCTTTTCAATTTTTGCGCCTCAGCGTCTTTACGAGAGAATTAATTCCAACTGTACCTTTCCTCACAAAGCCATCCCGACAAAAAACTTACTTTCCCATCATGAAACTACTAGGATTGATTGGAGGGACATCATGGCACTCCACAATAGAATACTACAAATTGATCAATGAACTTGCCGGCGAACGCATGGGTCATGACCAAAATCCACCCCTTCTGATCTACAGTCAAAACATCCAACTGATGCGGGAACAGGACAAAGACTTGATCAACAAAACTTACTTGGAAATTGCTAAAAAACTTGAATCAGGCGGAGCAGAGGGGATTATCATTTGTGCCAATACCCCCCACATGGTATATGATTTCGTCCAACCAAAAATCAATATCCCTATTCTCCATATTGCTGATGCCATCGGAAAAAGTGCCCAAAAACAAGGGTTGAAAACCCTCGGACTGTTAGGAAACAAACCGACGATGACGGGTGATTTCATTCCCAAGTACCTCAAATCCTATTTTGACATTGACACCAATATTCCTGATGCTGCCTACTTGGACCAATCGCATTATTACGTCTCCAAGGAGCTCACACTTGGAAAATTTACCAATGAAGCCAAAGCTTTCTATTTGGAACAAATGAAACTTTTGAAAGAAAAAGGAGCCGAAGGGATGATCATGGGTTGTACCGAATTGCCGCTACTGATCAAACAGGTGGAAACTGATTTCCCTTTGATTTCCACGACGCAGCTTCATGCAGAGTCGGCGGTTGATTTTATTTTTAGCTAAATAATTTTTCTCAACTCCTAAAATATGAACCTCAATTTTCATGCTCTATGGACTAGAAACCTACGGTTTTGATACCGTATAGGCTGCAACTTTTCCATAAACAAATGACCTATCTAAATATTGGATATGCCTGCTTAGCTCCACATCTTTGATGATGTTGGGTTGAAGATTGGCCGGTACTTCCCTAGGAATCATAAGGTTACGAAAGACAATTTTTGCATTATTTTTTGATGTTCTCAAAACCTCAGAAAACAGTTTTTCAGTATCTTTTTCATCCATAAGCTCACAAATATTAGATAGTGCCAAGGCATCAAAGAAATCATCAGGTTGTTTTTCAAGCCAATATTTACTGTCTTCGGTTACCGTTTTGATTCGATCTACCCTAGATTTGATCGTAGAAAAATTCTCTTGCTGAAGGTAGGGAGGCAGGGTTTCTTTTATATCATAATTTCCCAACAGATACAGGCGGAGAAAGTAATTTTCTTTGGCAGGGATATCGCAAAAGGCATGTGCAGCCCTTTTCTGGAAACTCTCTGAAAATGAACTACTCCCATCGTCAAAATGAAAGTAGTCGGCAATCAACCCTTTTTTGGCCAATCTTTTCTTGTTGAACAATAGGGCGAAAATCCATTTCCAAAATCTGTTGTTCCAATGGTTAAAGTAAAAATCACTTTGTTTTTCTAAATCATTTAATTCAAAAAAATTCTTGGTTTTTTTCTGACCTTGGATGATTCGGATGGTGCGTCCTGCCATTTTTATAAATTTTTCAAACCTCCCATTCATTAAAATACCTTTACAGATTATTGAGGATTGTCCATCCCAAAATTGAAGCGCATTTTCAGATAAGTCTTTTTTCAATATGTGATAATATTCCATTCTTTTTTTCGATGGGAATACTCCAAAAAACGCCATCATTTCTTCATATTCAAGCCTTCTAAAAGCGGCTTGTTTCAATTCCATCAAATAGTTCTGGGTAGGATTGATGTCCACACAGTAAACATTTGCCGGTTCAAACCTGAGAAAGCCCAAGGCGTTACAACTCCCTGAGGTGATGGCAAATACATTATCACCTTTTTCGATTTGCATGACTTTTTCATCTACCAATGGGTCTTCCCAGTTGTTAGTAAAAATCAAGTTGTTGATCTGAACTTGTCCTGAAGTTTTCTTGTCCATGATTTATTAATTTAATAGTCCCGAAGAATTAAAAAATGGTGCAGTTACGATTCCATGTTTTTTCGCTGCCTTAAGTATATAATCCATATTTTCTACCGTAATATTTCCCCTGCCTTGGGAAAATGAAACCGCCTTGACTTCAAGTGCCAATACCACCGATTCCATTGTACAACCATGTGAAATATTGGGCAAAGGAAACTCATAGATGTTTTTTTGAAAATGATCTGGGTAAAATCGATACCCATTTTCTACCAAGCACATGCCACCGGCATAGATTTTTTGGGTTGAATTTATATCATCCAAACTGAGATTTTTGGGGTATCCGGCATCACAGATGATAGCATCTTTCTTTAATAAATTCCCATAATTAGTGGGAAGAACTGAACTTGCCACACAGATAATATAATCAGCCTTTGGCAGGATGGTGCGGACATCAGTATCACTTTCGCAATCAAATCCCTGTTTTTTTAATTCAAATTCTTGGGAAGTCAGCGGCCCCGATTGCCGTGCATTGAGAAGCAACTTTTTTACTTTTCCGGCAAAGTACCTTACACAGGCAGATCCAATATCTCCTGTTGAGCCAATGAAAAGGAGATTTGATTCCTTTAATGAGGGTCCCCAACGTAAAGCTGCTTTTTGGATGCTATCTGTTATGATTGCTGCTGTCAGGGTATTTCCGGTTGTGAATTTGGTATTGTTAATGGCAGTGAATTTTTCTGTGCCCGATTCCAATACAATTGAGGTAAATCCTCCCAACGCAACAATGTCAGCCCCAAGGACAGCTGCTTTTTCGCAAGCTGCCTTTGTTTTGCCCAGGTTATCCCAAATTTTACCAACTCCCAATCCGTCGGGAGGCATGAAAGATTCGATATAGTATCCTTCTATTTTCCCGGAATTGGAGTTGATTTCAATATCAAAGAGCTTGGAAGGAGGAAAGTAATGGTAGATTTCCCTGATTGATTCAAGGGAAAGATTTGAATTTCCTTCGGATTTTCTGATGCTGTTGACAAAGCCGATGATTTTTTTCCAGTTGTCTTGATGCCCAATAACAGCAAATTTCAATTGGGGAGGTTGATTATCCATTCAATAGTTTTTTGGGAGGGAAGACCGATTCTATCTAAGGTTCTCAAGTAAAGATTCATCGCATTTCCTCTCAAACTAGTGATGTCGAGGTCAATTTGATTCAGTGAATTCTTCATACAATCTCCTTTGCATACCCCACAATGTCCTTTCAAGTCAGTTTTTGCGGTCCATTCTGCTAGGATATACATACAATCTTTATGGATTTCTTTCATTTTTTGGGTAAAGCTCTCTGGGTCTTTTTCCATTTCAGCCTTGAGGATATCAATTGAATGCTCAATATGTTCCTCTTCTTCACGGGAAATAGCTAGAAAAAGCTCTCCAATAGAACCGGGAATTGATTTTCCCACATCATGGTACATGCTTACCGCAAAGCACTCCAGCATTACTTCCTGGATAATAAGACAGCCTATATAATCCTTCTGTCTGGCATATTTCAAAAAGGATTCCCTTACAGATTTCCAATAATATCCCTCCAAGTTGATGGTGGGTTCAAGCCCATATTTTTCACAGATAGATATAAAACCTTCCGCATGTTGCCTTTCACAATTCGCATGTTCCACAGACTCCATTTTTTCATGGTAATCATCAATGGTGCCTGCCAATGAAGCAAAGTTTGACATTCCTATCAATTCCCCCGTAATGGCCTGGGAAAGAATGTCTGTGATTATTCCGCTGTGCAGCACTTCAGGTTCGGGCATTTGGACTTGATTTTTCATACGGTTTTTGGTTTAGAAATTACACTAGGTAAAAATTCTCATGAAAGGGCATTGAAATATTTACAGTCTTCATTTTGGGCCGTTGAAGGACAAAGCCTTCAGATTCAAATTTTGCTGTGGATAAGGGCTGAATTTTTTTTGTGAGCTCATTTTTTTTGTCCAGACCATAACTCAAAAAAGTCATGCCTTTTTGATGGGCATAATGCCTGGCCTGATGAATAAGAGCAATGGTGCAATCCATATTTCCTTTTGCCACAGCCAAATGCTTGACATGATGCATCCTGATGGGTTTATTTATTTTGGGAGGCTGAAAAGAGGGAAAGAACAATCGGTAAAGTTTAAGTTGCCAGGTTACCGAAAGCGGAATATTCATTACCACATTTTGTTTGTAAGGCTCCATGTCAATAACACTGACAAAGCCAATGATTTGACTATCGTGGAATATCATCCAAGCTTGATCTCCTTCTATTTTTTCTTTGTGATCTACCAATGTACCAAATTGTAATTTGCTGTTGCGGCTGTTCAGGAATGCTATGGATGGTTTTCTGTATTTTTCTTGAAAGGGAACGATCGAATATTTTGAATTTCCCGGTTTAATTTTTGGCAAAAACTGGAATACGTAAAACTCACAGACCTTTTTGGCAAGAGGCAATCCCGCCCTTCCTTCCAAAACCTTTGCGACCAATTCATTCCCCTTGGCTGTCAGAATAAAGTTTATCTCAATCTTCTGCTGTTCAATAATTTCAACAATGGCCTTTAACAAGCGGTAGGTGGTCAATGAGTTTCTGTATTCCGGAAGGACCTTGAGGTCCGAAATGTACCCTGTGATTTCAGGAGAGTGATTGATGTAAACCTGCTTTATATGGTACGCAATAGCGCCTACAATTTTGTCATTGTCCAATGCCACCAATAAAAAATAATCCCCTTTCAGCCTCAAAAGCGAGAAATAGTCCGGCTGTCTATCGATCATTAATTTAATCTTACCATCCATTGGGCAAGATTTTGTTAGGGATAATAGACCCAAGTTATCGCTTTCTATAGCTTTCCTGATTACCATATTTGATTTGGGTATACTATTGACTTGGAGTAAAATGGAACTCGCGCGGGAATGATGGAAGGCAAACCCAACCGTTAAGAAAGGGCCTTGTGTTCCTCTGTAATAATTATATTAAATTTAGAATGAAATTGAAATCACTGCTAATAAAAAGTATCTTTTGTTCGATAAAAATCGATTATGTAAGTATTTTATTTTGCAGTATTTACTAAAGAATTATATAATTTTTGAAAAAAATAGGCCGAATGAATCACTTAGCGGATTTCTATTATTTTAACCATGGAGTCCCTCAAATTCATTTTCTCCATATGCATAATGATTTCCCTCAGTGAATCTGATTTTTGTTTGCCTAAAATGGGGACTGTCTCTCTTTCATATTTTTCTAAAACTGCCTCTATTTTACCGGGATCACCGGCAAAGCCTTTTGGAATGCCGCAATGGCTCTTTATTTGGCTTCCATCATTAAATGTTATGGTAATTTCAGAACCAATATGGAATTCCATTTTTGAAAGGTCCATTTCATGGGATTTCTTATCTTTTTTAAAATATTTTCCGGAGAAACTGTTCAGATATCTTATACCGAGATATCTTAAATAGCCCTTTGGTAAGCTGAGAAATTGGATCAAATCACCCCATTCAAACAAGGATCTATTCTGATATACTTTTTGTGTTCGTTTTAAGGCTTTCTGGGAATCTGACATTCCAAAAACTCCTGGGTAGCCAGGGTTATTTATTGATTTGTCAAAACCCATTATCATATCAATACTCAGCTTCCAGTCATGGTGAAGACTGATTTTTTGGGTCAGCGCCTCGATCTCCCTATATCTTTGATCTTGATCCTGTTCACTGAAAAAGTCACCGTTTGGCTCTCCAAATAATATGGCAAGGGCAAGGCTTTTTTTGGTGCTGAAATTTATGTTTACCTGATTGAGTCCGGAATTGTAATGCGGCATTGAAAAATTCTCCATTACCAAGCTCAGAATGGGCGATTTTACTTTAATGTTTTTGATTTTTTCAGTATTCCATTCCGATAATTGATTTCTGATAGTCATCGCCGCATTTACTGGGCCTTGGGCATAAGCACATGATGCGTAATATTTAAAAGATATACTTTCCATTACCCATGTTGTACCAATCCTTTTCCAAAAATCAGGTACGTAGTTCAAATAGCTGAACATCGCCACAAATCCTGCAGGATGTTCCAAAAGATCCAAGGGCCCGGTGGCACCCTCCATTGCCAAATACCCTGAGTTGATTCCTTCCACGGTTGGGCTCGAGGTACTCGTGACTTTGGTGTCCGCAGAGAAGGAACTGGGAATCATGTAAAATTCCGGGCCGGATAATGAAATGGCGATTGCATTGGCAATAATTGGGGCCGGGCAGCCATGAATTTTTGTAACCACTACGGCTGCGGCAATTCTATGAATAAATGACCGCATATGGCCCTGAAGCGGACCGGAGGAGAGGTAAGCACCTAATCTTCCGGAAACTTCCTGAGCGATAATGGAACTTAGAAGGAAATCTTTTCCACTCAGGTTATTTTTAAATGATAATGACCAAGCCGCACCAATGGAGGATTGGCTCAAGTGGCCAAGAAAAGAGAAATTGTCCATTTCCAGGGCATTGATCATTGCTGCATGATAATAAGCTGCATTTTGGACAGTCCAGAATTCACCTGTTGGCAAGATCATTACCTCACCTTTAATATTTTGCTTTTTCAGTTTTAAATAGACTTTTTGACCCATTGGGGATCTATATCCTGCGCATATGGCTGAGATTATATCCAATGTCTGGAATTTTGCAATTTCAATGACGTGCAATGGAATGTCCTCAAACTTGGTTTTTTCAATCCATTCACTGATTTTTTCAATTTGTGTTTCAAATTTTGACATCGGGCTTTGAAAAGTAGAAATTGAGATAAGCGATTGTGAAGAATTAAATTGGTTATTTCAAATCTTAATTTAGCTAATAATTGGCTTTGATTCAGTTTTTTGGAAAATCAAAAATTAATAACTCTGGAAAAATAAATAAAAGAGGCGAATAGGATTTTGGTTGTTTTTTTATATCCCGGCCTCGCAAGGGCTACGAAATTTACAATCTTTCGATCAAGATTACCTTCCTTCCAATATTCTCTCTTATTTTTGAAACAAAAGAATCGGAATGGAAATCAAAGATGCAGTCAATATCCTCAAGGAAAAGGGAAGAATCCGAATCAAGGACGGTCATGGAACCGTTTTGGAGTTGGTTGCCTCTCAGCATTGGGATGCTGCAAAAGACGATCAGGAGGGCATTTTTTTATTTTTTGATGTATTTCAGATCAGAAATGTCGCAGAGCAGTTTTCGGAGGTGTCATTGGACATCATTGAGTATGCCACCAAGCCGACGATATACCATACTCCGGTCAACAGAATTCTGAAAAATGGGCCAATCATTGATGGCAAGGTCAGGTTTTCGGTAATCAGGAAAGAATTTTGGAACAAGCTATTATTTGCATTTTCCCAACCCTTGATCCTTCAATTTACCAAATCCAAAGAATCTGAAATGGTGACTGAGGAATTTTTTCCGCTTTTGAGTGCTGGTACCAAAGAAATGTTTTTGAGCCCTGAAGGGGACGTCAAAATAATTAGAGCATGAATTTTAAATCCGATTTAGACCAGTTAGAAATTTTCAGCAGGGTAGGGAAGATTGCCGATGAACTTGGATTTGAAACCTATGTCGTCGGAGGCTATGTCCGTGACCTCATTTTGAAAAGACCCAGCAAAGACATTGATTTTGTTTGTGTGGGGAGTGGTATCGTTTTGGCAAAGGCAGTGGCCGACAGTTTTGAACAGCATGTTCCGTTGTCAGTTTTCAAGAATTTTGGTACAGCAAATATCCGTTTGGAAGATTGGGAAGTTGAATTTGTAGGTGCGAGGAGGGAATCCTACAGTCACGATTCAAGAAAACCCATCGTAGAGGATGGCACCCTTCAGGAAGATCAGGAGCGTCGGGACTTTACCATCAATGCCATGGCGATATCTGTCAATTCCCATAATTTTGGGGAATTGATTGATCCTTTTGATGGCTTGGGAGATATCAAAAGAAAAACAATCCGAACTCCCACCGATCCGATTATCACCTTTTCTGATGATCCCCTGAGGATGATGAGGGCGATCCGTTTTGCAACCCAACTGAAATTTGACATCGAACCCGATACATTTCTCGCCATCGTACATGATGCACATAGGATTCAGATTGTATCAGCAGAGCGTATTATAGACGAACTCAATAAAATCATCCTTACTGAAAAGCCATCCTATGGGTTCAAACTACTTTTTGTAAGTAAACTCCTCCAAGAGATTTTCCCCGAAATGGTGGAGCTGCAGGGCGTTGATTCGGTAGGCGATAAATCACATAAAGACAATTTTTACCACACGCTGCAGGTTTTGGATAACCTATCTCATGTGTCAGATGACCTTTGGCTGAGGTGGGCAGCGATCATGCATGATATAGCGAAACCGGCCACCAAGCGGTTCAATGAAAAAGTCGGATGGACATTTCATGGCCACGAGGACAAAGGTTCAAGGATGGTTCCGGGAATTTTCCGCAGGATGAAGCTCCCGATGGATGATCGGATGAAATATGTCCAAAAGCTCGTGAGATTGCACCTAAGGCCGATTTCATTGGTTTCAGAGAAAGTTACAGAATCAGCTGTCCGCAGGTTGCTTTTTGATGCCGGAAATGACATTGAGGATTTGATGAAGCTTTGTCGTGCAGACATTACTTCAAAAAACAACAATAAGGTTCAGCGGTTTTTGGCCAACTTTGACCATGTAGAGCAAAAGATGAAGGAAGTGGAGGAAAATGACCAAGTCCGCAACTTTCAGCCACCCGTTTCTGGAGAAGAGATTATGGCTTTGTTTGACCTGAAGCCTTCAAAAGTAGTGGGCGAACTTAAAGAGGAAATCAAGGAGGCGATTTTGGATGGACAAATTCAAAACAATAAAGTAGAAGCTATGGACTTATTATATAAATTAGCCGCCTCTAAGGGAATAAAAACGAATTAACAATAGAAAGATGAATAAAGTAATGATAATTGTGGCTATGATGATGGTATCAGCCACTTTGGGTTTTGCTCAGGATAAACCGGCAGAAACAGAAACGGTCCAAAAAAGAAATGAACTTGACAGGAAGATTTACCAATTGGCATTGCGGTACAACGACTTGGCGGTTGCCCGGATGAAGCTTTTTGAATTGATCGAAAGAAATCCTACCAACATCACCTATCAGGAGACCTTGACTTCGCTGTATTTTGAGGCAGGTCAAAATACCTCGGCAGCAGTATCAGCGTTGGATATTTTGGAAAGGAATGATAAAAGCCTCGTTGCTCTTGAAGTTGCTGCCAACTCTTTGGAGCAATTAGGTGCCTTGGACAAAGCCCTTCCCAATTTTGAAAGACATTACCTGCTTACAAATAACCTCTTCAGTCTATATAAAACCGCCTATATGCAGTATTCGCTTAACAGACAGGATGAGGCATTAAATTCTATCAACATGTTGGTCAAAGCGCCCAAATCATCTGAAGAAAAAGTAGGATTCCCAAAAGCTGACAATACGAATCAGGAAGTTAGCCTCAAAGCTGCAGCTTTGAATCTGAAAGGTATGGTATATATGTACCAGAAAAATAAACCGGAGGCAATCGCCGCTTTGAACCAAGCATTGGAACTGCAGGCAGATTTTGAATTGGCAAAAGAAAACCTGAAAGAAGCGAATAAGTTGTAACCATTTTTTTATCAAAACATAGCCAATTAGTCACTATTTGGCTATGTTTTTTAAACCAAGTGCTTCATTAATTTTTTACTATGCTGATAGAATCCACTTAAGGCAAAGACATTTTCTATTCTTTCCTTTTACCTACCAACATAAGTTGTAGGCGCAGATTCTTTTCCCACATTCAAAATCAGCATACAAAGATGGCAGTCATGATAAACTCAACTACCGGTCACATCAAACATGGAATTTACCAAAAAAAAATATTTTTTATACCTAAACATGTTTTTTAAAACGCCCAATGTTAATTTAATTTTATCTAATATAAAGCTTATTGGTTTGCTTAATTTTAAATTAATATAGTATAACTGTCAATTTTTCAATTACTTAAATTGATTTTTTTAATTCCACATTAATTTTTTATTAACCGTATCTTCTTCGATTGTTACCTTTTTGATAACACAAAAAAATAGGCAAGCATTTGGGCTGTATCTAATTTTGATCTTCAAGAAAAAAAAGCAAAATGAAGAAAAAATTTACCGTTTTAACATTGCTTGTGTCATTATTTGTTGCGTCCTGTCAAAGATCTTCAGAAAATACTGAAAAGGTCTCTGAATCGATCGCTGAAGTAGTGAAACCAGTATTTGTCACTGATTCAGTTATATATGATACGGACGATCCCGCCATATGGATCAACCCGACCGATCCTTCCAAAAGCCTGATTATAGGAACTGACAAAGATGCAGATGGCGCTTTGTTTGTCTTTGATCTTACGGGAAAAAAAATTGATTCCCTTATTGTAAGAGGGCTTCAGCGTCCAAATAATGTGGATGTTTCCTATGGACTCAAAATGGGAGATAGATTGGTAGATTTTGCGGTTACAGGTGAAAGGATGACTTCAAAATTGAGATTTTATTCTTTGCCCGATATGAAAGAAATCCAAGTCGGTGGAATTGAAATCTATGAAGGAGAGACAGGAGAAATGTACCGTGACCTGATGGGCGTGGCGGTTTATCATGATAAGTCAAATGGAAAACATTATGTCATCGCGGGGAGAAAAACAGGACCTACAGACGGTACCTATTTATGGCAATATGAAATCAAAGGTTCGGAGACAGGAATCACATTGGATCTAGTCCGAAAATTTGGAAACTACAGTGGCAAAAAAGAAATCGAAGCTATTGCAGTGGACAATGAATTAGGCTTCATCTATTATTCAGATGAAGGAGTAGGTGTCAGGAAATATTATGCTGACCCGGCAAAAGGAAATGACGAATTGGCACTTTTTGCGACCGAAGGTTTTACCCAAGACCATGAGGGAATCTCTATCTATAAATTGGATGATGCCACCGGATATATTCTTGTATCCGATCAGGAGGTCAACCAATTCCATGTTTTCCCGAGAGAGGGCGCACCAACCAATCCTCACCAACACGACCTGATCACCATCATCAAAACATCCACCGTCTCAAGCGATGGCTCCGAGGTCACTAGTCTGCCCCTCAATAGTACTTTCACAAAAGGACTCTTTGTGGCCATGTCGGACGACAAAACATTCCAGTTATATAAATGGGAAGACCTTGCTGGTGATCTTTTAAAATCTAGAAAATAAAAAAACAAACTAAGATTATATGAAAACAAATTTACAATTAATAATGGCATTGGTATTTCTCCTGTTTTCAGGAGAATTATTGGCCCAATCCACATTTAGGGGTAAGGTAATCGACAACCAAAACCTCTCTCTTCCCGGAGCAAATATCATCCTCGAAGGAACCAACAAAGGTACAGTGACCAATCAGCTTGGTGACTTCGTGATTCAGGGAATCTCTGCGGGAAATTATACAGTCATTGTATCCTATTTGGGGTATACTTCACTCACCAAAGAAATCACCCTTCAGGATGGACAAACTTTGGATATGAGATTCCAAATGATGCCCGGAACATTAGAAGGTGGTGAAGTTATTGTTTTTGGTGACAGGCTCAAAGGTCAGGCTAGGGCTTTGAACCAACAAAAAACCAATTCCAATATCACCAACATTGTTGCCGCAGATCAGATCGGAAGATTTCCGGATGCCAATATTGGTGATGCCATCAAAAGGATTCCAGGCATCACCATGCAAAATGACCAAGGTGAAGCTAGGAACATCATCATCCGTGGGATGGCTCCTGAGTTGAATTCTGTCATGATCAATGGAGAAAGAGTTCCTTCTGCAGAAGGTGATAACAGAAGAGTTCAGATGGATTTGATTCCTTCTGATATGATCCAGACGATCGAGGTCAATAAAAGTGTACTTCCTGATATGGATGCTGATGCTATAGGAGGTGCAGTTAACCTAGTGACGAGAAAAGCTCCCAACGGACTCAGGGTTTCAGGTACAGCTGCATCAGGTATCAATCTGTTGACAAACAAACCGATCTGGACAGGTGGACTGATTTTAGGTGATAGGATTGCCAATGACAAATTGGGAGTGATTTTTTCCGGTTCCTACAATAACCATAACTTCGGATCAGACAATTATGAAGCACAATGGGCAGAGACTGACGATCCTAACAATCCTGTTGTTGTAAATAATTTTGATATAAGAAAATATAATGTCCAAAGGGTAAGAAGGTCTGCAACCCTCGCTTTGGACTATGATTTCAATAAAAATCACTCCATTGTATTTAATGCCATGTACAATTGGAGGGATGATTGGGAAAACAGGTACAGATTTAGAGTAGACCGTACTGACAGGCCTTTTGAATCAGGAGATTTTACGACGTTGGCTCCAAATCTTTTTCAGATGCGTGGAAGAACTGCCATTCAGACAAAAGGTGGTATTGACAATGATAGGGTTAAGAATGCCCGTCTGGAAGACCAAAGGGTAATCAACACCACGCTTTCCGGTAGCCATATTTTCAACAAGCTGAAAATGACTTGGAACGGAACGTATGCCAAAGCTTCAGAAAACAGACCAAACGAGCGGTACATCACCCATAGAGGCAATGCAGACGTGATTTTGGATATCAGGGATCCGTTCAAGGTTTTGACCACCCTAGTCAACCAAGATGCTGCTTTGGGACTAGGTCTCAATGAAATCTATGAATCCAACAACAATACATTTGAAGAAGACCTCAATGGTAGAGTCGATTTTACAATGCCTTATGCTGCCAACAAAGGGATTTTTAAATTTGGCGGAAGGGTAAGGTCAAAATATAAGGAAAGAACAGACTCTTATGACGTTTATGATCCAATTGGAAATTTGGGTGCGGGAGGCAATAATTTGGGTTCTTTGCCTTACAGCTTCCAAAATGACAGGGTGTTTCTCAACGGACCTCAGTATGTACCGGGAAGGTTCGTGGACAAAGAGTTTTTAGGAGGATTGGATCTTAAAAACGAATCTTTGTTTGATTTTGAGGATGCTTTTGCTGAATATATTACTGGCAACTACCAAGCTTCGGAGATAATCACAGCAGGTTATGTGATGACTGATTACCAGTTCAATTCTAAGTTTTCAGGTATTTTTGGATTGAGGCTCGAAAACACAAGTTTAGAATACAGGGGCTTTGAGTTGGATGAGGACGAGGAGACGTTCACCCAGTCAGCGTCTGTTACCCAAAATTATTCCAACTTTATGCCGGGAGCCCACTTTAAATATGATATCAGTGATAATAGAATCTTAAGGTTTGCCTGGGCCAACACCATCGCAAGACCAAATTATTTCGACCTGGTTCCTTTTGCCATATTTAGCCCTGATAACCAATCCCTACAAAGGGGAAATCCTAACTTGGTGCCAACTACATCAATGAATTTTGATTTGATGTTTGAAAACTACTACGAATCTGTCGGAGTATTTACAGCGGGAGGTTTTTATAAAGATGTAGATAATTTTATTTACCAAAATACCCAATTGAATATCACGGATCCACAGTTTGGGGACCTAATCGAATCCTCCAGGCCTGAAAATGGCGGAACTGCCGATGTCTATGGTTTTGAAACCTCCATCCAAAGACAGTTTGACTTTCTGCCGGGAATATGGAAAGGTCTTGGGATTTTTGCCAATTACACTTTCACTGATTCAAGAACTTCAGGGATAGAAGGAAGAGAAGAGGATGCCCTCAAATTGCCGGGAACTGCAAGAAATATGTTCAACGTTTCCTTGTCATTTGAAACCGAAAAATTGGTTCTTAGGGTATCAGTAAATCATGCGAGCGGATACATTGATGAGATAGGCGGGTCCAATTTTGAAGATATATTCTATGACCGTCAGACGTTCCTTGATGTCAATGCATCTTATGCCATCACCCAAAACTGGAGGGTTTTTGCTGAGGCAAACAACCTGACCAATCAGCCTTTGAGATACTATCAGGGAATCAGGCAAAGAACTGCACAAGAAGAATTTTACAGTGCACGTATCAATTTCGGAGTAAAATTTGACTTATTTAATTAAGCTTAAATCCCATTGAAAACAGAAAAACCTCCGATTTCGGAGGTTTTTCTGTTTTATTTCTTTTGAATTTAAAATAAACTAAAGACTTTCTCAATTAACCCTTAACCAATTAACCCCTAACCATTAACCAATTAAACAAATAACCAATAACCAAATAACCAATAACCAAATAACCAATTTTTAGGGCTTCAAAAAGAACCTCATTTTTTGCTTGCCGGTACTTCCCAATCCAACATAGAATTTGATGGCGCGTACATTGAATTCGGGAGTTTGCCATTGGATATTGATACAATTGTTTTCTTTGGCGACTTCCCTGATTCTGCGCATGATTTCAGCTCCAATTCCCGTACTTCTGCATTTATCATTCAAAAACAGGCAATCCATATATAGAAAAGGTGCCGCATCCCAGGTTGAAAAATCTATAGTGAATGTTGTAAATCCTTCCGCTTTTCCTGCGATTTCAACAATCCAGCAGTTTAGCTTCTTGTTTTTTCCGAGGATGGCTTTCCTTAGTCCTTCTAATTTGCCTTCCGTTGAATATTCAGACTTTTCATGTTCGGCATGAGCGGCACATAATTTTACCAAGTCAGTTAGGTCTTTTTCCTCGCAAGGTCTGATTATATATTCCATGGATTTTGTTGGGATAAGGATGAAACAATTATTTTGACTGGAAAAATGGGCAAAATTTTTGATATCTCTAAAACAGAATCAATAAAATCTTTACGAAATCTGGTAGTTGGGGTAAATGAAAAAATAGAATACCACTCCTGAAAATGCAGATGCGATAATTAAACTGATTCCAATTATCCTTCCGTAATGTATGATTTGTTGGGTTTTCCCGTTTTTCTCTTTGATGTATGTTATGCCACCGGGAATATAACCTTGGATCAATCCTAAAGTTGTCAAAAAGTAAATGACCAAAAGAAATGTCAAACTGAAGAATATATCCATCATCATCTCAAGTATTTGATTTTTACAATTTAAAAATTCCAAATTTTAAACTATCTCCTTTTCAAAATGGTAATGATTTAATAACCGATAGGTGATGTTCTCTTCATTTCCATACTGGATTCCAATAATGACAAATACTATTAAAATTCGGTTGAAAGGCCTTTAAACCTTATCTTTGGGATTAGCTAAAAACATTAAAATTTTAAAACCTATCAAAAAGTTTGTTCGGATACTTTTCAAAACTTTAGGCATCACATTAGCGGTAATATTGCTTTTGCTGGTAGGTCTTTTCTTTTTTGTAAGGAGCCCTTGGGGGCAAAATGTAATCATTCAAAAAGCGACTTCATATATTTCCAAAAAGACCGGAACGCATGTAAGTATTGAAAAGCTCTTCATCACTTTTGGGGGCAATATTTATTTGAATGGACTATATCTTGAGGATACCGAGGGAGATACCTTGGTGTATTCCAAAGACTTTGAATCTGGAGTTGCCATTATGCCTTTGATCAGGGACGGAGAAATCAAAGTTTCCAAGATCTGGTGGGACGGGTTGGTGGCCAATGTGACAAGGGATTCTGTTTCTGAGGATTTCAATTTTGGGTTTTTGATTGATGCTTTTGTAACTCCCGCCGATTCCGCAAAACTTGTCAAGCAGCCAGACAGTGTTGCCCCATTTCCTGACCTTACTATTGGTAAGGTTGAATTAAAAAACTTTAGGGTAAAATACGATGACCGGGTATTGGGGATAGACCTCACTGCAAGATGGGATGAAATCAGCATCGAGTCTGACAAAATCGATCTGAACAAGATGGATTTTGGGATTCAAAATATCCTCCTTGACAATGCGGATATCGCCTACCTTCAAACCCATGCTTTTCCAGCCTCAGAAGAAACCGATACAATAACATCCGCACCTTCCATACTTTTGGTTTTGGATAAAGTACTGATACAAAAAAGTAACATATCATACACTTCTGTCCCTGATGGTATAGCAGCCCAAATGGCAATCGGTGAGTTTTCATTTTCCCTTCCTGAGGCAAACCTGGAATTGCAAAAAATCCTGATGAAATCTCTCACTTTATCGGATTCGAAAATTGACTTGAACTTGACCACTGTCGCCGATACTCTTCCACAAAAAGAGACAATGGCCACAACGACTTTTTCTTGGCCGGAGTGGTGGGTTGAAGTTGGAATGATTTCTTTGGAAAACAATGAATTTAATTATACTTCTGACGGTGAAAAAATACAAAATGGGGTTTTCAACCCTGATGCGATCAGTTTGACCGTATTAAACTTTGAAATCCACAGCCTTTTGCTGAAAGACCAGCAAGCAAAAGTGGTCATCGATGGCATCTCCTTCAAGGAAGGAAGTGGTTTGATGGTGGAAAATTTCAACACCAAAATCTCGGTGGATGAAAGTGGATTGCGGTTTGAAGACTTTGATGCTAGGACTGGTCAATCTACTCTGACCGGTGATTTTATGGTTTCATATCAAAGCCTAGATGCTTTTATCAACAATCCTGAAAACTCCGGTTTTGAGATCCGCTTGAAGCAATTGGAGACTGATGCATCAGAAGCCCTTTACTTTGTGCCGGAATTGGCAAGTGATATCTATTTCAAGGAATTGAGGGAAAACGGCATCAGAGCCTCGGGCAATGTCTCCGGCACAATGACCAACTTGAGAATCCCGAGTTTTGACCTTGCTTATGGTACGAATACCAGCATGAGAATCAGGTCTGCACAGATCCGGAATGCCACTGACTTGGATAGGCTGAATGTCGATATTCCTGAAATGGTATTCAAGACCAAAGGGGAAGTCCTAGAGCCATTTTTTGATTCGGAATCTTACTCGCTGCCTGAAGAAATTCAACTGACAGTGATGGCGAATGGAAGCTTGGCAGATTTCATGACTGATTTGCTGCTCGAAACAAGCGATGGAACGGTTGCCTTAAATGGAACAATCTTAGACCAAGGCCGGTATTTTGTAAAATCGAATTTGGAGATAGTCGAGTTAGATCTTGGAAAAATACTTGAATTGCCCGATCTGAAGCCAATCAGCATGGTGTCTAGCCTTGATGGCCAAGGAACGGGATTGTATGACATAGAAGGCCTTATGAAAGTCGATTTTAGCCAATTGGCTTGGGCCGATATCGACCTGTCCGAAATTGAGATGGCGCTTTCCGCAAAGGATACAGTCGCCACCTTGCAAATGGGATATGCCAAAGAATACCTCGATTTCACTTTGAATTCCACCGTGAAAATTGATACAGTTTACCCTGAGTTAAATTTCATGATGGATGTCAAAAAACTCAATACCAAAACGATCGGAGTGACTAGACAGGATATCAATACCAAATTCCAAATTTCAGGTAACATGTCCGGAAATCCAGATGGATTTTTGGCGGATATAGCGCTTTCTGACGGGACTTTCCACTTAGAAGATAGGGATTTTCCGATGGGTGACATTATTATAGAAGCCACGCTTTTAGATACCTTGTCAGACCTGAAGGTTAATTCTGATTTTCTGGACGGATTTTTTACTGTAAATGGTTCAATGGCCAATCTTGCTTTGGCCATGGAGGATTATTTTAATCAGGTCATTGTGGGAAGTTCAGATTCACTTTTTGTAGGCGAAATAGTAGCCGAGTCAGCTTTCAAATTCCATCCAACGCCATTTATTGACCAGCTTTTATTGGCAGATATAGACGAAATGGACACCCTTCTGTTTGAGTTTGGGTTCAACTCCTCCGTCCAAAATCTCCATACTAGGATCCGGATGCCCTATTTGCTTTACTTAAATGCCGCCTTAGACACCTTCAGCCTTGACCTAAACGGGGATGCAAACTCCCTCAATTTTGATTTGGGATTTAATAGCCTTTTATATTCTCCTTTTAATATTGGAAAAACAAAAGTGCATGCTGATTTCAAAGACCAAGTAGTCAACTTTTTATTTAATTCCGAATATATGGAGGAGACGGTCATCAACCTTGCATCGCAGGTCACCAACCGGGGTGATTCGATTCAAGTGCGGTTTTTGACGGAAGACCTTATTTTCAACAAAGAAATATGGGATATACCTGAGGACAATTTAGTGACTTATTCCCCAAAGTCATTGCAATTTCAAAATTTTGTGTTTTCCAACGGTGACCAATCTTTAGGCTTTAAAAATGAGTTTATTGAGGAAGATGAAGAGCATCTCGGTATTGAATTCAAAAACTTTACGCTACACTCCATTCTCGGTTTTCTAAACCCCGAAAATCCCCTTGTCGAAGGGATTGTCAATGGAACCCTTACAGCAGTTAATCCCTATGATGCTTTAGGGTTTTTAGCTGATCTGACTATCAGGGAATTTGAGTTGGTTGACATTCCTCTTGGAAGGTTGGACTTGAAAGCTACGGCCTTAAGCCTTATGGAATATGATTTTAGTCTGGCCTTGAAAGAAGGAAAAGTTGATCTGGATGTTTTCGGGACCATATTGAAGGATTCAGTACAAACAGACTTGGACCTCAAAGTGGATTTAAATGCACTGCAAATGTCAATTTTGGAAATTCTCTCGGACAGTGCGCTTACCCAGCCCAAAGGATTTATTACAGGAGGATTTAAAGTCACAGGGGCCACACAGGAACCTGTCTATGAGGGAGAAATTGGCTTTAAAGGAGCAGGATTTTTGGTCAGACAACTGAATACGAGTTTTACTTTTCCGGATGAATTGATTGAATTGGACAACAGTGGAGTTTATTTCAAAAATTTCACAATCAAAGATGCATTGGGAGATGATTTTGTCATCAATGGGAAAGTCATCACGGATAATCTCGCAAATGTCGGCTTTGACTTAAAGCTTCAAACCAAAGGGTTTCAGATCATGAATTCCACTAGGGCAGACAGTGACCTTTTCTTTGGTAAAGCTTCGGTTGACCTTGATTTGCAGATCGGAGGAAGCGTCATTTTGCCGGTCGTGAATATGCAGCTCAAAGTCAATGAGGGGACGGAAGTGAGTTTCATCGTACCTGAAGACCGCATTGACCTCGTGGAGCGGACTGGGGTTGTGATTTTTGTAAACCATCAGGATCCCTACGATATTATATACAGGAGGGAGGGCGAAAACGTAACGCAGGGAATCAAAGGCTTTGATGTCAAAGCGAATCTGAAGATAGACCCAAAGACAATTTTCAACCTTATCGTAGATGAAAGGACCAATGACAACCTGAGAATCCAAGGTGAGGCTGACCTCAATATGCTGATGAATCCAAATGGAGATGTATCACTTTCGGGAAGGTATGAGGTGAAAAACGGACATTATGAAATGAACCTATTTAACTTGGTCAACAGGAGATTTGAACTTGCCCCAGGCAGTACGGTGAATTGGAATGGTGATCCGATGGATGCAACTCTCGACCTTACTGCCATCTATAACATCAGGACTTCGGCAGCTGAATTGATGCAGGCCCAGCTCAGTGGTACGGACAAAAGTACCGCAACCCAATTCAGACAGGTGCTACCGTTTATGGTTTATTTGAACATTGACGGGGAATTGATGAAGCCTGAAATTTCATTTGAGCTAGACCTCGCCGAACAGGAGAGGGGAGCCTTTGGGGGAAGTGTGTATGGCATGATCCAGCAGATCAATGAACAGGAAGATGAATTGACAAAACAGGTTTTCTCTCTGTTGGTTCTCAACCAGTTTTTCCCTGTAGTAGGCAATGATGGTTCTGCCGGAGGTTCTGTTAACCTTGCGAGGTCTTCTGTCAGCCAAGTTCTTTCCAGTCAACTCAATGCGCTCTCGGGAAAACTCTTTGGTGATTCCGGATTCACTTTGGATTTTGACTTGGATTCCTACACGGATTTTCAGACGGGTGCAGCGCAAGACAGGACACAACTCAATGTCGCCGCCAAACAATCCCTGATGGATGACCGATTGGTGATCTCCGTTGGAGGCCAAGTGGATGTAGAAGGGGGAAATCAGGAAGTGAATCAGGGTGATGCGCTTTTTGGTGATGTGAGTGTCGAATACCTGCTCGATCAGAGGGGACAATGGAGGGCAAAAGCGTACCGCAGAAACCAGTTTGAATCCGTCATAGACGGTCAATTGGTGGTAACTGGAATATCCTTTATTTTCAATAAGGAATTCAATGCTTTCAAAGAGCTTTGGAGAAAAAGTGTTGAGGAAGCTGTAAAAAAAGAGGAGAATAATGAGGTGGAGGAATCGGAAGAAAAGTTAGAAAGTGAAAAGAAGACCGGAAATGAGTAAGCGGCTGGGATATATATTTATATTATTTCTCCTCCTGAGTTTTTCATGTGGGGTCAAAAAATTCATTCCCGAAGGTCAGAAACTATACACCGGTCATGAGTTGAAATTGGAGGCTCCAATTACCAAATCAGAGAGGTCATTACTCCAAAGTGACCTCAACAGTCTTATCAAACCTGATCCGAATGGCAAAATTCTGGGAGTTAGGTTTGGTCTTTGGGCACATTACAAAAGCAGCAAAGAGAAACCCGGATTCATAAATAGGTTTTTGGGCAAGAGATTTGGAGAGAAACCGGTCTACCTCAGTGATGTTCAGCCTGAGCGGACCACCAATATCTTGTTTAACAGATTAGAAAATCTGGGATACTTTTTTGGAAAGGAGAAATATGAAATCATCGAGAAAGGTAAATTTGCGCGTATCGAATACACCATAGAATTTGGGGAGCCTTATCGACTCGAGACCTATCAGCTGCTTGGGGATTCATTGGAAGTCATCCAAGAGATCAAAAACAGCCTCGATCAGACTGAATTGGTCAAAGGAAGCAAGCTTAATTTGGAGGCCATGAAAAAGGAAAGGGAAAGGGTGGATCAGGACCTTAAGTCAAAAGGCTATTACAATTTCAATGCAGATTTGCTGGTTTTCGAAGCTGATACCAACCAATATGAGGATAGAAGATTTGACCTTTATTTGAGACTCAAAACCAATACACCTGTTAAATCCAAATTCCCGTATACCATCCGGGATATCAAGGTATTTCCAAATTATGCCCTCAATGAAGATGGAGCTGATGAGGATACAGTCACTATCAACGGGATAGACATCATTCAGGCAGGTGAGGTTTTCAAACCACATTTACTGGAAAACTACGTGCTGTTTAGGGAAGGAGCCAAATTCGACCCGCAAATTTCGAGGCAAACTTCAAACAGGCTTTCTTCAATAGGTAGTTTTAAGTTTGTCAATATTTCTTTTGAAGAAACAGATAGTATCAGGAATGAGGACGGCACCTATCCGCTCAATGCCCGGATTCTATTGTCACCGCTCAATACAAGGGCAGTAAGGGCGGAAGTCCAAGGTGTCACCAAGTCCAACAGTTTTGTGGGCCCCGCGTTGATTCTTAATTACCAAAACAGGAACATTTTTCACGGTGGAGAGACATTCAATCTGACCGCAAAGTTTGGATATGAAGTTCAGTTACAATCAGGGGAACGGCAGGCACAGCAATCTATTGAAATGGGATTACAAGGATCTTTGGTTTTTCCGAGGGTACTATTCCCTGTCCCTGTGATGAATCGTTTCAAATTGGCCATTCCAAAAACCAGGATTACTGCCGGTATAGAATATCAAAATAGGACTGATTTATACCTTATCAATTCCTACAATTCGGCTTTTGGTTATTTTTGGAACATCAACAAATACGTATATCACGAATTCAATCCTATCAGCGTGAGTATTGTCAACCTTGTCAGCACCACGCCGGAATTCGATGAGATCTTGGAATCTAATCCCTTCCTGAGGAGGAGTTTTGAGCAGCAGTTTATCATGGGGATGAATTACACGTTCAATTATAACCAGCTCGTCGATGCCCAAAGAAAGAATGCCATATTCTTTTCCACCACCATTGACCTTGCTGGTAATTTTTTGAAAGGGATCAATGCCTTATTTGACGCAGAAAATCCCGGTTTTGCCTTTGGATTGGAATATGCCCAATACATCAAAAACGACATGGATCTGAGGTTTTATCACAAATTCACCCAGGAAACTATGCTTGTCACCAGGCTGTATGGAGGCGTGGGTGTTCCTTTGGGCAATTCGGTTTCTCTTCCATTCGTAAAGCAATTTTTTGCGGGAGGTCCAAGGAGTGTGAGGTCATTTAGAATCAGGTCCCTGGGTCCCGGTACTTTTTTACCCGAAGGGGGAAGTACAAGTGGATTCTTTGACCAAGCAGGTGATATCAGGCTGGAGGGAAATGTGGAATTGAGATTTCCCTTTAACAAATACCTGAAAGGAGCAATTTTTGTGGATGCGGGTAACATCTGGTTGTTCAATGAAAACGAAGCGCTTCCGGGAGGTAGATTTTCTAATGATTGGGCAAAAGAACTTGGTGTGGGTTCCGGGCTTGGTCTGAGGGTTGACATCAGCCTTTTCGTACTGCGTTTTGACATGGCTATTCCTGTCCGTAAACCTTGGCTTCCTGAAGACGACAGATGGCTAGATTCTTTTGACGTATTTGATGCGGCTTGGAGAAGAGAAAATATGGTGCTCAATTTTGCAATCGGGTATCCGTTCTAATTCTTTATCACCGTCCAATATTATATGGTTGCTAATTCTGATTTTCCGGATGAAATTTATGGGTGAAAGGGTATATGCTACGCGATATAATTGATATATGCTTTGCGAGATAAATTGAAATATGCCTTCAGCGATATTTATAAGATATAACCTTCGCGAAATAAATGGATATAAGCCTTCGGTGATAAAATTTTTAAGCATCCGACCTATACCTTTAATTTCAAAGTCTATTCTGCAGGATATTTATATTATTTTTCAACCAATCAAAAAGTCCCTTTAGGGACATGATATTGGTAGAAATAAGTTTTCGAAGATTGGTTATTGTGCCTTTAGGTACAAAATATATTCCGTACCTAAAGGCACTTAGGAATAGTTTTCAAATATAAGGCTACCTATATTTTGTCCCTAAAGGGACTTAAGCGAATTAGAATTGCATTGAATCCATTAAAGAATATCACTCAATATAAAAGAGAAATGGGTTGATATATGCCTTCGGCGATAATAAAAGGATAAATGCTTCGCGAAATAGATGGATATAATGCCTTCGGCGATATTTAAAAGATATATGCTTTGCGAAATAAATGGATATAAGCCTTCGGTGATAAAATTTTTAAGCATCCGACCTATACCTTTAATTTCAAAGTCTATTCTGCAGGAAATTTATATTATTTTTCAACCAATCAAAAAGTCCCTTTAGGGACATGATATTGGTAGAAATAAGTTTTCGAAGATTGGTTATTGTGCCTTTAGGTACAAAATATATTCCGTACCTAAAGGCACTTAGGAATAGTTTTCAAATATAAGGCTACCTATATTTTGTCCCTAAAGGGACTTAAGCGAATTAGAATTGCATTGAATCCATTAAAGAATATCACTCAATATAAAAGAGAAATGGGTTGATATATGCCTTCGGCGATAATAAAAGGATAAATGCTTCGCGAAATAGATGGATATAATGCCTTCGGCGATATTTAAAAGATATATGCTTTGCGAAATAAATGGATATAAGCCTTCGGTGATAAAATTTTTAAGCATCCGACCTATACCTTTAATTTCAAAGTCTATTCTGCAGGAAATTTATATTATTTTTCAACCAATCAAAAAGTCCCTTTAGGGACATGATATTGGTAGAAATAAGTTTTCGAAGATTGGTTATTGTGCCTTTAGGTACAAAATATATTCCGTACCTAAAGGCACTTAGGAATAGTTTTCAAATATAAGGCTACCTATATTTTGTCCCTAAAGGGACTTAAGCGAATTAGAATTGCATTGAATCCATTAAAGAATATCACTCAATATAAAAGAGAATTGGGTTGATATATGCCTTCGGCGATAATAAAAGGATATATGCTTCGCGAAATAGATGGATATATGCCTTCGGCGATATTTAAAAGATATAACCTTCGCGAAATAAATTGAAATATGCCTTCGGCGATATAATTTTTAAGCATCAAAACTGATTTACAGAATTGAGATTTAGTCTCGGCAACCTATTTCATTATTTCTACTCTATTTCAACTTTATTTCCACCATATTTCTACCTTGTCTCAAAATCAATATCCATCAATATCCAATATCCACTAATATCTATAACAACCCTATTTCAACTTTATTTTAACCATATTTCTACTTATATCCATTAATTTTAAAATTACCTCGTAATCGGCTGCGGGAATACCGCCATACTTTCATGCCCATCTTCCCCGACTGATTGGACTGCAAAGAAAAAGTTGTCTTTGGAATAGGGTATGGTCAGGGTAGTGGCTTCTGTATAAAATTTCTTTTCCCAATTGGAAGAATCTGTTTCACGCATCATGACATAGTATCCTTTTGCTTTTCCTTTTGCCGGAGCTTCCCATCTGAGGGTGGAGGTGTTGCTGAGTTTTCTGACATCAATACCGACGGTTTGAGGTTCTGAAGGTGCAGAGGCCATGGAATACAAAGATGCCAAGTTGATTCCGGTTACTTTTCTCATATATTCAAAATCCACGAATTCAGGCAAATCACCGTATTGGATGCCATTTTCTACCCTGACGTTTTCATGTTGGTGGTAGTAATTCTCGTTCATTTCGCATACCCTGATGGCTGTAAATCCCTCTCTCGCAAAAGGAGTATGGTCACCACCTCTGAGGAATCGGTCATTTCTATAGACCAATTTTACTTCAAGCTGATCGACATACCGTTCCCCGACTTCTTTCATGTATCGGGCGAGTTGACGGGATTTGCTGTCGTTTTCACCATTGGTGTAACGTCTGATAGCAGTCATTTGCTCCGTCTCCGCAGCAGGAACACCCTCAGAGAAGATCCTGACACGGGTATTGTCATTGATGTTGGTTTCCGAAGAATTACTGTTGCCGATCATGTCATTGTTGAGCATGGCGACTAGGTTCCAGTTTTCTTTTTTGGCTTTTTCAGCAAGATATGCAGCACCTTTCAATCCTTGCTCTTCACCCGAAACAGCCACAAAAATAATGGTGGAGGGAAAGGATTTTTGTGACATGATTCTTGCCAATTCGATCACTGCTGCCACGCCCGAACCGTCATCATTGGCTCCCGGTGCATCGATCTCTGTATTCATCACATCCAAAGCACGGCTGTCCACATGCGCAGAGATGACAAAAACCCTATCATCATTCGGGTCGGTTCCCTTTAGCGTTGCCATCACATTGGCGGATTGGCTGTCTTTTAGGATTCTTCTGTTGTCAGCAGGGATAGTGTATTGGTCCAAGAAAGAAGTCAACCTGCCACCTGAAGCAGGTTCAAAAGATTTGAAATGGTTAAGAATATATTGCTGTGAGGCAGAGATACCTTCTTTTGAATTGTTTGTACTCAAAGTATGGCGGGTTCTGAATCCGGCAAGGTCTCTGACATATTTTTCAAGATTGGTGGCGGATATTTCTTTGACCATCTTTTCTATTTCGGCATCGCGGTGGATGATCTGAGTCTGTGCAACAGCGAAATTTGAAGCAAAACAAGCAAGCAGGAGTAAAATTCTTTTCATAATCAGAAATGCTCAAGGTGAATGGGTTAAATTTACCTGTAGATATTTCAATTTTAAAACAGAATTACATGAACGAATTATTAGTGCCCCGCGAAGGTGAATACGAATCCTATTATACCGGCTATGTCAATTGGGTCATAGGAAAGGATATTCCTTCCCTGCTTTTGGAACAAGTAGATGAGATCAGGAAATTTTATGAGCAGATGGGAGAAGAGAAGAGCCTACTCGCCTATGAACCGGGAAAATGGACAGGCAAGGAAGTTTTGGGACATATCATCGATACAGATAGGATCATGACTTTTAGGGCCTTGTGCTTTGCACGGGGAGAAAAAGCCGCCCTTCCGGGATTTGATCAAGATCAATATGTCGCCACAGCTGATTTCAACAGTGTTCTGCTTTCTGATTTGTTGGAGGACTTTGAACAGTCAAGAAAAGCCTTGGTTACTCTTACGAAAAACCTACCGGAATCTTCCTATACCAATATCGGAAATGCCAATGGCTTCAAAGTTTCGGTTCGTGCCTTGATCTATATTATAGCCGGTCATTCACAGCACCATTTGAATATTTTGAGACAGAGATATGTCTAAATCAAACCTATTGATACTGGGGTAATGATAATTTAACAAGACAGATTGGGCAAAAATCATTAAATTTGTAGAATTTATCCAATCAATAATTTTAATAAAGATGCAAAGAACACGCGCACAAGAATCAAGAGCAGCCATCGAAAAACTCTATATCACAATGAGACACTTGTTTATGAGGGGGTCTTACAAGCCAATGGGGGTTTCAGGAGAGTCGCTTGTAGATTCACTTTTGGTGTTGAGTCCGGAGATTTACGGACTGTTGGGCGACGAGGAAAAGATTGAATTAGACGGGTTGCTTTATGTAATGGAGCGGCTACCAAGAGGCATTGAACAGTGCCGCTACATCAGGTTGATCAGTAGGGAAGGTTATGAGAATTCCACTTTCTCAGCCATCATTCCTGCTAAGCGAAAGAGAAACTGTTACCGTGTAGATCAGGACCAAATGTATGTCGAGATGACACGTGGAAGGTCAGATATTTACGATATCCTGACACATATCACTTTTCTTTATATCGAGTCAGAAAAAATCAAATCCAACAGCACAGACCACAAAGGAAGGTTTGACCTTAATTGGGAAATGTTGGAAAAAACTGTTGAAAAAGAAGTAAACGGAGAAGAATTTGATAGGGAAGTGGCTTGCTCTTATCTGAGTCATGTCATCGGCAGGACTTTTGATGAGACCCATGCCGCTGTCCAAAAATTCGAAACCTCTCCCCATACGAGCAGTCTATTTTCGGTAGTCTATAATCTGGGGAAGCTGGCTATGGATGAATTTTTCAACGGCAAAGACAGGGAGATTTCTTTTTCTTCAACTTTACGGCAAAGGGTAGGCCATCATGTCTATGGTGAGCTTTGGGCTAATACCATCAAATCTGTATTGTTTGACCAAGGACTTATTGACCGGCCTATCCATATCATTTCTGCCAATCTTCACAGTGTGACCAATACCATTTACGGCCATCAGGCTTTGGGATTGAAGTCGTTTGAGGAGATCGAAACTGTTGCTATGGGCATCAGTACCGGGGCTAAAACAAATAAAGGTAAAGAAATATGGAATTTTGCTTTAAAAAATGGACTCATTGAAGTCCATGATGCTTCGGGTACCAATATCAATGTACAGGTCATTGACACCTCTAAAATGTCAAAGTCCACCCTTATTCCCGGAGTGACAATTCCCAAAGAGGAAAAAAAGAAGCCTGTGATTCTGATTATGGATTATGCCTTTGGCGAGCAGGCATACGAATGCTTTGATGAATTGCTCAAATCATATGACCATCCCAACGGGAAAACCTATTCATTAAATGTGGTTTCCGCTTCTATAATGGGAAAAGCAGGTATCCTGACAGGCAAAAAAGGGGATATCATGATCCCGACAAGCCATGTTTTTGAAGGCACAGCAGATAATTATCCCCTCAAGAATGAACTGAAAAAACATGATTTCGAAGGTTTTGGATTGGGAGTATACGAGGGGACCATGTTTACTGTATTGGGAACATCACTCCAAAACAAGGACGTACTCAGCTACTTGATGGAATCGAGTTGGCAAGCCATTGGTCTTGAAATGGAAGGTGCCCACTACCAAAAGGCTATCCAATCAGAAAGTAAGATCCGACAGAATATCGGAAAAAATGTCAAAGTATTGTACGCTTACTATGCTTCTGACAATCCTTTGGAGACCGGAAGTACTTTGGCATCAGGTGCATTGGGCATGGAGGGAGTGCGTCCGACCTATTTGATAACGTATAAAATTTTGGAAAAATTATTTAAATAAAGTAAAGGATTTATTTTATCCTGTCTTAGACTGATTCAACAGAATTTTCACCTGATTTTTGGTGGAAATTCTGTTTTTTTATTTTGACTTAATCCATATAATATCGTTGTGCTTAAAATCATACTTTTAAATGACTTTGATCATGTTTTAATGAGATGCATATCCTCAAATTTGAGTCATTAAACAAACACAACTGATTATGAAAAATAGCATGAAGAAGATATCAACGATACTGGTTTTTATCCTGATATCATCAATTTCGGCCCTTCAGGCTCAAACCAAGTACACACTTTCCCCTTCTCCTACATTACAGATTGATGGTGGTTCCTCTCTTCACGATTGGACAATGACCACAAGCACAGCCAAAGGGGAAGCCCTGCTGGTAGTAGAAGGCAACCAATTGAAAAGTGTGCAAAGCGCCACTGTTTCTGCCCAAGCAGAAAGTCTAAAAAGTGGAACCAAAGGCTTAGACAACAATGCCTACAAAGCACTCGACACAAGCAAAAACAAAGAAATTAGATTTGCACTAAAAGAAATCACAGGAAGTGGAAGCAGTTTTCAAGCTAAAGGCGATTTCACAATTGCCGGTGTTACCAAACCTGCATCATTTCCTCTGAAAGTAACCCAAAATGGTAACAAATTCACTTTCGAGGGAAGCTTTGATACCAAATTAACCTACTTCTCCATCACTCCACCGACTGCTCTGATGGGAACAGTAAAAACTAGAGACGAAGTCAAAATATCATTTAAAACAACATTTCAACCTATCAATTAAATCTTTACATCATGAAAAGGAAATTTATTGCAACGCTCGTATTTGTGGGGTTATCCTTATCCACATTTGCCCAAGGTCTTCAAAGGGACTTACAATTCTGGAGACCGTATGACCAAAGAGGTATCAACATTTTCGAAACAGGAAAAAATGATTCCGTAGCCTTTGAAGGAATGAAAGTCCGTATCGGTGGCCATTTTACCCAACAATGGCAAAACCTAAGTCATACAAATACTGCCAACCCAGTATTGAATGCCAACAACGTAAACTTAAACCAACTTATAGACATCGGAGCTGGTACCAACCTAGCCACGGCCAACCTTAACATTGACGTGGCCTTGGCAGATGGTTTAAGATTGAATCTGATTGCTTACCTGTCTTCAAGACACCACCCAGAAACATGGGTAAAAGGTGGATACTTACAGGTGGACAAACTGACTTTCCTGAATGTAGGCAACACAGATTGGTTTGATAAATACCTGACATTACGTGTCGGTCACATGCAGATCAACTATGGCGACGCGCAATTCAGAAGATCAGACAACGGTAATGCCATGTACAACCCATTCATTGGAAACTACATCATGGATGCCTTTACCACAGAAGTCGGTGGAGAGTTGTTCTTCCAATCTAACGGTATCTTGGCCATGGTTGCTGTCACAGGTGGTGAAATCCAAGGTGGTGTGACCAGACCGGCTGATAGAGCACCTGCTTTTATAGGTAAATTGGGATATGACAAACAACTTTCAGATGATTTGAGAATCAGGTTAACCGGTTCCGTCTATACCACTTCAAGTTCTGCCAATAACACATTGTGGTCTGGTGACCGTGCAGGTTCAAGATACTACATGGTTATGGAAAACACCTTGGCAACTACTGCTGGTAACTTCACCTCAGGACGTTTCAACCCGGGTCAAAGAGATAACGTCACTGCCTTTGTGGTTAACCCCTTTGTTAAATTTCAAGGATTGGAGCTCTTTGGTAACTTTGAACAATCAACAGGTAGGGCTGCCAACGAAACAGTAGACAGAACTTGGAACCAAACAGGTCTTGACTTAGTCTACAGATTTGGAAGAAGCGAAAAATACTACGTAGCCGGAAGATACAACGAAGTTAACGGTAAATTGGCAGGCTCAGGATTAGATGTAAGCTTAGACAGAATCCAGATTGGTGGTGGTTGGTTTGTAACCAAAAACATCCTTGCCAAATTGGAATATGTTCAACAAAACTTCAATGACTTCGCTGCCACTGATATCAGAAACGGCGGTCAATTCAAAGGTCTAATGATTGAAGGCGTGATTGGATTCTAATTCTAAAAAAGCATGATGCGTATCCTTCTAGTCCTGATTTTGATATTGTTAAATACTGAGCCAAAGGAGAGAGAGGTAATAGTCACCAAAAAAATGATCACAGTAAGTGGTCAGACCTCGATCGGTGGATTCAGTTGCGATTATTCAAAAGGGGGCTTGAAGGATACGCTTTTTATTGACCATTCTTCTAGCCTCAAGGAAATGGTTTTTGACATACCTGTTCAGGATTTTTCTTGTGGTAATTTTATAATCAATAAAGACTTTAGAAATACCATCAAAGCTGACAAGTATCCTTCAGCGAGAGTCAGGGTTCAGAACCTCAAGTCCAATTATGGGCATTATACCTGCGACCTTTCAGTCACTTTGGTAGGTAAAAAATTAGATTTCTCATCGCTTGTTTTGAAAAGAGTTCCTGAAGGACTCCATGCCAACCTGGTGCTTAGTTTTGATGACCTTGATCTGGAAGCACCCAAAAAAATGGGAGGAATGATTAAAGTAGAAGAGAAGCTTACCTTGGATTTTACTTTGGGTTTTTAAATTATTCCTGCTAATTACCCACTCTTTATCTTGAATGATTGATAAGTTAAAAGAGTTTTTTTTCATCAATTAGCTCCATTGATTGGATTGATAAGGCCTACAAGGTCGTATGAATGGTCTTCAAAACCACTTTTCAGCCAAGCAATTGATTTCTTGTTTTGAGCAAATTAGTACATGTCCACATTCCTTGCAAGGTTATTGCTATTTACATTTCATGGTAGATTTTATAAGGTCTTACTATTCATGAAGTTCTTCTGATGAAATGAATTCTTGAACTTCAATGACCGAAGACTTTGCAGAGTGGAAGGTATATTGTTTTTAACCAGATTGGCAGAAATAATTAAAATTTAGAATTCCCAAAATCGGTATGTATGAGTTTCATGTTTTTCTTTTTAGTGTTTAATTTCTTTACAGCAAATGAAGTGGCTGAAACTTATGTAGTAAAGGAGAAGAGGATCTCGGTCAAGGGGAAAACCTCTTTGGGCGGATTTACCTGTAAATATTCCGAAAAGGGATTAAAAGAATCCCTTGTTATGAATTCCCAAAATGGGTTGCCCGACCTTGATCTCAATATTATAGTGGAAAATTTCGGTTGCGGAAATTTTATACTGAACAAGGATTTTCGCAATACAATCAAAGCCAAAGAATTCCCAATGGCTAAAGTCAGAGTCAACAATTGGGTGAGGAAAAATGGGAGATTTTATTGCAACATGTTCGTGACATTGGCCGGCAAGCATCTTGTTTTCAGGGATCTTGAATTGGTCAGGGTCAAAGAGGGTGTCAAAGCAAATGTAAAGATCCAATTTTCCCAATTGGGATTGGCTCCACCAAGCAAGATGGGGGGAATGGTCAAAGTTGATGAAAATCTGGACCTTGAGATTGTTTTGGCTTACTCAGTTCGCTAAATTTTTAGCTAATTTATATCGACAAAAGCTGGATTAGGGCCTTGTCTACTTTTCCAAAATCAAATTTATTGACAGCTTTTTCCATTTTTGCTTCGATTTCAGCTGTGCAAAGGTTTCCAATACTGCCTTCATGGGTATGTGCAACTTTGTTTTGCTCAGGATGAAAATCTCCCTTTTCGATATCCAATCCGACTTTTTTGTAAGCATCACGGAAAGGCATCCCATTCAAAACCAGTTCATTGACCACTTCCACGCTAAAGGCATGCTTGAAAAAAGGATCAGCGAGGATATTTTCTTTCACCTTGATTTCCCGGAGCATAAAAGTACTCATCCTGATACAATCCAATAAAGTCTCGATACCCGGAAAAATAGCTTCCTTTAGCAATTGAAGATCGCGGTGGTACCCTGTCGTCGTATTGGTCAGCATCAGGGTGATGGTATTTGGAATCCCTTGGAGTTGGTTGGTTTTTGCACGGATCAGTTCAAACACATCAGGGTTCTTCTTATGTGGCATAATGCTGCTTCCTGTGGTCAGGTCATCAGGAAATGTCAGGAATCCAAAATGCTGGTTCATGAAAATACAGACATCAGAAGCTAGCTTGTTCAATGTTCCCGACAAACCTGAAATCGCAAAGGCAATCGTCTTTTCTGTTTTTCCGCGGCTGTTTTGGGCATTGATGACATTGTGGTGGAGGTCTTCAAAACCCAAAAGGTTTGTGGTTAATGTTCTGTCCAAAGGAAATGAAGAGCCATAACCCGCAGCCGAGCCAAGCGGATTTTTATTGGAAAGACGATAAGCTGTCTGCAACAAATCAAGGTCTTCTGTCAGACCTTCGGCAAATGAACCAAACCAAAGTCCAAAAGAAGAAGGCATCGCCAGTTGGGTGTGGGTATAACCCGGCATCAGGTCATGTTTGTGTTTTTCTGAAAGCTTTATCAAAAGCCCAAAAAGCTCCTCTGTAGCCTCTACAATTTCTCTGATTGCAGCTCTGTAATACAACTTAAGATCCACCAAAACCTGGTCGTTTCTAGAGCGGCCGCTGTGGAGTTTTTTGCCAACTTCGCCATAACGCTGAGTCAATAAAAATTCTACTTGAGAATGAACATCTTCCACGCCTTCTTCGATTTTGAATTGGCCTTTTTCTATTTCAAGGTAAATTTCTTTCAAGCCTTTCTTGAGCAAAACCAAATCACCCGTTTCCAATAGGCCTATTTTCTCCAACATGATGGCATGTGCCATCGAACCCAAAACATCAAATGGAGCGAGTATGGCATCAAACTCAGGATCTCTACCGATGGTAAATCTTTCAACTTCAATTTTTGATCCTGTATTTTTTTGCCAGAGTTTCATGGTTGGTAAGGGAGTTAATGGTTATTGGTTAATGAGTTATTGATAATTGTCAACGGTCCATGGTCGATAGTCCACGGCAGATTCATTGTATATTCAAAATTTGTCCTATTTGTTGAAAGGTTATTTCGAAATAAATTGATAAAGTAGAAATAAGGTTGAAATATGGTAGAAATAAAATGGAAATATGGTTGATATATGATGGAAATAAAATGGAAATAGGATTGAAATAAAATTGAAATATGGTTGATATAAATAGATATAAAATTGAAATATGATAGATATAAAAGGAAATAATTTTAGGCTATGTGGAAGTACTTTTCAAGTAAAGTAATATAGCCTTGGATGCCTTCCTTGATTTCTTCGATGCAGATAAACTCGTCTGCTGTATGGGATCGGGCGGAGTCACCGGGACCCATTTTGACAGATGGATAGGGGATCAATGCCTGGTCCGAGAGGGTAGGGCTGCCATACATTTGCAAGCCCAAAGATTTTCCAACCTCAATGATTTTATGTCCTTCTGGTACTTTTGAGGAATTGAGTCTGCTTGATCGTGGAACCAAATCAGCGTTTAAAATACTTTTCAATTCTTCAAAGGCTTCTCCCAATGTATAGCTGTCTGTAACCCGTACATCCAAGGTAAAGGTGCATTGGTCAGGGACCACATTGTGTTGGGAACCAGCTTGGATAATGGTGGCTGTCACTTTTGTTTTCCCCAAATACGGGGAGACTTTTTGGAACTGATAATTCCTGATTGTATTTAAATCATCCAAAGCCTTGTAAATCGCATTTTCCCCTTCTTCCCTCGCTGCATGTCCTGCTTTGCCTTTTACAATTGCGTCAATGACGAGTAGACCTTTCTCCGCAACAGCCATTTGCATCAAGGTTGGTTCTCCGACGATAGCCAATTCCATTTCCGGAAGGTGGGAAAGAATGCTTTCAATGCCATTTTTTCCTGAAATTTCCTCTTCTGCCGTAGCTGTCAATATCAAATTATAGGGAATTTCCTTTTCGTAGAAATAACAAAAAGCACCAATCAAGCTTACCAAACAACCCCCGGCATCGTTGCTGCCTAACCCATAAAGTTTCCCTTCCGCTGTGATCGCCTGGAACGGGTCATTGGTGTAACCAGAATTGGGTTTGACTGTATCGTGATGGGAATTGAGGAGAATTGAAGGTTTGGATGGGTCAAAGTTTTTATTGTAAACCCAGATGTTATTCCCTTTTCTTTGGGTTGGGATATGTCGCTGTGCAAAAAACCCGCCAATGAGATCTCCGGTTTTATCCTCTTCCCTGCTCAAAGAAGGTGTCTCAATCAATGAAACCAACAGAGACAGGGCATCTTCAAAAAGGGATTGTAATTGGGGATAGGACTTACTCATTTTTCAAATTAGAATAATGTCAGTACAGGTCGTACCGGTATTTTTCAATGGTGGTGCCTGAGAGTTTTCCTTTTGCCGCCAAAAGGAGATTTTCTGCTTTCCCGATCCATACGAAGTTGACACCTTTATTGAGTGCGGCAAATGCATTGTCCAATTTTGGGATCATACCTGAATGGATGACATTTTCTTTTCTTAGCTCAGCATAGATGTCCTCGTTGATCATTGGAATGATGGAGTTGTCATTTTGCTCGTCAATCAAGACCCCCGATTTATTAAAACAATAATAGAGATTTACCTTATGGTATTTGGAGAGGTTTGTTGCTAGCTCTGAGGCTATGCTGTCGGCATTGGTGTTGAGCAATTGACCTTTTTTGTCATGCGTGATGGCACAGACCACAGGGGTAATATCGTTGTCTAATAGTGTTTGGATCAGGTCCACATTGACTTCTTTGATATCACCTACGAATCCATAATCTATGGTTTTGACAGGTCTCTTTTCTGACCTGATGAGGTTACCGTCTGCACCTGACATCCCGATGGCGTTTTGTTTGAGGCCCTGGAGTCTGGCAACAATCTGTTTGTTGATCAGCCCGGCATAGACCATGGTGACAATTTCAAGCGTCTCCTTGTCTGTGATTCGCCTTCCGTCGACCATTTCGGGCATGACCCCGAGGCTTTCACCAAATTTTGTTGCCATGATTCCACCTCCATGAACAAGTATTTTCTTGCCGGGAAACCTTGAAAAAAGAAAAAGGAATTCCTCCAGTTTGGCGGGGAAGTCTATGACATTCCCTCCGATTTTGATTATGCTGATATTCATGGTTCTATAGGTTTGATCTTTCGGTGAAGCCCATTAAGTGGGGGAGCCACAATTACTTTTGATCCAAAATATGGCTGATGACAGCTTGTGCTGCAAAAATTCTATTGTGGGCTTGTTTCATAACGAGACTTCTTGGACCGTCTAACATTTCATCTGACATTTCCAGATTACGTCTTACGGGAAGGCAGTGCATTACTTTTGCGTTTTTGGCATGTTTCAAATGCTTTTCAGTCAGCATCCATGAACTGTCTGTATTCATAATTTTGCCATAATCATTGAATCCTGACCAGTTTTTGACGTAGACGAAATCCGCTCCCGCCAAGGCTTCTTTTTGGTCCATTACGATTTTTGCACTCTTGGTAAACTTCTCATCCAATTCATATCCCATAGGGTGGGTAATGGTCAGGTCGTGACCACAACCAACTGCCCATTCGGAGAACGAATTTGCGACAGCATGTGGGATGGCTTTGATGTGAGGGGCCCATGTCAAGACGACTTTTGGCTTCTTTGACAGATTCATATTTTCCTGAATAGTGACCATGTCCGCAAGACTTTGTAGCGGATGCCTGATGGCCGATTCCAAGCTGATTACAGGGATACCTGAATATTTGATGAATTGGTTGAAAACAAAATCCTCCAAATCCTCTTGTTTATTGGTCAAGGTAGGAAATGCCCTTATGGCAAGGATATCAAAATAAGTACCTAAAACTCCCGCCGCATCTTTGATATGCTCCACGGTGCCCTTGTTCATAGTGACCCCTTCCCTCATTTCCAATGCCCATCCTTCCTTGTCCATATTCATGACAATGGCTTCCATTCCAAGTTGTTGCGCTGCAATCTGCGTGCTTGCCCTTGTTCTGAGAGAGGGATTCAGAAAAATACAGCCAATTCTTTTCCTTTGACCTTTAGCCTGATCGATCCAAGGATCACTTTTATAATGAAGCGCTTTTTGGATTAATAGCTCAGCAGTAGGTAAATCGTCAAATTTTGTGAAGTGGATCATTTTGTTCAGGTTCAGTTAAAATTACAGTGGTTATCCGTTTCTTTGCCAATAACCCTATGTTATTCTTCAAGCGGGACGGATCCCGAACTATCGGGACGAAGACGGAAGTACCGGGCATTCCAGTCTGCATACACCAATAATATAGATTTCCAATCTCCTTGCCTCATTGCGTACATACTTAAAATTAAAATAAGGAAAGGATAATTGTTCAATAAATTAAACCAACACTTTCTTCAAACTTTCAACAAACGAAGATAGGTCTTTGAGCCCAATATTTAAAGGTGGAAGCAAACGAATGGTCTGTTTACCTGCTGAACTGCCTGTGAATATTTTGTATTTACTGACTAATTCAGAACGAACAGGAGCAGCATCTCTATTTAAGTCTATTCCGATCATCAATCCTTTGCCTCTGACTTCGGTGACACCCGTGATTTTATTCAGTTCCGAGATCAGGTATTCTCCCATTTTCTCGGCATGTGACATCAGGTTTTCAGATTCGATCACTTCCAATACCGCCAATCCTGCCGCACAAGCCAAATGATTGCCACCAAAAGTGGTTCCCAAAAGCCCGTAAGAAGCTTTGAAATCCGGGTGGATCAAAACCCCTCCGATCGGATAACCGTTACCCATGCCTTTTGCCATGGTGATTAGGTCGGGAACCAATCCTTTCACCCATTGGTGGGCAAAGAATTTACCTGTTCTTCCATAGCCTGACTGCACTTCATCGAGGATCAGTTTTGCACCATATTCTTTGGAAAGTCTGTCAAGTGCCAACAAAAATCCAGATGAAGGAACCTGAATTCCCCCCACGCCTTGTATGCCTTCAATGATAATTCCTGCGATGTTTCCGGATTTTAGTTGGTCTTCTACTGCTTGGATATTTTCCCAAGGAAGTATGAATACATCAGCTCTTTGGTTGAATGGTGCAACGATTTTTGGATTGTCAGTCAAGACTACTGCCCCAGAAGTCCTGCCGTGGAAAGCACCTGAAAATGAAATGAAGCCTGATTTCCCGGTGGCAAAGGAGGCAAGTTTGAGCGCATTTTCATTGGCTTCAGCACCTGAGTTGCACATAAAGAGATTAAAATCAGGATATCCTGACATCTCCCCTAATTTTTTGGCAAGGTCCTGTTGGATCGGAATATGGACAGAATTGGAGTAAAAAGTGATTTTGTCTAATTGTTCCTTTAACCTTTTATTGAAATGTGGATGGCTGTGTCCGATAGAAATCACGGCATGGCCGCCGTACAGGTCGGTATATTCATCTCCTTGGTCGTCCCAAAGTTTGGATCCAAGGGCCTTGACCGGAGTGACATTGATTAGAGGATATACGTCAAATAAGTTCATGGTCAATAGTTTAGAAAGCGATACTTTTAAGATTGAGTCCGGTAGTTTCCTCAAGTCCAAATGCAAGGTTTAAGTTCTGGACAGCCTGACCCGATGCGCCTTTGAGCAAATTGTCAATGGCCGAATAGATGACCAATTGGCCATTTTCTTTTTGGATATGGAGGATGCATTTGTTGGTATTGACAGCCTGCTTCATGTCAATATCCAGATCTGACACATGCATAAAAGGAGCATCATGGTAGAAATCTTTGTAAACTTTTTTAGCCTCCTCCAATTCCCCATCGAAAGAAAAATAGGCTGTAATCCAGATTCCGCGGGAGAAATTGCCTCTGTAAGGAACGAACAATAATTCCTGGTTGAATTCAGGGTTTAACTGCCCAAAAGTCTGTTTGATTTCTTTGAGATGCTGATGGGTAAAGAGTTTGTAGACAGACATATTGCCTGTGCGGTAGCTGAAATGGCTGGTTTCTGCCAATTTCTTGCCTGCCCCTGTACTTCCGGTTATGCCTGAGATTTGGACAGTATCCTTTACCCACCCTTTTGCTATGGCAGGGGCCAAAGCCAATTGGATTCCTGTCGCAAAGCAGCCGGGGTTGGCGATTTTTTTGGCAGTTTTGATTTTTGGTTTGTTGACTTCAGGTAGACCATAGACAAAACCATTGCTTTCATCTCTGAAATCCGTACTCAGGTCAATGATGACCGTGTCGGTGGAGAAGTGATGCTTTTCCAAAAACCCTTTGGTCTCGCCATGGGGAAGTCCTAAGAAAACCGCATCGATACCTTCTGTGTCGACATTATCTGTGAAAATAAGATCTGTATCGCCAATCAGGTCAGGATGAACATCAATTACTTTTTTGCCCTTTTGGCTATTGCTGTGGACATACACCAAGTCGCAGTAGGGATGATGGACCAAGAGGCGAAGCAATTCTCCCCCGGTATATCCTGCTGCACCGATGATGGCTGTTTTAATTTTCTTCATGGTGGTTGACTTGGTGGAAAATGGCAGTCTGGTTTCCAAGAATTCTAGTAAAGCCTTTGACATCTTCACCGGTATATCCTTTGTTCATTTCGCCATAGCTGCCAAATTTGGAAGACATCAGGTCATGGGAGGACTCTATTCCTACTAATTGAAAACGATAGGGGTGGAGGATTATTTTGACTGTACCGGAGACAAACACCTGGGTGCTTTCCAAAAATGCTTCCATATTTCTCATGACAGGATCGAGGTAATGTCCTTCATGGAGGTGGTTGCCATAGAATTCAGAAAGCTGGTTTTTCCAGAAAGACTGCCACTTGGTCAAGGTGTGTTTTTCCAATAATTGGTGGCTTTTGATGATGATGATCGGAGCCGCAGCTTCAAATCCTACCCGTCCTTTGATCCCAATAATCGTATCTCCTACGTGAATATCTCTCCCAATACCATACGGGGCGGCAAGTTCCTGGATTTTCAGGATCGCGTCCACGGGATTGTCATAAGTGGATCCATTTACTGAATTGATTTCTCCTTTTTCGAAACCTATGACAACTTCCTCTGAACTAGTTTTACTGACTTGCGTAGGCCAAGCTGCTTCCGGCAAAGTTTCGTTGGAGGTCAAGGTTTCCTTACCACCTACTGATGTACCCCAAATCCCTTTGTTGATGGAGTATTTTGCTTTCTCAAAATTCATGGAAACGCCATGTTTTTTGAGGTAGGCAATTTCTTCTTCTCTGCTGAGCTTGAGGTCACGGATAGGGGTGATGATTTCGATGTCAGGAACAATGGTCTGAAAGATCATATCAAAACGAACTTGGTCATTTCCTGCACCTGTACTGCCATGGGCGACGGATTTTGCTCCGATTTTCTTGGCGTATTCTGCTAGGGTTTTAGCCTGGAGAATCCGCTCCGCACTGACAGAGAGTGGATAAGTGGCGTTTTTAAGGACGTTTCCAAAAACAAGAAATTTCAACACTTCTTGGTAATAGGTTTTGGTTACATCGAGGACGGTAAAGGAAGCTACTCCAAGGCCATTTGCCCGGGTTTCTATTTCCTGTAATTCTGTAGAAGAGAATCCTCCCGTATTGATTAGGACGGCATGTACTTCATATCCCAAATCCTTGGTTAAATGAAGGGCACAAAAAGTGGTGTCTAAACCTCCGCTGTATGCTAAAACTGTTTTTTTCATCTGTAATATCTTTTATTTAAGCCATTACATGCTGGCTTGATAGGTTTAAAATATATTGAAGGTTTTGTCTTTGGTTTTTTTGAGATTGAGCATGACGTATTTTTTGAGTCTTGTCCACCGTTCAAACAACTTCAGATTTTTCTTGAAATCCGTTCTCAAAGCCACATCTTCCACTTTAGCCTTTTTGGAAGGATCATAAAGCATGGCGGTACACAAACAGTTTTGTCTGTTTTTACTTTTTAGGATTTCGACATTTATACAACTGTTGCAGCCCTTCCAGAATTCCTCATCCTCGGTCAGGTCAGAATAGGAAACAGGGATATAGCCAAGGCTTGAGTTGATTTTCATGACAGCCGCTCCGGTAGTCAATCCGAATATTTTGGAATCGGGAAATTTGGTTCGGCTGAGCTTGAAAATCTCATTTTTAATCTGGGTAGCCAAACCATATTTTCTAAATTCCGGGGAAACAATCAGACCGGAGTTGGCGACGAATTTGCCATGTCCCCAAGCTTCTATGTAGCAAAAACCTGCCCAAATACCCTCTTTGGTCAAAGCAATGACAGCTTTGCCTTCCTGCATTTTGGTTTTGATGTATTCAGGAGAACGTTTTGCTATACCTGTGCCACGCGCTTTGGCCGACTCCTCCATTTCGGTGGTGATGGTCTCCGCATAGGTAATGTCCTTTTCAGTAGCAGGTCTGATGATAAATGAAGGAATGTTTTCCATTATGTCCAATTGGGAATAAATGAATTTTTAGGCTAATAAGCCTGATGGGAAATAAATAGGAATTGAACGTGCTATTGTAGGTCGTCCACATAGGACACCAAAAGTTAGATCGGGGATGTCACCCTGAAGCTGTTCCTAAATCTCCTCAAAGGAGTGAAAAAAGGCATAGCAACAGCCGACAAAAGCAAGGCTTTTGTTGAGGTAGTATTTAGAGCTATGAGATTTAGGTTTGACATGCTTTTGAAAACGTGAGCAAATGTGAAAAGGTTTGAAATAAGATGCAAGCAATAATTTCAGTTATTTCAATGTGCAAGTACAATCTTACATGGATGGGCAAAAATCAAGGGGAAGTTTGGCTTTTTAGCAATTTATTGCGCGTTTGTTACTTTTAGCCATTGTGAAATGTGTTGAATAATAGGGGATTTTCTAAAATAAAATGAACAGGTTTTAGCCATCAGGATTTTGCCATTTCCTTCAAAGCATTGACAAATACATCTAATTCATCAGTTGATGTATACACGTTAGGTGTAATTCTGCATCCAACTACTCCGGCGTAATTGATACCCACTGTGTAGATCTTGTATTTGTCCATCAGGATTGTTGCCATTTCAGTTGGGTCCAAACCCTCAATGCCAACATTAGCAATCCCGCATGAACGGAAAGGATCGGCGGGAGTGTTGACATTTATTTTGGGGAAGTCCCTGACTTTTTCACTCCAATACAATTGTAAAAAGCGGAGTCTTGCTTCTTTTCTTTCAGCACCTATTTTTTGGAAGTAATCCAACGCGTTGTTAACCGCGAGGTCGGTGGCAACCGGATGTGTTCCAATATGGTTGAGGTTTTTGATATTGGCATGGTCGAGTTCGTAAGGAGCTAAAAGCGGCCAAATCTTGTTGATTTTGTCTTTCTTGACATAAAGCAGTCCTGAACCCAAGGGCACGCTAAGCCATTTGTGCAGGCTACAGGCGTAATAGTCACAGTTAAGCTCGTCTATTTTAAAATCAAAATGAGCAATGCAGTGAGCCCCGTCCAACATTACTTCTACCCCGTGCCGGTGTGCCATGTCGCAGATTTTCTTGACGGGAAGGATTTGCCCAGTGATGTTTATCATGTGACTGACCATCATCAGTTTGGTATTGGGTCTGATGGCATCTTCGTAGATTTTGACTATTTCTTCGTCTGATTTGGGGTGGTTTGGAATAGAGACGATTTTATTGGTGATGCCATGTCTTCTACCCGCTAGGATAAACATATTTTGGATACTGCCATAATCCTGCTCTGCAAATATGGCCTCATCTCCTTTTTGCCATGGATATCCAGAAATGATGATGTCGAGTGATTCGGTTGCATTTCGGGTGATGGCGACTTCATCGGGACTTCCGCCGAATGTGGCTGCTAACCTTGCAGCAGCTTTGTCTTTATTTTCCCATTGTACAGTTCTGAAGTACCAAGAACCTTGGAAATTGATCTCCCTGATGTGGTCGATGTAGTTTTCGAGGGTTTCGGTGGGGATAAAGCAATAATAACCGTTTTCCAGGTTGATGTAATCCGGCTTGAGCTTATAGCCTTCCCTGATTTTTTTCCAAAAATTTTCATCCCTTGCCAAGTCTGAGGGAGGGATCTGAGCATAGGCATCGAGGGTTTTAGAAAAGGTTTCAATAGAAGCAGATGCAGCAATGGCCGTTAAGGACAAGTTTTTGAGAAAATTCCTTTTGTTCATGGTGTATAAATGTAAAAAAAAATTGGGAAAAGTTTTTATTCCGAAATTTGTTGAATAAATTTGTCAACAATAAATAAATCAACAAGATGAGTGCATTGGCAAAAGTTCTTTATGAAAAAAGAAATGAGAAAGGACTCGTTGTGAGAAGCCTTGCTTTTCAATCAGGGATTGACCCTGCTTTGATCTCAAAATATGAGAAAGGAAGCAGGCTACCGACAGAGGATAATTTGAAGGCGCTTACAGAAGCACTACAGATTCCTTTTGAGGAAGCAAGGAAAATGTGGCTGGCTGAGAAAGTGTATAATTTGTTGGCCTATGAAGAAAATGCAGGAGAAATCCTTGCCTTGGCAGAGTCAAGGGTGGCCTATCTTTCGGGTCAGCAGGCTTTGACCATGGAGGAATTGAGTGGGTCTATTCAAGACAAGCTGAAGCAGATCGATGACCTGAAAGCTAAATGGCAATCCAGAAGGCCTTTGAACATCACCCAGCTCCAAAAGATGCAGGAATTCTTTCATATCGCTTACACATTTGAAAGTAATAGGATCGAAGGAAATACGCTTTCCTTGCAGGAGACACACCTAGTGGTCAATGAAGGCATTACCATTGGAGGGAAGTCTATGAGGGAGCACCTCGAGGCCATCAATCATGCCGAGGCGATTTCTTATATGGAGCAATTGGTTACCGACCAATTGGACTACAGTCCCAGGGTTTTGATGGAATTGCATTATTTGATTTTGAAAGGGATTGATAAGGACAATGCAGGGAAGTATCGGTCTGTTCCGGTGAGGATCTCCGGTAGTGAGCATGTGCCACCACAGCCCTTTTTGTTACAAAAAATGATGGAAGAATATTTCCTTCATTATGACAGACAGAAGAGGCGGTTGCATCCCGTGATTTTGGCTGCAGAAATGCACGAAAGATTGGTCAGTATCCACCCGTTTATTGACGGGAATGGAAGAAGCAGCAGGTTGGTCATGAATCTGATTTTGCTCAAAAGAGGGTATACCATCGCCAATCTCAAAGGAGACCTTCATTCAAGGTTGGCTTACTACAAGGCTTTGGAAGCCGTACAGGTAGACAATAATCCTGAAGCATTTTACCATCTGGTGGTGGATGCTGTGAAGGATTCGCTTGAAAGACACTTGGAGCTGGTTTAAGGAATGAAGAATTGAAAATTAAGAATGAAAAATGAAGGATGTTTAAAAAAACAATAGCAAAAGCAACAGGATGGCCAAAAGTATTGCAATCCATTGGAACAAAGGATTTCTTTTTGGGAAATGGTAGTCACAAATGGGGCAGAATTCCGATTTTGGATCTATGTCCATGGCGCAGGAAGGACATTCTTTTGTATTTGGTTTTTGAACCATATCATTTTAAAATGGATTTATGAAAGAAGTAAATTTATCTCAATTATGAAAATAGAAATATGGTCGGACATCATGTGTCCATTTTGTTATATAGGAAAAAGAAGGCTTGAATCTGCTTTGGAGGATTTTGAATTTGCGGATCAGGTCCAAATTGAATGGAAAAGCTTCCTGCTCAATCCTGATATGGTGACTGACCCTTCCAAAAGCACGCTGGAATATTTGTCCGAAACCAAGGGATGGAGTATGGCACAGACCAAGCAGGTTTCCCAACAGGTGGTGGAAATGGCTGCGGGTGAAGGATTGACTTACCATATGGACAAGACCGTGGTAGCCAATGCCAAGAATGCCCACCGGCTGCTGCAACTTGCCAAGACGCTGGGCAAAGGGGGAGAAATGAAGGAAAGGTTATTGAAGGCTTATTTTACGGAAGGTGCCAATATTGATGATCAAGCTACTTTGGTGAAGTTGGCAGTTGAAGTCGGGCTTCCCGAAAAGAGGGTTATAGCATGTTTGGGTTCCAATGAGTTTGCCGACAAGGTCGAGCAGGATATTTATGAGTCAAGGCAAATCGGTGTCCGAGGGGTTCCTTTTTTTGTAGTGGACAGGAAATACGGGATTTCGGGGGCGCAACCCAAGGAAGCTTTTGATCAGACTATCCGCAAAGCTTGGGAGGATTATATGAAGACAAATCCTGTGCTTCAGGTCGCAGAAAATCTGGATGGGAGTAGTTGTGATGTGGAGGGGAATTGTGAGTGATTGTGTTGGTTATGTACTTAATTGATATTCATTGATATTGGATATTAATAGATATTGAACCAGAAGGTAACATTTGATCTAGCTTTTGAAGCCTAAGGGCCAGGCAGTTGAAAATCATCAATAAAAAAGGTAATTATCTGATATTGCGTGAAATATTTATAAAAGAAACTGATGGCTTCAAGGGTGAGAAAGACAATTTCCGCCTTCCGTCCCGACTGTAGAAGAAAATTAGGTTACTAGGAAAAGAATAGGGTTCAAAAGGTTTTAAGCAGGATACCTTACACCCATAATTTTTTTAAATTTTTTCAGTGACCAGTTTTAGCTACCAAATCCATTTATTCCATACTGAATTTCATTTTTCATTTTGTTTAGGTATTTATTTGTAAAATATTATTTATCAGCTACTTATAAGATTTCAAGAATTCTTTTGATGCTACTTGTTTTTTTATTTTCCCCGAGTAAATTTGTTACTCATGAGTAATTTAATTACTCGGTTAAGCCATGTCCATTAATGTGACTGAAAGGGCGGAGCTGGGTTTTTCTTGCTCATGGTCTTTTGGAAAATGTCCATTTGGGACTCAAGTTTTCCGGATTTTTTCACCAAGGACTCTCACCCGGTCCCATTATATCACCCCCTCCATCTTTATAAATGCTTGACTCTTTAGTCACCTCCAAAACGCGGGTAAAACTCCTGCTGAAGTTTTTCTCTCATACCAATGCCAGTTACCTTCGTTCCTTGGCTAAGGAATTTGACGAATCCACCAATTCGGTGCGGGTCGAACTCAATCGCCTGACTGACGCGGGTTTGTTGAAGGCAGGGGATGAGGGGAAAACCAAGGTTTACCGCGCCAACGATGAGCATCCTTTCTTTCAGGAAATCAGGAATATGGTGTCGAAGTTTTTGGGATTGGACCAATTGCTGGTGCAGGTAGTTCAGAGGTTGGGCAATGTGGAGAAGGCTTATATCGTTGGAGATTATGCAAAAGGCATCGATTCAGGAACCATTGAGTTGGTTTTGATCGGAAGGGAGATAGACTTGGAGTATTTGGATTTTCTGGTCAATAAAACTTATGAGAAGGTTCAAAGGAAAATAAAGGTTTCTGTTATGGAAGCCGAAATTGAAGAGGTTGGGGGAATTCTTGTATTTGGATGATTAAATGATATTGGATATTAACTTGATATTGATGGATATTGGATATTAATTGATACTGGATATTAATGGATATTGGGGTATTCCGAAAAGAAGTAAATACGATGATAATTTAAAAAATTATGGCTAAATGTCTCAAATTGAAATTGTGTAAATACTGTTTTATGTCTTCCCTGCCTACCGCAGGCAGGCGTCCCGACTGAATAAGAATAGAGGTAACTTGCAAAGAAGCGTATATACATTATTGATTGTGATAAATATTGAGAGACTGATTGAAAAAAAATAATTTAGATTTGGATTTGAGACCTAATTTGATCTTCCTAAAATTGCCAATTCCAAAAATAACCTTTCACCCAACCCCAGTATAACTTGATAAGATTTACATTAATTGCCGCGCTGTTCACCATAGTGATTTTTCAGATTACGGGAGAGAAATTGCCTGTCAACGAAGGTGCTATGGGCGATGGTCTGTTTTTCAGGGATGTTGCAGGTAATTTTCTGGAGGACATAGAAGACGGAGGTTACAATTTGTTTCAGATGCAAAGGTTGATGCCTTTTGCTTTTGTGAATGTGATATTTGGCGCTTTGCATATCCTCAAGAGTTATGATAACCTGATGCGGGGCATGCTGATTCTGCACTTTCTGTTTTTGGGTTTGGGGGTGTATTGGTATTTCTCTTTGGCCACCAAACTCCGGCTTGGGGACAACCTCACCGTCCTGGGTTTTGTATTGATTTTTGCAAACTTTGCCGTCCTTAAGGATCCCTGGTTTAACCCGTTTTCGACAGATTTGCCTACCCTGATGCTTGCTATCGGTCAGGCCAATTATTTCATCAAGGTCAACAGGCAAAAATTGTTTTTGGTCTCTATCATCGCCGGGTTTGTCTGGCCGACTATGATGCTGACAGGGTTGTTGTTGATATTTTTACCGAGTGAACCTTTGGTGGTTTACCCCAAAGAAGGGCCTAAATCCTTTTTTCCTGTATTGGCGTCTTTGCTCATTTTAGGAATTGTCTTGGCAGTAAGCATCCTTACGGGAAGGTTTTCAGGTCAAGACTTTTGGACCACTGTGTTGCATATTGCATCGGTCATAATTTTGGTATTGTTTGTTTTTGCGGTGATGGTCAGGAATCAGGTAGACTGGCCACAAAGCTTTGAATTGCTTAAAAAGAAAGCGAAACAGCAAAAAATAGGGAGGCTTGTCGGGGTCTTATTCGTGTATTTCATTGTGATTTTTCTTCTTTCGGGCAGCAATATCAACCTGGATTTTGGGGCAATTTTCATGAGCCTGTTACAAGATACCCTGCGCTATCCGGGGGATTTTTTGGTAGGACACATGCTGTTTTTTGGTTTCCTGATTCCTTTGACCCTTGCCTTTTTTCCAAGGATAATCAGGGAAGCCGCCAAGCTCGGTATGGGCATGATGGCCGTAAGTCTGTTGATGTTTGTATTTGTCTTGCATCCTGAGTCGAGGCTGCTGTTGGCGTTTCTGCCATTTATTGTTGTATTGCTGTTGAAGTCTGCGAGGAAATACCGCATCGTCAACAAGGATGTGATTGTCATCAGTGTGCTGAATGTCCTGCTCTCTGCATTTTGGTTGCCACTCAATGTGGTTGGGATGGAGGATGCCCTTGGAAATAAGGAATTCTGGTCAAGTTTTCCGGCACAGCGGTATTTGATGCACTTTGGGAATATGTTTTCCTTTGAGGTGTATGCTGTAGCCGCAGTGGTTTTTATTGGGCTTCTGGTATTGGCATACAGGGGTAAGGTTAGGTATAAGCGGGAGGAGTATGTGAGGGGAAGGTCGGTTGCTGCAAAAATTTAAGACACAATTCCCACAAAGAAACGAAGGCACAAAGGTATTTTCCCGCAAAGACGCGAAGACGCAAAAAATAATTCCCCACAAAGACACAAAGGCACAAAGACACAAAAGTATTTTCCCGCAAAGACGCGAAGGGTAATTTCCAGCGAAGGCTCAAAAAACATCTCACAAAGGTACGAAGGCACAAAGAAAATTTTCCCGCAAAGACGCGAAAGAAAAAGAAAATCCCACAAAGGCACGAAGGCACAAAGGGTAATTCCCGGTAAAGAGGCAAAGAATTATTCCCGCAAAGACGCGAAGGCGCAAAGACAAAGAAAAATATCTATATATTCCTGCTATAAACCATTCGACAATCAATTTGAAGATATTGGATATTGATAGATATTGGATATTAAATGGATATTGATGGATATTGGATATTAAATAGATATTGAAATGAACCAAAGCAGTTTTGTTTCTGATTTTTTTAGCTGACACAATTAGTATTAATTATCATCCCGCAATCGCAGTAAATGGACTTCACCGGTTCTGAATGCTGATTTCATTTATCACCCAACGGCATAGCCATTTCATTCTTAATCCCCCATTACCTTGTTAAAAATTAAATCCTATACCCCATCTGATATAGATGCCTGGAATGAGCTGGTCGAAGACAGTTCCAATGGGGTATTTCTTCATTCCAGGAGTTTTATGGATTACCATAAAGACCGATTTACCGATGCTTCTCTTCTGATCTACCATGGAAATGATTTGATCTCTGTTCTTCCCGGCAACAGCTACGAACATACGTTTTTGTCCCATCAGGGCTTGACTTTCGGAGGTTGGATATTCCGAAAAGGCACTGATCCTGCACTCCAACAGGAAATCATCCAATCTTCCATTAAGTTCTTGTTTGCAAATGGATTTGACAGGATCCGGGTCAAACCGATTCCGGAGTTTTACCATGCCGAAAAGCTAGACAACGATGCCCTCATGCTCTCAGCAGACGGGGTCTTGGTGGACGAAGATCCCAATTATGCCATCGAACTGCCAAAAGTGATCTCGGACAGGGGCAAAAGATGGGGAGTCCAAAAAGCCATGAACAAAGGGATCCATATTGAAGAGGATGATGGCTTTACAACATTTTGGGAAGAAATCCTGATGCCCTACCACAGGCAGATTTTGGGTTATGAACCGGTTCATACGCTTGCGGAGATAACTTCCTTGGCTGCCAATAATCCTGAGAAAATCCGGCAATTCAATGCTTACCACAAAGGAGAAATATTGGCCGGAGTTACTGTCTTTGCCCATCCTATGGTAGCCCGCACCCAATATATCGCTTCGACAGATGAAGGGAGGAAAAACAGGGCGGTCGATCTCCTGATAGGTTACCTGATGCGGAATATCGGTGAAAAATACATCGACCTCGGCGGTGTGAGTGACCCAAAAACAGGTTTGCCAAAAGAAAGCCTCGTCCAATGGAAAGAGAGTTTTGGAGGGGAGTTGTATGTGGGGAAGGTTTGGGAGTTTTTTTAATTCAGAATTATGAATTATGAATTAATAATGAAGGTGGTTAGCGGTTATTTTTTGAGGAAATCAAAATGGAGTTTAGAATTTTTATAATCTCTTCGATTTCCGTTTGTAAATAGAGATTGTCAGGATGGTCTTGGATCAATTCTTTTCGATTTAGTAATTTGATCCAATAGGCCGTTTCTCTTGCCTCTTTTGATGCGATGCTGATTTTGGATATAAAGTCATTTTTTGATTGTGCGGCTTGGGCCTCTACCACATTTGCTCCTATTGAGGTGCCCGAACCAACAATTTGATCTGCTAGCCTGTAATGATTCTTTTCGCGGAGGAAAAAATAGACGTTCAGAATCTTTTCTGCAAAATTATAACTTTTATCAAGGATTGGGTTTTTCATGTTAGGTTTAGTATTTTACTAAAATACCAAACATACATTTATCTATGGTCCGATTAAACGTTTATAATCGGTTAAATTTTTAATTCATAATTCAATGTCGTGTAGTTAGGGGAAATTCGATAAACTTTTCCGAAGTTCGGAATGGATGTTTTAAGATTTTCATGGTCTGGTCCCAACTTTGGAAAAGGTTTGTATAACGCAAAAGCTTATTTTAACGACATTGATTCATAATTCATAATTCATAATCACTAGTGTCCGAGAAACAATTTTAAATGAAGGGTAAGCTG
>NZ_JAMFLG010000025.1 GCF_023502205.1 Aquiflexum sp. TKW24L | reverse complement strand
GCGGAATAATTCCTTCGACAAGTTTCGCTCTTTCAGGGCTGAATGGAGTTTAACTTCACAAAGAAAAATCAGTGAGAACATTTACCCAAGAGTTCACTAAGGACTCAGAGAAAAAACATCTTCCTTCCTAACTTTATACCGAATCTTTTTTTATTCATTCTGCATTCAACATTTTTCATTCTGAACCTTCATCCTTCATCCTTCATCCCTTTTCCTTCATCCTTCATTCTGAATTCATAATTCCTTTTCTCTGCGGCTCGGCGTGAGGTGATTTTAATTACCCCACCAGCCTCTGATACATCTCTTCCAACTTACTCACTGCGATAACCTGAATCTTGTACTTGTCTACATCCAATCCTTTGATGGCATATTTGGAGACCATGATCCTTTTGAACCCTAATTTCTCAGCCTCAGCAATTCTGTTCTCGACACGGTTGACCGCTCTGATTTCTCCTCCCAATCCTACTTCCCCTGCAAAACAGATGTCCTCCGGAACGGGACTGTCTTCATAAGAAGAAACCAAGGAAGCACAGACGGCAAGGTCCAAAGCGGGATCCTCGACACGCATTCCCCCTGCAACATTGAGGAAGACATCCTGTTGTCCCAAGCGCATTCCTCCTCTTTTTTCCAATACTGCCAATAACATATTCAACCGCTTGGCATCAAATCCTGTACTGCTCCGTTGCGGTGTGCCATAGGTAGCAGGACTGACCAAAGATTGGATTTCTATCAAAAGCGGTCGGTTCCCCTCGAGCATCGCACCAATCGCAACACCATTCAATACTTCCTCTCTTTGCGTCAGCAAAATCTCTGAGGGATTGGCTACCTGTCGCAACCCTTCTGCACGCATTTCATAGATGCCAAGCTCATTGGTCGAGCCAAACCTATTTTTGGAAGTTCTCAGGATTCGGTAGGAGAGGTGTCTGTCTCCTTCAAACTGGAGAACCGTATCCACCATATGTTCGAGGACTTTGGGTCCCGCGATGGAACCGTCTTTGGTGATGTGCCCGATCAGGAAAACAGGCACACCAGTTTCCTTGGCAAATTTCATGAGCTCAGCCGTACATTCCCGGACTTGGGAAACGGATCCTGCTGCAGATTCAACATATTGACTATGGAGAGTCTGAATGGAATCGATGATCAATAAATCAGGCTGAAGGATTTCTATCTGTTGAAAAATCTGTTGGGTATTGGTCTCGCTCAGCACATAGCAATTGTCGGATTGGAAAGCCATCCGCTCTGCACGCATCTTGATCTGTGCCTCACTTTCCTCTCCCGAGACGTAGAGTACCTTTACTTTTGGCAATGAAAGTGCAATCTGCAACATCAGCGTGGACTTGCCGATACCAGGTTCACCCCCGATCAGCACCAAGGAACCCGGTACAATACCACCACCCAAAACCCTGTCGAGTTCTGCATCATGGGTCACGGTCCTTGGCATCTCTTCAAAATTGATTTCAGAAAGTCGCTTTGGAGTGGAGGCCCTTTTTTCTCTTGATCCTATAGCTTTCCAATTCCCTTTTCCGGCTTCTTCCTTTTGGATCACTTCCTCTACATAGGTATTCCATTCCCCACAAGCTGGACATTTTCCAATCCATTTTGGACTTTGTGCACCACAGTTTTGACAGAAGAAGGTTGTTTTTGTTTTAGCCATTTTTGAGGAGATGTGAGATATGAGACACAAGACGTGAGACTGAATTCTCGTGAGTTGAAAGTTTGGTGTATAAGAATTCGGAATATTTATTTTTTTGGTTTTAATGAATTGGTTACAATAATCACTGATTCATTTTTATTGGTAATAGAATTTCAAGCTTATCGGAAAATCTATCTCAAGTCTCAAGTCTCAAGTCTCATATCTCATGTCTTGTGTCTTATGTCTAGCGTCTCACGTCTCACGTCTCCCTAATGTGCTTGCAGCCAATCTTTCCCGATTCCTGTCTCAACTTCGATGGGGACGTCGATTTTGACGGCATTGGACATGAGTTTAGGGATTTCCCTTTGGAGCAATTCGACTTCGTCTTTGTGTGCATCAAAGACCAATTCATCATGCACCTGAAGGATCATTTTGGATTTGAGGTTTTCCGATTTCATCCATCGATAGACATTGATCATCGCAACTTTGATCAGGTCGGCAGCCGAACCCTGAAGCGGGGCATTGATGGCATTCCGCTCAGCAAAGCCACGCATGGTCATGTTCCTGGAATTGATATCACGCAGGTAACGTCGGCGTCCTAAGATGGTTTCTACGAATTCGTTTTTTCTGGCTTTTTCGATGGCGCCGTCCATGTATTGCTTTACTGCAGGGAATTCAGCGAAATAAGCATCTATGATTTCCTTGGCTTCAGACCTAGGTATAGCCAGGCGCTGTGAAAGCCCAAATACCGATATGCCGTAAATGATGCCAAAGTTGGCTGTCTTTGCTTTTCTCCGCATGTCGGTGGTGACTTCTTCCAAAGGAACTTTAAAAATCTTGGCAGCAGTAGTAGCATGAATATCCCTGCCTTGTTTAAATGCTTCAATCATAGAAGCATCTTGAGAAAAAGCCGCCATGATGCGCAACTCGATCTGAGAATAATCCGCAGATAGGATCACGTGGTTTTCGTCTCTTGGCACAAAAGCTTTTCTGATTTCTCTACCTCTCGCTGTTCTGATAGGGATATTCTGTAAGTTGGGATTGATGGAAGATAGCCTGCCTGTCGCGGCCACAAATTGATTGTAGGTAGTGTGAACCCTTCCGGTTTTTGGATTGATCATCGTGGGCAGCGCATCCACATAGGTTGACTTCAGCTTCACCATCTGTCGGTATTCGAGGATGGCTTCTGCGATCTCATGTTCGTTGGCTAGCTTGCTCAAAATCTCCTCACCCGTAGCGTATTGACCGGTTTTGGTTTTTTTGGCTTTGGGATCAAGTTTGAGTTTCTCAAACAGAACTTCGCCCAACTGTTTTGGGGAGGCAAGGTTGAACCGTACCCCGGCCAATTCATAAACCCTTTTTTCGATTACTTTGCTTTCATCTTCCAAGAGAATGGAGAGCTCTGCCAAACTTTCCGTATCTATTTTTACCCCTTCAAATTCCATGTCGGTCAGGACTTCAATCAGCGGATTTTCAACTTCATGAAGCAGTTTTTCCAAACCATTTTCTTTGATAATAGGGTCAAATTTTTGTTTCAGTTTCAAGGTTATATCAGCATCCTCAGCAGCGTATGGGACCACTTCGTCCACGTCCACATCCCGCATCGTGCCCTGATTTTTTCCTTTTTTACCAATCAATGTTTCTATGGAAACCGGCCTGTAATTTAAGTATTGTTGTGCCAACCAATCCATTGAATGCTTTCCTTCAGGCTCGATCAGGTAATGGGCAAGCATGGTATCGTACAATTTGCCTTTGACTTCCATGCCGTAGTTTTTCAGCACCAGCATGTCGTATTTGATATTCTGACCTATCTTGGTGATGCTCTCATTTTCAAAAACTCCTCTGAAAAGCTCAAGTTGTTTCCTGGATTCGTCCTGATCTGATGGAAAAGGGATATAGAAAGCCTCACCTGGAACATAAGAAAAGGACAAACCCACCAATTCAGCCTCATTGGGATTCAGCGAAGTGGTTTCACTGTCAAAGCAAAATTCATCTTGAAGCTCTAGGTAGGAGATCAATTCTAAAATGGCTGTTTGGCCTTCTATTTTATGATAATCATTGGCAGTAGTGAGGATGCTGTCATAGACCTGAAGAGCGCCGGCCCCCGGATTTTCCTCTTCGGACAATTCCTCTTCTTCGATATATTGGGTATTGGTTTTGGGCGTATCCACCGGACCAAAAAGTCCAAGCTGTTCATTGGCTTTTGGCGCGGGTTTTTTCATTTTCTCCCCAAACACCCTTTGTGTCAAAGTCCGGAATTCAAGTTCGGAGAAGATGGCTTTTAATTTATCTTCGTTGGGTCCATCGTAGCGAAGTGAAACTTCATCGAAGGCTACCGGAACATCCAAATTGATCGTAGCCAATTCTTTGGAGAGCAATCCCTGTTGGGCAAAATTCTCCACATTTTCCTTTTGCTTGCCTTTGAGTTTGTCCGTGTTTTGGAGCAAGCCTTCAATGGTGCCAAAGTCCTTTAAAAGTTTTGTCGCAGTTTTTCCACCTATTCCGGGAATCCCCGGGATGTTATCGACCGCATCACCCATCAGTCCCAAAATGTCCCTGACCTGATCCACATGATCAATTTCCCATTTGGCACAAACTTCTTTTGGGCCCATAATATCCACCCCATTTCCCATGAATGCAGGTTTATACAAAAAGATATGGTCTTCCACCAATTGACCATAGTCTTTGTCAGGAGTCATCATGTAAACCACAAAACTCGTCCTTTCTGCTTTTTTGGCTATGGTTCCGATGATATCATCAGCTTCAAACCCATCGAGCTCTAAAATAGGGATATTGAATCCTTCCACGATTTTCTTTACCCAAGGAATACCAATTTCAATGTCTTCCGGCTGTTCCTGACGGTTGGCTTTGTAAGCTTCGAACTGAACATGCCTGAAAGTCGGGGCTTTGGTATCGAATGCAACTGCGATATGAGTTGGCTTTTCTTTTTCCAATACTTCGAGCAAGGTGTTTGTAAATCCGAGCATGATGCCTGTATTGAGTCCTTTGGAATTAATACGTGGGTTTTTGCTGAATGCAAAATGGGCTCTGTATATCAATGCCATGGCATCGAGAAGGAAAAGTTTTTTATCTCCTTTTGGGGACATGAGGTAAATGGGTTGAGGTATAAAGATTTGATTCCGGTGGCGGAATTTTCAAAGAATGGCTAAATTACAAATAATAATCAAACGGCAGGATCAAGGAACAAATCCATTTCTGGTTTACGAAGGATCAAAACTGGTGATTTTGGCCTGATTCTTGAAATCTAATTAAAACAGTTTATCTTCATTATTATTAATCATCTCCTTTAAATTAACATCACTATGAAAAAATTAATTTACGCACTCTCTTTCTGTGCAATGTTTTTGACAATTACACCGGCAGCAGATGCCAAGGGTAACAAAGAAGCAAAAGAAGAATTGACTGCCGAACAAAAGGTTCGTCTATCTGAAATCGAATCCAGAGTATCAGAGATCAAAAGCATGGACTTTTCTGAATTGAGTAATGCAGAAATGAAAGAGGTCAAAACTGAACTTAAAGAAATGAAGGCCGAAGCAAGGCAACTGGGTGGAGGTGTCTATCTTTCAATCGGAGCGATCCTCGTAATTATCTTATTGTTGATCCTTTTGACCTAAAATTACCCTGACACAAAAAATCCCGCAGAAATTACTTTCTGCGGGATTTTTTTTGGATAAAAAGTATCAATTAATTTTTCCATTCATGGCATCCACCAATTCCCTTTTGAGTTTTCGTTCTCTTTCGAGGGTATTTTTTCGGTGCTGGTCAAATTCTTCTAGGGTATCGGAAAGGTCTTTTTGAGCCTTGGATATCAGTTTATGGCTTTGGCTGTATTTAAACAAAAAGAAGAGAAATGCTGCAGTAAGTAAACCTACGATAGTCCACATCAGGTTGTTGTAGGATGATTTGGAAATAGGCATGCCAAAAATTTCGAAATTATCCCGTGCAGCTTCGGCTGTGGTTAGGAGCACTTTGGTATCAGCGATCTCTTTATCAAATCCGGCTATTTTGGATTGCTGTTCTGCCAGGCTTTGGTTTACGGTTTGAAGTTGATTTTTAAAGAGATCCAGAGAATCCAAAACATTGGCTTTGAATTTATCAAGGCTTGTTTTTTTGATGACTTTATATTCTTGGTAATTATTGGAGGACTTGATAAGATAGTCAAATTGACTGCTGATCGTGCCTTTGTTGAGTGATCCCAAAGAGTCTGCATCCTGTCCAAATGTAGGAAATGACAAAAAAATAATGAGAATAAAATAGATTTGGTATTTTTTCATTGAATTGGCTGTTATAACTTTCTTTATTCGATTTTTAACTTTTCCCAGTTACAAAGATAAGCAATAAATATGCCTGTATATTTATAAAAATCCAAAAAACGGAGAATCGAAATTGATTATTTGAAACTGCATGATTAATAATATTGAGGTTTTCTGTTTAAGATAGGGTAGAAAATATACATCTATAGTTCTGGTTGCGGAAGAATTTGACGTCATATTATTATTTGAAAGGAAAGGCTTCCCTTTTTGCGATCGGATGAATTTATAGGAAAAATTTAAAAAACAGACTAATAAGCTTCCGGGGTTTTATATTCTTTTTCAAAGAAAACATGTTCATATCTTTTTGATTTTCAACAGTATTTGTATATTGTTTTTCCTTTTTAAACAAAATTTTTATGGGGCTCAAGAACTTCAAGATATGGGGAATTTTTATGGTGGCAGTTGTTGTCATCGCTTTTATGCTGTTTCAACAATCTAGAAGGAACAGGTTAGAACTCCAAGACCAAGCCATAAGAAATATTGAATTGATTAAAGGCAATTTTGAAGTTGGATACCAATCTTTGATCAGCCAAAGTCTACAGAACGAAAAGCAAAGCATTATTGAGGATGAAATAAAAAAAAATGGTAGAAAACCTGATCCTAAATTCAATCAAGATATAAATTTTGAAACCTTTAAAGTTGACAATTCGAGATTAAATTCAGATGAAAAAACTAAACCATTTCTAGAGATAAAAATAAATGGGAAATGGAAAAAAATAACTTTTGACAACCTTTTAAGTAAAATCAACAAGCAGAAATTTTATGAAACTATATTTCTGACTGACACCTCAGGTTCAGTTATTTATCCTTATGATGAAATAGGCAAATCATTTGCGAATTTAAAAAAGAAGAAAAGTGATTTTTTTGAAGTACCTATTTATAAAGACCAGATTATATATAACGATGAGGATTATCTGGCTTATTCCACACCTGTCGTGATCGGCAACCTTGACTTTTATCTTACTGCTGTTATTAAAACCTCATATTTTGAATCCATCGGCCGAAAGGTGGATTTTACAAATCTTACAATCCTGGTTTTCTTATTGGGATTGATGTTTTTCTCCACCCCGATAATCTCATTTTTTGGTTTTACCGAAGGTGATAAATTGACCCGTTTTGGAGTTTTTTCTATAGGATTATCATTGATAGGTATAATGGTGATGATTGGTTTTGGATTTTCTTTTTTTAAAAATCACCATCCGATTCCTGATTCGGACCATAATAATGCAATAATTTCTATCAAAAATGGCCTTAGTCAAATAGTTGAATCCAAGGTCGATATTCTACAGGATTGGGATACTATATGGCAAGAGAACAAGTATAACGAATTGATAAAAATCAACCCTAAAGGAGGTGTCAATAAAATATTTAATAAAGGAACGCCTGATACAATTTCAACATTGATTACATCCCTTAGCCATCGTGAGTATTATTACAAATTTAAAAATGATCCAAAAAGAGAACTTAAAAATGATTCAATAAGAGACTCATTATTCGATGCTTCTAAGTCAAAGCAACTTTACATAGGCTCTCACTATTCAATAAAAAACGCGGTGCTGGAATCTGTCATCAGTGAACTCCAACCTTCACAAAAAGAGGTAAGAGCAATCACATTTGAGTGGAAGGACTCCGTATTAAGTTTTAATGATACCAAGGAATTTATCTTGTTTAAAGATGATGGACTGATTATATACAAAAGTCAAAGAATCAAAGCCGTTGCAGATAGCATTTCTCAGCTGTTATCCTCCGTTAAGTGGAATGAAGTAAATGGAATCATTAACGAAAATAAAAGGGGAACAAGTGATTTTAAATGGGAAATTCCATTATACCTGGATGGACATGCGTTTTTGGGCACACTGACTAAGTTACAGCCTAAAACTGAGTTTGATCAATCGCTATGGTTCTTGTATCTCAAAGATGAACATCTGGAACACGTTTATTCTTCTTTGGTCACTTACGAAACTTCTGCCTTTATACTTCTATATCTTCTGTTTCTGTCATTTATTTCTTTCAGCAATAAAATAAACCGATTCAGCACTGAAAACCAGCAGCTGGAAAACTTTGCCTATAACTACATTTTTCCAAAACAATCAAAGCTTGAAAATTTTAAGTTTTTGATAAAGTTCTCGGTTATTTCTCTTTTTGTGATCCTTTATTATTATCACCTGACATGGGTGAGTTTTTTCGGGATGTTCTTGATCCTCGTAATCAATACTTTTCATTATAGGATTGTTATGTTTAATTTACTTGGGCCTGTATGGGTTAATACTACAGATGCGCGCAGAACTTTTTCTTATCAGCTAGAAATGGCTATTTCAGCTAACAGACAGATAATTTTGTTTTATTTCTTTATGGGAATTATCCTGATCTTGACTTTTGTTAAGCTTTTCTTTTTTCTCAATACATGGCATTATTTTTTTCTTTTGTTTTGGGTAATCGGATCTACTTTTTTTGTTTCTCTAAAAAGAAAAAAGCTTGAGGCAATACAGCATAAAGCAAATAGAAGATTAAATATAGAATTAGACAGGTCGAAAGAAGAAATTGAAAATAAGGCCTATCAGAAAGAAGTTGCTTTGAAGCATAAAAGGCTTACAATCGACTTCCACTATCTCTTTACCAACTTTTTTGTAATGTGGATATTCATGATCGGATTTATTCCCGGATACATCATCTATTCAAAAATCCAAGGTTACGAATCCACTTTTTGGGAAAAAGATATAAAAAAAGATATAATAAGTGAAGATTTTACAAAACCCGATGGGTTTTGGCAGGAATATGATGAAATACGGAGAAATTTCTTTGGAAATATAACTGGTCAGACTGATCCTTTGGTTACCTCATTTATCTATCCCAACAGATCCTATATAAAACCAATAATAAAAAATCATATTCTCGATCCGCAGTTTACTGAAAATTATAGCAAAAGAATTCCTAAAAGCCCTTGGTGGATCTTTGGTGTGGTTTTAATCTTCTTTGTGCTTGTATCGGGATTGGTTTGGCTGGTTATGGCTTTAATTTATAAAATTTACTTACTTGATTTCAGCTATTTTCAAGATGATACACCTAAAGCAGACCAACAGTTAAAAGAATCTATGCAAAGTTTATTTCTAGTAGGAATTGATTCTGATATAAACTTAAAATGGGTCGAAGAAAATTTGACTGATGATCCCGGGCTTATTGAGATGACGGATTGTGCCTCCAACCCTACATTATTATGGGGAGAAAGAAATACCCCTGACCTAACCGCGAAAAAGATTTGGCTGATTCAAAACGTCCATTGTTTGCCGGATCAGAAGTTGTTAATTGAAAAATTACCTCATATAATAAGTTTTGCTCATCTCAATGAAGTACGCTTGATCCTAACGTCCGGGATTTCATGGAGAGAACATTTCCGCTCCTTCAGCCAAAGATTCGATCAGATAAATTATTCGGAGTTGTTTTCTTCTTTCCATTTTGAGTATATACCCATCACAATACCTCCGGATCTTATAGCTGATAGTTTTGGAGAGGAGGAGACAAATATCCTGATCCGATCTAGAAAAGCATATTTCTATAATATATGGTCTGAATTAAGCTTTGAAGAAAAAAAAGTATGTTACTACTACAGCGAAGAAGGATTTTTCAATTATTCAAATAAACCAACCATACTGGAACTGTTGCAAAAAGGTGTTTTGTCCAGGAAAAAGGATGAACTGCCAAAATTATTTGACAGGAATTTCAGACAATTTTTATTGGTAAATATTACTGAGGAAGAAAAGTCATTATTTAAGGCTGACCAGAAAAAACGAGGAAATGTAAATTCTATCCAAATAGCAGTAGTCAGTTTTATTCTGATTTCCATTGCCATGATCAGTTATTTTGATAAAACTTTTCTAGATCAAGCTACGACATTTGTAGCAGGAATCGTAGGTGGATTGGGAACTTTATATTCCTTATTTAGCAAAGGGTTAGCAGGATTGAAAGGAAAAACCGAATCTTGATTTAATTAGAAATCCTATCCTAAAGAATTTCTATCCATGTCCCATAACCTACTAGTTTTTGCAGATTATTTCTTTTTGGTATTCCATACCTTATTGATTTGCTTCAACCTTTTTGCGTGGATATGGAAGCCGCTTCGCAAATGGCATTTTGCGACTATTACTTTGACATTGGCTTCTTGGGTTTTTTTAGGATTTTGGTACGGTTGGGGATATTGTCCCTTGACGGATTGGCATTGGAAAGTACTGAGGAAATTGGGTGAAAAAGGACTGCCAAATTCCTACATCGGTTATATTATAAAAAGAATGTTTGGACTAGAGTTCAAAGCCGAAACAGTAGATCTATTTACCCTGATTTTTGCTTTATTGGCATTTATGGTTTCTATCAGGGTTAATTTCTTTTCAAAGAAGAAATGACAATATCGATTAAACGGCTACTAGGGCTGCTACAGGGCAGATCCAAATCAGTTTTTTTTAGGTTTGGCATTTTGTAATTACAAATCTTTATATATTTGTCCCCCGTGAGAAAACAAAGCCGAAATAATACCATTTTGAGACAAAAAGCGATCATTTTTATGGTGCTGTTCTTCTGTTTGTTGGTGAGCGGCGTAGAATATTTTCCCAAAACGGTCGATCTGACCAAAGTATCCACCCAAGAACAACCCGCTGAATCGGATTCATCCTCCGAAAACCAGACTTTTTTCAATGTTGCTGTTGATGCTGTAGTTCCATTCGTCACGGTACTTTCTCAACAGGTGTTCTACCTGATTTATGAGAATTTTTCTTTCGAAAAACCAATAGCAAATGGAGTCAGCATTACTCTGCCCTTGAATTTTCCTTATTGGGAAATCCTCCTCGAAAGGATCATTTCACCCAATGCGCCCTGATTTTTTCTCTCCAGAGTACCTAAGCCTGTAAAAGGCTTCCCCAAATTCTATAAAAAAACAATCAATCAAAAAACAACTATATGCGTAACCAAGGAGTCATTGTGTTTTTGACCGTGGTAGTCACAGCTTTGTGTCTGTATTACCTGTCATTCACATTCGTATCAAACAACATCCAAAATAAGGCGGTGGAATATGCCACTGACGCGGATGGAAACATGGATTTTGCCAAAAAGCAGGCATATCTGGATTCTATTTACAGAGAGCCTGTGTATAATTTTCTAGGCGCCAAATTCACCTACAAGGAAATCAAAGAAACAGAATTGGGGCTCGGCCTTGATTTGCAAGGCGGGATGCACGTCACTTTGGAAGTTTCTCCAATTGAAATCCTCAAAGGCCTATCCGGCAACAGTAAGGATGTGGCTTTCAATGCCGCATTGGAAGAAGCAAGCCAAGAAGCCAAAACTAGTAACAACAAGTTTGTTGACTTATTTTATAGCTCTTGGCAAGACAAGGCACCAGGACAAAAGCTGAGTGCCATCTTTGCTACAGCAGCCAACAGAGGACGTATTTCATTGGAGTCTTCGGATTCTGAAATCCTCAAAATCATTGACACTGAAGTTGAGAACGCGATCGAAAGGTCTTTCAACATCCTAAGAACTAGGGTAGACAGGTTCGGTACTTCCCAGCCAAACATCCAGAGAATCCAAGGCTCGGGACGTATTCAGATTGAGCTTCCCGGTGTGGACAATGCCGCAAGGGTTAGAAACCTCCTTCAGGGAGTTGCAAAACTTCAGTTTTGGGAAGTGGCCGAAGTCAATGAGTACTTATCTCAATTAGAAGCTGCCAACAGCCTTTTGGTTACGGAAGCTCAAGTAAAAAAAGCAGCTACACAGCCTGCCATTGCAGAGACGGATTCTGCAAAGGCTGCTTCAGCTTTATCTGAACTTGAAAGACAATTGGCGGGAACTGCCGATACTACGGATGTTTCCACTTCAGTTTCTCCGATTTTTTCATTGACAAAATCCAATCAGGGATTGGTATATGAAATCAGGGATACCGTTGCGATCAACAGGATCTTTGCAAGAGAAGATGTAAAATCTTTATTGCCAAGAGATGTGAAATTCCTATGGTCTGTAAAGGCTGAAGTGGCTGATAACCTTGAGTTGTTGGAGCTTTATGCGATCAAAAAAAGCAGAACAGGTGACCAAGCACCTTTGGAAGGTGATGTCATCACGGATGCGCGTCAGACCTTGGATCAAACCTCCCGTCCTGCTGTCAGCATGCAGATGAATGCTGATGGTGCAAGGAGATGGAGAAAATTGACAGGAGAGAATATCGGAAGAAGAATCGCCGTTGTCTTGGATGATTTTGTGTATACAGCACCGATGGTTCAGGGAGAGATTCCTTCCGGACAGTCTGAGATCACAGGTAACTTCTCCATCGAGGAAGCAAAAGATTTGGCAAATATCCTGAAATCAGGTTCACTTCCTGCACCGACCAAGATAGTAGAAGAGGCCATTATCGGTCCGACTTTAGGTAAAGAGGCACAAAGCCAAGGTGTCATCTCAATGGTGGCAGGTTTGCTTTTGGTAGTGGTGTTTATGGTGGCGTATTATGCCAAAGGCGGTTTTGTTGCCATTGCAGCTTTGATATTCAACATCTTCTTTATCTTGGGTATTTTGGCCCAATTGGGAGCAGCATTGACCTTACCAGGTATCGCAGGTATCGTGTTGACGATCGGTATGTCAATAGATGCCAACGTTTTGATTTTTGAAAGAATCAAAGAAGAAATGGCGAATGGAGCGGGACTTTTAGCTGCTATTAATGAAGGTTACAAGAAAGCCTTCTCAGCAATTTTGGATTCAAACGTCACCACATTCCTTGTAGGAGCCATTCTATATGCAGTCGGTCAAGGCCCGGTCAAAGGTTTTGCCATCGTATTGATGATCGGTATTGCGTCTTCATTCTTTTCAGCAGTATTTATCACTAGGTTGATTGTACACCTGATGAGCAAAAAAGGAGACAACAGTAGTATTTCGTTCTCTTCTCCTTTGGCTAAAGGCTTGTTGCGAAACCTGAACATTGATTTCATGAGCAAAAGAAAGGTGGCATACCTTTTCTCAACCGGGATTATCATTGTCGGTCTTGCGATTGCCTTGATCAGTGGATTGAAGTTTGGGGTTGATTTTACAGGAGGTAGGTCATATATCGTGACATTCGCAGAACCTGTAGTAGCTTCTGAATTGAAAGTGGGTCTGGATGGAGAATTTGATGGTTCTGTAGAGGTCAAATCCTACGGAGCTAGCAATATCATGAAAGTAACCACTTCCTATTTGATCAATGAAGATGACGATGCTTCCAATTTGGAAGTAGAGACAAAAGTAAAAGATGGAATAGCCAACATTATGGGTCTAACCTATTCTACAGATGCTGCCAATATTAAAGATGGGCAGTTTGCCATCACAGGTTCATCCAAAGTTGGCGCCACAGTCGCAGATGACATCAAAAAATCATCGGCTGAAGCCATGTTCTTTGCATTGGTAGCGATCTTCCTTTATATCCTTTTGAGATTCCGCAAGTGGCAATTCTCTTTGGGTGCGATCATTGCATTGGCGCATGATGTGCTCTTTGTCATCGCAGCCTTTGCTATTGCAAGCGCATTTGGAGCCACATTTGAAATTGATCAGGTATTCATCGCCGCTATCTTGACAGTAGTCGGTTATTCTATCAACGATACTGTGATCATATTTGACCGTATCAGAGAAAACATTGAAATGAGAGGTACTTCCAAGTTGGTGAAGATGTTTAACGATGCCATCAACCAAACTATGGCCAGGACTTTGATCACCTCCCTTACTACTTTGATCGTGGTATTGGTGTTGCTGATATTTGGTGGAGAAGTGTTGAGAGGGTTCTCATTTGCCCTATTCATTGGTATCATTGTAGGTACATATTCCTCTATATACATCGCTTCTCCGATAGTGGTAGATTTGATGAAAAGAGAAATCGAAGCCGAAAGTGCGCAAGAAGTCGCGAAAAAGGCCGTATAATTTTTAAATTTGACAAAATTCAAAGGGAGTCAGGGCAATCTGACTCCTTTTTTTATGCTTTTTCTAAAAAAATACCGCAATCACGGGATTTTTCGGTATTTCGATTCCTGTTACTTTTGAGGGATAGAATAGTTGATATGTCAGGAACGGTTTATCTTTTTGTGATTGGATTGAGTGTAGTTCTTTCGCTCTATAATTTCGGGTTGAAAAAAAATAACAGGCTCCAAGGTCACGGGATAATTTTGGGAGTTTTGTTATTGGTATTGATTTTCGAATCCATCGGCAGCTATACCGCAAGTCTGAAAATCAACAATTCCTTGCTCTACAATATCTGTTGGGTGTATGTGGAGTCTTTGCTCTTGGTTTGGTATTTCTACAAATTTGAAAAAACCGCATCCGCCAAAAGGAATATTCTTTTTGCTTCTTTCCTGTTACTCCTTTGGGGCATTGTAAATTCTATATTTTTCCAGCCTATTTCTACTGTTTTCCAATTCTATTCTTTTTTACCCAATAGCCTTTTTATTCTTGTTTTATGTGGCCGGTTTCTTTCCAACATTCTCAATATTCGGATTTTTAAAGATTGGAACCTGATCGCACTTCCCCACTTTTGGATCAGCACAGCCATCCTGTTTTTTTATGTCGAAGCTGTCTTGGTTTTTGGGCTTTACCAGTTTTCTCCCCAGTTCGTGATTGACAATGTCTCGGTTATATTTGGGTTCAACAGGATGATGGCAGGTATGATGTACCTGATCTTTGGGTTGTCATTTTTTCTTCCGACGCTCTTCAAAAGAAACTTTGATGCAGGAAATACCATGGCCATGCTATAAAAATTGATTATTTTTTTCTTTCTTGGATCCTGAAACACCTAAACAAGAATCATGACCAAAGAACAATTAGAAGCCTTTAGATTGGCTTATGCAAAATCAGTAAAAAAATGCATCAAAGGCAAAAACAAAAACGGCAAAAACATTGCTGAACAGTCCGATTGGGTATTTTTTGATCGGAAGCTGATTCAGGATTTGCTTGACATGACCGACCCCATAAGCGGCGGCCTCAAATTGTATTTTGGACAATACGACAAAGAAAATCTCGATATCCTGCCGATAGACCGAAAAGATAGGGACGACTATATCGGAAGGATTTCCATCGCCATCGCTGCGGCAAATAAGACGGAATTTGGGATTATAGACTTAAATGATGAATCCAAGGATTCAACTACCTTTAAACTAAGTTCTGGAGGTTCAATAGAAAATGGAGGAGACCTTTGTCCTCCTGGCTGTAACCCATAATCCTGATGAACTTTATCTATTGGTATAACTTTATGATTCTAATGGGTATGCTTTTAAGCATACCCTGTTTTTTTTTCGATCTGAAAGGTTTCAAAAAAGGGCACCGAATGGTTTTTTCGATTTTGGTGTTGGTATCTATAGTAGAGGTTTATGGAGGATATTTGGCGAGGCAAGGGATTAGAAACCATTGGGTATATAATATCGGATTTGTCTATGGTGAGACGATTTTAATTTTGACTTACCTTTCTGTAGTTTTAAATAGCCAAAAGAGCAAAGTGATATTGAAGTTGACGGCCTTGTTATTTGGTATTTTTGGGATTCTGAACTCCTTTTTTTTCGACTCAATTGTCCAGTTCCATAATTACAGTCTTACCATTGGTAGTATCCTGATCATCTTAGGTTGTTTTTATTTCTTTTATGTTGTCATGACTCAGGACACTTATTTGGATGAAAAATTATGGCAGGTTCCTGATTTTTGGGTGGTTTCCTTTTTCCTTCTCTTTTACAGTGCTTCAATGATGTATTTTTCATTTTTGTACAACATCATTGAATTAGAAGATGCCATGCGGAGTCGGTTAAGTTTTGTTTTAAAAGTGATCGGGGGCACGATGTATCTGGTTTTGGGATTGGTTTATTATATTCCTGTTTTTTCAAAAAAAAAATAATCCATCAGTCTATGTTATCTATTCCAAATCTTAATAGATGAAACAAATAGCATTGAGAATTAAAAAATAAGGTGGAATGCCTTCTGATCCTTCCTTTAATACTTAGATAATCATTTTGGTAAATGCTCACTTATACCTATAATATTTTTTTATTTCTCGGGATACTGCTCAGTGTTCCATTGTTTTTTATTGATGATTTTAAGTTTAAAAAATTGCACCAGATATTATTTGGCGTTGTTGTAATGGTGACTATTCTGGAGACATTTGGTACCTATCTAGCAGAAAACGGAATGCAAAATGTGATTTATTACAATTTGGTTTTTGTGTATCTGGAAACCTTGCTTCTATTATTATTTTTTCAAAATGTATACCCTAATAAAAAAGCAAAAAAATATACAGCCTTGTCAATTGGAGCTTTTATCCTTTGGGCTATTATTTACTCCGTCTTCTTCCAATCCTTGTTTGTTTTCCATAGTACCTCTTATGTTATAGGAGGCACGATATTGATTTGTTGCAGCCTTTATTTTTTTTATGGCATCATGAAAGAGGATTGGTATCATGACCAAAATCTGCTTGGTCTGCCCATGTTTTGGATCGTTACTATGATCATGTTTTTCTACTCAGGGTCGCTGTTGTATTTTGCATCTATTAATTTCATATCAAGCCAAAATATAGAATTGCTAGGCAAGTTCAATATTATTATCCAAGCCTTAAGTGTGCTGATGTATTGGGTGATGGGATTATCGTTTTATATCCCTGTTTGGATAGAGAGGAAAAGCAAAATTATAGGAAAGTAATTATGACTAAATTGGGCGGATAGATCTTTGGTTTTAAAAGATGATTCGACTATTTTGGAAAAAGTAACCCTGTAATAAATCACCGATGCAAAATGACGGTTCTGATCTTTTTATAATCGTGCTGTTGGGATTTTTCCTGATGGTAGTGATGGTTTCTTTTATCGTGATCATGGTGGTTTACCACCGTCAGCGTCAAATCAAAAACCAGCAGAAGGTCAGGGAAATCCAGGCTGAATACGAGAAAACAGTCCTGAATGTAGAAAAAGAACTCCGTGAGGACATCCTTGCCTATGTCGGCAGAGAACTTCATGACAATGTCGGACAGTTGCTTTCCCTTGCCAAAATGAACCTGTCAAGCTCCAAGCCGGAGAAAGTCTCAGAAGGGAAAGTCATGGTCAATGAAATCATTCATGAAGTCAGGGCACTTTCCAAAACCCTGAACTTAGATTGGGTAGAAGCGATTTCCTTGGAGGAATTTATTCAAAGAGAACTTAAAAAACTCGAATCAGCCGATTTCTGCAAAGTCGCTTTCCACCAATCAGGGAATGCCCTGCAACTTGATAAAGACAAAAAACTGGTTTTGATCCGGATCATACAGGAAAGTATCAACAACGCGATCAAACATGCACAGCCAAATCTGATTGAGATTTCCGTCGATACGGACCAATCCCAATCTGTTATCAGGGTACAGGATGACGGCAAGGGTTTTGATGACACATTGCAATCCTCAGGTTTGGGAATATACAATCTCAAAAACAGGATGGCGACTATCGGAGGAGAGATGCTCTTGCATTCCGTTCCGGGCAAAGGCACTGAAATAAAACTAATTTTGCCAAATCAAAAAGCTTGATTTAACTTCCGTCCTAAATGGGAAAAATATGATCCGGATTGCATTGGCTGATGACCATAAGATGTTTGCCAAAGGCATAGCAAGTCTATTGGAAGATGATGATGATTTGAGGATTGAAGGTGTTTTTTCGAATGGACTAGCGCTTTTGGAGTTTTTGAAGTCCCATGAAGTGGACATCGTCCTAACCGATATGAATATGCCCTTGTTGGATGGGGCCGGAGTGATTGAAGCTGTAAAGCGGCTGATTCCCGGTACAAAGGTGATCGTCCTGTCCATGTATGATGATGAGGCTATTTTTAACAAGTGTCAAAAATTGGGTGCCAATGCCTATATTCTGAAAAATGCCGACTCTGATGAACTCATCTACACCATCAAGGAAGTGCATGAAGGAAGCCATATCATGAATTTTCAGAAAGTACTCAGGCAAAATATAGATGAGGGGTATACGGATTATTACAAGCAAAAATTCAAGCTTTCTAAGCGCGAACTGCAACTCGTCAGAATGATAAAGCAGGGTATGACCAACAGGGAAGTTGCAGAAGAACTACACCTCAGCGTCCATACCGTAGATGCACATCGCAAAAAAATCCATGCAAAATTGGGAGTTAGTTCTGTTGCTGAGTTGGTTAAAAAAGCTTTTGAGTTAGGGATATGAACAAAATCAAAACAGCACTTGTCGGATATGGATCTGTTGCGGAAAATGTTCACGCTCCCCTGATTTCAGTTTGTGAAGACTTGGAATTGACCGCGGTGGTCGAGAGAAACCAAGAGAAGTCTAAAGTCAAATATCCCCATGTCAGGGTTTTCAAAAGTCTGGAGGATTTATTGGCAGCCGATGTGGCGGATTTGATCGTTATCGTCACGCCAAATGAATACCATTTTTCACAGGCAAAGTTAGCCTTAGAAGCAGGTAAGCATGTGGTCGTTGACAAGCCTGTCACCATCCATTCCCATGAAGCCGAGGAATTAAAAGAATTGGCAGAATCTAAAGGATTGGTCTTATCTGTATTCCAAAACCGGAGGTTGGATGGCGATATTCAGACGATCAAAAAAATTCTCCAAGAAGATATTTTGGGTAGGATCGTCCATTTCGAATCTCACTTTGACAGGTTCCGACCGCATTTGGTGGACAATTGGAGAGAAAAGGAAGTTCCCGGAAATGGGATTACCTATGACCTCGGGACACATTTGATAGATCAGGCGGTGATGCTTTTTGGTAGGCCTGCTTGGATTTATGCAGAAATATTGAAGCAACGAACCGGTGCCGTGGCGGACGATTTTTTTGATATTACGATGATGTATGAAGGACTCAAAGTGAGGTTGACAGCAAGTGTTTTGGCCAATGCCCCGATTCCGAGATTTATGGTTTTGGGAGAAAAAGGTTCTTATGCCAAGTACGGCTTGGATGTGCAGGAAAAAGCTTTCAAAGCCGGCCAAATCCCTGAAGGAATCAATTGGGGATTGGAAGATGCAGCAGTGTGGGGCAAACTCCACCTCGAAAAAGGAACCATTTCCTACCCAACCGAAAGAGGCGATTACCGGATTTTTTACCAAAATATTGCTGATACTATCCAAGGTAAATCTCTGCCAGACGTGAAAATGCAAGAAGCAATTGATGTATTGAAAATCATTGAAGCGGCTTTTTTGAGCAACAAAGAAGGAAGAAGGGTTTACCAAGAGGAAGTTTTTAGGTAATTGACCTTTTTGTTTTTTGTTCTTTCCCTTGCTATTCAGCCAATTTCTTTAATTTTGCGCCCATGGCAAAAAATGATACCACTGCGGAAAACACGCAATTGAAAGATATAATCGCGCATGCCAAGGAATATGGCTTTGTGTATCCATCTTCAGAAATTTATGATGGCCTACAGGCGGTCTATGATTATGGGGCTTATGGGGTCGAATTGAAAAACAACCTAAAGCGTCTTTGGTGGGAAACTATGACGCGCCTAAATGAAAACATCGTCGGGATAGATGCAGCGATTTTTATGCATCCCACTACATGGAAGGCTTCGGGACACGTCGACAGCTTCAACGACCCGATGATCGACAACAAAGACAGCAAAAAGCGGTATCGTGCAGATGTACTTGTCGAAGAACATGCTGCGGTTTTTGAAAGAGCCGGAGACATTGAAAAGGCAAATGGCTTGACTGGTGCTTTGGCAAGATTGCTTGAAGCAGAAGATTTGGATGGAGTGAGAGATCTAATCACGAATGAAGGCATCAAATGCCCGATCAGCGGTACTTCCAATTGGACTGACGTTCGCCAGTTTAACCTGATGTTTTCCACTCAAGTGGGTTCGGTAGCGGAGGATTCCACTACGATTTATTTAAGACCGGAGACAGCACAAGGGATTTTTGTGAATTTCCTAAATGTCCAAAAAACAGCCAGGATGAAGGTTCCTTTTGGAATCGCACAGATCGGAAAGGCTTTCAGGAATGAAATCGTCGCCCGTCAGTTTATTTTCCGAATGAGAGAGTTTGAACAGATGGAGATGCAGTTTTTTGTCCGTCCAGGCTCCGAATTAGAGTGGTACAAAGTATGGGCAGACATGCGGATGAGATGGCACAAGGCTTTGGGGATTCCTGAAGAAAAGTTGAGAAGACATGACCATGAGAAGTTGGCGCATTATGCCAATGCCGCCACGGATATCGAATATGAGTTTCCTTTTGGATTCAAGGAAGTCGAAGGAATCCATTCCAGAACAGATTTTGATTTGAAAAGCCATCAGGAATTTTCAAAAAAGAAACAGCAATACTTTGATCCTGAGATCAATCAAAATTATATTCCGTTTGTGATTGAGACTTCGATCGGTGCAGACAGGTTGTTTTTGATGACTTTGTGCAATGCTTTTGTAGACGAACAGACAGCAGAAAAGCAGCGAACTTATCTCAAATTGCACCCTGCCATCGCTCCTGTGAAAGCGGCCATTCTTCCTTTGATCAAAAAGGACGGTTTGCCGGAAAAAGCCAAGGAGATTGTCGAATTGCTGAAGTATGATTTCAACATCATTTATGAAGAAGCGGCTTCCATCGGCAAGCGGTATACCAGACAGGATTTGATAGGTACGCCTTTCTGTATTGCGGTTGACCATCAGACATTGGAAGACAATATGGTGACCATCAGACACCGGGATACGACCGAACAGGAGAGGGTTTTGATCTCGGACCTGCATGCAAGATTGAGCGAGGCCTGCAGCTTCAGGAGGATTTTTGAGAAAATTTAAGAAGTCCACGGTCAACAGTCCATAGTCCACAGAACTGCTAATCGATCCCCGACCATAATTTATTTAGCTAGGTGCAAGAAATCGGATATTCTTAAAATTTAAAATTATTATAAATCAAATAGGATCCCTTTGGAAGACAAATTTCAAAGGGATTTTTATTTAAATCCATTCAAATGCCCCATTTCAAATATCCTTTTCAGTTATTTTTTGTTCATTTACTTTATACATATTTCATTACAAAATGAATAAAAAAGCAATCGTCATCGGATCAGGAATAGCGGGTTTGGCAGCTGCCATCCGTCTCAGGAACAAGGGATTTGAAGTCAATGTATTCGAAGCCAATGGATATCCCGGTGGCAAACTTTCAGAAATTATAATCAAAGGCTACCGCTTTGACGCAGGTCCGTCGCTGTTTACACTTCCCGATCAGGTGGAAGAACTGTTTCAAATTTCTGGAAAAGATCCCAAAGCCCACTTTGATTACATCCGCCTTCCTGTGGCCTGTCATTATTTTTGGGAAGACGGGACACAGATCAAAGCCTTTGGTGATACCAAAAAATTTGCAGCCGAAGTTGAATCCAAATTGGGCGAACCGGCTTCGCATGTTTTTGAATCTCTTCAAAAATCCGCTTTTATCTACGATCATCTTGCACCATTATTCATGCATCAGTCTTTGCACCGGTTTGGGACTTGGGCCAATAAAGATGCGGTTAAATGCTATTTCAAATTGGGGAAATTGGGGATTTTTTCAACCATGAATAAGGCCAATGAAAAGCAGTTTTCGAACCCGAAAATGGTGCAGCTATTCAATAGGTACGCCACTTACAACGGTTCCAATCCCTATGAAACTCCTGCTACGCTGAATATCATTCCCCACCTTGAATTCAACATTGGAGCCTTTTTCCCTACAAAAGGCATGCATGACATCACGTTGAGCTTATACAGACTTGCATTGGACTTGGGTGTCAAATTCCATTTCGATTCCAAAGTAGATGAAGTCCTTGTCAGGGACAAAAAAGCCATCGGAGTCATCGTCTCCGGTAATTCCCATTTTGCAGCTATCATCGTCAACAACATGGACATGGTCAATGCTTACAAGACCATTCTCAAAAAAGAAAAGCAGCCAACCCGATTGCTTGACCAACCAAAATCAAGTTCTGCGCTGATATTCTATTGGGGAATCAAAAAGGTTTTCCCAGAACTCGACTTGCATAACATCCTATTTTCGGAAAATTACAAAGAGGAATTTGATCATATTTTCAATAAAAAATCCATCTACCACGACCCCACGGTCTATATCAACATCACCTCTGTCAACAAACCGGACGATGCCCCTGAAGGTTGCATGAATTGGTTTACGATGATCAACGTCCCCAATAACCAAGGGCAGGATTGGGATAAACTTATCAAAGAGGCAAGGAAAAGCATCATTCAAAAAGTCAGCAGAATCCTCAAAACCGATATAGAGGAGTTGATTGAAGTGGAGGAAATCCTGGAACCTAGAACAATAGAATCCAAAACATCGAGTGCAAACGGGGCGCTTTATGGTAACAGCTCCAACAACAAATATGCTGCCTTCATGCGCCACGCCAATTTCTCTTCAGAGATCAAAAACCTTTATTTCTGTGGGGGAAGTGTACATCCGGGTGGAGGGATTCCCCTCTGTCTGCTTTCTGCCAAGATCATGTCAGAGATGATTGAAGTTTAAAGTTGAAATTTCAAACAGAATCGTAAGCAAAAGTTTTGGGAAAAATACTATTTTCACTTTTATACTTAATCTCAAAAATATGTTTGGACTTGGATTTCTTGGATTGGCCATTTACATCTACACGATCTATGATGTAGTCAGCAGTAAGTTTGGTGGTAATAATGACAAATTGGTTTGGCTTTTAATCGTGATTTTCCTTCCATTAATAGGAAGCATTCTTTGGTTTTTGATGGTGAGAAATAGGGTGAGAAGGTAGGTTTGTCCAGAATTGATAAATGGAATGTTTTTAATTCTAGGGTCAATTAAAAAGATAATTTCTTTTATTTTAGAAATTGATTTTCATGCATACACCCCCTTCATCCCCTCATCCAATTCCGAATAGTTGAATTTAAAACCTGCCGATTGGATTTTTTTGGAGGAGACTTTGTTGCCTCCCAAGACCATTAAGGCCATTTCTCCAAGGACAAGCTTTAAGCCAAAACCGGGAACGCCAAGGCCGATAAAGGGTTTACCGGCATACTTGGCAGCGGCTTTGGTAAGTTCGGCGTTGGTAGCAGGTATTGGCCCTACAGCATTATAAGTGCCTGAGATTTTCTCATTTTTGACTGCGAAGGAAAACATCCTCGCCAAGTCATCAATAACGATCCAACTCATCCATTGCTTACCACTTCCGAGAGGTGCAGCAACAGGTGGTTTCATCATTTCCTTCAGTGCGCCACCTTCTTTGTCTAGGACAATTCCGATTCGCAGCAAGACTGTCCTTAATCCTAAATCTGCGATTTTCTTAACTTCATTTTCCCAAGCCACGACGACCTTTGCAAGGAAGTCAGTTCCATGTTTTGCATTCTCATCCACCGTTTTGTCTCCAGTATCAAATCCATAAAAGCCCACCGCCGATGCAGATATAAAAGCTTCCGGTTTATTTTTAGCCTTCTTTATTGCTTCATATAACAGGGAGGTAGATTGGGTTCTGCTTTCCAAGATGGTCTTTTTCCTATCGTCTGTCCATCTTTTTTCTGCTACCCCTTCACCTGCAAGGTGGATAATGCCGTCGGCCCATTCGATGGCAGCCGGATCTATGGTGTTCTTATCTATATCCCAAGCAAAGGATTTTTGGGTGTTTTTCTTAGGGCTTCTGCTAAGCCAAGCTACTGCTAAGCCTTCCGATTCCAATTGCTGAGTGATTTTTTTCCCTACCAAGCCCGAACCTCCTGTGATTAATATATTTTTCATATTCCTTTTTCTCTAGATTATAAACCAATTGAAGGGCTTTTGTTTTAATGAATATTCTAATCATTTGAATGCTTCTTGACGAGAAACCAGACTTAGAATCTGAATTTCTTGGACTTAACCAAACATCGGTCATCCCTCATCGGTCATTATTTGTTTTTCCCCAAGCACCTCCCATCAATAAATGCTCATCTCGTAATTACATATCCCAAAAACACAGCCAAAATTCCAATTACCACGCTTCCAAGAATATAAGTCAAGGCAGTCACATAATTCCCTGTCTGCAATAAATTGAGGTTTTCGGAAGAGAAAGTAGAAAAAGTCGTAAATCCACCGCAGAAACCGGTGATCAAGAGCAGAGACCAATCGCTTGGGATATGTTCATTTTTGGTAAAATACCCCATCAATAGTCCAATCAGCAGGCAACCAATGATGTTTGCAGAAAAAGTAGCAAGGGGTATTTCTTCAGAAAATCTCGCTGTCCATACCTTGATCAGATAGCGGAATATACTTCCAATACCTCCACCGATGCCTACCAAAATGATTTGTTTCATAAATTCAAATTTGTGTGATTAGCGATTATCAAGACTGTAAAAACCAGCTTGAAATTAAAATTAGAGAAATTTTATGGAACAAAATCCAAAAATGAGCTTGCCCTTCCAATCGACATGAAACAATTTCCCTAAATTTTGACTTGATTTATAGTCCAATATCCAAAAATCAAACATCAAAGATGAAGTTCAAAAATATATACCAGTTACTCTTATTCTTTTTTTTACCCTTTTCCTCACTTTTTGCACAGAGCGACTTTGACCAAAAAGTACCCCTCGATCCTAGGGTGAAGGTGGGAAAATTGGAAAATGGACTGACATACTACATCCAACAGAATCCCAAACCGGAAAACAAAGTGGAGCTCCGGCTTGCAGTCAATGCAGGTTCAATCCTGGAGGAAGATGACCAACTTGGATTGGCGCATTTTACGGAGCATATGGCCTTCAACGGGACTAAAAACTTTGAGAAAAATGAACTGATTTCCTATCTCCAATCAATAGGGATTCAATTTGGAGGAGATTTGAATGCCTACACGGGATTTGACGAGACGGTATATATCCTGCCGATTCCGTCTGATGATGAGGAAAAGCTGAGGAATGGATTCCTGGTTTTGAGTGATTGGGCTGGAGGAATTCTGATGAATGAGGAGGATATCGATAGCGAAAGAAGCATCATCGTGGAAGAGTGGCGCACGGGTCAGGGTTATACCCAAAGGATGCGTGACCAATATTTTCCTGTCATCTTCCACAACAGCCTTTATGCGGAAAGACTTCCGATCGGAAAAATGGACATCATCGAAAACTTCGAATATGAAACCATCAGAAGGTTTTATAGAGATTGGTATCGGCCGGACAACATGGCGGTGGTGGCTGTCGGAGATGTAGCTCCGGAAAAATTGGAAGCGTTGATTCAGGATTTTTTTGGGAAGCTGGAAAACCCTGCCGATCCTAAAGAAAGAAAGCTTTTTGAAGTTCCCGGGCACAAGGAGACCTTCGTCAGTATCGTCACAGACAAGGAAGCTCCGGGAATCCAAATCCAGCTTTTTTATAAACACAAAGCCCTTCCAACCCAAACCAAAGCAGATTACCGCAACTTTCTGATACGGACATTTTATGGTGGAATGCTTACCCAACGATTGGATGAAATCCGCCAAAAGCCGGATGCACCTTTCATTTTTGCCGGAACAGGATATGGGAATTTTGTCCGTGACTTAGATTATTTTTCAGCTTCGGGAGTGGTCGCCACGGGAAAAATTGAAGCAGGAATCCAATCCTTGATCGTGGAAAATGAGCGCGTGGCACAGTTTGGATTTACCCAAGCCGAACTCGACCGAGTGAAGCGTGCCGTGCTCAATAGTGCAGAGAGGTCTTTCAAAGAAATGGGCAAAGCAGAATCCCGATCCATAGTCAACCGCTATGTCAACCATTTCTTGGAGGGGAATTTTGCAGATGGGGAAGCCTGGAAATATGAGTTTTACAAAGAGATCATCCCAAATATCACGCTGGAAGAAATCAATGCGCTTACCAAGCAACTGGTCCGGGATGAAAACCGGGTGATCGTCATCACTGCGCCGGATTCAGAAAAGGAAAATCTGCCTTCGGAAGAAGCTGTTATGGCACTTTTCGATGCTGTGGACCAAATGAATCTGGAACCTTACCAAGAGAAATTATTGGCTGATAAGCTCATGCAAATTCTGCCTCAGCCCGGAAAAATTACAGACATCAAACACATCGAATCCATAGATATCCATGAAATCATACTTTCGAATGGAGTTAAGGTTTTTGTAAAATCCACTGATTTTAAGAATGAAGAAATCCTATTTTCTGCCACTGGAAAAGGTGGTGTTTCCTTGTACGGGGAGGAAGACCATTACACCGCCAACTATGCAGGAGTATTAATCAATGTGATGGGAATTGGGGATTTTTCGCCTTCTGACCTGAGGAAAGTTCTGGTAGGAAAAAACATATCAGTAACACCAAATATTGGCTTGTATTCTCAGAATATTGCCGGTTCATTCTCCCCGAAAGAAATGGAAACGGCCTTGCAATTGATTCACTTGAATTTTACCGCTCCGCGAAAAGACCAAGAACTCTTTGATGTCTACATCACCAACCAAAAGACCCAATTGGCCAGCGCCCAAGTGAATCCCGATTTCCAATTTTCGAAGCAGGTAAACAAAATATTGGCCAACGGACATCCACGGGCAGCGGGAATTTTTGATCCGGAGGATTTGGATAAAATTGATTTGGACAGGGGTTTGGAATTGTATGCCGAGAGGTTTTCCAATGCTGCAAATTTTGAGTTTTTCTTTACAGGTAATATTGACTTGGAGACCTTCAAACCCATGTTGGAACAATATATCGGCAGTCTTCCCTCCAATCCTGATTCTCTTGACACATACAGGGATTTGGGGATCCGCACTCCAAAGGGCAAGTCGGAAAGTATCCATGTCGGCACAGATAAAAAGTCTCAGGTCACCATGCTTTTCACCGGGGAGACGGAATACGATCGAAAGGTAGCTGCGGACATTATTTACCTAGGAGAAATACTGACTATTAAGCTGATCGAATCTTTGCGCGAGCAGATTGGCGGAGTGTATGGTGTGGGTGCCAATGGAAGCATGGGAATCTTTCCTGTGGGGAATTTCTCTTTTTCTATCGGATTTCCCTGCAGTCCTGATATGGTGGATAAACTGATCGATGCAGCTTGGGCAGAAGTCAGACAGATCCAAGAATACGGACCAACGGACGAAGACCTGAACAAAGTCAAGGAGAAAAGAAGGATATCTTTGGAAGAAAACCTCAAGCGAAATAACTATTGGCTTGGACAGCTTTCTGCGGTGAGGACATACAATTTATCATGGGAAGCATTATTGGACGGGCAAAAAGCCATCGAATCCATGACCAAGGAAAGGATCCAAAAAGTAGCTCAGGAGTTTTTGACAAAAGAAAACCTGTTGGAGATCAAGAAATTTCCTGAGGTGAAATAAACGACTGCGCACATGGCTGATTATCTTTTTATACCTTAATTCGCTTTATGGATTTACAATGGATTTGGGAAGGAATGAAGGAGGGAGTTGCGCAGATGACTTGGCTAGAGGCATTTGCAGTATTTTTTGGAATTGCGAGTGTGTATTATTCCATCAAAAAAAACATCCTTGTCTTCCCGACCGGCATGGTCAGCACGATCATTTATGTCTATATCTGCCTGAAATATAAACTGTATGCAGACATGGGGATCAATGCCTACTACTTTGCCATGTCGATCTACGGTTGGTACCTCTGGAGCAGACCGACAGACGGCAAAGAACAATTACCCGTCACTTGGTTGGACAGAAGCGGAATCATACAGTCTGTGTTACTGTTTTTTGGATCATACGCTGTTCTTTTTTTGGTTTTGACAAATCTTACAGATAGCGATGTGCCGGCATGGGATTCCTTCACGACTGCCTCAGCATTTGTTGGCATGTGGCTGATGGCCAAAAAGAAGGTGGAAAACTGGATTGCTTGGATTATCACAGATATAGTTTCGGTGCCGCTGTATTTTTACAAAGGACTGATGTTGACTTCCTTTCAGTTTTTGTTTTTCACAGTGTTAGCGACTATCGGATTGATCGCATGGATTAAATCTGCCAAATTGGAAAAAAAGGCATATGCTTAAAAAAGTGGTCATCATAGGTCCGGAATCCACAGGGAAAAGTACACTGGCAAAAATCCTAGCCGATCATTTTGACTGCCTTTGGGTTCCAGAATTTGCTAGAGAATACCTTGACAACCTAGACCGATCCTATGGATATGATGATTTATTAGAAATTGCCAAAGGCCAAGTAAATCTTGAAAATGAGTTAACATTTAAATCCAAAGAGCTCTTGGTGTGTGATACCGACTTGAATGTGATCAAAGTTTGGAGTAAGCACAAATACGGAAGAGTTCACCCATGGATTGAGGAACAGATCAAAATCCGCAAATACGATCTTTACCTATTGACAGACATCGATATTCCTTGGCAGGATGATCCGCAGCGAGAGCATCCTGACCCCGGCATGAGGAAGTATTTCTTTGACCTTTATCAAAAAATTCTTCAGGATTCGGGTACGCCATTTTGCCTAATTTCTGGAAATGAACAAGACCGAAAAGATCTTGCTATTGAAATAGTTAACAAAATCTTACTTACTTCTGAAAGAAAATAGTTTCAAAGGATGATTTTTATCAGGATAAAAATTTAAATTAACCTATAGTTTTGAAGCCAATAGAATAAGCTTTGAGAGGGATTTTCTGATTTTTGAATTAACCCTAAACCCATCCGTTATGAAAAAAATTGCTTTGTTCATTACCGTTTTGTTTTTTGTTTTTTCCACCGAAGTTTTTTCACAGGATAAACCCAATCCTACAGAACCTTCCAGATTGACAGGATATTTCAGTGTGCTCAATCCCTTGGTTAAATTCAGCGGCGGGGAGACCACCAACAATTTCAGCGATGGATATGTTATAGGATTTCCATCAGGATTTGTACTGATGGGGAAAAATAATAAGGCCGGATTTATCTTTGAATTGGTTCCTATAATCCAGTTCAGCGAAGGCTCTAGCCGGATGGCAAATCTCGTTTTTAATCCGGGTGTACAGTTCCATTATCCAAAAGGATGGAACTTCAATGCTTTATTGTCGTTTGAATCCTCAGGAAGGTATGGCTTTACACCCGTAATCAGCAAAACCATCAAAACAGGTCAGTTTAGCAGTTGGTTTGTGACAGTGCCGATGCCGGTGAGATTTGGCAATGACGATCCTGGTTCTCTCGAATTTGCTTTGCAATTGGGAGTTGCCTTCTAAATGTTAAAATATATTAGCAACAAACCAATCTGACTTTATGTAACAATGCTTCGCTATTTTACTTTACCTTTGCAAATAACTTGCAGACTTTCACCTACTTCGTAAAAAAACAATACAATACATACAATAAAATCAATATGCGTCCTCCCCGATTTAGTACAGCGACTTCCTTTCACACTGATCTGAAGTCAAGAATCAAAAATTACTTTACAGAAAAAAACCTAGAACAAACCGGCAACGGTTCACTTTACTTCAAAGCCATTTTGTTTGTGGTTTTGTTTGTGGCAGTCTATGTTCACCTCGTTTTCTTTACCCCGTTTTGGGCTATCGCACTTCTCGAAGCAATCTTGCTTGGAGGATTGGCTTCAGCGATCGGTTTCAATGTGATGCATGATGGGGCACACGGTAGCTTCAGCCAAAAGTCATGGGTAAACGATCTTGCAGGAGTTACCATCAATTTTCTTGGGGCGAATGTTTTCATGTGGAAAACCAAGCATAATGTAGCCCATCACTCCTTCACCAACGTGGCGGACCATGATGACGACATGAATGCAAGACCTTTCCTCAGACTAAACCCAACTCAAAAGCACTTTAAAATCCATAAATACCAACATCACTACTTCCTATTTGTGTATGGGCTCTTGTACCTGTATTGGGTATTTGTCACAGATTATAAAAAATATGTTCAGAAAAGAGTTGGTTCAGTTCCCATCCAAAAGATGACATTCAATGACCATGTTTCATTTTGGGGTTTCAAGGTGACTAATCTTTTGCTATTTGTTGCCTTGCCTATATACATGGTTGGCTTTATGCCTTGGTTGGTTGGATTCCTTGTGTTTGGCGTTTCAACAGGTGTTTTCCTAAGTGTTGTATTCCAATTGGCGCATTCATTGGAAGAAACTGAATTTCCTTTGCCCACAGAAGCAAATAAACTTGAAGATGAATGGGCTGTTCATCAGTTGAGGACCACAGCCAATTTTGCAACGGATAACAAAATCCTTTCTTGGCTTGTCGGTGGATTGAATTTCCAAGTGGAACACCACCTTTTCCCAAACATCTCGCATGTGCACTATCCTGCCATCAGCAAAATCATCAAGCAAACCTGCCAAGAATACAACATTCCTTACCTCGAGCATCCAAAAATGAGATATGCATTTGCTTCACATGTGAATCATTTGAAACATCTAGGAAATAGTTAAAGATTAGATTCTTATCCCTATATTATTTAGCCATGGATCATTCCATGGCTTTTTTTTGTGTTTTTGCGTAAATTTTAAGGATTGAATTTTTTTTTCAAACTTGAATTTCTTTGCATCCGATACATTTCCGATTACATTTGCGTAAAGATCATTAGGGGTGCCTTAACAAATCGGGCTGAGATCATACCCACAATACCTGATCCGGGTAGTGCCGGCGAAGGGAAATGAGTAACTCAAATTAGAACATTGAACGTAGGGACTAAAGTCCGGAAAAGGTTAATTCGTTTCTAAGCATGCATGCAATACACTATGTCAATTTTTTGATTTGGGTAAAAGGGTAAACACAAAACAGAAAATCTCCCCTGATTTTCTGATGTTTAACCAAATGTTGCTTAGGCAATATGTATTAAATTAACCATGAAAAAATCAGTATTTATGCTCGCCATTTGGCTAGTATCCTTGTCTGCATTTGCGCAGTCAAGTCTTCGGGGTGTTGTCAAAAGCACTTCCGGCGAAGAATTATTAGGTGCCAATGTGGTGCTCTTGGGAACGGGGAGAGGATCCAATTCCGATCTCAATGGAAGTTTTGAAATCAGGAATATTCCCAATGGAAAATATACTCTGAGAGTTTCCTACCTAGGTTTTGAATCTTTTTCCGAAGAAATTGATGTTCCAAATCCTGCCGAAATTCAAGTGGTGCTTTCCCCAAGCAGCTTACTCACCGAGGAGTTTATCGTCTATGCTACCCGTGCTTCTGAGAGGACGCCTACTACTTACAAGATGATCGACAGAAGTGACATTGCGAAGCTCAATCTTGGGCAGGATATTCCGGTGTTACTGAACTTCACCCCCTCCGTAGTCAGCTTTTCGGATGCCGGAGCAGGAGTAGGCTACACGGGATTGAGGATCAGAGGCTCCGATCAGACTAGGATCAACGTCACCATCAACGGGATTCCTTTGAATGACGCCGAATCCCATGGCGTATTTTGGGTCAATAAACCGGATTTTGCTTCTTCAGTAGAAAATATACAGATCCAGCGCGGCGTCGGAACATCCACCAACGGAGCGGCCACCTTTGGGGCAAGTATGAATATCCAAACAGACAGCCATCAGAAAGAAGCTTACGGGGAAGTTGATAATTCCTTTGGATCGTTTAATACCCGAAGGCATATGGTCAAAGTCGGATCCGGGTTGATCAATAACAGATGGGGATTTGATGCAAGGTTGTCACAGATCAGTTCTGACGGTTTTATCGACAGGGCTTTTTCTGATTTGAAATCCTACTTTCTTACAGGCGGGTATTATGGAGAAAATCATGTCGTCAAGCTGAACATCATTTCGGGCAAAGAGCAAACCTACCAATCTTGGGAGGGCGTTCCGGAATCCCTGCTTCAAACCAACAGGACTTTCAATCCATACACCTATGACAACCAGACGGATAACTACCAACAGGATCATTACCAGCTGATTTACACAGGTAATTTGGGGAGCAATTGGAAAGCAAATGGTGGACTCCATTACACTTATGGAAGAGGATATTATGAGCAATTTAGAGAAAATGACCGCTTGTCCCGCTATGGATTGGATCCAATTGTGATTGGAGGCGAAACGATCACTAGAACAGATATCATCCGCAGAAGGTGGTTGGACAATGATTTCTTTGGTGGGGTTTTTTCCTTCAATTATGTCACCGATGATGATAAATGGAATGTGATTTTCGGTGGAGGAGCCAACCGATATGACGGAGACCACTTCGGGGAAATCATTTGGATGGGAACTGCAGGAAATACCCAGATTCGTGATCGATACTATGACAATACTGCCGTCAAGGACGATGTCAACCTCTATGCAAAAGCTACATTGGAAGCTTCAAAGGGCCTGTTTCTTTTTGCAGACATGCAATTTCGGGGAATAGATTACTCCTTTGTCGGAGTCAATGATGACAGAAGAGATATCGAGGGCGATTATCAATTCAGGTTCTTCAATCCTAAAGTGGGTTTGTCCTACGAAACTGGAAATGGAGAAACCTGGTATGCCTCCTATGCCGTTGCCAACCGCGAACCAGTTAGAAATGACTTTACAGACAGTCAGGTGGACCGCGCTCCCAAACCTGAAAATCTTCAAAATATCGAAGCAGGTATCCGTACCCAAAAGGGGAATTTGAGTTACAACGCCAACTTCTTTTACATGAGGTACCAAAACCAATTGGTATTGACTGGGCAGTTGAATGATGTAGGTGCTTATATCCGGGAAAACGTAGCCAATTCCTTCCGTGCCGGAATTGAGTTGGATGCGGCTTACAGGTTATCGCCCAAGTGGACTATCGCCGGAAACCTGACTTTGAGTAGAAATAAAATTCAGGAATTTACAGAATACATCGACGATTATTCAGTGGAGGATTTCAGGCAGGAGGTCATTGTCCACACCAATACAGACATTGCTTTTTCTCCCAATATCATCAGTGCTGCGATTATAGATTACCGGCCGTTCAAAAACTTTGAGGTGAGCTTGCTCACCAAATATGTGGGGAATCAATTTTTGGATAATACCCAAAATGAAAGCAGAATGCTGAATTCCTTCATGACCAATGACCTCAGATTCAATTATTCTTTGAGACCGAGATTTGTCAAAAACCTTGAATTTACGCTTCTGATAAACAATATCTTTAACCAAATGTATGAACCAAACGGTTATACTTTCAGCTATTTCCTGCCTCTGGAAGGAACGACCGGAAGGGATTTGGTTACTGAGAATTTCTTCTATCCGCAGGCGGGAACTAATTTTCTTGCAGGGGTAAAAGTGAGGTTTTAGAAATTGCTAGTACCTCCATCCAAATCCATTTGGTATTCGTGCATCAATGCAGCAAAACTTGATCCTATGACAAAGTTGGTCATAGGATCATTTTTTTTGGAAAACCAAGCCACAAATTTATAGGGACCAACTTGGACTGCGCCAATAGGGCTCCCGTTTTCAATGAATTCAAAACCTTTTAGCCATATTTGGGACCCTACCATCAAATCGATAGCACTCTTTTTTCCAGGATTCTGATAATGATACACAGGATAAATATCGATTCTCCTTTGTCCATCCGTCAGCCAACCAACAAGTGCGGTTTGGCCCCCATGCCGACTTCCAAAATTTTCACTCACCGCAAAATTCCATGTAGAATCTGCCATGTTTGTTTCGATGATTCCAAACAAGTTGTCTGAATTCTCCAAAATTTCTTGATACCCTCCAATGGTCAGAGTAGAGTTATTACCAAAAAAAGTGAGCCCTGATTTGTTGATCCCCTCATAATTCATATTTCTGTTTAAATAGACTACAGCAGTATCCCCTTGGTCAGAAACAAATTCAAAGGATAATTTCTTTTCTGAAGAGGCGGTTTCATAAGCGCTGAATAAACCCGAACTGGATTTGCCTTTCACCCATCCTCCTTTGGCGCTTGTTACGCGATAAGAATTGAAATGGTATTTCACTATTCTGCCTCCTCCTTTGGTGACTACTTCAAATTTTTCACCGTTTTGATGAAGCTCTTCAGAAATTGACATTATTTTTTGGGCATGGGTCACCATGGATTGGAAAAACAAAAGAGTAACCGGAAGACAGACTAGTAGTAATTTAGATGTTAAATTCATGGCTTTTGGGATTTGAGGAATAGAACGTTTTGACTTCTTGATCATCATGAAATAGAAATTAATAGTATTTCAATCAGTTAATAAATTTAGCCAAAAGAGTCTTTTTAAAGTCTTGATTTGAACCAAAATATTGACATCTATTAATATGATTGAGAATTATTTTTGGCAAAAAATACTAATAACCGGTTTTTCCCTCAGCAAAAAAGTCAGTTCGATGGGTTTATAAAGGGGTTTCGTCCAAGTTGGAAAAACTGATGAGCTTCCGATAATCTTCGATGGTCACCATCACTGCGTTTTTCTCCTTTTTATCCTGCCATAAAGGGATCCAACTTTCCTTTACCCGAACTTCAAAGATTGTGTTTTCTTGGAGCAAAGGAGTAATTTTTTGTGCAAATTCAAAATGAGCAAATTTATCCCCGCCTTCAAAAATAATTTCCCCTTCCTGATTTTTTTCAGGAATTGACCATTTCACATGAATTGGAAGATCTTCAAAATTGGGCTCCAAAAAAATATAAGCTTCGTCGTTAAGTTGATTGGTGATAATTGAAAATACCAGCGTCGGCATGTTGGAGTCTTTTGAGCGCTTACCATGTCGGTAAACAGTCATCTTCGCATCCCTTCGGTTTTCTATGTCATAGTAAGCCGAGCGGATATTTTTGAAGTATATTCTTTCTGCATCGGTCATCCTCATTGGACTCGGTTCTTTCCCTGAGTTGTTGGCTCTTTTTTCATTGAAAAAAGACATGACCAAAACAAAAACCAAAGATCCTAGTCCGAAGATTTTCAATAATCGAATCAATTCTGGGAATATAGAGCTTTTGTTGATATTTGCCAAGGGAATAAACTTTATTGTTACACTATTTTGGAAGAATAAAGAAATTGCAATATCAAATTCAGGCATTTGATTGCTCTAATGAATGCGATGGATTCTAACATTATATCAATTTATTTCCATCTATATCAACCTTATATCATTTCAATGTACATAAGAACCCGCATTGATATCTATCGTACAGCCTGTAGCATGGTCTGCAAGTCCTGAACAAAGCAATGTCACCATCGGAGCAATATCTTTGGGTTCGGTAAGTTGATTGAGCGCAATATCATTCAAAGCATAAGCTTCTCCATATTGATCCATAAAATCCTGTGCCATATCAGTCCTCGTAAATCCCGGCGCAATAAGGAAGGCCTTGATTCCTTCTTTTCCATAATACCTGGCGATCGATCTGGTATAACTCACGATCGCAGCCTTGGAAGCGGCGTAAGCTAGGTAATCAGGCGTATCTCCTCTAAATGCCGCACGGGATGAAATGTTTACGATTCTGCCGTTTTTATTTTGACGGGCATGCTCGATAAACTCTTTGCTGATAATGGCCAAAGCATGGATATTGACATCCATGGTCTTATGCCAGACATGCATCCACTCCGAAGTAGGTGCATTGTCAGGAATTCCAATGGCAATTCCGGCATTGTTCACCACAGCATCGATTTTTCCATAAGTTTTGATGAGTTCGGGAACCCATCCCTTGACTGATTCTAAGTCAGATAAGTCACACGGAACAAGGTGTGAAGGGTTTGGTAAAGAGTCTTGAAGTTTCTTTGCCTCAGTGGTATTCTTGTTGAAATGGATTAAAATTTCAGCCCCAGATTCTGAAAGTTGGGACGCAATGGCTGCTCCAATACCACGGGAGGCTCCGGTGACAAGGATTCGATGGTTACTCAAGTCGATTTTCATAAAGGATTTAATTCTAATAATTGACTTCAAAATTTACGGTTTCCTGCGTTACCAATTTGACGGTTTGAGAAAACTCAGGATGCAAAGGATTGATCAAAAGGTTATGTTCATTGGGAAAAGAACTAGCGGGAATCCTGCCAGAAGGGATCTGTAATGCTACAGAAGCCATCTGCCTCGCCCAAAAATTTCCCAATTGCTGTGTGCTTACCGGATGCGGTCTTCTTCTCCAATCAGATGGCCATTCTGAAGGATCTAAATATGGTATTTCACCTGATACTTCCATGGTAACCAATGACCAAGATGCCTGACTGACTGTGGGTCCTTTGATGCTGAGCATTTCCAAAAAGTTAAGTGAAATCTGGTTGCAAGCATAGATTAAAGGTGTGCCATAGGGATTCCATCTGCCCGCCCCCAATCCAAAACCCAAGGGACTTCTTCTGGGCATATTTTCTATAAGTCGGTAGTATTTCAAAATGAAGATTACATAAAATTACCCCAAGACATAGCCTCTAGTGCTTCCTCTACCAACTCCAAACCATAGGGATCCCGCATCAAATCAGCAGGAATCTTGTCCCCTAAAGAAACATTGGAAGTGTGTAGCCATTCAGAAAACAATGCCTCAGATCCAAAAATCCGAACTCCTTTAAATACGATCATATCCATATCCATGATACTTTTGGTAAGCAATCGGGTCAATGTCTTGTCTTCTTTTTTCCAACGGGAAAGCGTACTTGGATCCACTTCCATCAACTCTGCTACCTCATGCTGGCTATAATCCAAATAATCAAACAATGGCTTGGTATCCGAGAAAGACATCGAAACCTCCATATAGGCACTCGGCTCTGCTACCCTGTCACTCGGAGCTTTGAAAAAGTATTGGGAGGCAAATAAATCCGGCACATCGGATGTATCCCGATATCCTGAAAGTGTATAAGTATAGCTGATAGTCATAGCAAATCCATTAATATCCCAAAGATAATTAATTTTTCTCAAATGCAATATATATTTATTGTATTTACAATATCTATCTTATTATCTTTTTAATGTCCTCGGATTGTAAATTGCAATTGATCCAGCCGCTGTCTAGTTCGGCTCCATACTTCTGATAGAAGTTGATCGCAGGGGTATTCCAGTCCAAAACCTGCCACATCATGCCCGTGCAATTGGCTTCGATACATTTCAGCATCGTCCGGTCAAATAACAATTTGCCGGCACCATGTCCTCTTTCGGTTTCCGTGACCACGATATCTTCCAAGTATAGCCGCTTTCCTTTCCAGGTGCTGTAGCGATAGTAAAAAATGGAGATGCCTATTATTTCCCGTGTGGTATTCTTTTCAGCTACAAAAAGCCCATATATCGGATTGGGGCCAAATCCGTCTTTTTGCATCATTTCCAAAGTATTGGTTACTTGCTCGGGTGCTTTTTCATAAAGTGCAAGTTCTTTGACCAGTTCCAAAACTCTTGGCAGGTCGTCTATTTTTCCTTCTCTGATGGTGTACATGGCTGAAAATTACCAAAAAACACAAAGGCAAAAAATCAATTTATATATTTGGATAAATGGCGCTTTGATGAGGCACCACTAATGACCCAAATTGACTAACCTTGATAGAAGTATGTTTTTAGCGATAGACGCCGGCAATACCAATATAACCTTTGGTTTTTATGATGAAGAATCAAAAGAATGGTCCCATGAGTACCGGATCAATACGCTGAAAGAACTTACTGTTCTACATATTGAAAGAGAGATCCACCTGTTTTTCTTGGAAAACGGTATCAAAACAGATAAAATCACGGCTATTGGGATTTCGTCAGTTGTACCTGAAATCAATCCGATATTACAGCAGTTTTGTAAAGAATACCTTGAAAAAAAATGTTACCTCATCCACGGGAACAGCTACCAAAAACTAGCAGTCAGCACTTCACGGCCAAATGAAATCGGCACTGACCTGATGTGTAACGTGATTGCAGCTTTTGAAAAATTCAAATCTCCTACAATTATTGTGGATTTTGGGACGGCATTGACTTTTACTGTGGTGGGAAAAGAAGGGAAAGTTTTAGGAGTCAACATTGTACCCGGACTGAAGACAGCCATCAAATCGCTTTTTAACAATACTTCAAAACTGCCGGAAGTAGATTTGAAATTGCCTGAATCCGCTTTGGGTAAAAACACGATCCATTCCATTCAAGCTGGAATTCTTTATGGTTATTCTGGATTGGTAAAAGGAATGTTGGAAACCATGCAAAATGAATTGGGCTATCCTTGCCACATCATCGCTACGGGCGGACTTTCTTCGATCATCTCTACACTAGAAGGATCATTTGAAGCCATCGACCGCAACCTCACCTTAGAAGGAATCCGCCTCATCACTTTGGCAAATCAATGACCAATCATAATTGCAGGATCAGGACAGATTGTTTTGTATTTATCAATATCCCGATGTGAACATACCCCCGGAAAATCACCGACATTTCCCATCATGTCCCACATCAGTTGAAAATGCAAATGCGGGGGCCAATCGCCGTTTTCGGGATAGGGGCCGAGTTGACAAAATTTTTCTCCTTTGGAAATTACTTGACCGTTTTTTAGAGTTTTCAAATCGCTTTTGGCCAAATGACCATACAAACTGAAAAATACTGACCCTTTGATCTCATGTTGTAAAATAATGGTCGGGCCATAGTTACCAAAACCTGCATTGTCATCGAAACTGTGGACCACAGCATCCAATGGCGCAAAAACAGGCGTTCCGGCCTCTGCCCAGATATCCACGCCCATATGGATATCCCTGAAATCTGACTCTTGGGTAGCGAAAACGATACTTCGGCTATAAATCACCCGATGTTCGAAATATCCTCCATGACCAAACCTTTTTCCTGCCTTTTGTAACAATCCAAAAACATAGTGATTGAAAGTTTCTGTGCTGGAAATGTCAACACTTGGTAAGTCTAGATTGGTGGGTGAAAAGTCCATTTTGATGGAATTGGAAGCATCTAGTTTTTCACCCATGACCGGGAAAATGGAGGTATTCAAAAGCAGGGTTTCAATAGAAGTCATGTTTTTTATTTTGTCGCAAGATAAATATTTTGTCAGTTTTAGGACCTTCGCTTATCTTTATTTCCATGAATGACATTACCGTATTTCCCACTATTGATGATATCATGGCTGCACACCAAAGGATTCAGCCATTTATCCACCGGACCCCGATCCTGACTTCCGAAGCTATTAACCAGATCGCAGGTTGTGAGATTTATTTCAAATGTGAAAACTTCCAGAAAGTAGGTGCTTTCAAGGCCCGTGGTGCTGCAAATGCAGTAATGAAACTAACCGAAGAGCAAAAGGTAAATGGGGTAGCCACTCACTCCAGCGGCAACCATGCCGCAGCTTTGGCTAGGGCTGCTTCTGTCGCAGGGATCAAATCCTACATTGTCATGCCTTCCAATGCCCCCGAAATCAAGAAAAAAGCTGTTGCAGGTTATGGTGGAGAGATCATCGAATGTGAACCGACCTTGATCGCAAGAGAAACCACGCTAAAGGAAGTTGTGGACAGGACAGGTGCGGTATTTATTCCGCCATATGACTTTTTAGATGTGATCGAAGGACAAGCGACTTGTGCACTAGAGATGTGGGAAGAAGGGATTCCTTTTGATACGGTGATGGCACCGGTAGGTGGAGGAGGATTGCTCAGCGGAACAGCGCTGACGACAAAGTATATCTCCCCAAAAACAAAAGTCATCGCCGGTGAACCTGAAGGTGCCGATGATGCATCACGCTCTTTCAAAGCCAAAGAATTGATTCCAATGGTCGCTCCCAAAACAATCGCCGATGGCTTACTGACTTCTTTGGGAAAGGTTAATTTTGAGATTATCATGGAATATGTCGACGATATCCTGACCGTCAGTGAAGCTGAAATCATCGAAGCCATGCGCCTTGTCTATGAAAGGATGAAAATCATCATTGAACCAAGTTGTGCGGTACCATTGGCTGCATTGCTCAAAAACAAAGAAAGGTTTCAGGGTCAAAAAGTAGGAATTATCCTTTCAGGGGGAAATGTGGATTTGGGTAAATTACCTTTTTGATTTTTCTGTTGCTCTTTGATTTTCCCTCTACAAAACCTGAGGCATTGTAGAGGGTTTCTATCAATAGGCTTCGATTTTTTGGACTGAAAGTTCTAATATTTCCTTATTTATTCCATCCCAAAGGACCTTTCTCGCCTCAAGAGCTTCCTTTGCAGCCTGTTCTGCCTCATTCCATTTTTGGGCATCATTTCCACAGAGTTGTTCGAGCATTCTAAGTGCTAAAGGTCCGTGGTGGTCTTCATCAAGATGAATGTGCCTGTCAAAATAATATTTCAAAGTAGATAGTTCAGAGGGTTTTGTATTGATAAGGTCATTGACCAACCTGCGGAACATATCGGGGATCAGTTCCTCTCTACCTAAGGTAAAGGAAGCGGCTATTTCATGGGATTTCCCCTTTTTCACTACCTGAAAATTTACTTCCAAAAAATGGAGAATATGCTCAGGCAAATCAAGTTCCCCGACAACTTTCTCCAGATTTTGACCATCTCTTAGCATGGATATTAGGTCAGTGATTTTATCAGTACTTGCTCCTGCTTCCTCCATGGATCGAAGGTATAACTCAAAATGGCTGCAATAGCCACCCCTGCCGTCCTCATCACTTTCTTCTGCAAGGACGATATCATTGATCAATCTCGCAATCAAAGGATCTGATGAAGGTATCCAAGGGAGAGATGACCCGGTAAGTTTCATTTGTAAAGCCTTCAAAAGGGTCATGAAATCCCATACGGCAAATACATGATTCTCCATAAAAACCCGAAATTCATTCAGATTTTTTATATTTCCATAAATAGGATGCTGCAATAAAACCTCTCTGTAGGGGGTTATTTCATTTAAAATTCTTTGAATATTTGGATTCATGGGTAACGTTTTTAAACAAATTTAAGACTCCATCACAACATGATTTTGTATTAAATCGATTTGAAAAACACTCAAAAGGTTCTTAAAATGAATTAAATAGTAAATAAAATAACCTTTTTAACCAATGAATTTTTCGACCCGCAACAACTAAACTTAAAATTATTTCTAAAATAAAAACTCATAATTAGGCCAACCAAGCAGGTTTATTTTTTTCATCTTCCTTTACGAAGCTCAATGATGATGCCCACCTTCACCATGCACATGACCATGGTCGATTTCTTCTGGAGAGGCATCCCTGACAGATACTATTTCACCTTCAAAATAGAGATCCAGGCCAGCCAACGGTGAATTGAAATCCATGTGAATTCCTTTGAAATCTATCTTGGTGATTTCACCCTTTAGCTGATTGCCTTGGTCATCCTGCATCGGGACAACTTGGCCGACACGGAGTGAAGTCTTGGTCTTCTTGCCGTCCTCTTTAAAGTTGGCTTTTGGAACAATGACTTTTTTGCTTTCATCATAATCACCATAGCCATGTTCGAAATCTATAAAAACCTCAAACTTATCTCCGGCTTCTTTTCCTTCAAAAGCAGCTTCCAAAGCCGGTAGTACGTGACCTGTGCCAAAAAGAAAATGAAAGGCCTGCTCTTTTTTGACACTTTCAAAATGTTCCTTCCCGTTTTCCCCGTCGTCGACATGCAGCTCATAGCTGATCGCCACAACTTTGTTTTTCTCTATTTTCATGATATTGTTGGTTGACAATTTTTTTCAAATTAAGCCAAAATTGAAGAAACGAGTTCAGCAAAAACAGGAAATCATTGGATTTCATTCCTACCTTTATTGGGTTGTGAAACCTAGTAAACATGAAATGGATAAGATTTTCAAATGAAAAAACCAATTTTCTAGTAAAGAATATCCTGAAAGGCTTTTTCTTTTTGGCAATATTGGTTCTGATTTTTTATCTTCTTAGAAAGGGGACCACAGAGGAGGACCGTATGCTTTGGTTTGGTTCGATCTACAATAATCCCATGTTGGTCTTGGCAGTCTTTGTTGCTTCGGAGATTATCTTCGGTATCATTCCTCCCGAGATTTTTATGCTTTGGTCGATGGAAACAGGTTTTTTGGGTCCTTATTTTCTTAGTATTGGCATGCTTTCTGTAATCTCCTATGCAGCTGGTTTTTTGAATTTCACCATTGGCAAGTACCTTAAAGGAAAAGTCTCTTGGTTAAATGGAGACAACAAATTTCTCAAGAAATACCACAAGATGTTTGACCAATATGGCGGCTACCTGGTGATCGTGGCTTCCGTCACCCCGATACCATTTTCCGCTGTATCATTGCTTGCAGGGGCAGGTGGACTGGACAAAAAAAAATACCTGCTCAACAGTCTTTTTAGAATCCTGAGGTATTTTGTCTACGCCTTCATACTTTGGCAGATTGAGGTCTAATCTTTCCAACAAATTACCTTTTGAGCTGTTGTTTGGGTAACTTTGCATTTATGAGTGTAAGCACCGAATTTCAATCTCCTTCTATAGAAAACCTTGATCCCAAGGAATTCATCATCATCAAAAACGCCAAGGTAAATAACCTCAAAAGCCTGAGCGTCGCCATTCCGAGAAATAAACTAGTGGTAATCACCGGACTCTCAGGCTCCGGTAAATCCTCTCTGGCTTTTGACACACTCTTTGCCGAAGGCCAAAGAATGTATGTGGAAAGTCTGAGCTCGTATGCCCGGCAGTTTCTCGGCAGAATGGAAAAACCCGATGTCGAATACATCAAAGGCGTTTCCCCGGCCATCGCCATCCAACAGAAAGCAAGCACCAAAAATCCCCGGTCTACTGTTGGCACCACCACAGAAATCTACGATTACCTCAAATTGTTATTTAGTAGAATAGGAAAGACAATCTCCCCTGTCAGCGGCGAAGAAGTCAAACACCAGACAGTAACTGATGTGGTGGATTTTATCAACAGCTTTGAAGAAGGAGAAAAAGTAATGATCTCCTGCCCACTCCAACTGATGAATGGAAGAACGATGCTGAAGGAGTTGGAATTGCTACTTCAGAAAGGGTTTTCTAGGGTTTTGGTGAATGGAGATGCATATTTTGTAGAGGATATGGTTGCCGAAAAAAATGTTCCCAAAGGAAACTATGAAATTCTGATAGACCGGGTTTCCATCCAAAAGGAAGACGAAGACAATCAATTTAGGATCGCGGACTCGGTACAGACGGCTTTTTATGAAGGCCACGGGGAATGCACCGTAACCATACCTGGAAAGGAAAAGAAAACGTTCACCGATCGTTTTGAATTGGATGGAATGAGCTTTGAGCTTCCTTCCGTCAATTTTTTTAGCTTCAACAATCCCTACGGAGCCTGCAAAAGATGTGAGGGTTTTGGATCTGTCCTTGGCCTGGATGCCGACTTGGTCATCCCCGACAAAAGTCTATCGGTCTATGAAGGGGCAATTGCACCGTGGAGAGGGGAGAGTTCAGGCAAATGGCTTGAGCCTTTGGTAAAAAAAGGAATCTACTTTGATTTCCCGATCCATCGGGCTTATGAAGATTTGGATGAAGCCCAAAAAGAATTGATTTGGACAGGAAATTCCTTCTTCCAAGGTCTCAATGACTTTTTTGCGGACTTGGAAACCAAGACACATAAAATTCAATACCGGGTCATGCTTTCACGGTTCAGGGGTAAAACCACCTGTCCGGATTGTAGGGGAACGAGACTGAGAAAGGACGCTTCTTTTGTCAAAATCAATGGCAGGTCCATTACTGATATTGTGTTGCTTCCGATTGAGAAGGCATTTGATTTTTTCAAAAACATTGAGTTGACCGAGGCAGATCATAAAGTTGCTAACCGCCTACTCAAAGAAATCCTGAACAGATTAGAATATATTGATAAAGTTGGGCTTGGGTATCTGACCTTAAATCGGCTCACTTCTTCCCTTTCAGGTGGAGAATATCAGCGGATTAAATTGGCAACTTCCTTGGGTTCGGCTTTGGTCGGCTCCATGTATATCCTTGACGAACCAAGCATCGGTCTCCACCCGCGAGACACCGACAGGTTGATTGAGGTGTTGAAGGTTCTGAGAGATATGGGCAATACTGTGATCGTGGTGGAGCACGAGGAAAAAGTCATGAAAGCCGCTGATCAAATCATCGATATCGGACCGGATGCCGGGGTTTTGGGTGGGGAGTTGGTTTTTCAGGGAGACCTGACTGAGCTGATGATCAAGGGAAATACCTATACCGCACGCTACCTGAAAGGTGAAGAAAAAATCCAGAACAAGGTGCAGAACAGAAAATTTCGTGATTCCATCATCGTCAAGGGTGCAAGAGAAAATAACCTCAAAAACCTGACTGTCAAGTTCCCATTGAACACCCTGACCTGCGTCACGGGCGTCAGTGGCTCGGGCAAATCCACTTTGATCAAAAAGGTTTTGTATCCGGCTTTGGGAAAAACACTGGGAACCGTCATCGACGAAACAGGGAAGTTTGACAAATTGGACGGCAGTTATAAAAAGATCACCCAAATAGAATTTGTAGACCAAAATCCCATCGGGAAATCTTCTAGGTCCAATCCGGTCACTTACGTGAAAGCCTACGATGCGATCAGAACCTTGTATTCGGATCAGACTTTGGCCAAGCAAAGAGGCTACAAACCGGCATTCTTTTCCTTCAATGTAGACGGCGGAAGATGTGAAGCTTGTCAGGGAGAAGGTACGGTGACTGTCGAGATGCAGTTTATGGCGGACATCCACCTGACTTGTGAGTCGTGTAAAGGGAAAAGATTCAAAAACGAAATCCTCGATGTCAAATATCATGACAAAGACATTTCAGATGTTTTGGACATGACCATCGATGAGGCAATGGAATTTTTCAAAGGAAAAACCCAAATCATCAACAAACTCCAACCGCTGCAGGAAGTTGGATTGGGGTATATCGGCATGGGACAATCTTCCAACACACTTTCAGGAGGAGAAGCCCAAAGGGTAAAACTCGCTTCTTTCCTTGGTAAGGGAGGCACCAAACCGGGAGACCATGTGCTGTTTATTTTTGATGAACCGACGACTGGACTGCATTTTCATGATATCCGAAAGCTCCTGCATTCGATCAATGCATTGATAGACCAAGGACATTCGGTCATCATCATTGAGCACAATACCGAAGTGATCAAAGCAGCCGATTGGGTGATCGATTTAGGTCCGGAAGGCGGAGAAAAAGGGGGATATGTTACATTCGAAGGAACCCCGGAAGCCTTGATGGAAACAGAAGGAAATTATACAGGCAAATACCTGAGGGAGTCTTTTATGTAGAAAAAGCTATTTAAATTCTCTCAAAACCCCGTCATTCTGAGTCCCCATCATTTGTAAATATTCAGAATGGGGACTGACATGTTGGAATATTGAGGTTCAATAGGAATGTGGCTTTAGCCCATTCACAAATAAATGCCGAGCATAAAATCGGCTTTAGCCAAAACAATGAGATTGGATTTATGAAGGTGGATATGATTTGGCTAAAGCCGTGGAGATCGGTGCTTTTATTTCCCTCCAGCTAAAGCAGGAGGAAGTTTAATAGAGAAAATAAGTTTTATTGAAATCAGAATCAAGATATCCTAAGCTCCCGTGATGTCATTGATAACAGCAGCTTGCGGAGGTGAAGAATCTCTTTAATCTTTGAGACTCTTCACTTTGTTACCAATGACATAAATATAAATCACCCCTCGGCAAGCTCGGGGAACGGGGTTTTTGGTTTATTTGGAGGGAGATGTAAAAGGCAGCTCTGCCGCCTTTTACATCTCCCTCCCCGACAACAAAATTCCGGTGGCCGAGCTTGCCGAGGCCGAAATAAAATAGTTTCAATGTCATTCCTTTTCTGAATGTTTTTTTGAAATGTTGGGCACTCAGAGTGACCGAAATCCTATTTCGCAAATATCTGACTTTCGTCTTGAAAGGATTTGAATTCTAAAGCATTGCCGCAGGGATCTAAGAAGAACATGGTTGCCTGTTCGCCGACTTCACCTTTGAAGCGGATATAAGGTTCAATAACAAACTCAATCCCAAACTCTCTCAACTTATCTGCCAATGAATGCCACTCTTCCCAAGGAAGGATCACTCCAAAATGTCTGACAGGCACGTTTTTTCCATCTACTTCATTGGCTTTGGCAAGGGAAAGCTCTTCAGGTTTGATATGGGCAGATAGCTGATGCCCGAAAAAATTAAAATCTATCCATTTGTCGGTACTTCTCCCTATATCGCAACCCAATAAATCCCCATAAAACTGACGTGTTTCCTCGATGTCCCTGATAGGAAATGCGAGATGAAAAGGCTTAAATTGACCCATAATTGCTTAATTTCGTTTTTCGAAATAGAAAAGTAGCATTCATTTTTCAAAATCAAATTAAACCATGAGCAAAAAAACAGTTTCATTGGTACTATCGAGTGGTGGAGCTAGGGGAATGGCACATATCGGTGTCATTGAAGCGCTTGAAGAATCAGGTTATGAGATTGTCTCGATCGCAGGATGCTCTGCAGGAGCATTGGTTGGTGGCATGTACGCGAGCGGCAATTTATCCAAATTCAAAGATTGGATCTGCAATCTGGACAGGATCGATGTGTTTTCCCTGATGGACTTTACCCTATCAAGCAAGGGATTTATCAAAGGGGTCAAAGTTTTCGGTGCCTTACAAAAAATCATTGAAGACTGTCAGATTGAGGATTTGAATATTCCATTTGTCTGTAATGCCGTGGGAATCCCTGGTGGCAAAGAACACATTTTTAGAAAAGGGAGCCTTTATTCCGCTATCCGAGCTTCGGCCTCTATTCCGACGGTTTTTACTCCTTCCAAAATCCATGGAAAGGAATTCATTGACGGCAGTATCCTAAATCCCATTCCCCTGAACCTTATCCCAAAAGACAGGATTGCAGACCTGATTTTTGCTGTTGACCTGAACGGTCCCAAAACCGCCTTTGTAGAAAATTCAAAAGAAAAGGAGAAAAAAGAAAGTGATACTGCTAAAGGTGAGTCCCCCCATTGGTTGACAGATTACCGACGGAAGTTCTCTTCCTATTTTTCCTCTAATGAGAAAGAAGAAAAAATTAAGGGAATGAGTTCTTTGGAGCTTTTAAACTATTCCTTTGACATACTTCAAGATAGGCTCTCGGAACTTGTCATTGAAAAATATGATGTGGACATTATTGTAGAAATTTCCAGAATACAAGCTGGCACCTTGGAATTCCACCGGGCTGCCGAAATGATCGAGATCGGCAGGCAAAAAGCTTTTGCAGCCATTGAAAAACACGAAAATGGACATTAAATCCCTCAACCAACTTCTTGGCAATATTGACATCTACCTGCTGGATCAGATTCTCAAAAGGCGGTTTACCAAGGAAATGAACATCCTCGATGCTGGTTGCGGGGAAGGGAGAAACACAATCTATTTTTTGAATGAAGGATACAAATTATTTGGAGTGGACAGCAACCCAATCGCCATTCAAATGGCAAGGATTTATGCCCAGACTATCCAAAAAGATTATGATATTTTTCGCTTTCAGACTTCATTGATTGAAACCATGCCCTTTCATCAGGGAGCTTTTGATGTAGTCATCAGTTCTGCAGTTTTACATTTTGCTACGAGTGAAACCCATTTTTTTAAGATGGTGGAAGAAATGATGCGGGTGCTGAAACCCGGAGCAATCTTCTTTCTCAGAATGACTACAGGCCAAGGAAATATGGAGGAAAAATCTCCTCACTTGGGTGATGGGGTTTATTTATTGCCTGATGGGTCGGAGCGATTTCTTCTGACTGATGTATTGGAAAAAGAGATTGTTTCAAAATACAAACTCCAATACCTAGAACCTGCCAAGAGTGTTTTGGTACATGGCCAAAGGGCAATGGGTGTTTTTGTATGGGAGAAAGGGTGATCAGGTTTTGTTTTTTTAATCTGTTGATTTTCATATATTTATTTATTGTTCATTTTGGATTTAGCCGACCAAATTGAATAGAGTTTTTGTAATACAGCAAGCCCTGACATTTTATCAATCTATGAAAACAATACTTCTCACAGGTCTGTGGCCTTACTTTACTTAGGGCTATTTTTTGGAATTTCAGGTTGTAAAATCACGCTTGTTCCAAGTTTTGATGCACAGATCCAAGAGCAGATTGAAAGTACTTCAAAGGAAATAGACAGGTTTTATTTGACTATGATGGACCTCCACACCAATGAAGAGGGCGGTCGAGCATATGAAAAATTTCGGGAGGGGTACATCAACATCGAAGTCGAGCTGATTTCTCTCCTCAATAAAAATAAAGTCAAACCCCTCAATACCCATTCCACCCGCATCTGCGAAATCACTTTGCAGATCTGGCGAAAATATAAGACCGAACACAAGGAAGACAATTCCATCCCGGATGGGCTGATCAAATTAAATATGCTGGCTATGAATGACCTCATGTACGCGATGCTTGTCGCAGAGAAAGGGAAGTTGATAGCTGAAAATCCACCAAATTAACCCGATCATTTATGAGCTTTGATATCAATGAAGTCTTGTTTCTGATGACAGATGCCATCAAACATAATGTCGCTGAAAATTGGGAAGAAGTGAAAAATCCTGCCAATGTATTTCTTCAAAATCGCAAAGAACGTTTGGCTTTAATAGCGGATCTTCTGATCAATAAAGAGATAACACAAAAAAGATTTGATTCTAGGATGGAAGATGAAAAACTGATTGCGGAAGCGGAATTTCATGCGATTGCAGTCATTTCAAAAGCCATCGCCCAAAAGGCCGCCAATGCTGCCATTGATATTTTTCAAAAAGCTGTGATGGCCGCAGTCAATGTGGCGATTTAAATGACAGAGTCATGAAGGAACTTTTTCCTGACTTGAATATCCAACCTGTTATAAGTATTTCTTTGGAATGACAATAGATATCGGTACAGGCTTTGAAATCCCAAAATCATTCCTGATTTTAGCAGCCTCAAATCGGGATCTTATCCCGATAACCATCGGGACGATAGCTATCGGGAGGTTTAGTGCGCTGATTAAATTTATTTTATTGGGATCTTAGCTCATCCCGATAGCTATCGGGAGGTTTAAGAGCGCTGATTTGTATTTATTTATTGGGATCTTAGCTCAGTTGGTTTAGAGCGCTGCTTTGACAGAGCAGAGGTCATGGGTTCGAATCCCCTAGGTCCCACTTTTTTAGAATCAAGATATTAGAGCCAAGAAGCGAGATATCAGAGCTATGAAGCAAGATCTGCCTTCATTTTACCGACAATCCCCAATCTCAAATCCTTCAGTCCATTTCCTTTGCAGGGTTTTGCAATTCCCCTTATCTTACCGCACAACACATTACAAATATCCATTATGAGAAAAATTTACGCTTTGATTTTGGTTCTTTTCCTGACCACAACCGCCTTTGCCCAAAAAAGCCCTGAGGAATTTCTAGGCTATAAATTGGGCGATCGATTTACCCCCCACCACCGTGTTGTCGCCTATTTTGAGCACCTGGCGGCCACACTTCCAAATGTAAAATTGGTATACTACGGAGAGACTTATGAGCACAGACCATTATTTGTTGCCATGGTTTCTACGCCTGAGAATATGGGTAAACTTGAGGATATCCGTATGGATAACCTCCGCAGAACAGGAATGGTGGAGGGAACGCCATCTACCAAAGTAGCACTGAACTGGATGCAATACAATGTCCATGGAAATGAAGCCGTGGCCACAGAAGCTGCCATGATGACTTTTTGGCAAATTGCCGATCCAAACAATTCTCAATCTAAAAATTGGTTGAAAAATCAGGTGCTGATTCTTGATCCTTGCGCCAATCCTGACGGAAAAGACAGATACACTGTCTGGTATAATCAAAAACAAAACACTAGGTTACAGCCCGATCCGCAGTCTATGGAGCATTCCGAACCTTGGCCGGGTGGTCGTCCAAACCATTACCTGATGGACCTCAATAGAGATTGGGCTTGGCAGACGCAACAAGAAACACAGCAAAGGCTGAAGCTTTATCACGCTTGGATGCCACACCTTTTTGTGGATTATCACGAGCAGGGTATCAATGAACCATTTTATTTTGCCCCAGCGGCACAGCCGATTCATGAGCAACTGTCAGCTTTTCAGAATGAATTTCAGACGATCTATGGCAAAAATACTGCAAAGAAATTTGATGAGCAAGGTTGGATGTATTTTACCAAAGAGCGCTTTGACTTGCTTTATCCGTCCTACGGAGACACCTATCCCATGTACAGTGGGGCGATTGGGATGACTATCGAAAAAGGAGGTTCCGGCCGTGCAGGTTTGGGGATGCTCAATGCGCTCGGTGATACTGTGACATTGAGAGAAAGAATTGAGCACACATATACCGCAGGGATTTCTGCGGTGGAGGTGACTGCTCAAAATTCCGAAAGGTTGACAGATGAGTTTTCCAATTATTTCAAGACAAGCAGTACCAATCCAAAAGCCAAGTACAAAAGCTTTGTGATCAAGGGGGACCAAAACCCGGAGCGCGTCAAGGCACTTTTGGCATTGCTTGACAAAAATAAAATCCAATATGGCTATGCCAAAGCAGCATCAGGGCTGAAAGGGTTGGATTACAATACCGGAAAGGCAGGAACCTTTGCTGCTACAGAAAAGGACATCGTCATCAATGCCTTTCAACCAAAGTCAGTTTTGACACAGGTTTTGTTTGAGCCTGAGGCAAAACTACAAGATAGTATCACGTATGACATCACAAGCTGGGCTTTACCGTATGCTTATGGCGTGCAAGCTTATGCCATGGAGACAAGATTGGATGCAGGAAAGAAATTTGAAAAATCGCCATTTGTACCAAATAAGGTAGATGGAACACCTTTGGCATATCTCGCTCCTTGGAATGCTACCCAACACGCCAAGTTTTTGGCGGCTTTGATCAATAGCAAGATCAGGGTGAGGTATTCAGAGAAAGCTTTTGAAATCAACGGTCAATCTTACCCGATAGGTACTTTGGTGATCCATAGAAACGGCAACCAATATGTCGCTGACTTCGACAAGAAAGTAACAGACATTGCCAATAAATTTGAGATTACTTTGGCTAGCAGCAACTCTGCTTATGTAGACAAAGGACGGGATTTTGGTTCCTCGGAAGTGAAAGTGATCGTCGTACCAAAAGTTGCCATCATGAGCGGCGCAGGTACTTCCTCTTTGAATTTCGGCGAACTCTGGTATTTCTTTGAGCAAGAACTTGACTACCCGGTAAGCATCCTGGATGCTGAAGGTTTGGGAAGGTTTGACCTGAGCAAATACAACGTGATCATTCTTCCTTCAAGTTGGGGCAGTTACCTTTCTGAAAGCAACATGAAAAAAATGATGGATTGGGTAAGGGCAGGCGGTAAGTTAATTGCCATCGAAAATGCGCTGAATGCTTTTGCAGATAAAAGCGGTTTTGACCTCAGCCAATACGATACCGAAGATGAAAAGAAAGCTGCCGAAAAGGAGCAAAAAGAAATACAGAATGTGGAAAGACTGGAGCCATACCAGGAAAGAGAGAGAATGGGAATTTCTACCACTGCTGCCGGTGCCATCTATCAAGTTAAAATCGACCCAACCCACCCACTTGGATTCGGAATGGAAGGCAAATTCTATACCCTGAAAAATAACGGTTCACGCTATGCCTATCTTGATAACGGCGTCAATGTAGGGATCATCCCTGATGCCGAGGCCTATAGATTTGGCTATATCGGCAATAAAATCAGACCAAAAATGCCAAAATCAATGGTATATGGCGTAGAAAGCCTTGGCCGTGGACAGATAGTGTATATGTCTGACAACCCAATGTTCCGTTCTTTCTGGGAATCAGGGAAATTGCTGGTAGCCAATGCAGTATTCTTGGTAGGACAATAATTTAGAAACAAGAGACGAGAGCCTAGAAACGAGAGTCGAGAGACAAGAAATCCTATAAAAAGACCCTGCTTTGTGATGACAAAGCAGGGTTTTGTTTTCAAGGTCGTTTTAGTATTAACTTTTAAACAGAATTTCGAGCCTATTCAAACATTCCATTTAAGGCCATTTTACAATGCTGACATTAAATTTATCAAAATTTAATGTCAGCTATTTTTTACTGACCTACTTTAATGTCATATTTGTAATCATACATTAAAATAATCAAATTTTAAGGTGAGATTATGTCATATACAATCAACCCAGATAGAGAAAAACCTTGGAATGGACTTCCGGAATTACCTATTGAGGAGAATTATTATCGGGATTTGGATATTTTGGAGCAACTAGGAGAGTCCAAAGCGGCAATTGCAAAACTGCAAGGCAGGAGTGTGGCTATACCCAACCAAGCAATTTTGATCAACACCATCAGTTTGCAGGAAGCAAAAGCTTCAAGTGAAATTGAGAATATTTTTACAACTGATGATGAACTTTATAAAGCCTTTAGCGACGATCCTGCAAATTTGAAACAAGGAGCACCAAAAGAAATCCTTTATTACCGGGAATCTCTTTGGAAAGGCCATAGATATCTTAGAGAAACCGGGAGCTTTGATATCAAATATTTTGAATTGATATATCGGACCATAACAGGATTGAATGATGGCATCCGAAAACCATTTGCCCAAACTCATATCCGTCAAGGAGGATCAGGTCCAAATGCCGGAAAAACTGTTTATACACCTCCTAGAGGCGAAGGAATCATTGAAAGTAAAATGGAAAATTTTATCCAATTTATGAATGACGATACCCTTTTTCCTATTGATCCCCTTTTGAAAATGGCAATTGGGCATTTACAATTTGAAGCCATTCACCCCTTTAGAGATGGAAATGGAAGAACGGGCAGGATTTTCAATATTAATTTTTTAACCCAAAAAGGGCTTTTGGATTTCCCGATTTTGTTTCTGAGTAAGTATATTCTCCAAAACAAAGAGAGCTACTATGCTTATCTCGCAGGGGTGACCCAAAGGGCTGCCTGGAAAGATTGGATTCTCTTTATGCTAAAGGCAGTGGAAAATACTTCGATCGATACTTTCCATAAAATCAATGACATCCTGTCTGTTAAGGATGCAATTTTACATGTGTTGGAAAAGGAAACTGAAATCAGTAGACCTGATTCTCTGGTTGAAGCCATTTTTACCCAACCATTTACAAAAGTCAAGCACCTTACTGATAAAAAGTTGTATGCTGAAAATACAGCCCGCCAATACCTCAACAGGCTTCATGAAATGGGAATCTGTGAAAGAAGGGAAATCAATGGGGGACATTATTATCTCAACCTAGAATTGTACAGGATCCTGGCGAGCTGAATAAAAAGCTTCAAAAAAATAAAGGAATTGGAAATCCCAATTGTCTTGGATTTCCAATTCCTTTGCACGTGAATAACCAGCAGTAATTTTAGGCTTTCAAATTACGAACTCACTTTTTGCCTATTTTCAAATACTATCTTAAAACTCGGATCATCATCGGTATAGTTGACATTGATGATCGTTTCTGCTTTTTCGAGTAAGACCCTACTACTACTGCTCAAATGACGGATATAGACCGTTTTTCCTAGCTTATGATAGCGTTCAGTTACTTTGTGGATGGCATCGATGCCTGAGTGGTCCACGATCCTGCTTTCCTGAAAATCGATGATGATTTCATCAGGATCATTGATCGGGTCAAATTTTTGTCCAAAAGCCATGGCAGAGGCAAAGAATAATGGGCCGTACATTTCATAATGCTTTAAACCATTTTCATCCACATATTTTCTTGCCCTGATCCTTTTGGCATTTTGCCATGAGAAAACCAAGGCTGAGATGACGACACCAATCAATACTGCCAAGGCTAGATTGTGCAATAATACTGTTATCAAAGTAACTATGACCATCACAAACACGTCGTGGGCTGGCACTTTTCTGAACACCTTCAAAGAAGCCCATTCAAATGTTCCGATTGCGACCATAAACATCAGTCCGACCAATGCTGCCATGGGAACCATTTCAATATATGTGGATAAAAAGAGGATGAAGGCCAACAAGCCTAAAGATGCGACAATTCCTGAAATCCGGCTTCTCCCTCCTGCATTGACATTGATCAATGATTGTCCAATCATCGCACAACCACCCATTCCACCAAAAAATCCGGTGGTAACATTTGCTACACCTTGGGCAATACATTCTTTGTTTCCGTGTCCTCTAGTCTCCGTGATTTCATCTATCAGGGTTAAGGTCAACAAACTTTCAATCAATCCGATTCCAGCCATGATCGCAGAATAAGGAAGGATGATCATCAAGGTTTCCATATTCAAAGCAACCATTGGCAAGTGAAATTCGGGTAAGCCACCACTGATGGAGGCCAAGTCCCCAACTGTTCTGGTATTGATGTCTCCGAATATAACAATTAATGAAACAGTCAGAATGGCCACTAATGCAGATGGAACTGCTGTGGTGAGTTTAGGAAGATATTTGATGATGACCATGGTCAATGCCACCAAACCGATCATGATATACATCGGATTTCCACTCATCCATTCCAAAGCTCCTTCTGGAGTTACAAATTTGAACTGGTCAAACTGCGACATCGCAATCACAATCGCCAATCCATTGACAAAACCAAACATAACTGGGTGAGGAACCAATCGGATCAATTTTCCCAACTTCAACACGCCAACCACAATCTGAATCAATCCCATCAAGACGACCGCCGCAAAAAGATATTCAACCCCGTGCTGTGCAACCAAGGCAACTATAACTACTGCGATAGCGCCGGTTGCGCCAGATATCATCCCGGGACGGCCTCCCATGATGGCAGTAATCAACCCAATAATAAATGCAGTATACAAGCCCACTAAAGGACTTACTCCTGCGATCAATGAAAAAGCCACTGCTTCAGGTACCAATGCCAAGGCTACAGTCAAGCCTGATAATACTTCGTCTTTTAGATTTACCTGTGTCGGTTTGAACAGGCGATAAAACATCTGCGTCATAAATTTCTTGTTTTAATATAGGGTGGTGAATGAGAATAAGCTTCCGCAACAGAAAAGTGACGGCAATATTGATTGCCTAGTGTGAATGAATTTTAATGCGGGAGAGATTTCATATTTGATTACAAAGGTAGATAAAAAAATCAGTTACAGAATAATATTCTGTTTATTATATGAATTAAGTTTAATGCAATCGATTTAAAATCATTTAATTCATGATCTAAATGGTAAATTTTATTACCGATATTATCATTTATTTAAAAAATTGTTTCAATTACTAATGACTATTGATTTTTATGAGTATTAATAATTATTCTTTTTTTCCGTGGTTTGAGTCCACTTTCAAAATAATATTTTATAAAATAAAAAAGTCAAAGTTCAGGAATTCCATTATTGGTAAATAGATGATTTTTAGGAAATTGAGGTAAAAAAGTGTATTTTTAAGCTTTACTTAAGTTTGAAAACATGTAAAATATTCTTTATAATCCTTTACTTTTTGGTTTTTTAAAATTTCAGATAATTTTTTGAGTTAAAAACAAAACATAATATTTCATTTCTTATTTCCCACCAAAACCATTTGTTCATTGATAAATGAACCGTCCCAATACTTATGAGTGATATCAAAGCACAATACAAAAAACATTTCAAAACCGACCTCTCAGCAGGTTTGGTTGTATTCCTTATCGCCTTGCCCTTATGTTTGGGTATTTCTTTGGCTTCGGGAGCACCACTTTTTGCCGGAATTATTTCAGGAATAATCGGGGGAATTGTTGTTGGATTTCTGAGTGGATCCAGTATCAATGTCAGTGGACCTGCTGCAAGTGTGGCATTGGTTGTTTTTACGGCCATCCAGACTATGGGAAGCTACCAGGCAGTCTTGTTAGCTGTGATTCTGGCAGGTATTTTTCAGATTATTCTAGGTTTTATTAAGGCAGGAACGATTGCTTATTTCTTCCCAAATGCCATGATAAAAGGAATCTTGGCATCTATCGGGTTAGTTTTAATCTTAAAGCAAATTCCACACGCTTTAGGAATTGATGAGGTATTTGAAGGAATGGAATCATTCAGGCAGAACGATGGAAGGAACACTTTTTCAGAAATAGCCTATGTCATGCAAAATATTGGTTGGGGAGCAACAATCATTACCCTATTCTCTTTAGCAATTATTATATTATGGGAACGTCCTGGATTGAAAAAATATTCCTTTTTTCAATTTTTTCCTTCTGCATTGGCAGCAGTTATTTTCGCAATACTTATCAACCTTGGTTACAATCTATACTTACCTGAATTGGCACTTGGAAGTAACCACTTGGTGCAGTTGCCGGTAGCCAAAGACTTTGGTGAATTTTTCGGTTTTTTTACCTTACCTGACTTTTCACAGATAACCAATCCACAGATAATTACAATTGCGCTTAGCATCACATTTATAGCAAGTTTAGAATCTTTGTTGAGTACAGAAGCAGGAGACAAGCTTGATCCATATAAAAGGAAGACCTCAACAAATACAGAATTAAAAGCACAGGGAATTGGAAATATTGTGGCGGGATTAGTGGGAGGACTTCCAATCACCGCAGTAATTGTAAGGACTTCTGCAAATGTCAATGCAGGCGGTAGGACAAAAGTAGCCACCATGACTCACGGAGTAATCATGCTGATTTGTGTGGCATTGATTCCAACAGTCTTGAATATGATTCCGTTGGCAGCATTGTCAGCCGTTTTATTTGTAGTTGGATACAAACTCACTAGCTATCCAATCTATGCAGGTGTGTTTAAACAAGGGAAGAAGCAATTTCTTCCATTTATCATCACAATCCTCACTGTGATGTTTACAGATCTGATTACCGGTATCATCGTTGGCGGAACAGTGGCTGTATTCTTTATTTTGCGGGACAACTATAAAAATGCCTATCTACACAATAAGGTGGCCAAAGATGGGAATGAAAAAACCACTGTACGGCTCGCGGAAGAAGTTACTTTCTTGAACAAGGCCGATATCATGCTTTTTTTGGACCATATTCCCGAAAATCATCATCTAGTAATTGATGGTTCTAAGTCAATTTTTATCCACCCGGACATTTATGATATCTTGGATGATTTCAAAGAAACTTCCAAGTATAAGAATATAGAATTGGAAATTATTGGCTTGGACGACCGCAAAAAGTCCGAAAAATTTTGGGTAGGGTAGGCATCTATTCTCTATTTGGAATCCACTTACTTTGGTTTGGCAACTTCAATATTTTGAGATTCTATCTATCACTTCAAGTAAAAATTTAATTCTCGTATCTTCAAATATGGACGCAGAAAATCAATCTACTGTCAAAAAAATCATTTTGGACAAGATCATTGAACTTGAAACTGAATTTCTTAGTCTTAAAGAAATGACCAAACCACTGGGACTTGATTCTGCAATCGGGCGGATCAGCAGAATGGATTATATAAACAATAAATCAATCAACGAAGCTCAAATCAAAAAAATAGAAATCAAACTCAAAGCTTTGAACAATTGGTTAGGTAAATTAGGATCATCGGAATTTGGCAAATGCATCCGCTGTGGAAATGAAATCAATATCAATCGGTTGATTTTCCTCCCTGAAAGCAACCTTTGCATCAATTGCGCTTCAAGAAGCTGAGTGATTTTTATTGTAACTTTGGATTTTAAAGGAAATATTTATTCCTCACAAATTAGATTCTATTAAATCCAAGCCTTGAACTACCTACAGTTTGCCCGTAAAAACCGTGTGATGGTAATTTTTGGAATCATCATGACTGCCTTGTCGAGTTTTGGACAGACGTTTTTGCTGGCTTTATATGTTCCCTTTTTGATGGTGGAGTTCAACTTATCCAATGGACTGCTCAGTGCTTTCTATGGACTTGCTACCATAGGAGCGGCGATGGCCTTACCCAAGTTGGGCAAACTGATTGACACGGTTCCAATTCAAAAGTTCACCATGGCGACAACCGTCACCTTTGTCATCTCTTTACTTTTCTTCAGTTTTTCCCAAGCTTGGTGGTATATTCCCATCGCATTTTTTGGATTGAGGCTGGCAGGGCAGGGACTTTACAACCATATCTCAATCACCTCGATGTCCCGGTATTTTGATGTAAACAGGGGGAAAGCAATTAGCCTTGCTTCCTTAGGCCATCCTTTGGGGCAGGCAATATTACCGGCGATTATTTTGGTAGTGATTGCAAAGGTTGGATGGAGAGAATCCCTTTGGCTTAATGCTGCTATAGTGAGTATCGTGGTGACTGTGGTGACTTTATGGGTTTTGAAGCCTAGCCATCTTGTCAGCGAATCTGGAGAAATGGCGGATACAGTTTATGCAGAGAAAAAAGTAGACCGTGTCCGCCAAAGGGACATCATGAAATCAAAGGCATTTTGGCTATTGGCGCCAAACATATTTTTTATCCCTTATGCCGTTACAGGACTTTTTTTCTACCAGTTTGCGATCATCGAGTTCAAAGGATGGAATATTGGGTTGGCGGCAGCAGGATTGACATCATATGCAATTGCTAGTTTTTTTAGTATCCTTCTTTCCGGTCCGCTGATTGATAGATTCAAGGCGAAGACTTTTTTTCCTTTTTATCTATTCCCCTTGTTTGTGGCTCTGTTTGTTATTTGGCTTGTTCCTAATGTTTGGGGGATATTTGTGTACAATATTCTGATGGGATTGTCAGTTGGATTTGGTAGCGCTACAGTCGCCTCCCTTCAGGTTGAGTTTTTTGGACAAACCTATATCGGAACCGTCAGAAGCCTTTTTACATCAATCATGGTCTTGAGTTCCGCGATCGGACCGGCATTGTTTGGTATTTTTCTTGATGTGGGTTGGGGGTTTCAAACTATTTTTCCTGTAACAATTGGGATTTTGGTAGTGATTATGGTCCAGTCATTTAGGGCTGTTCCAAAATACTCAAGAGCCAAGTGGAAATTTAGATACAAAAAAGTAACAGGCCAAAAAAATAAAATCCCCAAACCTTAAGCTTGGGGATCATTTTTGATCAGAGACCTCTATTGAACATCTGGATCACGCGAAGGATTTCGGCATCCATTTCTTTGTTTCTCATGACATATTTTTCTTTGGAAATAAATCCTCCTTTGATACTGATATAATACACCATCTTGGTTTTGGATGGTGCAAAAGTCACCGATAGGTTATTGGCAGATTCGATTTTAAGGATATTATCCGTACTTCCTGCAAATGAATTCAGTTTATCAGTAAGAATATTAAACTTCACACCTTTCTTGTAATCCGTCACACTGTTGAGCGGGAAAGTGGACTCAAGCGACTTTGGATTTTTTCTGAGGTTATCCATGATAGACAGCAAATGGGAGCGCTGTGCATCGGTATTCAAATCTACAGTGATGGTTTTTTCTTTGTAGAAGCCAAACTCATGGTAGATCCCCATCAGATAATCAAAGAATGTTTGACCTGAAGCTTTCAATTCATTTTCTTTTTGGGCGATTTCCAAGATGATTCCCGAAAAATCAAGGGCAGAATGACAGATTTGTTGGTCAATATTGAAAGCACAGATCGGACTGCTTGGATATATCTTTTGAACTTCCGTCATGCTATTTCTCAATTCTCCCGGTTCGATTATTTCACTTTGAATTTTCAATCCGGATTTGAGAGCCATATATTCTACCAAATCGGAGGTGTGTATGGATTTTAAGCATACCAGATCTTCATATTTCCCGGATTCTTTCCAGATATTGAGGAGGATTGCTGCCAATTGGTGACTATTTAGAATTACAAATCCGCTTTTCTCATCTTTTTTGACAGCTAGCGTGATCCTTTCATTTTTTGAATCCATCCCGACAACCAAGCTAAAATCTGAGGCAGTGGCATGGTCAAGGGCCGGCTTGAGGGTCATGAAATTGAAAACAGGATTAAGATTGTCTTTTCCCCCATCTAACAGAATCTGATCATAGGCAAGCCCAGAACTGTCTAAGATGTTTGTAGAAACATCATTTTTTTCAAATGATGCAAACAAAATTTTGGCTGTATCTACTTCGATAAGCTCTTCAATTGATTCTTCAACAGGTGCTAAGTTCATGATGATTCTATTTGTAATGATGGAAATTCTAAGTTCAGATTTAAGTCAATTATAGGGCATTCAACCTAGTATTTGCAATAAAATCAGCAAATTCAATGGCGCAATAAGTGTTGGAGGAGTACCGGTAAGCCTAAAAAAGTGAAGTGAGGTGCGACGTTCCTACAAGGTCAAATATGATTATCAGTTGCTTACATACTGTAAAGGTACCAAATCAGGCTTGTAGAAAAAAGGATTAATTGATTTTGGTTTCTATTACCAGCATTGTTTAAGGCTTGGTAAATCAAATCTGGTTTTTATTTTTGGTATATCTGGCTAAATTTGGTTTAAACCAATTGCTAATGAAAACTGACTCCAAAATCCCCATTTATTATATTGAGGAAGAAAAAGACCTTGACATGTTGGTTTCGGAAGCCATAAATTCTTCTGCAGAGGGGAATATTATGCGCTATTTCCAACACCTTGCATTTAATTATGCGCTGTCAGGTGTAAATATTTACAATCTTCCCGTCGATAAGAAAATTTATTATATCGATGATGAATCTTAACAATCAATTTCCTGAAATTTTTATTCATTCATTACAGCACTAAATAAGCATCAAGTTGAATATTTATTGATTGGGGGATTTGCTATGGGTGTCTATGGCCATGTTAGAAGCACAGGCGACTTAGATATTTTTATCCATGCTACTATTGAAAATGCTAAAAAAACAGTTTTAGCTTGCCTGGATTTTGGTATTGAAGAAGGAGATTTGAAAGAAGAGATGTTTTTGGTAGAAAAAATGATCGGAATTGGATGCCTCCTTTGCGGATTGAAATTTTAAAGAAGTTGGATACAATTGACTTTAGCTTTGCTTATCAAAGGGCAGAAATAAAGAAAATCGGAGACCTTGAAATTAAGGTAGTTTCAATTGATGACTTGATTTTGCTTAAACAAGCTGCAGTTAAGGGAAGAGATAAAGAACGCGATGTCGAAGATTTAAACTTTTTGAGGAGATTGAAGGAAACGTTACAATCCAAGAAAAAGAAAGGTTGGTGGTAGAAATTAAAAAAATGTTCTTCAATAAATGGATTAAAGCAAATCCAGCTCAATCCAGATAATACACCCGCTTTACCCTGCTGCTGATATTGGTGAGCAACTCATAGGGGATGGTTCCGATTCTTTCGGATAGTTCTTTCAGGGAGATTCCGGGCCCATAAATGATCACTTCATCTCCTTCATTGGCCTCGATTCCCGTGATATTGACCATGGTCATGTCCATGCAGACATTGCCGATGACAGGTGCTGTTTTGCCATGGATCAGAACGAATCCTTTGCCGTTGCTAAACCTACGGTCGTAGCCGTCTGCATATCCTAAAGCAATGGTGGCGATTTTACCGTCTTCTTCCATGATTCCCTTTCGGCTGTACCCGATGCTTTGGCCTTTGGGTACTGATTTGATTTGGGAAATGGTGGTTTTCAGCGTACTGATGGATTTGAGGTGGGACTCAAATTTTCCTGAAACTTCGACGCCATACAAGCCTATTCCCAACCTCACCATGTCCATTTGGTATTCTGAAAATTGGACGATTCCCGCAGAATTCAGTGCATGACGGAGAGGTTTATAATCCAAGCTGGAACTGATGATCTCACATATATTGAGGAAAGAACGAAGCTGTTCTAACGAAAAATCCCTGTGGATAACTTCATCAGCTCCCACCAAATGCGTGTAGATGCTCCCGATCTCCAATTGTGGATAACTTTGAATCATGGAAAGTAACCTTGGAATGTGTTCCTCTTCAAATCCAAGTCTATGCATGCCGGTGTCGATATCCAAATGGATCTTCATGAGGACACCTCTATTTTGACAAAATTTTCCCATTTGCTGAAAAAATTCAGGACTATAGACTACCGGTTCGAGATCGAATTTTTCTAGATGGATAAATGATTCCTGAACAGGATTGAGCACCATGATCGGCAATCTGATTCCTGCTTCCCGCAGCGCAACTCCCTCATCTGTATACGCAACAGCAAGGTAATCTGCCTGCAACTGTTGCAGGTGATTGGCGATTTCGGCTGCTCCGCCACCATAAGCAAAGGCCTTCACCATGACCATGACTTTGGTTGTAGGAGAAATCTGTGTTTTATAAAAATTGTAATTATGCGTCAGCGCATTCAGGTTGATCTCTAAAGTCGTCCCGTGAATCCTTTGCTGCAGTCTATTGACAATTACTTCAAATCCGAATTTTCTAGCCCCTGTCACCAATACCAAGTCATTCTCAAAATCCTCTTGTGAGACATGGAGAAGCAGGGTTTCAGTATCGGCAAAAAAGACTGCTTTGCCTTCAAAGCTATCTTTTAAAGATGTAATTTTTTCGCCCACACCAATCAGAAAATCAATCTGATGATGGGTAAGCAGGTTTCCGACTTCTTTGTAAACTTCAGTTACATTCCATACCTGAAGCATGTCTGATAAAATAATAACTTTCCTTCTCTTTGGCCTTTGGGCAGCCATAAAATCCAAAGCCAATCTCAATCCAGCCAAGTCATTGTTGTAGGTATCGTCGATAATCAGGCAATCGTTGATCCCCGGCTTCAGGGTAAGCCTCATCTCGACAGCCTTCAGGTGATTGAGTCCTTCCTGTATCAAGGACTCTTCAAGTCCCAATGAAAGAGCTGCGATGATCACATGCCGGATATTTTCCAAAGAAGCCTGGTCCGCAAAGGGTACAGAAAAAGTAAAGACGCTCAAATCTGGCTTCATCAGCAGGATTTTGGATCGGTCTGTTTCCTTTTTGACAGAAAGTGTGTAGTCAGCTCCTGCAGTATCTGACCAAGAGATGAGTTTCTTTTCGTCAAATTTGGAGGAAAGATAAGCATGGATTTTTTCGTGGTCTTTTCGGTAAATGATGAATTCGCTTTGGTCAAACAGCATGGCTTTTTCGGCCAATTTCTGATCCATCGATTCAAAACCTTCTTCATGGGCAGTGCCGATATTGGTAAAGATCCCCATCTGAGGTTGGAGGATGGCGGCCAATTTTTCCATCTCTCCGGGTTTGGAGATGCCCGCTTCCATGATGGCTACCTGATGGTTTTGCTCGATACCAAACACAGAAAGGGGTACTCCGACTTGACTGTTGTAGCTTTTGGGACTTTTTGCGACCGCATATTTCTGCCCCAGAACTTGCCCCAACCATTCTTTGACAATGGTTTTGCCATTGCTTCCTGTAATGCTCACCAGTGGTCCCGCAAATAAGGACCTCTCATACGCTGCCAATTGCTGAAGGGCTTGGTGTGGGTTATCCACAGCTATGAAGGTGCAATCTTTTGTTTGGGAATTGGGAATTATATTACCTTTCTGGACCAAAAAATTCCTTACACCTTCCTCATAAACAGTTTTAATAAATTCATGCCCATCAAATTTCGCCCCTTTTAGGGCCACAAAAAGTGTTTTTGGTGGTTCAAGGATATTTCTGGAGTCAATAGAAATCCAACTCACAAGGCCAGAACCTGTCTGGGAAATCACTTCCCCATCCACCAATTCACTTATCTGATGTGCAGTGAGAGATTGGATCATCGAATTAATTTAAGAATTTGGTATTAATCTTCCTTCTTTTTGAAAAACACCTGTTTGATCCATCTTGGAAGGAAAATTGCCCCCAATATCAAATAAGGATAGTAGGAAAGCATTCTCCAAAGAATACTCGTCACAAAGGTGTAGCCATTTAAGAACTCTGCGAAGAACTGCCCGAAGAAGAACTCCGCAGTACCACTGCTTCCAGGTGTCGGAGAAATCATCATCACGATCCACATGATGACTTGTCTGGCAAAAATGACGACATGCTCACTGACAGACAAAGATTCATAAGCACCTATCAAGGCGTTGAGCATTAGGTACCTCGAACTCCATATAAAGATCGTTGCCCCGATGATCGTCAACCAATATTTGTAATTTTTACCTATCAGTTCCTTGGATGCCTCGATAATCTGATTGCCAAATTCATTTGCCGAATATTTCCATTTCCTTAGCCACTTGATTGAAAAGATTTTTAACAAAACCCACTTGAATACCCTTGGCCGGTAGAATAGTGCTAAGGCCATTATTAAAGAATAAGAGGCGTAAAGGCCATAGCTGATCCAAAATAAGACTTCAAGACTTCTCCCAAGTCTCATTTCCATCATCCTGCTCGCCGGGAATATATTGCCCTGGGCAAAATAAAGGATAATGGGTGCGCCGATTACAAAGAATAGATTATCCAGAATAGCCGTCAACATTACATAAGCGATGGCCTTCCCGAGTTTGATCCCTTCCTTATTCAAAATGAAAATTGCAACAGCAGAACCTCCAACTACGGATGGTGTGACGGCAGATGAAAACTCCCACAGGATTACTACATAAATCGCTCTAGTCCAAGTAAGGTGCTGATCGGTGACAACCTTGATCCGATACATATATCCGATATCACGGCAAAGAATGACTACAATTGCCAAAAGAATCCACCAGATTGATCCATCAAAAACACCCTTCAGCGTTTGTGCATTGACATTGGGATCAAGATAAAACATCAAGAAAACTATACCCAAACCAATAATTACCGGGAACCAGACCTTATTCGGATTTAGGGTTGCAAAAATCTGCTTATTATCTAATTTCATAAATTAAACCGAAGGAACCGTTTCTTGCTTTTCTACCCAAAAATTGTTGAATCCTTCTCCTATGGTAATGGTAACCATTGATAATTGTAATAATTCCAAAATCGCCAAAAAAGTATAAATGACAAAGATTTTTTCAGGCTTGTAGTTGATGAATTCTGTAAAGGGGACCCGGTCTTTCAACAGCATTTTTTCAAGGACAAAGTCTTTTTGCTGCTCTATCGTATAGGGATACTGTATAACAGTATGTTTTGTTTCATCTGTCCTAGAACTGTACTTGGACATTACTTTTTGGAATACTTTCAAAAGCTTGTAAAGGTCTAAGTCCTGCATTTCAGCATCAACATCATCTGCTTTTGCAAGTTGTTTGAGTTCTGCCATAATATTGCCCCTGGACTCTTTTGCTAGACGTGACTCCTCCAGCTTTGCAAGTTCAAGGATGACAGATTTGTATTTTTTGTATTCCAATAAATGCTTGATCAATTCTTCCCTTGGATCTATTTCTTCCCCATTTTCATCAATTTCCGGCCTTGGAATGAGCATTTTGGATTTTATCTTCATCAAGGTGGCGGCAAAAAGGATAAAATCACTTGCCACTTCAATTTCCAATTTTTCTAAATGGTGGATGTAATCAAGAAAATCCAGAGTGATTTTTGAAATCGGAATATCATATATATCAAGCTCATCCCGTTCGATAAAAAACAGCATCAAATCGAATGGTCCTTCGAAAAGTGGTAATTTGATTTCAAAACTCACTGTAAACTATTTTATTTTCGTAATTTTGCACATTAATCTTGTTCAAAGATATCCAAATAATGGTAAATTATTCATTTGCGCTTAAAAAGACCCATTTTCAAATCCGTAATTATTCAAAGATTATTCGGAAAAACAATTAGGGATGTCAAATGTTAATTACCTTTATTAAGAACCATATTGCTGATGATCATCAAACCAGGAAAATTACTCTCAAAGATCGATTCACCCGCCGATCTCAAAAAGCTTTCTAAAGACCAATTGGTACAGATCTGCGATGAACTTAGACAATTTATTGTTGACAATGTGTCTGTATATGGAGGGCATTTTGGTGCGAGTCTTGGGGTAGTGGAGCTCACAGTTGCTTTACATTATGTGCTCAATACCCCGGAAGATCAGCTTGTATGGGATGTGGGACATCAGGCATATGGCCATAAAATTTTGACGGGAAGAAAAGAGCAGTTCCATACCAACAGACTTTATGGAGGGCTTTCAGGTTTTCCGAAAAGAACTGAAAGTGAATTTGATGCCTTCGGTGTAGGGCATTCCAGCACTTCTATATCGGCAGCTTTGGGAATGGCAGTTGCTTCCAAGTACAAAGGAGATTTAAAAAAGCAACATGTTGCAGTCATTGGAGATGGTTCCATGACCGGGGGCATGGCCTTCGAAGCAATGAACCATGCCGGTGTTTCCGACACCAATATGCTGATTATCCTGAATGATAATTGCATGTCGATTGATCCAAATGTGGGAGCTTTGAAGGATTATCTGACTGACATCACTACTTCACATACTTATAATAAAGTCAAAGACGAGGTTTGGAATCTTTTAGGTAAGATTTCCATGTTTGGTTCTTCAGCCCAAGAGATTGTTTCAAAAGTAGAAGGTGCGATCAAATCTGCGGTCTTGAAGCAAAGCAATCTTTTTGAATCCTTAAATCTTAGGTATTTTGGCCCAGTTGACGGCCATGATGTCCATCATTTGGCGGAGATTCTTGCTGATTTGCGGGATATTCCAGGTCCCAAAATCCTTCACTGTATCACTGTCAAAGGAAAGGGATATGCTCCGGCCGAAACAGGAAACAAAACCACTTGGCATGCTCCGGGACTTTTTGATAAGGTTACCGGTGAGATCTACAAAAAAACACCAATCAATCCCCAAGCACCAAAATACCAAGATGTTTTTGGACATACGATTGTGGAATTGGCCAAGGAAAATAACAAAATAATGGGGGTAACCCCTGCGATGCCTTCCGGCTCATCGATGAATATCATGATGAATGAGATGCCCGATAGGGCATTTGATGTTGGAATTGCGGAGCAGCACGCGGTAACCTTTTCCGCTGGCCTTGCTACGCAAGGACTGATTCCTTTCTGTAACATTTACAGCTCTTTTATGCAAAGGGCTTATGATCAAGTCATCCACGATGTTTGTCTCCAAAATTTACAAGTCGTATTTTGCTTGGACAGGGCAGGTTTTGCCGGAGCTGATGGGCCTACGCACCACGGGGCATACGATATTTCATTTTTCAGATGTATTCCAAATCTTGTCGTATCTTCTCCTATGGACGAGGAGGAATTAAGAAACCTGATGTACACAGCCACCAAATTTGAAGGGCCTTTTTCTATCAGGTATCCTAGGGGACAAGGTGTTATGGTGGATTGGCGAACTCCGATGAGAGAAATTCCGGTCGGTCAAGGCAGAATCATCAAAGAGGGAGAGGATGTTGCCATTTTGACGATTGGCCATATCGGGAACTATGCTGTCACTGCCTGCGAAACACTTCAAAAAGATGGTTTCAATCCGGCTCATTACGACATGAGATTTGTCAAGCCACTAGATGAGGCTATGTTGCATGAAGTTTTTGGTAAATTCAAAAAAGTATTGACTGTAGAGGATGGCTGTTTGATGGGTGGATTTGGTTCTGCAGTCTTGGAGTGGATGGTAGACAATAGCTATCAAGCTCAAGTAAAAAGATTAGGGATTCCTGATAGAATCGTAGAACATGGTGAGCAAATCGAGCTCCACAAAGAATGTGGGTTTGATCCTGAAGGAATTGCCAATGTTGTAAAGCAGATGGCTGAATCTGTGGTGGAAAAGTAATTTAGATTTATTCCAAAAAAAATATTAATCCCGGCTATAAGTTGGGATTTTGTATTTTAGGTCCATGATTAAATTTATTTCTGTAGGCTCAGGCAAGCCCCTCATTTTTATCCACGGATTCTGTGAATCCAAAGAAATGTGGATAACTTTTTCTCAGGAATTGGCCAAAACCCATACTGTTTATTGTATCGATCTACCCGGATTTGGTGAGGGCCCTTTGCAACAAGATCATTTATCGCTTGAGGAAGTTGCGGTGATGCTCCAGGATTGGATGGAGGATAATGGGATCTATCATCCAATCGTAATCGGTCATTCTTTGGGAGGATATGTTGCTTTGGCTTTGGCCGAATTGATGGGAAATGCCTTGGCTGCCATAGGTTTGTTCCATTCCACAGCTTTCCCGGATGATGTCGAAAAAAAGAAAACCCGAAACAAAACCATCACTTTCATCAAAAAATACGGTGTGGATAAGTTTATAGATTCATTTGTCCCTCCGCTTTTTAGCGAGCAGCACAGGCTAATCCACCAAACCAAAATAGAAGAATTGATTACCTTGGGAAAGAAAAGCTCCAAAAAAGGAGTGCTTGCTTATTTGTCAGCTATGCGGGAAAGAATAGACCGAATGGAAGTTTGGGAAAACTTCAAAGGTAAAAACCTGATGATTGCAGGGGTTTTGGATGGGGCAGTAAAGATTGAAGCTAGCCGAATGCATAAACCTTATACCGATGATTACTTTGAGTTACAAGAAGTCGGTCACATGGGTATGTTTGAGGCAAAAATGGAGACCTTAAGGATTCTCAAGGATTTTTTGAATAAAATAGGATAACCCTTAATTTTTGATTGAAGTCCATTTTTCTCTTGTAGAGAAAGCAACAATAGGATGTGGATAATTTGCTCCTAGATGAACGCCATAAGATCTCAACTCATTTTTTGTTAGAGAATCCGGTTGATGAATATCGAAGCCCGGAATTTTGCCCAGTTCAGGAATCCAATGCCTGATAAAATCACCTTTTTTGTCATAAATGTTGGCTTGTTTTAGGATATTGAAATACCTGTTTTCCCTTGGGTCATTGCCGACTCCGGCGACATACATCCAATTACCCCAATTAGAACAGACATCATAATCTATTAATTGACTTTCAAAATACATCGCCCCCCATCTCCAGTCTATTCCCAAGTCGTTGACCAAAAAGGAAGCGACATTTTGCCTACCACGATTAGAGATAAACCCAGTTTCGTTAAGTTCTCTCATGTTGGCATCTACAAAAGGGATACCTGTAGAGCCTTCAGCCCAATTCCAAAATAGTTTTTCATCTTTTCTCCAGTTATCCACATGGTTTTTGATTCCTTGAAGAGAAAATATTTTGCTCCCGTGTTTTTTGCTGACAAATCGAAAATAATCTCTCCAAATTAATTCAAAGACCAACCAATAAGTAGAATCATTCTTTTTTCTAAGGGTTTCATAGCGGTTCACTTCTTCATAGATAAATCTTGGGGATATACATCCCAATGCTAGCCAAGCTGAGAATTTGCTGCTGTAGTCCGGACCCAACAATCCATTGCGGGTTTCCTTATAGGTCTTTAGGCTATCATTTTCCCAAAAATAGGTTTGTAATCTTTGCATGGCTGCATCCTCACCTCCTGTAAAAGGTAAAACTCCTTTTTTGGAACTGGCAGGCTCTTGCAATCCCAATGTGGATAACTCCGGAATGAGCCCTAGATCACAGGATATTTCAGGGAAGTTGATGCTTTTCGGCTTTTGAATGGTCTTTCTGACCTTACTGAATTTTTCACATTCCTTTCTAAATTGGGTAAAAACCTCAGGGGTTTGATTCACGGGAAATGGTAAATCTTCGATGTGGAATAGCGTACTCTGCCAAAAGGTCCTTGTTTGAACACCTTTTTTCCAAAGGGCATTTTCGAGGGCGTTTTCCACATTTTTTTCTTCCTGCGTCACCTCTTCTGAAAAATATACGGCCTCTGCTTGGATTTCCTCAGCCAAAAGAGGAATCTGTTCTTCAGGTTTACCTATCCTCAAAATAAGATTTGATTTGAGTCCAATAAGATTTGACCTAAGGTTATCCACAGCCTCTAGGAGAAATTTTGCCCTAAAAGAACCCGTTTTTTGTATTCCCAATTCCACTTCGTTAAATTGCCTTGGATCAAAGCAATACACAGGGATGATTTCGGAAGACTCCTTACATGCCGAAAATAAGGCTGCATTATCATGCAACCTTAAATCATTTTTAAACCAAACTATGACTCTATTATATTTCATTATGTTATCAAAACGCCCTGTTTAATAAAAGTGTTTGTCCAAATCATGTATATTGTAAACATATTGTATATTAAATTTTCTGTTTTCCTCATATGAAACTATACATACTTGTTGTTCTAATCTTTTTTTTCGTTCGGGTTTATGCCCAGGAATTACCGGCAAACCAAATCTTTTGGAAATCTCTATCCGCACATTGTGGCAATTCGTATGAAGGCACTGTAATCACACCCATTTCGGAGAATGATCCTTTTGCCGGAAAGAAGCTAGTCATGCATATTGTGGATTGCGGCAATGAGTTTATCCATATCCCATTTTTTGTAGGAGAGGACAAATCAAGGACTTGGGTTTTGACAATGGAAGATGGTTTGATTAAACTGAAGCATGACCACCGACATGCAGATGGTTCCCCTGATAAAGTCACCCAATACGGAGGGATAGCTTCAAATACAGGTATGGCAGGAATACAATTTTTTCCCGCAGACCAAGAAACAGCAGATTTGATTCCGGCATCGGCAACCAATGTTTGGTGGATAACTTTAGATGAAACCTCTTTCACTTACAATTTGAGAAGGATGGGAACAGACCGTTTATTTTCAGTCAAATTTGACTTGACCAAAGAAGTAGAAAGTCCCGGTCCGGCATGGGGTTGGGGAAAATGATTTCCTTGGACTTTGTTCATTATGCCCGCATTTGGTGTTAATGTAATAGTAATAAGATAATTTATCTCAATGGCAAAAGGACGCCCTTTCTCAATAAAGGAAGATGAAATTTCCAAAATGTGAATAAATGAAAAAACAAGGAATCTATCGAAAAGTGCTAAATTCTTTGGTCCTACTCCTGGCCTTCTCGTTTCATTGTTTTGCCCAAAACAATGGGCTCTTTGATAAAGATGAAATTCTGGAGATTTCTATAAAAGGAGATTTTGACAAGCTTTTTAAAGATACCAAAGGCGAACCTCAGTATTTTGATTTTTCACTATCGTATGAGGATAACTCCCAAAAAAGTAAAGAGATTCCCTTAAAAGTCAGAACGAGAGGTCATTTTAGAAGGGAGATGAATATTTGTACTTTCCCTCCTCTTTTGCTTAATTTCTCAAAAAAGGAGACAGAAAATACGGTTTTTCATGGGCAGGATAAACTCAAGCTTGTCATGCCCTGCAAAGGTGAAAAGTATGTGTTGCGTGAATTTTATGTGTACAAGTTGTATAACCTGCTTACTGACCAAAGCTTCAAAGTGCGGTTGGTAAAGCTGACCATGGAAGACATGTCTTCTAAGCCCAAGAAATTTGAGCCAATCCTTTGTTTCCTTATAGAAGATGAAGACATGATGGCAGCACGAAATCTGATGGCTTCTATAGATCAGTCACTCATTAGGCCTGAAAGCGTACCTGTACCTGAATTTCATCGAATGGCTGTGTTTCAGTATTTGATTGGAAATACGGATTGGTCCATCCAATACCGCCAAAATATCAAACTGATAAATGTGGACAAAGCTTCTTTGCCGGTGGCTGTTCCTTATGATTTTGATCATGCTGGTATAGTGGACGCACCATATGCTAAGCCCGCTCCCGAGCTTAAGATGCTTTCTGTCACCGAGCGCAGGTATAGGGGATATTGTGTGGAAGACATGCAGGTCTTTGAAGAAACAATCGGCCTGTTTAATTCCAAAAAAGAAGCCATCTACAGTTTATATTCCAAAAGTGAGGTTTTGGATGAAAAATATATAAAGTCCGTAACCAAATACCTAGACGGGTTTTATGAAATCGTAAACAATCCCAAAAAGGTAAAATCTGAATTCCAATACCCTTGTCTCCAAGAAGGTACAGGGAATGTCGTAATTAAAGGTCTCAAAAAATAAACCCCATTGAGCTTTGAAAAAGTTATCCACAATATTTTTTATACTCATTTCTACCTTGTCATTTGCACAAGAAAGGTCCCTAGCAGAAAAACTTGGGTATTCGAAATCGGATAAATTACTCATCATCCATGCGGACGATATTGGCTTATCCCATTCAGAAAATATCGCTACCATTTCTTCCATGACGGATGGCTTTGTAAATTCTACTAGCATCATGATGCCATGCGCTTGGTCTTCTGAAGTGGGAGAATTGATCAAAGACCATCCAAACCTTGATATCGGTGTGCATATCACACTGACCAATGAGTGGTTCAATTACAAATGGGGACCTATGGCGGAAAATGTTCCGGGATTAAAAGGCCCGGATGGCTATATGTATCCTGACTGTGCCTCGGTAGCCACAAATGCGAGCCCTGCTGAAGTGGAAAAGGAGATCCGCGCCCAAATCGAAGCTGCTTTAAAGATTGGAATCAAGCCAACCCACCTCGATTCACACATGGGCTGTATCTTCTATGGCAGGCCTGAATTCGTACTTTCTTACCTCAAGTTGGCAAAAGAATATGGTTTTCCGGCGATGGTTGTTCCTGAAATGGTAGAATCCATCATCAAAGCAAATCCTGATTTGTTCAAAGACATCGATGTGGATAACTTGCTTGTCATTGATCGGGTGGCAATAGCCTCTCCTGCACTCTATGATGAAAAAGGAATGGACGGATTTTATACAGATTTGTTTAACAGCTTGGAATCCGGCATTACTGCACTACTGATCCACGTGGCCTATGACGATGAGGAAATGAAGGCCGTCACCGTTCGTCATCCTTATTGGAATTCAGTTTGGAGGCAGGCAGATTATGATTTCTTTACGAGTGAAAAAGGCTGGAAACTGATCAAGGACAACAATATCAAACTTGTTACCTGGAGAGAAATCGCAGCTGTAAACTAGGTGTTCTTGGAATAATTAATGTAATTAGAGTCAGGGTAGGAGAGATATTGATCTCCTCCTATTCAAAAAAATATAAGTCACCTATCTCGCTAAAGTTTCAATTATGATTAAAAATTCATTAAGCAACACGCTAGGTGTTGTCATTCTGCTATTCCTTGCTACCGCTTGCAAAACCCCATGCAAAGACACCCTCTACGAACTGACTGAAGTATCTTTGGTCCCAAGGACGTCTTCCGGATCTGGAAACAGCATTTGGTTCAATGATGATGCGCTGCCGATTGACAGGCTGATCATCAATATCAAGATGGTAAAACCTATCCAGGTCCTCTTCAACCCAAGTCCTGATTGTCCGGTGGTATATAAAAACACCAATCCCGTATCTAGCTTCCAATTGGTAAGCAATGAGGATTTCAATGTGGATTACCCTGCAGGAAAGGATCTTTTTGAAATAGCTTCTTTCACCAATTTGACCCAATCTTTTTCCAAAAATGAGTTTGTTGATAACTACGTCAATCAATCCAACTTTGGGACTTTCTATTTCACCTTTACCGAAAGTCCCGATCTTGCCGAAATGCATTCTCTGAAAATCATTTCCAAGTTTCAGAATGGATCTACCTTGCAATCATCGATCATTCCAGTATTACTTACACCTTGATTGCCTCGGTAAAATGAGGACTGTTGCTGCCTTTATGAGATCACAAGGACTCTAAATTAGGTTTTAATGGCCTAGGGACTATATTCTTCTGGTTTTCGGAGTTATCCACATGACCTTTTCAATGGATATTATCTGTACCACTACCTTTGCTAATGGCAGGATTTTTTCTGCCACCGTCGACAACATTGTATTGAGGGTTGAATGAAAAGACTTAACTTTATTCATTAGCCATATTCACTCATCCACTATGACCCTTCGATCTTCTTTGTATTTTTTGCTCGCAGCAATGCTGCTGTTTTTTTCCTGTAAAAGTAAAACAACTGAAAATCCCCTGTTTTACTACATGGAAGGTGTAGAAGGCCTTATCGGTATTGCAGAATACCTATCCTCTCCCTACGTGACCGCAGGTGACCGTGTATATATGGTAGGACATCAGGACGGCACATTTCCTGATTTGGGTTGGCATGTCCAAGGTGAAATGGGAGGTATTTGGAACCATCCCATCAAACTCATGGATGGATTTACCGCAGCCATTGTTGAGGCAGACAATTCCTACTGTCTCGATGCAGCCCATCAGTTTGTCAATTATCCTTTTGCCAATAAACACCTTTTTCAAACGCATGTTCCGGGATTAGAAGTAGACCGGTTCCAATTTGTTCCGGATGGCGTGCAGGGCATGGTAGTTGAGTTTACTTTTAGGAATGTGGATAAGTCAGAAAAGTCCTTTGATTTTGAATTTTCGGGCTATACAGACCTGATGCCGGTCTGGTTGGGAGATAGGGCAGGCATGGTGGATTTTGAGGATCAACTTTCATTTGACGAGGGCAGGAAAGCTTGGATGGGCAAAGACGAGGGCAATGAATGGTATGTGATGTTTGGTTCCAACCAAGAAGCAAAAACTTCTGAAGGTCCCTCTGCTCATTGCAAGTATACTCCGCAGGGAAAAGGAAAAGCCGCCAGCTTGAGTTACAAAATCATTCTCAAATCAGAAACCTCACAAAGTATCCGGTTCTTTATCTCAGGGTCCTATACTTCCAAATTGGATGCCGAGGAAACTTACGACAAGCTCAAACTGAATTCAGAAACTTACCTTAAAGACAAAAAGATACATTATTCACAGATTGCTTCCAAAGCCAAAATTACCATTCCGGACAAAGAACTTGAAAAAGCTTTTGAATGGATCAAATACAATACAGAATGGCTTGTAAGAGAAGTGCCTGAAGTGGGAAGAGGACTCGGGGCAGGCATGCCGGACTATCCTTGGTGGTTTGGCGTGGACAATGAATATACATTGAAAGGTGCCATTGCCACGGGAAGAAAGGATTTGGTCTACAGCACCATCGAACTTATCCACAAGCTCTCTGAGACCAATGGAAATGGGAAGATTGTGCATGAGGTAAGCTCCAACGGGGTGATATTCAATCCGGGCAATATCAATGAAACTCCCCAGTTTGCTTCCCTTATTTGGTGGGTATTCCAATGGACAGGTGACAAGGAGTTTTTGGCCAAGTATTATCCGACAATAAAAAACGGTCTTCAATGGCTGATGGAAGAAAATGACAAAGACGGCAATCTTTTCCCTGATGGCTATGGCATGATGGAAATTCACGGCCTCCAATCCGAGATGATCGATGTGGCCACTTATACCCAAAAAGCATTTGCTGATGCCGCCCAAATGTCAGCACTGATGGGGGAGGATTCGATTTCGACTAGTTATCAACATACCGCTGACCTGATCAAAGAGAAAATCAACGAAGATTTTTGGGTAGAAGAATTCAATAGTTATGCGGATTTTATCGGCACAACAAAAGAAGCCATTCACCTCGTAGATGCCGCCATCATCAGGGCAGATACACTCAACAAACCCTGGGCTGTAGAAGAATTGAAAGCCACGAGAAAAAAATTGGTTACCTATCCTCCAAACAAAAAACAAGGCTTTGTGATCTTTCATAATTGGGTGGTCAATACGCCCATGGAAATGGGGATCGCTGATCCGGAGAAAGCCATCGCTGCTTTGGATAAAGGAAAAAAATTCACCAATCCATTTGGTGTTTTTGTAACCGGCATTGACAGGGATGAGTCCTCAGACATGGCAGATGGTTCTTTTGTAGGAAGCAAGGCTTTCTCCTATACAGGTGCTGTCATGACTTTGCCAACAGGGGTTTCTGCGATCGGAGAAAATAACTACGGTCGTCCTGATGAGGCTTTGGATTACCTGAAAAGGATGACCAAATCATTTGGCTTTGCGTTGCCTGGTTCTATTTATGAAGTCTCCCCTGATTATGGAATGATGGCGCAGGCATGGAACCTGTATAGTTTCGGTGTTCCCATCGTTACCCAATTTTTTGGTATTCAGCCTGATGCAGGCAAAAAAGTTATCCACATATCTCCGGCTTTTCCGAGTTCTTGGAAAGAAGCCAAAATTGAAAATGTAGAAATAGGAGATAATGTTATTTCTTTAACCTATCAAATAAGGGAAAACGGTGAAGTGGAAGCCGTTATTAACCAATCAAAAGCTGATTGGCAAATCGTCTTCTCTTGGCCTCAAGCCATACAGGCCAATATTAGACTAAATGGAAATAATATGGAGATTGAAAACCTTTCGGGTAAAAACAGGATTACCTTTGGAGGTAAGTCTAATACCATTCTTCTAAATTGATTCAGGGTTTTGCCTCTCATCCGGTAAAAAATTATAAACT
>NZ_JAMFLG010000024.1 GCF_023502205.1 Aquiflexum sp. TKW24L | reverse complement strand
AATTAACTGCAAAGGGGTACCCATATTTGACCACGACGTGGTCGGTCTCCGCCAATGATTGTCCACAAAACATTCCTCGTTTTTTTCTCCTTTTTCTCTGTGCCCTCTGAGTGCTCCGTGGTAAATTTTTAACCGTAAATAACTTAATATATTTAGCAATGGGTTAAAATTCTCACCTTCCACAAATGCCTGAATAGGGGCAATACTTACATTTATCCAAATTATCGGTCTGCGAAAAAGAAACTTCAGGATCAAACATTTCCTCAAGCATAGTCCTCAATCCATTTTCATATTCCGATTGATAATTTCTATAATCATCTACTTCTACAGCAGTTGCTCTTGATTCTTTTTGTTGCAGGTAGGGATTGAAATCCTCTTGAAAAATCTCTTTGAAATTAAACAGCGCAGGTTTTAGAGGTTTTGTATTTTCAGGATGCATGGCTTGATACAGCAACCCATAATACATGGTCTGCATGGCTGCTTTATTCCTGTTTTTATCTTCCCGGTCAAAAAGACTTGCCACATTGGAAAATACCTTTTTGTCGCCACCGGATTTGTAATCAATCAACCTAATCGTACCCTCTTTCTCATCCACCCTATCGATAAATCCATTGAGACTGATCTTTTTGATACCGTCCAAAGTCTTGATTTCAAATTGGGCCTTGTAGGCTTTTTCCATGGATACCAAGCGAAAAGGTGCATCTTCCTCATCGATCTCGAGCAAGCGGACCATGTACTTTTGCATCACATCCCGCACGATAGCCATTTGTCCACTGAGTTTGGTATCTGCATTTTCCTCTAGGTGATAAAATTTCCTTACACCCAATTCGATCGATGGAAAGACCCAATTTTTTCTCAATTCCTCAAAGTCTTCTTTTTCAAGAAAATCCCTGTTTTTTCTTTTCCTAAATCCATCATAGAGAAATTCCATACTGTAGTGTGCAATATTCCCAAATACCGCGGCGTCTATCTCTTCTTTTACTTCATCCTTTTCCTGAATATTGGCGAGGTATTGCAGGTAAAACTTAAGTCTACAATCCAAATACACGCTCAAAGCAGAAGGAGAAAATGACGTTTGCGAAAAACCTTCGGGAGATACCACATACCTCTCCAATAAATTTAGCACTTCTGGATTTTTGGGAATGGTAATAGCATCTGTATTTTTCAAGTCAATGGGCACATAGATGATTTCTTCCTTTATATCCATTCCCAATTCGACCATCATCTGTTGGATATAGCGGCTCTTTTCCCCGGCCTTACCCTGATCGGAAGCTGTGGTGTAAATCATATGTACTTCTTCAGCACTGTGCAACAGCCTGTAAAAAGTGTAGGCATAAATGGCATCATTCTGCTCCTGAACAGGAAGGGAAAATGCCTTTCGGATGTTGAATGGAATCATGGAATTGAGCCCGCCTGAAGGTGGAAAACTGTCCTCATTCATATTGCAAATGATCACCCGGCGAAAGTCCAGGTTCCTTGATTCGAGCACACCCATGACCTGCAATCCCTGTAACGGTTCACCTTCAAATGGCAACTTCACCTCTCGAAATACCTGCCTGAACAAACGGATAAAGAACTCACGGTCTACGGTCGTCGATTCTTGTTTTTCAAAAATTTCCCGCAACCTGTTCAACTGCTTGAAGCATTGATACAGGTACGACCGCTGCAATGGTTCATCCCTCAATCGTTCCGCAAGCTGTTCCATCAGGACAGAGAGATAAGGAAATAAGGTTTCACTTTTGAGTTGCTGAAAGATAAGCTGGAAAAAAACGCCACCTTGATGCAGGGTCGACTCAGGTATATAGATTTGATTTTTCTCCTGCATGTCTGCCAACGTCTTTGCGATAAACCCTTCATTTTCAGTTTTAAGGTAAATGGATGACAGCAGGTTTTTGACAGGCTGATGGTAAAACAAAACCTTCCCCTCCTCGACTTTGATGAAGCGCTGCATTTCCAAAACCGCCTCCAGAAAAGCATACACAGGAGCGTTTTTGACGGGATAGCCCATCGTCACGTTGACTTTGTCGATTTGACCCGGCAAGGTGTGTAAAATAGGAAACAGCATCTGCTCATCCGGCAAAATCACCACTGTCTCTTCCCAGTTTTCATCCTGTCCTCCCCTTTCTAAAATAGCCCCAACCAAATTCGCCTGATTGGATTTGAGTGGAGTGGCGTAGGTATGGATTTTGGTTTTTTGGTTTTGGATATGGGCGGGAATTTCCTTTGGAAATGTCGGCCCAAATATTTTATCCTTTTGGTAATCCCTGAAGAAAAGGCCGGCTTCCTGATTGGCATCATCCAAATAATACCCATCGATATCCCAAAAAATCCTAGCGCCAAACTCAGAGATGAAATGCTTGATCAATTTCTCTTCCGTGCCTGTAAAAGCATTGAATCCGATGAAGATAAATTGCTTTTCAGGCTTTGAAATCTCTCCCAATGACTGTGCAACTTTCCGGTACAACTTCCCGGAATAGGCCAATCCTGAAACCTCCAAAGAAGCCTGATAAGCTTGATACAATGGACTGAGCATTTGCCAAAACTTCAAGAATTTCTCCTGATGGCTGCGGTCCTGTCGCTCAAAAGAATTCCAAAACTGACGGATCAATTCAATCTGACTGTTGCTTAGAAAACTTAGATCCGATTCCAGTTCCTTGATTTCTGAGAGATGGAGATAGAGTTTTTTGGCATCAGCCATAAACTGATCCAAGTCATTGAAGTCTTTGAGGATCATTTCTCCCCAAAAATAAAACCTGTCAAAAGTCTCCGGCTCGGGATGCAGACTTTGATAAACTTTGTACAATTCAAATATCAAAGTCAGATCATCCGATGGCCTTTGCCCGGCATATTGATAAAAAACATCCTCAATCGTCTTCACCTCAGGCATCCAAGTTGGCTCCTCTATCAACGCTCCCAAATGTTGGGTAAAAAACAATCCTGCCCGGCGATTTGGCAAAACGATCACCAGATTCTGGAGTTCTCGATATTCCTGAAGAATGGAAGCCGCTGTATTTCTTAAAAAACTATGCATTGATCCTGACTATTTCCCCTGTTTCCAAATAACATATAAATCCCCTCACCGGCTTGGCTGCCAGTTTACCTACCAAGTCCATGTACTCACGAACCTGTTTTTCATACTTTTCATAGGCATCACCTGTCTTAAAATCCACGATAATAGCATCGGTATCTTTGAGAATAATCCTGTCCGGCCGCTTTTGCTTTCCTCCTGGAAGAAGAATGCCCTGTTCGGCCAACAAAACGCCTTCTGTGTCAAACCAAGAAGCAAAAAGCGGATTCGAAAACAAATCTTGAAGTTGACTCTCTACCTGCATCCGCTCCGCTTCCGAAATCCTACCCTCATAGTAAAAGGCTTGTAAGATAGATTTGCATTCTGCCAAAGTCCCAGATTTTTCCAAAATCTCATGAACCAACAACCCGAAATTCTGCTTTTTCCGCTGTGCCATTCCTTCGGCAGAAAAATCAACGGCATACTGTTTCACTTTTAAGAGTTTCGACCAATTTTGGTAGTCCCAGCGGAGTTCTGGCAAAAGGTTTTCCTCTTTTTTCCTGCTTTCCATTTTTGGCCAAGCTCCATAATCAAAGACCTTTGTTTCAGGATCGAAATAATCGGAAAGGCTCAACTCTCCCGTATGATCCAAAGATCCGCTGAGAATCTGTTGAAGGTGAATTTCCAAATTATTGAAAGAGGAATCTTTTTTGATTTCTTTAAAAGGCACCAAACCCCAAATCACTTCCTCGGCCCTTGTCAAAGCCACATAAATCATGTTCAAACTGTCCATATACGCCAAAGTGGCTTCCTCCGAATATGTCTCATTGAAATCTGATTTTGCCAATTTGCCATTTAATGTCAATGGGATGATGGCTGACAGGTTCTTTTCAGAATCCTGAAAAGGTGACCAAACCACATTACCCTTCGAAGTATCAAAAATTGTCCATTTCAGGAATGGCATCAGGACCACTTTGAATTGCAAGCCCTTGGATTTGTGGATGGTAAGGATCCGCATGGCATTATGTCCTTCGGGAATCTTGACGGTTCGCTTTTCCTTGTTTTCTTCCCACCACTCCAAAAAGCCTGATAAATCAGCCCTGTTGTTGGCAGTAAAATCATACACCGCTTCCTTGAATCCCGATATATAAGCCTTCTCTAATCCGTTTTTCAGAAGCTCCAATTCCCCGATCAACTCCTCCACAGCCTCCATCAAGGGCAGTTGCAGCAGTAAAGTCTCCTTTTTTTTGAAAGAAATTTCCTTCTTGACCAAATACTCAGGGGTTTTCTCCAAAGCAAACAAATCATGGTTGATGGGCAGGTTTTTCATAACTGAATAATAATACCACATGGTTTTGAACTGAACTTTGTCTTCCGGTTCGTGCAGGTATTTCAATCCCGCAACCAAAGCCTTGACAGAAGCAGACTTATGTAGGTACATGGATTCATCCGAGAGCACATCAAAGCTGAAAGGTAAATCGGGGTTTTCTGCTCCAAATCCCATCAAGGTATCTGCGATGGCTTCTCCTTCTGACTTTCTTCTAACCAAAAAAGCAATGTCTCTAAGTTCGTATCCTTTCGCCTGCAACTCCATCACCATTCTTGGAAGTCTCAAAAGTGCCTGTTCATCAAAATTCCCCTCTTCCTCACTTTCTTTGCAATCAATAAATTCAAAACGAACCTTTCCTTTCGATTCCAGATTGGCTTTTCTGTCAGAAACTTTTTGATGTACATCATGGTATGCCCGTGAAATAATCCCCGAATCTAAAGCACCGTAAGTAGTTGCCACTACATCTTCAAAAGCCTTGGGAAGTTTTTTGAATAGTGCATTGTTGAAGGCAATGATATTGGGAAGGCTTCTGAAATTGGTGTCAAGATTTTCGTTTCTGACCCTTTGGGCACCGATTTCAGATTCCACTTGCTCAAGTAATAGCTTCATCTCCCCTCCACGCCAACGGTAAATGGACTGCTTCACATCACCTACTAGCAAATTTGTATTTCCTTGGGAAAGGGAGTTTTCAAGCAACGGTTTGAAACTTGCCCATTGGAAACCAGATGTGTCTTGGAATTCATCAATGAGGTAGTTTCGGTATTGGTTGCCCACTTTTTCATAGATAAAAGGAGCATCGTTTTCTTTTGTGATTTCTTTCAAAAACTCATTGGCATCCGAAATCAGGAGGATGCTTTCCTCGTCTTTGAGCAAGGTCAGTTCTTCGAGGAGGTTTCTGAAAATCCCAAAAACAAAAATATTCTTTGATATTGCCTCAAGTGTATTCCATTTGATCATCAGGGTTTCAAACTGAGAAAGGATAAAATTCAAACCCTGATGGTAGGCACTTTCGATCCGGTCCATATTCGGATCCTTTTTCCTGTACCACCTATCGGGATAGCCGATTTTGTCCACCTGCGTAGGGCTCAATTCCGGGACAGGATGGTAACGATCACCCAAAAGATCAAACTTTTTAGCAAAAGAACTGGTCGCTCCGGTAAAATCAGTCCATTCCAACCCATTGTTTATCCGGATCTGATTGGCTTCTTCTTTGAGTTGTTTTGTAATTTGGATCAGTTCAGCTTTTTTTCCTCTTGCATATGCATTCAGGTTTTTGATATTTTCCTTTTCCTTCAAAAATTCCCGGATCTCAAACCCATATTTCTTGAAATCTTCCTGGAAAATCTGTTTGCCGAGGCCCTTGATATTTTTTCGGATATCCCACGATTTACCGTTTTGGATTTGCTCGATGGCATAATCCACTAGCCATTTGTGCAAAAAATCATCTTCCATCACATTGGCTACCACACGGTCTACCACCCTATCAAGTACGGCATCCTGATCCATTTCGACTTCAAACTTTGCATTGAGGTCCATTTCCCTTGCGAATGAGCGGACAACCTTCTGAAAAAAACTGTCAATGGTACTTACAGAAAACCTGCCATAATCATGTAATATAGCTGTAAGCGCTTGAGTGGCCCGGGATTTCAGTTCCTCTTCACCGATTTTTAAAACATCCAATAATTCCCGGTCCATTTTTTGGTCGGGCTGCACATCGTGTTTTAGCCTTTTCAACTCCTTGATGATCCTCTCCTTCATCTCAGCAGTTGCCTTGTTGGTAAAAGTTACCGCCAAGATGGATTTGAAGCTATCCGGGAATTTTAGAGCCAATTTGAGGTATTCCATCGTCAGGGTGTAAGTCTTACCCGAACCTGCAGAGGATTTGTAAATGATAAAATTTCTGTCTCCCATTTTCAAAAATCAAGATTAACAAAACAAGTAGAATTTAGGAGGATAAAAAAACGAATGACAGAGATTGTCGATTAATAATGCATTCAAATTATCATCGCCTCTTATGCTGCATTTTTCGATTGTTATTTTGTAGGCGAAAGAATAATCACCGATAAGATTTTCGACCCAAATAAAGGCTAGCTTAAACAATTCCTTACCGAAAAAGTAGGCGAAAATTTTACTTTCCTGAGTTTGAGAAAAAGGTGGAATATGAAATCTGTTAATTATTAAAAAAAGTCAAATGAAAGTATTATTTCGAATGAAAATATTCATTTGCACAAAAAAATAAAAAGAATACACTTGTAGATTGAAATAAATAATAAATTTTATTTTTTAAATATTAATTTTTTATTATTCTTATTGTCAAAATTGAAAGAAAATAAAAGGCAATTAAAATACTATGAAAATTGAGATAAGTATCAAAGACGAAAAAGCTGAGTTTTTCCTTGAAGTGCTGAGCAACTTCAAGTATGTAAAAGTTCTCCATCCTAAGGATCCTCCTAAAGTCATCCCTGCCACACAAATCGACCATGAAAGTGAAAGAAAACTTTACCGATATGAAAGAGTTCGGGAATATAAGGAGCCCATTCCTGTAAAGCCGCCTAAAGTCTATTCCCTCTCTGAACCATATTCAGGAGCGGTCGAACAAATAAAACAACATTTAGAAGGTAAAATCAAACTTAAATCCGCTAAAGAACTATTAAATGAACTTTAACATCATTTGTACGGATGTCTTTTCAAAAGAACTTAAAAACCTTGTTAAGGAACATCCCTCATTCAGCCACGACTTCGGATTGCTATTGGATAAGTTAGAACAAAACCCGGATACCGGGACTCCCCTTGGCAATCAGTTTTTCAAAACAAAATTGGCTTACAGGGCCATGGGAAGACAGAGTAGGGAAAAACCAAATGTCCAGGTTTATTTTTGTATCAAACAAAATAATGTCTATCTAATTGCTCTTCACAATAGACATGAACCAGGCACATTTCCGGAAAGAGACATGCAAGAGTTATTGAAACCCATTAAGTAAATGCTTGTAGTGTTTTTTTAAAAAATAAATGAAAATGGCGTAAATGAAAATAATCTCATTTACGCCATTTTCAATAGTTTCACTTTACGATTTACTTGATCGCCTCCCATAAAATCTCTACGGGATGTTTGGCTTTTTTGCCTGTCCCGTCTGCGATCTGATGACGGCAGGATGTTCCAGGCGCTGCGATTAGGGTGGTCTCTTCTGCGTTACGTACTGCCGGAAACAAGACCATCTCTCCTATCTGCATGCTGATTTCATAATGCTCCGCCTCATAACCAAACGAACCCGCCATGCCACAGCAACCAGATGGAATTGTTTCCACGCTGTAATTTTTGGGTAAGGAAAGCATCTTCTGAGTCCATGACATGGATGACAGCGCTTTCTGATGGCAATGTCCGTGTAGCTTGATTTTCTTGGTTTCCTCAGTAAATAATTCCGCAGTGATATTTCCAGCGACAATTTCCCTTCCTATAAATTCGTCAATGATTAAAGTATGGAACTTCAGTTTCTTTGCTCCCTCGACCAATTCTTTTCCCACCAACCTTGGATATTCATCCCTAAAACCCAAAATTGCTGAAGGTTCAATCCCTACGAGAGGATGGTCACCATCAATGATATCCTGAAAAATCCTCACATTAGCCTCTGCATGTTTTTTTGCTTTTTCGAGCAAACCCTTCGACAAAGCTGAACGACCGCTTTCCTCATGATTTACCACTTTGACATCATAGCCTAACTTCTTCAAAAGCTTGATCGCAGTAATTCCTATTTCGGTATCGTTATGATTTGTAAATTCATCTATAAAAAGATACAGGGATTTGATTACAGAGGTTTTTTCAGGAAGTTTGCTGTAATTATTCTTGTACCATTTTTTCAAACTCACCTTGCTAATTTCGGGTAGGTTTCTCTTTGGTGCCACACCCAAAACCGATTTCATCAATCCTCCAGTAATCTCATTCGACAAAGTGAAATTGGCAAGACCGGGAACGATGGCCGCCAATCCATTCAACTCATTGATATGGGCAAAGGCTTTGGACCGCAACGGAACCCCGTGGGTTTTCTGGTATTGATATAGAAATTCCGCTTTCATCGAAGCCATGTCGACATTGGATGGACATTCAGCAGTACAGCCTTTGCAGGAAAGGCATAGTTCCAAGGCCTCTTTGATCTCCGGATGGTCAAAGGCATTTTCTTTTTTGTCCAAAGTCAAAAACTCACGTAAAGTATTGGCCCTTCCACGGGTAGTATCTTTCTCATTTCTGGTAGCCTGATAACTAGGGCACATCGTACCGCCTGAAGCCGGCAATTTGCGGCAGTCTCCCGAGCCGTTGCATTTCTCCGCTAGCCTCAATATGCCTCCTGAAGCACTGAAATCAATAAGGGTATCTTGTTTGGGTGTCACCATTTCGGCTTCATACCTCAAAGAAGTATTCATCGGTGCGGTATCTACAATCTTGCCGGGATTGAAAATATTTTCAGGATCCCAAGTGTATTTGACCCGGCGGAGCAATTGGTAATTTTCCTCTCCCACCATCATGGGGATAAATGGCGCGCGGACACGGCCGTCTCCATGTTCACCGCTGAGTGAACCATTGTATTTTTTGACCAACTTGGCAGAAGCCTCCGAGATCCTATAAAACTCCTCCTGATCGGCTTTTTTCTTCAAATCCAAAATCGGCCGCATGTGGATTTCGCCTGCACCGGCGTGGGCATAGTGCACAGGATTTTGATTGAATCCCTTCAGGATATCATCCAATTCATCAATATAATCCGCCAAATCATCGATGTCCACGGCGGTATCTTCGATACAAGCTACTGCCTTTGGGTCGCCGGGAATATTCGCCAACAGTCCCAAACCTGCACTCCGCAATGCCCAAGCTGACTTGGTCAAATCAGGTCCGATCACAGGATAGGCATATCCCAAACCAGCAGCTTTCAGGTCAGCTATGAGTTTATCTCCCTTTTCTCTCGCCTCAGATTCAGTCTTTCCGGTGAATTCAATCATCAGCAATGCCATCGGATCGCCTTCGACGAAATAGCGGTTTTTGCTGTATTCAATGCTTTGTTTGGTGCAATCCAAAATTATTTTGTCCATCAACTCTACGGCTGTCGCCGGATGCTTCATCGCTACCTGTGCGGCTTTCATGCTTTGATGGATGGATTCAAAATGCGCAGCCACCACAATTTCCAACGGATCGGGCACAGGATCCAAGAGGATTTTGATCTCTGTGGTGAAGGCCAAAGTTCCCTCCGAGCCGGCCAACAGCTTGCAGAAATTGAATTTTCCTCCACCTTCGGCAAATATTTCAGACTCTAAAAGCACATCTACTGCATAGCCGGTGTTGCGCCGGTGAATGGTTTTCTTCGGAAATTGTTCTTCGATGTTTTTTTGGTTTTCCGGATTGGAAAGTTCCTTTTTGGCCTGACGGTAAAGCTGTCCTTCCAAAGTATCGAGCCGGCATTTAGCTTCAAATTCAGTTTGGGACAATTCGTCAAATACAACCTGCGAGCCATCACTCAAAAAGACTTTCAACTCCAAAACCTTATCCCTTGTCGTCCCATAGACGATGGAAGTGGTGCCGCAGGAATTGTTTCCCACCATCCCGCCGATCATGGCACGGTTAGCGGTGGAAGTAATAGGGCTAAAGAACAAACCGTGAGGTTTCAAAAATTGGTTGAGTTCATCACGGACTACTCCCGGCTGCACACGAACCCATTTTTCTTCTTTGTTGAATTCCAGGATTTCGGTAAAGTTTTTTGCCACATCCACCACGATACCATTACCGACGCACTGTCCTGCAAGTGAGGTTCCCGCTGTCCTGGGGATCAGGGAAGTTTTGTTTTTACCTGCGAAAAGGATCAGTTTTTGGATGTCGGACTCTGATTTTGGGAATGCAACAGCCAAAGGAATCTCCCGATACACGGAAGCATCAGTGGCATATAGTGTTTTTGTAAGTGAGTCAAATTTAAGTTCCCCTTCTAATTGGGTAGCCAAATTCTCCAATAAAGGCAACAGGTTAGGTTTGGTCAAAGTCATGGTTCAAAAATAAATAAAAGAAACAGGGTATCTGACATGTTGTTTGGTGCAATTGGAAATAAATTAAAAAAGGTCGGATGACCGATGACCGATGCTAAGGGTTTGGATGGGCCGAAATGGTTTTCAATAGTCTTAAGGAAGGTTAGATATCGAAAGAAATTTCCATCTCGGTGGACAGTTGACAGTGGACCGTTGACTTGAAAAAATTTCCTCTTCAACCTTTTATATCAACTGTTTTTTTCTTTAATTGAATTATGAACCAAAAATAATAATCCATGTCAGGCGGAACATCAGTTTTTAACATGCTCTCTTCTTTGAAAAACAACCGAAATATCAAGTCCGGAAGAAATAAATTGGGAGATAATCCTTACAGTTCGAAATCTGTGGGTTCTGAAAAACGAAATTCAAACCATACCAAAGAATTGATGAAGCACAGGTTTGAGAGGAAGGATTTTTCAACCAAGTTGACCAAATGGGTTTATGTGGCTTTGGTTTTGGTGATTTTGGTTTTTTGGATTTATTTTCTTTTAATCAAATAACATTTTCGTTTGCACATGGGTGGCATAATGACCGCTTCCTATATACCTTCTCGAAACAAAATGTTTCATACCTGATTATCACCCCACCTTTGCGCAAAAACTCTATTTGGAGCGCGCCGCTTCACTGAATTTGAATCAATTTGTGCAATTCTGTTATGGTTGTCAAACAATACTTTTCAAGTTCCTTGTTTTTAATTCCTTGTTTGGATAACAATTCATGGAGTCTTTTGAGTCCTTCATCTACAATTACTTTTGAATTTGCGTACGAAAAATAAACAAATCTCCATTCTACACCAACTCCTAAGTCAGGATGCAAAATTGGATGTTCTATGTCTCCCTTAGGATGAATAGCCATGTCACGAAATCTGAATATTTCCTTTAATGTTTGTTTCAGTATTTTGTATCCTTCTTTATCTAGTTTAAATCCTTGCCGTACTGTTTCAGCTATTTGAATATACCTCGATGTCCTATTTTCTTTCCATTTTTCTGTTAACTCCTTTGGAATGTTAATCTTGCTCTTTACTGTTCCATAGAATGAGTCAATAGCTATTGCCATTGCAATAATTGATTGCATGGAGGCTTCAAATTCCTTTTCAAGAGTCTCTGCTTTTTGTTCCTCATCATTTCCTTTCCATGCTTCCTGTCGCCTTTGATTATATAACCTACAATTTTCTAAATGTTCAATGGCGAATTTAATCCAAGTCGGCATTACATCAAAATGAAGGCTTAGAACAACTTCAGCTTTGACGGCTCCGTCTTCATCAACAATGAATTTGAAGTCCTCCGGTTTAATTGCAACCGTCATTCCCTTTCTAAAAAAAACACCTGTCATATCGGTTTATTTTCTCTTTTTTTGTGAAAATATTTACTATAAAACTAAAAGAATTTTTTATTCTAATCTGTATAAACCCCTATTTCCCCAAAAATACCGTCTCTCTTTTCTCTGCTGACTTTCTGGCGGCATCGAGGATCTCGGCGACAATCATGTTGTTGGTCAGAGAATAAAGGCTGTAGTCTTCCACTTGGATTTTGCCTCGGATCACCTCTGCGAAATAGGAAAAGGGGTCCACATAGACACCCACTTCATCGGGCCGAACTTCGAAGGTTTTTTCCTCAGGATTGTTCCAAGTTCGTGTCCGCATCTTTGATCTGTTTTCGCTAATAACCTGACCTGTTTTGCCGTAGACTTCCATGTCCTTCCTGTCAAAAGGCCAATTCCAAGAGGCTTGGATAATCGCTTGCGCATCTCCATAATCCAAAATGATCGTCGCCTCATCATCCACTTTGGAATAAATGTCCGGCTTGTAGGTATTGGTGATGGCTGTAACGGAAATCGGCTTTCGCCCTTCCATCAGGTAAGTCATGATATTGGCACCATAGCAACCAAAGTCAATCAGCGCTCCTCCACCATTTTGAACCGGATCCGTCAGCCAATCCAAAAACTCCTTCCCTACCCCGATTTCCTTGGGACCTCGGTGTCCGTGATGGAATACGGCTTTGCGGATCGGGCCATAGGCTTCCTTATCCTGAAGCAATTGGTAAGTCTTTTCAGTACTTGCATACCACGAAGTTTCAAAGTTGGTGAGGAGATGAATTTCGTATTTTTTGGCCAAGGCTTCCATTTTCTTGGCTTGCTCTAGAGAATATGTCAGCGGCTTTTCTACCATGACATGAATCCCACGCGGAGCAGCAAGTTCCACCGCTTCCAAATGGTCATAAATGGAACCAAAAGCCAATACTGCTTCCGGACTCGTTGCAACAAGCATCGCTTTGGCATCGGTAAAAAATAGTTTTTGATCCAAGTTGTAGCGCTTTGCATAGCTTGCAGCAAGCGCTACATCCGGTTCATAGATTCCCACCAAGTCCACATCGGTTTTATCCTTTCTGTTAAAAATCCAAGGCGAATGCCCGTGAGAAAGTCCCATCATCGCCATACGAACAGGTTGCTTATTGCTTTGCTGTGCAAAGGAGAGTTGAAAAAAAGAGAAACAGATGAAAAGAAAAAGGAGGAGGTTTTTCATGTTTTGGCTTACTTTGAGTTAGTGTATAGGAAAAGTGATTTCCTTATGCTGTGGTTAAATTTAAAGAAATATGTTCATCCGACAACTTACTTAATCCGATCCTATCCCCTATGATCTTTTGCTCTTGGCAGATCCGGAGCGGGACAGCATTGATCGGTATATTTTTAAAGCGATGATATTTGGTGGATTTATAGAAGATGAATTGGTGGGTTGCTATATTTTAGATACAAATAATCAAGGCTCAGCAGAAATCAAAAACATTGCAGTCGAAGCCAAACACCAAAATCAGGGAATTGGAAAAAGTCTGCTGACTCATGCAATCCAGACTACAAAATCCCTTTATAAACAACAATTGATCATCGCAACAGCTGATACCAGCACCATGCAGTTGGGGCTATATCAAAAAACAGGTTTCAAAATTATAGAAGTCCAAAAAGACTATTTTCCCAAGCACTACAAAAATCCGATTTTCGAAAACGGAATGCAGTGTGTGGATAGGATTGTGTTGAGGATGGAGTTGTGAGAATAGTTTGACCCTACTTAGTCATGCTAGATAATTTTAATTCTAAATCGTAACAATACCCAAGGTCCCTTTAGGGACATAATATGGGTAAAATAATTAATCAATCGAATGGATTTTGTGCCTTTAGGTACAACATATATTCCGTACCTAAAGGCACGGCCACCGATGATTTGACAAGCTTTTCTACCAAGATATTGTCCCTAAAGGGACAAAAGGAATTGTTCAAGGTTTTGGATCAGTAAAAATAGAGGAATTTAGAATACTCTGTTCCCTACACTACTCCTCCCCCAAACTTTATTTCCTTACCTTTGCCCCATGTCAGATAATACCTCTTCCTCCCATTCCCGATTTTTAAAGAACCTTTCAATCGATGCATTCAATGAGATGCAATCGGACTTTATAGAATCCGCTGCCAAAACAGACAATATCATGCTATTGGCACCTACCGGTTCGGGGAAGACATTGGCTTACCTGATTCCTTTGGTGGATGCACTTCAGGAAGACCTAAAGGAAGTACAGGCGCTGATTATCGTCCCGTCACGAGAGTTGGCTATACAGATCGAGCAGGTTTTTAAAGGGATGAAAACTCCTTTCAAAGTAAGTACTGTCTATGGCGGTCATGCCATGAAGGTCGAGCAAAACAGTCTCAGCGAAGCACCAGCTGTGGTGATAGGAACGCCCGGCCGACTTTCTGACCATGTTGAAAAAGGATCATTTGATACCCAGGGAATCAAAATGATCATCTTGGATGAATTTGACAAGTCGCTACAGATGGGTTTCCATGAGCAACTCCGGGTCATATTCCGAGGATTGAAAACCCAAACCCAGCGACATTTATTGACTTCAGCGACGGTTTTAGATCGATTGCCTGAATTTCTGCCTTTCAGCAATCCGACTACTATCAATTACCTGCAGGACGAGGAAGAATCCAAACTTGAACTCAAGCTTGTCCATACTTCGAGCAAGGAAAAAGTCCAGGTATTGATGCGCTTGGTAGCAGGATTTCAGAATGAACCCTGCCTTGTTTTTTGCAACCACCGCGATGCTGTGGACAGAATCAGTATGCTGCTGACAGGAAATGGGTTTGAACACGGAGTATTACATGGTGGAATGGAGCAGATTGATAGGGAAAAGAATCTCATCAAGTTCAGGAGTGGGGTTTATAATTTATTAATTGCTACCGACCTAGCTTCAAGGGGATTAGATATTCCTGAAATCATGCATGTCGTCCATTACCAGTTGCCGATCAGGAAAGATGCCTTCATCCACCGAAATGGGCGAACTGCCAGGATGCATGCTGAGGGAAACAGCTACCTCGTCTTGGCTAATGATGAAGTTTTGCCTGATTATATTGATAAATCCGTCGAGGAAATCACCGTTACGGATGAACTGCAACCTGTACAGCCTTCTGCATTTGCGTGTCTGTACATTAGTGCCGGCAAAAAAGATAAAATCAGTAAAGGCGACATTGTGGGTTTGCTGACGCAAAAGGGAGGGTTGACCACGGCAGATATTGGATTGATCACGCTTTTGGATTTCTCTTCCTATGTGGCAGTCAAAAGATCTAAAGTCGAAAGAACCCTTGACAAAATCCGGAATGAAAAACTGAAGAAAAGTAAGGTGAAGATAGAGGTGGCTAGATAAACTGCCGTCACCCTGGAGGAACGAAGGGTCTCTTTGTAAATTGTTGTAATTGTTATAGTTGTTGTAATGGTTGTCTGGAATTTAGGTTAAAGGGTTATTTGATTAATTGGTTAAATGATTTGGGTTTAATTGGTTATTTGGTTAACTGAATCTCCTTAATCTAGTTTATTTCATCCCGAAACGTGCAAGATTACAACATCAAAACGGAATGATAGAATAGCAATGAGGTATTCTTTATTGTTTCCAATTTCACCAATCCCCACTCAATTTTTTCGCAACTTCCAAACTACTGTCTTTCCCACCTAGGAACCTTACAATTTTTTAAACCTCCTACACCTCTTACCTTTAACTTCTCACTGTCAAGCTACTTGGTACATTGTACTTCGTACCTTCCGGTACTTAATCCCTTCCCCCTTCTTGTTTACTATTTATATACTTTTAAACTTAACAAAAACCTAACTTTTACTAAATACTAGTCCTCATATTACCCCCAATGTTAACAGTAAAAATGGCTTATTTTTCATAATAATGCATTTTTTGTATTCCTTAACACAGAATTAATTCACTTTAAGTTAACTTTTTCTTAACCGCAAAAAATTCTCAAAAGTTTAGCTTTGGTAAAACTTTTAAACTTAAAGCTATTAAACATTTCTACCAAAAAAACATGAAAACGGCAAAATTACAGCAAGTCGGATGGATGTTGATCCTTTTTTTCGGATTGACACTATCAGCCTTAGCCCAGGAAAAAAGGGTCGAGGGAAAAATATCTGACCCGGCAGGGCAACCGCTTCCAGGAACCAGCGTCCTGGTCAAAGGAACCAATAGAGGCACAGTAGCTGATCTGGATGGTTTGTACAACATCATGGCAATTCCTACCGACACTTTGACTTTCTCCTTTATTGGTTTTGAGAAAATGGACAGACTGGTCGGGAATTCCTCCATCATCAATATTACTTTAATGGAAGGTATCGAGATCGGCGAAGTGGTAGTGACTGCACTCGGTATGGAAAGGGACGCTAAGGCTTTGGGCTATGCAGTTCAGACCGTGGGAGGCGACAGGTTTACAGAAGCTAGAGAGACCAATGTCTTGAATTCCTTGAGCGGACGTGTTGCCGGGGTGCAAATCACCAATGGATCGAGTACTTTGGGCGGTTCCACAAGGGTAACCATCCGAGGAGAATCTTCTTTGAACATCAATGCCAACCAACCGCTATTCGTAGTGGACGGTATCCCTATCAGTAACAATATCGTCGGTTCATCGGGCCGTGGTGGCTTGGAAGTCGATTACGGCAACTCCGCCGGAGAGATCAATCCTGACGATATTGCTTCTATGACAGTTTTGAAAGGTCCTGCGGCAGCAGCATTATATGGTTCCCGAGCTGCCAACGGCGCAATTCTGATCACTACCAAATCTGGAAAAGGCAAAAAAGGGTTGGGTGTGACCATCAATTCCAATACTACTTTTGAAAGTCCTTTGGTCATGCCGCAGTGGCAGGATAAATATGGGCAAGGTAACAACGGCCAATTTGCATTTGTAAACGGTGCAGGCGCAGGAAATGCAGATGGAGTCGATGAAAGCTGGGGTCCTGAAATGGACAAAGGACTGAACATCCCTCAATTTGACTCCCCTAGAAATATTCCCGGATTCCGAGGTGGTGACTTGAATGCTCCTGCAGGAAGTACAATCAATGCAATACCGTGGGTTTCCCAAAAAGACAACATCAATAACTTTTTCCAGACAGGTGTCACTTTGGCAAATAACGTCTCTATCGCCGGAGAAAACGACAAAGCCAATGTACGCTTCTCATGGACCAATCTGGATCAAAAAGGAATCGTGCCCAACACAGATTTGAAGAGAAATACCTTGGCGCTAAATTCAGGCATCAACATCATCCCTGAGAAACTGACCTTGAATACCACGGTCAATTACCAAAATACCACTTCAGGAAACAGACCAAACATCAGCTACGGCACTGAAAGTTTGATGTACCTGTGGATTTGGTATGGACGTCAGGTCAACACAAATAACCTTAGGGATTATTGGATGCCGGGCTTGGAAGATGTGCAGCAGTTCAATTACAATTATAACTACCACGACAACCCTTACTTTACTGTCTATGAAAATACCAACGGACAGCAAAAAGGCAGGGTATTCGGTAATGTGTCTTTGAATTATAAAATCACTGACAAACTCAATCTGATGGTCAGGACAGGTCTTGACACTTACAATGAATTGAGAGATAGAAAAAGAGCATTCTCTACCCAGCGGTTTCCAAGAGGACATTACAGGGAGGATAATATTTTCTTCAGTGAAAGAAACTCAGATTTCTTGCTTTCCTATTCAGAAACTGGCAAAGGAACATGGACATACAATGTCGCACTCGGTGGTAACCTTATGTCTCAGGAAAACAGGTTCCAACAAGTAGTAGCGCCTGAATTGTTGATCCCAGGAATTTATAATTTGACAAATACGGCCGTTGCACTTCAGATTGACCAGTTCAACTCCAAGAAGAAGATCAATTCACTCTATGGATTTGGACAGATCGGTTTCAAGAATATCTTGTTTTTGGATATCACAGGCAGAAATGACTGGTCATCCACTTTGCCGGTCAACAACAATTCCTATTTCTATCCTTCGGTTACTTTAAGTGCTATTGTCTCCGATATGATCCAAATGCCAAGAAATGTAAGTTTGGTAAAAGTGAGAGCTGCCTATGCCGAAGTTGGAAATGATACAAGCCCCTACAGCTTGACCAATGTGTTCAACAACCAGATCGCTTGGGGTTCTAACCAAGCAAAAACTGAATCTTCGGTTCTTTCCAATGCCGATCTCCGACCTGAAAGAACTGCCTCTTCTGAATTCGGTCTTGACTTGAGATTCTTCGAAGGAAGACTCGGTTTGGATGTCACGTATTATGACAATGTCACCCGCGACCAGATCATTCCAATCACTTTGGATATTGCCACAGGATACAACAGCCGGATCATCAACGCCGGTAAAATCCAGAACCGTGGTATTGAAATAGTAGCCTTGGCCAATCCAATTAAAAGACAAAACGGCTTCCGTTGGGACGTCATTGCTAACTTTACAAGCAACCGAGGAAGAGTATTGGAACTGACCGAAGGTTTGGATACCTATACTTTGACCGAAAGAAACGGTGCATTTGTACAAGCAAGAATAGGCGAAAGAATGGGGAATATGTATGGGGTAGGCTTCGCAAGGGTAGAGGATCAGAACAGTCCGTTTTTTGGACAGATCATCCACAATACTACCGGTACTCCTATAAGGGATTCCAAATTAAAACTTCAAGGAAACTACAATCCTGACTGGATGCTTGGTATCCAAAACAACTTTTCTTATAAAAACTTCAACCTAGGATTCTTATTTGACATCCGTTATGGAGGCATAGTGGTATCGAGGACCAAAACTATCGGAAGTACTTCAGGCCAATTGGAAGAAACACTTTTTGGAAGAGAAAACGGATATGACCTGACTGTAGAAGGTAACGGAATCATCAGCCCCGGTGTCATCCAGAATGCTGACGGATCTTTTACCCCAAACACCATCAAAATCACTTCCCGAAACTGGCACAACAGGTATTATGAGAGAAATAATGTGGAAGCCGCACTATATGATGCATCCTATATCAAGCTGAGAGAAGTTACACTTGGATATAATTTCCCAAGGGAATTTATCAACAAGACTCCTTTCCAAGATATCAAAATCTCTTTTGTAGCACGGAACCTAGCGCTGTGGACCGAAAACCCGCACTTCGATCCTGAGACATTGTCAATGTCAGGTGGAACATTACAGCCGGGAGTCGAAAATATGGCTTTCCCATCTACTAGAAGTCTCGGGTTTAATATCAACCTTAAGTTTTAACCAGAAAAATTTCTGAACATATATTTGTTATGAAAACCAATATCAAAAAACTATTCACTGCCATACTAGCCCTTCAATTGGGTTGGTTCGCAGCATGTACAAGTGATTTTGAAGAAATCAACAGCAACCCCAACTCACCGGAAACTGTCCCGTCCTCACTATTGCTGCCGACAATTCTAAGGACTACAGCCAATCAGCATGCCGGTCAGGCATGGGGGATCGGAAACGTAGTCATGCAATACACTGCCAAAATTCAGTTTACCAATGAAGACCGCTACAATTGGGGTCCTTTCGGTGATCCTTATGGAAGCTTCTTCAATGCCCAGAGAGACATTGCCAACATCATCAAAATCTCTGAACCTCTAGGCCAAAACAACTATGTCGGCATAGCCAAAGTGGTCCGGGCGATGCAATATTCCTTTATGACAGACGCTTATGGCGAATTGCCATATTCAGAGGCTATTCAGGCAAAAGCCGGTATCAACTATCCGGTTTTCGATTCCCAAGAAGCGATTTACGAAGGCATCCTAAAAGATTTGAGAGAAGCAAATGAGCTTTTGGGTTCAAGTACAGAAGCAGTCCGTGGTGATATCATTTTTGGAGGAAACATAGCTAACTGGAAGAAGTTTGCCAATTCTCTCAGGATACGGGTATTGATGAGGATTTCTTTGAGAAAAAATCCATCAACAGAATTGCAACAAATCCTGGCTAATCCCACACAGTTTCCGATTTTTACCGGAAATGGTGACCATGCTGTATTGCAGCATTTGCCTGATGTGCCCAATCAGCACAACCTTTACACCACCCGGTCAGGTTCTTTTGATGAATACAGGCTGAGCAAAAACATGGAGCTTACTTTAAAAGGTTTAAACGATGCGAGGCTTTTTGCCTATGCCCAACCTACCAATGCTTCTGCTGCCGGCATCGTGGGAAATCCAGCTGATTACAGTGGAGTGCCAAATGGCCTTTCGGATGAGGAAGCACTTCAATATTCGCCTTCCGGCGATCCTACAAAAGGAGGTTCAAATTTCATCTCCAGGGTAGGTTTCCTTTGGACATGCGCAGCATGTACCCCTCGTGCCAACCCAATAGGCTACCAATCTATTCTCATGAATTACTCTGAATTGCAGTTTTTGCTAGCAGAAGCCAGAGAAAGAGGGTATATCACTACAGGTTCAGCAGAAGAATTTTACTTGAATGGCATCAATGCTTCCTTTGATTACTATGAAGCAAGATACAGGGTCGTAAATCTTCCCCAGATCGCAGATAGATTAAACTTCGGAAATGAGTATTTTACCCAGCCAAATGTAGCCTACACCGGAACGCAGGCGGAAAAATTAGCCAAAATCGGAACTCAAAAATGGATAGCCCTATATTTCTCCGGACTTGAAAATTGGTACGATTGGAGAAGAACCGGGATTCCAAATATAGTTCCTGGTCCGGCTGCATTCGAACCAACTGTCCCAAGAAGGTTTATGTATCCTTCTTCTGTTCAGGCATTAAATGAGGATAATTACAATGCAGCCTTGGCACGACAAGGTGAGGACCGAATAACCACACGGGTTTGGTGGGATTTGGCAAGATAATTTAATTGAATGACCTAAATTTTTCCTGCCTGTTCCAATTACGGAACGGGCAGGATTTTTAAACAATACCCATGAAAAACAACCGAAGAGAATTTCTTAAACAGGCAGCTATTTTTTCAGGAAGTATGGCACTTTGGGGAGGAATCCCACAGGCTATCCAAAATGCAATGGCCATCAGCCCGGAAGCAGGTACTACTTTTTTAGATGCGGAGCATATCGTTTTTCTGATGCAGGAAAACAGGTCTTTTGACCATGCATTGGGTTCTCTCCAGGGAGTCCGTGGCTTCAACGACCCGCGGGCGATCAAGTTGGCCAATGGCCTGCCTGTTTGGCTGCAGCCTGACAAAGCAGGAAATACCTATAAGCCCTTCCACCTTGATATCCAAAACACCAAAGCTACTTGGATGGGCGATATTCCTCATTCTTGGGAAAATCAAGTTGATGCACGGAACGAAGGGAAATACGACGGCTGGGTAGAATCCAAAAGACCCGGAAACAAGGAATTTAGCCACGTGCCCTTGACCATGGGCTATTACAAAAGAGAAGATATTCCTTTTTATTATGCATTGGCAGATGCCTTTACTGTCTGCGACCAGCATTTTTGCTCGGCACTGACCGGCACCACGACCAACAGGATGTATTTTTGGACAGGAAAAAGCAGGAATCCCAAAGATGGTTTTTCTGTAGTCCGCAATTCCGAAGCTACTTTTTCCAAAGAGGTAGATTGGAAAACTTATCCTGAAAGATTGGAGGAAAACGGAGTTTCATGGCGGGTTTACCAAAATGAAATCAGCTTGTCCTCAGGATTAGAAGATGAAGACGAATCATTTTTGGCCAACTTCACAGACAATAACCTGGAGTGGTTCAAGCAATACCACGTCCGCTTTGCCAAAAGCCATTATCCATTTTTACAGAAAGCAGAAAAAGAACTTCTAAAATCCATCGCTGATCTAGAGGCTGCGATGAAATCCAATCCTGTGGAAGGTCAGGAAATAGCACTTGGAGAAAACAAAACCAAATTGGCGTATGTCCAAGCGACCTTGGTCAAGTACCATCCGGACAACTTTGACAAGCTTTCTGACTTTGAGAAAAACCTCCACCAAAAAGCATTTACGATCAATTCTGAAGACCCTAATTTCCATCAGACAGAATGGATGGAATACGAAAAAGACGGAGAAGCCTTCAAAACCAAAATCCCCAAGGGAGACATCCTCCACGAATTTCGAAAAGATGTCAAAGAAGGAAAGCTCCCGACTGTATCTTGGCTAGTCGCTCCACAAAAATTTTCCGACCACCCTTCCGCACCTTGGTATGGTGCTTGGTATGTCTCTGAGGCCATGAACATCCTGACAGAAAATCCTGAAGTCTGGAAGAAGACTATTTTTATCCTCAATTACGATGAGAACGACGGGTATTTTGACCATATCCCTCCTTTTGTTGCACCGCATCCCACAGATCCAAATTCAGGGAAAGTTACCGGAGGCATTCAGACCAAAGACGAATTTGTCACCATGGAGGAAGAACTTTCCAAGCCTGGGATGAAGGAGAAAAACGCTCGCCAAAGTCCGATTGGTTTGGGATATAGGGTTCCGCTGATCATCGCCTCCCCATGGACACGTGGCGGTTGGGTCAATTCTGAAGTCTGTGACCTGACTTCGTCCCTGATGTTTTTAGAGAAATTTCTAAAACACAAAACCGGAAAAGACATCACAGAAGACAATATCAGCAGTTGGCGAAGGACCGTTTGCGGTGACCTCACTTCTGCTTTCAGACCTTATGATGGCGAGAAAATAGATTTTCCAAAACCCGTAGTACAGCAAGAATTTATGAAAATGATCCACCAAGCAAGTTTCAAAAACCTGCCTGACAACTTCGGCCCTTTGAAATCAGAAGAAATCCAAGCTGTCAAAAAAACCGGGAGAAAATCCAAAGTCCTGCCCAAACAAGAAGCCGGAACAAGAAATTCCAATGCGCTTCCTTACGAATTATACCTTGATGGGGCAATGGATTATTTTCAGCAATCATTCAGGATAGTTTTTCAAAATTCTGATAAGGTGTTTGGGAAAAAGACCGCAGGTGTTCCTTTCCAGGTCTATGCCCCTGCCAAATACTTAGAAAACGGCAAATGGATGCCGATGAAAGTCTGGTCTTTTGCCTTGGAGGCGGGAACAGACCTAGATTACCAATGGCCACTTGTCAATTTTGAAAACGGACATTACCACTTGGATGCTTATGGTCCAAATGGTTTTTATAGATGTTTCAAAGGAATGAGAAACGAGCCTTTGGTGGAAATCAGTGCTACCTATAACATTGAGGATCCAAAAAACCCGCTTCTCACGCTCCAAATCCAAAATCTCGACAAGATCAAAACATTGGAGTTTGTATTGGAAGACCAAGCCTACGGAAAGGTTCAGACGGAAATTTCAATCAATCCGAATTCCGAGAAAACAATCACCTTAGACACCAATAAAAGCTTTGGTTGGTACGATTATGCCTTGACGATCAAAGGCAATGAGTTTTTCGAAAGAAGACTTGCAGGAAGAATTGAAACCGGTCTTCCTTCCAAAACAGATCCGCAAATCGGCAACCTTACCCTTGAAAGCAATTCCTTTAACGTATGAAAAAGATATATCTGACCGGGCTTTTTTTCTTTACCCTGGCTTTTAACATTTCCGCGCAAAACTTCAAAACTGAAAACCTGATCTTTATTACCTTGGATGGTTTGAGATGGCAGGAGGTATTTTCAGGCGCAGATTCCCTGTTGGTAGTAGATACAAAATATGCCCAAGATCCTGAAAAACTCACAGAGACCTTTTGGCACCGTGACCCAAAACTCCGAAGAGAGTTGTTGATGCCATTCTTCTGGAATGTCATCGCAAAAGAAGGTCAACTGCATGGAAACAGAAAATATGGCAGCAAGGTGAATGACAAAAATAGGATGGTATTCTCCAAACCCTGCTACAATGAGATTTTTGCCGGCTACCCTGACGATGAGCGCATCAACAGCAACAGCCAAGAGAATAACCCAAATCCCAATTTCTTGGAATTTCTACAGAAGCAGCAAGGTTTTGAAAACAGGATTGCAGCATTTGCATCTTGGGATGTATTTCCTGCTATTCTCAACAGAGACCGAAATGGATTGAAACTGAATGCAGGATTTGAAAAAGCCCAAGGTGAAGATTTGACTGAAATTGAGACTTTCGTAAACCGTGCGCAAGATGAGATACGCGGCCCTTGGGGTGGAGTGAGGTTGGACTTTTTTACCCACCATTATGCAATGGAGGAGTTGAAAACCAGAAAGCCAAAAGTCCTCTATATCGGATATGGCGAGACAGACGACTACAGTCACGACGACAGATACGACCAATACTTGCTCTCCGCAAGACAGACCGATGCGTACATCCGTGAAATCTGGGATTTTGTCCAAAATGATCCGCAATACAAAGGTAAAACCACTATGGTCATCATGACTGACCATGGACGCGGCGTATATCCAAAAGTCAATTGGAAAAGCCATTCTGTCAATACCCCCAATTCGGATGAAATCTGGATTGCAGCCATTGGACCTGACACCCCGGCTTTAGGTGAAGTGAAAAAAGAAGGCCAAACCTATGCCATGCAAATAGCTAGGACAATGGTTGAATTATTGGGATTCCAATATCCTGTAGCAAAAGCAGGCGATGTCATTCCTGCAATTATGGGAAAATGAGACTTAAGGTTTTCATTGTCTTCCTTATTTTGAGTGGATGTCAATCAAAAGAGCTTGGAGAAAACCCGAATTTTTCATCCTCTCTCATGGCCTATTGGAAAGACAAGCCGATGGGTTCTATTTGGGATTTTGTACCAAAAGAAGAAATCCAAGAATTGTCCTTGGGTTGGGAATACCACGGTTGGGATACTTTGAGTGGAAAGGAAGCTGTTTTTCCCGAATTAGAAATAGGTGCTGAAGTAAATCTACCTCACCGCATACCTACTCCAAATTCCAACATCTGGTATTCGGCGGAATTTGAACTTGAAAATGGGATTTTGGCCGTGAGGGCGGATGATGGTCAGCAGGTTTGGGTCGAAGGAAATCCCATCCTTCCCGACCAAGACCACGTCTACCAAATCCCAAAAACCAAAGGAAAGATTACCATCAGGGTAATCAACTATGCCGTGGCAGGCGGTCTGACAAAAGTTGATTGGATTCCTATTGGAGTTTGGGAAAAAGCCAAAATAGATTTTGAGGAGGAAATGCAGCGAAAAGTTTTTGAAGCGAAATCCAAACTTAAAGAGGTTGATTTTGCTTCCGATAAGTTTCAAGAATTCCCGATTTGGTATTCAGATCCGGTCATTTTACCATTTGACAAAGACGAATATCTGATCAGATGGACCGGCGAAAAAGGGCACGAATCATGGCTGTATTTTGGTAATGACTCCACAGACATGCATTTTTCTACCTTGGCAACAGAAACAGAGGGAACCTATTCTGCATTTCTACCCAAAAAGAAAGCCCAATTTTTCAAGTTTGAAATGTCCAAAACCCAATCTCCGGTTTTTGAAGCCCCATCAAAAGAATCAAAAACCCAAACTAGCTTTGCCATTTGGGCAGACAGTCAAGGCGGATGGGCAGAATTTGAGAGAATTCTTCAGCAGGTTAGAGAAAAAAATCCTGATTTTACCATAGGAATCGGGGATTTGGTGGGAAACGGAAGACTGGAAAGTGAATACCAAAAATTGCTTCAATACCTCTCCCCTATTGCAGTTCCCCATTATTTGCTGCCGGGAAACCATGATTATGATGATTCATATCAAACATGGATTCCTGAAGCTTTCCGAAAAGTGCTAAAAACCGAAAGCCAAAAAAACTACTTTTCATGGCAAGATGGGCCCTGCGCTTTTATTGCTTTGGACCCGAATGAAAATTTTCCGATTGGGATCGTAGAAAATTCCGAACAATACGAATGGTTTCAATCGGAACTAAAATCTGAAAAATGGAAAGAAGCCAATTGGAAAATCATTCTGGTTCATCAGCCCCCATTCAGTCAAGGTTGGATGGGGTATCATGGGGAGAAAAGTATGGAGAATCTATTAAGGCCTGTGTGGGAATCCGGTTTGGCCGATTTGGTGATTTCAGGACATACCCATGATTATGAAAGGTTGATCTTGGATCATCAAAATGGAAAGACGGCATTTTTGATCATTGGCGGAGCGGGCGGTGGCTTGGAACCTGAAGACAAAAAAGAAGAATATCCGATGATGGACAAGCTCATCCGAGAGCATCATTTTGGTTGGATTGAGGTTACAGACAAAGGGCTTGAATTCAAAGCTATCAACCAATCAGGAAAAGTGATCGACGCTTTTTCTTTAGAGAAATAAGTCAATCGATCACCTTCAGCGCCATTTCTTTCAAATATCCCAAATCCGGAACAGGGATTTGTTCTTCCTTGGCCAATTCGTCCCAAGTTCTCATTTTGAGGGAAAGCTCAAACAAAGGGTCTTCTTCAAAAGCCACTGCTTCTCCCGAAGACATGACGCCACCTTGGTAACCCAAAGTCATCAAACTCGCCTCGGATAGCTTTTGAAGATATTCGGGGAATTTGAAAGTAAGGTAGCGCTTTGCCTGCACATGATTTTCAACCAATTTGGCTATTTTCTCAGGAAATCCGACTTCCCTCAAAAAATCAGCACCGATCTGTTCATGTCGCTTGACACCATAGCCACCCATATTTTCAAGTTGTCGGTCCATGGCAAACAAATGTCCCAAATCATGGAAGAAGGCCGCCAAAACCACTTCATTGTCATATCCTTCTTTTTGGGCAAGTTGGGCGGATTGGCACATGTGCTCAATCTGGGAAACGGGTTCACCGATATAATCTGCATGACCAAATTTCTCGTATAGGTCAAAAACCATATTGACTCTTTCTTCCTTGGAAAGGTTATCCTTCATTTTGTTGAATGTTTATAAATACTAAATTAATCTATCTATTTTGATTCAAGACGAAAGTGAAATTAAGAAAAGGTTAAATAAGAAAATGTCGAATCTAGGAGCAATTCTAGCACCCAATCATTGACTAAGACTAAATCAATAATCATAAGTTAAATGTTAACACAATAGTAACTGCATATTTTTTGACAAATAAAGGCACAAGGTTTATTTTTGCTAAACTTATGTTTGTTTGCAGCTATTTAAAATAAGGAAAGTTAACTTTCTTTCTCACCCTTAAAATTTCAAGTCCAACAATAATATTCCACATGAAAAAAGCCATCAAACTCGCAGTTTTTGACATTGCCGGAACCACCATCAAAGACAACAGCAACGTTGCAGAATCTTTCCAGCATGCTTTTCTCAATCATGGATTTGAAAAAGTCACCTTGGCAGAGGCAAACGAAAAGATGGGCTACCCAAAGCCTTTGGCCATTCAGGCAATTCTTTCCAATCACGTGACTGATAAAGCGAGCATTACTTTGGACCTCATTGATGCTATCCATGAAGATTTTGTGCAAAATATGATCGACTATTACCTCACCACTCCGGGGATTGCACCGATGGATGATGCGGAGTCTGTTTTCGAATCACTTCAGGACTTGGGCATAAAAGTCGGGTTGGATACGGGTTTTAGCAGGGACATTACGGATGTGATTTTGGAAAGAGTGGGTTGGAAAAAATCTACTCTGATAGACTTCACGGTATGTAGTGATGAAGTCGAAAGAGGCAGGCCATATCCCGATATGATCCAAGTGATGATGGATAGATTCGGAATTACAGACCCGAAAGAAGTAATCAAAATCGGTGATACAGAAGTCGATATCAATGAAGGGCGTAACGCAGGTTGTCTAATGAGCATTGGAGTGACAACAGGGGCTTTTTCTGAAGAAGATCTTCTAAAGCATCACCCCACCCACATCGTCAATTCCTTGACAGAAATTCTGGATTTGATCAGAAAATAATTGATACTAAACTCTCCAAGGGTTAAGATCCCAAACCCTCCAAGGGTTCAAAACCCATGGAGGGTTACATAAAAACCACCCAGACTCCCATTTTTCTCCCATGCTGCAACTTCCCTTTGTCTCCAAAAAACTTGCCCAAAGCAGCAACTTCAGCATGAGTTTGTTTGCAGCGGTGATGGCATTTTTGACCTACAGCAGCATGTATGCTTTCAGAAAACCTTTTGCAGCGGCGACTTTTGAGGGGGAGTTATTTATGGGAATGGACCTGAAAGTCTGGTTGATATTGGCGCAGACTTTCGGCTACATGGCGAGTAAATTCTATGGCATCAAGATGATCTCCGAACTCAAACCTGAGAGACGGGCGGTTTTGATTTTGACTTTGATTGGTATTTCCTGGATGGGGTTGTTGGGCTTTGCGGTGCTACCTGCTCCATTCAATATCCTGTGTTTTTTGATCAATGGATTTCCTTTGGGATTGATTTGGGGATTGGTTTTCCATTATCTGGAAGGGAGAAAATTTACCGAAATGATGGGCAGTATCTTGGCTGTAAGCTTTGTATTCTCCTCCGGTTTGGTGAAGACAATAGGCAAATACCTCATGGATGATTGGGGTGTTACAGAAAGTTGGATGCCTTTTTGGACAGGCGGAATATTTATGCCTTTGCTTTTTGTTTCGGTTATTTTGCTCAATCAGACTCCTCCACCCAATCAAAATGATGTGGCACTCCGATCTGTCCGGACGCCAATGTCAAAGAAAGAAAGAATGGCTTTCTTCAAAGCTTTCAAGCCGGGAATCACCATTCTTATCCTAGTATATGTGGTACTTACAGCCCTCCGTGATATCCGCGATAATTTTGCCGTAGAAATCTGGGAAACGATGGGAATCAACGTCAATCCCGAATTGCTTACCCAAACAGAAATACCAATTACTTTAATTCTTTTGGTCATGATGGCGCTCTTGGTGCTTGTCAAAAACAACCAAAAAGCATTGTTTCTGTATCATTGGATCATCATAGCGGGACTTTCCTTAGCAGTGGGAGCAACTTTACTTCTGCAGATCGGCGCTATTCCACCTTTTCTTTGGGTGGTCTTGACTGGCACAGGAATTTACATGGGATATATTCCATTCAATTGTCTGCTTTTTGACAGGCTGATCGCTTCTTTCAAATCCGCCGGAAATGTCGGATTCCTGATGTACCTCGCAGACAGTTTCGGCTATTTGGGTTCGGTGGCGATCGTCACCATCAAACAATTTGGGATTTTGCAAGACATGAGTTGGCATCTATTTTACACCCAAGGCATCTTGATTATGCTGAGTATTGGCGTGGGAATGATGCTTTACACCCTTTGGTATTTTAAAAGAAAAACAAAAACTTACGAGTCGGGAATAATTGAAAATATTACTTTGGCTCAGAAATATAACCTATAATGCAAGCATCAGCAATCGTCATTGGCTCAGGAATCGTCGGATTAGCCATCACCAGAGCACTTTCAAACAAAGGCTGGAAAGTCACCGTCATCGAAAGAAATCCCAAACCTGTTGGCGCCTCCATCCGAAACTTTGGAATGGTATGGCCTGTGGGACAGGCTCAAGGAGCAACTTTTGACAGGGCAATGCGGTCAAGGGCCATTTGGCTGGAGATGAGCAAAAAGGCAAAATTCTGGGCGGAAGAAACTGGTTCGCTTCATCTTGCTTACACCGATTTGGAAAATCAGGTGGTTGAAGAATATGTGGCAGCCATGCAGGGTATCAAATCAGCCTTTCATTTAAATCCCACACAGACAGCTGAAAAAAGTCAGGCTGCCATCTTGAATGGGCTGAAAGGTGCACTTTGGACAGAGGAAGAAATGATCGTTGATCCGAGAGAGGCAATCTGGCAAACGGCAGCTTACCTCGAATCTCTAGAAAATGTGACTTTCGAATGGAATAAAGCGGTCACTGAAATCAATGGAAATAAAGTCAGATCAGGGAAGCAAACCTGGGAAGCTGATCAGGTTTTTGTCTGTAGTGGAGCAGATTTTGAAACACTCTATCCCGAAATTTTTGATGCCACGCCTATCACCAAATGTAAACTTCAGATGATGCGCCTCGTGAATCAACCGGAGAATTGGCGCATCGGTCCCCCACTCTGTGCTGGCTTAAGTTTCATTCATTACAAAGGGTTTCATGTAGCACCTTCCTTGGCCAAACTTAAGGCAGTATATGAGGAACAATATCCGGACTTGTTGGATCTTGGGATCCATGTGATGGTTTCCCAAAATGGAAACGGGCAACTGACAATCGGTGACAGCCACGAATATGGAAGGCATTTGGATCCTTTTGACAGAGAGGATATCAACAAAAAGATTACTGACTTTTTGAAGACTTTTGCGGCATTCAAAGACTGGACTTTGGAATCTTCATGGCATGGGATTTATCCAAAAATGACCAATGGGGCTACTGAATTTGTCCATCAAGTCAATTCGGATGTATGGATAGTCAATGGCATGGGCGGGGCAGGGATGACTTTGTCATTCGGACTCGGTGAAGAAGTGGTGGAGAAAATCAGCTAAAGACTAGGGTATATTTAGATATCCTGCTATTTTTCAAAATGGAAAACGAAATCTTGGTTCAGATCAGTCAAAAGATCAAAAGCATCAGAAAAGATAAGAACCTTACCATCCAGGAAATCGCCGAAAGGGCAGGCGTCACAAAGGGTTTGATCTCCCAAATCGAAAATTCCAGGACGCTACCCTCCTTACTTGTCCTGATGCAGATTATCCGGGCACTTGAAGTTGACCTAAACTTCTTTTTCAATGACCTCAGTCTGGACGGCAGGGAAGCGCCGATTTTGGTGCTTAGGAAAGAAGAGTACTCCAAATTCGAAAAAGAACCGGCTTCCGGCTATCAGTATGAGCGGATCTTTACAAGAAAAATCAAATCAGGAGCAGTCGATTTTGTCCTGCTGGAAATCATGCCCGGGTCGGTCAGGAATTTTGTGACCACCGATGCTTTCGAATTCAAATATATCCTTCATGGTACCGTCAAGTACGTTTTTCGTGATCAGACCGTCGAACTTTTCGAAGGAGATTCCATGCTTTTTGATGGACGTCTTGAGCACAATCCTGTCAATGAGGGAAAGGAAATCGTAAGGATGCTCGTTGTTTATTTCTTTGAAAATATGGAGTAAAAACGATATCTCATTTCATTTTTTGATGGTGAAAACATCAATAATCTCTCCTTCCAGATTGTACGTCCGAAGCTCCAAGGAATCTCCAACGACCTGGACAGTACAATAATGATGTCCTCGGAGGTTCTTGGCAGTAAACCAAGCACGGGTTGGGGCATTGTCCTCCAAGTTGCCTCCCGCTCCTCCTGCCTGTATATAGAGCGTTCCATTTTCAGAATCGACTTTGTCCCCTTTCAAAGGATGAGACCGCATATAAGTATGCAGGTGTCCGAAGAAAACCATATCCACCTCATTGGCTTCAATCAGTGAAATAAGCCCTTTAAGTTGTGGATCGCCTTGGTTTCCGGGTCCTTCCCAAGTATTGCCATAATCATCTTCATCTGCAGAATAGGGTGCATGATGCAGCACGACAAATTTCCATTTCGATCCACTTTTGGCCATTTCATTTTCAAGCCAAAAATATTGTTCTCCTCCTTTTTGAAGGTCTTTTCGAGGATTGCTGTTGAGCATAAAAAAGGAAGCGTCTCCATATTCAAAACGGTAAAAGCCCTTTTCACTGGTCTGAGGATGGTATTGCCTGTACCAATGAAGATCGCCGTCACCATTTCCCGGAACAGTTGCGATAGGAATCCTAGAGGTTAAGGCACCAACTCCCTAAAAATATTCCATCGTCCACTCAAACTTGGAATCTTTGAAACCACCATCTGTCAAATCCCCTAAATGGATCAGAAAATCCGGCCTTTCTTCCCAAAGTCTTTGGGCAACTTGGTTGTTGATCTGTGGCCTACTTTCCGTGTCGCTGATGATTCCAAAAAGAAAAGGATTTCCTTTTGGCTTTGCTGTTTGGAAAGAAAGAACTGGAGTAGCTAATTTTTCAGCGCTTTCAGTTTCAAACTCAAATTGGTAGAAATAGGTAGTCCCGGGTTTCAGATTTTCCAAAGTGGCTGTACTAATTGGATTTGTTGAGGCATCGAAGTTTCTTGATATATCCAAAGGAAGTTTTTCTCCATAAGTCAAAATGGCTTTTGCGGCCCGGTCCGTTTCCCAAACCATTTGGGCAGAGTTCTCACTGATATCATTGAGGTAAGGACCTGCCATGAGATGGAACTTGTCAGAATAAAGCTTTCCAGCGCTGATCTGATTTTCTACTTTTTGAAACAAATTGGCAATTTGGTGCGCTGAGAGGGCTTGTTGGTATATCGCTGTTTTTTTTACGATATCATGAGCTTCCATGTAGGGTTCATTTTTCAGGAAGGATTTAAGAATCAACTGACTTCCTTCCAAATCTCCCCCGAATTCCTTTTGCCAAACCAAAACCCCTTGTTCAAAAAGTAGGAGATTTTTACCATCAAAGTTTAGCAAATAATGGTTCCAGTATTTTTTCCATGCTTTAGAATTGAATCCTGATTCCTCCCAAATACCCTTTTCAATCATGCCGGGAGTCACTTTTTTGTCAAATACTGAAATAGCCAATCCCAAGTCCTTTTCATTCCAAAATTCCCAAGAGATTCCGACCGGATTAATGACATGGTTGAGCAAAAGAAACTCCAAGGCAAATGGTTTGGAAAAATTGACAGTTTGGCTTTCAAATGGCTGATAGATGGCCGAAACAGGTTCATTGAGGCTGTTTGGTGAGTCAGAAAAACCTCCACCGAACTTTTGAAAATTCTTCAAAAAATCGGTCTCTTGAAAAATTTTTGTAGCTGCATTTCTTGGAAGATCATACTGATTCCAAAACCAAAATTCTTGAGCAGGTTCGGGAATTGAATCAGAGGATTGAAGTGAAGCCTTTGGAAAGAGCAATGAAAAAAGAATCAGAAAAGTCAGCATTGGAGTTGAAATTTTGTTTACCAATACTAAACAGAAGAAAAATGAAAGAGATGAAGAGGGTGTTAAGAAACTGATAAATAATCATCAATAGGAAAAGCCATAACTGAAAGTTTGAGATTTTCAGTTATGGCTTACACAAATTGGTTTTACCTGTTCTTTATCTTGCAAAAGTAAACGAAACCAATACCCGATCAGTCAATTTCTGTTCTTCAGGACTAAAAGTCGGTTCCTGATAGGATTCAGACATGTCCTTGGCCATCATCGCTTTTGCATTACGCATGACAGGCATAATGATATTTCCTGAAGAATAAGAAACCCTGTGAACTTGGAGTTTGGACAATCCCAAGGACTTGGCGATCACTTCAGCTTTTGTTTTGGCATCTGCTATCGCCAATTCAAGCAACTTGGAAGAAGATGATTTTCTAAGCGCATCAGACACATTGAATTGCATGTTGTAGGTCATGTCTGTGGTCTGATGGAGCGCTTCGGTGATTTTGATCAGATTTTGATCGGCAACTTTCACTTTTACTTTGATGGTCTGCGATGCTACGTACCCGCTGTCTTTAGAGGAATTATTACGGTAAATTCGGTTTATATTCACATAATAATTATCAACAGTGAAGGTATATCCATCGACCCTAGTCTTTTTCAGCGCATCCTCGATGGATTTTGTTTTCTTGTTCAATGCATTGGTAGCATCAGCCACTTTCATTGCTTTCTCTGATAATGTGAGGTAAATCAATGCCTCATCAGGCATGATTCCCAATTCACTCGTTCCTTCCACTTCGATCAAGGGAATGTTATTTTCCTGCGCAAAAACAGAACCTATTAAGAATAAAAACGGCAATGCAAATAGTAGCTTTTTCATATTATTGGTTTTTAAGTCTTGTACGGAAGATTCAAAACTTAGGCCAGTTTTTTCTCTATTACCAAAAAGGATTTTTATCAGAATCCTGCCTCATATCAAAGAGATTCAATACAACCAATTGGTTATCATACATTCCGTAAACTACTTTAAAATATGTTAAAAAATTTAAACTCCTTATTCCAGGAAGCTCTGATTCTCTTCCGATAAAAGGGTTTTGTAAAATCAACTCCAGTTTTTGATCCAAATCATTTTTGATTTTTATTGAATAAGAGAAACTTTGTATCCTGTTTTTCCAGTATTCTAATATTTCAAAAAACTATTCCTCGGCTTCTTCTGTTCAGATTACTTTCTGATCCATTCCTTAAACCTTTTGTCGATTTCCTCTTGGCTTTTTACTTTTCCCTTTTCAAATTGAGCTTTGGATTTTAAGATCGAATCGATTTGTTTTTCAGAAAATGAAATGTCTTGATCGAGGACTTCATCTTCTAAAAATTTATAGATTTTGTCGAGCAAATCATCATCTTCGGTATGGTTGATGATGTTGATAATTTTTTCCTTAAGTGTATCCATGAAAGAGATTTTATGACAATTTAATGAAATTTAAATGGCGTTTCTCAAAATAATCAATCATCAAAAGATAAAGCAAATGAATCAAAAATCTTATTTTCCCAAATCCAAGATATCCTTGATTTTGTTGGTTTTTTCCATTTCGTGGTGCAATCCTTCGTAGTCATCGGCAATGATTTTGTCACGGAATTTGGAAAGGTTGGAAATGTACAAGCTCATCGCTTCAAGGATATTTTTCTTGTTTTCCTGCATGATAGGCGCCCACATCCCCGGTGAACTTTTGGCTAATCTGACCGTCGACGCAAAACCACTGCCCGCCATGTCAAAGATGTTTTTTTCATCTTCCATTTTGTCCAAAACAGTCTTGCCCAGCATAAACGACGTGATGTGCGACAGGTGGGATACGAAGGCCAAATGCTTGTCATGCTCCTCGGGATCCATAAACCGCAGTTTCATGTTCAGCGCTTCCAATACCTCATAGGCTTTGGCTTTCAGATGGATATTAGTCTTTTCCATTTCGCAGATGATAAATACCTTTCTGTCTAGAAGGTCTGCTTTGGCTGCCTTTGGACCTGAATATTCTGTACCTGCGATGGGGTGACCGGCAAGGTAATGGTCTCTTTTTGGATGCTCTTCAACTGCCCTACAAAGCAATTCTTTGGTAGATCCAAAATCCATCACCAAGGTTTCAGGAGAAATTTCATCAAGGGTTTTGAGCAGCAATTCCGACAAAGTATTTGCCGGAGTTGCCAATACGATGATGTCGGTGTCGGTGTCGGGTTTTTCTTTGACTTCATCAATGATACCCAAAGTCAGGGCATCTTGGAGGTTTTGCGGATTGGAATCAAATCCTGTAAAATGGATTTCCGGCTTTACTTGTTTCAATGCTAGGGAAAAAGATCCTCCTAAAAGACCCAAACCGATAATGTGTATTTTTTTCATTTGTTGAAAATGTATGTGGGTGATGCGTTTATGATATTCGTTTTATTGCTTCTTTGATGGATTCTTCCTTGACACAAAGTGAAAATCGCACATATCCTTCACCTTGAGATCCAAAAATATGTCCGGGTGTGATAAAGATGGATTTGTTGTAAAGGAGGTCATCGACCAATTCAACTGATTTTTTACCCTCTGGCAATTTAGCCCAGACAAACATCCCCGCTGTGTCTCTTTCAAATTCCAAACCCAATTTCCCCCCCAATTCCCAGACGAGTTTCCTTCTTTCAGAATAGATTTCATTCAACCCATCATACCAATCCTTTCCCAAGGACATGGCAGCAATGGCTCCTTGTTGAATTCCTAGGAACATACCGGAATCCATGTTGCTTTTGACTTTGGTGATCGCAGAGATCCATTCGGATTTACCCGAGACAAAACCAACACGCCAACCAGCCATGTTGGAGGTCTTGCTGAGTGAATTGAGCTCCAAAGCTACCTCTTTTGCGCCTTCAATCTGGAAAATACTTTTGGGATTATCTTCCAAAACAAAGCTGTACGGATTGTCATTGACTATAACGATGTGGTGCTTTTTCCCAAATGCTATAAGCATTTCAAAAACCTTCAAATCAGCCTTTGCTCCTGTAGGCATATGCGGGTAATTGACCCACATGAGTTTGACTTTGCTAAGGTCCATTTTTTCTAATTCTTCGAAATCAGGATACCAGTTATTCTGTGGTTTCAAATCATAATACACCGGATCAGCCAAAAGCATTTTGGTCACCGAAGCGTAGGTTGGGTAACCGGGATTTGGTACCAACACCTGATCTCCCTCATCCAAAAAGGTCATGGAAATATGCATAACTCCTTCCTTTGAACCCAACAGGGGCAATATTTCCGTATCGGCTAATAAGGACACCCCATAATGTCTCTGGTAAAAATCTGCATAAGCACTTCGCAAAGCAGGGATTCCCTGATAGCCTTGATATCCGTGACTCGTGGGCAACAAAGAAGACTGGTACAAAGCCTCTATGACCGATGGATGTGGTGGCAAGTCTGGACTTCCAATACCCATATTGATGATTGGTTTTCCTTCCTCACGCAGTTGATTGACCTCTTTGAGTTTTTGGGAAAAATAATATTCCTGAATGCTATCTGTCCGTTTGGAAAATCCCTTCATCTTATTTCCTGCTTACATATTCCCCAAAAATCTTCACTTCTCCCCCATTTTGATTGACTGCATCGATGGCTTTCAAGTATTTGGCGTAATCGTCAAACTGCGCATCTATGAAAAAAGCATAATGCCAAGGGTTTTCGATAACCGGAATGGATTGGATTTTACTCAAGTCCAGGTCATTGTCACTGAGCAAAGTCAGAAGCTTTGCAAGACTTCCTTTTTCATTTCTGATCGTGATTTTAAAAGAAGCTTTATTGGGTTCTTCAGCTTGTAGCGGCTTTTCTTTTTGCAGGAGGATGAATCGGGTGAAGTTATTTTTGATTGTCTGAATGTCTTGAGCAAGCATTTCCAAACCGTAAATTTCTGATGCCGTCACACTTGCTATTGCTCCCAAGCCTTTGATTTTTTCGTCCGATATCCGCTTGGCAACAGTAGCCGTATCCACATCATCGATCAATTTGATGTCGGGATAATCCTCAAAAAACCGCTTACACTGTAGCAAGGCCATGGGATGGGACTTTACCTCTTTGATATCCGTAATTTTTTGTCCCAGCAAAACCATGAGGTTGTGGGAAATCGGTAAATAATATTCCTCAAAAATATGTAATTCGTGTCTGTCGATAAGGTCATAATTTGGGAGAATGGCTCCGGCTATTGAGTTCTCGATCGCCATGATTCCGTAAGGAACATCTCCTCTTTGTACTGCCTTGGCCACTTCCTCGAAAGTCCTGAAACCCTCGATTTCAGTATCAGCCCCAAAATAATTGAGCGCAACCTGATGGTGAAAAGAACCTGGAATACCTTGAATGGCGACTTTCATTAGATATGATTTATTTTTTTAAGGATTGGGAATAACCAAATCGAAATCCTCTATTCGTTCAAAATCCTTCACGTTTGCCTTTCATTTTTCAGAAGAGAAGTGAGATGTGAGACAAAATACTCAATGTCCTGTATCTTGTGTCTTATGTCTTGAATCTACCAAAGAAACATGTTTCCAAAAACTCGGATAGGATTTGTTTACAACTGTAGGTTCTTCAATGATCACATTTGTCTTGGTCATCAGCGGCATAAAAGCCATAGCCATCCTGTGGTCATCATAAGTATGGATCCTTACTTCATGCGGCATAGTTACTGATGGAATCAAAGTAAACACCTCATTTTCTCCTTCTACAAGTTGAGCATTGAACTTTGCTAATTCTTGTTGAAGTGCATATATCCTATCGGTTTCTTTAATTCGGAGGCTTTCCAATCCGGTAAACCTAGTCTTTTGACCGATGATCGCACAGGTTACAGCGACTGTCTGGGCCAAGTCAGGACAATGGGTAAAATCCCAAGAATCAAGTCCCTTGACAGGTTGTTTAGTGAGTTTGACTCCCCCATTTTGAAATTCACTTTTGACACCTAGCCTGTCCATGATGTCCACGATTTTAGAATCTCCCTGCAGGCTGTTTTCTTTCAGGCCTTCCAAAAAGAGCTCCCCTTCATCGGCACAAGCTAATAAACTGAACCAATAACTTGCTCCCGACCAATCGCTTTCGACATTGAAATGGGTAGGTTGATAAGCTTGATGGGAAACTTTGATGAAATTTCCTTCCCAAGTATACTTTATACCAAAAGCAGCCATGAGTTCAAGGGTCATTTCGATATATGTCCTCGATCCGATTTTTCCTGTCAGTTCCAATTCGAGTCCCATAGGAAGCACCGGCGCAACCATCAACAGTGCTGAAATATATTGGGAACTCACATCTCCCCGGATTGTGATTTTATTTGTTTTTTGTTCTTTCAGGCCATGAATGGCCAAAGGAGGAAAACCTTCAATATTCATGTAATGAATCTCTGCGCCGATTTCTCTCAGCGCATCCACCAAAATCCCGATAGGCCTTTCACACATGCGTGGTGTTCCGGTCATGACTTTGTTTTGGTTGGTCACCGCAGTGTAAGCAGTCAAAAACCGCATCGTAGTACCTGCATCCAAGACATCAAAAATAGCGGTATTTTCCTTCAGCAACCGGATCATGGTTTGCGTATCACGGGCTTCGGCCAGATTACTTAACTGATTTTCTCCATCAGTAAGCGCATCAATCACTAGTGCCCTGTTACTTTCACTTTTTGAAGAGGGAAGCGGGATCACTGTTGGCTGGAAAGCACTAATCTGGCTTAGAAATAAAGTTTCCAAGATTTGATTCATTGGTTTAATGGAACTTGGGAGGTTAATGATTCGTAAAATGAGATGGCTTCTTTGATTTCAATGGTAGTTCCTTTGATGTTATAATCGCAGTTGCCGATTCTTCTCAAAAGTGAAAAATTAATTGTGGAATCTTCATTTTTCTTATCCTGACTACACAATTTGATGATGTCGTCGATATCCGATTCAGGAAATTGAAAAATCCCATAAATTTCGGTAAGATTTTCAGTGATAGTTTCCAAATCCTCTTTAGGCAATCCTGATTTTTTATGAGAAAGGTAAGCCTCGCAAACCATCCCTACCGCAATGGCTTCACCATGCAGCAAATGTTTATCGGTATTGAGGTAAAAAGACTCGAAAGCATGGCCGATAGTATGTCCAAAATTCAAAATTTTTCGCAATCCAGCTTCCTTAGGGTCTTTTTCTACCACTTCCCTTTTGATCTGAACAGACTTTTCAATGATCTCCCTCCAATTTTGCTTTTCCCAATCTGCGATTTTGAGGCAAGAAAAGTAGTTGGCATTTTGGATCAAGCCGTGCTTCAAAACCTCTGCGTAACCAGACCGGAGCTCGTTATGAGGAAGTGTTTCGAGGAAAATTTCAGAAATCAGAACCAGTTCAGGTTGGGTAAAAACCCCAATATGGTTTTTGAAACCATTGAAATCAATCCCCAATTTTCCTCCGACACTTGCATCTACCTGAGAGAGCAGAGTTGTAGGGATGTTGATGAATCGGATCCCTCTCTTGTAAGTGGCTGCACAAAACCCTCCCATATCCCCTGTCACGCCCCCACCAAGATTGATGATCAAAGCCTTTCTGTCAAATCCTTCATCTGTCATCCATTGCCAGATTTGGGTACAGGTATTGAGGTTTTTATTGGCTTCGCCTGCAGAAAAAGAAAAATGTTTATGGCCTTCCGGCAATAGGTTCTCGATAATCGGATAGCAGAATTTTGAAGTATTGGAATCTGAAATTACCCCTAACTGGGAATAACCCAGTTGGTTCAAGTATTTACTCAGATCAAATGAGATATTGTTGGAAAATATTACTGACTCCAAAATATTAGGAATTTAAGGTATAAATAGAAAATCTATTTTTGGAGGTAAGAAGTGAGAGGTAAGAAGTGAGGACAGATACCTCTTACCTTTTACTTCTTACCTTCATTTTTTCACGGGAGTAGCTTCTCTCAATTGCTTTTCTTGTCTTTTGACAGATTCCTCATGGATGCAGTAGAGCAATTCTTTCATGAATTTTTCAGAAAGGTTTTTCTGAACTCCCTTTTGGGTACGTGATTCCATGACAAATTTCCATCTGTCAGATTGAAAAACAGTTAAGTGATGTTCCCTTTTGTATGCCCCAACCTGATCAATAAGCGAAAATCTTTCTTGAAGAATATCCAATAACTGGTCATCCAAATGATCGATTGCTGATCTGAGATCATTCAGTCTTTCTCCAGGATTTTCACTACCTATGGTATCTTTGAAATCTATCAATGATAGGATTTCTTTCAACCTTTTTGGAGTCACTTGTTGCTTGGCATCAGACCAAGCATTGTCTGGATCGTGGTGCGTTTCAATCATCAAGCCATCCAAACCAAAATTTATTGCTCTCTGAGAAGTTTCAAGAATTCCCTCCCTGTTTCCAACGATATGGCTCGGATCATTGATCACTTCCATTCCCTTCCACTCTCTTTTCAAGTGAATCGGCATGGACCAATTTGGCTTGTTTCTGAATCTTTTGTCATAAGAGTCAGAAAATCCACGGTGGATCGCAGCCAATTTGTTGATTCCAACTGAATGCATTCTTTCCAAAGCCCCGATCCAAAGCTGCAAATCAGGGTTCATTGGATTTTTGATCATCACCGGGATGTCCACACCTTTTAGCGCGTCGGCAATCTCCTGCACAGCAAATGGGTTGACAGTAGTCCTTGCTCCAACCCAAAGCACATCCACCTTATGTTTCAAAGCCAACTCCACGTGCGCAGCATTTCCAACTTCGGTGGTAATAGGAATATTGAGGTGATGCCTTACGATTTCCATCCATTTCAAACCTTCTTCACCAATACCTTCAAAGCTTCCCGGTCTGGTTCTTGGTTTCCAGATTCCTGCTCGGAACATATCCGGAATCATGTTTTCCTTTTTCATGTCCAAGCAGACATTTTCTATCTGCTCAGGTGTTTCTGCACTGCAAGGTCCTGCAATGATGACATGGCCTTCTATTCCGAATCCCCAGTCTTTGATTTGTAAATGGTCTTTCATGATTTGATAGGTTTAATAAAAAAAGCCCGACTCTTTCGAACCGGGCTTTTTTTGCTTTATGAATTTTTAGATTTTTTCTAGACAATAAGCAGCTCCGATTCGACTTTGAAGGCGAAAGTAAAAGTAATAGAAGCTAAAGAAGGCGAATGCTGCGATTAACATGTTCCAAAAGTAAGTGGCTCTTTTTTAAAAACAAATTAATTAATGAATAATTTCTTGCTTATTGTTCAAAAATCGGACTATCTATTAATTATTCAACAATTACATTCAGAGAAGTGATAAAAATCAAAATATAATTCTGCTGAGATTTAAATGAACAGGGAAATTATTCAATTTTCCAACCCAAATTAAGGTAATTCCTATTTGCTGTCCAAATTGGGCTTTACCTACTTTTTATACCAGATTTATGCTACCAAATAACCAAACAATCCCCTACCCCATGAGGTTTTTTTAATATATTTGCGCCGTAATTTGAGTCCTATGCCTGCCAAACCCAATATTTCTTTTGAAAACCTTGAAGTGGCTTTTGCCTCCAAGTCAAATGCTGATTTGAAAAAAATGTACCTCATTTTTGCGACAGTCAACAACAATCTTGCAGTCAGCGTAGGTACCAAACTTGCAAACTGGTCTTTTGCCCTTGGCCTGCCTATCAAGGGAATCATGAAAAAAACCATGTTTGGGCATTTTTGCGGTGGAGAAAATATCCATGACTGTCAGCATGCTGTAGACAACCTTGCCAAATACCATATCCACACCATCCTCGATTATTCTGTAGAAGGGGAAGGAGATGAAATCAGTTATAATGCCACCAAAAACGAGATTTTAAGAACAATTGAACGGTCTGCAGGCGACGAGAATATGCCATTTGCAGTATTTAAGGTAACGGGATTAGGGGATTTGGCAATTATGACAAAAATCCAAGAAGGAAAATCCTTGGAAGAAACTGAAAAAACCTCTTTTGAAAACCTGCGAAAAAGGATCGATGAGCTTTGCAGGGCTGCCTACGAGGCGAATACAAAAATATTGATAGATGCAGAAGAGTCTTGGTTTCAAGATGTAATCGATGAAATGGCCTATGAAGCGATGGAAAAATACAACAAGCAATCCTGCATTGTGTACAATACTTATCAAATGTACCGCCATGACACGCTTGAAAGACTAAAAAAAGCCAATGATGTCGCTATGGAGAAAGGATATCTTCATGGTGCCAAATTGGTGCGTGGTGCATATATGGAAAAAGAAAGAGACCGTGCCGCAGAGAAAGGATATCCCAGTCCCATTCAGCCTACCAAAGAATCTTCTGACCGGGACTATAATGCCGCGCTTGAATTTTGCGTAGAAAACATAAAAACCATGGGATTGGTATCAGGCTCCCACAATGAAATAAGCAACTTGCTTTTGACCGAACTGATTTCAAAATATGGGATCAATCCATCAAATGAAAGTATTTACTTTGCACAGCTTTACGGTATGAGTGACAATATTTCATATAACCTAGCCAAAGCAGGTTACAATGTGGTGAAGTATGTTCCTTATGGTCCCGTAGAGAAGGTAATGCCTTATCTTTCCCGAAGGGCTGAAGAAAACACTTCAGTGGCTGGCCAAAGCAGTAGGGAATTTGATTTGGTCAAAAGGGAGATTGCAAGGAGAAAAGCGGCTAGGAAAAAGAGTTAATTGGTTATTGGTTATTAATATTTGAACTGAATAAATTAAGAAATGCAGTTATTAAACGAACAGGAATTAGAAAGAAGAAAAGACCGGGAGGAATTGATGAAATTGGGTATCAACCCTTATCCTGCTGAATCATTCTTTGTCAACGTGACCGCGGATGATATCCATAAAAACTACGAAAACAGAAAGACAGATTATAAAGATATTTCCATCGCCGGCAGGTTGATGACCAAAAGAATCATGGGTTCAGCGTCCTTTGCCGAAATCCAGGATTCAACAGGAAGGCTCCAAATCTACCTCAGACGGGACGACCTATGTCCGGATGAAGACAAAACTTTCTACAATACTGTATTCAAAAAGCTTTTGGGGATCGGTGATTTCATCGGACTTAAAGGATATATTTTCACTACCCAAACAGGTGAAATCTCCCTTCATGTCACTGACCTGAAGATCCTATCTAAATCTATCAAGCCACTTCCTGTCGTGAAAAGAGACGAAGAGGGGAATATTTATGACGGATTTACCGATCCTGAAATGCGATATAGACAGAGGTATGTGGATCTGACTGTCAATCCTGATGTGAAGGATGTATTTGTGACAAGGTCCAAGATCATCACCAATATGCGCCGGTATTTTGATGACCACGGATGGCTTGAGGTAGAAACCCCCATCCTGCAACAGGTTCATGGCGGTGCCGCGGCACGTCCTTTCAATACCCATCATAACACCTTGGACATGCCTCTATTCCTGAGAATCGCCAATGAACTATATTTAAAAAGGTTGATTGTAGGCGGATTTGAAGGTGTTTATGAGATTGGGAAAATGTTCAGAAACGAAGGAATGGACCGAACCCATAATCCTGAGTTTACCGGTATGGAAATCTATGTGGCCTACAAAGATTATATCTGGATGATGGAAATGGTCGAGGACCTCATCGAAAAAATTACCTTTTCCGTCCATGGTAAAACTATGCTGAAGGTAGCAGATAAGGAAATTCACTTTGCCGGACCATATAGAAGATTGACGATGTTTGATTCCATCAAAGAATATGCAGGAATTGATGTCAGTGAAATGAATGAAGTCGGGTTGAGGAAAGTATGCGCTGACCTTGGCATTCAAGTGGACAACAGTATGGGCAAAGGGAAGCTGATCGACGAAATATTTGGTGAAAAAGTAGAAGCTAATCTAATCCAACCGACATACATCACAGACTATCCTGTAGAAATGACTCCTTTGGCGAAAAACCACAGGTCAAAAGAAGGATTGGTAGAACGTTTTGAGCTTTTTGTAAATGGGAAAGAAATCGCCAATGCCTATTCTGAATTAAATGATCCGATTGTACAGAGGGAAAGATTTGAAGATCAATTGAAATTGGCTGCACGAGGTGATGATGAGGCGATGGCTATGGATGAGGATTTTCTTCGAGCTTTAGAATATGGCATGCCTCCCACTTCCGGACTTGGAATCGGAATAGATAGGCTCACCATGTTGCTCACCAATAAAACTACCATTCAGGAAGTTCTATTCTTTCCTCAAATGAGACCTGAAAAGAAAATGAATATAGCCTCCGATGAGGATTTCATGGGATTGGGCATTCCCGCAGGACTGATCCCGGTGATACGGGATATGAATATTCAGACTATTGAACAATTAAAAGAAATGGATCCAAACAAGCTCTTCAACGATGTCTGTGGCAGACGAAAGAAGTTGAAACTTGAGGTTCCTAATCCTAGCAAGGAAGAGGTGGAGAAATGGGTTTCATGATTTGTTGAAGTGAAATATAAAGAAAATAAAATCCGGATAAACAGTCCGGATTTTTTTTTATACAGGCATAATTTGGTCAACTAACAACATGTTTTGATAAAGAGGTCCAATTTTTATTTTCATAATTTATTTATCATTTTTTTGATTTATTTACAATGATTAAATATTATTGTTAAATTATAATCAAATTTTTATACCATTCTCTAGCATCATGAATTTACGCCTCAACTCTGAATTTGGAACATTGAAAGCCGTGCTTATGCATAGGCCGGGAAAGGAAATTGACAGGCTAACACCTTATAACAAGGAATTGCTTCTGTTTGAGGATGTTCCTTATTTGGAGGCAATGCAAAAGGAGCATGATTTTTTTACCGATCTCATCAAGCAAACTACCGGTGCTCAGGTTTATAGGCTTCATGAGCTTTTGATTCAAGTTCTTTCTAATCGTGAAATATTGGAGAAATTAATGCTTGACGCACTTGGTAAATCGGGCATGACACATCTTAAGGACCACATTCTTGATAGGTTATCCACAGCAGAATGTGCTACAGCTCTGACTGCCGGGATTAAGGTTCACGAGCTCAAGAGGAAAATTCCAAACCTGTCATCAGGAGAATTATTAGATTATGCTTTTGTAATACCACCAAGTCCCAATCTCTATTTTCAAAGAGATCCTATGGCAATTACCCCCGGAGGTATTATTTTTTCAAGCATGAAAAAAGAAGGTAGACAAAGGGAAGCAAATATTTTAAGGGCAATATTCGAAAACCATGTAGACTTCAAAGATCATGTTAACCGTCTTTACCCGATCAATGGTCACGACCTGCCACCAAGTATTGAGGGTGGAGATGTAATCGTTCTTTCAAAACATGCAGTTGCAATCGGTAATTCTGAGAGGACTGACGAGAAAGCCATTTACCATGTAGCCAAGGCATTATTAGCGGAAGGAAATGTAGAGAGAGTTTATGAAGTTCACCTTCCCAAAAAACGCCAATACATGCATTTGGATACGGTTTTTACTATACTTGATGAAAATCTTGTATTGACCTATCCTGATGCTCTAAATTCTGTTTTGCAGACTTCACTTTACACGTTGAAGGAAATCAAGGATGAAAAAATCAATATAAAAAGGCAAGTACTGAATGAATCACTCTTAACTGTTTTGGAAAAAGAGATCCCCCATCTTGAAATCCTTTCTACAGCCGATGGAAAGCCTGATTATTCAATGAGAGAGCAATGGTTTGATGGTGCAAATGTGTTTGCCATCGGCCCTAGAAGGGTTATTTCATACAATAGGAATATCCATACAAACCGTGCTTTGAGAAATATGGGAGTTGAAGTTTTGGAAATTCCTTCTTCTGAATTATCGCGGGGACTTGGAGGACCAAGATGCATGACCATGCCACTGAGCAGAGCGAAAATCTAATAGCCAGGTTTTATAATTTTTTAATACCAAATTGACTATTCTCTACAAAAACAAATCCCACATCCCCATAGGAATTGAACCAACAAACTCCAAATCGCCTGTAGATCGTAGCTTCATTAGAAAACCGTCTGATTGATTAAACGGCCGGATTGAAGATCTATAAGGGTTTTGATCATACATGTTATAATGACCGACTAACATCAAAACGCCATTGGTTTTAGGATTGTCTTTGATGGTCTGAAATACATCAGCCCACATCACAAGCTTATTACTTTCATTTTCATGGTTCAGCCTTCGGTCCAAAGCAATCTGTAATCCTAAATTCATGTTTTCAAAAGTCTGAACAGATCTACAAAACTCACTACTAATCGCACCGGCAATAGGGATTTTAAATTTTTTGATGACATCTCCAATCTTTTTGGCGTTGGCCTTTCCTACATCATTTAATTGCCTAGCAACACCAGGGTCACAGGATTTCCACCATTGCGCAACAGGTGAATCCACAATATCAACTCCCACAGATGCATTGGTATGTCTGAAAACTAATACATACCCCGAAAAATCGGTTGCCATTCCATTTATTGCTGTAACAGTTTTTATAGCTTCATCCTTATTTCTTGTTACATAGACAGGGATTGTTTCCCTTAAAGGAATACCATTTTCCCAAACGACATCAATCCAATATACACCTTGATTAAGTATTAAACTCGCTTTACCTGATTCTTCAATTGCGAAGGAATTTTTACTTGTATTTGGATAAAATTTGGCCGGATTATTTGTATCGATAGAAATGTTTACACCTGTTTCATTATAGCCTGCAAAGAATACACCTTTTGCAAAATCGGTCGATGTGATCTGATTAGCAGGAGGATTATCTTCACCACAAGAAAAAACGAAGAATAATGAGACTATTAGGCCAAAACTCAAAACTAAGGATTTCATATAAATTACTCAAAGAGATTTTAGATCAATAACATTTTTGGAAAAAGACATTCATTAATGTCCAACCGTGGTATAATTGCAAATAGCAATCTGTCTTGACTAAAGAGGTCAACTGATTTTGACAGAATTTATTTTAATAAATTATTTGTAAAAATAGCATTAAAAATAAATCTTTTTTAACCCAAACTTCATTTTTTAATACCTTAAACTCATTTTACTACATAATTTCTAAATTCATAATCAGCTCTTTTGAACTGAATCAGACCGGCATCATTAATCCTGTAGCTTTCTCTCGAAGCAGGAAATATAATTTTATGGTCACTCTTAAAATATATGTTTTTGACAAAGGAAATATGCTCTCCCGTCTTTACTTTATATCCTAATAAAACAGAAGTCACAGGATCGAAATAGTAAGACCAAATATCTACCTTGGGGTCTTTGGAATCTTCATCGATTACATTTATGGATAGAACCTCTTCACCTGTTGGAAGTATTTTTTGTCCCTCATAGGTCAATTGTTTATTACCGTCGAGCAAATCAAATGGTTTTGTTAGAACATAGTAAGCAGCATCCAAGACCTTTTTCTGCTGATTCAGAAAACCCTCATTCAAAATCTCATTCTCTCCCATATAATATCTTGTTTTTAATCCATCATAAACCAATTTATGTTTGACACTATCTTTTTCCCAAGTCATCTTGGTTTCAAAGAAAGGCTTTTGTCTAAATTCCAAAAATTGAATTAAATGACTTTCTATTTCTCCGTTTTCATCATAGAGCCAAGTTTCTTTTTCCAATGAAAAAGATGTTATGTCTTCCCAAGATTTGGATCCCCCATGAGATTCAATGGATTTTTCAATTATTTCAATGGCCTTATTCTCAGACCTGGTTTTACAGGAGGTTAAGGAATAAACAAATAGAAGAAATACGAAGGGGAAATATGACTTCATAAAAGGATTTAAAGAAATGAAATCCAAAGGTAATAAGTCAGACCTTGGTCAAAAATCATTTCGAAAAAAAAAACCTGGAGGACAACAAGTTCCCCCAGGTTTATCTAATACACTTTCAAATTAATATCCTGTTGATTTTTTAGGATCTAGTTCAGCATTTCTTCTGGCATTTAAGAATCCAGGATCTAATCTACTGGTTTTCAACTCTGTAATGGGAGCCGTGTCAATCTGTGCCACTCCTGCAAGTACAAAGTTATTTGCAACATTATAATATAAGGCAAAATCATTGGGGCCGAGTTCAATTACCGAGGCACAGGCAATCGTCACGTTTGTCATATCTCTCATAATAGGATGTGGTCTTAAAGAGGATGCCGGAATGATGGTGTATCCACAATCCACGGCATTACCGACATTTCTCATAAATGCACCCATATTGATTAAGAATTGATTTTCGACAGCCAAACCTACATTGGTATAGAATCCGTCCCACTCACCGATGAAAATTATCCTTCCACCTTCCTCAGCAAAAGCCTTCATGGCATTGATCTCATCAACAGAGAATTGAACTTTAGGGAGCCACAAGAATAGTATCTTTACATCTGATGGAATATTGGTGAGCGGGGTATTTGAGGAATTTATAAAATCAAGGTCAAATCCATAACTTCTAATCTCTTGGTGAAGTCTTGAATGGGAATCAGAAGTTTGACATGCCCGAGGATAACCTGAATTCCTTCCACAATCAAAAAGCACACGGGTACCATTTGCTCTTTCTCCAATGGTAGTGTAATTAATAAGGTTTCTTACAAGGAGAATATTATTGGGATTATTTAATGAAGTATTATCGATATGGTTGACGTCATTGAATACAACAACGTCTCTTCCAGGTCTAGGTGCTAAAGATTCCTGCACAAATAGATCAGCTGAACCTGTAACATCAAAAGATTTTGCACTGACTTTGGTCAAGCCAAATTTCTTACCCTTTGCCAAACCATTCTGGTCCACTGAGGCCACATCATCTTCTGAAACAAACCACTCAACTTTTAAATTTTCCAGCAATTCACCATAGAAATTATAAACTTTTGCTTCAAATTTCTGCTCACCACCGACTAAAATGGTAGCTTCCTTAGGAGTGATTTCAATCCTAGCAGGGCAAGTTTTATCCTCTAGTCTGTAAACGATCCTTAAGTTTTGATTCTCCACAAGCGGAATTATATTATTATCTAGTTTTTTTGTTTCCTTGGAAACAATAGCTACATCTACAAAACCTAAAACTTTTTCTCCGACCCTTACACGAACCCTATAGATTTTTCCTTTTGAAGCTTTAGATTTTGAGGTGTCCCAATTTGCAGAATAATGTTCTTCAGCAATATTGACACTGATTTTGTTACTTCCAGAGCCATCTCTAGTAAAAGATTCGAGGATGGTTTTGAATTCAAAATCATCACTTATTTCAACAATCGGTGAAAGATTAGGATTAAACTTTCCATTAAATTTCGGTTGTTTTCCGATTGTTTGTGACAAAAAGTAAAATTCGTCAACATTACCACCATTGGCGGCATCTGATATTCCGATTTTACCAAAATTTGAGGATAGAGACTGGGATAATAGTGAGATATCATTATTGATATCATCATCATTAAACATGCTTTCGGAACAAGACGCTGTTACGAACAAGACGGACAAAATCAGCCAAAATTGAATCTTCAAAGATTCAATTTTACTAAGACACACTCTCTTAAAATAAGTTTCCATTTTGATTAAATATTAAAGGTTTACAAAATTATTTGGATTAAAAAGACCAAGGTTTTACCTCTTGATAACCATGAAGTTATAGATTTCACACCAGAATTGAAGTGACAAAAAATTAGAAGCTAAGATTAATGTATAGAAACCTTATTTTTTTATACCATTAACCCATCTCAGTGTACAAAAAAAAAAATTAAAGACCCTATTTATATCGTTAATAATAATTTGATTACAATAATTTGCAGTATGAATTGATTTTTTAGCATTTTAATTTTATATATTGGAATTCCCAATTAAGAAAAAGAAAAATGGTATTTCTCAAGTATCAATAAATTCCCTTCTAATGAAGGAATGTTTCCCTCAGAAAGTGAAAAAAATTATGGAGAATTTGTACATCCCCTTGAATTCAAAAATAGCTCTTCCAATATTAAATGGCTTTGAAATTATTAATATAGATGATATTGTTAGGTGTGAAGCTGACAGGAATTATAGTAAAGTATTTTGCCTGAATTCAAATGATAAAATGCAATTGACAGAATTGATCGTATCAAGAATTTTAAAAGATATGTGTGAAATATTGGTAGATAATGGCTTTTTAAGAATTCATCATTCACACCTGATAAATCCAATATATATTAAAAAGGTGTTAAAATCTGAGGGAGGTATGGTTGAAATGGTGGATGGAACCAAAATTAGGATCACTCAAAATAAAGAGGTGGTATTGAATAAAATTTTTAAGCAAATAAGGAGGATTTAGTTTTGATGGATAGTTATGTGTTAAAGTAATATTTTTGATCCTTACTAGCAGCTTACAACACCATTAAATTGCTATATTTTTAAATACCTTAAATTTGATATTTTTCACTCAACAAGGATTTAAAGAATATCTCTTTTAATATAAAAATGAACAATAAAGAATATTCTATTACAAGTAAAATTGTATTTTCTTCAAAATTCTCACTAGAATAAGCATTGTAGGATAAAAATACCAATCCTGTCCAAACGAAAAATATTTTACTTTTGGTCAATAAGCTGACACCAAATGCAGGAATGATATACCACGGATGGACCACATTTTGAACCAAAAGATAAATAAGGTAGACATATACTATTCCAATACAAAAATCCTCATAATTATAAATCTTGACTTTTAAACTATACCATATTATTGCAATGAGGGCAATAATATTAAGTGTGGGTCCGACATACGCAATCGGATTATAATTAATAAAAAAACCTGAACACCATTTAATCAAATAATAAATTGATGCATTAAACTCAAAATTGCTTTGAAATAGTCTTATGCTTTGCCATAATTTTTGAAAGCCGTTAGAAAAAATCAAAGGAAATAAAGACAACGAAATAAATATTGCCGAAAAGATAAAAAACGACAGCATCTGGTCCTTCTTCCATTTAGATACCATAAACAGTCCTAGCATTAAAGGTGTCATCTTTATTCCTATAGCCCACGACCATCCAAGAGAAGATAATCCTGATTTATTTCTGATAAAAAAATAAATTGAAGTCAAAATTCCTGTCAAAACCAATCCTTCAAAATGAAGATTTCCCGTCAGTTCGAGAATGATAAGCGGGTTGAATGCATAAAACCAAACTTTTGAAATTGGTTGGTCCAATTGAATAAGAATCTTATACAATAAATACATATTCAAAAAGTCAAATGCAATTATGACCAATCTCAGAATTAGAATGTTAAAGACTAAACTTGGACCTCCAAGGGAAGATATGTAAAAGAAAAATTGGTGCAATGGTGGATAAACGGAAAAATAGTCATGGGAATTCATCTTGGAATATAGCAAGACCCAGTATGCATTTAATTCAGCACCTTTAGAATTCATGATTTCTGAAGGAGTCATCAAATAGGGATTTTGTCCACTGTTTAACAATTGCCCATCAAAAAAATACCTGTAGAAATCATCTGAAAGTGAGGGTACGGAAACAATCAAAATCATCCTCAATAAAATTGCAAACAACAATCCTCTCACAATTGAGAAATTCCTAAGTTTGAAATTCAAGCAAATCAAAAGATAGAGTATAAAGCAAAGCCCAAAAAGAATAAATGTAATCAAAAACTCTTGTCGTGGAATGCAATATCCCAAAAAGAAAAGGAATAAAGCATAACCTAATAACAGAAGATAAATTTTCAAAATAAGAAATTTTAATTGTCGCTTTTAGCAAATAGGAATACAAAAATGGGATTTTATGGGCTATGATCTTGGTTCATTAAGTAAAAATTTTTGAATTCTTCCTACGGCAAGATAATTCAAATCGAAACTCATTAGTAAAAAACTCAAAATAAGAATTAACTGAACTTTCAGAAATAGAGGAAAGGAAATCCACTTAGAATAACGGTGACATATAATTTTTAATCCTGATTGGCGTGATCATGCAATAAAATATGGCCAAGTATTTGCTAATTAGAATGTATTAATGAAATAGAGAAATTCTATTTGACATAAATAAACATAAGAAAGTTAAGAATTTGAATATTTGATAATCTATATATTTTAGATCTCATCTTCTTTTAATCTTAAAAATAGTTGAATTGAATATATTATTTTAATTCTACCAAGATGAGAATTCAAAATACAGACTTAAACTAATATCATATCAATACATATTTTTGCTTTTTGAATAATTTTTTTTGCATTTTGTTTTTATTTTAATTTTAAGCCTTTATATTTACATCATCATTACGCAAAACCGAAAAAAAGGTAATGTTTATTTAATAAGGTTATTTTTGGGATTGAAATACAATTTTATGTATATTTGATGCCATTCAAAAAGCCTTAGATAACTTAACCACCATTTGGTTTATTACTTACATAGTAAAAAGCTTAAATATTCTACATTAAAATAATTTTTAAAGGCTATGACAAATCATCACAAATCAAACGTCCCTGTTCTTGTTTTCTGGGATGTGATTAGCTTAAGCATTGCATTCTTTGTTTCATTGTACTTTTACAGAATAAATGACCTCAACTTCCAAAGGATGGAGGTAGTATTTTTAATAGCATTGATTTCTCTTTGGCTGATCATTGGTTACTCGAACAAATTGTACGTTGATTGGACAGGGAGCAGCTTATTCAAATCTAGAATGAGCAAATATTTCAAAACATACTTCATTTTGGCAGGAATTATCGGGATTATGTATTTGATATTTTCCTTTCCAAAAGATGTTCGAAATTTATTAATTGCTGTTTTGGCGGGGATCCCATCTTTAGGTATAATTACCAATTCACTAGTAATTAGACTTTCAGCTCCTATAAAGGAGAGACGTGCCAAGATGAGTACAACATTAATTGCTGGATCAGGTCTATTGGCAAATAAAGTGGCAGGTTTTTTAGAGTCTAATTCCTATGCCAAATTTGCGGTCCAGGGTTTTATTGAATGTAGTCCGGAAGTTAATGCGACAGGTAAGAATGACAGAGTTGTTTCTACCTTAGAGGGATTAAAGGACTATTTGAAGGATAACTTTGCTGATGAAATAATAATTGCTTTGCCTTACAATGAGTTGGATAAAATAAAGTCAATTGTTGAAGTTGCGGATTATCATGGGACAAGAATAAGATTTGTTCCCGACTATCAAGGAATATTTGGAGAGAATTTTAAGACATACCAGTTTGGTGATCTTCAGTTGGTAAATATCCGTCAACTTCCTTTGGACAATTGGTTTCCAAACTTATTGAAAAATGTTTTTGACATTATATTTGCATCAGCTGTACTTTTATTTCTTTCGCCAATCTTTATTCTAATTGGTATAGTAATCAAGCTTAACTCCCCAGGACCTGTTTTTTACACGCCAATAAGGACGGGTAAAGGAGGTAAGCCATTCAAAGTATATAAATTCCGGTCCATGAGCAACAATGATAGTATTTTGGGCGGTATTCAATCTACCGTAAAGGATGATCCAAGAATAACTAAAGTGGGTAAATTTTTAAGAAAATATAGTCTTGATGAATTACCGCAATTTATCAATGTTTTGACAGGAGAGATGAGTGTCGTAGGTCCACGTCCTCACAGGGTTTTTCTCAATCAGTTAATGCAGGAAACCGAGGATAAATACATGGTAAGGCATTATTACAAGCCAGGAATCACCGGATGGGCCCAAGTAAATGGATGGAGAGGTCCATTGGATACTGAAGAACAAAAAAAGCAAAGAACCTCCCATGATCTTGAATATCTAAAAAAATGGTCACTTTGGTTTGACGTCAAAATAATATGGTTGACCATTTTTGGAAAGAAGACACATGAGGAGGCTTTCTAAGCTCTAAATCTTTCTATAAAAAAATCAAAAAGGTTGCTTAGAAATAAGCAACCTTTTTTGTTTTGGAAATTCGGGATTAAATCACTATTGCTTTCCAATATTCTGATCCCAGAACTATTTTTGACAATTCTTTTTGTTCCTTGGTTACTTCCAAGAAAATTTTTTCCAAGGGGTCCTGTTGGGCTAATTTATTGAATAGCATCCAATTGATCCATTCCATCAAAAGTTCTTCCTTTCCACCCACATAATAAGAACAGGTTAGAGAGGGGAATCCAAAGTGTGAATGGTCTTTGGTTTTATCTATATTTCCTTTATTGGCTGAAGATGGAATCCACCAGCAAATGCCGATAAGGTAACCCTCACTGATTAGTGTATATATCTCCTGCCCATTTTCTATACGGACCAAGCAATCTTGAAAAAGTTTCATTCTTGGTATTTTAGAATCTTTTTGCTTCCATAAAAAAAGGTCGGATAGCTTGTTTCTAGAAATCTCGAATTGCTTAGGCTCTATATTGGGAATCTGCAATTTTCCCCCATTAATGCCATCTGTTTTAGAAGAGAATTCGAAAACCGGAGTTCGCTTTTCCAAAAAATTGACTCTTTCTTTTTTCAAAAAACAAAATTGACGATTTATCCAAAAGGTCAGGTCACTTTTGAGTTGAGGAATCAAGACGTTGAAATTGGACAGGTCCATATTTCGTAACATTTTACCTTGGAGTTTTAACTTGAGCCACTTTTTTAATCTTAAAGAGATTTTTTTGGAAATTATAAAAGCCCTAGGTCCATACCAAAATTCGTAGGCTTCGTCATTTTTATTTGCTAAGACAGCTTTATAGCCATCAGCACCTCCGGGAGTTAGGTCAAAAACAGGGATATTTGCATCACTCAATGCGATACCAAACATCAGAAAATGAAGTATACCGGGGGAATGTTTGGAATAAAAAGGTGAATGGCTATTGATGCCCTGTAAATGGACTACATTCCGACCCATTACCCCGGCGTTGGAAGCTATAAGGGTACCATTTACAGAAAGGGCCGTAACGTGTACAAGTCCCAATTCAAACAATCGTAGCAAAAAGTCCTTTCTATGAGGTTCATCATAGAAAAAAGTCTTGTTATAAAGGGCTCCTTTACGGAAATCACTTTGAAGGGTCATCTCATCAATTAGAGATTTAAACTGTTCCAATTCGGTGATTTGGGAAAATTGCAATTCTCCTAATCTTTTTAATCGATTGATTTTTTCTTTTCTATTTTTCTTTTTAAGTTCATTTTGGAGGGTAGCCTTGTCCACTTCCATAATTGGTTGTTGAAAGTCTAACCAAGCAGTTCTTGGTTTGAAAAAACTGCTTCTATTAAATACCTCCAAGGAAGTGGAACCTGGGATATATTTTAGATGAATAGATTTTTTGGGGAAAATTTTTGAGAATACCTTCAAGGCCTCTTTTACAAAAGTCTGTTGAACTTGTGGAGTAGAAAGCCAAACTTGATATTCAGCCAAATCCAATCCAGGCCCTGAAAAACCCCTTTTTGACTCGGTTAAAATCCATAAACCATGCATAGTTTTTCCGTCCCAATCGGTTAGTATGGTTGGTTGAAATTCAAAAAAGCAATCAAACCAAGTCAAAATAAAATCTCTAGATTGAAAAACAGTGGCCCAAGGGCAAGTAGAATACAATTCATCCCAAGCCATCAAAAATCTCTGATCTAAGGCCAAGGCGCGAGATTGAGAGGGCAAAAGTACTTTACAAATGTTCATTAGATTTTAGAGACTTATTTGATTATTAAAAGTAATAGAATATGGACAAATTCAAAATAATAAACTGTTTCCAAATTGAAATGAAATCCTAAACAGCCTACATCGAAGAAGACTTCTCTAACGTCAAGAAAGATATTAACCTTAAAACATATATTTAATAAATCAATTTTCGTGTCACAAATTTATTTTAATGTGTTCTCTTAAAAAATTAAATTAATTACCTACGGGAAAATTTAAAAACAAACATGTATATACGCTTCTTTGCCAGTAACCCTATATTCTTCTTCAGTGGGGACGAAAGACCGATGTACCGGGCATTTCAGTATGCAGATAAGAATTTAAATGGATATCCAATCTACAGGTATAATTGCGTACATACATTAAAACAAAAAACCCAAATAATATCTAAGTAAAATATCAAGAAATTAATTTTAATGGCAATAGGCACCTAGCATTTTCGGGTTGATTATAATAAACACCAAACCCTCCATTTTTCTATTTAATCAGAAATGGAAGCAATAATAGCATAAAGCCAAATTACCAAGAAGAGGAAATTAAACCATTTCTTTGTCTCATTAAACAGTTTGGACTTCAGGTATTTAAGTATCAAGTTCCTCTATTGTAAACAGTTAAAATTAATTCTTTTAGGGATTCTGCAATATGAGAGGCGAGGAAATGCTCTTGGGCAAAATAGAAGTTGGTGGTGGAAATATCTGTCAACAGTTGAAGGTCATTGATAATTGAATTAACAGATTCAGCTGCCTTTTCAATGTCCAAGTTGTCAAGCAATACGCCCATTTTTTTGTCTACAAAAAAATCTTTTAGTCCACCAACGGCAGTAACCATACAGGGGAGACCAAAAGCCATCGCTTCTAAAACTGATAAAGGCATCCCCTCACTGTATGAGGGGAAAAGGAGAAAATGACCTTCCTCCAACAGTTGCCTCTTTACTAGCCCATCTACATGACCAAGAAAAAAAACTCCCGGTATTCCATTATCAGCAACATAAATTTTAGCCTCTTGAAAGAAGCCGCCTTCTCCTCCTATTTTAAATTGAAATTTCTTACTTGAATTTCTTTTTTGGATTTCTCTGAAAACCTGAATGGCCTCTATAATACCCTTTGACTTCTCTAACCTAGCTAAAAAAATAAAGGTGAAAATAGAATCATCCTTAAATTTCAGGATTGGGTTCTTAAATCCCTTTACCAAATTATCCTCTACAACAGTTCTTCCTAAATATATCTCCTGTTTGAAACCCCAAGATTCCAATTTCGATTTGAAATCTTTGGCCAAAACCACCACGGAGGAGGCCTTTTTAAACTGATTTAAAGGAAATTTATTAAAACCCGAATTCAATTCAACCTTTTCTTCGTACTCTTTATTCCAACCATGAAAAAACACTATAAAATTTTTCTTAAATAATTTCAAAATGAAGATGAAGACGGCATCCCTGCTGCATCCAGATTTGGCTAAAGAAGTATTTAATACTATCAAATCTGTTTTATTTATCAATAAATAGATCAGGAACTTTGTATAATCTAATAGGTAACTGAAAATAGCCCACTTTTCATTATTTGAAGACCTATTCCCTCTGAAAAAATACTTATAATTTGATTCGAAATAAGGCCGCATGGATTTGTAAAACAGAGCAACTCCCCCCGGTTTGAAAAAATGGGGAACAAAAATAAGTACTCTCAGATCACTTGGCCCCATAATATTAGATTAAGAAATTTTCTGAGGTGAAACCATTTTTTTTCTGATCTCCAACTCTTTATTTGAATTAAATAATCCTTTCAATATATCCCATCTACTTCCAAAAAACAATTTTGCGAAAATAAATGGAATATTTCCTTTGGATATCCCGGTTCTTGGGACACTTAAAGGATCATCACTTTTTGAAAACCTTTTGTTTTCTGTAGAAAAAGCCAATTTTATTCCACTTTCCCTAAGAATCTCCATTTCACGTTTGGAAAAATCTAAGGAGGGAATACCATTAGGATAGGCAAACCACTTCACTTTTTCTCCAATCATTTCCTCCAATTCTAAAATACAAGATCCGATCTCGTACGTAACTGTTTGATTGTCCTCATTGGCTAATATTGGGTGTTTATATGTATGTGCCCCAATTTCAACAAGACCCGAGGCTTTCAATTCTAATAATTGTTCCAAATTTAGCCCCATACGGGATTTTGGTTCAATCCCTTCGGTTATTCTGAAAGAATCGATAAGCTTTATTAGTTCTTCAATAGGCAATTGTTTCAAAACTGCATAGAGTTGGTGTTTTCCTTCGTAATGTGCTTCGTGAGCATATACCTTTGAGAAATATTCAAATAACTTTTTAAAATCATAGCCAACTATCTCCTGAAACCAAAAATTTTCTCCGGCTTTGACACACAAAGGAGAAACATAAATAGATATAGGAATTTGGTATTTTTTTATAATTGGAAATAAATGAGTGTAGACACTGATATCACCGTCATCAACTGTGATATGGCATGCATTTTTAAGTCCTATATCGTGGTAATAAAAATCTTCCAAGTCAGAAAGAGAAACAAACTTATAGTGTTTTTTTAGTAAAATAAAAATACGTTCCATCCAATTAGAATTTTTTATCACATGGAAGTTAATGACAGTGTTTTTAAATTTCATAATAAAAATCTAGGGAATAGTATTTTGGTGAATAAACCTCAGATATTTGTTGAATAAAGCGGGATAATAAATAAATTGATTTAAATAAATGGGTGAAATTTGATTAAATTTATTTATAAAAATCAAGTAAAGAATACTTGGACAAAAAAACGAATTTTATTGCAGTTATCAAGCAAATATTAATATTCTTTCCAAGATTTAAGTTGTTTGAAATCAATATCTAATGCCGCAAAAATGTTTTTGGGAATGTAGGAAATCTTCAAATCATCATTCACATCAGACAACTTTTCAGGTTTCTTCCCCCATACGCAAAATATCAACCTGTTTTTTTGGGTCAAAGTATAAAAAATTTGGTTCTCCTCTAAACGTTTCAATGCATCGTTCAAGAATTCCCATCGGCTTATTTCAAAGGTACAGTCATCAACCAAAAGTAATTGGGAAATGTCCATAACCCTTAAGTCAATATCTCCCTTAAACTCTTTTCCATTTGTCTGCTCAATCTTTCTCAAAAAAAGAATCCAGTCAACTTCCTTATGAGGGTTACCTTTTTTTAACTTAAACCACTTGTTTTTGAATAAGGCTCTCTTTTTATCGATCCAAACGCTTACTTCCATTGGACGAATTCCTTTCATAATAAGGAAATTTCTAATGGAGATTCTAAATTTTCTTTTCAGTAAAGAAAATCTATTGTTTGAAATTAGCAATTCAAATAATTCCTCACTCTCATTAGAAAATCTCTCTTTATATGAATCATATCCGGGAGATAGTTTTAAGTAAGTGAGACCTTCTTCTTTTAACCTTGATACAAGCAAATACAAATGAACCAATCCTGGCGAATACTTCCCATGTAACGGGGAATATGTTATTAATCCGGCCAAATGAACTGTATGTTTTCCATCTTTGATCATGATAACGGCGCCAATCAATTCTTCATCTAACCAAAGAGCAGTAGCATGAAGTATTCCCTTTTTAAACCATTCAATAAAAATATTCCTCTCCTCCTTATCTAAAGGGAATGGGGTTTTGTTGAATGCTGCCCCCTGTCTAAGGTTATGAAAAACTTCGATATGATTCAAAGCAAGCTGTAGTCTTTCCAAACAGTTTAAATGTTCGAAATGAAGTTCTCCACTCTTGTTAACTCTGTTAAACTTGGCCTTAAAATGCCTTTTGTTTATGATTTTTTGATAACCATCCAATTTAAACCCTAAAATTGGATTATGATATTTCTCAATAACACTGTATTTGTTAACCTTATTATTGGAAACCATTTTTTTAAAAGATTCCAGATTTGGCAAAGATTTTAAATTGATTTCGCAACCTGGAATATGATTCATCAATCCGATCAAGCCTTTATTCCAAAAAAAATCTTCATTACCGTCTACCAATAACCAAGTTTGATACACTGCATAGAAATGACCTGATCCAACCAAATGTTTTGACAATTGCCCTGATTTGGCGTCAATTTTTCTTGCAAGTGGCAAAAGCCCCACTAACGTACCGTTTAAATACATTAAAAGGATTAAAGGAGAATAATCATTTTTGTTTTCTTCCAACCAAGGAAGAACAAAATCAGGAGATTGGAAAACAGAGGATACCGATGAATTTTGCATCAAATGATTCCATTGGTTCAATAAATTAGGGTCATATAATTCCTTCAAGCCGGCTTCACCCTCAAGAAAAACTACTTGAGAATTATTGCCGTTTTCAACTTGTACCATATTGATTGTAATTTACACAAAAATATTTTGTTGATTAACGAGATGATATTTTACTTAGACCTCACAAAATTTGAATCCATTTAAAAATACTGCAAATCATTATTTTACACAATTGAACCCCAGATATAAAATAGTTTTCATCCTTTATACTTTATAATGATTAAATTTATAGATTTGAAAATACATTTAAAATATTATCTTGTAATAATCTAAATTAAACTTTTGTTATAAAAGGTCCTGATAAATTTTCTCAAAAGCTGTCCCCATTCTTTCTAAGGAAAAATCCTTATAAATCCGTTCCCTTGAGTTTTTCCCCATTATTTCCATTTTCCGAGGATCATTTAAAAGATCATTGATCAATATTGCTATCTCCTCCTCAGATTCATTATTTAATAAGTATCCATTGATTTTATTTTCAACAATTTCTTTGGTACCCCCAGCATCATTCGCGATTACTGGCTTTCCCAATGCCATATACTCCAAAATAGCGTTAGACAATCCTTCCCCATTTGGAGATAAAAGAACTCCAATATCACATGCATTGACCAAAAACTCTATTTGGCTCGACCCAGGCATTGGAACTAAATTAGGAAAATCCTTAGTTATCTCTTCACATTCTTGAAATAAACGCTCACCATGACCTTTTGCAAATCCAATTCCTATAAATTTGGTATCGCTTCTTAGTTTGGAAACTGCAATACCAATTCTAAAGAATTTTAGAAAGTCCTTGTTTGGTGAATAAGAACCCACCATGATTACAGTATACTTTTTATCCAAATTATAAAGCATCCTAACATCAGATATTGGCTTAAGATTTTCAAATCTTTTAAAATTTAATCCATTAAATATGACCTTACTCTTATACCTTGGGGCATTAAATGCTTCAATTCCAGCAATAGAATTGGCTAGGATTACATTTGAAAACATAAAATTAATTCGACAAATTAACTGTTCCCCCCGGCCGACCCGAGGTGGAGCTGAAGTGATTTGGCTGTTTACCAATTTAACACCTCTATTAACGAACAAATATGGCAATGTAATAAGCGTGTAGGTACTTCCCCAAGTGTGGATAACATCGGGCTTTACTTTCCTTGCAATCCCAAAAAAGTCAAAAAAGGTTTTTAATCCAATTCTTTCACTTTCCATTTCCACCCATTCCATCTTTAAAAATTTAAAATTCTCGAAATATATTTCTGTCTTTTTGGTAACCAAAATCAGTCGGTATTTTTCATCATTTTCCAAAAATGTGATAAGTTCTAACAATCTTCTTTCCTTACCTCCTGAGGTTAAGGAGCCTATAAAAAATAATATGGTAATTTTTTTGGTATCCACAAGTGAAAATTTAGCGGTTTAATTCTATCCCAATACTAAATATTTTTAACCATCCTAACCACTATATCCTTTGAAAAGATACCAATAAAACCTCATCATGAGGATTATCCAATGTTTTTAGTTATGACTTAAACAATAATTAAAGTGTAGGGATAAAAACATAAAAACAAATATGGGAATGTTGCCTATTATCGTAAACAAGCAGCTATCAGCGGGACAAAATTTGACCTCAGATATAATTTGCCTGGTAATTGGTAAGAATGAGAAATGGTACGGTGATGATTAATATGTTTAGAACAAAAGTAATATAGAATTTCAAAGATTATATTTATTTTTGAGGCTATTAATCCAAATAATTCAGATTTAAGATTGCCATTACATTAAAAGACCAATTTTATTAACATATTTTTGTAATGTAAAATTTTGCTTTTTGTTATTCCATTATTTTTATTTCCAGATATAGGTTCTTTTGAATTTTCTTACGTTTATCGAAAACAGGATGCGCCGTAGATGAAAATGGGAATATGGAAATAGGCATTGATAACCACCCAAAATTTGTAGATTTACGAGTTACTATTTTTGTATGGAAGAATGACGCCTTCCTTATTTTCAATAAAACCGAGTCTCAAAAAATAAGACAAGTTTACAAAAGAGTTTAGAAAGAAAAACAAAATCTAGTCACTTAACAATTTTTACCTTTGAATATAAAAACCGCTTTCATCTCAGGTTTCATAAAACATGAAAAATATTTTAATCGATATCAAACATCCTGCCCAATTAAATCTATTCAAAAACATATCCAGAAGGCTTCAGCAACAGGGATGGAACGTAACAATTTGCTATCTTGACAGAGGTAAATTGTCAAAAATAATTGAAAAAGAATACCCGGGTTTTGACTGCTTTAAAATCGGTAGCAGCAAAGGAACAAGATGGTCCATTTTTTGGAATGGTAATGTTATAAGGACGGCTGATTTCATTAAATTTATTTTATCTAAGAAAGTTCATATATGTATTGCGGCAAGCAGTGCCCCACTCGCATTGGCTTGTAGCATATGTAGGATACCATTGCTGCAATTTTATGATGATCCGGAGAGAAAAGGAATAAATAAAATAAATGAAATTCTTTCTACAAAACTATATTTCCCACCTATAACCAACAAATCATCAAAAATTGAATGGTTCAATTGTTTGAAAGAATGGAGCTACTTAAGCCCTTCATATTTTACGCCAAATCAATCCGTTCTGGCCAAATATGGTTTAAATCCTTACAAATATGTATTTGTAAGAGAAGTAAGTAATAAATCTTTCAATTACTATAATCAAATGGATGCTATTGTTTGTAGCTTTTCAGGCAAACTCGACCCAACACATCCTTTTTTGCTTTCACTTGAAGACAAAACTATCAAGGGAAAATTCCCCCCAAACTGGATCATTATGGAGGAACCAATCGAAGATATCCACTCTCTCATTTATTTTTCTAAACTTACGGTTTCTTCAGGGGACAGTATGGCCCGAGAAGGTGCAATGCTTGGTGTACCCAGTATTTATTGTGGGATTAGAGAAATGAAAGCCAATCAGCTTCTTATAGATCGAGGAATTTTGAAACATTACCCCCTGGATAATGCCATATCACCAATTAATTTATCACTCAAAACTGAAACTGATAAGGGCGTTCAAGAAAAAATACGGGGTGATTTATTGTGCCAATGGGATGATATGAACACTTTTATGGAAAATAAAATCAAACAATACATTAAACTTTAATATAATGGAAATTTCAATTTTTGGATTAGGTTATGTCGGATGCGTAAGCCTAGGATGTCTTGCAAAAAATGGACACAGAGTCATCGGAGTAGATGTAAATCAATTCAAAGTAGACCTTATTAATAAGGGTTTACCTACCATAGTCGAAAAGGATATAGATACTATCATTTCAGAAGAATTTCAAAAAGGAAAAATTACTGCTACAGTATTTGCCGAGGAAGCTGTGTTAAATTCTGAAGTAAGTATTCTTTGTGTCGGTACACCCTCATCCAGCCATGGTCATTTGAATTTAAGTTACATTTATAAAACAGCAGAACAAATTGGCGAAGCTCTTCGCAAAAAAGATGAATTCCATGTTGTAGTCATAAGAAGTACTGTAATGCCAGGTACAAATAAAAAAATTGGCGAAATCATTGAAAACAGTTCGGGTAAAAAAAGAGGAGTTGCTTTTTCTGTTGTTTCCAATCCCGAATTCCTCAGGGAAGGTTCAGCAGTTAAAGACTACTATAACCCCTCAGTAACGGTGATTGGTGGAGATCATGAAGTAGCCTTAAAAATAGTTGCGTCTATTTATGAAGAACTTGAGGCACCCATTGAGATAACAGGGATTGAAGTTGCAGAAATAATTAAATATGTTAACAATTCATTTCATGCTCTCAAAATCACATTCGCCAATGAAGTTGGAAATATTTGCAAGGCTTTGGAGATAGATTCCCACCATGTAATGCAAATATTCTGTAAAGATACCCACCTCAATATTTCTCCGGCCTATTTCAAGCCAGGCTTTGCATATGGCGGTTCTTGCCTTCCCAAAGATCTCAAAGGAATGGTTACTTTGGCACATGATCATTATATACTTTCTCCTGTTCTAAATGCAATTCATGATTCCAACGAAAACCAAAAAAGACTTGCATTCGAGATAATCCAAAGAACAGGAAAGAAAAAAATTGCCTTGATGGGTCTAAGTTTTAAGGAGGGTACAGATGATTTACGATATAGTCCTTCTGTCGATTTGGCTGAAAAAATGATTGGTAAAGGTTATAGCCTATCGATTTATGATAAAAATGTGCACCTTTCAAAACTCGTGGGTGCCAATAAACAATTTATTGATGAGCATTTGCCTCATTTATCCGATCTTATAACCAATGACCCTATGGAGGCGATTGAAAGTGCGGATATCATTTTAATCAACCACAAAAACTTTGATGGTCACAAACATAAATCCGCACTTTCCAAAAAATCTGCGGTAATTGACCTTGTCCGGATCGAGGACTTGGAGAACCTATCAAATTATCATGGATTGTGCTGGTAATTGGAATTAATTTAGTTTACTTATAAAAGATAATTTCTCCAAATGGATGCTATTCTTTCTTCTATATTAAAATTGCAGGAGCATATTCGAACAAATGGGTATAAGGGGTATGATCCTTATGACACTCTTTTGTCTCCCTACTTTAAACTTCCCATTCTAAGGTCTCGGATAATTAGGTTTGGAGCTCAACAAGTTTGTAAAAGAATACCCATCAATCTAAGAAGGATTCTATTGGTAAAAAAGGGATTAAATCCTGTAACAATTGGCCTTTGCATCCAAGCATACTCTTATTTGGGAAAGGCTATTCCGTCAGATGAGGGATTTTACAAAAAAGAAATTGATTTTTTACTTGATCTTTTGGTCAAAAACAAGTCAACCGGTTATAGTGGTTTTTGCTGGGGTTATGATTTTGATTGGGAGGCCCGATATACCAAAATCAATGCCTATGTACCCACAAGCGTAGCGACCGGAATAATAACTAATTCACTTTTTGAAAGTTATTTGATTTTTCCAAATGAAAAGATAAAAGAAATTATTCTAGATGCGAGCAAGTTTGTGTTGAAAGATCTCAATCGTTCTTATGAAGGTGAACTGTTTTGTTTTTCATATTCCCCGGTTGACAATCAATTTGTGTTGAACGCTTCTTTAAAAGCTGCTAGGTTACTCTCGCAAGCATATTACTTTAATTTGGATCCGGAACTTAAAAAAACCGCAAAAATTGCAGTCCAATACGTTACCCAAGTTCAAAGAGAGAACGGATCTTGGCCTTATGCTATGCATGATGCACGAACATGGGCTGACAACTACCATACCGGCTACAACTTGGATTGTATTGATGCTTATATGACTCTTTGCCAAGACAAAGAATATAGCCATGAATTCGAAAAGGGGCTACACTTTTATGTTAATCATTTCTTTGAAAATGGAGGAATCCCAAAGTTTTACGACAATAAAATTTATCCAATTGATAGTACAGCTGCAGCACAGTCTCTCTTGTCTCTCAGTAGATTTGGGTATTTAGATATGGCAAAGAAAGTGGCCTTATGGATGGGGAAAAACATGCAGGATAAGAAAGGAGGCTTTTATTTTAGAATTCACAAACATTACAAAGACAAAAACATATTTATGCGGTGGAATAATGCATGGATGTTTGCCGGGCTTAGTTATTTCCTTTATCAAAATAAGAGCATTGGACATGGAAACAAATAGATTAAAGAAAAGTGGATTAAAGGGTGAAATAATTAAATATTTTCATTTTTTTTACTTAAGCTTTGCCAATCATCTAGTGTCAAAAATTCCAAGCTATTTTATAAGAAAAATTATTTATAGGTACTTTTATAGAATGAAAATTGGAAAGAATACAAATATACAGATGGGCCTAAGGGTATATTCTCCGTGGAATATTGTCATAGGGTCAAATTGTTCTATAGGTCATGACTCCTTATTAGACGGAAGAAGAGGAATCCGAATTGGCAACAATGTGGATTTGGCAGGGTATATCAAAATCATGACTTTAGGACACGATTTGGATGACCCCGATTATAAAACAGTAGGGGCTTCCGTAATTATTGAAGATAACGCTAGTTTATTCTTAGGAGTTTCTGTTCTTCCCGGAAGAAGAGTGGCGGAGGGTACTGCAGTTGCACTAGATTCTGTAATTACTAAAGATACAGAACCTTGGTCTATTTATGGCGGAAATCCAGCAAAAAAGATAAGGAACAGGAATATTGACCATCTTAGCTATAATAGAAATTACAAAAGATATTTTCATTGATTGAGGGAACTTATTGCGTGAAAAGCTATATATTAATTATATTATCTCATCATCTTAAGGTTTAACCATTATTGGGTAAATTCAAAAACAATTTCATACATAATATCCAAAAACAGTAGGCATTTAGATCATACTAAAATGTTAGTTTTTATAGTAATTTATGAAAATGACCCCAAAATAGCAGGACTTGCCAAATATGGTATTTGTTTTTTGCATAAGGCAAAATACCCCTGTGGTTTTTAAATTTAAAAATCTATTGTTAACCTTTAAGATACTGAAGTCTGTTGAAATATTAAAACTTTTAAACAAAATTGGAAAAAAGCAGACATAAGGCAAATCAATTCATTTTAAATAAATTCACCGGAAAATATTTTCATTTTATCACAAAACTATTTCAACAATTTATGGGGCACAGCTTTTGAGGTAATCACCCTTTTTATATAAATCTTTATCCATACAATTATATAAATTTGATTTGCTTAAAATTCCTTTCCACACACTAATTATATGAAAGTTTTAATACTTACGCCTTATTTTGATAAACCCGGAGGGGTGGCTGTATATTTTTCTTCACTTAAAAAGGTGATGGGAAACAACTATGAGTTTTTTTTTAGAGGCAATAAAAGCACCATTAAAAGCCCAAAGGTGATATTTCAATATTTCAGGGACTACTCGCGCTTTTTGATTCAATTAATTAGCAACCAGTACGACATATACTTAATCAATACTTCTTTTGCAACGACGGGGTGCACAAGAGATCAAATATATATTCAAATTTTAAAACTTTTAAATAAAAGAATAGTCGTTTTCTTTCATGGCTGGGATAAAGATTATGAACTTAAAACAGATTTATACAATCAATCAAGCTTATATCCCTTAAAATCATTTAAAAAAGCTGATGCGTTGATTGTTCTTGCTTCGGAGTTCAAGGCAAAATTGATCTCATGGGGATTCGATCAAAAAATCTATCTTGAAACTACAGTTGTTGATTCTTTACTTACAAATGGTCTTTTCCCGAAGAAAAGTTGGGATGAAACTGATGATTTACCCTTGATTTTCTTATTTATGGCAAGAGTTGAAAAAGAAAAAGGTGTATTTGAAGCTGTTAATTTATTTCAGGAACTCCAAACTCAACTTCCAGAAAAAAAAATTATTTTCAAAATAGCCGGTAGTGGTTCAATACTGGACGCTTTGAGGGAGTACGTCAAATTAAAAGGAATACAGAATGTAGAGTTTTTGGGCTATTTATCAGGAGAGAAGAAAAAAGAAGTCTTTTCTTCGTCAAACATATTTCTTTTCCCAAGCATGCATGGGGAAGGAATGCCAATTTCCTTGTTAGAAGCCATGGCTTTTGGACTCCCTCTAATTACCTCTACAGTCGGTGGTGTAAAGGATTTTTTTGTTGAAGGTAAAATGGGTCTTTCGATAAAACCTTCCGAGATCCTATCCAATGATACAATTTCCAAAGTAAAAAAATTATTACTTGATACTGAGGCTCTTAATAAGATAAGTAATTATAATTATCATTTTGCCAAAGAAAATTTTTACACCAACAAAGTCGCCAAAAGGCTTGAAATTATTTTGAAAGATACTCTTTCCTCCAATTAAAGGTTTCAGATACTTACCTCAGGTTAGTAATACTTTGGTCGAATGAAAAACTCAGGTATTGAAAGTTTCTAAAATTGGTTGGAAAAGCAAGATAATCTTGCAAAAAAAAATAATCTAGAATCAGCAAGGAAACCAAAATGAAAAGCAAGATCATAAAAGGGGAAATGCAATAATTATTCTAATTCTTTGAGTACCCCTCTCAATTTTTTAATATCAATTGTAAAATCTGCATGATTGGTCTTAGGGGATGTGCTTTTATTGGTTAAATAGAAATATTTAATACCTAATTCGGATGAAAGGTTAAAATAACAATTTGTGGAAGGTCCCCCATCTACTTCATTGCGAAATTCCAACACACTTCCTGTGTAGGGCATAAATATCATGTTTGTCAACCCTGCCCCATGAATGCTTACAAGCAAACAGGTGGCATTTATTATTTTGATTTGTTCCATTAAGCTGTATCCTTCAAAATCATGAACTTCAACTTGAAACTCTTCCATTACCTTTAAAACAGCTTCTTCATTTAAAATATTTCTAGCTTTTGCGGGCTTTCTCCGAATGTAAATTTTTCTCCATGGTTTTATATTAAGGAAACCCACTTTAAGTCTATGCCCCACTTCTACTAGAAGCTCTTTTCTATATTCAGATATCCTTCCAATTAAGCTTGTAAGGATCAATTCAGAAATTACATAATTTTGATTTTTTTCAAAAAACTCGAATTTGACTCCCATCAGATCAAGCGATTCCTTGACAAAGGAAAATTTACTCAGGCTTTTAGGGAGAATAACGACATGACCTTCCTGAAAAGCCTCCGAAAAAAGCAATCTCGGTAAACACTCCGCAAACCAATGGAAATAATTACCACTAAAATTATCATGGATCCAAACCGATTTTCCCAGAATTATCTTTCTCTTACTAACCCATAAATAAATACGCATAAGTTTCCCCAAAAAAGAGACTCCATTATAATGCGTGTACCTATCAAAAAACTTAAGTTTACTTGGCAGAAAAACAGTATCCTTAATGATATACGCATTATTAATGAGGTGAACATGACATTCAGGCCTGATAGTTTCCCAATACATTTTAAACAAATGATCGTCCTTTTTATTGAAATTTTCCGGTATTTGCCTCTCTAGACTTTCCTCTACCAGGACAATATTTTTTATCATATAAATATTATTACACTACAGAAAATCCCAAAATTAACTGATACAATTAAATTATAGTAATTGTTTTGATTAAAAATGATCATTTAGGTCATTAATGGGAAAGGTATTTGGGGTAAATATACCATGGCTTATCGGCCAAAATCTTCCAAAATTTCAACTATTTTTTCATCCATTTGAAAATATCCTTGTCTCAAAGTTTCCCAAGCTTTAGTCCGCATCTCATTCATTATTGAATCATTTTCAAACAGAGAAGAAACCTGTGATTCTAAATTTGAGCCATCCCATTCGACAGGTAGGTAGGTCTGGTTTGATATATAAACGTTTGGCCAAGTTTGCACATGGTCCATATTAGGCTTTACCAAAACAGAACCGTTGAGAATGGCTTCAAAATCCCTGAAGCAAATTTCACCCCATCCAAATGGACTTAATATGGCACTAACATTTTTTATCTCCTTATTGTATTCTTCGAAAGGTATTTGCCCCCTCAAAAAAAGGTCATTCCCGGCTATTTTCTCTAAAAACATTTTTCTTTGAAATCCAACTGATGTCCTATACCCTTTAAATCCAAATCTTGCTTGGCATTTAAGAACATTTGGCTGTGGTAATTGCTTATGGATAATATTGGAAGAGAAAATATACTTCATAAACTCCTCCCCTGTCCATTTGAAAAGCAACCTTGCTAAGAATCGTTTATGTTTTGAAATTGGGTATTGGCCATAAGCTAAATTCCAAGAAACCTTTATCTTACTTAAATACTCAGGTTTTTCAACTTTTGGTAAACTCTTAGGCAAAGGGGCTTCAGTGATTCCCAATCTTCGGTGATAGTAATCTGTGAAGATTCTATTGCCATAAAAATCCAAGAGGTAATTTTGCCTATCAAAAAATACCTGCTTTTTGTAATAAATTTTAAAATATTTCAGCAAATCCAAATAATGGGATTCAGTCCCGTCATTGTCATCAAAGTAGGAAATGGCCTCATACTTATTAGATAGTAATTCCAATAGTTGTTTGTGCAATCCCTCTTTATCCTGACCTGAAAACCAACCAATCAACAAAAGTTTTTTATTTTTATCAGATTTTTTTACCCATTCAAGGTCTGTGGTGAACAAAAATTCTTTTCTAAACTTTGAAATCCAAAAAGGGTACATCGTGTAAAGAATCGTAATCTTTTTAGGATTAAATAAAACAGTAATTTTCATTATTTAATCGTTACATGTGGATGGGTCTCAGCAATTTCTTTAGTTTAAATAACTTTTTCAAAATAAGCTATTGTCTTCATCAAACCTTCTTCTAATTGTACTTTAGGCTCCCATCCCAATTCCTTTTTAGCCAAATCTATGACAGGTTTTCGCTGCATGGGGTCATCTTGTGGCAAAGGCAAAAATTTCAATTGACTTTTGGAGCCTGTAAGTCGAAGAACCTTTTGAGCCAATTCTAACATGGTAAACTCACCTGGATTCCCAATATTGACCGGACCAGTAAACCCCTCACGGGAATTCATCAACCGGTGCATTCCTTCGATCAGGTCATCCACATAACAAAAACTTCGGGTTTGCATACCATCACCAAAAATCGTAATATCCTCTCCTTTTAGAGCCTGAACGATAAAATTACTAACAACACGGCCATCATTGGGATGCATATGGGGACCATAGGTATTAAAGATGCGCATCACCTTAATATCTACTTTATGTTGCCTGTGGTAATCAAAAAATAAAGTTTCCGCACAACGCTTGCCCTCATCGTAACAGGCACGAATTCCAATAGTATTTACAGACCCCTTGTAAGATTCGGGTTGCGGATGTATTTCGGGATCTCCATAAACTTCAGAAGTGCTGGCTTGAAGAATTTTAATTTTCAATCTTTTGGCTAAGCCTAGCATATTAATAGCTCCAATCACACTTGTTTTGGTGGTCTGTACCGGGTCAAATTGATAATGCACCGGGCTAGCAGGACAAGCCAAATTGTAAATCTGATCAACCTCCACAAATAGCGGAAAAGTCACATCATGACGCATTAGCTCAAAGTTGATATTATCCATCAAATGATGGATATTGACTTTGCGTCCTGTGAAAAAGTTATCCACACATACTACTTCATTTCCCTCGTCCAAAAGCCGTTTACATAAATGGGAGCCTAAAAATCCCGCTCCACCGGTGACCAAAATTCTTTTCATGTCTATAAATTAACAAAGTAAATATCAAAATAAATTTGCCAAACATATTAAATTGATTAATTAAATCCAAGGTTGATAAATAGAGTCAACTCTGATAACCTCATTTTCTGTATGGCACCCAAACAAAATTGATGGAAAAGTTTTTTATCACAGATACACTTTCTTGGATTAGACTCATTTTTTTGTAAAAAATATTCCAATTGGATCCAGAAAAAGTCTTAGGCATTCCTAATTACTGTCTCATCTATCCTTCTTGATACTAAGGTGAATCAAACCAATAATTCTGGGATTTTAAAATAAAAACAAGAGAACCAAAAGGTCAAAAGTGTAGATAAGTTCAAAAATGGCATTATTAAAAAAAGATTCGGGTCTTCAAATAGACGAGATTGCCATATATGATGACTTCGAATACTTCTTGGATATACATGTACAGGAGATCCCTCATCCAAAGGTGGGGAGATCAACCGGAGATGGGGTCACACTCTGTCAGCAACCTGAAAAGTGACCTGAGAAAAAACAGGGTGGATAAGGAAAAGTACATCGAAACTATATCTGCTACAAACTAAACCGAAGATACTTAGTGAAAGGATATTTGACAGAGCGTCAATTCAATCCCGAAGTAGGATTGCAGAAATCCAAAGAAAAGAAAGTCGGATTGAATAAAATTTCACAAATACTTATTTAAGGTAGTTAGGTTTTATTGTAAAATTCAATTTTAAGATTTTATAGGTCATTTTTTTGTATTTATTATTAAGTTTATTAGTTTTGAACTGTGTTATAAATCCAGTGGAATATTCCATCAATTCTCGCAAAAACCACACAAAGTAAATTTTTCCATCCATTAATAAGTAGATTATGAAATCCTATTCTTTGTCATTTAAAAAAGTTTCAAAAATTCTATTTTTGATCCCGTTTATTTTTGGGAGTTTTTATGCAAAATCTCAATCGGTCCAATTTGATATTACAACTCTTAATTTTAACGGATACACAGCTCCTACACAAGGAACTGCTTTAAAATTTGGTCCTGACAATCGTCTTTATCTTTCTCAATTGAATGGCCTTATAAGGGTTTATAGTATTGAAAGTACCGGATTTAATAGCTATAGGGTTACAGGGATTGAGACAATCTCCCTAGTCAGATCAATCCCAAATCACGACGACACTGGAACCGCAGCATGGGATGGCAGGTCAAACAGGCAAATTACAGGTATTGAGGTTGTGGGGACCGCTTCGAACCCAATCATCTATGTTGGTTCAAGTGACCCTAAGTGGGGGGGGCCATCAGGAGATAAAGTTTTGGATACCAACTCGGGAATTATTACCAAATTAACCCGGACTGGATCTACTTGGGATGCAGTCGATTTGGTAAGGGGTCTTCCAAGGTCGGAAGAAAACCATTCCACAAACGCAGTAAAATATAGTCTTATTAATAGCAAACCTTATCTTTTGGTGGCTAGTGGTGGCTTCACTAATGCTGGTTCACCCAGTACAAATTTTACCTGGATTACTGAATATGCCCTTTCAGCAGCCATATTGAGTATGGATTTGGATGCTTTAGAGGCATTGCCCACCCAAATAGATCCAATATCAGGAAGAAAATTCAAATATAATATTCCTACCCTCGATGATCCCTCAAGGCCAAACGTCAATGGTATTTATAATCCTAACCAGCCCGGGTATGATGGCATAGATGTAGGCGATCCCTTTGGAGGGAATGACGGATTGAATATGGGGATTCTAGTTGAGGGCGGACCAGTTCAAATTTTTACTCCGGGGTATAGGAATGCCTATGATTTTGTGGTGACAGAATCAGGAAGTGTTTTAGTTACAGACAATGGTGCCAATTCCAATTGGGGAGGGTTACCGGAAAATGAAGGTAACCCACTTACAGTCACCAATAATTATGTATTAGGTGAACTCGGAGGTAATAGCTCAAAAAAATCTGCCAGTAATGAATACGTGACAAACCGGGACAGACTTCTGCGCATTACCCAAGATATAAACAACTATCAATTTGGTTCTTTTTATGGGGGCCATCCCACTCCTATCCGTGCAAATCCAGGAGTGGGTTACGCAGTAGGAACCACATTTCCACATAATCCCGGCGGAGCGGGATTATATACGAAGTCGATTGGAGATGATGGTGGTTGGGTCAATATTTCCCCTCTTTATACTCCTAACGAAATATTTCGAACTCAAATATTGGAACCTGTTGCTCCTGGAAGTCCGGGTTTTCAATATTTTGCTCAAAATTCATTACCGGCAAACTGGCCTCCCGTACCTCTAAACCTTGCTAATCCTAATGAAGCAGATTACCGGGATCCTTTTTTAGGAAATTTGAATGGACCACAACTTGATATTGTTACGATTTGGAAAACTAACAGCAATGGGCTGGATGAATACAAAGCTTCCAATTTTAATGGGGTTTTAAAAGGGTCTATTATTGCCGGCAGGAACCAAGGTTTTTTACATTTAGTCAGATTAAAACCTGACGGATCCCTATTATCATTAGAAGAAGATAAATGGAATTTAAACGGAGGCAATGCTTTGGGTATTCATTGCCAAGGGGATGATGATAGTTTCCCGGGAACTATTTGGGTTGCAACTTTTGATAATCGGGTAAGTATTCTTACTCCTTCAAACATCCCATTCTGCCCTCCTCCGGGAGATCCTTTTTTTGATCCCAATGCTGATTATGACAATGATGGCTATACCAATCAGGATGAAATCGATAATGGTACAAATTACTGTGATGGTGCTTCTAAACCTGATGATTTTGATGGGGATTTTATATCAGATTTAAATGATCTTGATGATGATGGGGATGGCATTCTTGATGAATTAGACCCGTTGCAGTTGGGTTCTCCATCCAGTTTACCTGTCAATAATGAGTTATTTTCTGACAAAACAGATGCCTTGGGCAGACCTTTAGGATACCGTGGTTTAGGTTTTACCGGATTGATGAACAATGGTGCACCAAACCCTAATTGGCTGAATTGGCTTGATCGACTCAATGAAGGCCCTTTACCAAATGATATTTATGGCGGTGCGGCAGGTGCTATTCAGATAGCCATGACCGGCGGTACTGCAAATGGCTTGGCCAATAACCAAGAAAAAGGATTCCAATTCGGTGTTAATGTTGGCACTGAGACAGGAAATTTTGTAGTAACCGGAGGACTTTTAGGATTCCAAGGTCCTCAAATGTTTTATGATATTGACCATAATGGGGAATTGGGTATCCAAATGGGTGATGGTACCCAAAGTAATTTCATAAAATTGGTGTTTACCAAAACAGGAATCATGGCTGCTTTGGAAATAGATGACATTCCCGATTCAAATCCGCTGATTGTCCCATTAACAGAAGGGGACCGCCCTTTAAGTTCCGAAACAGTTGAATTCATTTTCAAGGTTAATCCCACTCTAGGGTCAGTAGAACCCCAAGTTAAAATCGGGAATAGAGAAATTATCAGCCTAGGAACTAAGGTTCTTATCGGCAGTGTTTTGGAGGCTATACAAGGCATTGCAAAACCGCTTTCCATAGGAGTTTTTGGTACATCCGCAGATATAGCCAAAGAATTTTTGACTACTTATGATTATTTTAAAGTAGAAGGAGAACAACCTTATATTATCAATCAAATTCCCGATATAACAAGACAAGTGTCTTCTCCTCCAAGAGAAATTGATTTGGCAGAATATTTCGACGATAATTTTGGAGTAGAAAATCTTTCGTTTTCGTACAGTTCTAACATTTTATCGCTAACAGGAGTACAAATTGTAGGCAAAATTCTCACCCTGACATTTACTGATTCTCCGTATTCAGGATTGATCACCATTAGGGCAACTGACTCCTTCGGATACTTTGTCGAACAAAGTTTTGAAATTTCAGTCGTGAGGGCAAATCAGATCCTATATAGGATCAATGGAGGTGGAAAAGAAGTAATCGGAGAAAATAATGCGCCTACTTGGGTACCGAATGACCAAAATGGGATGTTTGATGGAGTTGGGTATTCGGTCAATGGCGGTACTGCATCCTCTAGTTCTTTTCAATTCGCAAATAAACATTCATCAGTTCCTAGTTACATCTCTGAATCTACTTTCAATTCAGTTTTTGGATCCCAAAGAGAAAAAACCAATACCGGAAATATGCGATTCAATATCCCACTAGCAAATGGCGTATATATCGTTAATTTTTACGTTGGTGAAAACGGTGCCGGATCTGTCAATATCAATGAAAGAATATTTGATATTAGGTTAGAAGGTAGCACGGTTAGAAGCAATTTGGATTTGGTAAAAAAGTACGGATTAGGTGTTGCCGCAGTAGAACAATTTGAGACTAGTGTATCGGATGGGCAGCTCAATATAGAATTTATCAAAAGGACGGGAAATCCAATAATAAATGCCATTGAGATTATAGGCACCACCCTTGCAGCGCCGATCGTCTTTACCAATCCAATTCCTGATCAAGTAAATTTAATTAATGAAAAATTGGATGGTAATTTACTCTGCTCCGCTACAGGAGGTGTAGGTACGCTGTTATATAGTGCGACTAATTTACCTCCGGGAATTGATATCGAACCAGTAAACGGTAGACTTTATGGAACAGTAAGTCCTGCTGCTATTCCTAATCAACCTTATAATATAACAGTCTGGGCTACTGATTCCAACAGTCCCACTCCTAATAAAGAATTTACCACCTTTTCTTGGACAATCCTTCCATTTGATAGCTGGACTCCTGCAAATGAAAATCAAAACTATACCGCTAGACATGAAAATTCCTTTGTTCAGGCAGGCGAAAGTTTTTATGTCATGGGCGGCCGGGAAAATGCCAATACCATTGATATTTATAATTACAAAGAAAACACCTGGCGGGCCTTATCCAATGTCGCTCCTTTAGCTTTCAATCATTTTCAAGCTATAGAATACAAAGGATTGATCTGGGTTATCGGGGCTTTTGAAACCAACAACTTCCCGAATGAAACTCCTGCTACCCATATCTGGATTTTTGACCCAGTCAAAGAACAATATATGCAGGGTCCTGAAATTCCTTTGGAAAGAAGGAGGGGTTCTGCAGGATTGGTTTTACACAATAACAAGTTTTACATTATTGGAGGAAATAAGTTAGGACACAGTGGTGGCTTCGTTCCATTTTTCGATCAATTCGATCCTGCCACGGGTGTATGGACTGTACTTCAGGACGCGCCAAGGTCAAGAGACCACTTTAGTGCAGCCATGATCGGAAATAAAATTTATGTTGCTTCCGGTAGGTTGTCAGGCTACACAGACGGTGTTTTTACCTTTGGCCCAGTTATTCCGGAAGTTGATGTATTTGATTTTGACACCAATTCATGGAGTACATTGCCTAGCGCAATGAACATCCCTACACCAAGAGCCGGAGCTGTTGTTGTAAATATTGGTAACAAATTATTGGTTGCCGGTGGAGAAATCCCCAATGATCCTGATGGTACGGTGAGGAGTGAGGCCCTTTCTTTAACAGAAATTCTTGATCCTGTCAGCCAAACTTGGACAACAGGCAGTAATTTGAATTTCAGAAGACATGGAACCCAAGGGATTGTTTCAGGTAATGGCGTATGGGTAGCCGGTGGATCACCAAACAGGGGCGGTGGTAACCAAAGGAATATGGAATACTACGGGGAAAATAACCGAACAGGGACTCTCATCACAGAGAGTAACCTGACCGGCCCTACAAACCTTGTCCTTGACATCGATAAACGATCATTGGTGACACTACAGGTTACCGGAGGTAATCAGGGGATTTTTGTCAGAAAAATCTCTCTTAGTGGCCTAGATGCCAATGATTTTACCTTTGTTTCAGGAAATATATCCAATTCAATCCTACAGGCAAATTCGTCTCACGTCCTGGAAATAATATATAATGGACTTAAGGAGAATCCAACCATAACGCTCACCCTAGAATATGGCATAAAATCTAGTTTACAAATTTCAACTACGACAATTTCTGTTACAGGTATATCAATTACCCCGACAGCCGCTTCTATTCAAGTTGGAGGAACCCAACAACTACTAGCAACTGTTTCTCCCTCCAATGCTTCCAATACATCCGTTACCTGGACTACTTCAAATCCCTTGGTGGCCACAGTCAATTCGTCCGGTTTAGTGATCGGCCTTGAAGCAGGAACTGCAACGATTAGCGCAACAACTGTGGATGGTAACTTAACATCAGGTTCGTCTATTTCAGTCACCGCGGCTAGCAATTCAAATTTGGGTTTGGTGGGCCACTGGCAGATGGAAGAAGGCGGTGGCAATACACTTATTGACGGTTCAGGAAACAACAACAATGCGGTATTGCAGAA
>NZ_JAMFLG010000023.1 GCF_023502205.1 Aquiflexum sp. TKW24L | reverse complement strand
TGGCCGCATCAGGGAGTAGGCGTGGACAAAACCTGACAATTCATCAAAGGCATAAAGCATCTTTTCCATCTCAGTCACAGGCTCTACCCCAAAATACCTCGGCCCGTGGCAGGCAATGGTCCGGATAATCCGTGGATCGATATTCCTTGATTCCAACTCTTCTATGATTTTGCGGCAATGCTGATCAGGCCATTGGTCCCAATCGGCATCATGAAGCAAACCCGCCAAATGCCACATGTGCTGCATGGATTCCTCATATCCCTTTGCCACTGCATAAGCTTTCATCAGATGTCCCACCTGCTTCATGTGGAAAAGCAGCTTGTCGTTTTTGACCCAAAGGCTCAACAGTTCCATCGCTTCCTCCAAAGTCATTACTTTTCCAAGGTTCGATTCAGAACCAAATTCTGTGCGATTCAATAAATATATAGATTCCATATTGTGGGTCATTTTCCGGATAAAAACAATTTTTTTGCTTTTTATATTAGTTTATATGTAATTTGTGTAGTGGATATGCGTTTTCGTTATTCAACTCAACCTATAATCATTTCTATTTGATGAAAGATTTTTTTAAGCATTCAGATTACTTTTATTTTATCCACTTGGATAGGGATGCTAATATATTGGATAGCAATGAACATCTTAAAAAAGAAACCGGCTTTTTGAAAACCCAAGCCTCCGGATCTTCCTTTTCAGAATTGGTTTATTACAAGGACTTTTCAAATTTTCAGTTTCTGTTGGAAAAATGTCTGAAGGAAGGTGAAAGGAAATTTACACAGGAAATAAGAAAGATAAAACCGGATGGGTCGGCTTTTGGCTGGACCAAATGGGAGTTTACCATCACCTCAGGTCCTGACGGAAAAATCGACATCACAGGTATAGGACACAATTCCGACAATGTCAACGAGAAATCGGTGCATTTCCCCGACAGCATCAATGATATTCATGCAAAAAATTCATTGATGGAAGGTTTATTGGAAGATAACCTGATCGGGTTCTGGATTTGGGATATAGCACAGCAATCAGATCAGCTGAGCCTTTCTCTGAATGAGATATTCGGATACAGCGCTATCCAAAAAAGCAAAGGCCAAAAGAATGTGAAATGGAAAAAACATGTTCACCCCTCTGACCGGTCCAAAGTAGAAGGAAATCTGAAGGAGCATTTTGCGAGCAATGGCAAGCTTCCATTCCACTGTGAGTTTAGGATCAAAAATCTCCATAAAAAAGACATTTGGGTATTGGGTTATGGCAAAGTCCTGCAGTGGAGTCCTGAGGGCGATCCCTTGGTCATGGCAGGCTGCTTCTTTGACATCTCGGAAAGGAAAAAATCAGAATCACTTTTCCGGCAACAAAGCCAATACCTGACGACGGTGACTTTCAACCAAACACACCTGATGCGCGCCAAACTGGCCAATATCATCGGGATACTGGAAATCATCGATCCCAAAAAACCCTCTATGGAAACATTGCACTTTCTCAAAATGATCAAAACCGAAGCTAGAAAGCTGGACGAGGAACTGAGGAAAAGCATTTCGGCCTCCAGCAGCCTGCAGATTACCCCTCCCCAATCCGAAAACCAGGCATTGGTGATTTAGAGGTTTTTATGGCTTGGTGGATTGGATTACGTATTTTTTCTTCTTCGCATATCATCGCCGCACTTAAGGTAAAAAACTTTGCTTAAGCTCGAAAACAGAATATGTGGAATAAGTCGGCTCATCATTGCCTGTATACTTGTCCCTTAAAAGTATTTGATTGTCGTCCATTATAACCATCTCCGAATGTGGTTCACAGGTTTGGGGAAAATCTATTTCGGCTCTCTGCTGCAAACCATTCTTCAGGACTATAAACTTATATAACAAGGGATCTCTAAAGGGAAAATAATCTGGATTTTCTGCTTTCCGAATTTCGGTTGCCGCTTCTGATAGTCCTTCAAAATAAAAAAGACCGATAAGATCCGGACTGAATAGAATCACTTCATTGTTTTTTGCTTTTTGTGTTGCAGGGAAATTTTTGTGCTGAAAGTTCATTTTTTCCACCGGTTGAAAATCCTTTGCCAAATCATAAACTCCGATCTCATTTGATCTCTCAAAAGTCAAATACATAAATTTTGTTTCTGTGTCAATAGAATATATCTGTACAGGGTAAGTTTTCCTCTTATCATCATTCAATTCATAGGACGGGATTACTTTGGGGTCATTCCTAAACACCCAATCCAAACTCTGTTTTTTAGGGTCATACATTTCAATCAAATACTCTGAAAAAATTTCATCCTCTTCTCCACCGGCAAAGTGATTGATCCTGGAGAAAAAAGAAGTGAAAAAATGTGGGATTTTTCCTTCAAAAAGTCTAAAGTAGGGGACTTTGGTTTTTGGTCCCCCATATACTTTGATGACTCTTTGGGAGGCAAACTTCCTTCTTTCTATGATATCCCAATCTTCGTTGAACCATAAAAATTCTGTTGAACTCAGTGCAAAAATCCCTTCCCCCTCTTGGTTAAAGGATGCTGCGATTAAACTCGTATTGTACTCATTAGGCCCTTCCCCTTTGTTGAATATAGATTTCAATATTTGGCCTTTTTCATCTAATATCAAAAACTCCTGCGTGATATTGTCGACCGCCAAAAACCGTTGAGTGGCGGAATTAAAGTCCAATATCCTGATGGTATTTTCTCTTTCTATCCGGATAGAATCAACTTTCTCAAAAAAATAAGAGACTTCTTTAACATCAGTTTCCGGGTCTGTTTTCTTTCCGCATGAAAAGCAGGTCCAAAAAATCGAAATAAACATAATTTTAAACAGAATTACTCTCCAATTTCTAATCACCTGTCTCTTTTGAAGCACTTCATCCGAAGCGAGCATTTTTAAATTTAACTTTTTCATAGTTATTTTAAATGAATACGTTGTATGTTACTCCAGATACTTAGGTCAACTAGAGCATTTCGGCCATTCATCGCTATCGGATTTGTTATTTTTCTATTTTCAATCCCACCCTGAATAGCCTGAAATAATCCCTCTCTAATTCTTCATCTGGTTTTTCCATCATCCAAAGCTCGCTGTTGCGAAGCAGCATACTTTCTGCCACTAGTCCTTCCGGAACGAAGTCAGTGGCTACATTCCCTAAGGAGCCCACGATAGCGATTCGGGTTGTTTGTAGAAAGGGAAGTTGGATTTCAATCGTGTAATTGGAATTTGAGTTGGTTGATAATTGAAGACTATGTTTATTTCAAGGTCACCTGATAGCGATAGAAGACATTGTAATCCAATTCCGTTTTGGAGGTAGGCTTAATATAAACTATATCATTGGCATCCATAAAATGGACCACTCCTGGAACAGGCAGTTCTGAAATGGCTCCTTGGTTGCCATATTTATCTGTCAGGATATATTTAGCTTTCCAATATTTCCCTAGCGTTTCCCAGTATTCAGGATCATTTTGGTAACCCTCTCCTTTTGCCCGAAATGAATCATAAATATCCTGAGGCACTTCTGTGTAAAATTCTACCAAAAAGTAATTCCCGCCACTAAATAGCTGTTTGAATTGCGGATATAAAAAATATTCTTTTTTGATGTCAAAGATTAAATTCTCATTTCGCTCCGGGTGAAAAAGTGAAATCTGAGTAATTAGAGAAAGACTATCTCCATTTACTTCATAATAAAACAACTGATTCCCAACACTTGGAAGCACGGCAACTTTCTGGTCAGTTTTAGAAACCTGTACATGTGAACTTTTAAATCCTAGCCATTTTTGCTCAAGTCTTGGTTTCCATGTTTTGGGATATAAGTTGATCCGGGTTAAATCTTCAGAATCTACATCATAGATATAGCCAATTTCTGCCTTTTCATAAATGAGTGGATTTTCGGAATTCTCGGCTAAAAGCTGTTCCTCAAGCAAATTCAGCTCCTGACCTAAAATTAAGGTTTTGCCGTCCTTTTCAAAAATTGAAAAACTTCTATTGGAATTATAAATGGTAATAAAACTTAAACCCTTTGTAAGGGCCGGACTCTGGGCTGTTTTTCTAAAGTCCTTATCGAAAAAGTAAAACTTATTCTCTGAAGACATTTCCTTTATTACGATTCCCTCCTGCCAAAAAGCAACTTCCAAAGGCGATTCCACTTTATCCGGACCTTCGCCTGTTGGTTCAAAACGTGAAATTATTTTTCCCTCCAGATCTGTAATGATTAACTCATTCATCTGTCTCTCATTGAAAAGGAGTTGCCGTGTACCGTCATTCTTATCAGCTAGGTAAAGTTCAGGTAGCGATTCTACCACGAGCGAATCCAAAAATTCAAATTCAACTTTCCCTTCAGTTGAGGTAAGTTCGGTATTTTCTGACTTCCCTGAACAGGAAATAAGAAATATCAAAACTGGCAAAGTCAAAGTCTGGATAGCTTTTTTGTTAACTTTCATAATTTAGGTCCTTGTATAAAATTCAATGAGGAGTTGGTGGTCTGCTGTTCCTAACAGCATATTTCATTGTTCAATATCAATAGTGATAAAACCCAATTCATCAGAGAAATTTTGGTAAAGCCAGATCTTTCCGTCTTTGACAAAATATTTTGAGGGTGAAAGGATTTTGAGCTCAGGAATGGCAACTTCACTAAGAAAATTAAACTGCTCATCAAATACACTGAGAAATACCTTGACACTGACTGTTTCATGAAGAAGCCTTTTTTCTCTCTTTTTATCGCTGAATTTACTTGAGAAAGAAAGCCTGTAGTATTTCTTCTTTTGGGAATCCCAGACCAACTGTCCAAAACTAACTTGTCCAAGGTAAGATTCGAGGGCTATGACCCTATCCTCAGTCGAATTAATGAGATCGCCTTCGGCCTTAAAAGTCACATTTTTGGGTGTTAATTGGGGAGAATAGGAAACTGACTGGAGAAGGTCTTTAGCAGGAGAATAAACATAGAAATCATTGGAAAACTCATGGGAAACAATAATCTGTTCTCGTTGGCTGCCAATATAAATTCGGGGGTTCCATTTGTTAAAGGTTTCTAGATCTCCCAATGTGTATCTTTTAAAATTCTCATTAGGATCTATTTGGTAGGTAGAGATCAGATTTTCAGTAGCGTCTAATTTCTTCAATGAAACCTTATTTAACTTTTGATCAATCGCCAATCCAAAAACCAGGTGATCAAAATTGGGGTTCATTATCTGCTGTTGTAAAAATTCTTCATCGGCAATAGCTCCATTTGCAGGCGTAACTTTACTCCAATCATATTTTTCCAGCCTCTTCCCCTCTATAGAAAAAAATGCAGCTCCAATCTCCGATAGCAAAAAAAGTTTACCTTCACCTAGACTTTTGAGACTATATATATATAAACCAGTACCATCCGGCCCTTCTTTCTGAAAAGGAAACTTTTCAACCAACTCTAACCGGTCAAGGTCTATCTTTTCAATGCTGTGGTCAAATTCGTTGAAATTATATAGAAATCCATCTTGAGTACAATAATCAGATTGAACCAAATCATATTCCAAGTACAGAATCTCTCCTTTGGAATCAATCATAACAGTATCTATTGCATAAAACAGATCACTGCTTTTCTTTTCAACATCTTTACTTTGGCAAGAAAGGGCAATGCAAATAATTACTGCAAAAGTTATGTACTTCATTTATTTTGGGTTTTGGAATAAAACCATTGAAATAGGCTTCGTGATATAAATGGAAATAGGCTTTGCGAATTAGGTGGAAATAGGCTTCATGAATTGTTTTGAGGATTGCCAGAGCAGTTTTTGTTGGCCTTTCGGAAATATGCAGGGTAGAAACCCATTTCCTTTCAGGTTTTTATCCGCACAACTAACTCTTATTAAATGTATAATTTAATCTTCTTCCTTACAAATAAGGTTAAATGACCAACTCCACATTTACCAAAAAATTGAATTGTTGTACTACCTGAAAACCGAACAATCTTCTAAACTCCCCGTTATACCCTCCCCTAACAAACTAATATGTCCGTAAAAAATGGATCCGCGGAATTAAAAACTTTTTTTAAAAAATATTAATTTCCCTCTGGAGAAATAAACCTCTTTTGAAATATGGTAGATATATGCTGCGCGAAATAGATGGAAATAGGCTGCGTGAAATACTTTGAAATATGCTGCGCGATATAGATAGAAATATGCTTTGCGAAATATTTTGAAATAGGCTATGCGATATAGGCTATGCGATATAGATGGAAATATGTTTTGCGAAATAGGTTGAAATATGCTATGCGAAATACAGGGAGATAGGCCTTAAGTATCGCGTTCAGTTGCGAGTAGGACCAAGCCTCAAGACTTAAATTATTTCAATTGTATTTCAATTGTATTTCAATTGTATTTCAACCTTATTTCTAGAATATATCAATTAACCGGAATAAAAATTTCCTTCACCTCCCCACAACTTAACATCGCCTCCCCGAAATATGGGTTTTTGATTTCCTTTTCTCCACTCAGCCAAAACGCCCCTTTGTCTTTGAAGGCCATCGGACAGTATTGCTTGTAGACGGTGTTTTCCTCCACGCCAAAATAAGCCACTGCTGAAATCAGGTTGTCCGAGAGTGTTTCGAAATGGGAACGCTGCACTTCCACGTCTTTGGTGCTTTGGATTTTGTCCAGACTTCCTTGGATCGGTTTCAATAATCCCATCCATATATCGTGTGATTTTTCATCCAAAAGCCCCATTTCTACCTTGGTCAAAGAGGCCTTGGATTTGGATACCGCCGATTGGGCGGAAGCAACATCAGAAGCAGTAAGGGCATTTTTGATGGTAAAATAGCTTTTTACAAATGCGGTAAGCTGGCTTCTGAATTCCTCAGGAACGTCCTGATTCTGGGAAACAGCTTTGGTCTCAGGCCTCAACATCATGCTGTATTTTCCCGAGAGTTGTGCTGCGGCATCGATCGCAAAAACCCCGTTGCTGACTACCTCATCTCCATCGCTGATACCGGAGGTCACCATATAATCGTCACCAGAGCGCGCACCCAAAGTCACTTCCCGCATTTCAAAAGCCGGGGACTTGCTGTCACCGACCTGCACATACACCACAGACCGCGGTCCTGTCCATAGGATGGCAGACTTAGGAACCATCAGACCCGACTTGGCTGTAGCGGACGTTTTGATTGTGGCACTGACAAACATCTCAGGCTTCAGCTGCATGCCTGTATTGACAGCTTCCGCACGGATTCCGACTGTCCTTGTTTCGGGATTCAAAGTCGGATCAATAAAAGTTACCTTTCCTGTGAATTCCTTTCCCGGGTAAGCGGCTGCCTGAAAAGTGATGTTATCGCCCTTTTTGATTCCGGCCAGGTCAGATTCATAAGCATCCATGATTACCCAAACCTGACTCAAATCCATGAGTTCAAACAGGACAGAACCCCTGCTGACAAATTCCCCCAAAGAGACATTCCTTGCGCTCACAATTCCCGAAGCGTCGGCATAGACGTCAAACTGCGTCTGAACGGCGCCGCTCTTTTCGATCTCTGCAATCTGCCCTTCCGAGATTTTCCAAAGGCGCAGTTTTTCCTTGGCGGCTTGGTACAATGCCGGCTGACGGTCTTTGATCTTGGCTACTTCCAACAGTTCTTTTTGGGCATTGACCAGATCCGGTGAATAGATGGTGGCCAATTTTTGGCCTTTGGTCACTTCCTGACCGGTAAAATTGACAAAAAGCTTTTCTATTCTTCCTGCAAAATTGGAAGTGAGGCTTTTGATCCTTTGTTCATCGGGTTGGATTTTGCCAGACAGTTGCAGCCTAGAGGCAGAAGCGCCTGAGGTGACTTTGGTCGTCATGACGTTGGAAAGCGCCATGGCTTCGGGAGTCATTTCCAACTGATATTCGTTGGTCGAACCGCTGAGTTGTGACAGCGGAACGAGGTCCATACCGCAGATCGGGCATTGGCCAGGTTCGTTTTGACGGATATGAGGGTGCATCGGTGACACCCAGATTGTTTCCCCTCCCGAAGCAAGGGCTTCCTGATTTTCCGTTTCAGGCTCTCCTCCACCTCTAATGATCCATCCGAAAATCCCTCCAAAAAGGAGACAACCCAAGATGATGATGACGATATTTTTTCTTGTATTCATGGTTTCGTGTTTTAATGGTTGTGTATTCTATTGGCAGTAACCCTTTTATATTTTACAGACGGGACGGAAGACGGAAGACGGAAGTCCGAAGTTGGAAGACCGATGACCGATGTCGGATGACCGATGTGGTCAGCTTTTTAACAAATAAGCCTCTTGTTTTGGAATTAATATCCATAAATATCTAGTATCAATTAATATCATTTATCTTGAATATCCAGTATCCAATAATATCTTCAATATCCATTATCTTTTAATTTCCTAAATATTCAATATCAATTAATATCCATCAATATCCATTAAATCCCTGTAAGGACTTCAAGCCTTGCATAATTCAATTGCTGCTCGATCTTGGTATTGAGCAATTCCAGCCTAAAGTCCAGTAGTTCCCTTTGGATGCTCAGAATCTCCTCAAAAGAGCTTCCGTCAGTTGCATAAGAAGTCACGGAAAGCTCCATGGTCTGTTCGGTCAGTTCAATCTGTTCTTCCAGCAAAACGAGTTTTCTCTGCGAATCTTTGAGCAGGGCTATGGCACTTTCAAATTCTGTGACCAAGCTGTTTTGGAGATCTTCTTTTTGCTTGATCGCAGATTCTCTCCAATAAATCGCCTCCGTTTCCATCGACTTGTATTTTTTTCTGTAAATCGGTAGGGTCACCGTTCCCATGACCATAACCATGTTGTTGCCCATTCCGGATGGCATATATTCCATTCCATCCATTCCTCCAATTATTCCTGCTTCAGGTCTTGGAGAAAAAACCATGTAATTCAACCCAGCTCCCAACATCGGCCTTCCTTCCAGTTTGGCCATTTGGGCTTGTTTCCAATAAGCTTCACTTTCTTTTTCCAGCATCAGGACCATGGGATTGTTGGTCAGAATTCCTTCCAACATCAGTTCTTCCAATCCGGCAATGTTGATCGGTTCGAACTTCTCGGAAAGGTTGATTTTTTCAGTTTGTTCGACTCCCAAGAGTTGGTTGAATTTGGCGATCAAAGGTTTTTTGTTGACCTCCATCTGGATCAGTTCACTTTGGAGGGCTTTGATCTGAACCTGAAGTCTGAGTACATCGGTCAATTTACCGGAACTGCTGGTGGCGCCCATGGCATTCATTCCTGAGGAAGAACTGGATGGGGTTGTACCTGCAGCAGGACTGCCTCCTCCCATTCCCATGCCATCGGAAGAACTTCCGGAAGATTGGATCTGAATAGGTTTCCTGACCGCCGAACTTACCGATGACACCGCCTCGGAAGTATTTCCTCCCTGATACCGGATGATGGCCAAGCGCTCCAGACTTTTCAGGATTTCTAGATTGGATTGGGTGATAGCGATCGTGTTTTCAAGTTGCTGCAGTTGGAAATACGTCTCCTTCACCTGCAGCATCAACCTATTCCGCTCCTCTTTGAAAGCCTCGTACCTTGCCTCTGCCATCAAAGTGGCTTCATCCTTTTGGGTTTTGAGCATGCCAAACCATGGAAACATCTGCATGACAGAAGCTTCCGCCCTTTGGTTACCCATAAGCAATTCCATCGGCCTAAGAAAATACCCCACATTCAGTTCCGGATCCGGCAATGAATTGGCTTGGTTTACCTTTTCCAAAGATGCCTCGTAGCCTTTGAAGGAAGCTTGTAGAGCAGGGTTGTTTTCGACGGCTAGTTCGAGGTAGCTATCTAAGGTTTGGGAATTTGAATGAAATAAGGTGGAAATAAGTAGAAATAAGGTTGAAATAGGTTTTAGCATCAGACCTTTATTTCCTATTCTGATATTTTTGAACGGGTTAGAATTTAATTGAAATAAGGTTGAAATAGGTTTTGGTGTATGACGTTCATATCCATTTTTGAATGGATTCGATATTGATTGAAATTGATTAGGTATTTGTAGAAATATGGTAGAAATAAATTGAAATAAAGTTGAAATAAGTTCTAGCAATTGACCATTATATCCAATTTTGATATTTTTGAATGGGTTAGATTTTAATTGAAATAAGGTAGAAATAGATAGAAATAAAGTTGAAATAGGTTTTGGCAGTTGAACATTTTTTCTAATAATTACTTTATGTTTTAATTTGGATAAATATTTTGAAATAGTAAACCATGGGCCATTACCACAAGATCTAAATGGAAAATTATTAAAGCCTTTCATTGGTGCCTCCCTTCTTTGATTCGTAAGATTTTGTTATTGTATTGTTCAATTTAATTTGCAGAGGTTTATGAATAAGGCAAATTTCATCCCATTCTTCGCTTGTTACTATTCCTCTTTCCAAACCTAAATCCAGCCAATGGTCTTTCCCTTCAGAAAGGGATGCCCTAGCTATAAAATAGAAGCGAACTTTTTCTAAATAATGAAAACGCCCATATCCCTCAGCAATGTTGGCTCCAACAGAATCCACAGATTCTAGCATCTGATCTCCCCAAACCTTTTTTTCTTGGTAAGAAAGTCTGCTATATATCCTCCAAGCAATCGATGAAAGTTTCCTGGCCAATTGATAAATCTCCAAATCCTTTAGAGGTATAAAACTCTTCTTTTCTTCCATATTTCTTCTATTCAGAATATTTCAACCTTATTTCGCAAAGCATATATCAACCTTATTTCACATAGCATATTTCACGAAGTATATTTCCACCCTATTTCGAGAAGCATATTTCAATCTTATCTCGCAAAGCATATTTCAACCTTATTTCACAAAGTATATTTCCACCCTATTTCGCGAAGCATATATCACGAAGTTTATTTCGCCAAAGGCATATTTCAATCTTATTTCGCCAAAGGCATATTTCGCAAAGCATATTTCACGAAGTATATCTCAACCTTATTTCCTTATACTTCCCATAAAGCACTGGAACTATAAACAACGAAATAAGAGCAACCGCCATCCCACCAAATGCCGGAATGGCCATTGGGATCATGATGTCCGATCCTCGGCCGGAGCTGGTCAGAACGGGCAACAAGGCCAAGAGTGTCGTCGCTGTGGTCATTAGACACGGCCTCACTCTTTTCAAGCCGGCCTCCAATACTGCCTTTCGGATTTCAGGAACTGTTGTCGGATTGACCTTGTCAAAACTCTGCTTCAGGTATGTTCCCATCACCACTCCGTCATCGGTCGCAATTCCAAACAAGGCAATAAAACCAACCCAAACCGCCACGCTGAGGTTTACAGTCCGCATTTGGAACAAGTCCCGCATATTGGTTTGAAGAAAATTGAAGTCAAAAAACCAATCCTGACCATACAGCCACAGCATCATAAATCCACCGGAAAAAGCCATCGCAATGGCTGTAAAGACCATCATTGTCAACACCGTAGACTTGAATTGGAAATAAAGGATCAGGAATATCACCGCCAAACACAGCGGGATGACCAAGGCAAGGCGCTTTTCGGCCCGGATCTGATTTTCATAACTGCCGGAAAAAACATAAGAGACCCCGGCAGGAACCACAAGTTCACCGGTTCTTACTTTTTCATCCAGCAGATTCTTGGCACTTTCGACCACATTGACTTCTGCATACCCATCCCTTTTGTCAAACATCACATAGCCGACCAAAAAGGTATTTTCTCCCCTGATCATCATAGGTCCGGGACGGTAGGTGATCTCTGCCAATTGTCCCAAAGGAATCTGTGCACCCGTCGGGCTGTTGACCAAAATTTTCTTCAAAGCTTCAGGGTCGTCGCGGTATTCTCGCGCATATCTCGCACGGATGGCATAGCGCTCTCGACCTTCGACCGTGGTACTCAGAGTCATGCCACCGATTGCCACTTCTATGAACTCCTGCACATCAGCGACATTCAATCCATATCTCCCCAAAGCCACCCTGTCCAAGTCAACTTCAAGGTATGGCTTGCCCAATGACCTGTCAGCAAAAACCGCTTCTGCTTTGACTGATGGGACTTCCTGAAGCAGGTTTTCGAGTTTCAAGCTGAAATTCTCTATCGTCTCCAAGTCAGGACCATATACTTTCATACCCATTGGGGCACGCATACCAGTTTGCAACATGATCAGCCTTGTTTCGATAGGCTGGAGTTTTGGAGCAGAAGTAACTCCGGGAATATTGGAGGTTCTGAGTTGGATTTCATCCCATATATCATTAGGTGTTTTTATTTCTTCCCTCCATTGTCTGAAGTACTGTCCCCTATTTTCATCTAGGATGAGATATTTTTGGATTTCTTTTACAATGGATACGGTTTTATTTTCATTCAGATAATTGAAATCCTTATCCCATATTTTGCCGCTGCCACGGTCATACCAATGGTCTTTCCCTTCAATATTTAGTTGGAAAAAACCATCCTTATCGGTCTTGAATCTTAGTTTTTGGGCATCTTGATCTTGGAGGTATTCGGTTTTGTAATTGATGATATTCTCATACATCGACATCGGTGCAGGGTCAAGGGGACTTTCGGCCCTACCGGCTTTGCCGACAACCATCTCCACTTCAGGGATCGCCTGAACCAACATATCCAATTGCTTTACGATCTGCATGTTTGCTTCCACTCCCGAATGCGGCATGGAAGTAGGCATAAGTAAAAATGAACCTTCATTCAAGGAAGGCATAAATTCCTTTCCCATTCCCGGAAAGGTATGCGTCATCCCAGACCAAAGCGAGGTAGTCCGGATATTCCAACCGATCTTATCAAAGCCGAGTGCGGCAAATCCAAATACCTTTCCAAATCCCAGCCAGATATTCAATGCCAAAAACATGATCAGGACAGGTACCACAAGGAATGTCTTGGTATTTTCAAGACACCATTTCAATATAGGAGCATAAAAACGGATGAAAAGTGAAAAACCTCCAAGAATGACTCCGATCACCAAGGCGATGAAAAGAAAATTGGTAAAAACGGACTGACTCAACCCCAATGGTCTCCACATTTCTGCCAATAAAACTGAGATACCAACCACGGCTATGGCCATGGAAATCCATTCCTTATATCTTCCATTTTGGGTCTTTTCAGGAAAATAAGCATGAACAAGATTGTTGGTGGCAAATGCAATCAAAACCAATCCTGCCCAAGCAAAGTAAAACAGCAAAACGAATCCAACTAGCAGCAATGCAAAATTGAGAACCTTTTTATAAGAAGCTGACTTGAGTTTGCTTCCAAATACCCAATGGGCGAACGCCGGCATAAATACCAAGGTAAAAATCAAAGCAGCCACTAGAGCAAAGGTCTTGGTATAGGCCAATGGCCCAAATAGCTTTCCTTCCGCAGCCTGCAAGGTAAATACTGGCAAAAAGCTCACGATGGTTGTCATCACCGCAGTGACTATTGCCGAGGCAACTTCTGTTGTCGCTTCGTAGATAACCTGAAGTTTGGTCTTTTGACCGCCGGATTCTTCGAGATGCCTGAGAATATTTTCATTGAGGATAATCCCAAGATCGACCATGGTCCCGATTGCGATGGCGATTCCTGAGAGCGCCACAATATTGGCATCTACATTAAAATACTTCATCATGATGAAGCACATCAACACCGCCAATGGCAACAAGGCGGAAATCAAAAGGGAAGCCCGGAGGTTAAAAATCATCACCATGATCACGATGATCGTGATCAGAATCTGAAGGACGATGGCTTCATTGAGCGTGTTGAGGGTTTCTTTGATCAGACCAGAGCGGTCATAAAACGGTACAATCGTAACTTTGGAAACCGTCCCGTCCGCCAATGTTTTGCTCGGCAATCCCGGTGTGATTTCCTCGATTTTGGATTTGACCGCATCGATCACCTGAAGTGGATTATCACCATATCGGGCCACAACCACACCTCCGACTGCTTCAGCGCCTCCTTTATCCAAAATAGCCCTTTCTGCCCTACTTGCTGGACCGATGTTTACCTTGGCAATGTCCTTGATCCTCAGGGGAACATTGTTGCTCACCTTCACTACCGCCAATTCGATGTCTTCCAAGGATTTGACATATCCCAATCCCCTGACGATGTACTCCACTTGGTTGATTTCCATGGTATTGGCTCCGATATCCAAGTTGGATTGCTTGATCGCATTCATCACTTCCATCATGGTGACATTGTGGGCCTTCAAAGCTACCGGATCCAGGTCAACCTGATATTCTTTGACATGTCCACCAATCGTGGCGACCTCAGATACACCCGCTGTCCCTGCAAGACCGTATTTCACATAAAAATCCTGAATACTTCTCAATTCATTCAAATCCCAACCTCCTACAGGTTTTCCCTTTTCATCCCGGCCTTCCAACGTATAAAAATAAACCTGTCCCAAACCTGTAGCATCCGGTCCTAGCTTTGGTTGCACAGTTTCAGGCAACAACCCAGAAGGCAGGGAGTTGAGCTTCTCCAATATCCTCGAACGGCTCCAATAGAATTCAATGTCTTCCTCAAAAATGATATAGATAGAAGAAAATCCAAACATGGAAGTACTTCGAATGGTCTTCACTCCCGGCATTCCCAAAAGAGATGTCGTCAAAGGATAGGTAATCTGATCCTCTACATCTTGGGGGGAGCGCCCCATCCATTCGGTAAAAACAATCTGTTGGTTTTCACCAATATCGGGAATCGCATCCACGGGAACAGGGTCATTTGGAAGGAAACCGGTATTCCAGTTGAACGGAGCGACGACAATTCCCCAAAGGACTACGAGAACCAAAAGGATCACCGTGACCAGTTTGTTTTCAAGAAAGAATTTTATTGTTGTATTAAGCATAGTCTCTAAAACTAACTTCGTTTTATCTAATCTTCTTTACTTCAGTAGATTAAGATATAAATAGATATTTGATATTGGTAGATATTAAGTTCCCAAAGTTGAACCTTGATTTGGAACTAAAGGATAAATGACAGTGGAATTGCAATTAGATTAGATTGGTCCTTAACCTGGTAATTTTTGTTACTAATTAGGTGTAAGAAAGGAATTCGGATCTCTTTGTGTCTTGGTGACCTCACTGTAATTGACCTCTCTGAAGAGGAAAAAATCAAATCAGGAATACCTGACAAAAAATATAAATTGGAGTATTTTGAAATATCGGTGGTGAAGAATCAGAAAATGTAGTTTTCTCAGAAACGCCAAATACGATTGCGTGTGATTCAATATGAAAAATAGAGATATAATCAATTCCTAAAGGCTGAAAGTCTAGAATGTCTATTTGCTGCTCGTCTGTATTTGGCAATTCTAAATTTGAGACATCATCACAACATCCAGGCATTGGTGCCTTTGATTCGCAACAGGTTTTGGATTCTCCGTAGAGATTGATCAACTGAAAATCATCTCCACAATAATGCATAGAATAGCTCAACCCCGCGTTGAAAAACACATAAAAGACAAGGAGTGCTATTTTGATAAATTGCTTCACAGGAGAGATTTACGATTCAAAGGTAATTAGGTTTTAGAAATTAAAGGTATAAAATTTTTGATAGGATTAATACACAGGAAGCAGTGAAGCACTTTTATCGGCTCTCTTTTAGAAAATCGAAATTTGAATATGGTTACTTTGCTTATTGTAGTAAGCAATTATTTATATTTTTGCTTATTATATTAAGCATTTTTTAATCCTTTTGCTTGTTATAGTAAACACTTTCATATATTTTTGCTTATCAAAGATAGCATTATGGACGCCTTATTAGAAAAATCAATCAAAAAAATCGAATCAACCTATTTGGAATTTGTCAGGAGCAAGATAGATAGAATCCGTTGGGAGGCGCGATTGATAGGAATCAAAGGCCCAAGAGGTGTGGGAAAGACGACCTTAATTTTGCAATACATCAAAAAAAATCTTCCGCTGGACCATACTGTCCTTTATGTCAGTCTTGACAACATTTGGTTTGCCCAAAACAGGCTGGTGAGTTTGGTAGATGATTTTGTAAAAAGAGGAGGAAAACACCTGTTTTTGGATGAGGTACACAAATACCCGGATTGGTCCATTGAGCTCAAAAACATATATGATGACTTCCCTGAATTGAAAATAGTATTCACAGGGTCATCCATGCTCGAAATTCTCAATGCCAGAGCGGATTTGAGCAGGAGGGCGATTATCTACCACATGCAGGGGCTTTCATTTAGGGAATTTCTGAATTTCCAGACAGGGCAGAATTTTGCTTCGACAACTTTACCAAACTTGATCGAAAATCACATTGAAATAGCCAGAGAAGTCAATTCAAAGCTCAAACCATTGGAGCATTTCCATCAATACCTGAGTTCGGGCTACTTTCCCTTTTTCAGGGAAGTACCGGAACTTTACCATCAGCGCTTGGAGGAAGTGGTCAATATGACTTTGGAAATTGAATTGCCATTGTTGAGAAAATTGGAAGTTTCCTACATTCCAAAAATCAAACAATTGCTACAGATCATTTCAGAATCGGTCCCCTTTATCCCCAATGTGAGTAAGCTGAGTGAGAGAATAGGTATCAATAGAAATACATTTATTGCCTACCTGTTTTTCTTGCAAGAAGCCCATATTACCAAAAACCTATACAAAGACATCAAGGGCATCACCCAACTTCAAAAACCTAACAAGGTTTACCTGGAAAACACGAATTTCCAGTTTGCCTTTTCTCCGAAAAATGCTGATTTGGGAAATCTCCGGGAAACTTTCTTTGTCAATCAATTGGGACATGAACATACCGTGGAGTATATCGACAAGGGTGATTTTAGAATCAACAGGGAATATTCTTTTGAAGTGGGTGGCAAAAATAAAACAGCAGAGCAGATTCAGGGAGTCAAAAACAGCTTTATCGCTGCCGATGACATCGAATATGGTACTGACAAAAAAATCCCGCTGTGGCTGTTTGGGTTTTTGTATTGAAACAAAAATCCGAAAATCAAATAAATGAAAATGCAATGATTTCAAATAGCCTATCGCTTATCTAAAATCTCCCACCTGAATCCTATTTGAGTAAGAATGCGTGTGGATTTTCTGATATATCCGAGATCATCTTTATTAATGGTGATGTCATCAGTGGCATAACCGCCATATCTTACACCTCCAATTAGGATCAGATTTCTTTTAGTATTAAGGTTAAAATTCCCATTTAGACCTGCAAAAACATTTTGATAATGTAACTTAAACTTATCCCGGTTATCAATATGTTGGTGTTTAACTGATAGCAATCCTAACCCCAATTGAGGCTCAATCCCGAACTTCTCATTGAAGAAAAATTGGTAATAAAAAAAAAGGCCGAAATCCCTAAATTGGATATCATTGAAAAAATTGCCTAGGAACTCTGCTTCATAGGATTTCGTCTGATTTTTTACCAATGAAAACCCTAATCCGCAAATATCTTTTAATCCAAATCTCGACTCCAATATATATCCCGGCCGAATTTCATAATGCTCTGACAAAAAATTATCTCCTAAAAACGGAGCATAATGCGCTTGAATTCCCAATGAAAAAAATGGAATTTTATTACTTCTTACATTTTCAGACCCCATAGTTTGTGGATAAATAAACTGGTTTTGCAAACAGCCACTTAAAAGAAAAGTAAGAATTAAGATTTTCATGGATTCATTATCTTAATATTCTTGATCCTATTTGGGAATCTTTGGGTGATTTTGTCCCTTTCAAATAGTATATAATTTCTCTCCACTATTTTTCCATTATCAATGTATTGAAAATAAGTTTCGGAATTTTTATATATGAGTAGTTTGAATATTACACCTGGAACCACGAATTTAAAATAACCTGATTCGTCTGTTCTCCCCAATTTTATTCTTCTGGAAACTACATTATCAAGGCTATCATATTCATAACCAATATCATTTTTCATAAAAACCCCATCTAATGTTTCTTGACCTAAAATTAGCTCCAACCCTGATATCCCCTGATTGGAGCTATCTGTTATCCTTCCCTCCAAAGTAATAAAAACATTATGTTCATATTCGAGAACAGGAACAAGACATTGTACTGCAAAAAACACATTGCATACCACCAAAAAAAACCCTAAAAATTTATGTGTCTTCATGTTTAGGTAAAATTTAAAAAAATCAAAAGGTTTTTCCAAAAATATAACTTCAAATCAGATAATTATTTCACCCAAATTATTGTGGCATTTAGCTTTAATATCTTTACTAAATCACTCAAATTCATCTAAATGAGAAAATTTATAGGCATCAGAGAATTTTTTAATGGAATGCTATTCTAGTTAACAGCTAAGCCATGAAATATGTCTTCATTATTCTGTAGAATGGGAAATAACTTTAAATCCAGTGAAAATACTCCTTTATGATTCTTTTTTTCTCCTCTTTGATATACTCAAGGTAGGATTCAGCAACGGGGGAGAATTTTTTGTTTTTGAGGTAAATGAGATTCCAATTCGTGACGATAGGAAGGCCTTCTACTTCGATGATTTTTAGATCACCGTTTTTGAGTTCGTTTTTGATCCCGATCAGCGGCATGATCGAGCAACCCAAACCTGCAATGACTGCCTGTTTGACCGCTTCATTGGAAGTAAGTTCGAGTTTTTTGGTAACAGGAATGTTGTTGTTTCTGAGATACCGTTCCATTGTAAGCCGGGTTCCCGAACCAACTTCTCTGTAAATCAAAGTTATATGTTCGAAAATCTTCTTTCCTGAAACAGAACCTGGAATTTCAAAATCTTTTCCAGCAACCAAAAGCAGTTTGTTTTCCATCAATTCAACGTTTTCAATCTGAAGGGCCTCAGGCAAAATGGAAACCAATGCAAAATCGATTTCATTTTCGTCCAAACTGTTGACCACCATCGCTTTATTGGTGACATCGAGCTTAAGTTCAATGCCTGGATTTTTTCGGATAAAATCCCCAAGGAAATACGGCATGACATATTTTCCTGTCGAAACGACGGAGATTTTCAATCTTCCCGTAAGCTGCCCTTTGAAGGCCATTGTCTTGTAGTTGATGGCATTGACTTGGTCTACTATCCGCTCGGCAGCAATAGCAATTTCTTTTCCAAAATCCGTCACGTAGAGCTTTCTGCCCACCACCTCCGTCAAGGGAATTTCAAATTGGTCTTGAAAATTCTTCAATTGAATGGAAACAGCCGGCTGTGTGAGATGGAGTTCCTCAGCAGCTTTTGTGATACTTTCTGTTTGAGAAACCTTTAGGAAAACCTGTAATTGGTGAAGCGTATAATGCATAAAATATTTTAATGTATTTTATTATAAATATAAATAATAATATATGATATATACTCGGGATTTTTGCGAAAGGTTTCAAATATTTAAATAGAAATATGTCAAAAAAACTCTTTTTACTTTGCCCTATGATTCATGGGGAGATGTATTTAAAAGAAAGGTTTGGAGGTGATTCCTTTTTTATGACTTCACTAGGATCTGTTTTTGATTTTAGCTTAGATGCTTATGCAGATTCTCTAATTCATCTTCTCATACAGGAAGATGTTACTGAAATTTTTCAAGTCCATGATATTGAATCTCCAATACTCAACGGGATTGTGAATAATGGAGATTTTCCAATTTCTCCCTATCACCAATTTTTGCATTCACTGTACAAAAAAAACTATAATGAAATTGTCCAAGACCCGAATAAAATTGCCTCACTTGCTCTGATCCATATGAAGCATCAGGCCAACCATATTTTTCAGCATGCGAAGTTATCACCTATCATCATCGAAAATAAAATTGAGGTCTACGGTATCCTGTCACAAATTTCCAAAAGAAAATCAATCCAATTTGATCTAAAAATGGCTTTTCAGAAATTATGAATCTTCAATTATTGGTTGATAATTTTACCAATCCGGCATTGTTGTTTTTTATTTTGGGAATCTTCGCAGTCAGGGTCAAAAGTGATCTCGAAATCCCCCCAAACTCCTCAAAATTCATCTCCTTATACCTATTATTTGCTATTGGATTCAAAGGTGGGCAAGAACTTGCCCACTCAGAGTTCAATATGGGCATAGTTTGGGCCGTCATTTTTGGGATAACGGTGGCTAGTCTGATTCCCCTTTACACATTTTTTATTTTGAAAAGGAAACTGAGTATCGAAAACTCCGGCGCGATTGCCGCGGCTTACGGCTCTGTTTCGGCAGTCACATTTGTGACTGCGGTATCATTTTTGGAGATCCAACAACAGCCTTTTAGCGGTCATATGGTTGCTATCATGGCGCTAATGGAAGCTCCTGCGATAATTATAGGTGTACTTCTGGTGAAATCCTTTGGAGAAACCAATTCTATGAAAATGAGGAAAGTAGTTAGTCATTCCTTCACCAACGGATCAGTCCTACTGATTTTGGGAAGTCTTGTTATAGGTTTTTTGGCTAGTGAAAAAGAGGCAGAAGGGATCAAACCGTTCACCACAGATATTTTTAAAGGTTTCTTGGCAATATTCCTTTTGGACATGGGGATTACAAGCGGAAAAAAGCTAAAAGACTTCTTTGACTCAGGAAAATTTACCGCCGTATTTGCTGTGATTGTACCGCTGATTAACGGCTGTTTGGTAGCTTATCTGAGTGGATTTATTACCTCCGAAATCGGAGACAGGTTCATGTTTGCCATTTTGGCGGCATCGGCATCCTATATCGCCGTACCTGCTGCGATGAAAATCGCCGTTCCAAAAGCCAATCCCGGAATTTTCCTTCCTATGGCTTTGGCGATAACTTTCCCATTCAATATCACTTTGGGATTCCCACTTTACTATATGATAGCCTACCTCTGATTAAAAAAATATCCCAGATATTTGGGTATTTCTTAGTTTTCGATATATTCGCACATCACCCAAAGTTTATCTATCTCATGAGAAAGTACAATAAAACGATCAGCGTGCTAATGCTATGCTTTTTTTTCAGTTTCCAAAGTATAGCACAGATTGAATTTGACATTCAGGAAGCTGCAAAAGAATACTTTACTGCCAAAATGTGCGAGGATTACCAGACCCTTTTAGGATTTACCTATCCCGGCGTAGTGGAAAAGGCTGGTGGGCCTGACAATGTCATCAAAGCATTGGAATTGATCCACGAAACACAACGGAAAAAGGGATTTGTATTGCAGGAATTCAAAAGTAAACCGCATATCCAATTGACTATGACGGGTGAAGAAACGCACTCCATTGTGCCGGTTACTACCGTTTCTAAAGTTCCGGGAGGAAAAGTCATCACCGAAAGCCATATTATCGTCGTCGGTACTGAAAAAAACACAAGATGGTATATAGTAGAAACCACTTCCCTTGATGATGGAAATGTCAACAAAGTTTTAACAAGTTGGGACAACACCATGCTACTTCCCTTTAAAAAAGCACCCATATTTAAAGAGGATAAGCAAACCCGTTAAAAACATAAAACACCCGGATCCGAGTGTTTTTTGATTTTACATATTATGTGTCTCCGCTTTATTGCAAGTAGCCAAACAAATTATGGTTGGGGAGCGATTAGCGGTTCTGTGGACAGTTGACCGTCGTCCGTGGACGAGTATCCGCATCCGATAAAGTCTCCTCAAGCCCAACATGCAACATTGCGGATACTCATATTACATATTCCTGATTTTCCATTTTGCTTTCAGATAGCCCCAAATCACTTTGGGGCTCATCCTTTTTTTCCTCTTGAGGCTTCCATCATGTCCCACATTTCTTGGGGGATGGCGTCTAAGTTATTGAATTCACCCGCTCCCATCAGCCATTCCCCACCATCGATGGTGATGACTTCTCCATTGACATAGGCTGAAAAATCTGACACAAGATAGGCTGCAATATTTGCCAACTCCTGATGGTCCCCAACCCTTCCAACGGGTACTTTTTTGGCAGGATCAAATTTCTTGACCAATTCTCCGGGAAGCAATCTACTCCAGGCTCCTTCCGTGGGAAAAGGTCCTGGAGCGATGGCATTAGATCTGATTTTATATTTTGCCCATTCGACAGCAAGAGACCTGGTCAATGCCAAAACCCCTGCTTTGGCGGCAGCACTTGGAACCACATATCCAGAACCGGTCCAAGCGTAGGTTGTCACGATATTTAAGAAGGTTCCTGCCTGCTTTTCTTTGATCCAAGATTTACCCGCTGTCAATGTGACATTGGATGTTCCCTTGAGAACTATGTCCAAGACAGTATTAAAGGCATTGCTGGAAAGTCTTTCTGTAGGACTGATAAAATTACCGGCTGCATTGTTGAGCACCACATCCACTTTACCAAAATGGGAAACTGCATCAGCCCACATTTTCTCAACTTGATCGATCTCTCTGACATCACAGGCTAGAGGCAGGACTTTTCCGCCCGTGGCAGCTTCCATCTCCTTAGCTGTATTTTGAAGCACTTCCAATTTTCTGCTAGTAATTATGAGATTGGCTCCAAGTTTCAAAAAATAAAGCCCCATGGACTTCCCAAGGCCTGTGCCTCCCCCGGTGACAAGAATGGTTTTGCCTTTTAAGGCTCCATCTTTAAGCATTCCTTCAGTATATGACATATTATTTTGGGATTAATTACCGTTGAAGATAGGGATTAGAGCATCCAAATAAAAGAGCAATGCCCAACTTATCTATTTCATTTTGTAAACAAAACAAAGGGAGTAGATTTGCAACAATAATACTACCCAATGAATAAAATTAGTCTTTTTTCCCTCTTTTTAATTTTCCTGTCCTCCTGTTTTGGGGACATTGATAAGGATATCAGTACTGATTTACAATTTGAGGGAAATGAGATTTTCGATATTTCAATTTCCCTTGAAGAATCGCTTTATTTCCCTTTCCAGCCAATTGATTATTTTAGAAACACAGAAAGCCTCGCCATACCGGGCTGCCCGGTCGTCACAATTGACGAAAATTTAAATAAAGTCACTTTGACTTTTACAGTGATGAAAGAATGTGTCAATAATCTTTTTGTCCCCCGATTTGGAAAAATACACCTTTACTATACATCCAATTCTATTTTGGAGTCATCAGTGAGAGTCGAATATGAAGATTATGTCGTCCGGGGGATGAAAATCGAAGGCGTACGGGATTTTAAGCGGTCGACTAGTCTTCAAAACCCAAATGGGAGAACAGAAACTTTTGAGGATCTTTTCATCATCGATGAGAATAATTCTTCCTCCAGAATAAACGGTAGTTATACGCATCAATTAACTTTCCTCACGGGAATATTGATGGGATTTTCAAGTACAGGAGAAATTGAAGGTAGAAATATTGCAGGAAGACGTATCAAAATGACTCAGACAACCGCAAAGAATTACAATGTCGCTTGTATCCAGACTGGCTTTTTATTACCTGTGAATGGGACAGAAAGCTGGCAAATTTTTAGAAATGAAACCCAGGCCACCAATCACAAACTGGTCTACACATTAGAAGATCAATGCAATTCCACTGCAACCATTACTTTGGCTGATGGAAGGATCATGGTTTTTAGGTTGAAAGATTAATTCACTGAAGAATTTAAAAAAACAAAAAAGCCTTCAGAATCTCTCCTGAAGGCCTCTTTAAAAAAATCCGGAAGCTATTAATATCTGTAATATTCAGGCTTGAACGGACCGTTTTCGGTAACACCGATATAGGCTGCCTGATCTGCAGACAACACATCCAATTCAACTCCCAGTTTTGACAAATGCAAAGCTGCTACTTTTTCGTCAAGGTGCTTTGGCAAAACATATACGCCGGGCTCATACTGATCTGTATTTACCCAAAGTTCAAGCTGTGCCAAAGTCTGATTGCTGAATGAATTGGACATCACAAATGAAGGGTGTCCAGTCGCACAACCCAAGTTTACCAATCTTCCTTCTGCTAGTACGATGATCTCTTTTCCTTCCAAAGTGTAAAGATCTACCTGAGGTTTGATGACATCCTTGGTATGACCATAGGTTTTGTTGAGCCAAGCCATGTCAATTTCATTGTCAAAGTGGCCGATGTTACAAACTATGGCTTTGTCCTTCATTGAAAGGAAATGTTCCTTGGAGATAATGTCTTTGTTACCGGTAGCAGTCACTATAATGTCTGCTTCTTTTACAGCATCTACCATTCTTTTGACTGCAAATCCGTCCATTGCAGCCTGCAAAGCACAGATTGGATCAATTTCGGTGACGATTACCCTAGCGCCTGCACCTTTCAGTGAAGCTGCAGAACCTTTTCCTACATCACCATAACCTGCCACAACAGCGACTTTTCCGGCCATCATGATATCAGTTGCTCTTCTGATTGCATCGACGAGTGATTCTTTGCAACCATACTTATTGTCAAATTTCGACTTGGTAACAGAATCATTCACGTTGATTGCAGGCATTGGAAGGGTGCCATTTTTCATCCTTTCATAAAGTCTGTGCACACCTGTCGTAGTTTCTTCAGAAAGTCCTTTGATACCTGATACTAATTCAGGGTAGTTGTCCAACACCATATTGGTAAGGTCTCCACCGTCATCCAAGATCATATTCAATGGCTTTTTATCTTCGCCAAAGAAAATGGTCTGCTCAATACACCAATCAAATTCCTCTGCGGTCATACCTTTCCAAGCATAAACAGAAATACCTGCTGCTGCAATTGCGGCTGCGGCATGGTCTTGGGTCGAAAAAATATTGCATGAGGACCATGTCACCTCTGCACCCAATGCCGTCAAAGTCTCGATCAGTACCGCGGTCTGAATAGTCATGTGAAGGCAACCTGCGATTCTTGCTCCTTTCAATGGCTGAGATGGTCCATATTCTTCTCTGATAGCCATCAATCCCGGCATTTCGGCTTCTGCCAATTTAATTTCTTTCCTTCCCCAAGCTGCAAGGGAAATATCTTTCACCTTGTATTGGACAAATTTTTCTGATTTGATTTCAGACATAGTTGTATATTTTAATGTATTGAATTTCAATTTTAAAATGCAAAGTTAGGGTTTTTGTCCCAAAATAAAATTTGCCTATTACAAGAAAATGACTTCTTTCAGTCCATAAAAAGCGACCACGCCGTTTCTTTTTTCGATAATAATTTTTCCGTTTTCATCAATTCCTTTGATTTTACCTTCAAAAATTATTCCGTCATCATAATAAAACCATTCTTCAAATCTATATAATCGGGATAGGTAATCAGATTTAATCTTTTTTATTTCCCCCTTTTTCAAAGCCATGTAACCTTTTTCTATTTTGGCCACAAGCAATCTGATTAATTCCCACCGGTCGACATTTTGACCTGTAAGTAGTTTCAACGAAGTCACTTTTGGAAGTTCAAAAACAGTTTGATTCACATTGAGCCCAATTCCGATCACGGAATGCTCAATTCCCTTTTGGTTAATAATATTTTCAATCAAGATTCCCCCTAATTTACCATCAGACTGATGAAGTATGTCATTGGGCCACTTTATTTTCAGATCTGCGGAATATTCTCCAAGTAGGTCAACTACTGCCAAACTGATAATCATATTAAGGTAAAATTGTTCGGATGGAGCCAAAAAATTAGGCTGTAACAAAAGGGAAAAAGTAATGTTCATATTTGGTTTAGATACCCATTGGTTGCCTCTTTGACCTCTTCCTTTGGTTTGGTTGTCTGTAATTACCATACTTCCCTCGGCAATTTCGCGTCTACGCAATCTTTCTAACACTTCATCATTAGTTGAATGACACTCTGTCAGGAAAATGACATCTTTACCAAGAAATACGGTATTGGCAAGGATTTTATACATCTTAGATTAGCTTATTTGAAAAGCAATGAAGAAATTTGTTAGCTCTTTAACTATTTATAATTTAATTTGCAATATTACCTTAAATAAATGATGACAGCAGAAGAGCTGAGCAAAATTATCGTAAAAGGAATGCAGGAGAAAAAAGCTTCCAACATTGTAGTGATGGATTTAAGAGGTGTAAAGAATGCTTTCACTGATTTTTTTGTTATCTGCTCGGGGAATTCTGACACTCAAATCGAAGCAATTTCCGACTCGGTGGAAGAAGTTACCCAAAATTTCAAAGAAAAACCATGGAGAAATGAGGGTCGGCAAAACAATCAATGGATATTGATGGATTATATCAACGTCGTTGCTCATATTTTCTTGAAGGAACAAAGAGAGTTCTATGGTCTGGAAGAATTGTGGGGAGATGCCAAATTTAAAAAAATTGATTCTTGAGGGTTGTTCAAACCTTAAGGATCTAAAACCGTTTTACAAAAAGTTTGAAACACAAAATAATGGCTGAAAACAAAAAAAGTAAGAATTTCATGCCCAAGACACCTGACAAGCCTAATATTCAGCTTTGGCTGATCGTAACGGCTGTAATCGTGTTGGTGGGAATAACCTGGTTTAACCAGAGGAATACTGTAATCAATATTACAAAAAGTAGGTTTGAGGATGTATATCTAGCCAATGATGTGGCAAAGGTAATGATCATCAGAAATCAAAACAGGATCGATGTGACCCTGAAGCCTACTGCTTTAGAAAATGAAAAATATAAAAGTGAGCTTGAGGCAAATAGCCCATTCTTCAATCCTACCGGACCACACTATACCATTGAAGTGGCAAGTGCGGAAAAGTTTGAAAAAGATTTCGAGGAATTAGAAAGTAAAGTTCCGGAAGATCAGCGTATTGGATATAGTGTCAAAAATGAGGAAAGCTGGTCGAATTGGTTCGGTAGCTTTGGGTTTTTGATCATTCTTTTTGTTTTCTTTTGGATTATGATGAGAAGGATGTCAGGACCAAGCGGTCCGGGCGGACAGATATTCAACGTTGGAAAATCCAAAGCACAGCTTTTTGACGCCGAAAACAAAGTCAAAATCACTTTTGACAACGTGGCAGGTTTGGATGAAGCCAAAGAAGAAATTCAGGAGATCGTAGAATTTCTTAAAAACCCGGGGAAATTCACCAAACTTGGTGGTAAAATTCCTAAGGGAGCATTGCTAGTAGGACCTCCAGGAACAGGAAAGACTTTGTTGGCAAAAGCCGTAGCCGGTGAGGCAGGCGTGCCATTCTTTACTTTATCAGGCTCTGACTTCGTCGAAATGTTCGTCGGTGTTGGTGCAGCTAGGGTAAGGGATTTGTTTAAGCAAGCAAAGGAAAAAGCACCTTGTATTATCTTCATAGATGAAATAGATGCCATAGGAAGATCTAGAGGTAAAGGCCAAATGCCCGGATCCAACGACGAAAGAGAAAATACATTGAACTCTCTTTTGGTCGAAATGGATGGATTCGGAACAGATTCAGGTGTAATAGTACTTGCAGCCACCAACAGACCGGACGTTTTGGATAGTGCACTATTGAGACCAGGAAGATTTGACAGGCAGATTAGCATAGACAAGCCGGACATCGTAGGCAGAGAGGCAATATTCAAAGTTCACCTTGCACCAATCAAAACCGGTGATGACATCGATCCTAAAAAACTTGCTGCCCAGACCCCTGGTTTTGCAGGTGCTGAAATCGCAAACGTATGTAATGAGGCTGCATTGATTGCTGCCAGAAGAAGCAAAACGGCAGTTGACATGCAGGATTTTCAGGATGCCATTGACAGGGTTATTGGGGGACTTGAAAAGAGAAATAAAATTATTTCTCCTGAAGAAAAGAAAATCGTTGCCTATCACGAAGCCGGACATGCTGTTGCTGGTTGGTTTCTAGAACATGCTGATCCTTTGGTCAAAGTAAGTATTGTACCGAGAGGAATTGCAGCATTGGGTTATGCCCAATACCTTCCAAAGGAGCAGTTTCTGTATCAAACGGAGCAATTGATTGATGAAATGTGTATGACTCTTGGAGGTCGTGCTGCAGAGGAAATTATCTTCAGCAAGATCTCTACAGGAGCTTTGAGCGACTTGGAAAGAGTAACAAAAATGGCTTATTCCATGGTATCTGTCTATGGAATGAATGACAAGATCGGAAACGTATCCTTTTATGACAGCAAGTCTGCTGACTACAGAATGACCAAACCGTATTCTGAAACCACTGCAGAGACTATCGATGAAGAGGTGAGAAAATTAGTAGCCTCTGCTTATGAGAGAACCAAAGATTTGCTCAGAGGAAAGAAAGGAGAATTAGAAACATTGGCAAAAGAGTTGCTAGAAAAAGAAATTCTATTCCAGTCTGATCTCGAAAAATTAATAGGTAAAAGACCATTTGCTAAGGAAACCACTTACGAGGCATATACCAAAAAGCCTGAGAAAGTAGAACCAAAGAATGGTAAACCTGAGGAAAACGGACATACCAAGTCTGACTCTCTGAAAGAGGAAACGCCTGAGGAGATAAAAGAAACCGAAGATTAATTCAAAATCAAATAACTAAAAGCCTCCAAATTGGAGGCTTTTTTATTTTCCTGCTAACTTTGCTTCTTACTCTATTACCAATGAATCTTAAACTTCAAGAAAAAAAGATATTTTTTGCCTCTGACTTCCATCTGGGAGCCCCAGATGAAAAAAGCAGTAAGGAAAGAGAAAAAAAGATAGTCAATTGGCTCAACGAAATAGAGGATGAAGCAGCAGCAATATTTTTGGTTGGAGATCTTTTTGACTTTTGGTTTGAATATGAGCATGTAGTCCCTAAAGGCTTTATCCGTTTTTTGGGGAAAATCGCCGATCTTCGGGAGAAAAACATTCCGATTTTCTTTTTTACAGGCAATCATGACCTTTGGATGAATGATTATTTTACAAAGGAACTCGGCATACCTGTATATACCCATCCCATTGAAGTGACAATCGAAAAACACAAATTTCTCATCGGGCATGGAGATGGACTAGGTCCAGGTGACAAATCATATAAAATATTAAAAAAGGTATTTACCAATCCTGTCTGTCAATGGGCATTTAAATGGCTGCATCCCGATATTGGAATAAGGATTGCCAGCAAGTGGTCGAGCAACAGTAGAATCACAAATGTGGCAAAAAACGAAAATGAATTTAAGGGAGATGATGAGTGGCTTTGGGCATATTGCAAGCAGGTAGAGCAAAGCCAACATTTTGACTATTACGTTTTCGGTCACCGACATTTACCTTTGGATTTACAGGTTGGACCTAAATCCCGCTACTATAATCTTGGAGAATGGGTTAACCATTTCACTTATGGTGTATTTGATGGAAATCAGTTTGAAATCAAAAAATTCGGAGCATGAAATTTTTCCCTATCATATTAGCGATTCTTTTGATGAATGGGCCAATGGCTTTTTCTCAAGAAAAGGAATGGGGAAAATATCAAGAAATCAATTTTCCGAGAATAGATAAAGTATCCCTGGATAACCAAGGATTCATTTTTTTGACTGATCCTGAAGGAAATTTGTATCAATACAACAAATCAGGAATCGTTGTCAATAATTTTTCTCCACCTAGACAGGGCCGGGTCAGCCACCTAGAAGCAGCCTGGACGATCAATTTATTCACGTTTTCCACTGACCTGCAAGAATATAGAATCTTGGATAGGTTTATGAATCCTATAGCTGAAAATCGGATTCCTTTGAACTTAATAACCTTAGCAAAAGTCGCCACAATCGGCAACAACAATATCATTTGGGTATTTGATGAAGCTGATCTTTCCTTAAAGCGATTAGATTATATGAGAAATGAAATTCTCCAGAATCAGCCTTTGAATTTGATCCTAGAACGGTCCTCCCTCGAAATCACTGAAATGAGGGAATATCAGAACATGCTCTTTTTAAATATCAAAAAGGAAGGAATTTTTATTCTTGACAATCAAGGAAATCGGATTAGAAAAATCCAGGCTTTTCCAAGCAATAACTTTGGCTTTTGGAAAAGCAACATTCTATTTATAGAGAAAGAAAATGTGATTTCCAAAGATTTTCAATCTGAAAATCAAGAGGAATTTCAGCTACCTGATGATTTCAGAGCTTTGGGAATCCTAATGAATAACCAAATGGTTTTGCTATTTAATTCTACCCAAATCCGGATTTACCAGAGAAGCGAAACACCTTTGGGTGGCAAATAAAAAGGGAAGCATGGATCACTTGCTTCCCTTTTTCAATTAATTAAGTATCGGATTAACCAATTTCTACCAAAGTAATATCAAAAATAAGGTCCTCACCTGCCAATGGATGGTTGGCGTCCAACACGATTTTTTCTTTATCGACATGGACTACTTTCACTGGCATTGGCTGACCTGCCTGATTCTGAAGAGAAAGTTCCATTCCGATTTCAGGTTTGATATTCGCAGGAACCTGATCCATAGGAATATCTAACAACATATCGTCTCGTTTTTCACCATATGCCTCTACAGAAGGAATGGTGACACTTTTCATCTCCCCGATAGCCATACCATTTACGGCGGCATCGAATCCTTTAATCATATTCCCATCCCCAAGTACGAAGCCTAATGGCTCTCTGTTGGAGGAAGAATCAAATACGGTTCCGTCTGTAAGTCTACCAGTGTAATGCACTTTTACAGCGTTTCCTTTAATTGCAACTGACATAATGTATCTTTTTTTTTTACAATCGTCAAAGGTAAGACTTTTTGTTATGGGATAAAAAGCCAAATCAATTTGAGGCGGACAGTGTCCGGTTATGTGATATACCTGTTCATAATTGAACATATTTCTATTATATTTACAGGCTCTCAACCTGATAAAGCCCATTTTGATGGATGGCATCATTTTCTCATACAGCTCCATACCAATAAATTCAAATAATATGGAAAACCAAGCACTAGGAAAAATCCTGATCATAGATGACAATGAAGATTTGCTTTTTGCAGCAAAAATGTTTTTGAAAAAACATGCAAAAGACGTCACTATAGAAAAAGACCCGAGGCGCATCCCATTTTTGGTTAATAACAATTCTTTTGATGTGATTCTTTTGGATATGAATTTCACAGATGATACCACCTCTGGAAAGGAAGGATTTCATTGGCTAAAACAGATCAAGGAAATAGATCCAAAAGCGGTTGTGATTTTGATTACGGCATTTGGTGATGTGGAGATGGCTGTCCGGGCACTCAAGGAAGGTGCTACCGACTTTATTCTAAAACCTTGGCAAAATGAAAAACTCCTTGCCACGCTCAGTGCAGCTTCAAGGCTAAAGGAAAGTTACAATCAAGTCGAAAAACTTTCAACCAAACAAAAGCAGCTTCAGTCCGAACTCAAAAAACCTTATGCAGATATCATTGGTGCGAGTGCATCGATGAAAAATATCTTTTCGATCATAGACAAAGTTGCCCAGACCGATGCCAATATTCTGATTTTGGGAGAAAATGGAACAGGAAAGGAACTGATCGCAAGGGCAATCCACGACAGGTCAAACAGAAAAGATGAGATTTTTGTAGGGGTTGACATGGGATCGATTACGGAGACACTATTCGAAAGTGAGCTTTTTGGACATAAAAGAGGGGCTTTTACAGATGCCAAAGATGATAGAGCAGGCCGGTTTGAAATTGCAGACAACGGAACCCTTTTCTTAGATGAAATCGGAAACCTCAGCATGCCTCTCCAGTCCAAGCTCTTAACAGTATTGCAGCGAAGAGAGGTAACGAGGATTGGTTCAAATAAGGCCCTCCCCATTGATATCCGACTGATTTGCGCTACCAATATGCCTGTTCATGAAATGGTAATGGAAAATACTTTCCGGCAGGATTTGTTGTATCGGATCAATACCGTGGAAATTTTCCTTCCACCACTCCGAGAGCGACAGGATGATATTCCCACCCTTGCCAACCATTTTCTAAAATCTTATTCCCACAAATACCGCAAAGATTTCAAGGGCTTTACTCCAGCTGGGCTTCAACTATTGCAGAAATACAATTGGCCAGGAAATATCCGTGAACTTCAGCATGCCATCGAAAGGGCCATCATCATGGCAGAAGGAGACATGCTTGACAGCAGGGATTTCTTTTTTCTCTCCGCCAAACCAACCAATGAAAAAATAGCCGCCACCGCTACCTACAACCTCGATGAGATGGAAAAAAGCACCATCCAAAGAGCCATTGACAAAAACGGCGGAAATATATCAAAAGCAGCAAAAGAGCTTGGGCTTACCCGGGCTTCTTTGTATAGAAGATTAGAAAAATATGGATTATAAAATCGGTCTCCTTGGCAGGATAATCCTCCTTGCAGTTTCTTTGTTTTTGCTTTCTTACTTCATCCTTAACGGAGCCGGGGTTTTTGCCATTTCCCTCTTTATTATCTTGGTTTTAGCCCAGACTATTTTCCTTTTGGGATATGCCGAAAACTCCTTCAAAAAAGTCCGCCAGTTTCTCAACAACATCAAACAGGACAATTATGCCAATGTCTATCCTGTGAAATTTGACGGAACTGACACAGATGACCTCCATATAGAATTCAATGCTATCCTGGCCAAACTTAAAGAAGACCAAGCAGAAAAGGAGGCTAATTATCAATATTTCAGGTCTGTTTTCCAGCACCTAAGTATCGGGTTGATCACTTTTGATGAAGAAGGCAAAGTACAGATCGTCAATACTGCGGCAAAGAGGATGCTCAGCATTCAGCAGTTGGTAAATATTGCAGACGTTGAAAAGATCAACAAAGAACTTCACATCGCTATCCATACGCTCAGAACAGGCGGAAGTGAATTGATCAAAATCGCCCATCCTGATGGGATCATGCAGCTTTCAGTTTATGTGATAGAGCTTGTGTTGAGGGATGTCAAGTTCAAATTGGTATCACTTCAAAACATCCAAAGTGAACTTGAGGAGAAGGAAATGGAAGCATGGCAGAACCTTGTTCGGGTTTTGACACATGAAATCATGAACAGCATAGCTCCGATTTCATCATTGGCCTCCACCGTAAAAGGAGACATTGAATCCAAAATAGATGCCAATGCTATCATAGATCCCAGCGATCTGGAAGATTACCTGATGGCAATCTCAACCATAGAAAAGAGAAGTGAAGGCATGATCAATTTTGTCAGTGACTTTAGAAGTCTTGCCCACATCCCCACACCAAAATTTCAGGCCATTCGAATTAAATTACTTTTTGACCAATTGGAGCTATTGCTTCAAAACCAATTCGAAGCCAACCAAATCCAATTCAGAAAGAGGGTTGAACCTCCCGATTTAATACTCTTTGCAGATCAGACGCTGATAGAGCAGGTGTTGATCAACTTGATCCAAAACGCCATCCAAGCGGTGGAAGAAACAGTTACCAGAATCGTAAGGATGGAAGCATTTATCGATGAAAGCGGAAAAATAATCATTGAGATCAGTGACAGCGGCAAAGGCATTGAAGAGGAGGCCCTTGGCAAAATTTTCATTCCGTTCTTTACTACCAAAAAGAAAGGCTCAGGTATCGGTCTGAGCCTGTCAAAGCAGATCATGCGGAGGCACAAAGGCAATATTCAGGTGAAATCAAAATTGGGTGAAGGCTCCACATTTAAGTTGATTTTTAACGCTTAGATTAAATTTTTCTGAAAATAAAGCCTGGTCCATCACATGCAGACCAAGAAGTATTAACAAGTAATTTTTCATTGGAAATATAAAGGTTTTCCATGCCAAAATCACAGTTGGCAGCGAGTTCGGGATTGGAGTCAAAAGTCAGAACGACTTCCAGTAAAAAATCCGATTGCGTAGAATTACCTATTTCATATCTTCCCAACGCTTGGACTGGCAATGTGGAAAACCCATCACTGGTCTCGGTTTTTGTAAATGTTCCATCGGTGTCAAACCGATAAGTCACTTTATAATCTGAATCTAATTCTGGATTATCCGGGTATAGTGGAGGCCATGAAACAAAAGTTTCCACTAACTCCCAATTTCCTATCAAAATAGAAACAGGTTCATTGGATTCTTTGTTGCAGCCAACTGTTATAACCACCAAGGTTATTAGAGATAGTAAGTGCTTTTTCATAAAATTTACGTTCGGTATAAATCGCATACGTGAAATGTTAGAGTTAGTTTGAATTTTAATCAAATACCCGGCCTTTTCTTGGATAAACTTCCTTGCCCCATTTTAACCTTCCCTTAACCATTTCTTTACAATCCAAAACTAAAACACTAAAATAATCTCAATTTCATAACATCCTATTCATAACCAATTTATAAGCACTTTTTAGATTTGAAAAACACAAATCCATTTGAAAACAAATTTCAAAACTATCGTTATCTCAGATGTCCATCTAGGCACTAAGGGATCAAAGGCCAAAGAGGTGGCACGGTTTCTCAAGCAATATACTTGCGAGAACCTCATCCTCAACGGCGACATCATCGATGGCTGGCAACTCAGAAAGTCCGGCTCTTGGAAGCGAAAGCATACGCGGTTTTTTAACAGAATGCTCAAAATGATTGAGAAGGACCACACCAAGGTGTATTATCTCCGAGGCAATCATGATGACTTTCTGGATCAGATTCTTCCCCTTCAAATTGGAAATCTTTCGATTCAAGCCGATATGATTTATGAAAGCTGCGGAAAGAAATATTTTATCACACACGGGGATATTTTCGATAGTGTCACTACCAATCTCAGGTGGATTGCATACCTCGGAGATATGGGATACACTTTTCTTCTTTGGCTCAATAGACTGGTAAATTATCATAGGCGAAAAAGGGGAATGCCATACTTTTCATTGAGCCAATTTGTGAAGGGAAAGGTAAAAACAGCCGTGGCCTATGTCGATCAATATGAGGAAGAACTGGCTAAAATGGCCAAAACCAAAGGATGTGACGGAATCATCTGCGGTCATATTCACAAAGCCGAAAACAGGACCATTGATGGAATTACCTACCTCAACTCAGGAGATTGGGTGGAGACTATGAGTGCTTTGGCGGAAGACCATGATGGAAACTGGCAGTTGATTTTCTACAATGAGATAGATTTCAGGGTAAAACCTGAACCTAGAGAAACTCCAACAGAAAACATACCTGAATTGAAACTTGTGGCCTTCCACAGAATTGATAATGACATCAACCTTCCAAATTTCTTCTAGTAAATTGAAGTTCTTATTTATCATCCAAGGCGAAGGCCGCGGCCATATGACCCAGGCGATTTCGATGTCTCAAATTCTAAATGAAATGGGGCACGAGGTCAGTGTAGTATGTATTGGAAAAAGTCAAAGAAGAGAAATTCCTGAATTTGTTTCGAGGAATATCCATGCTCCAATCTACCTTTTTGACAGCCCAAATTTTGTGACAGACAAATCACAAAAGTCAATTAACCTGAGCAAAACCATTTTGGGAAACCTGCTAAAGTTTAAGACTTTTAAAAAAAGCCTTGAGCAAATTGACCAATTGGTAAAAAAACACCAACCGGATGTCATTTTGAATTTCTATGATATTCTTGGCGGCTTATACAATGCCCTTTACAGACCTGAATGCCAGTTTTGGGTGATCGGTCACCAATACCTGATCCATCATCCCGAGTTCCCGTTTGCCTCGGGGCAGCCACTCCAAAAACTGCTTTTCAAGATCAATACCCATATCACTTCACTCGGGGCTGATTCCATCCTTGCGCTTTCTTTCAGAAGCTTGCCATCACATCAAGTCAAAAATCTCCATGTTCTTCCGCCTTTGTTGCGAAAAGAAGTCAAGAACCTTCAACCTCGTCAAGGTGACTTCTTCTTAGCCTATATGGTCAATCCAGGATATGCTGAAGAAATTATTTTGGAAGCCCAAAACAATCCTGAAATCCAAATTGAAGCCTTTTGGGATAAAAAAGGCGAACCAAAAATTCGGCAACTTTTGCCTAACCTTATTTTCCATAAGGTAGATGACAAACTGTTTTTAGAAAAAATGGCTGCCTGCAAAGGAATGCTCACGACAGCGGGGTTTGAGTCAGTCTGCGAGGCGATGTATCTTGGAAAATATGTGCAGATGGTTCCTGTAAAAGGTCAATATGAGCAGGCATGTAACGCCTTGGATGCCAAAATCTCAGGAGCAGGAATCATAGCCAAATCATTTGATATTCAAAAACTTGAGCGGGTTTTGATGTTCAATTCCCCCAATAAAATACAAAATCAAAATTGGATCGATAGTTTTCAATCAAGATTCGAAAATGCTTTAAAGCAATCTTTTGAAAAGGACTTGCAGGAAAATAATTACACCCTTGACCTTAAAAAGGGAATTCCTGCACATTAAGTCTTCAATTAATCTCCTTCTATCAAAATTTAAATGACCTTTTTCTTGAATCAGGTATTTTTTCTACCCAAAAAAATATAATTCCGCTATGTAATTCACTGATAAAGTGTCATTTAAAACGACAACATTAAAAAAGTTTTTTACATATAATCCACTTTGACGTTTTTTTCAGAAGCACAAATCCTAAAAATTGGTAAATTCGATTTTTGCAATTTGGAATGGCATACATGAATACTGAGAAATTACGGCTTGAAGAAGACCGACAAGGTAAAAAGGATTGGAAAAAATGGGGCCCTTATCTGACAGAAAGGCAGTGGGGTACAGTAAGGGAAGATTACAGCCCAAATGGTGCTGCTTGGGACAATGTCACCCACGATGAAGCCCGAAGCAAGGCATATCGATGGGGTGAAGAGGGTATTGCAGGAATATCCGATGACAAGCAAAATTTTTGCATCGCCTGGGCTTTTTGGAACGGAAAAGATCCAATAATTAAAGAACGTCTATTTGGACTGACAGGACCACAGGGAAACCACGGAGAAGACGTCAAGGAGCTCTATTATTACCTTGATTCCACTCCTACCCACAGCTATATGAAAATGCTGTACAAGTATCCCCAAAATGAATTTCCTTATTCCCTGATCAAAGAGGAAAATAAAAAGAGATCAAAAAATGATCCTGAATTTGAATTGATAGATACAGGGATTTTTGACGATGATGCCTACTTTGACATTTTTATAGAATATGCCAAAAAGGACGCTGAAGATATTTCAGGGTATGCTACGATCCACAATAGGGGCAAAGAAGATGCTGAAATATGGGTAATGCCTACTTTTTGGTTTAGAAAAACATGGCATACTGGACACGAGCCATTTATGCCAAAATTATCTCTAGAAGAAGAAAATACGGTCAAGGTATTTTCCCCTAACAATGGCAACTATTTCATCAGCTTGGATGGGGAACCAGAGATTAGATTTTGTGATAATGAGACCAATAGAGAGCGGCTCTACAATATATCAAATGACAGGAAATACCTCAAAGATGCCATCAATGACTATGTAGTCAACAGGTATTCCCAATATCTCAATCCACACGGATTTGGAACCAAGGCGGCGGCCATATATAAATTAACCATTCCTGCGGGGGAGTCAACTGTCGTGAAGTTTAGGATGATGCATCAAAAATCATCCTCTGTCATAGACGAATGTAACGAAATCCTGAAAGAAAGAAAAAAGGATGCCGATGAGTTCTATGCTGATATCCAACACCGTGTCAAAGATGATGACATGAAGATGATCCAACGGCAGGCTTACGCAGGTATGATGTGGAGTAAGCAATTCTACTATTACAGTGTAGAGCGATGGCTAGATGGTGACTCCGGAAGGTATGTACCCCCGAAGGAAAGAAAAAAGGGGAGAAACAGCGGGTGGAGACACTTATATAACCAAGATATTATTTCCATGCCCGACAAATGGGAATATCCATGGTATGCCGTCTGGGATTCTGCATTTCATTGCATCCCTATTTCGAGGATTGATCCTGATTTTGCCAAAGGGCAGTTATTATTGTTTTTGAATGAATCCTACATGCACCCCAATGGGCAGATTCCTGCCTACGAGTGGAATTTCAGCGATGTCAATCCGCCTGTCCATGCCTATGCAGTCCAAAGGGTTTATCAGATAGATAAAAAGACGAGGGATGGAAAAGGAGACCAAGAGTTTTTGGAAAGGGCATTTCACAAACTCATGATCAACTTTACATGGTGGGTCAATCAAAAAGACAGTGACGGAAAGAATATTTTCGAAGGGGGATTTCTTGGATTGGATAATATTTCTGTCATAGACAGGTCGCACGCCCATCATTACAAAGGAAAATTGGAACAGGCAGATGCCACCTCTTGGATGGCCATGTTTGCCCTGAATATGATGCGGATTTCATTGGATCTCTGTGAATTCAATAAGACTTATCAATTCACTGCCATGAAGTTTTTGGAGCATTTCCTACACATTGCAGGGGCTATGAACCACATTTCGGAAGACAATATCAGTCTATGGAATGAAGAGGAAAATTTCTTTTTCGACATTTTCCACCTACCCGGAAAAGAGCCGAAAGTCATGAAGGTAAAATCAATCGTGGGCATCATTCCCTTGTTTGCGGTGGAATCTATCCGCGTCGACATGTTTGACAGCTTGCCGGAATTCAAAGAAAGGCTCGACTTTTTCTTGAAGGAAAAACCAAAGCTTGCCTCACTGATATCCAGCTGGATTCAACCGGGTTTCGAAAAAAGAAGGCTTTTTGCCCTACTCAGAGGACACAGGATGAAGAGTATTTTAAACAAAATGCTGGATCCAAATGAATTTTTGAGCGATTATGGTGTTCGGTCTTTGTCAAAGTTTCATTTAAAAAAGCCTTATAGTGTCAGGTTAAATGGAGACCAACTTACAGTCAGGTACACGCCGGGAGAATCTGACTCGCTGATGTTTGGAGGGAATTCCAATTGGAGGGGACCAATTTGGTTTCCCATAAATCACTTAATCATTGAATCACTACGAAAATTCGATTACTACTATGGGGGTGAATTTTCCATTGAATACCCTACCGGTTCTGGAAATTATGTCACGATGGGCCTGATTGCAAAAGAACTTTCTTTGCGCTGTATCAAGATCTTTTTGAAAGATAAAGACGGCAATAGACCTGTCTATGGTAAGTATAAAAAGATGCAGGAAGATCCTCATTTTAAAGACTATATATTATTCTACGAGTATTTTCACGGGGACAATGGAAGCGGGATTGGGGCTTCACATCAAACCGGATGGACAGGATTGGTCGCTGAGATGATCTATAAATATTATAAACCTGAAATACAAAGGACGGAAAATGCTGATTCCTTTTTTAGAATCTGATAGACTTGAAGCAGGTTGCGATGAAGTAGGCAGAGGGTGTCTCTGTGGGCCAGTAGTGGCCGCAGCAGTAATTTTGCCTTGCGATTTTGCAAATGAATTGGTCAATGATTCGAAAAAACTGACAAAATCGAATCGTCAAACCTTGGTGTCGGAAATTAAATCCGCAGCCCTAGCCTGGGCAGTTGCCGAAGCAAGTGTAGAGGAAATTGACACAATAAATATCCTTCATGCTTCCTTTTTGGCGATGAGCAGGGCTGTGGAGCGGCTGAATACCAAGCCTCATCATTTATTAATTGATGGCAACAGGTTTAAATCCAACCTTGACATTCCCTATACCTGCATCATCCAAGGGGACGGCAAATTTGCAAGCATTGCGGCAGCTTCTATACTTGCGAAAGTTTACCGTGATGAAATGATGGAACAATACTCCCAAGAATATCCCGGATATGGATGGGAAACAAATGTGGGTTACCCCACGAGAGTACACCGCGAGGGAATTTTGAAAATGGGCTTGACCCCATTGCATAGAAAATTCTTCAGACATTTGCCTGAGCAATTGGTCTTGGATCTTTAAAATCGTATCAACATGTATCCCTGAGGAACGTAGGTGGTAAGGGTGGTGAGCATGGACAGGGCGATTTCTGTCCCTTCCCACATATCGGTTGTCTTCATGTTCCTCGCAATCAGCGATTGACCACAGATATAGAATTCAACTCCCGCATCCTTCAAAGCCTCAAAAACCGGCAAATTTGGATTTTTTACACCATTAATTTTTTGATATTCCTCATCATTAAGGATGCTGAAAATAGCACTTCCATGGACTGCAACTTTCACTTTGATGTTATCTTTTGGGACTCCGGCTATTCCATGTAGATTGACCATGCGGGCGATATTGTCTACCATCCTGTTGATTTGCTTTGGATCGTCTGCAGCTGAAACAAGGTCAATAATGATTTTATACTCTGCTGTGGGATCAGGTCTTTCTGTCGCTTCGGGAATTTCATATATTCCACCAAAACCTTTTACAATCGGAAATTGTGGTGTTTGGCAAAATGCGGATATTGAAATGAAAGTCAGGATTAAGGTGGTAAGAAAGGTTTTTGCAGATCGGAACATGATGGTGGGGTCGTTTATTCTGAAAAAATAAGCAAAAAGCAATCCCCCTCAAACTTCTATTTTTCGGATCACGTGCTTGGATTGACCATTGATAGTTTCGATTCCCGATACGATAAACTTATTCTCCTTCCAATGGTAATATTTGATCTCAACCCATTCAGAATCATTTGGCTTCACTTGCAGATAATCTTGAGCCTTTAGTAACCCTGTGAGTTGGCCATCTTTTACCTGATAAAATTTGTAACCCGGCAAAACGTTGATTTTTGGGTTTCCTTCGAATAGGAAGTACAGGTCCTTATCATTCAAGGCCAGTGTGCTGTTGTCAAAAGCCCCTCCAAAATCATAAAAAACCTTCACTGAAGTATCATAAATATGTGATCCATTTTTGTCAAGCACGATAAAATGGACAAACTTCCTTGAAACTTCAGGTGAACTTGCAGCCAATGCGACAAACTCCCTACTCGAATATGTCTGGTATACCTGCATGTCTCTTCGGAGATTTTTGGCGTTTTTTCTTAGACGTGGATTTTTCTTATAATCAAAAAAACCTTCCAAAGATCGCATCGGATGCATTGTTGTACGTTGCTCCAAAAAGTCATTGATCCCAACATGGTAATATCCCGAAAACTGCTCCCCTTGTTTCTTGGCATAGGTGCCCGCTATTCTATAACCTGTATCACCGGATGGAATCAACTTTGCCGACTTGAAAATAAGTTTTTTTGTTCCCGGGGGTAAAATCTCCGTCTCGTACAACTTTGAGCCTGCAGCATTAAATCCAACCATTTTAAGGGATTGGTTTCTGAAGTCACCTTTTTTATGAACTAGGATGTCAAAAATCCCATCCTTAATCTGTACATCCCAAATCCGGGTTTTAGGATAATACAATTCCGATAAAGAAATCAGTACGCCAGTTCTGTAATCATACAGTTGGACAAAATCCCCTGTATTTAGCGATTCTACTACCAAAATCGAATTTCCAAAAATCTTGAATCGGCCTATTGTTCCAAGGCTTACTGAAAAAGGAAAAAACTCAACTTCACCGTTTTGTGTATTTATTTTTGTTAAAAATTTAAAATTACTGCTATTTGTGATTAACAGGTAAACTATGTCGCCTTCTACCTCATGATGGACATTATTGAAACCCCTACCGATGCTATATTGCTCAAAATGCCTGTTATTGAATTCCCCATCCTTAATGGAAAGTGTAAGGAGGCCTAAATTGGCATCCAAAGCGTAAGAAAGTACAAAATCTTGAGAGGGAACCACGCCAATATTAATCCCAGGCCATGGTGAACTGTTTGGAGGAATAATATAATCCTGCCCAAATGCCATTGACGAAAACAAAAGCAAAAAAAACTGAATCCTAAAAAACGTGGTAATTTTTTCTGACATATTGGAATTTACGGTTTCAAAACAAAATTGTTTTTAGGTAAATTTTTGAATCAAGAACTAGGCGCTGGACTTTCTTCAGTTTTTCCTTGGGGCCTTGGTACAAAAAGGGGGACACGCGCTTGATAGCCTCTATAGGCAGGATATTTAGAAGCGCTGATTTCTTCGCTGAAATTGGAGCTTCCATCAGAAGAATCGCCGTTTGGAGAATTTTCATAGAAAAGGATTTTCTTTTCAAAAAAAGAATAAATTCAAAAAATAAAAACAAGGTTATCTTCTAAAATTAAATCGAAACGAAGATCAAAATGAAAAAAGCCCCGGAAAAAATCCGAGGCCATGTGCGCACGAGAAGATTCGAACTTCCACACCCGTAAAGGCACCACCCCCTCAAAGTGGCGTGTCTACCAATTTCACCACGTGCGCGTTTTTTGAGGTCTGCAAAAGTAGAAAGGTTTGCTATTCCCTGCAAGGGTTAATTTAACTTTTAAAGGGTTTTTGGCTAAAATTTAAAACACCAATTACCTTCAAATTGAAATTAATGATAGATTTTCTTTTCGGCTGCCAATAGAGTATTGTAAAGCAGAGATGCAATGGTCATCGGCCCAACTCCACCAGGAACAGGAGTAATAGCAGATGCTTTTTGGGCAACTTCAGCGTATTTGACATCACCGATCAACTTAAATCCTGACTTTTTTGAATTGTCTTCGACTCTATGGATGCCAACATCGATCACCACTGCGCCTTCCTTGACCATTTCGGCAGTGACAAATTCAGGTTTTCCTAAAGCTACGATCAGAATATCCGCCGTCTTGGCGATTTCGGGCAAGTTCTTGGTTCTGCTATGGGTGAGGGTTACAGTGCAGTTTCCCGGATATTCATTTCTAGCCATCAGGATACTCATCGGCGAACCTACGATATGACTTCTACCAATGACAACGCAGTGTTTTCCGGCAGTTTCAATTTTATACCTTTTCAAAAGCTCCACGATACCATAAGGAGTAGCTGCTACATAAGCCGGCCATCCCAAAGCCATCCTGCCGACATTGGAAGGAGTAAAACCATCCACGTCTTTTTCAGGCTTGATTTTGTCGGTTACTTTCTCCACAGAAATATGCTTAGGTAAAGGCAGCTGCACAATCAAACCATCAATATCAGGATTTTGGTTGATGTCCTCCACGACTTGAAGCAACTCTTCTTCGGAGACATTTTCATCCAGTCTTACTAAGGTAGATTGAAACCCAACCTGCTCGCAGGATTTGACTTTGGCTCCCACATAAGTTTGGCTGGCACCGTCACTGCCCACGAGAATGCCTGCCAAATGGGGGATTTTTCCACCCTCATTCTTTATTTCTGCCACCCTTTGGGCAATTTCTGCCTTTATCTCCTCGGAAGTTTTTTTACCATCAATTACAATCATTGATTTTACGAATTACGATTTTGGATTTACGAGGCCTTTGAGAAATTTTAAAGTAAAATTATGACCTTGAAGTTTTTAGACTTGCCACTATTATTGCTACAATCTCATCGGCTTCTTTTATCAACCGTTTAATCTCAGTTGTTAATTCCTGATTGGAATTAATTTCTTCAATTACTTCAAGAAAAAATTGACTTTCATCCCATTCCTCCTCTACAATTTTCAATTTATTAATAAAATCCGCCTTTGACTTTGCTCTACTAACCGCCCGATAATTAGCAGCACCCGAACTTGAACACCTGATTAATTGATTAACAAAACTGTTATATTCTCTCGAATGAGGCAATTGGAACATAATCTCCAAACGTCAATGGCAAATTGCTTTGTCCTCTGTTTCATTTCGAGCTTCATTGTCATCCTAAATTATTTAGTCAATTTTTTAAAAAAAACTCAACGATAACAAATCACCAATGAATTCCAATTCAACCCCGTAAATCGTAATTCGTAAATACTCAATAGTTAATCAAGCTTCAGTACCGCCATAAACGCTTCCTGAGGGATTTCGACGTTTCCGACTTGCCTCATACGTTTCTTTCCTTTTTTCTGTTTTTCGAGAAGCTTACGCTTACGCGAAATATCACCTCCATAACACTTGGCCAAAACGTTTTTACGCATCGCTTTCACAGTCTCCCTTGCAATAATTTTGGCACCTATGGCAGCCTGAATTGCAATCTCAAACATCTGTCTCGGCACCAATTCGCGAAGTTTTTCGCAAAGCCTTCTCCCCCATTCGTATGCCTTGTCTCTATGAACGATGGCAGATAAGGCATCAACAATTTCACCGTTAAGCATCACATCCAATCTCACCATTTGGGACTGCTTGAATCCGATCATTTCATAATCGAGCGAAGCATATCCTCTAGATATGGTTTTGAGCCTGTCAAAGAAATCAAAAACAATCTCAGCCAAAGGCATGTCAAAAGAAAGTTCAACACGGTCGGAAGTCAGGTAAACCTGGTTTTTGATCAATCCTCTTTTGTCCATACACAATTGGATCACCGGACCGACAAACTCCGCCGCCGTAATGATGATGGCTTTGACATAAGGTTCCTCGATATGCTTGAAAAGCGTCGGATCCGGCATGTCAGAAGGTGCATTGATCAGCTTGTATTCGTTGTTGTTCATCAGGGCTTTGAACTGAACAGACGGCACGGTTGTGATGACTGTCATGTCAAACTCACGCTCCAAGCGCTCCTGAATGATCTCCATGTGAAGCATTCCCAAGAACCCACAACGGAATCCAAAACCCAAAGCTGCAGAAGTCTCCGGTTCCCAGACCAAAGAAGCATCATTGAGTTGGAGCTTCTCCATAGAAGCTCTCAATTCCTCAAATTCGGTAGTTTCGACAGGATAAATCCCAGCAAAAACCATTGGCTTCACATTTTCAAAGCCTTTGATAGATTCAGAACAAGGATTCTTTACATGGGTGATCGTGTCGCCCACTTTTACCTCCTTGGCTACTTTGATACCGGATATCAGGTAACCCACATTTCCCGCATACATGGTTTGTTGCGGAATCTGATTGATCCCCAAAATTCCTATTTCATCGGCAAAATACTCTTTGCCTGTATTGACAAATTTGATTTTATCGCCCTTGTTGATCGTACCATTAAAAATCCTAAAGATAACCTCAACTCCTCTAAAGGAATTATAGACCGAATCAAAAATCATGGCCTGAAGCGGTGAATCGATATTCCCCTTTGGAGCAGGGATTTTTTCAATCACTGCATTGAGGATGTCTTCTATTCCAATCCCTTCTTTTCCTGAAGCCAACACAATATCTTCCCTGTCACATCCAATGAGCTCTATGACTTCATCTGCCACCACTTCTGGATCTGCTCCCGGAAGGTCAATTTTATTCAGCACCGGGATGATTTCGAGGTCATGACCGATCGCCAAGTAGAGATTGGAAATAGTCTGGGCTTCAATGCCCTGCGAGGCATCCACAATCAAAAGCGCTCCTTCACAGGCAGCAATTGACCTCGATACTTCGTAAGAAAAATCCACGTGTCCCGGGGTATCGATCAGGTTGAGGGTGTATTCCTCACCTTTGTAATTATACTTCATCTGGATCGCATGGGACTTGATGGTAATCCCGCGCTCTCGCTCGAGGTCCATGTTGTCCAACAACTGATCCTGCATCTCTCTGTCGCTCACCGTATTGGTAAACTGCAGGAGACGGTCTGCCAATGTACTTTTCCCATGGTCAATGTGGGCAATAATACAGAAATTCCTAATTCTTTGCATATCCATTCAGGGCGCAAAAATAGATAAAATTGTGGGTAAAATTGGTATAGAAATAAACTATCCAAAAGAAAATCAATTTATCTCGAGGTAACAGTCTTCATCTTGTTTTAAAAACTCTTGAATCAATTCTATGTTTGAAATTATTTTTTGAATAATAACTTGGATAGACATGTTACCAAATTTTAATCGGATTACTTTAGGTGGACATCCATTTAGCACACTCAAAAAATAAAAATCTGAATCTTTTGTAAGGATGGAATAATTCGATTTTCGAGACCAATCCCAGATTTGCTGATCGGATTCAGTCAGTTTCTTAAAATCAGAAATATGGGTGATCTCAGTAAAAAACTGAATTAACGGCTTTTTTATTCGCCAGCTTAGATTTTCATCAATTAGAATTTTCATTTTTTGGTCAAAAAGAAGGAATGAATCTAACCTGAAATATGAATTTTCTTTTCGGCATCTGCGGCGTATGCCAAACTTGCCATAACATCTTCCCTAGTCAATTCAGGAAAATCATCCAAAATTTCTTCGATAGACATGCCTGAAGCTAAGTATTCCAAAATATCATACACGGTGATCCTCAATCCCCTTATACAGGGTTTCCCGCTTCTTTTCCCAGGTTCGATGGTGATGAATTCCCTATAGTCTAGCATAACGATTTTTCTTAAATGTACGCACTTTCTCATTTATTGTAAAAAACCAACCTTTCTTATTTTCTTTGCAACATCAATTAACACTTGAAAAATGAGAGCAGTTGCAGAAAAGAAAAAAGCCCAAAATATTCCTGAATACATCATTTATATGTACCAAATGGAGGATTTATTGCGGGTCTATAATTTCAACATGGAGGATATCCGGCAATATGTGATCTCCCACTACCCTATTTCGGAAGGAGAAAAAACAGAGGCGGCGGTTTGGTTTAGCGATATGGCATTCGATATGAAAAATGCCAAAGTGGAAGAAACCGGCCATCTACCCCAAACCCAAGAATTGGTAGACAAACTCGCCGCCATTCATTGGTCTTTACTCAAAACCGACAAGGATTACTTTGATCTGTTTCAAAAAGCAAAACCTCATTTCATCCGTCTCTTCCTCGAAGCCGGAGAAAATGCCCCGAAACATGAGATCCAAATTGCCTTGAATGCCATTTACGGACAGCTATTGGCAAGGCTGAGAAGTAGGGAAGTTCCTACCGAGATACTGGAAGCTACGGATACTTTTGGTGATTTGCTCAGCTATTTGAACTGGGTATATTTCAACCAAGAACAATTTAAAACAAGACAAAACTGATTTAATCCAAGTATTCATAAACACTTTTATAGCAACCATTCGCATCAATGTAATCAAAGAATGAGTTGTAAAATGGATGGATGCTCAGCGTCGCGCTGTCCCCTACAACTATCAATTTTCTTTTTGCTCGGGTCAGCGCCACGTTCATTCTTCTTGTATCCGCCAAGAAACCGATTTCTCCTTTTGCATTGGACCTGACAAGGCTGATGACGATAATATCCCGCTCCTGTCCTTGAAATCCATCAATCGAGTCGATGGTCAACAGTTCAGAGAAAGAGCGCAGGTTTGGGAATTCATAGGATTCAAATACCAGTTCATTAAACCTTCTGACCTGGGCGCGATAGGGTGCGATGAGTCCGATATTCCATTGTTTGGTTTTGATTTCTGCGATTCCGGTTCTTTTGAGGAGATTTTCTAGGTATCGTAATGAAAATCTAGCTTCCTCCAGATTGAAAGTACTGAGTGACTCTTCCTCTTGTTGTTCTGTAAATCCACTCCCTGCTGTATCAATAAATTCTAAAACCGGTTCATCGGGAGTAAGAAAATGTTGGAGTGTATTTTCGGCGGCCCTCAATCCGCTATGATAAAAGTACTTGCTCGAAAAACCCATGATCAGTTGTGGCATTCTATATTGAAGGGAAAGCATTTTGGAAGCTTCGGGTTTTCTTTTGATCACTTTTTCAAATAGTGTTTCGCTTAATCCATTTTTGGCAGCTTCGTAAGATTTGATCGTAGGTGGCAGCTGACAATGGTCACCTGCCATCACGACCTTTGCCGCTTTTTGGATCGGAATCCAAGTAGCTGCCTCTAATCCCTGTGCAGCTTCATCTATAAATACAATCGGGAAACTCATCCCCTTTAGAGCCGAGTTGGCCGCTCCGACAAGCGTACAAGCAACCACTTGGGTATCTTGAAAAATATCATACATAATATAATCCTGGAGACTTTCTGCTTCATCCTTACAGCGGTTGGCTTCATCAAACATCCGCCGCCGTTGCATCCTTTCCTCTGGTCCAAAAGTCCGTTTATGTTTTTGGCCAAGCTTTCTATAATCATCCGCTGACTTTTTGAGCCGCTTCAAATCTTTATAGCTATCGTGTAGGGCAATTTTGGCATCTAAAGTTTGAGACAGGATGTGATCCTCCACCCTTGCAGGATGACCTATGCGAAGGGTTTTAACGTTGAGTTCCAATAATTTTTCCACCAAATAATCCACAGCGGAATTGCTAGGCGCACAAACCAATACCTGTTTGTGTCCTTCTAGCGCCTGGACTATTGATGCGACAAGCGTAGTGGTCTTTCCAGTCCCTGGAGGTCCATGGATAATGGCAACATCTTTGGAGGCGCTGACTATGTTTAATGCTTCGTTTTGGCTGGAATTAAGTTGGTCTACTTTTTTTGAAACAATTGGATTCAGATCTGGAACTTTCTCCCCTAATAAAACTTCTTTTAATTCTCCCAATCTTCCTTTTTCCGATTTGATAACGGCCTTCAAAGCTGATTCCATTTCCCGGTAGCTCGCCTCATCAAAAAGTAAATCCACACCCAATTTACCTTGATGCATCCATTCAGGTACATCTTCAGCTTGTAAAGTCACTATCATTATGTCTTTTTTCACCTGATTGATCACACCATTGATTCGTTGATTTTGAAATTGGGCCTGGTTTGAAAAAATCGAAACAGACTTTCCTGATTGGAAAACATGAGGTGTGCCCATGTCAAATCTTTCCAGTTCAATTATCAGCCTTTCCCCAAAACCGATTTTAGATCTCTTTAATTGGACAGGATACCAACAAACCCCTTCTTCCTTTTTATCTGAAATTGAAGTGTACAAAAACTTTTTCTTGTACTGAATCAAGTCTTCTTCCCATTCCTGTTTCAAAAGTTTTAAAGAATTTTTTAATTCTTCCTGAATATTTCTCATCTATTATTACATTTAAAACTGAAAATAACTTATAATCTATCTCTCAATCCAAACAGTCTAAACATAATTACGTGAATTTTCTAGCCCATGCTTATTTGTCCTTCGGGGATCCCAAAGTCCTTGTCGGAAACTTTATCGGAGATTTTGTCCGTGGAGATATTGAGAACACCTATGACAAGGACATTGTTGTCGGCATCAAACTTCATTGGAGTATAGATAAATTTACCGATTCACATCCTGTGGTAAAAGAAGCCCAAGCGATATTGAGACCCGAATATGGGAGATATTCCATGGTAATCACGGATATGTATTTTGATTATTTTTTGGGTAGGTATTGGAAAAACTACCACCATGTGCCCTTGGACCAATTTGCTGAGGAGGTTTATACCACCATTGATGAATACGCGGATTCTTTGCCAGAGAAATTTTTGCAGACTTTCGGCTATATGAAGTATTACAATTGGCTAGCAGGATACGGAGAACTTGACGGCATCAGAAGAGCCATGACAGGAATGGCCAAAAGAGCCAAATTCAATTCCAAGATGGAAACTGCCCATGTTTTCTTGGACCAGCACCATGAATACCTGAAAGTTCATTTTGGTGATTTCTTTGAAGATATTGTGGCACACTCCAAGAAAACGCTCAAAGAATTACGTGAGACATGATCCAAAGCAGACCAAAATCAAGTACTCTTTTTGCGCTGGGACTGATTGTAATTGTCCAGATTTCTGGCTTGATATATATTCTCAACCATTTTGCTACCAAAAGGACATTTGCACTTGCCATTTATCTGATTGCAACGGTCATTCTTACCTTGGTAATTGTCTTGCTTTTGGTCAAAATGATGGCTGCTTATAAATTCATTTCTATCGGAAATGACAAAATCATCACAAAAATTCCGCTTCAAGGCAAAGAAAAAACTTATACCCTTGCCCAGGTTTTGGTTTGGGAAGAAGAATCGGTCATCACCAATAAAAAAGAATTTAAGCAACTTACAATCGTGTTTGAAGACAAAAGCTCATTTACCATCAGTAACCATGAACATCTCAATTACGATGAGTTTTCGAAATACCTACACAAAAAACTCCCTAAGAAAAAAATAGCTGAGCGGAAAAAATCGTAATATTTTATTTGGCTATTTAAAAAAATTAAAAAAGCCCGGATTTGACACCCGGGCATTTTATTATCTTTTGGTTCTAAAATTCAAATCATAAAGGGCAATGCTTTCATGTATAATTTTGAAAGCTTCCTCTTTACCCAAAAAATCCTCCACCTTAACTTCCTTATTTTCTAATTTTTTGTAATCCTCAAAAAACCTGTGTACCTCCTTCATCAAGTGGGGAGGAAGTTCATCGATATCATTGATATAATTGACAGACTGGTCTTCAGAAGCTACAGCAATGATTTTGTCATCAGCTTCTCCACCATCCACCATCCTCATGACACCAATCACTTTTGCTTTGACCAAAGTCATGGAAGGAATATCTATCTGGGAAATAATGAGGATATCCAAGGGATCTTTATCATCACAGAAAGTCTGTGGAATGAAACCATAATTTGCAGGATAATGGACAGCAGAAAACAAAACCCTGTCCAACAAAAGCATTCCGGTTACTTTATCCAGCTCATATTTACCTTTACTGCCTTTGGGGATTTCTATTACGCCCATTACAAATTCTGGCGCATCTTTACCTATGTTGACATCATGCCAAGGATTGATCATATCTAAAAACTTTATTGTGTGGAAAATGAAATAAAAACCAAAGAAACAGGAAAATCGCGTTTAATTCAAACAAAATTAACCCAACCCAGACTTATACTCTTCTTTAAAAAAAAAATTGATCTATTTTCAATGTTTAGTCTAGAATCAAACTTGGTAATGTCACTGTCACTTTTGTCCCGATGTCTACAGTTGATTCCAATTTGACCTTACCTCCCATCTGAATAGCCGATTCCTTGACCATATATAACCCAAGTCCTGAACCTACATTTTTTTGAGTAGCTCTTTGGAACAGGTTGAATACATCATCAATCAACTTATCCTCGATTCCGACTCCATTATCCTCCAAAATAATGGTGGCAATATTGTCCGCCACATTGATATCAACATTGATAAATTTTCCTAAACTGTTTTCTTTTTGAAATACTACTGCATTATGAAATAGGTTGTTTAAAATCACACGGATTTTGGAATCATCAGAATTAAATGTTGAGTTTTGGTTGATGTTGATATTGATCGCAATTCCTTCCATATCCCATTTTTGCCTGTAGATTTCTAATTGCTGTGTCACGACTTCGTCAAAATCAATTTCGCTGACTTTATTTTCAATTTTTGTCGACCTGTAGAAATCCAGCATTTTGTAAATAAATTCATCAAGCTTATCTGTCGCAGTATCTATCAGATCGAAATATTCCAAGACGGAAGGATCTTTTGCTTCCATTTTTGCAAGCTTGGACACACCTGAGATGCTCATCAGCGGCCCTCTCAACTCATGGGAAAGCGAATACACAAACTGGTTCATCTCAGAATGAATTTTCTGCAGACGCTCATTTTTATCTTTTAGCTCCTTCCTCGCAAAATAAATGTCACCGGCAGTTTTGATAGCATTTCTTATCTGCTCAATATTCCAAGGCTTGTCTATAAACTTGTATACCTGCCCCCTATTTATGGCATCGATGACATCGGCGATATCAGAATACCCTGTAAGAAGGATCCTGACAGGATCAGGATTGATTTTCATCAACCTTTCAAAAAACTCCACCCCATCCAATCCCGGCATTCTCTGATCGGCGATCACCACGTGTAGTTCCTCTTTCTCTGCGATTTTCAGACCTTCAAATGCATCAATGGCTGTAATGACCCTATATTCTTTCCTCAAACTTGCCTTGAAGGAGTTCAGGTTATTGTCTTCGTCATCAATATAGAGTACTATAATCTTGTCAGTCATTCTGCTCGGTATTTTGATAAGTTGGAAGGGTAATGATAAAATTGGTTCCTTTGCCTTGCTCCGTACGAACTTCAAGTGTCCCTTTGTGGTTTTCGATGATGGTGTAGACAATTGAAAGGCCCAGACCTGTACCTTTTCCTACTGCTTTGGTTGTAAAAAAGGGTTCAAAAATCCGCTGTTTAACTTTAGCCGGCATGCCAAACCCATTGTCTTCTATTTCTATTCTGATTTTTTCTCCGGTGTGAATTGTTCTAATCGTAATCTTTGGTTCTGAAATTTTATCCAGATTATCCAATAAGGCATGAATGGCATTGGTGATGATATTCATAAAAACCTGATTGAGTTTCCCGGGCAAGCATTCAATGATCGGGATATTTCCAAATTCCTTGTAGACTTGGATTTTCCCTGCCATCGAGCTATTGAGCAAAATCAAAGTACTGTTGATGCCGTCATGGATATCAACTCTTTTGACATCTTGTTCATCGACCCTAGAAAACAGCCTTAATCCTTTGACAATCTCCACTGTTCTTTTTGCTCCTTCTTCCATTCCCCTCAACAACTGATCTATCTCCTTCAGAATATAATCAAACTCTATGTCTTCTTCGATTTGCTGAAGATCTTTTTTGGCGGAATCTGTGAACTCAAGCTTTCCTTTCTCCCTGTAAGCATTCACTATCTCCAGCAAATCGTTGATATCTCTCTTCAGTGGAGAAATGTTTGAGCTTACAAAGTTGATCGGATTATTGATTTCGTGCGCTATTCCTGCTGTCAATTGTCCCAATGAAGCCATTTTTTCTTGGTTGACCAACTGGGTCTGGGTATTTTGGAGATTGTGGAGGGTATGTTCGAGCTCTTCTGTCCTTTGCTTTACTTTTTCCTCCAGAAATTCATTTTGCTCAATTATCCGGCTCTCATGTTCTTCCAATAATTTGAGTTTTTTAATTTGCTCAATATCATTTTCCTTTTTTTGGTCATTGATCCTATCAGCCAAGGCAAATGACAAAAGAATCACCCCCAAGGTGGCTCCAAATGGCATCAAATAAAAATAAGGCTGAGAAAAGGGAATCAACCCCATCTGAGTAAGTACATAGAGGTATATACCTACCATAAAAACGGACCAAGCTATCAAGAAAAACCTTGCCGGCTTAAATCCACTTTTTAGGATGAAAATTGACATTAAAAATACATATGGAATTACAATCGCTTGCGTGACCAAAAATACAGCATAAGAAATAGCCAATAAGCCCAAAATATTACCGATCAAAATCAACCCATAAACTCCATAAATTATCGACAGCCCCTTATCCAATTTGGGTAGGTATTTCTTTGTTTTAAGAAAAGACTGGACAAACCAAATCGCACATATACTCCCAGTAACTGAGAAAAGCACATTTGACCTCAAATTCATCCAAACCCAATTTGGCCAAAGCCATTCTTGTGCAAAACCCAAAATGGCTGACTGCCCTACCCAAACGAGTAAGATATACGACACATAAATGAGGTAAGTATTGTCATTGAGAGAGAAATAAAGAAATAGATTGTAAAAAAACAGGCCAAAGAATACTCCTGTAAATATTCCAAAAATGATATTCTCAAAATTAAGCAGGTCATTGAGGGTCTGCACATCTGCTATACTTGCTGAAACCATCCTCTTGCCACTACTCCTTATTTTTAGGTAAATTTCATCAGACACGCCCTCTTCTATTTCAAGGTCAAAAATTACTTTCCGTGAAGGAATGATCCGATCATAGAAATCATGAATTCTGCCACTTACCTGATTTATTTTCACTTCCCCGTCCCTGACCAAATAATAATAAACTTCATCTATATTTGGATTATTGATCACGAGGTACTTTTTCTCATTCTGTTTGCCAAGTGATTCAAATTCAAACCTTAACCACACTGTCTCTTCTCCCAAACCGAAGTTAGGGTTTTTGGAGTAGATCGGAAAAAAGTTTGTATTGGAAATCACTTCTGAGATGTTATAATCACCATTTGGATCCATCAAAAATTCAAAATTGGAAACATCCACCATACCGGGAGTATTATCCAATTGAAGAAGCGGATTGCTCAAAAGTAGTAATATATTAACGAGGAAAACGATCATAAATTCAAGTTTGGAATTGGTAGTTTTAAATCACTTCCAAAGCTGATTGTATGTCCAGGTGTTAATTCCTTATTAGTCCATTGATTATTAGGGCTAAAATAATTCCATTTATCATCTTCCAAAAAAGAAACAAACCAGGCAGAATCAATCTTTTCGGCCCTCCTTATGAAAAGTCGGTAATACTTAAAAATAAACTTTAATGGTTTCATGAATTTTATAAAAGCGATGGAAGACGATATTGATTTTAAAAACATTAACAGACCAGTTTGTGTCCCATTCCAAATCCAAGATAACCTCATTAACAAAATCCAAAAAGAAGGAAAATGCAAACTCATAAATAAAATTTCATTCTGAAGGTGTAAATCAAGCATTGAAGCCAATCTCATGTAGAGGCAGTAAGGGTGGGTATCAGCAGTAAAGTTATGTGAATCAACCAATAATCATAATAGAAGTGTAAAAAAAATTATAAAAAAGGAATTTTATACCGACATTTGGACAATTCCTTAAAAGGAAAAAATTTTTTTGATTAAAATTAACATTAAGTTGAATATATACTTAAACTTGTACCTAAAGTTTCACCACAAGTAAATATTAAATGCCCGAATCACCCAGCGATAAAATCAGGATACTCTATGTAGATGATGAAGAAAACAACCTTCAGGCATTCAAAGCTACATTTAGAAGAGATTACAAAATCCACCTTGCGCTTTCGGCCCAAGAAGGTAGAGAATTATTAGAATCCAATGAAGTGGACATTATAATTACTGACCAAAGGATGCCTGACGAAACCGGGGTGGATTTTTTGGCTTCTGTTATTCCTGACCATCCTGAACCTATTCGGATCCTCTTGACAGGTTACACTGATATACAAGCAGTCATTGATGCCATCAATAAAAGCCAGGTTTACCACTACCTGACCAAACCTTGGGAAGAAGATTACATGCGGACGGTCATCAAAAATGCCTTTGAGGTATTTTCGCTAAGAAAAGAAAACAAAAAGCTTATGGAAGATCTTGTTGAGACTAACAAAAATCTTGAGGTGATGATTCAGCAAAAATAATTTTTAGTACCGTGCAGCAAGGAGCAATAACAACTCCTTGTGTGTCATGGAAAATTTCCTTGCTAAGTAAGCATTTGTTAAGCTTCCTCTATAGGTGTAAACTCCTTTCATAAACCACTTATAATTAAAAATCATTTCTTCTGCCCCTCCCAGATCAGCCATATGAAGCAAAATGGGTGTAAAAATATTGCTCAGCGCACAAGAAGCAGTTCTTGACACCCTGGATGCGATATTGGGTACGCAATAATGTATTACTCCGTATTTGACAAATGTAGGGGCATCGTGGAAGGTCATTTCTGAAGTTTCGATACAGCCTCCCTGATCGATAGACACATCTATGATAACGCTACCTTCCATCATCGCCGCCACCATTTCCTCACTAACCACTATTTTGTTCCGGCCTTTTTCGGCTCTCAGGGCACCGATGACTACATCTGCTTCTTTGATTGCATTTCCTAAAGTATAATTATCTATTGTGGAAGTAAATACTTGCTGACCAAGTAAGTGCTTGATTCTTCGGAGCTTATAGATGTGATTGTCAAAAACCTTGATACTCGCTCCCAATCCCAAAGCCGTCCTTGCTGCATATTCAGCTACTGTTCCGGCACCGACTATAACCACCTGAGTAGGCGGAACTCCCGTAATGCCTCCCATAATCAATCCTTTCCCATTGTTGACACTGCTTAGGTACTCGGCTGCAATGAGCATCACTGTACTACCCGCAATTTCACTCATGGCCCGGACTACCGGCATACCTCCTACCTTATCCTCAAGGTTTTCGTAAGAGACCGCAGTAATTCTTTTTTTATTTAAGGCATGTATGTAATCAGCATTTTGCTTTCCCAATTGGAGTGCAGAAATCAAACACGAACCTGATCTCATGAAATTAATTTCTTCTTCTGTGGGAGGTTCTACTTTGATAATAACCTCTGCATCGAATGCTTCCTTGGCAGAATAAACAACTTTGGCACCCGCATCGGAGTACTCTTTGTCCGTAAATTTTGATTCTTTACCTGCATTGGTTTCTACCAATACCTGAAGACCATTATTGACCAAGAGCGCAACAGCATCAGGGGTCAAAACCACCCTTTTCTCTTGGGCAGCCGTTTCCATCGGCACGCCAATGAGTAATGAATTTTGAGATTGCTTAATTTTCGCTACTGCTTCTTGGGGATAAATCCCAACTTCTTCCCGTATTTCAACCATTTGCTTCCCCATTAATAATCCTGTTTAAGGTAATCACCCTTCCTTCCAAACTATCCACTTCAATTTGGACATGGATGAAGTCAGAAGGGATGTATTCTGCGATTTTTTCAGCCCACTCTATCCAACAAAGCCTACCACTGTACAGGTAGTCATCAAGACCTATTTCCAAAACCTCCTGAGGATCTTCGATTCTATAAAAATCGAAGTGGTAAAAAATGTCTCCGCTTGTGCTTTGATATTCATTGACCAGTGAAAAAGTAGGACTGTTCACCCTGTCTTTCACTCCGAGTATTTGTGCTATTTCCTTGATAAGAGTAGTTTTACCGGCTCCTAGTTCCCCCTTGAAAATCCAGATTCTGTCAAAACTGCCAAACTCTATAATTTTAAGGGCGGCTGTATGAATTTCTTCAATACCGGAACAATAATGCTTTTCCAAATTTAATTAAATATTCTTTGGTACGAGTCGGATAAATGGAACTATCATTTCTTCAAGAGATACACCCCCATGCTGGAAAGTATCTTTGTAGTAATTTACATAATAATTGTAATTGTTTGGATATGCAAAGAAATAATCTTCCACCGTAAAAACATAGCTCGTAGAAACATTGATCCTTGGAAGTTTGGCATCTTCAGGTCGGGCAATTTCAAATACCTTCCCACTTTCGAAATTCAGATTTTTACCTTGTTTGTACCTAAGATTGGTTGTTACATTTTTGTCACCTATGATTTTATAAGGCCTGTTGACCCTTTTTGTACCATGGTCAGTGGTGATAATCACATCCGCTTTTGCTCCATGTATTTTCTTAAATAAGTCAAATAAGGTAGAATGCTCAAACCAGCTTTTGGTCAAAGACCTGTAGGCCGACTCATCAGGGGCAAGTTCCCTCACCATTTTGATATCCGTTCTGGCATGTGACATCATGTCCACAAAATTGTAGACCAAAACATTCAGGTCATTGTTTAATAGCTGATGAAAATGATCCAAAATAGCTTTTCCTTGATACACTTGAAGGATTTTATTATAGCTGAATTTGATATTCATTTTATTACGGTGAAGGTTTTCAGACAAAAAATCTTCCTCATGGTTATTTTTTCCTTCATCTGTTTCTTCCCCTTCCCAGAGTTCGGGATGAAATCTAGCCATTTCAGAGGGCATCATGCCACTAAATAACGCATTTCTGGAAAAAGCTGTAGTCGTAGGCAAAATACTGTAATAGGTGCTTTCTTCAGTAGTGTTAAAATATTCAGAGATCAATGGCTTGATCACTTCCCATTGATCAAGCCTGAGGTTATCAATAACAACAAAAAACAGAGGTTTTCCCTGTATTACATGGGGAAAAACCTTCTCTACCATTAACCTGTTAGAAAGGATAGGTTTTTCAGACTTTGGATCATTGATCCAGTCGATGTAATTGTTTTTGATGAATTTTGCAAAGGAGGCATTTGCCTCTGTTTTTTGGGTGTCAAGGACATCCTGCATGCTTTTATTCTCAGTTACATCAATTTCCATTTCCCAATAAGTGAGACGTTTGTAAATATCCGTCCATTCCTGATGGGTGGAAGCATCACCGCAGGCCATACTTATATTCATAAAATCCTGCCTGTAGGACAAGTTGGTTTTTTCGGTGATCAGCTGCTTATTTTGCAAGATTTTTTTAACTGAAAGCAGAATTTGGTTTGGGTTGATGGGCTTGATCAGGTAGTCTGCGATTTTTCCCCCGATGGCATCATCCATGATATGCTCTTCCTCACTTTTGGTGATCATCACGACAGGAACCTGTGGTTTGAGCATTTTAATCTGCTGCAAAGTTTCCAGCCCGGTCATTCCCGGCATCATTTCATCCAAAAAAATCACATCATAATTGAACTTCTCGACCATTTCTATGGCATCAACACCACTGTTGACAGTAGCGATTTCATAGCCTCTTTGCTCTAAAAATAAAATATGGGGTTTCAATAGATCTATCTCGTCGTCCGCCCACAGGATTTTGAACCTTTGCATAATATTTGGTTTACTTCTTTTAAATTTATAATTACTTTTGAGACCTATCAAATGTCAACGACATTGAAACGCCATAAAATTCTGAATGATCCTGTTTATGGATTTATTACCATACCCAGCGAATTGATTTTTAGCATTATTGACCACCCTTACTTTCAGAGGTTACGTCGTATCAAGCAACTAGGTTTGACCGATTATGTCTATCCTGGCGCATTGCATACCAGATTCCATCATGCCATAGGAGCCATGCACCTGATGAGTATCACCCTAGACAATCTCAGACATAAAGGTATCGAAATTAGCGAGGAAGAATACGAAGCCGGCCTGATTGCTATTTTGTTGCATGATATAGGCCATGGCCCCTTTTCGCATGCACTGGAATTTACCATCCTTCAAAATATCCCTCATGAAGCCCTTTCGCTCCTTGTGATTCAGAAGCTTAACAAAGAATTAAACAACCAACTTGACCTCTCCATAAAAATATTTAAAGGAGAATACGAAAGAAAATTTTTCAATCAACTTGTATCTAGCCAGCTTGATATTGATAGGCTGGACTATTTGCAAAGGGATTGCTTTTTTACAGGAGTATCAGAGGGAGCGATCGGTGCGGACAGGATTATCAAAATGATGGACATCAAAGATGACCGGCTTGTAATTGAAGAAAAAGGAATTTATAGCATTGAGAATTTCCTGAGTGCACGCAGGCTGATGTATTGGCAGGTTTATCTTCATAAGACTACTGTAAGCGCCGAAAAAATGATGATCAGTTTGATCTCCCGGGCAAAAGACTTGGTTCAAGATGGCGTAAAACTATTAGCTACCGAAGAATTGCTTTATTTTTTAAACTCGAATTACACTTTAAAGGATTTTGAAACAAATGACAATCCATTGGAAAATTTCCTGGTACTGGATGACTTTGATATATGGGGCGCTATCAAGCTTTGGAAAAGCCATGGCGATTACATTTTGAAAAATTTGTCAAAAATGTTTCTGGAGCGGAATCTTTTCAAAATAAACCTTCGAAATGATGAATTCTCATTTTCCGAAATCGAAGAAGAAAAAATGCGCTTGATGAAAAAGCTTTCGATTCCCGAAAGCGACCTTTCTTATTTTTTTAACCATGGGGTTTTGAGCAATCATGCCTACATCAATACTGAACAGATTTTTATCTTAACCAAAAAAGGGAATATCATTGATGTAGCGCTGGCAGCGGATCTTCCAAATATCAAAGCAATGAGCAAAATAGTAAAAAAACACTACATCTGTCATGCCAAAAGTTTAACTTTATAAGCCCTAAATCTAAAATATGGAATTTTCACTCGGTCAAATAGCAGAATTAATAGGCGGAAAAGTAGAAGGAGACAGCACCCTGAAAGTAAGTCGCCTAGATAAAATACAGGAAGGTTTGCCGGGCGGAATCAGTTTTTTGTCCAATGATAAGTATGAGTCTTTCATCTATGAAACCAAATCAACTGCAGTCATCGTATCTGAGAATTTTGAACCACAGAAGCCGCTTGAAACCAATTTGATCAGGGTAAAAAATGCCTATGAAGGCTTTACAATATTATTGGAAGCTTATGCTTTATTAATTAAATCCGGGAAATCGGGAATTGAAGAACCTTCATTTTTTGATAAATCAAGTACGATTGGCAAAGATTTTTATAGGGGAGCTTTCTCCTATGTAGGTAAAAACTGCGACATCGGGAATTCAGTAAAAATCTATCCCAATACATTCATCGGTGACAATGTGAAAATCGGTGACAACACCATCATTCATGCCGGAGTCAAAATCTACGACAATACGCAGATTGGTAAAAATTGTGAATTTCACCCCGGTGCTGTCATTGGAGGAGACGGTTTTGGATTTGCTCCTTTGCCGGATGGTAGCTATAAAAAAATTCCCCAATTAGGGAATGTAGTCATTGAAGACAATGTCAGCATCGGTAACAACACTACCATTGACTGCGCCACAATGGGTTCAACATGGATTAAAAAAGGAGCAAAAATTGATAATCTTGTCCAAATCGCACATAACGTAATCATTGGAGAAAACACGGTAATAGCAGCCCAGACGGGTATTTCCGGTTCCACAGAAATAGGCAAAAATTGTGTTATTGCAGGAAAGGCGGGAATTGTAGGACATATTAAAATAGCCGACAATACCACAATTGGTGCTAATACAGGTGTTTCCAAAAATATAACCCAGTCAGGACAGACTCTTTTTGGTTATGTAGGATTCGATATCAAAGATTTCTTAAAATCTTACAGTCTTTTTAAAAAACTGCCCGAACTAAACGACAGAATCAAAGAACTCGAAAAAAAACCATAAATTTACGCTTCGCAAAATGAAGGAGATTAAAAGGATCGGATGAGAGTCAAACAGCATACTATAAAAAAACAAGTTACCGTATCTGGAGTTGGCCTCCATACAGGGGTGATTTCAAACATGACATTTTTACCTGCCCCACCAAACCATGGATATAAATTCCAAAGAGTAGACCTTCCTGGTATGCCGGTTGTGGATGCTGATGTAGACAATGTTGTGGATATTTCCAGGGGTACCACCCTAGAACAAAACGGAGCAAGAGTATTTACAGTAGAGCATGTCCTAGCTTCTCTTGTTGGATTGGAAATCGACAATGTCATGATCCAATTAGACGGTCCGGAACCTCCCATCATGGATGGTTCCTCTATTCAGTTTATTGAGGTTTTGGAAGAAGTAGGCTTGGAGGAACAAAATGCCCTTCGCAGATTTTTTGAAGTACCGGAAAGTATCACCTACAGAGAGCCTTCCAGAGAAGTCGAAATGGCTGCTTTGCCGCTAGACGACTACCGTGTCACCGTGATGGTGGATTATAACTCCCCGGTTTTGGGTAGTCAGCATGCATCTATCACCAGTATCAGCCAATTCAAAACCGAGATTGCATCCTGTAGGACATTCTGTTTTTTGCATGAACTTGAAATGCTCTACAACCAAAACCTCATCAAAGGTGGTGACTTGAACAACGCCATAGTAGTAGTTGATAGAGTAGTTGAAGAAAAAGAATTAGCGCATCTCGCAAAGATGTTCAATAAAGATAAAGTAGAAGTCCGCAGAGAAGGAATACTCAACAATGTAGAGTTGCGTTATAAAAATGAGCCTGCCCGACATAAATTGTTGGATGTGGTCGGTGATCTTGCTTTGGTCGGAAGACCATTAAAAGCGCAGATCCTGGCAGCGAGGCCTGGTCATGCGGCTAATGTTGCATTTGCCAAAAAGATCAAAAGAGCGATGGAAAAAGCAGGGTCGGTTCATATTCCCCATTATGATCCCAAATTGCCTCCTGTGATGGACATCAATCAGATCAGTAATATTTTGCCACATAGATATCCCTTCCAATTATTGGACAAAATCATTTATCTGGATGAAACAGTGGTGGCCGGCGTTAAAAATGTCACTATCAATGAACCCTTTTTCATGGGACATTTCCCAAACAACCCTGTAATGCCAGGTGTTCTCCAAGTGGAAGCAATGGCACAGACGGGAGGGATTTTGGTTTTGAGCACTGTGGATGATCCGGAAAAATATTGGACCTATTTTTTAGGTATAGAAAGTTGCAAATTCCGTAAAATGGTGCTTCCTGGAGACACTTTGGTCTTCAAATGTGAGTTGCTTGCTCCCATCCGTAGAGGAATTGCAAAAATGAAAGGAGAAGCTTTTGTGGGAAACACCCTTGTTTGCGAAGCAATAATGACAGCAAGTATAGTCCGAAAAGAATCATGATCAGTCCTCTATCCTCCATACACAAAAATACTATCCTGGGCAAGGGTGTGCATATCGATCCTTTCACGATGATTCACGAAAACGTAGAAATCGGAGAAGGGACATGGATCGGTTCGAATGTAACCATTTTTTCAGGAGCAAAAATCGGTAAAAACTGTAAGATATTTCCCGGAGCTGTCATCGCAGCTATACCACAAGACCTTAAGTTCCAAGGTGAAGAATCGACTGTGGAAATCGGGGACAATACTACAATCAGAGAATGTGTTACCATCAGTAGGGGCACCATTGATAAAAGGACAACAAAAGTCGGCAGTAACTGCCTTTTGATGGCTTACGTGCACATCGCCCATGATTGTTTGGTGGGAAACAATGTAATCATCGCCAATGCCGTCCAGGTAGCAGGTCATGTTTCTATTGACGATTGGGCTATTGTAGGTGGAAGCAGTGCCATCCACCAATTTGTAAAAGTCGGAATGCACTCCATGATATCTGGCGGATCTTTGGTGAGAAAGGACGTTCCTCCATTTACCAAAGCTGCCCGCGAACCATTAAGCTATGCCGGTGTAAATAGCTTGGGATTAAGAAGAAGAGGGTATTCAAGTGATTCAATTAGCCATATCCAAGAAGTATACAGGTACTTATTTTTAAATTCTTTGAACAACAGTCGTGCTCTCGAGGAAATCGAAATCAACCTACCTGCTACCAAAGAACGGGATGAAATCATCAACTTTATCAGATCCTCCGAAAGGGGTGTGATGAAAGGATATATCAGCTGATCCGTCATGGAGATGAAGCTGAATCAGGTATCCAAAAGATACCAGTTTGAATGGATTTTTAAAGACATCAACCTTCATATTCCATCCTTTTCCCATTGGGCCATAACCGGAAGTAACGGTTCCGGGAAATCAACTTTATTGAAATGCCTTTCAGGGATGAATCCTCTCACCCAAGGATCAATCTCTTATTTTTCGGAAGGAATGGAAATCAATGGAAATGAAATATATAAGTCCCTCGTCATGAGCGCGCCATATATGGAACTCCCTGAAGAGTTTTCATTGCGTGAACTCCTAGAGTTCCACTTCAAATTTAAGAGTCCGGCCGGCAATCTTAACTTGGAAGAAATGATGGAAATCATGTACCTGAAAAGCCACCATAACAAACCTATTTCTCAGTTTTCTTCGGGAATGAAACAAAGATTAAAGCTTGGTTTGTGTTTTTTTTCAAAAAGTAATTTGGTTCTTTTAGACGAACCGACCTCCAACCTTGATGAGCAGGGAATATCCTGGTATTTGGAGTTGGTAAAACAATTTTCGAAGGACAGAACACTTTTTATTTGTTCTAATGATCCAAAGGAGTATTCCTTTTGTCGCCATGAAATCAAAATTGAAGATTTCAAGATTAAACAAAAACTTTGATTATTAGACTGATTTATTAATTTTACAGAATTCCATTCATTTACATTATATGCAGAATATGCAAAAACAAATATCTCGCTTCCTACTTTTAGGATTATTGACCTTTGGAATATTTTCCTGCAAGGACAAAAAAGACGATCCGACCCCAAACAAAACCCCTGAAGAATTGGCAATTGAAGAACTCACAGGCGGTTCATCTCAGATTTGGACAGTTGCGGGTGGTGGCACAGTAATCCGTGACGGAAGGTCTGAAACCAATATCTATCAGACTTTCGAATTGACACTTGCTGCAAATTCATCGAGCAAAACTTACACTACAATCAATAGCAATGACCTTTTTGATGCCAATGGAAATTGGTCTTTTGTTGCAGGGGGACTTGATAAGATTTTGCTAACAGGATCAAAACCTGTGGCCAATAACCAAATTTCATGGACCCGAACAGGAAACGACTTAATCTTAAGATTCAGTATCGTAGCTCCAGGAGCCCGTCAGTTAGGCACAGCTGCTGTATTGGGAAACTATGTATTTACGCTCAAAAAGAAAGCATAAAATACCTCATAAAATTCAAAAGGGCATCCCAAAAAAAATTGGAATGCCCTTTTTTATGCTTTCAGGGTTACCAATGTCACGCCTGCACCTCCCCGGTCAGCGTGTTCATCTTCAAGCTTAGCTACCTGATTCATATTCCTCAAAAGGTTGCGGGAAATCTCTTTCAGAATTCCGTTGCCTTTGCCATGGACAATTCTCAAGTCTTTTAGTCCAAGCATATAGCCGTCATCGACAAACGCCTGAACCAAAGGCAGAATCTCTTCTCCTCTCAATCCCCTAATATCCAAGTTGGGTGAAAATTCAAGCATTTTGCTATTTGTATCAAATCCGGTCCTGCGGGCAAGGGTTTTCTTTTCCTTTTTCACTTCAGATAGAGAAATCTTTTGAAGTCTGTTGAGTTTGACTGTGGACTTTAAGTCTCCAATACTGATTTCCGCTTCCTTTTTCTTCAAAGCCAAAACCTGCGCTATAGCGCCATTGTCAATCAATCTCACAAAATCACCAACCTCGATTTCTCCCTCCAAGTCTTTGATTTCAGGAACTACCACTACTTTTTTCTCCGGCTTGACTTTGACTTTCAAGTCTTCAATTTCTGTACGGAGCTGTTTGGTGATTTCCTTGTCTCCTTTGCTTTTTTTAATATCAGAAATCGTGTTTTCAATTTTTTTATTTACCTCATCCAAAAGCGTTTTGGCTTCAGCTTTTGCTTCCTGAATGAATTTCTTCTTATTCTGATCAATGTTATCTTTCAGGTCTGTATATTCTTTGACTTTCAGATCCAGAACCCTTTCTTTCTTTTTATTTTCGTTGACCAGTTGTTCATAGTTAGCAAGTTGGTTTTCGAGCTTGGTAAGCATCTTGTCGTATTTGACACGGTCTTCCCCAATATGGGTTTTTGCATATTCGATGATATCCTTTGAAATACCAATTTTGGATGCGATTTCCAAGGCAAAGGAACTTCCCGGTTTTCCTAGATCCAATTGGTACAGGGGCTCCAGTTTATCGACATCATAGCGCATGGCGCCATTTACCAAGCCTTGATTTTTGGAGGCAACCTGCTTCAGATTTCCATAATGGGTTGTCAAAACACCGTATGCCCCAGTTTTATTCAATGCTAGCAAAATTCCTTCGGCAATGGCTCCGCCAAATTGCGGTTCGGTACCTGTTCCGAATTCATCGATAAAAAGAATGGTCTTCTTATCGGCAAACTCAGTAAAATACTTCATGCTCATCAGGTGCGAGCTATAGGTACTGAGGTCATTTTCGATATTCTGCTCATCTCCGATATCGATGAAAAAATTATCGAACAGCGAACAGGTAGAATGGCCGTCCATTGGAACCAAAAGCCCGCATTGCAGCATGTATTGGACCATGGCTACGGTTTTCAACGTGACGGATTTACCACCTGCATTTGGTCCGGATATTACCAGTAACCTCCTATTATGGTCTAAGGTGATGTTGAGCGGAACAACTTTCTTATGCTGCTGCTTCAAAGCAAACTCCAGCAATGGATGTCTTGCATTACTCCATTCCAATTGTCTCTCCTTTTTCAGAAGTGGCCGGGAGGAATGGGTCTTGATCGCAAACTTGGCCTTAGCACGGATGAAATCCACCATTCCGAGGAAATGATAAGCTCGCCGGAGTTCAGGAATATTTGGCCTCACCGTATCGGTAAGCTTGGTCAGGATCTTTTGGATCTCCCTTTTTTCCATGTATTCCAAGTCCTTCAACTCATTGTTGATATCCAAAACCTCAGCAGGTTCGAGATAGACCGTCTGCCCCGTGGCAGATTCATCATGGATAAATCCCTTTATTTTTCTTTTGCTTTCAGCCAAAACTGGAATCACCATCCTGCCTCCACGGATCGTCACAGAGGCATCCTCGGGAGTCAATCCTTTGGCTTTTGCATCCTTGAAAATCCTGTCCAAAACCTTTCTCAACCTGTTTTCTTCATACAAAATCTGGGACCGGATCAGGGAAAGTTCTTGTGAGGCATTGTTGCGGATTTTTCCTTTTTCATCGATTATCCGCTCTATGGCTTTAAGGATTGTATTGTCCAAAGCCACCAATCCAAGCAAATTAAAGAGGTTGGGATAGGTTTCTTCATGTTCTCTAAAAAACTCAATGCAGCGGCTTAAGGTGAAAAGTGAAAGCCTCATTTCATGGAACTCCTCTTCGTAAAGAAAGCTACCTTCGATTTTTGCCTTCTCGAGGTAAGGATAGATATTGGTAAAATTGGAAGAGGGAAATAATTCTCCTGATTCGAGGATGGATTTGAATTCGGATGTTTGGTCTAGAAGCTTTCCGACCAAGTTTGGATCCTTCGAATAACCCATTTTATCCACAAAATCCATCCCAAGGGGGCCGGTACATGCTTCTTTCAGCAATTCACGGATTTTTGTAAAATTGATTTTCTCTTCGAGATTTTTAGGGTAAATCATTGGTTGGGATTAGGTGTTATTGCTTTTTCTACGACATGAAGGGAGTCAATCGTCCTGGCATATAACCTGTCCATCGTCTTTATGTCCAACATGTAATATTCCAAGCTCTTTCTGAAAACAGAATCTGGGATATGATGTTTCAAAAAAACCTCACTTTCCAAATATGGGTATAATACCCTGGCGGAATCATAATGAATCGGAAACGAAGAAACCAACCCTTCTGCCAAATGGATGTCGATGAGCACTTCTACCATTTTATCTTCAGATAGGATCCCTTCGGGGACTTCTTGCTTGCTGCAGGCAAAACCTACAAAAAACAAAAACATTATAAACATTTTATTTTTCACAGCCCAAAATTAATCAAATCTAACAATGCACAAGAAAATTGATTGGTTTACCTTTCGTCTGATAGTCACATATCGTTTTTTAATTCAATTATCAACCTTAATTTAGGCCTTTGAAAACTCAGCCATGAACGAACTGCTCAAAAAACTCAGAAGATACGAGATTATGATCCGGAAGGTGGTCAACAACCAGCTTCAGGGTGACTATCAATCCATCTTCAAAGGAGCAGGATTGGAATTTGATGACCTGAGACCATACCAATACGGTGATGATTTCCGGACGATTGAGTGGAAAGTATCTGCCAAAGGGCATGGCACATTTGTCAAAACATTTAGGGAGGACAAAGACCAATCTGTCTATTTCCTCATAGACATCAGTGGGTCGCAGGATATCGGTCAGGAAGGGAAAAAGAAAATAGATATCGGAAAAGAGATTGCAGGCGTTTTAACTTTGGCTGCTGTATTTGAAGGAAGCCAAGTCGGTTTGATTTCTTATTCTGACCAAAAAGAAAAAATCATCCTTCCAGGAAAAGGACCAAAACAAGGAGTGAAAATCATTCAGGGCATCTTTGGGCACAAAAACATTTCCCAAAAGACCAACCTGACCGAAATGTTCAACTTTGCGCTGAACCTCATCAAGAAAAGAAGTATTATCATCGTCATTTCTGATTTCATTGATGAAGGCTATGAAAGACCTTTCAAAGCTTTGGCACAAAAACATGATTTGGTAGCCGTACAAGTGACCGACCCAAGAGAATCGGCACTACCGTCACTGGGTATTATTCCTGTGTATGACAAAGAAGAAGGCAGGACCACTTGGGTAAATACTGCTTTTGGAAGTTTTTCCAAAAAAATAGCTGATACATTTACTTCCGAACGGGAGCATCTCAAATCAATTTGTAAGAAAAACCAGATCAATTATTTGGGCATCAGTACCAAAGAGGATATCGTTATTCCTTTGATAGAATTATTCAAAAACCGTAATCGGACAATGAAACGTGGGTAAAGTATTCCTATTCCTAAGTATAATCAGTTTCTTTTTATTGCCACTGAAAGTCCACTCTCAGGACCTTGAGGTGGAAGGGTATTTCATGCAGGATTCTGCCATGCTTGGCGAAAGAGTCGCTTACATCCTTAAAGCAAAATCAAAACCAGGAGTAAATATTGTTTTCCCGGATTCGACACATAATTTCTCCCCATTTGTCCTCTTAGAGAGAAAATCATTTATTTCGTCTACTCAAGAGGATGTCACTGTAGATTCGGTTGTTTATTATGTAAGCAATTTTTCACTTGATCCTGTAGCCCAACTTTCTTTACCGGTGTATGAAGTATTCAGGTTCGACAGTTTGGTTCACAAACCGTTGGAAGCTGGCTTGGCATTGAAGCTAACTATAGATCCCTTGCCGGAAGAGCTAGGATTTAAGGACAACAACGTCTATCAGCCCATCCCAACTGAGTTCAATATGGTGGTTTTGCTCATTGTATTGGGTGTGATCGCAGTTGTAGCAATCATTGTCATGGTCATTTTTGGTAAAACGATCAAAAGACAATGGGAGAATTGGAGAGAAAAGCAAAAATATAAGCGCTTTGTCAAAAGATGGAATGCCGCCGAAAATTCATTTGCTGCCACTCCAGATATGGCCCAAGCAGATGAACTTCTTGGTCTTTGGAAGACCTACATGGAACACCTCAATGACGAGCCTTTCAGAGAGTGGACTACGACTGAGATTTCCGAATTCCTTGATAACAAGGAAATCATCAAAGATTTTAGAGCCATCGAAATGGTAATCTATGCTGGCAAAGAAGGAAAAGACATCACCGAAACCTGCAATAACCTGAAAGATATCTGCACAGATTCTTTCAAGAAAAAGATAACAGAACAAGATGAATCCAAATAATATCGCTGACTTTTTTTCTTGGTTCTGGTTTTTGCCTGAGACCTTCAAGACTTTTGAATGGGAAAATCTTTGGGCGCTGCACCTCTTATGGATCGCACCATTGATAATGGGTTTGAGAAAGTTTGTGAAATTCCTCAAAAACCCTGTTCTCGAACTTTCATTGCCGGGTACAGTATCGCAAAATAACCCTTGGACCTACCTCCGGTTGATTCCAGGACTGATGTTTATCCTTGCGGTATGGATGATCGTCATTGCATTAGCCCGACCGCAAAAAAGCAATGAAAGGGTTGAGCAATCCACCGAGGGGATTGACATCATGATCGTATTGGATATTTCAGAATCGATGGACCTTCAGGATTTCAAACCCAACAGGCTTGAAGCCGCCAAAGAAACCGCAATTGACTTTATCAACGGGCGTTTTGGAGACAGGATCGGGATGGTGATATTCTCAGGAGAAGCTTATTCGCTAGCACCATTGACCACGGATTATGCCCTACTGACTGACCTGGTCAAGGACATTTCATTCAATATGATGGATGCAAAAGGCACTGCCATCGGATCTGCTTTGGCTGCCGGCACCAACCGGATGCGGGAATCAGAATCCAAGAGTAAAGTCATGATCCTTCTGAGTGACGGTGAGAGCAACGCCGGTAATGTCGATCCACTTTTTGCTGCGCAATTGGCTGCGGCTATGGATATCAAGATCTACACTATTGCGGTGGGCAAAGACGGCATGGTTCCTTATGGCGTGGACTTCTTTGGAAGACCTCAGATGGTCGAAAGTTACTTGGATGAATCCACCCTTCGGGAAATCGCAGGAATCGGCAGCGGAGAGTTTTTCAGGGCTTCTGATGACAATGCCTTGGAGCAGATTTTTGACCAGATCAATGCCATGGAAAAAGCTGAAATCCTCGAATCTAGGTATAAGGAAACTACAGATTACTACCGGGTATATCTCTTTTGGGGAATCCTGTTGTTCCTAGCTTGGCTTGGATTGAAAAGTACCTTCTTCAATAACTTCTTGCTGGATTAAAAAACTCAAACCCCCACTTTCTCCTTCCAATCTTCCAACCTCCTATCCATCACTTTAAACCACAAAGGTGGAAACAAAGCCAAAATAATCATGGCCGAATAGCCTTGAGGCAATTGGGGACTTTCGTCATAATGGTTCAAAACCTGATAGCGCTTATACGCAAAGGCATGATGGTCAGAATGCCGCTGTAGCTGGAACAATAAAAAATTGGAGACCAAATGACTTGCATTCCAAGAATGCAAAGGAGTTACTTTTTCATACCGGCCGTTCGGCAATTGCTTTCTTGCCATCCCATAATGCTCAATGTAATTTACCAATTCCAATAAACTGAATCCAAAGAAACTCTGGGCAAAAAAGAAAACAGGCACTTCCCACACAAACCTGTCCTGCATGAATGAAAACCCAAGGGTAAAGATCCCAACAAAAGCCAATGGAAGGAGTATAAACCGGATCATCTGATTTTGGCTTGACCATACAGAAAGTCCTTTTTTGTGAAGTCTTTCCTTCTCCAGATCAATGGCGCTCAAATAACCGTCTTTGACAGACCTCCACCAAAAGCTGTAAAAAGTCTCGCCAAACCTGCTTGTAGCCGGGTCATTCGGAGTTGCCACACGGACATGATGTCCCCTGTTGTGCTCAATAATAAAATGCATGTAACAGACAGTCATCAATAAAACCTTGGCGTAAAACTGCTCCAAAGCTTCGGCTTTGTGGCCCAATTCATGGGCTACAGTAATTCCTATTCCCCCGGTTACCAAGGCCATCCCGGTGGAAAAAGCCAACCATTCAGCCAAAGACAAAGGATTATTTGCCACAGCATAAAAACCCCACATCAAAACCGCCAGCTGCACATATACCCAAATGAATGTCACAAAGCGATAGAACCGCTCTTTAGAAACATCTGAAATTTCATTTTCGGAGATATTGACACGATCGGTGCGGATGAGATAATCTAGAAAAGGAACCAAAATAAAAACAAATGCATGGATCATCATCAAATTCCACCCACCCAAATAAAACCCGCCAATCAATAAGACAGGCAGAATAAAGGCTGCGTAAAACCCGACTTTCTTGAGGTGCTTCATAGGCGGAAGTTAGGAAATGGGAAGTGAAAATAAAACACATTCATTCTACCCAATCTTAGAAAAGAATTAATTCCGATGATTATTCTGAAAAAATATCCTTTGTCAAATCTTCAAAAAGGATGTAGGTAGCATAGAAAGTAATGGGAATAGTCACAAACAAACCAACAAAAAGGGTTACAAAACCTAATAAGTTGAGGACAATCAGGATTAAGGTAAAAACAAAAAATTTCCACCATCGGACAGTGATCAATTTCCTACTTTCTTCCAATGCTGTCCAAAAATCATAGCCTCCAAACAAAGCCATCAAAACTGCAAAATTGTACGCAACAGCGAGGTAAATCCCTGGAACCAAAAATACAAACAATCCCAAAGCCACCAAAATCTGCCCAATCAGCCATATGGAGAAAACAGGCATGTAAAAACTAAAGCCTTTGAAAAAATCCGGATAGATTACCGGCAATCCCAAACTGATCCTATTGGCTGCAAGGTAAAAACCTGAATACAACGGTGGTGCCAAAAACAGTGCAAAGACAAAGGTAAATTTCTGAAGATATATGACAGCCATCAACTGCAAAGAAATGATGAGCATGGTATAAGCCACACTCAAAATCGGTTGCTTGAGAAACATTTGCCAAGCCCTTTGAAATATGTCTTTGAGATCAAAATCGTAGCCTTTAACCCTAAGCTGTTCTAATTTTTCCTTACTCATTTATTAGACAAGAGATGTGAGATATGAGACTTGAGATTTGATACTTGAGAAAAATTCGTACCTGAGTATGAAGGAGATTATTCAATTATTTAAATCCATTGATCATCAAGAAACCGATACAATTAACCAAATAACCAATTAATCATTCACCCCCCTACTTTGTCATCGCTTCCAAGATATCATGTTTGGTGACGATATGGATCTGATGGTTATCATCTCTTACCAAGACGGCTTTCTCTTTATCCAACATCGAACTCAACACATCCAAGGTGCTGTCCAAAGCCACAAATTTCATGGAGGCTTCCATCACATCGGCGACTGTTGCGTCTTTGAGTTCAGGGTTCTCAATTATTTTTGTCAACAATTTGCTGTCAGTCAGTGAACCCACGACTTGACCATCCTCCAAAACAGGGATTTGAGAAACGCTTTTCCCATTCATCAAGTGGATAGCATCCTTTACCTTGTCATTCTTGTGGGACACCACCAATTGGTAGCTGCCATTTCTCGAACCGATAATATCTCGGGCTGTTCCAAAAGTTTTATTTTCAAGGAAACCATGGTTTCTCATCCAATCGTCATTGTAGATTTTGCCAAGGTATCTTGTCCCATGATCAGGAAGGATAATCACCATGCGGTCTCCCTCTTTCAGGTTTTCTTTAGCATATTCCAAAGCGCCATGGACGGCAGATCCACAAGACCAGCCGACAAAAAGTCCTTCTTCCCGTGACAGTCTTCTTGTCATGACTGCCGCATCTTTATCTGTTACTTTAATAAAATTGTCGATGAGCGAAAAATCGACGTTTTTTGGTAAAATGTCTTCACCAATACCTTCTGTCAAGTAAGGGTAAACCTCATTTTCATCGAAGATTCCTGTTTCTTTGTATTTTTTGAAAACTGAGCCATAGGTGTCAATTCCGACAGTAATGATATCCGGATTTTGCTCTTTGAGATACTTCGCAGTACCGCACATAGATCCTCCAGTTCCCACGCCCGCTGCATAATGCGTGATTTTCCCTTCTGTATCACGCCAGATTTCGGGTCCCGTAGTCTCGTAATGAGCCAAAGAGTTAGACAGGTTATCGTATTGGTTTGGATAGTAGGAGTTTGGAATATCCTGATTCAATTTTTTGGCTACTGAATAATAGGACCTTGGATCCTCAGGCGTGACATTCGTCGGGCATACAATCACCTCCGCACCAACTGCCTTAAGGATATCAATTTTTTCTTTGGACTGTTTGTCAGCCATGGTAAAAATGCACCTGTATCCTTTGGCAATGGCTGCCAAAGCCAAACCCATTCCGGTGTTACCGCTTGTACCTTCTATGATTGTTCCTCCAGGTTTCAAAAATCCTGCTTCTTCAGCATCTTCGACCATCTTGATGGCCATTCTGTCTTTCATCGAATTTCCGGGATTGAAATATTCAACTTTGACGAGAATTTCACCTTTGATGCCTTTGTTCAGTCTGTTCAACCTTACCATTGGGGTGTTTCCGATGGTTTCAATAATGGAATTATAAATCATAATATTCAGGTTATAAAGCCCGAATTTACGAATATTTTTAAACCTCAACCATTTCTAACCGAGGTATCCAAATTTTATTTCGAAAAGATCAAGCGTAAATCAGGTGGCTTTGGCCACAGGTTCGACTTGGGCAGCATATTCATCCACCAATGCAACAGCACCGTGAATGGCTGTCTCATCAAGATCAGAAATTAAAATCTTGAGGTTTTGGCTGACTGAAGGATATTTGAATGTGGCGATGGTGGCCTTCATACTTTCTTGAAAATAAGGATATGCCTTTCTTATAGAACCGCCAAGCACAATCGCCTGGGGAGCCAAAGTGTATAGGATATTTTTGATCAGTTCTCCCAAATGATGCCCATACTCTGCATAGGCCCTGATGGCTTCGGGATCACCTTCCTTGGCTTTTTTTGACAAAGTTTTGGCCTTAGAGCCATATTTGGCATTGAAAAATTTACTGCTGCAATAAAACTCAAAGTCTTGGTCAAGGTAGGGTGCTGAGCACCATTCTCCTGCAGCACAATTGAATCCACAATATAAATGGCCGTTGGCAATGATTCCTGCGCCTAAGCCGGTACCAAGGGTAATACCCACCACATGCTTGTACATTCCTGCTGCCCCAAATTTGTATTCACCCAAGGCAAAGCAATTGGCATCGTTGTTTATGTAAACTGGTTTTGAAAATCTTTGTTCCAAAAAATCCCTCAAATAGACCCTTCTGAAGGAAGGTATATTCTCCAGGTTGAGCACAAGTCCTAGATCTGTATTGATCAATCCCGGAATTCCTATTCCAATGGCATAAAAATCATGATGACTGTAGGATGAAATCAATTCTGCGATAGTCTCCAAAATAAAATTCTGGCTTTCCTGAGAGGGAGTGGCAATCGTCCGGATATCTATCAATTCAGAACCAACAAGAACTCCTGCTTTGATGTTGGTGCCTCCAATGTCAAGTCCAAGAATAGGTTTTTCAGTTTTCAGCATAGGTCTAAGGTTTTTAAGCTTTAAACAGAAAAAGAAGAATGATTCTTTCATTCTCCTTTTTCCAAAATATAGGTTTGCTATCGGTTAATCTAGCATACCCTCTATGGATTTTTCAAGTTCACGTGCGTGGGCCAAAAACTCTTCCACATTCATGTCTTTGAAAAAGATCAGCCCATGACTGGATCTGACTTTTGCTGTTTCATGAAGGTAAAAATAATTTTTTCCCAAAAGTAGCTGAATATCGTCAAGTTGTCCTACCCAGGTCCGTTTCGCAACAGTTGAAAATTTCCCATTATGGGAGTAGCTTGGGAAAGAGGCATTCACTTGGCTGAGATAACAGTTGGAAAATGAGTCCTCCATGACAGACATGTCTCCCAAAGAAACGGGAACGATCACATTGGCTTCATGAGGCTCAAACTTAAACCATACGTTTCGATACCCGATGATCCTCAACTTGCTCAAGTCTTTTTCTTCACTCCATTGTCTGACAGCCTCGGCGGTCGCCTGAAGCACTTTGTAGTGTGTATCCGGACCGGAACCTTCTGGATCAAGAGTCAGACTTATTTTGGTGGGATTGACTTTTCTGAACAATTCCACTATAGGAACCACATCTCTTTTTTTGTCAGGTTGCTCTGTGAAAATATCTCCTGTATAGAAACCTAATCTCAAATGGTGGACATTTTTGACCTGCACACCAAAGTGCGCCCAAACCAGTTCCTCTTCAAATTCCCTGATCATTCCTTTCAGTTTTTGGATCTTGGCAGGGTTCTTTTCCCCGTCATAAGAGTTGCGAAGGATGCTGATGATGTCATTGATCGTCTCTCTCAACTTTGCGGCGGACTTGACTTCAAAGACATCGACTACGGCACGCACGACCCGGTGGCAAAGTCCTCTGATCCTTTCATCCAAATCTTCTGAGGCCACATTGGTCAGGAAATGATAGACGTCTTTGTCTGTCTTCAATTTATATCCCACCTCAAAGAAATCTTCAAACCTCACCATTTGGATTTTACCATCATCCAATAATTTCTTGGTCTGAAGAAGCGTATCAATCACGAATGTATTGGTGACTGCCGTGAACCCGGATGTCAAAACTGAGAAATGTGCCTCATTGGTGTTTTCGTGAAGCTGATTGGTAATATGTGGCAAAATCCCCAAAGAGATATCATCATGGTGGGGTCCTGTATGCAGCAGCACCTCATCCTTTTCTTGGGTCGTACCTCTTTTCAATTTGGCAATAGTACTTTCCATTACCTGATTGACAGTCTCTTCAGACAATCCCGGGATCATCGACGTGTATTTGTCAGCCTTCAGGTCTTCCATTTTGAGACGGTGACCATATTTTTTTATTTTTTTGCAAAGGTCAACAATAGATCTCTCTGTTTTCTCCCAAGTCCATTCACCTTGTCGGTAGTACGAATCCACAGAATCTGTTAACTTTACCGCAGCACCTTTGGTCAGATAAAAACGACCATTTTTCAGCTTTTGCAATACCGTAGCCGGGTACACATTGTCCAGAGGCGTCTCCAACGAATCTTTTACAATCTGTGCCTTAGACTCTCCTGCTGCAATGATGATTCCAACGGCATTGGGATTATAGACAATGGTGTCCAAACCGATGGTAATCACCAATCGATTTGCCGAAACCTCAATTCCACCCAAGTCTCCAGCTGCTACTGCCTGAGTTTCAAAATTGGTTTCTGTCAATCTTGTGGTAGAGAAAAGGTGAGAACCACGGGTATTGAAAGCGATGTGACCGTCAGGCCCGATACCTCCCAAAAAGAAGCCTATCCCACCAGCATCTCTTATCCGCTGCTCGTACTGCCCACACCAATGGTCAATTTTATAAATCGACTCTTGTTGTATTTTTTCTAGATTATTGATTGGATCCCTGAATCTAAGAGAAAGGTCCACTTTCAAGTCAGGAAAAACTTCCCTGAAATGTCTCTCTCCAGCTAATGGAATCTCATCGGAATTGATCAGGATGGCTTTTTCTTTGCTCAATCCAAATCCTTCGAGGTAGAATTTATTTACATAATCGAAAAAACTGTTCTTTTGCTTGGAAGAAATCGGATAGAATTCGTCAATCTGCACAAAAGTCAAATCCTTTAGAAACGGCTTTTTGACAGCTCCAAGTCCATATTTCTCTCTAGTCTCTTTCCCTTTTTTGGTATCCCAGTTCTCGAGCAAATATTGAGTCCATTTGATGAAGTACTCCGGAGTTTTACCTGTAGGCAAACTGATGACTCCCTGCGGGTTTTGAGAAACCCATTCCAAAAACCTGCATGCGGTGATAAGCCCTAGCTTTGGGAAATTATCAACCATAAGATAGGGAATCAGCGTACTGATTTTGTCAACACCGGATTCTTTTTGGAAAGCTTTTTCTACTTCTGAAAGTGGATAGTTGCTGAGCATAGGACTGTTTTTTGTTTCAGACTTTTTTGAAATTATTGATAATTTGAGTAACGCTATTTTTTGGACATCAAAAGAACTATAGCCAATTTTAATTTGGTATATTTTTAATCATGTAGAATAAATCTTCCAACTCGATGAAATTACCTTGTGTATTAAACTTAATTAATTATAATACACCCGATGACTCTTCTACGCAAAAATAAAAAAACTTTTACCTTAAATCATAGACTTTTATAAAAATTTTAAAAAAGATATACAAATTTTGCTAAAATATATTTTTAGTAAATTCAATTTTAATTTTCAATTGAAATTCCTTGATGACTTTAAATATTTCCACCAAGGTCACCATTTGGACTTTGGTCAGCTCATCGATACTGACATGGTTGGTCGGATTTTCCTTGTTTTCCATCAATTGGAGAGATTGCTTTTCTAGCCTCAGGCCCATGAGGTAATAATAAGCATGCGAAAGTTCTTTTGCTTCTCTGTCTGTAAAGATTTTTTGCTCCTCCAGCATTCTGATCCTATCTCCGGTATTGGTTTCAAAAATCCTGTATTTCAAGGCAAAAATCCGGACAAGATCCACGATCGGAGTCATTGTTTTCTTAATATTGAAATGCTTCTCCCCATCAATTTTATAGGTTTTTATATTTTTGAAAAAAGTCAATGGCGGCTCAAACTGAAGTGCATTGGTCCCCATATTGATATAAAACTTCTCGGAGGGATTTTCAAGTTGGAGGTCCATGAATTTTTTCAAATCATCCAATAGTCCAAATTCACCAAAAATCGGCCTGCAATCAAAAAAAGTTGAATACTTCATGACAGTTTCAGGAGTGGATTCCTGAATCCAGCTTTCATAATTCCGCTTCCAATGCGATAAAGAATGCGTCCATTTAGGGTTTTTTGCCATAAATCCTCCTTTACAAAACACAAAACCTACCTGATCTAAGGCGAAAGAAACCCTTTCAGAAAAATCCAAAAAATACTCCCTCACCATTTCCCGATGTTCATTTGCCTTATCCTCATAGATGATAGCATTATCCTGATCGGTTTTGAGGGTTTGTTCGGCGCGTCCTTCACTTCCGAGTACAAAAAATACAAACTTGGCTGGAGGCTCTCCGATTTCTCTTATGGTATTTTCGATAATTCTCAGTGCGATGGTATCCGCAACAGTGGTGATGATCTGATTGATGATCTGTGATTTGAGCCCTTTCTCGATCAGCTGATGGATAAGTTCAGGTACTTGCTCCCACTTTTCTTTCAGTTCATCTGTATCAATGGATTGCTTCACAGATTGTATAAATACAAATGGTCCTTGGGCCTGTTCGGCGAGGATTTTGTTTCGGCTGATCCATCCGACAAAGGTCTCTTTCTCTTTGACCAAAAGATATCGGGTCTTAGTTCTGAACATCATGAGCAAAGCCTCATATAGAAAGGCTGAACTTTGGATATACACAATATTTCTGTCCATTATTTCACCCACATGGGTATCAAACGGTAGCTGATGAGCGATAACCTGATCCCGAAGGGTGATGTCTGTAACAAATCCAATGATCTCATTGGGTGATTCACCGATAAAAAAGCAGGAAATCTTGTCCCTAGCCATCAGTCGTGCAACCTCAAAAACAGGTGTAACGACCGGAAAAACTGATAAATTTCGGAAATGCAGATCTCCTACTTTTTTGCTGTAGATGTGGTCAATATTATTTTCAGCTATGGTTATCATTCCTTCCAAAAGTCTTCATGGTGAAAATAATTAAATTTCTTAATTTCGGCTATGATAATTATTGTAACAGGTGTCTCGGGAAGCGGAAAAACAACTTTGGGCTCCCAACTAGCTAAGAAACTTAGGCTGCCTTTTTTTGATGCGGATGACTTTCATCCAAAAGCAAATGTAGACAAAATGACACAGGGAATTCCCCTGACAGACCACGACAGACATCCTTGGCTGACGCACCTTGCTGACAACATCAAAACATGGGAATCAGCAGGCGGCGGAATCCTCGCCTGCTCTGCCCTACGGGAACACTACAGGCAAATCCTCCAAGTAGTTCCTTCAATAGTATGGCTACACCTCACTGGCAGTAAAGATATTTTGACTGAAAGACTTTCGCTCCGCAAAGGCCACTACATGAATCCGGACTTATTGGATTCCCAATTAGATACTTGGGAAGAACCCGAATATGGACATCGAATTGACATCTCAAAATCTCCAGATGAAATTGTGGAAGAAATAATGAAAATTGAAGATATCAATAATACTCCACTTCATTTTGGAGTCATCGGAATGGGCGTAATGGGAAAGAGCCTTGCCCTCAACCTTGCTGATAATGGAATCCCGACCGCCGTTTATAACCGTCATGTTGATGGAAAAGAAGAGAAAATCGCTTCGACATTTGTAGCTGAAAATTCAAATTTTCCACTTCTGAAAGGTTTTGATGGTTTGGTGGAATTCGTCTCTTCTTTGGAAAAACCTAAGAAAATCCTTTTAATGATCCCTGCCGGCAATGCGATTGACATGCAGATCGCCCAATTACTCCCTATGCTTGAATCTGGAGACATCATCATTGACGGGGGAAATTCCTACTTTGAAGATTCGAAGAGAAGGTACGAAGACCTAAATGCTAAAGGTTTTCATTTTATTCCTATGGGAGTTTCCGGAGGGGAAGAGGGAGCGAGAAAAGGACCGTCTTTGATGCCAAGTGGCAATCAGGAAGCCTATGACTTGGTATCCCCTTACCTCAAAAAAATCGCCGCCAAAGACAATAACGGCGCGCCCTGTGTAAGCTTTATCGGCAATTCGGGTGCGGGGCATTTTATCAAAATGGTCCATAACAGCATCGAATACGGGGAAATGCAGACTTTGGCAGAAACTGTCCACTTGATGAAATATGGGCTGAAACTGTCCTATCCTGAAATTTCAAGAACACTAAAGTCCTGGACCAATGAAGGTCTGAAAAGTTACCTGCTAGAAATTACCGCAGACATCCTCCTTGCCAAGGAAGGTAAAAACTTTCTCCTCGATCAGGTTTTGGACAAAGCCGGACAAAAAGGAACAGGCTCCTGGTCCTTGACCACCGCATTGAAATACAATGTTGCCTATAGTCCCCTCTCAGAAGCTGTCACAGCAAGGATGCTGTCCGGCAACAAAGAGGAACGTGAAGAATTGGCTGCTTTTTATGGTCACCGCTTCGGGGCTTTTGGAGAAGACAAAGTCATCCTGATCGAGAAATTGAAAAACGCTTACGCCCTCACCCGTATCATCAACCATGAAGTGGGATTTGAATTGATGAATCAGGTCTCCCTGACTGAAAACTGGAACCTCAATATGAGTGAGATATCACGGATTTGGACCAATGGATGTATTATCCGTTCGACGCTGATGGAAAACATGGTTGCTTTGTACAAGGAAAACAGTTCCTTGCTGAAGGCCAAACAGATGAGAACCAAAATCAAAGAACTCCGACATGACCTTTCTTATATCGTTGGATTGGGACTGCAGCACAACTTTGCTTTGCCTGTGATGTCCGGGGCGATCAATTATTTCTATGGGAGGATTACTACCGATTCATCCGCAAACCTGATTCAGGCACAAAGGGATTACTTTGGCGCACACACCTATCAGCGAAGAGAGGATCCCAACGGACCTTTTCACCATTCAGACTGGAAGGAAAGTATAGGGAAGGGGTAGGTGGTTAATAGGTTAATGGTTATTTGGTTATTTGGTTATTTGGTTATTTGGTTAATTGGTTAAATATCCATGAATTCAAGAAAACCGGATATCTATTGAGATAATGGGCAACTTGGCCTAGGAAGGGAGGAAAATGCGGCGCAGCCACATTTTCCTCCCTTCCACTGAAAAATAAACAATCGGACACCGAGCGAAGTCGAGGTGTTATTTAAAATAAATTCTGCTACTGTTGTCATTGCGGACAATCATATTGGTGTTCTAAATAATAGATTAAATTTAATCAAAGCTCCAAATCAGCGCTCCAATATCCATGAATATCTTAATATCAACTAGAATCAATTAATGATCAAATCATGAAATCAATCCAAAAATATTTCCTAACCCTTTTTTTGGTACTAATAGTATTCCTTCAGGCAAATGCGCAGGAATTTATCGTCACCAATGTCCATGTCATCAGCATGCAAAATGACAAGGTGCTCAAAGACCAGTTTATACATATCAAGGGAGATAAGATAGTCGGCATATTCTCCAAAAACGACTTAAGTAAATTTGAGAAAATAGAAAAGATCGACGGCAAAGGTGCCTATGCATTCCCTGGTTTGGCTGAAATGCATTCGCATATCCCCATAACAGAAACGGGCGATTTTTCATATATGCAGGATGTCATGTGGCTTTACCTTGCCAATGGAATTCTCAATGTCCGCGGAATGATCGGCCATGATTCCCACCTTAAACTCAAAAAAAAAATAGCTTCGGGAGAAATTACCGGACCGAGGATTTTTGCAGCGGGACAATCTCTCAACGGCAATTCCGTCGCAGACCCTGAAAGCGGTGCCAAAATGGTCCGTGACCAAAAAGAGGCAGGTTTTGACCATCTCAAATTACACCCCGGTTTGGATATGCCCAAGTTCCTCGCCATTGCCAATACCGCCAAGGAAGTGGATATCAAATTTGGCGGACACATTTCCCTGGATGTTGGCTTGGTCAACTCCCTGAACAACGGCTACCGATCTGTAGAACACATGGATGGCTATATCGAGGCTTTGGTCGCTGACAAGTCCAAACTTGATCCACAGGTAGCCGGATCATTCAGTATGCTCGCCCTGAAATATGCGGACATGTCAAAGATCCCTGATTTGGTGAAGTTATCTGTGGAGAAAAAAGCTTGGATCGCTCCTACGTTGACTTTGTTTGAGCGCTTCTTTGGATACATTCCGGCTGATGAGTTTCGCCTGGAATCGGACATGAAATACATGCCCGGCCTGCAGGTACAGCAGTGGGTCAACCAAAAGAAACTCCTCGAAAACCAAGGCATGCTCAAGGAAGAAAATGTCAAACCCTATCTTGAATTCAGAAAAACCATGCTGATGGCCTTGCACCGTGGCGGGGTGCCGATCGTCATGGCCTCAGATTCTCCGCAGGTATTCAACGTTCCCGGATTTTCAATCCACAATGAAATCTCAGCGATGCAGGATGCCGGGATGAATCCTTATGAAATCCTAAAAACCGGATCTGTAAACGTGGCAAAGTATTTTGAACGGGAAGGGGAATTTGGGGTGATAGCAAAGGGTGCCTCAGCGGATTTTGTGTTGGTGGAAGGAAATCCCTTGGAAAATCTGTCCAATCTCCGAAACGTCCAAGGTGTCATGGTCCGCGGAGAATGGATTCCAAAAAATGTCCTCCAACAGGAATTGAATAGGATTGAGACAAAGAATTTGAGAAAATGAATTCATGAAACAAATATAAAAACTAGTCAGGAAAGCAAATCAAAAAATAAAGAAATTGGATATCTGATAGATATTCATA
>NZ_JAMFLG010000022.1 GCF_023502205.1 Aquiflexum sp. TKW24L | reverse complement strand
GGCCACAGGGCTATGAGGGAATGGAAGTCAGCGGTGTCAAAAAAAGGCTGAAAGACAAAACCTTCGCTGCCCAAGTGAGCAGAGAAGATATTGCCGATGCTTCAGAAAGGGCAGGAATAGCTGTGGAGGAGTTGATCAGTTTTGTGATAGGGAATCAGCTGAGGAATTGAGAAAATCAATAATCGAATCTTACAATATTGGGATCTTGGTCAAACGATACACCGTAAATTCTTCTGCTATTTTCATCTACGGTAAAACCAATAAGGGGGTAATCCAATTGGTAATGGTTCAGTAAATTTCCTTCATAATCAAATTCAAAAATCCGGTTCAGGTTATCAGGTTCACTGATTTTTTTTGAATCTTTTCCAAAATAAAGGACAAAAAAAGAATCAATTCCCGCAAAAGCATCTCGATATTGGAGTTCAATTGGTGGGATGAGAGAGAGCATTTGATATCCCTGATCATAGCTATACTTAAATTCAGGTAATTCTTGTTTAGGTCCATATATAGGTTTTATTGTTTTTTTATTCAAATCTATAATTTCAATAAAATCGACATTTGTCCCAACCTTTATAAAGTAATTTCTATTCTTGCTGGCCATCAAAGATCCCTGGAAAAGGCTGCTTACTACATTGGCATCTAATTCTTCTTCTTTTAATCCCTGGGGTAATTCTTTTCCTTTTATGTTGTCCTTCCAATTTCCAAATTGGGCCAGGGTATCTCCATTCAGTTTTATATGAAGGTATTTTTCCCATCCATCTACTAAATTCACCAATAGTGTTGAATCAGAACTCCATGTGGGTTCTGTGATAAAATATTCAATTTTTGGTGCCCTAAATTGATTTTCAGCCAGCTTGTTGGTATCTAAGAGATCATATTTTGAAAAAATAAATTGTTCAAGATCATAAGTCCAAATTTTATTTTTTTCTCCTAAATCATCCATAGAATATATCATGGTGATTTCACCCGGACCCAATCCGTCTATTCCCTTTGTTTGGAGGTAAGTTTCAGTTTCCATATCAATGACATGGAATTTGTCCTTTGCATATTTGCTTTCCCAAACCAAAGCAAGATTATCCTTCATAAAGATTCCCCTAGGATTAAGGATTTTTTCAAAATTGTATTTTACGCCTTTCAGCACTTTTTGTGGAGGAAGATCACTTTCAGTAAAGTATATATTTCCATCATCAGTTGGAGACTCACAACCGGTGGAAAAAAGAAAAATAATTAATAATAAGGGTAGAAATGATTTCATAGAGTATTTTGATTTTTAGAAAAGGGGTCAATTATGACCCCTTTTTGAATTTTTTACAACTGGTAGTTACACTACTAACCAAGATAGAAAGTCCCGATAGCTTCTGAAATTTTTTACCTAAACTGAATTCCATCTGTTCGAGGTGGGGAGGAATGACGGCGGACCGGGCCGGCATAGGCCTTGTGGGTGGATAGGATTCTGCCGTCTTGTCCCGATAGCCATCGGGATTGGCTACTTTTTTTGTCAAGAAAAAAAGTAGCTATATCAATGAACGAACGATTTTTAAAAACTCTAAGAAAATCTTTAAAGTTAATTTTGTTAAATGCATTCACGCGTATATTTATTTTAAATAGGAGATTTTGGCCAAAAATCAAGCTCTCACCTAAGAGCTCTTCCAAATATACCTGTTTCATAAAAATAACTTTTGAATTTAAAGATTTATTTAATTGAAATTAATTTATAAGAGGTATAAACTTAGGATAAACATTATTTTATATAGATTTAATCTATAATTACCATAGTATATTTTAAAAAAACAATAATAAGGATGTTTTGATTGAAAGGCTTTTCTAACAGTGATTTGGAGTCAAACTTAAATTTGCCACTAAAAGAAAAAAATTGAATATGGTTTGATCTTAATAGTTTCTTAAAAATCCTTGAAGAGAGTGCAATTTTAAAATTTCTTATTCTATCCACATTCTTGCCATTATCTCTTTTAGACAAAACGGCCTCGACTTCGCTCTGCCACCGGATCTGGTGCTATTGTTAGGAGGTGGAGGGAAATGCGGCGCAGCCGCATTTCCCTCCACCTCCTCAAGAAATAAAATTTACGGACACCGAGCGCAGTCGAGGTGAATTAAAACAAAATTTTGCTAGTGGCAGAATTGCGGATATACATAATTCTTATAAGCTCTGGGCATAAATAAAAGGACTATTCGTCCTTTTCTTCATATTCTCTAAGTTCAGCCTGAACCTCCCGAAGTGGTTTTAGATTTTCGGGAATCGGTGGATTCAGTTCTTCGTCTTTTTCATAAGGGAACACTTCTATGATCGGACTTTCGGTCACTTCCGTCACCCGGAAGGAAACGAGCATGTTGTTTAGACTTTCGAAGATCCTTTCGTAAGCTTCCTTCACGTCATGTGCTGTGACAATCATGAACTGCGTCACTTTCTTTTCCTTGCCGCTGTCGCCATCTGCTACGATATAGGTGATCTTGCATTTGTGCCAAATGTCAATATCCTCATAGAAAAACACATCTACCAGATTGCTTTTGCTGATATTGGTCACCTGAAAGTCTCCACGGATGACAGATCCAAGCATATCATAAATCCTCGCCTCAGCCTCTGTAAATGACACGGCATCTACCAGATATTGCTCGGAGACGTTTTTGAGCAGGCCTTGCTCAGTTTCTTTGGCATATTTTACTTTACACAAAAACCAGGTTCTCATAATTCAATTTTTCAAATTCAGGAAGCGAAGGTAAGTCATATTGGCAAAAGCCACAATGAAAAATGTCGATTTAGAATTCAATTAAAATTCTCTTATATTTTGGCTGAACAACGAGGCAATGTGGGACAAAATCATCTATAGTTTTCCGATCCAGCTGTTGATTTTGCATCTGAAAAAGAACCTTTTTCTGGTGGCACTGTGGGTAATGTTGGCGCTGATCATTTTGCAGAAGTTGGGAACAGTTTTGGGAATTCCCTTTCTTTTTCTCGATCCTGAGTATCTGAATCAGGTTTCCTGGCAGGGGTTTTTTCTGGTGGGCGTGACGCTTGCTATCTTCACCATGTCATTCCACATGACCACCTACATCTTGGATGGAGCAAAATTTAAATTCTTGGCGGTCGTCCCCCGACCCTTTATCCATTATTGTGTCAACAATTCGATTATTCCTTTTTGTTTTTATATCCTTTACCTTGTGGCGTTCATTACATTTCAGTTTGATAATGAGCATGATGATAATACTATAATCCTGGTTTATTTTTTGGGTTTTGCGGCAGGGTCCATGACCACTTACACTCTGATTTTTATTTATTTTGCTTTTACCAATAAGGACTTTTTCAAACTTTTTGCAGACAGCGTGGAGAAACGACTTAGAAAGACGAAAATTCCAAGAGCGAATATGCTCAGACGGATCAAGGAAAGTCAAAAAGCAAAAGACAAGGTGGTAGATTACTTAGACATCAACCTGAGATTTAGGCCGGTGAGGCAGGATTTGGCAAGGTTTGAAACCCATCAGCTGCTGCGTGTCTTTGACCAAAACCACCTCAATATGGTGGTGATTCAGATTGGGTTGATCGGTTTGATATTGGTTTTGGGCTTGTTTAGGGAAAATCTATTTTTGCAGATCCCTGCAGCCGCAAGTAGCATTTTGCTTTTTTCGATCTTGACAATGGTGGTAGGTGCATTGGCCTTTTGGCTGAGAGATTGGTCGACTCCCATCGTGATCGCGGGAATACTCTTATTTAATATATTGTCCAGCACCGACATTCTCAATAGGCCACATACGGCTTTTGGGATGGATTATGATTCAAGTCCTGCGGTATATGACCTTGACCAACTCAATAAGATTCTGCATCAAGACAGTGTGGAAAAGGACAAACAATATGCTTTGAAGATTTTGGAAAATTGGAAGGCCAAGTTTCCCGTAGGGTCAAAGCCAAAAATAGTTTTTGTTGCCACGAGTGGGGGAGGGCAGCGGGCCGCTTTATGGACTGTCCGGGTTTTGCAGGAAGTGGAGAAAGTAAGTGCAGCCCAATTTTTCAAGCATACCCAAATGGTCACCGGCGCATCGGGCGGGGTTGTGGGGGCTGCTTTTTTCAGGGAATTGTATCTCAGGGCTGCGGATGAAAAGCTGGATTTGTATGATCCCAAATACCTCGATCAGATCTCTTCTGACAACCTCAATCCAATCATTTTCACTTTATTGGTCAATGACCTCCTGATCAGAAACCAGTCTTTCCATTACAATAACCGGAAATACCTCAAAGACCGGGGGTATGCCTTCGAAAACCAATTCAACATCAATACCAAAGGAATCATGGAAAAGCCGATAGCGGCGTACAGGATCCCGGAATTTGAAAGCAAAATCCCCATGCTTCCTGTCACGCCGTTGATCACCAATGATGGGAGGAAGCTGTATATAGCCCCGTATCCGATGTCCTATATGGGGATATCTTTGGACAGGGCCGATGGCGTGGAGGAGAAGAGCCAAGGAATAGATTTTCAGCGTTTTTTTGCGGATCACCAAGCCGATCAACTCCGGTTTATCAGCGCCTTGAGGATGGGTGCTACATTTCCATTTATCACTCCAAACGTACAGTTGCCATCTAGCCCAAGGATGGAGACGATGGATTCGGGATTGTCAGATAATTTTGGCGTGCAGGATGCCCTTCGGTTTATGTATGTTTTTCAGGATTGGATCAAAGAAAATACCTCAGGCGTGGTATTGATTACCATCAGGGATTCAGAAAAATTTTCGGAAATCCAGCAAAAACAGCCACCATCACTATTTGAGAAGCTTTTTACCCCGATCAAAAACATTTATATCAACTGGGACAATGTGCAAACTCTCAATAATGAAGTCACCTACAACAGGATGAGGGAATCCATGCCCTTCTTTTTGGAACGAATTGAGTTTGAATATTCCACCTTGCAGTACCTTAAGGAAAGGGGTTTGGCGGATCAGGAAGGTGCATTCAATCCCAACCAACAGGAAATCCTAAGGGCATCATTGAATTGGCGACTTACTGCCCGGGAGAAAAAATCCATCATCGACAATATCCAAAGCTATAAAAACCAACTCTCTCTCGAAAAAATCAGAAAGATTGAATTTCTTGAATAACCCTCTGATAAGAAAGGAAGTAGAAATTCGGGTTTCGATTCATATTTTCTACAAAGGACCTATTTTGGATTTAATATCAGCGGGGTTTACGGTCCCTTTAGGGACAAAATATGGATAAAGATTTGGGATTCAATCCGCAGTGCCTTTAGGTATGAAATATAGATTGAACCTAAATGCACAAACATCAATCACCGCCATTTTTTTCTACCCACGTTTAGTCCCCAAAGGGACTTTCGGTGAGAAAAAATAATAATTGATGGACATTAGACCGCAGCGTTTTGATGTCCCTTTAGGGACAAAATATGGGTAGGATAAGATTATCTATGACAATTGACCGTGCCTTTAGGTACGGGATATATATTATCGCTTAATCACAAAAGTGGTTTGTTTGATCATTTTTTTTACCAATAACATGTCCTTGTTAAAAAAAAAGCAAGCATTCAGGATTTTAGGAAAAATATAAATTCTCAAGGAACCTGACGGAAGACGGAAGTAGGAATTGGCAAGTGGAAGTAATCCTTCAATCTATTTCCACTTCCTTTTCAAAAGCTAAGAGGGACTCTGATTTGCCTACCACATAGACTAGGTCACCGAGTTTGAGTTTCATGTTTCCGGTAATTTCAGAAACTGTCGTATCCCCACGCTTGATGGCCACAATGTTTACGCCAAGCAGTTCCCGTATTTTAGCATCCTTGAGCGGAGTATTAATAAAATTCCCTGAATCCTTTTCAACTTTGAATCCGACTAGATTTATTTCAGGCAGGTCGATTTTTAATCTTCCCTTTTCCCTATCAGAAGGTTTTCTGAACATTTCATAATTGTGTGACCTCACTTCCTCTGTGAAATGTTCGATATCATGTTTTGATACCAGATATTTACCCAACACCCTTGTAAAAATTTCAATGGAAGTTTCGAATTCTTCAGGTATCACTTCATCTGCACCGAGTTTGTGGTTTTCTTCCATCTCATTTACATACCGGGTTCTGACTATGATGTAGGGATTTGTGGTCATATACCTGATATTGGAAATGATCCTTTTGGTAGCTGCGGCATTGGATATGGCGATGACTGCTACTCGGGCTTTATGGATTTTGACATGCTCAAGCACTGATTCATTAGAGGCATCGCCAAAAATAATAGGCTCCCCATTAGCTGTTTCCTTTCTAACCGTTACCGGATTCATTTCAACGATCACATAAGGAATATTGGCTGATCTTGCAGCCTTGGCAAGGTTGTGCCCATTCAGTCCAAAACCAATGATAACCAGATGGTCCTTCAGACTAGTTTCAACTGCTATGTTTTTGGGAATATCTTCATTGCCGAATTTTTGGTTGAGTTTGCTAGGCAATGACAGATTGAGGAGGCCTAAGGAAAGAGATTCTCTTTTGTTCAATAAAAAGGGAGTGATGGCCATGGTCAAAATTGATATGGCAAGGAAAAACTGGTAAGTAGTAGGATCCATCAGTTCATATTTCATGCCTTCTTTGGCAAGTAAAAGGGAGAATTCACCAATCTGAAATATAGAAAAACCAACGATAAAAGCTTCCTTGAAACCTTGTCCGATGGTCCTCACCGAAAAGGCAACAATGATAAACTTGACCAAAAAGGTCAATGCGGTCAAGCCTAAAATGAGCAGGATATTTGAAAATAGAAATCCGATATCAAAGAGCATCCCGACTGACACAAAGAAAAAACTCAAAAACACTTCTCTAAATGGAAGGATTTTTCCGGTAGCATGGTGGCTGTAGTCAGATTCGCTGATGATCAAACCTGCCAAAAACGCGCCCAAACCCAAAGAAAGCCCTAATAAGGAAGTGAGGTAAGCGACGGCAAAGCAAATCACAATGATACTGAGCAGGAAGAGCTCTTCATTCCTGGTTTTTGCAATACGGAAAAGTAATGATGGAATCAGGTATTTGGCACTCAAAAAAGTCAATAAGATGACTCCTAGGCCTTTGCCTGCCATGAGTAGCAGGGAAAGTGCAATGTTTTCCGTCTCTCCGGCAAGCATTGGGATAAAGAGCATCAAAGGGACGATGATTACGTCCTGAAATATAAGGATTGCCAAAGTAGTTCTTCCCGAGATGGTGTTTACTTGTCCTCCTTCCTGCAATAATTTGAGGACTATTGCTGTGGAACTTAAGGAGAAAAGAAATCCTATAAAAACCGCCACATTCCAATCAAACCCAAAAAAATGAGCAATAAAAGTCGATACAAAAATCGTCAGAAATACCTGAAGTGAGCCTCCAATAAAAACAGCTTTTTTGATGGAAAGGAGGCTTTTCAGTGAAAATTCCAAACCAATCACAAATAAAAGTAAAACGACCCCGATTTCGGAAAATGCATCTACTGTCGTGGAGGCATTGACCAAAGATAAACCATATGGACCTGCTAAAGCTCCGGTAAATAAAAACCCGATGATGGTGGGGATTTTGAACCGCATAAAAAGCAAAATCACCAAGGTAGCCAAGCCAAAAATCAAAACGATATCGGAGAGCATGGGAATTCCTACATTGGAAAAAATTTGGTTCAGCATTTTTTGCAGCGTTAATGGATTTTTCGGATTTCTAAAAATACGACTTTAAACGGTAGCAATTTCAGGAAAGAAATACCTATGGCACCTTCAGAATGATAAAATGCAAGAAAAAGATTTAGGCGGATACCTTAAAAAAATTGGTCTTTTCCTTTCATCATGGTCAATAGGAAAGTCCCAATTTTTTGTAAATGAAGTGCATCAGCCATGCAGGACCAATCATCAAAAACTGAACATCCTTGAAAAAGGAGGGCTTTTTTCCTTCAATTTTATGTCCATAAAACTGGAATATCCAAGCCAAAATAAATATTGCAATGCTGATGGCCCAAAGCGGGACAGGAGAAACGAGGGAAATCAGATTAGCAACCGCAAGACATAAAGCGGCAAAGAAAAACATACCCAATGCCAATGGAGGCGATAATGAGACATAGTAGAATAAGACAACCAATAAGGCCAAGCTTGCCCAATTAGCAAAATCCCCAATGAATGGCATGAGCGACTTTAATGAGTCAGAGGGAATAGAATAAACCAATGCCACAATACTAAAAAATATGGCGGGCACACAGATCCAATGGATGGTTTTATTGGTTTCATTTTGGTGGCTTTCGCCATATTCCAAGAGGAGTTCATCGATTTTTCTCATAGATATTCTGGGTGAAAGTGGGATAGTTTTGGTTTATCTCCATTAAATTAATAAATAGCCTGTAATTATCTCCTTAGAATTAAAAATAATGTTGAGTTATTGGGAAAAGAAACACTTTGTCAACCATGATTTGATCGTCATCGGAGGCGGTATTGTGGGGCTATCAACCGCTATTCAATATAAAACAATACATCCCCTTTCCAAAGTACTTGTTCTTGAAAGGGGGGTTTTTCCAAGCGGAGCGAGTTCCAAAAATGCGGGTTTTGCCTGTTTTGGGAGTTTGACCGAAATCTTGGATGACCTCAACCACATGTCGGAATCGGAAGTCCTGCAATTGGTCAAAAAAAGATACCGTGGGTTGCTGTCCATAAGGGAATTTTTTGGAGATGAGCATCTTGGTTATTTGCACACCGGCGGATTAGAGCTACTGACCGAAAAGGAAATGGATGCCATGAAATCCATCGATAAAATCAACCATTTGCTTGATCCTATTTTCAAAGAATCGGTTTTTGAACAAGTGGAGGATATCAAGCCATTTGGGTTTTCAGACAAAGTGCAGGCAGTAATCAGGAATAAATTTGAAGGGGAGTTGGATTCAGGTCGGTTCCTGTTGTCCCTTTGGGAAAAATGCCAAGAGCTGAATATTAAAATCTTGACCGGGTCAAAGGTTTCGAAAATTGAGGTGGAGAATAGAAAAGTCTTTGTCCAAAACCCCTCTGAGAGTGAGGATATAGGCTTTCAGGCTGATAAAATCGCCATCTGTACCAATGCGTTTACCAACCTGCTCTTTCCCGGATTGGATATCCAGCCGGGTAGGGGACTGGTCATGGTGACCAAACCGATTAAGCAAGAAATCCCACTTATCGGAACATTCCATTTTGACAAGGGCTATGTTTATTTTAGAAAAGTGGAGGATCGTATCCTTCTAGGTGGAGGAAGAAATATTGATTTTGACGGAGAAAACACCCTTTCGATGGAAACAAATCCAAAAATCAAAGCGTACCTGCTTCATATCCTGAAGGAAATCATTCTTCCCAATACCGAGGTTGAAATAGATATGGAATGGACAGGCATCATGGCTTTCGGTAAAAATAAAAAACCAATAGTGGAAATGGTTGGTAAAAATGTAGGAGTTGCTGTCAGGTTAGGTGGGATGGGGGTTGCAATAGGTTGGCAGACGGCGGAAGAATTGGTAAACCTGCTTGCGGAGGTGTAATTTTCCAAAAAATTCTTAATTTCAGTTTTTTATAATTTACAAAAACTTAATGGTAACAAAACACAAAGAGCCCACCGTCTTAGAAGCCCTATTTCCAATTGCTTTCTTGATTGTTTTGTTGGTCGTCAATATCTGGATTTTTGGTACGGATGCACTTTCAGGCTCAAACCAAATGGTACTCATTCTTTCTGCAGCAGTAGCAGGACTCATGGCAGTCTACCGCCTCAAATATAGATGGGAAACATTACAGGACGGAATTGTAAAAAGCATCTCTTCCGCCATGTCAAGTATTTTGATATTATTGCTGATAGGAGCTTTGGCAGGTACATGGATGCTGAGTGGAATCGTTCCGGCGATGATCTATTTCGGACTGCAGGTCCTTAACCCCACCATATTTTTGATTGCTGCCTGTATCGTCTGTGCGATTGTATCAATAGCCACAGGTAGTAGCTGGACGACTGTTGCCACTGTTGGTGTGGCATTGTTAGGGATTGGAAAAGCCTTGGGTTTTGAAGAGGGATTGATCGGTGGAGCCATTATTTCAGGAGCTTATTTTGGAGATAAGATGTCTCCGCTGTCTGATACGACCAACCTTGCCCCGGCCATGGCAGGCACAGATTTGTTTACCCACATCAGGCACATGACCAAAACGACAGTTCCCACCATGATTATCACGCTGATCATATTTGGGCTTATAGGGGTTTTTTCTGGTGCAAAAGGTTCCGTGGATCAGGTGAAGGACATTTCGGAAGTAATTTTGAGACAATTCAATATTTCGGGATGGCTTTTTATCGTTCCGATAGTAGTTATTGTCATGATTGTGAAGAAAGTTTCTGCAGTTCCCGCCTTGTTGGCAGGAGCTATCCTTGGCGGTGTATTTGCCATCATTTTCCAACCTCAAATCATCCAATTGATAGCAGGTAGCCCTGATTTTGGATATGCTTACCAGTCCTTCAAAGCTGTCATGATGGCGCTTTATGGAAGTATAAGTGTGGTCACTTCCAATGAGATTGTGAATGAGTTATTGATAACGAGGGGAATGTCAGGGATGTTAAATACCATTTGGCTGATCGTGTGTGCCATGGCTTTTGGCGGGATCATGGAAGAAAGCGGCATGCTCAAGGTATTGGCCGAAGCAGTCATCAGGAAAGTTCATTCTGTAGGTTCGCTGATTGCTTCGACAGCAGCGACTTGTATGTTTTTCAATGTCACCACCTCCGACCAATATTTGGCGATTTTGGTGCCAGGAAGGATGTACGCCAATGTGTATAGAAAGCGGGGACTAAAACCTGAAAACCTTAGTAGAACTTTAGAGGACAGTGCTACTGTTACATCTGTACTGATACCATGGAATACTTGTGGTGCCACCCAAGCCTCGGTACTTGGGGTAGCAACTCTAGCTTACGCACCCTATTGTTTTTTCAATATCATCAGTCCGATCATGACCGTCCTATTCGGGTATTTCAAATTGGGCATAAACTATTACAGTGAAGAAGAAATGAAGGAGATAAGAAAGGAGTTGGCCGCATGATACCAATGAAAATCTCAAAATTCGAAATCAATGATTTACCTCTTGGTCAATTTGAGGGAGATATTATTTTGATTGACAAAAAAGAACAAATCAAAGAGGTAATCGATGAAATCAGCCGGCATGAATTGGTGGGATTTGATACTGAAACGAGACCTTCCTTCACCAAAGGAACCCAACATCAGGTGGCATTGCTTCAGTTAGCTACGGATGATGTGGCATTTTTGATCAGATTGAATCAAATAGGAATGCCGGGAATCCTAAAGGAATTGTTGGAGGCAAAAAACATTGTCAAAGTGGGTGCAGCTGTCCATGATGACCTGAAAGCCTTGAAAAAATTGAGAGCTGGCTTCTTGCCTGAAAATTTCTTTGACCTCAATGAAGAATTGAAAAAAGTCGGTTTTCAAAATGTCGGAGTCAGGAACCTCGCTGCGATGGTATTGAATGTCAGAATCTCCAAATCGGAGCAGGTTTCAAACTGGGAAGCCCAATCTCTTACCGAAAAACAATTGCTCTATGCCGCTACAGACGCTTGGGTCTGTCGTGAGATTTATAGAAAATTACACCTTCAGGGATATCTAGAATCATTTCTCAATCCTGAACAATAAGGATTCCACCCAAATCCTCTATTGTTGCTAGGACAGTTTCCCAAATCCCGTCAGGAACCAATAACTTGATTTCACAGAAATTGTCAAACTTTTGGTCTGATATTTCCAAATCAAAGTCTTTGACCATTTTCATCACTTTGTTCATTTCCAGATAGTCAAAATTCAGATAGATTTCTTTTCTGTCCTCCTTTTCAATAATTTGATTATTGGCTATTGCTTCTGCAGCTGCTGTCCGGTTCGCAGTAATCAAACCACCAACTCCCAATTTGGTGCCTCCAAAATACCTAACTACGACAATCAGTACATTGGTCAAGGAATGTGACCTGATTTGACCAAGGATGGGATCACCTGCAGAGTGGTTTGGTTCACCGTCATCATTAGCACGGAATATGTCTTTTTCTTTGCCGAGGGTGTACGCAAAACAATGGTGCCTTGCATCGTAATATTTTTTTCTCAGAAGATCCAATACCTCTTTGATTTCCTCTTCAGTTTTTACGGGGTAAGCAAATGATAAAAATTTACTGCCTTTTTCTTTATAAAGGCCTTCGGATACAGAAGCGAGGGTGAGGTAGGAAGCTTTATTTTTCAAAACAAAATTGGATAATGGCAAAGGTTCAAAATCGATCTCTTTTAGTACTATAGTTATTGAAAATTGAAGCTTTCCGACAAATTAACCTACAATTAAAAAACTATTCAAGTATAAGTGATATTTTAGCATGGAGTATAGGCGTTTGTATCAATGCCAAAATGGAAGTTCTGAAACCATATAAAGCCAAAGTGGTCAGGCTCATTTGATAGAAAAGTGGAAAGGCATTTGATTTTATGTAATAAGGTTAATTGAGGAGTCAGGTTTTCGAAAATTGTAAGTCTGAATTTGAGACCTTTCAACATAAAATCCGTACCGAATCTTAAGTTATTTAATCTGGATTAAGGTAGCCACATAAATGATGGTTTTATGTTTTCCGTCAAATTTTGAATGTAAAGCAAGCATTTGAATATCCTAAAAACTGTGTCAGACATGGATTCCACACCCTTAGTCACTGTAATCCTTACTGTTTTCAACCAAAGCCCATTCATCAAAGAGACTTTGGAGAGCCTCAATAATCAGGGGTATCCAAATCTGGAATTGTTTGTCATCGATAATGGAAGTAAAGACAATTCAAGGCAGGTAATAACAGATTGGCTTGGAAAAAACCACCCAAAATTTCCAATAAGTACGGTATTCAGAAATGAACCTATGCCTTATTGTGAATCCTTCAATAAAGTATTTTTAAAAAGTAAGGGGAAGTATCTCATAGATTTATCGGGGGATGATGTCATTTTGCCGGGGCACATTGCATTATCAGTAGCTAAACTCCAAGAGTCCATCGGTGCGGCTTGTTGTTTTTCAGATGTCCAATTGGTGATGCCAAATGGAAGTACAAAGACTTATTACAAAAGAGATTCGGATGGCCATCTCAAACAGAAAATTAAAATAGGAAATCTTTATACCAGCATCGTGGAAAGTAATGTGGTTTCCTCCGTTTCCTTGGTTTTTGATTCGGAGATTTTTACAAAAGTCGGTGGATATGATGAAAATCTCTCGTACGAGGATTTTGATATCATGGTCAGACTTTCAAGAGATTATCAGTTTGTTTTTTCCAACCATATTGGGATCAAAAAAAGAATCCATTCCAAATCTTTTTCGGCAGGACAATACCGGCCAAAAAAATCAGAAATGCTGCCATCCACTTTAAAAGTCTGCCAAAAGATCAAGAAATTGAACAAGAGACCAAAAGAGGACAAAGCATTGATCAAGCGGATTCTTTTTGAAACCAAGCATGCACTTTTGTCTGCCAATTTCGAAGTCGCGCGCGGCTTTATCTCTTTGGCAAAAGAACTCGGAGCCAAAGGAGCAAAGGTGTCCATGTATAACTCCTGGGCGAAAATGAAGATGGATGTATCGGGATTATACCTGCTACTTAAAAAAATCAACCCACTATAACCTCTACCATTTTTTCGCGGAGAAGGTATTTATTGGAAACCTCCATGATGTCCTCAGGTGTGGCTCTCAGGATATACTCAAGATGCTGTTGGTAAAAACCAAAATCCAATCCGGCTTGGTGTATGGATTTGAATCTTCCGATGAGTTCAAAACCAGAACTGAATTGTGACAATAGCTTTCCAACCATGTAGTTTCTGACTACCTCAAGTTCGTGGGCTGATACAGGCTCATATTTAAGTTTATCTATCTCTTTATAGACCTCGTCGATGACAGCTTCACCATGTTCTTTGATCACGTCAGCCATGACCACCCAGTAATCTGTATGCCTCAGGCCTCCAATGCTGCTGTAAATACCATAAGTATGGCCTTTGTCTTCCCTGATATTTTTGATCAACCTACTTCCGAAATAACCTCCCAAAATGGTATTCATCAGGTTCAATTTGAAATAATCCGGATGGCTTTTTGGGATCAGGTGACAGCCAATACGAATGCTGCTCTGAACAGATTTTTCTTTTTCCTCAATTAACTTTCCCTGGTTTTGGTTTGGTAAGTTAATGGCGGGATTGGGAAAAAAATCTACTGGAATATTGCCAATTTCTCTCATGATATCATTCATCTGAGATTCATCGAGGTTACCTGTAAGAAAAATTTCAGAATTGGTCCAAAGGTCTTCTTTGTAAAAATCAATCAAATCCTCATGGCTGACTGCGTCTACGTCTTTCTCCTCGGCAATCTGTCCAAAAGGATGGTTTTCTCCAAAGAGTGCTCTTCTGAAAAGTTGAGAAGCCCTGTGGCTATTCTTGTCACGGTTGATATGGATGCTTAGTGCTTTTTGCTTTTTCCTTTTGGAAAGTTCTTTTTCTGGAAAAGTCGCTTCCGTCAGCAATTCCCTGAAAACAGGCAAAACTTTATCGAAATGCTTTTTGGTAGTCAGAATAGAAAGTCCATGATTTTCAAACCCTGATTCGGTCTCAACTTCTGAGGCATATGTATCAAAGAAATCATCCAGCTGAGCGGCATCTTTGGTATTGGTACCTTCCGTGACCATCTCTAGTGCAAAGTAGGGAACCAACAATTTATTGTTAGAACTCTCATTGATGGTCGAACTGATTTCCAGTTTGACCGCATCGATTTCCGGAGTGGGTATAAAATACAAATGGACTCCGTTTGGAAGAGTCCTTTGTATTGGTGTTGGAAATTCTATTGATGAGGGTATTTTAAAATCAGGTGCTTTGGATCTATCCAGCATTATTCTCTTCCGGCAATGGTATAAGTCAATGACAATCTTAAAGTTTCGGCCAAAGGATGGTTTTGTACCTGAGGAACTAGATAAGAGAAATCAAAACCAAGTTTATTGTAATCAATTCCAAAACCCATGGTAAAATATCTTCTACCGCCTTTGTTTGGGTTTTCGTAGAAATAACCCGTCCTCAATGCAAATACGTTGTTGTACTTGTATTCCATACCGAATGAAATCATGACCTCCTGCATTTCTTCGCTGAATCCATCAGGCGCATCAAAGAATGAAGTGAACATTCCGTTGATCAACGGTCTATTTGGATCTCTTCCTCTTTCTATGATGAAATCACCGTTATCATCTGTTTGCAATGCGCCGTTTTCATCCCTTAACAAAACAGGGGGAGACGGAACCATCAGTTTGTTGAAATCCAAAGTGAAAGTCAGTGAATTGTATTCATTGATATTCATCAGGTAGGCTGTTCCTATTCTGAAATTAGTTGGTATAAAATCCAGGTCATCGGCACTGTTGTAAGTGATCTTCGGACCGATGTTGTTGATAGACACACCCCAGGAGAATTCTCCAGATTTATTTCCTGTAAGTATTTCCGTGTTATAGTATAATCCGACGTCAGTACCAATAGTGACACCTGGTCTACTCTCTGCTCCACCTGAAGAAGAGATATTTCCCGATAGGTTAGAATGTATAAACCTTGCTGATAAACCCAAGCCAAGTTTTTCTGATAATTTTCTGGAATAAGTTCCGCCTACCGCTATATCTCTAGGCGTAAACTCTCCTAGTTCATTGCCTCTTCCGTCCGTCAGTTGGATGTCTCCCATATTGAAATACCTCAGGTCAAAGCCCCAAGCGGATTTGTCATCGATTTTGCGGTAGAAAGTCAGGTAGCTCAAGGACATGTCATTTACCAATCTACCCAACCATGGCGAATAGGAAAGAGAGACACCCATATCGGTGTCGATGAATGCCAACTTACCTGCATTCCAATGTGCGGAAAATGCATCGGGGCTTGTGGCCACACCGGCATCACCCATGGCAGAATGTCTACTGTCAGGTGCGAAATTCAAAAATGGAACAGCTGTGGTAATTACTCTTCTATTTGGATCTTGACCTGAAACAATGGTCGAATTTTGCCCATTAACAGGTAATGTCAATAGGAATATCCCTAAAAAAGTCAAAAGGGTGAAAAGGGGTTTCATCTTTATTTTCATTGAATAATAATTTTTCCGCTCTTAGTTGCAGATGAATTGTCTTTTTCTGAACTGAGCGTTAGGGTGTAAATATAAGTTCCTTTTACGGGATATTTGGTTGTTGAACGGAAAAAATTCCATTCGATCCCATCCAGTAAAAAATCAGCTTCTACATAACGGCGGGTCATTGAAAATATTTCACTGCCGAGAATAGAATAAATCTTTAATTCGAGATTAACAGTCTCATTGGGTCTATTGTGGGTTAACCGAAATTTGCTGCTTTCTGTTGCAGGGTTTGGGTAAGTTGTATGGCCCAAAATTTTCAATTCCAATGAACCTTTAATTTCAATTTCTTCCCTGACTTCAGACCTGTTTCCCACATTGTCCCAAGCCGAAAGCGTAAGGGTATTTTTTCCTTCCATCAGGTCAGCAAGTAAGGTGTTGATTTCACCCTCTTTAAAGCCATTGTTTTTTGCCTTGAAAAACGGGTTGAGGATTTTAGGGGCTTGGTCATTTATTGTCAATTCTATGTCCTGTCCTGAGACTTGGGAAGAAATGTTGATCCCGCTTTCATCCTCTAGTAAAATTGTTAATGGGAGATTCGAAAAGGGAAAAGATTGGCTTCCGTCAGTTTGGTTTTGTCCAAATCCAAATCGGATTTTTGGTCCAATCTTGTCATCAGTGAGGATGGTTGTGCGGCCACCAATAGGAATCTGAATAGCGCCCATTGCTTCCTCGCCGTTTTGATCCAGACTTGCAAACAACCTGATGTTGCCTATTCCGACTTTACTGTCAATATTTTTTGGAATAAATATATTGGCAGTAAAGCCACCGTCTTTGACTTCTCCCTTTCCCCTAAACAATACATTCACTTCTTCGAGAAATTCAACTGGTGAACTCTCGTCCCCAAGTGATTTCAGCAATTGAGGTTGGTCTGAGATTTGGATGTTATAAGTCCCGTTGCTTGTAGGAAGCATTGCTCCGGTCAATGGGTCTATTATTTTCCCCTTGATCTGAATTTGCTGCATTGCCCGCAAAGTATCTGTTTCTGTTTCCAAAATGACATCCCAGATCGGATCAGTTTGAGTTGTCAGTTCAGGCACTGCCAATTTTAAAGAGGGATCACCGAGAAGTGAAAAATTTCTATTGAAGGGCCCATTGAGGCTATTGTTTTTTGTAATCTTAAATATTTCTCCCAAATCCCGTGTTTCCCCCTTGTCTTTTTCAAATACAGACTCTATAAAAGCGGTATTTAAAGCAAAATTCACGCTGCTAAAAACCGGCCTTCCTGTGGTCAGCATTCCGATTGCGCCTTTTTTTACGGCAAAAAGCAATTCCTCTGCACCTGATCTAAGGTATGGGCTGTCGTGTCTTCCAAATTCACAGGTTGCAGTGACGAACAAGGGTAGCAAAGGGTTTTCGGGCCAATCATAAATGTCAGATATGGTAAAAGCCCTTTCCGCTGTTAAGGTTGATTCATTGCCGTGACCGATATAATTAAGGATCAAGACCCCCTCTTCGATGGTGGATTTTAACGCTGCTTTGGCTGAGGGTGAACTTTGGGCTGTGCCTGACCTAATTTGTTCATACCTGTCCAGATAAAGTTTTTTAACCAAATACTCAGGATGATTCTCCGAAAGATAATTGTAATGTACTTCTGCATCTTTCAAATGGATGTTGTTGTCCCCGTCATCCGCAAAAAATGCAATATTCCTTTTCCATTCCCCTTGGTTTGAAATCCCATTTTCATAGGCAATTATTTTGTCCACCATTTCTCTTGCCTCGGCCACTGATATCGCGGGGATTCTGCCTAACCCGATCTGCAATTGTTCATCGCCTGCATTGGACTCGTCCCATTGTCCCTGACCCCAATTTACAAAACCAAAATAATCATCCGAACTGTAGGTCGTCAATGGATTGAGGCTGTTTCTTGAGCTGTACGTGGGCACAAAGTTTGGCCTTCCTCCAAGTTTGGATTTATGATCAAAGGTTCCTTTGCCAAGGAATAGCACATTTTTCAGGTTTCCTGAAGCATGGTAATAGTGGGCTATTAAATTCCTGATGGATGTGATGTCAGGATTGCCGTAACCAAAGCTGTCATAAATATCCTCCAATACCACCACGCTACTTTTGATTCCTGTTTGATTTTTATGGGATGAAAGCCGCTGCGCCTGTGAGCGCAATGATTTGTGTGTGACAATCAACAGTTGAGGGGCTGAATTGTCTGTCCTCAAACCTGTATTTGCCAATCGGAAGTTGATAATTGACTTCACTTGATTTGGTTCAAAAACAGCTATCCTATCTCCTTTTCCGAGATGAACACTTCCATTTTCTTGGGTGATTCCAAAGGGGTTTGAGATTTTCCAAATAGTTTTGTTAGGAGAGAAGGAAAAATGATTGGCAGCTTCAGGGTTGTAAAAAATCCCAGTACCAATATTGTCACTCATATATGGCGTTGACAATATGGCAAAATCCAGATACCCCATTCCGTTGGCATTTGCACTTTGAAAATTAACCCTAAACCCCATCGTCGGAGATGAAGTTTGTGGGATAGTAAATACCTCTGTTTTTTCCCTCCCCTTTATCCCATAAGTAGTATTTGGAATCGGCTGAATGGTGCTTTGTCCGATGTTTTGTCCATCTGCAAATACCCTGAAGGTGCTTTCAGTCAAGGATTGCGCCATCAAACCCACCTTCAATGCAGATGGTCCGGATGAACCAATTGGCACATCAAAAGAAAATGTCAATGATTGACCAATGAATAATGGTTGGGAATACCAATCCCGTCCCGAATTCAATATGTTAGATTCCTCCCATTTTTTGCTTTGGATTTGGAATAATTTTCCTCCACTGAGAGGGGATATGGTTTGATTTTCTGAATTGGAAATTTCATTCCCTGTGATTTTTTTTCCAATTAAGTAATAAAGCGTATCAGCGTAATAATGGTGTTGGTATGCTAGTCCATCCTCATTTACTATAATCTGATTTGGCCCTTGGGCAAAGAAAAAAACTTCATTTTCAATGATTTTGGAGGGAATTTCTTGCAGGGTAAGTTGAAGGCTATCAAGTTTTTGGGGTAACATGCCGGGAAAGCCAAAAATGGAAACCTCGGTAATATTTTCAAATCCAAGATTCCTAATCTGTCCTTCGCTTATTTTGTAGACACCGGATTCAATAACCGGAAACTTATAGAAAGTGGGATTGGATTGGGCAATAGCTTCAAAGCAAAAAAGGAACAGTATGACTACTATTCCTAGGTAATATTTTTTTTGAAATTGACTGCTAAGCATTGCGGGTGATTACTGCCTCAATAAACGAGAGCGCAATATACAAAATTATCGCAAACGGAATCCCAGCTATCCCTAAGAGAATGAGTGAGATAAGGGAGGTGCCGAGCACCAAATACCTGAATATATTCTTTGAAAAAGAGAAATCTTTAAACTTCAAAGCAATGAGTGGAAGCTCAGCGACAAGTAAAAACGACATTACGAGACCTAATCCGACCAAGAAGATTGGGTTTGACAATAAGCTTTCAAAGAAAGGGGATTTTTCTGCCAAAAATGGAAGAGTGCTGATCAGAAGTGCATTGGCTGGAGTAGGAACTCCGATAAACCTATCCGATTGGCGCTCATCAATGTTGAATTTTGCGAGTCTCAATGCGGAAAATATACCAATCAAAAATGCAGCGTAAGGCAGATAGACATTTTCAGTATTGGATTCGATCATCGAAAACAGGATAAATGCAGGTAGCACACCAAAGGTGACCATGTCTGCCAAGGAATCGAGTTGCTTTCCTAATTCTCCGCTGACTTTGAGCATCCTTGCCACAAAACCATCCAAAAAATCGAATATTGCAGCCAGAAATATCATATAGGCACCATATTCAATTTGGCCGTCAAGTACAAAAAGTATCCCAACCATGCCGGCAGCAAGGTTTAGGGAAGTCAGGGCATTTGGAATATGTTGTTTGATCATCTAGTATCTGGCACGTTTACCTACAAAGGGGTTGTTTTCTTTCTCCTCACCGATGGTGGTTTCAGGACCATGTCCGGGATATACGGTGGTATCTTCAGGTAAGTTGAACAATTCTTTCTTGATAGCATTCAGGAGTGTTTGATGGTCTCCTCCCGGCAAGTCAGTTCTCCCGATGCTGCCCTGAAATAGCGTATCTCCTGCAATGCAAATTCCTGTGGGTTTATGGTAGAAAACCAGGTGTCCCGGTGCATGTCCGGGGACAAAAAGAATATCTAGTGTTTGGTTACCAATCGTTATTTTTTGATTTTCATCTAAAAATATATCAGGTTCGGTTTCTTCATATGCCGGAAAACCATAATTCGGAGCGTAAGCTTTCACCGATTTGAGTACGGCAATCTCCTTGCGGTGGATCAATAGTGGCACTCCATATTTATTTTTCACATATGCATTTCCCAGCACATGGTCAATGTGGCAATGGGTATTGATTAACTGTTTGATTTTCAAACCTTCAGTTTCGATGAATGTGGAGAGGGATTCTTTTTCATTTTTCTCAAAACAGCCCGGATCAAAAATTACCGCGTCTTTTGTCTCGTCAAAAAGAATGTAGGTGTTTTCGTAAAAAGGGTTGAATGTGAATGTTTTGATCTGAAGCATGGTAAATCTTTTTATAACCAACTCAAAATAACGAATAAAGAAACTAATTTTGACCATGGAAGTTGATTTTTTACTTATTGGTCAGGGATTGGCCGGTACGATATTGTCACATAGATTATTACAGCTTGGCAAAAAAGTGATGGTCATTGACCTTCCCAATGCCAATCAAAGCAGCCGGATAGCAGCAGGTCTTTATAATCCGATCACAGGCAAAAAAATGGTTAAAACCTGGAATGCAGATTTGCTTTTTCCGGAAATAGAACCCCTTTATTTTCAGCTAGAAGGACTTTTAGGAACAAAATTTCTCTACAAAAAGAATATATACCGTCCATTCCTAAATATAGAAGAACAAAATGAATGGATGGGAAAAACAGGCGATCCTGGATTTGAACCCTATTTCGAGGAAATATTTTCGAAGGAATTGTTTCCTGAGGTCATCAATCCCTTTGGAGGCATACTATTAAAAAATTCAGGTTACGTGGATATCAATGCACTTTTGGACGCCTATTCCGCCTATTTGAAAAATAGAAATCTACTTCTTGAAGAAGAGTTTGAAGAGGAATTTCTTGAAGGAGACAGAGATGGATTTAGATACAAAGGTATTTCGGCCAAAGGAATCGTTTATTGTAATGGACTTGGGGCGATGAAAAGCCGTTATTTTTCAAATTTGCCATTCGCACCGGTCAAGGGTGAAATACTTGACTTGGTACAGCGTTTCCATCCTGACGAAATCATCAATCGTGGGGTTTTTAGAATCACTCTTCCCAACGGAAATCTAAGAGTCGGATCGACCTACACTTGGCATGATTTGGATCAGGGGCCCACCGAAAATGCCAAAAATGAATTGTTAGAAAAACTAGAGAAGCTGGTTCCGGAAGAAGTTTCTGCCATCCAAAGTCATCGTTTCGGAATCCGTCCGGCAACAAAAGACCGAAAACCAATTATCGGTGAACATCCTGACTTTCCGGGCGTTTATATTTTCAATGGTTTCGGGGCGAAAGGAGTATCTTTGATTCCTTATTATAGCAATATGATGGTTGAAATGCTTTTATCTAGTCACCAACCTGAAAAAGAAGTAAACATTGCTAGGTTTGGAAAAACATAATTCAAATTTATAAGTATATTTAAAACCCAAGTGAATCAGGTTTGATGAAAAATAAGCTGGCATTCTTAGCCTTATCAATCTTCTTTTTGCAGCTTCCATTGCTGTCGTTAGCGCAGTTTAATGGAGATAAATTCGGTAAAAACCGGATCCAACATAAAAATATTGAGTGGTATTTCTACAGTTCCAATAACTTCGAGGTTTATTATTATGATGGGGGCATGAATAATGCCAAAATGGCCATCGATTATCTCGAAAGTGAATTCGAAAGACTGACCCAATTAATAGGATATGTGGCTTATACCAAGCCTAAAATTTTTATTTACAATTCTCCCGAAGAAATCCTCCAAAGTAATGTTGACCTGAACAAAGATGTATTTACGATTGATGGACAGACTTTTTTTAGCAAATTAATTGGGGAGGTGGCTTTTCCTGGTACTTGGGAGGCTTTCAAACGGGAATTGATCTACACCACTTCGAAAGTCATCATTGAAGAAATGCTCTATGGGTCCACCATTGCAGATGCTTTCCAGTCCAATTTGATCAACAGTTTTCCAGATTGGTATATCGATGGCGTGGCCATGTACCTTGCGCATGGATGGAGTATGGAAATGGATGATTTTGTAAGGCATCATTTAAAAGAAGAAAAAATTACGAAGCTCCATAAATTAAAAAGTAGGGAGGCGGGGCTTGTGGGACAGTCAATCTGGAATTTTATCGTAGAGAAATATGGCAGACGTTATATCTCTAGCATCCTGAATCTTTCGAGAATTAACAGAAACGAAGAAAACAGTATTGCCAATACTATAGGTGTTAACTATAGGGTTTTTCAGGATCAGTGGAAGCTATTCTATGTAAATGCCAACCAACAGGTATTCAATACTTTCAAAGATATCAATTCTTCAAATCAAATTGCTGAAACTTCTTCATCCTACCTTGGTATCATCAATGATATCAAATTCAGTCCCGATGCCAAGCATCTTGCTTATGTCATCAATAGTGGAGGAAAGTATAAAGTTCAGGTGAGAAACCTTGCTGATAACAGGGAAATTACGGTGTACTCAGGCGGAGCTGTTTCTGTTGACCAGCCGGTAAATCTTACCGTTCCTATAATCGCTTGGAAGGACACTTTAAATTTAGCTATCGCTACTTTTAAGAGAGGAACGACAACATTAAGATCTAGGGCTATCGACGGATCTAGTCAGGATAAAATATTTCTTAGAAACATCACACAGGTACTCAGTCTGGATTTTAATTCCACTGGAAAGAGTATGGTGCTTTCTTCCATTGCCAATGGCAAAACGGATGTCTATTCACTGAATGTACGGGGAGTTGGAAAAAGAATCACAAATGATGTTTTTGATAACATTACCCCGGTTTTTTTAAATGATTCTACGATCATTTACAGTTCCAATTTTACAACATTGCCTGATTCGGTTCTTACCAGAACTCCGGATGTAAAAATCCTTCCTGATTACTTCAATCTCTTTCAGGTTGATTTATGGGACTCAGCGAAAGTCACCAAACTCACTAACCTCAATAACAAAAACATCAGGCCAAGAATGCTGAATGGTAACAATGTTCTTTTTTTAAGTGATCAAAGTGGCATCATGAATCTGATGCGACTCACTGTGTCCAATGCCATTTCTAGTCAGATGACAGCTTTTAACAAAAGCTTGGAAGCGTTTGATTATTCCTCAAGGCTAAACAAAATCGCGTATTCTTACCGTGATGGAAACCGAAGCAGATTGGTGATTGAAAGTTATTCCAATATTGATCAATTTACCCCAAGTACTCCAAGAATTCAGCTTTCCCAAGCAAAGACATTATCTGAAAGGATATCCTCAAGAAGGTCAGAAATTGACGGGCAAGGCACCAAACCGGCAGTGGAGCTTACAAGGAGGGCAGAGCAACCTCAGGTAAAAAGGGATTCTACTTTAAACATCAGGTTAGAAGATTTGATGTTGGCTGCGCCCCCAGTTAACAATCAGAAGCAAAATGAAGTGGCAAAGGATTCCATTCCCGCACCAAAGAGTTTAACAGGAAGCATCAATACTGACAGGCTTAGATTTGAAAAAAAGGGAGGGATAGATACTGAAAATTACGCTTTTGACACGATTCCAAGACCTGCATCCCAACTTGTCCAAGCCAGTCAGTCAACTCAATCTACAAGTAGGAGTAATATGCTGGAAAACTTCAGAAGGCAAAGCCTTCAGAAGAGGATCACCGGTCCGGCAAGGATGACACCTCAGTTTATCACTTCCAATTTAAGCACAGATTGGGTAGTTGACCCATTGAGGGGCTTTGGATTGGGACTTTCTGGACGGATGACTGATATTTTGGACAACCATAATTTTAAAGGAGGCTTAATGTTTCCTCTTGATTTTAGGTCGGGAAGTGATATTTTCTTTGAGTATGAGTATCTGAAGCAAAGAATAGATTTTTCATTGAGGTATGACAGAAGATCCATACAGATCACCGAAGGTGACCTGACTTACCAGAAATATGTACTCAACAAGACGGAATTTGGATTCTCCTATCCATTTAATGTTCATTCAAGAGTGACTATAGCACCGTTCCTTGCCAAAACACAATATTTCAACCTGAATCCGGATTCCATTATTTTTGGTCAAGTTCCGGATCAAAACAGGTTCGATGTCACTTATGCTGGCGGTAGGTTTGAGTTTGTGTTTGATAAAACACAGCAACTTGGACTTTACACCCAAAAAGGTCCGAAGGCAAAGATTGGTGCAGTCCATTACCAAGGATTGAATAATGCCTCCAGGTCTTTCTCAAATTTCTATCTTGATTTCAGGAATTATCAAGTCATCCACAAAAATTTAATTTTAGCAACCAGGTTATTTGGAGGCTCATTTATCGGAAAAAACCCGCAGAATTATTTGGTAGGGGGAATGAACAATTGGCTCTTCAATGAATTCTATCAGCCACCAAGCAACAGACCTTCAGATTCACCGGTCAGGAATCCAACAGGCGTTGAAAACTCAAATATTCTGTTCGCGGAATTTGTTGACCTCAGAGGTTATCTTTTTGATGAAATCCGAGGCCGGAATGTGATCACCTTTACCACAGAGTTGAGGATCCCATTGTTCTCTTATCTTTCTAGGGGAAATATCACCTCTAATTTTATCAAGAATTTTCAAATGGTAGCCTTTTACGATGTAGGATCTGCCTGGAACGATGCAGCACCATGGGAAAGAGTCAATGATCAGAATACGGAAATAATCACGACTCCTGGATCACCTTTTGTGATTACTTTGAATAATTTTAACAATCCTTGGCTCCAAAGCTATGGAGCAGGTTTGAGGACCGTACTGCTCAATTATTACTTCAAGTTTGATGTGGCCCGTCCAATCAGGAATTATCAAACTGATGAGTTGAAATTTTACGTTACCTTGGGCTACAATTTCTAATCACAAGCACATATTATGATAAAGTCAATGACAGGCTTTGGTTTGGCCGGTTTTGAGGGTGACAATTATGTTGTCAGCGTCGAAGTAAAAACACTGAATTCAAAATTTTTAGATTTATCCATCCGGTCTCCGAAGCAATTTTCTGACAAAGAACTCGAAATCAGAAATATGGTCAGTGCGGTTCTTGAAAGGGGTAAAGTCAATCTAAACCTAGATTTTACCTACAAGACAATAGAAGAGACACCTGTCATGGTAAATGAACAGTTATTTTTGTCCTACTTCAAATCTTACCAAAAATTAGCTCAGCAAGTTCAAGCTGATTCATCGGATTTGTTCAAGTTGGCTTTGCAATCTCCCCAAGTCCTCAATACAAACGGGGAAAAAAAGTCGGATCCGGAAGAATGGGAAATTGTCAAAAAGGCTATAGGAAAGGCGCTTCAGCTTTGTGATGATTTCAGGAAAGATGAAGGGAATACTTTGGAAGGGAAATTCTTAGAAAATCTAGCCGTGATTAGGCAAGGATTGGAGACAATAAAAGTTCAGGATCCGGAAAGAAAAACTAGAATCAGGGAAAGAATCAAGGGAAATTTTAAAGATTGGATGGAAGAAAGTAATTTTGATCAAAATAGACTGGAACAGGAACTGATCTATTACTTCGAAAAGATTGACATTACCGAAGAAATCGTCAGGTTGGAATCGCACTTGGATTATTTTGAAAAAAACCTAAAAGGCGGGGACAGTCAAGGAAAGAAACTGGGATTTATCGGGCAGGAAATAGGCAGGGAAATCAATACCATTGGTTCCAAAGCAAATGACGCCATGATCCAAAGAAGTGTGGTGGTGATGAAGGATGAATTGGAAAAAATCAAAGAGCAGAGTCTGAATATATTGTAAAAGGGCCATTTGGGCCTTTTTTATTGTAACCTAAATTTGATCGGAACCCGCATTTTAACTTTTACAGGCAATCCACCGTTTCTTCCGGGAATCCAATTTTCTGCTTCTTGGATTACCCTGATGGCTTCCTCATCACAACCTGCCCCGATTCCTCTAATTACCTCTAGGTCTTCAATTTTGCCATATTTGTTTACCACAAAAGATACATAGACAGTTCCTTCCACTCCCATACGCCTTGCCTGAGTCGGGTATTTCATGTTTTTGGATAGGTAGGTGTTCCATGATTCCATTCCTCCCACAGGTTGGGGCATCACTTCCGAAAAGTCAAGCAAGACGACTACCGATTCCACCACAGGTGGTCCCTCAAGCACAATATCCGGAATAACTTCTGTACCCAAATCAATGAGGATGTCGCTGTCAGGGATGGCAATCTGATCGGGGACGATTTCGATGACGGGATTGATGATTTTTGGAGGAGGCGGGGTTTGGTGGGTGAGGGGCACTTCCGGGATATTTTCTTCCCCAAAAAGAATGTCAGACTCATCAAAAATCCTGTGGTTCATTATTTCTGTTTTCCATTCAAAAGCAAACAGCAGCAAAGACAAACTGATACAAAGACCAATATTGAGGAAATAACCTCTTTTTTGGTCAAGATCTGAAGACGGGTTTTTCTTGGTTTCCATGGTCGTATGTTTGGTGTCCATGAATTTAAAAAGTGTTGACCACTAATCTGTCAATTTAACTATAATTACCATATTAAAGAATGTTAAAAAAATAAGGGGCTTGTGGCCCCTTATGTATTATCCTAATTTGAATCTTATCGGAAGTCTCATCCTAACTCTTACAGGACGACCTCTTTGCTTACCTGGCGTCCATTTTGGTGCTCCGGTTACAACCCTTAGGGCTTCTTCATCACAACCTCCACCGATACCTCTTAGTAGTTCCACATCTTGTACAGATCCATCTGTATTCACAACGAACACAACATAAACAGTACCTTCGATTCCCATTCGTCTTGCTTGAGTTGGGTATTTAAGATTCTTTCTTAGATACTCATTCCAAGCTTCCATTCCTCCTGGAAATTCAGGAGAATTTTCAACCACGTCGAAAATTTCATCTGCTTTTTCTACTACAGGAGCGTCAGCGATCACAACTTCTTTGATGACTGTTTCTTCCTGTACATCCACATCGAAGTTAACTTCTATCTTTTCTTCAATTTCAACTTCATCGGGGATTTCCTGAATGACAGGCTGTTCAATTGGCGGTGGTGGCGGTGGTGGCTGTTCTGTGATTGGAATATCGAGCAATTCTTCAAAGTCATCGGAGACACTGCCTAGATCTTTCAAATTCCTATCATCATAGGATTTGTATTCAAAAGCAAATAGACATAACCCGACGCTAATGGCTAACCCAAGATTCAGGAACATTCCTGTCTTCTTGGATAAATCCGCTTGTGGCGTCTTTTTAGCTTCCATGGTTGTTGATTTATAAGGTTAATTATTTTTTACAAATAAAGAGATAACAATTTTAGCCATTTATTTTAATTTTTACAAGAGATGAAATTGCCTTGTATCAAATTATTGAACCAATTAGCCTAATTATTTCTCAAGAACTATTAAGATTAAATTTTACCCATTCTAACGTTTCATTAATTCTAACGTTTGGAATGTGTGGATTTCCTGATTTCTGCTTGATTGGATCGTTTTTTTAAATTACGCTCCTACCAATTCGGAATACTCTTCAAAAGACAAAAGGTCAGTAGGAGCATCTCCAGTAAATTTCACTTTGATCATCCATCCTGATTCATAAGGAGATTCGTTTACCAATTCTGGAGAAGATTCTAATTCTTCATTGAACGCAATGATTTCGCCTTCCAATGGCATAAAAAGATCAGAAACGGTCTTCACAGCTTCTACAGTACCAAAAACCTCACCGGCAGCGATGGTTTCGCCGACAGTTTCCACCTCGACATAGACAATGTCACCAAGTTCTCTCTGTGCAAATTCTGTAATCCCAATGACTGCGATGTCATTTTCAATTTTGACCCATTCGTGGTCTTTGGTGTACTTGAGCTCCTTAGGAAAATTCATATTGGATTATATTTATTGTGTCCAAAAATACAAGGATTCGACTAATGTAAAAACCTATTGTGCTAAATTAAATCTTAATTGTCCACCAAAGGCTGTAGAACTTCTACGGAAGGCTGTAGTGACCCTCGGGTCGTTTACAGTCCTGTCAAAATAGATCGTAATATTTAGGCTTTTACTCACAATGTACCCGATTGTTGGACGTATCTGAATATTCAGGTTACCATTGGTCACTGTGCTTCCTTCTTCGATTTTTCTCTGTACCTGCCTTGTATCTACGACTTTGGTACTTAACCTAAACTGCAGGTCATTTTCGAGGATTTCCTGTCTTCCTTTGATTTTGAATGGGATTTTTACACCGGCTTTGGTATATCCTAAGTCAAACCCAAAATCTCTGCTCGTCTGTTCTGTTACCTGCGCATTGGAGAAATTCAATCCTAGATTTCTTTCAGAATTATACTCCATCACAATATTCAATCTGTCTTTTGTCAATAGATTGATACCGATCAAAGGAGCAAAACGCTCAGAAAGTACTACCTGATTCAAGATGAAAACAGGGATGTATTCACCAAATTCATTGGTGAGGTTTGCTCCAGGAAAATTCCGGATGGTGTTATACAATTCAAGCCCTTGGTTATATAAGAGTGAGTTGGAAAAATTACTTACATCGTACGAAGAGGCATAAGTATGTGTCAAGCTTATACTGGAGAAATATTCTTTTAACGCAGGGACCTGACTCAAACCTTTATAATCTACCCGCCAATTTGGTATGGGAATTTTTGGAAAAGGGTTTAGCTCAATGGTATTCGGATCTCGTCCTGAATAAGCCGATAAGAATGAAAGTGTCAGTACATCCTGACCATTCAGAGAATATTCCCCACCGGGATTTTGGGCATTCAGCCTTGACTGTATGATGCTTCTGTTTTGTTCAAAATCTGTAAAAAGAGGGGAGTTGTTATTTTGATCATCTCTCGCCAAAGTTGTTCTTATTATCGAATAGGTGATGCTGTAAGCTCCGGATCGGTTAGGACTCAGGGAGTTGAAATCTCCGGGATTTTCGGTGGAATTCCTGAAAATCTCTGTGTAGTCTCCTGTCTCTCTTTTTCTTGCTTCAAAGTTGATGTTAAAATCCTTAAATGGAACCACTAAAGCAGTGACCTGAATGTTTTTGGTTTGGTTTTGTCTGAACAGCTGAGTCATTTCTGTACTAGGCGCCATCAGATTTTGCTCCGCTAGACTTAATCGAACATTAGGATCCTGACTACCAAAAATAAATCCAAAGCTAGGGTTCAGGAAGCTTCTGTCCAATCCCAACAATCCTGTCTCTGCCATATATCCAGGTAAGAAGGTACCTTCGACATTGGAGAATCTGAAGTTGATATCCTTGATCATGGTGAGGAACTGAATGGTTTTCCTTGTAAAAGGTGTACCGATGGTATCCTCCGCACTCACTGCAGTTCTTCCGGGAATACTTGGCCGCTTCGGTGCATTCAATGCTTGGTATTTGGCGCTTTTATTATAAAGTTTGACAAAATCCAATTTACCCACAATGGCCCTATCCCTTGTGTTTTGAATCACATTACCCAAAGTATCCCGCTGTCCGATGGCACCTGTAAGCCATGAATAAGTAGCGGCATATTTGTAATCCATACCTATCCAGTTCAAAGCCCCGATTTTATCAAGCGGTAGCTTGTAATTGATATTTACCTGATGGTTGTAATTTGTTGTCCTTCCAAAATTCCTGATGTTGTTCCGCAATGAATCCCTTTTGGTTTCTGAATCTATGTCACCGTCCGGTTCATCTACCACAGCCATGACCCTGCTGAGGTAATCCACCCGTAGGTTTTTGGTAAGATCCCAGTTTAGATTATAGGTCCTGTTGATGAAGAAGCTTTTTTGGAAGAAAGGATCAACCCCATCGATAGTCAATTGGTCATTGCGGTATTGAGTGCGCAAAAACCGCCTGTCCACATCCACTCTAGCCGCAAAGGAAGTCGGAACAAAGTTAAAATTCATGTCCCGGATAAGGCTGAATTTCTCTCCTCCGGCCCATTCAGAATTTTTGAATGGCTCAAGGACTACAGGTTTTGGCTGGTACACATAAGCAATATTTCCCAAGTATGTCTCAAATAGATAGCTTTCTGTATTGATATTACTTTGTCTCACAGAACCATGTGCATAAGAAAAGGAGAAGTTGCTCAAATCATAGACCCGGTTCTTTTCCTGATTTGGGTTTTTGTTTTTCCGCACATTGGTAAACCCAATATTTCTTCGGGTCATTTGATCCAAAACCTGATCCGTGTAAATTTCTCTTTCGGAATCTGTTTGGAATTTTTGGAGTGCCAGATCAAAGAGTACGTCAGGATTTAATGGATCGAACTGCGGTTTGGTAGTGGCATTTTCAAAACTGATATACATTGGAATCGTCAGGTTCAATCCCTCAGGAAGGATTTTATGAAGATTGACATTTGCAGATACATCGTATTGGGTGGCTGAAGTAATTGCTCTCTGTGACAGTCTTGTTTCCAAACCTCCAAATCCAAAGGTATTGTGCCTTACAGAGGTTGAAATAGTGGCGACATCTGCAATCTGCGCATTGAGTCTGGCATTGGCTGCCCATCCGGTTGATTCCTTAAATCCTGTCAACCTCAATTCATTTGCCCAGATACAAATGGACCTGGAGGCCCCACTGCCGCTTCCGGGATTTCTCACCCCGATCATCAGGCCTTGGACAAGGCTCAATTCGGGACGGCCCACCACGGTCACTTTATATTGTCGGATATCTTGGGAAAACGCCAGATTTAAAGGTACCCGTCGGTTGTCTCTTTCGATTTTGACTCCAACGATCTCATTGATGGCAATATCGATCTCATTTTCCAAAGGCCATATTTGTCGGGGATCTCTAGTTCCTTTTGGAGTGATATTGAGCGGAACTTCGATTTCATAATAGTTATCTGTATAATCTGTTCCCAATCTCAAAAATGCGGTCAATTCTCCATCTTGTGTATTTTCGCTATCTGCATGGATAAACATCTTCATCCTCTCAAACTGCACCATATTCAATGAGTTTGCATTTTTGAAAACAGCTCTTGCGTCTTTGGCCTGAAGGTCTTCCACACATAGTCTGATGGATTGCTCATTCAATACCCTTTCGACAGTGGCAAGATTATCCCTGTCCCTGACGATCCCTGGAGGCAATACGTAGGGGCTTTGGGTGGCGCTTCCCTGTCCATTGTCTTCAATATTGACCACATCGACACTGAAATTGGAATTGTCAGGCTCAGGAATTTCAAAAAATCCCCTTTCATAAAGAGATTCCAAAAATATCCGCCATTGGCTTGCTACCAAGCGGAAGTTTGCCATACGCATGACTACAGGCTGCTCGAAATCGGTCAGGTAAGTTCTCATGTATCGGATGGATTTGAATCCGGAGATTTCTCCCTGAACCCTATCCGGAGTCCTTACAGGGATTCTGAACAGGTACCAATTGACTTGGTCACCGCTTTGACTGGTAGTCACTTTGTCCACGATATAATTTCTCCCTACTTCCAGTTGTCCCGGTCTGAGGTCAATCTCATATTCATAGTAAGCTTCAAGTTCATTGATGGTATTGTCGTTGTTCAGATCCTCATTGTCTGGAAGGTTAGAACCAGCAGGAACAAAAGACAGGTTGCTGTTAGTGGAAATGGGCGTGTTCCCATCCATACCGTTGAATTTCTTATATCTCTCAAGGATTTTGATATTGTTATTGTCAAGTTCAGGTCCTAAGTAATATTGAAAATTATCAGCGGAAGGGTCATTTCGGATATTCTGCAAGGCCGCAGGACTCACATTGAGTCGGTCAATAAACCGGCTTCTGAAAAATTCTTCTTCTTCCTCATTTCTCAACCCATCCAGTCCGACATCCTGATTTACCCTTGATTCTGGTGAATTATCAAAGGCAGGAAGGAGAAATTGTTGTTGGGTAATTTTACCCCATTCGGTGACGTTGGCATTATCCGGATTTCCATCTGCAGGTAAGCCATTTTCAAATCCATGTCTGCCATCTTTGATGACATCCTCCGAAACCTCCCCTAGGTTAAAAATCAGTTTTCCTCCTGTACGGTTATTCTGGTTAAAATTCCCATCCAAAACCCTTCCGTTTTCTCCTTCAATAAATGGATCCAACAACCAGAATTCAAGGTACTCGATGTTGGTTCTGTCAAAATCCACTTCAGTGGTGATCGGTCTGGTTACCCCACCATAATTTTGCCTTGGATTGGGAAGAAAACCGTCCGTAGTCAGGTTTGGGTTGTAATTGTACATCCCTCTTTCGCTTGGAAAATACGCCAATTCAAAAAGAGGTTCAGGTAGTATAACAAAATCTCTTGATCTGTTTTGAAATATTTCCTGTGGCAAAATACCCCTCACATAATGATTGACCCGGTCTTCTTTGGTGATATTGGAAGGGACATCCGCCCCTCCATCTCTGTAAAAAATATTATCAATATTGTACCAGGCTACTTTTGCCCTGCGATAGGCGCTGCCGAGTCTGTCAGGGGTAATAGCACTCAAGTCAAATTGGTTGTTGTCTGTTTTTGGAGTAGCCGCTAGATGCCAAGTCTGTGCTGCTGAGCCGCCTAGACCATATGGAGTTATGGCTGTTTCGAAATCGTCTATATAGTTAGTAGGCTCTCCCAAAACCTGGTTGGAAGTACCTGGGAGGAGCTGTGCAAATTCACCACTGATCTGCACCAACGATTTCTCTTTGGTATTGGTAAAAGGTAAGGCATCAGCCAATTTGGTCAGGAATCTGGATTCGTCACTGAAGTTGGCATCCAATCCCCACATGCTGTTCCTCAGGGTTTCATTACCGATGGCAATCCTTGTGATATTCGGCCGCTCGTTCAAATACAAGAAAGTACCTCCAACATTGAATTTATCATTGAGGATATAATCAAGCCTTGTCCCCAACAAACTCCGAGTCTGGAAGGATACCAAATCCGCCTTTTCAAAACTGATAGAAATTCTCTTTCCTGATTGTAGGATTCCTTCGTTGATGATGGTGACTCTACCAAAATTATAATCAATAGTAAAATCAACTCCCTCTGTCAGTGGAATATTACCTGCCATCACGATGACCGATCCCGGTGATATATTGAGCCCTGGTAACAAAATTTCAGAAGCGGAGCCTGCAGTGAGCCTACCCTTGATGAAGAATTTGTCATATCGGGTCACCAATTCTGCATCGGCTAGTGTCGTCCGGTACAGGGTGTCAAAAACATACTTATTGGCTAGATTGGCTTCATTTGGCAAAAACTGATTCCGCAGTGTTCTTCCAAAAGGCTCAAGTACAGGAAATACCAATAAACCCCGTTCAGGAAAAATAGTAATGCCTGGGATAAAATCAAAGTTGCCGTCAGGTGCGGGATCATTTTGAGGGTTGAGGTTATCAAGTCCGGTCAACCTGATCAGGGGTCTGTTTTTGACGTTTTCACCTTCAAGAAGAGTTGGGTTATCCAGACCTGTCCTATCATCCCTGTAGATCACCTGAAGTTGAAATCCTTCTTGTTGGATCTGGTTGGCATTCAGGTTGTAAATGTTTTTCATCATCAAATCCCAAGTGGGAATCCTGATGTTGATCCTTGCCGGCCTGAGCATTTTAAGAAAAATCAGGTCAGAGATCGGACGGTTCTGATAGTCTTCTGATAATTCTCCTACTTTGTATACCTGTCCATTGTAGGTGTATTCGAAGGAAACCGCCAAAACTTCGTCATTTTGGAGCCTTCTTGAAAGGGAAATGTAACCAAGTTCTCTGTTGAATTGAAATTCAGTCTCAGCCAATCTCCTTGCCCCATTGACCTGTTCGAAATCTATGCCTCTAGTTAGCCCAAGGTTGGATTCTATGGCACCTGAACCTGTGTCAAATGGTCTGAATGCCGGATTTCCATTGAGTCTATCAAAAAGTAAATTGGCCTGGTTGAAGGCTGGTGCATTGGGGTTTCCGGGACCGATGTTTGGATTTTCGGGTTTATATATTCTCGAACCTTCCCCTAAATCTATGAAAGATGTAAAATTTCTTAGGGTTTCTGTATTCTGGGCACGGTTCATAATGTAAACTTCCACCCTGGTGATGTTGAGCCCTGAAAGGACCTGCGGGAGACCTCTCAGCCATCTTTCGTAATTGTCTCTGAAGAAATGTCCAAGAAAAAAGTGGCGGTTTTCATCATAGGAAGAGCCTTGGATTTCGAATTGTCTTCCCTGTCCACCTGCTTCTATTACTAGTTCATCTCTTCGGCCTCTTTGAGTAGAAGCCACGCCTGTGACGAAAAGTTTGCCAAATTGAAGCTGAGTTTTGACACCAAATAGGTTTTGGGCACCTTGGATCAGGCTGTTTTGGACAGGCATGCTGACATTTCCGATTTCTATGGATTTGATGATGTCTTCCTCAAAACCCGTATATTCTGCCTTAAGTTGGTTTTGAAAATCGAAGGAATTGTTGGAATCAAAGTTTGCCCCGATTTTCAATTTTTGCCCCAAAGTTCCATTAACAGCCATTTGGATCTGTTGGTTAAAATTGAAGTTTCCGTTTTGTTGCTGCCTGACTGGGATGGATGGGTTGTCTATTCTCCTAAAAATTGCCCCAAGGTCCAGATCGACAAAACCTGTTGGGATGATGTTGATATCGCTTCCACCAAAAATTCGGTCTAGGCTTGGACTTGTAGTGATCGGTGGGATCAGATTTCTTCCACTGACAGGGCTTTCCCCATCGAGACCTTTGGACCTGCTGCGCCAATATTCCTGTCTGACCCTATATTCCTGAATCTTGGAAAATTCATCAAAATCATACACTACACCCGGATCTACATCTGTGGAATCGAGTTGATCCTGAATTCGATACCGAGGTATTGAGTCCATTTCCACCTGAATATTGGGTTGGATAGGACCTACTTTATTGAATGGAGAATATGTTGGCAGGTATGGGTTTTGGGTAGGAAATAGGGGATTGGTCCTCATATTTTGCCAAAGCAAAAATGAGGGAAGCATTCTCCTTTTATTCAAAGAATCAATTCTGCTCTGAACGCTGTCAAGTCTGGTTTGGACACTGTCAGCATTGATTTCCTGGGCTTGTAAAGAATTAAAAATCAATAAGCAATAGACCAGAATCAGAAGACCTATTGGTTTCAAATGAGTTGTTGCGCTTTTTTTTGAAAAAAATTGCGGATACAAAAGACAGTCGGGTTTGTGATGATTACGGGTTTTTTAAAGATGCTTTAATTAATTCTTCCAAAGAAATTTCCGGACCGGTATTTTTTAAAACAGTTGCGATGTTTTTTTCCGCAACGGCCTTGGTAAACCCTAATGTCAGCAAGGCTTGTAACGCCTCTTCTTTTGTTTTATTGTTGGTTTTTGAAAAGGAAGAGCTTGGGATGACTACATCAGCAAATGATACTTTCTTGATCTTATCCTTCAATTCAAGAATTATCCTCTGTGCAGTTTTGGCCCCTACACCTTTCACATTTTGAATAGTTCGGGCGTCTTCGCCCACAATTGCATTTTCGAGTTCTTCTGAGGTCAAAGAAGAAAGAATCATGAGTGCGGTATTGGGTCCAACTCCCGATATAGAAATCAGGTTGAGGAACAATTTTTTCTCTGAATCTTGGCTGAATCCATATAAAGTATGGCTGTCTTCTTTGATACTTAAATAAGTGAGGAGCATAACTAGCTCCTCATCTTTGATCTGTGAATAGGTCTGAAGTGAAATTTTGACTTCGTAACCTACACCTGAAATATCAATTATTACAAACGTCGGGTCTTTGTAAGCCAATTTCCCTTTTAAATATGCAATCATTCTTTAATCCTTTGTTTGGGCATCTACCACTGCGATAGCTACCATGTTGATAATATCCCGTATCGAACTTCCAAGCTGTAATATATGAACAGGTTTGTTCATCCCCAATAGTACAGGTCCGATTGCTTCTGCATTTCCCAATTCGGAAAGAAGTTTATATGCTATGTTTCCGGAGCTGAGGTCTGGGAATATCAGGGTATTGACTTTATGGCCAATCAATGAACTGAAAGGGTAAGTTTCCTTTTGGATTTCTTCATCCACAGCGACGTTGGCCTGCATTTCTCCCTCGATGATAAGTTCCGGATATCGGTCTTTTGCCATTTTGGTGGCAATAGCAGTCTTGGAGGCTATTTCCCCCTTTGCTGATCCAAAATTTGAATAGGAAAGCATTGCGACTTTTGGTTCAATATTGAAAAACCGAACCCCACTTGCTGTCAATCCTACAATTTCGACCAATTGCTCTGCCGTTGGATTTACATTTACTGTGGTGTCCGAAAAAAAGAACGGACCTTTGGACGTATTCATGATATACATACCGGCGACTCTATTGACATTTGGCTTCACGCCGATTACTTGCAACGCCGGAAGGATGGTTTTTGGGTAATCTTTAGTAAGCCCTGAGATCAATGCATCAGCCTCACCGAGCTCCACCATCATGGCGCCATAGTAATTACGGTCTTTCATCAGACGGATACATTCTGACGGAGTCAAGCCTTTTCTTTTTCTCTTTTCATAGAGAATATTACCATAGTGCTTGAGTTTCTCTTCATCCATGTAAGGATCGATGATGGTCACTCCGGTCAAGTCGAGGTTATGCTCCTCTATGAGGGAATCTATTTTCTCTTTATTTCCAAGCAAAATCGGAATAGCTACCCGTTCGTCTCTCAAAAGCTGGGAGGCTTTCAGGATTTTGACATTATCAGCTTCTGCAAATACAACCCGCTTAGGATCTTTCTTGGCTCTTGTCACTACACGGAGCATCAGCCTCTGGTCAATGCCGATTCTTTCCTGAAGTTCTAAATTATAAGCTTCCCAATCCGTGATCAGGGTTTTGGCAACACCTGATTCCATGGCTGCTTTTGCTACTGCAGGTGCGATGGTAGTAATCAGCCTTGGGTCCAATGGTTTTGGTATTAGGTAGGTTTTTCCAAAGGTGATTTTATTGTCACCATATGCTCTATTGACAATATCGGGAACCGGTTCTTTTGCCAATGCAGCAATAGCCTTGGAGGCAGCAAGTTTCATTTCTTCATTGATGGATGTTGCTCTTACATCAAGGGCGCCACGGAAGATATAAGGAAAACCGAGAACGTTATTCACCTGATTGTGATAATCGGATCTTCCTGTTGCCATGATTATATCATCTCGAGTAGCCATAGCGAGGTCATAAGCAATTTCAGGATCGGGGTTGGCCAAAGCAAAAACAATGGGATGTTTTGCCATGAGCATTATTTGCTCGGGATGTACAGAATTAGCGGATGACAAACCTAGAAAAACATCTGCACCCGTCATCGCCTCTGTGAGTGTATGAAGATCCTTAGCAGTTGCGAATTCAATTTTGGTCGCATCCAGATCGGCTCTATCCTTCCTGATGACTCCTTTTCTATCACACATGATGATATTCTCGGGTTTTACGCCAAGAGTCATGTAGAATCGGGTACAAGCAATAGCTGAAGCGCCTGCTCCATTGACTACCAATTGGATTGCTTCGATCTTCTTGTCCACTACTTCCAAGGCATTCAACAATGCCGCACCGGAGATAATGGCTGTTCCGTGTTGGTCATCATGCATGACCGGGATATTCATTTCCCTTTTAAGTGTCTGTTCGATGATGAAGCACTCAGGTGCTTTGATATCTTCCAGATTGACACCTCCAAAAGTAGGTTCGAGGGATTTGATGATATGGATAAGTTTGTCAGGATCGTTTTCTGCGATCTCAATGTCAAACACATCAATTCCTGCAAATTTTTTGAAAAGGACACCTTTTCCTTCCATCACAGGTTTGGATGCTTCCGGGCCAATATTCCCTAATCCAAGGACGGCGGTACCGTTGGAAATTACTGCAACCAAATTGCCTTTGGCCGTATATTTATAGACACTTTCTTTGTTTTCAGCTATTTCCAGACAGGGTTCTGCCACTCCGGGCGAATAAGCGAGTGCTAGGTCTAACTGGCTGGAAAGCGGCTTGGTGGGTACAACTTCTATTTTTCCGGGTTTCCCCTGTGAATGGTAATTTAATGCGTCTTGTTTTCTAATTTTAATAGCCATAAAGGTTTTTAATTATAAAGGGATCAGCTAGCTTTTTCTTTTTCGCCCAAAAGATCAGTAGCCAATAGGATGGTTTCTATTTCTCGGATTGCTTCACGGTGAGCCTCATTGGGATAGTAAACAAAGCCTTCCATGTAGTAAAGTTTTCCATTTTTTGAATCCACAATCACGTAAGCCAAAAAGGATCCTCCCATACTAAGGTTATTGGTTTTCCATCCGCCTCTGATTTCTACACCATAATTATCTTTGATCAGGAAGTTTTTGAATAGAGGAGTAGGATCCACTCTTTCGATTGTCAAATAGGAATTTGGATTTCTAGGGTCCCCAAAGATGTGTTTTTTTGCAATTTTATCCCGCAACCCCATCAATGAATCAGGGAAAACCTGCTCCTCAGATGTGTAATCTGTAGCGTAGAAAAACAGGCTGATGTCGGGTCGGTCTGTGGTGGGGGTAGGTTGTCTTAACCAAAGAAAATCATCTTCGGATTTGACAATCTGATAAGATGCCGGCGTGTTGATTGCCAGGCCCAATTTTTCTGAGGCGACTCTTGCTTCTGAGCTTTTTCTACTCATCAGTACTTTCTCCATTCTCTCCCTCTCCCTCACCTGAAACAGGTTCTGCAGCTTGTTTTTGTTTTTCAATAAATTTTCTACCAATTGGGACTCATTGTTACCAAATAGATAAATCACTTCTTGTCCTTTAGCAAATTCGTCCTCACTTCTCAAAAGGTAGAGACTTGGATCGCTAGCAGCTTTTTGTTTGGCTTCTTTGGTAAAAATTGCATTTATGTTTTGGCTACCGATTTTTTTGTCATCAAAAGTAGTTACAAAAATAATGTTGGTTGATATTTTGAAAATCCTTGACATAGCGCTGGGATCAATTTTCCGGATGTCAAACATTCTTTCTCCTCTGATCAATCCTGGGACATCTGACTCAAATACTTCTCTCAAAGCTTCACCAACTGGACCGTCCCATTTGGCTGAATCAATTGCCAACACTATTTCCCCGATTGCACCTCTTGCTTTGGGTTTGGTAGAAGATGAGCCTTCGCCTTGCTCACAGCTCCAAAAAGCCATCATTCCAATGATAAAGATCATTGGAAAGGTTATTTTTCTATAATTCTTCATAATAGTTTAATTATTTGTGCAATTTAGAAATATGAATAACCTGAAAAAAGTTTTACTAATCAAATAGGTTAGCCGATTTTTAATTTTTGGCCTGGTTTGATTTGATTAGAATTGAGGTTGTTGAGCTTCTTGATTTGGTCAATGGTTAATCCGTTGAATTTTTTTGAAATTATCCAAAGTGAATCTCCAGGCTGTACTGTGTAAAATTCTGGGATTTGGGTGGAAGAGGTCGTGTTGTTGCTTGCTAGGTTGGTGTCAATAGAGCCGCCTTTTTTATAGATGGCAAGTTTCTGTCCTACTTTGATGTTGTTTGAACTTAAGTTATTCCAGTTTTTGATGTTAGTCACTGTTGTTCCGTGCTTTTGTGCGATAGATCCAAGAACATCCCCTGATTTGACTACGTAGGTGATTTTATTTTGGGTAGACAATGTTGAGTTTGTTGTTGCTGCAGCTACTGGTTTGCTGGGACTTGCGGTGGTGGCAGGAACTGTTCTAAGTGCGACTGTTCTCTCAGTGGATATTTTGACAGCATCTGCAAATTGTTCTTTATTTTCTGTGATATAGCTGACTTTAGATTTTGGGACATTCACAGCCATGTATTGATTGGAAGAAGGAATAATTCGATCCTGAACAGCAGGATTTAAAGCTTCCAAATCTGCAATACAAATTCCAGTCACGGCTGCGAGCAGCTCGAGATCCAATTCCTGATTGAACTTGATTTTATCATAAGCCATCGGATAGGTGGGGTGTTCGAGGATCAGGTTATGGTCTTCTGCATACCTCATGACGTACATCATGGCCTGAAATTGGGGGACATAGCTTCTGGTTTCTTTTGGCAGAAAATCATAAACACCCCAAAATGTCTTTTTTCCACCCGATTTTCTGATTGCTTTTCTGACATTACCCGGACCGCAATTGTAGGCTGCCAAGGCCAATTCCCAATCTCCAAACATCCTGTATAAGGACTTTAGGTATTTGGCTGCTGCATCTGAAGACAATTCAGGATCCATCCTCAGGTCAACATCTTTGTTATAATCCAATCCATACATTTTGCCTGTGGCTGGCATAAACTGCCATAATCCCAAGGCCCCAACCCTTGATTTTGCCTTCGGATTAAGTCCTGATTCGATGATCGAAAGGTACTTGATATCATCCGGCATGTCATGAGATATAAGGGATTCTTCAAACATGGGAAAGTAAATATTCTTCCTTTGAATCACCATTTTGGTATATTCCCTATTTCTGACCACAAAGTAATTGATAAATGAGAAAATTCTCTCATTCAATTCAAATGGCATGTTTGTGTCCATTGCCTTGACTTTTTTGGCAACCTGCTCGTAGGTAAAATCAGGAATGTATTCAAAATGGTAAATGGGAGCAATTGTTTCTTCTTCAATTGTCGCATTGTTGAGACCAAATAATTCCTGACTGTAAGCAAATGGTTGAATAAGAAAAAAAAGTAGAAAAGTGGGGACTAAGGAGATAGATAGATTTTTCATTGCCGGGTGATTTTTGAGTTTAATTACTATTAAGTTCCATCAGATAATTACCAAAAGCGTATAATTCTGCCTCTTTAAATGAATTTGCCATAATCTGGATACCGATAGGTAAACCCTTACTGTCTGTACCGTTTGGAAGGGATAAAGCAGGAACTCCTGACACAGAAGCCTGCACTGTAAATAAGTCTTCCAGATACATGGCAACCGGGTCATTGCTATGCTCTCCAAACTTAAACGCCGTCGATGGCGTAGTTGGCAATATAATGTAATCAAATTTATTTAAAACTTCTTCAGTATATTCTTTTATTAATCTCCTGACCTTCTGAGCTTTGGTAAAATAGGCATCATAGTAGCTTGCGCTTAGCACAAAAGTGCCCAACATTATCCTCCTTTTTACCTCGTCTCCAAATCCCTCCGACCTTGTCATTTTATACATGCTTTCTAGGTTGTGGGCACTTGGACTTCTATGGCCGTACTTCACACCATCAAATCTTGACAAATTTGAGCTTGCCTCAGCAGTGGTAAGAATATAGTAAGTTGGTAAGGTATATTTCAACAGGGGAAAATGAACTTCCTCCACCTGATGTCCTTCTTGTTTCAGTTTTTCCAATACAGCCAAGGTATTGGCCTTGATTTCTGGCTGAAGTGCATCGGACTCAATGGTCTCAGTAATAAATGCAATTTTTGCTCTTTTGCCGAAATGCAACAGTTCAGAATAATGGGGCACGGCTTTTTTGGAAGCGGTACTGTCAAAATTATCCGGACCTGCCATGATTTCCATGACGAGAGCGTTGTCACTGACATTGCGGGAAAGTACACCGATCGTATCAAAAGAAGATGCATAGGCGATCAAACCCCACCTCGAAACTCTTGAATAAGTCGGTTTGATCCCTACTAGTCCGGTGAAAGCTGCGGGTTGTCTGACAGACCCGCCTGTGTCTGTTCCCAAAGAAACGGTACATAAGTTGGCTTGCACAGCAACAGCTGATCCTCCGGAAGATCCGCCGGGTACGCGGGTTTCATCAGCAGCATTCAATACTTTGCCATGAGCTGAATTCTCGTTTGAACTACCCATTCCAAATTCATCACAGTTGAGTCTTCCGATAATGATAGCGTCTTCATCGATGAGTCTCTGGACAGCGGTAGCGGTAAACTGTGATTTGAATCCTTTTAAAATATTGCTGGAAGCATTGGATTGGTGGTCTTTATAGACTAAGACATCTTTGATGCCCACGGCCATGCCGGCAAGTCTACCGGCTTTTCCTGAAGCGATTCTCTCATCTACTTTGGCAGCCTGTGCCAGAGCGGAATCCTTATAAACTTCAACGAAGGCGTTGAGGTGCGCCTTCGTTTGGATATTTTGTAGATAATAATTTACTATCGCTTTACAATCGGTTTCCCTATTTTCAAGCGACTTTTTAATGTCGTCAAATGAAAGGAATTTTTCCAAGGTGCTTTACTCTTTAATTCTGTTTAGTCTTTTTTCTTTTTGTCTTTGAGACCTTCTTCAAGGTCATCCTGAATCTCCTTGGTGGCATCTTTGAACTCTCTGATTCCTCTTCCTAGTCCTCGTGCCAATTCAGGGATTCTTTTGGCACCAAATAGCAGAAGGATAACAACTATTATCAAAATAATAGAACCTCCGCCCATGTTTTGCAAGAAACCCAATGTAGTCATGATGGTATTGTTTAGAATTAATATGATACAAAGATATAAGAGTGCCCTTCTTACACAAAGGAAAGATGAATCCTGTTACCTCTTTTTTTATAAATATACGATTTAATTGTTTTACCGTCCAGTTAACCAAGAAGAAGGGTCCATCGGTTGCAATCCCTTCCATGTTTCGAAGTGTACTTCAGCTACTCCTTCTTTATTAGTATATACCTGTCCCAGTACCTGCTTGGCTTTTACTTTGTCACCTGATTTGACAGAAACTACTTTAAGCTTGCTGTACATGGTGTAGTATTCACCATGCTTGACTACTATCGTGCCGCCATATCCGGGAAGGGTAAATATCTTGGTTACCTCTCCGTCAAATACCGATCTGACGTTAGAATTTGGAGTTGTTTGGATATCCACTCCGTCATTATCTTCTGTGATTCCCTTCAACGTCGGATGGGGATGAGTGCCATATCTTTTGGTTACAAATCCAGTCTCCACAGGCCAAGGTAATTTTCCTCTATTGCCTGCAAATGAGCTGGACAACGCCGCCGCCTCAGGTGTCAACGGAATACTTGAGCCCGAAGATTTGGTTGCTGTACTGTTTTTCTTTTTAGCTTCTGCCTCTGCCAGCCTGATTTCTTCTTCAATGATCCTTTTGATCATGCTGTTAAGGTTTTCCTGCTGTTTTTTGGCGGCTGCTATTTTCTTCCTCAGGTCCTGTTCCTGTTTCGAAAGGTTGTTGACAATCCCTTGCTGCTCTCTCTTTTCCTGGTCGAGCTTTTGTTTTTGTTCTTGCTCTTTGGTCAGGACAACTTGCTTTTCCTTTTTCTTTTCTTGCAAAAGGTTCTTTTGAAATGCCAGTTCAGTTGTCTTTTCATTGATCATCGCTACCTGCTTTTTGCGGGCATCTGAATATTGTTTGAGGTATTTCAGCCTCATGTAAAATTGCTTGAAAGTACCCGAACTGAATACAAAAGCAGTCATGGTCAAGCCGGAATTCAATTTGGATGAGGTGTAGACCATGCCGGCATATTCTTCCTTCAGGTTTATGAGGTCGGATTCCAAAGAACTGATGGCAGTTTCTGTTTCCTTGATTTCTCGGTTGATCAGGGTGACTTCATTGCTCAAGGTCCGGATGAATGTAATCCGGGTTTGAAGTTGTTTGTTAACAACATTCAATTGTCCCACTGATGCTTTTTTGGTGTCCGAAGTCTTTCTCAACATTTGGTCAAACTCCACCAACCTTTTTTGGATATCAGCCTTTTCCACTTCCAATTGGGCTCTTGTTTTTTTGGTCTGAGCCATAATCTCAGCATTTGGTAATGCCAAGGCGACCAAAAAGAACAAAAGAAAGGCAATGCTAATTTTCATTATTTAAAAATGAAATGGAAAGGAAACTGGTTCGGTCAGGTAATCTATACGGCTAAATTCAAGGTGGATGATGGCAGTTTGAAGGCCTTCTGTAGATTTAAACGAAAGCTTCAGCAACATCTTGTTCGGGAAAGGTTGTCCGTTGACGTTTTCAAAGGTAGGATAACTTGCCATAAACGCACCCATGTCATCTAAAGTGTTGCTCGTTAGTTCTGCTACTTTGCCATGGGAAGTACTGACCCGTGAGTGGTACCTAACCCCGTCCCTGACCTGTGTCAATTCAAAGTATCTGCCTGCCCGTAGGAGCCTATCCCTGTAGCTGAATTCCTGTGGTACATTGGCGAAAAGGAGGTTTTGAATCAATGAAAGGTCTAATTTCAAACCATATCTATCTTGCATTTCAACAAAACTTATATTGACGTCTTCTCCATTAATACGGTCCTTTATGCGCATTTTTTCTTCTGTGACTATACCTCTGATGGCTTCTACACCCAACCCCGGTGTGATGCTAAACCATACCACACTGTCTTTTTTTGCCCTGAAGCTGATTGTTCCTTTGGTGACTTTACCATTTGACTCTTCCAACACGATCCTACCTTTGGCACTGAGGTAATTAAATTCAAAAGTGGAGGGATGGAATTCCTCCATGATTTCATCGGAAGTATATAGATTTGGTTTTTTGGCACAGCCTGAAAGAAAAATTGCCGCGACAATTAAAAAAGTTATGGAAGACTTAATCATAATATTTTTTATCCTTGATTTTTTTCAAAAGAAATTCGGAAGTTTCTTCGCCTCCTTCGGCTTTCTTCCAATAAGCAATGGCTTCATTGCTATTTCCTAAGTGGAAGAGAATATCCCCATAATGCTCCAGCATAACGCCGCTTGGAGATTCTTCGTATTTCAAAGCGAGTTCCATGTAGGTTTTTGCGCCTTCATAATCTTTTAATTGAAACAAAACCCAGGCATGGGTATCAAGATAAGTTGCATTTTTTGGAAATTTTTTAACCAGTTTGCTGGACATGGTTTTGGCTTTTTCAAGGTCATTTTTGGCAAGTGAAAGATAATAAGCGTAGTTGTTGAGTACGTGTTCATCCTCAGGATTGATTTTCAATACCGCCTCATAAGCTTCAAATGCTTTTGCCGTATTTCCTGTCTGATGGTAAGCATCTCCCAATTGTCCATTGACAAGCAAGTCAAGCTGAGGATTCTTTCCTTTATTGATTTCTTTCGCTTTAATCAATGATGCTTCTGCTTCAGACCCTTTTTTGAGTGCAAGCTTAGCAGTGCCGTCAAAAAACCAAAATTCTGGTTTCTCAGGAAATTCGCCTACTGCTGTTTCTGTGATCTGTTCGATATCAGCAAAGTTTTTTCCTAATTCAAACATGGTAGTAATCACTCCTTGGAGAACCTGAGGGTTTGAAGGATTGATGGCAATGGCTTTTTTGTACAATTCCAAAGCGCCCTCCCTGTCATCTTCAAATAATTTTTTATCTCCCAAAACCGTCAAAACTTCAGGGTCATTGGGATGGTTTGACAACATGCTTTCTGCTAAAACATCCACCAATTCATTTCTTCTGGTGGATTTGGGCTCCTGAAGGATTCCGGCTAGTGCCTGTGCTTTTACCTGACCTTCCAAATCCGGATTGGCAAATGCTGCCTTGATCAGCTTTTCAGCTTTTTCTATTTCACCCTTGTCTTTGTAGAGGGCATAGGCAGCCATCTGAAGTTCAGGTTGATTTGGATATGTTGCTAGGGACTTATCTACAAGCAAGATGGCATCGTCCGTTTTTCCATTATTATAAAGGATTTCAACCAAGCTGATCACATATTGTGAATTCCCTGGTTGAGAATCAATCAATTTTTCACCTTCTAATATGGCACTTTGGAGGTCATTTTTTCTTAATAAAATTTTCTGTTTTTGAAGTGTGATCTGTGGCGCCAATCCGTAATATTCCTCGGCCGCGGTCAATGCCTCTAATGCTTTGTCAAATTCATCTCCAGCCAAATACAATGAGGCTAGGTCTAGGATGTAATTTTGGTTTTGTGATGAATTAGCGATCAGATTTTCCAAAATGGCAGCCGCTTTTTTAGTATCTCCCTGTTTGGAATAAACTTCCGCCATCACTAGGTTGTAATATTTATTTTCAGGATCAAGCTCTACAGCTTTCATCCCAAACTCCAAAGCCTTGTCCACTTGATTTGCTCTGAGGAGAATTTCAGCGATTTTAAAATTAATAGCAGGTTGTTCAGGACTTAACTCTCTTGCTTTTTGGAAATAAAAATAAGCACGGTCAAAATCATCTTGCATCAGAAAGCGCTGCCCGTCGATAAATAACCTTGAGGCCTGGGCATCATCAAGTTGCTGTTTTCTTTCCTTACGGGAAATTTTGCTTTGAGAAAATGCGCCGAAGCTGATCAGAATAAGCACCGCGATACTCAATATTTTTTTTATCTGTATAGTCACAGGCAAGGTTTTGTTACAATTTTGATTTTTTTGACTAGGTTGGGAGTAGGCTGTTTTTTACGATTTTGTTGGCGGTATTCCCCCATTGAGGTGGCAATCTCATACTTAACGCAAACTTAGTACCTTTTTGTTCTCTTTGGATAAAATCAAATTTTACCAACGTTCTAAATTCCTTTTAATGTCTCCCAGATATTAACCTTTACCCGTGCTTCCGTATCCACCGGCTCCCCGCTCGGTTTCGGAAAGGGTTTCAGCAGCATCCCATTGGATCTGTTCATGCTTGGAGATGACCATCTGGGCGATCCGCTCTCCATCCTGCACCACAAAGGTTTCATTGGATAGATTGACTAACAAAACCTTGATCTCACCCCTGTAATCCGCATCTACGGTACCGGGAGTATTGAGAACAGACAGACCATATTTGTAAGCCAAACCACTTCTCGGTCTGATCTGCGCCTCATATCCTGCTGGTAATTCTATAAAAAGTCCGGTACCAATGAGCTTTCGTTCCAAAGGTTCCAATGAAACAGGTTCTTCAAGGTTTGCCCTGAGGTCAAGTCCTGCAGCCAATGGAGTCTGGTATTCAGGTAGAGCATGTTTGGATTGATTGATAACCTTGATTTTCATAGTTTTCTTTTTTTCAATGGATTCGAGAACTTCTGGAGTTCATCTTTTTCAAGCCACAAAACTACAAGAACAAAAACAATCACAAGGCTATTTCTTGCAATAAATTGAAGAATAGGCAACTCCAAGTGTAAGTAAAATCCTAAATAACTCAGCCCAAATGCCAAGACGAGGTAAAACAAATCTTTGCCTGTCTTGTATGGGATCGGGAAATATTTCTGACCATAAAAATAACATACGACTGCCATCAGAAAATAACTCAATAAGGTACTCAGCGCAGCGCCCATATAGCCCAGAATCGGCACAAAAACCAAAATCACAACGACTGTCACGACAGCACCGAGTGTGGTGATATAAAAGCTGTACTTGGTCTGGTCGGTTAGTTTAAACCAAATACTGAGATTGAAATAGATTCCCAAAAACAAGTAGCCCAATAATAAAACAGGAACTATATAAAGTGCATCCCCATAGCCTTCGCCGCGAAGGAAAAGATTGCCAAGAATATCAAGGTTAACTGAAACTGATAACATCAAGATCGAGCAGAAAATAATAAATGCATGCATCACTCTTGCAAATAATGCAGGACTGTTTTTTTCACTCGATTGGTTAAAGAAGAAGGGTTCTGCAGCATATTTAAAGGCTTGGATGATCAGGTTCATTAATATTGCCAACCTGAAATTAGCTCCAAATACACCTCCAGCTTCTCTTTGGGTCAATCCCTCATAGAAATTTTCGGGCAACACATATTCAAACAATGTCCTGGAAAATACCTCATTGGTCACTCCTGCCAGTCCCATAAAAAGTAAAGGAACCGCATAATGCCACATGGGCTGGAGGATTTCCTTGTCCATCGCAAACACAAACTTCCCCGTGAGTCCCATCAAAACCGGGATCATCAGCGCATTGGCAAGCAAATTGGATAGCAGGATATATTCTACACCCCAATTCGGATTATATATGCTATCGATAATTGGTTTTAGCGACGGGAGGACGTCACCGTTCCAAATATGAAAGCAGAATACGATGAAGAAGATATTGAAACCGACATTCAATAAGATGTTTCCGAGTTTGGTTAGTGCAAATGGCAGCGCTTTGTTCTCTTTCCTCAGCTTTGCATAGGGTAAAGCCAAGACTGCATCTATCGCTAAAATCCACGCCATCCAGCGAAACAGGTATTCCTGCCCTTCGTACCCCAGCCAACTAGCTATAGCCGGTGCGCTAAAATATATGATCGCTCCCATCGAGATGGAAGTTGTGATGAGTAGCGATTGGATCTGGGCAAATACTTTTTGAGGATCGAGACCTTTGCCCGTGGCATAGCGAAAATAAGTCGTCTCCATGCCGTATGTAAAAATGATATTTAAAAAAGCGATGAATCCATAAATTGCCGTGAAGGAGCCCAGCTCTTCTTTGGCAAGGTAACCTGTGTAAATGGGGAGAAGTAAAAAATTGATGGTTTTGCCAAGGATACTGCTTATGCCATAGATGGCTGTCTGTCCTGCAAGTTTTTTAAGTTGGCTCATCGGAAAAAGAAAAGGGGTATTAAGCCCCTTTGAATACCGGTTTTCTTTTTTCGAGGAAAGCGGAAGTGCCTTCTTTGTAATCACCTGATTTGACACACCTGGCGAAGCTGTTGGCTTCTGTTTGGTAGCCATCCTCATCTGGTACAAACACTGAATTGACACAGTCCACGACCATTCCGATCGCCAAAGGAGCTTTGCTCATGATTTTGCGGACTATTTCTTCCGCTTTTGCCATGGCTTCTTCTTTTGTAGAAAGTACATGGTTGACCAGGCCGAGTGCTTTGGCTTCATCAGCACCGATCATATCTCCGGTCATCATGAGTTCATTGGCTTTTCCTCTTCCGATCAGGTAAGTTAATCTTTGTGTGCCTCCATATCCGGGAATGATTCCGAGATTTACTTCCGGTTGGCCAAATTTGGCAGATGAAACCGCTATACGCATGTGGCATGCCATGGCAAGTTCACAACCGCCGCCCAATGCAAAACCATTGACGACTGCGATGACGGGCTTGTGGCAATTTTCGATCATGCTGAATATTTCCTGACCGTTTTCAGAAAATTTTCTAGCATTCAATTCACTCAGTTCCGCGATTTCACTGATATCCGCTCCGGCGATAAAGGCTTTTTCGCCTGATCCGGTGATGATTACTGATTTAATATCCTTATTGTCAGCGACCTCAGTGAAGATTTCCCTTATTTCAGTCAGGGTGGCAAAATTGAGTGCATTCAGTTTGGTCTCTCTGTTAAGAGTTAAATAAAGAATGCCATGTTTTACCTCTGAAAGAATATTCTTGATCTCAGCCATGTGTATTGGTGATTGTTTGATATCAAATATACAAGCCATGCTTACATTACCCAAGGATTGCTTTGAAAAATACCCAGAAGCACAAATAGTTGTCGAGAACAAATAGCTTCCACCGTATGCCTTTTTATGAATATCATTATGGTAATTTATGATTTGGCACCCGAGCTTTTCGGCTATTTTTCCTACTTTTGCAGTATAATTCAAAACTAAACTAACTCTTTTTATATATGTCAGCAAAAACAAAAATCACCGTAGCTTACGGAGATGGAATAGGTCCCGAGATCATGAAAGCCACGCTCGAAATCCTCGAAGCGGCAGGTGCGCAGTTGGAATATGAAGTAATTGAAATCGGCGAACAGGTTTACCTGAAGGGGATCAGTTCGGGAATGGAACCCGGCGCTTTTGACTCTTTGAGAAAGACAAAAGTATTTTTGAAATCCCCGATCACTACCCCACAAGGTGGAGGATTCAAGAGTCTGAATGTGACTACCAGAAAATCCTTTGGACTGTTTGCCAATGTCAGACCTTGCAAGGCATTTTCGCCTTTTGTCAAAACCTATTTCCCAAAAACTGACCTTGTCATCATCCGTGAAAATGAGGAAGACCTTTACGCCGGAATTGAGCACAGACAGACGCAAGAGGTTTATCAATGCCTGAAGTTGATATCCAAACCGGGTTCTGAAAAAATCATCCGATATGCCTTTGAATATGCAAGGAAATATGGACGCAAGAAAGTGACCTGCATGACCAAAGACAATATCATGAAGTTAGCAGACGGCTTGTTTCACAAGACATTTTTGGAAGTAGCGAAGGAATATCCCGAAATCCAGACTGACCACAAAATCATCGATATCGGTACAGCTTTGATTGCAGAGAGACCGGAGATTTTTGATGTGATTGTGACATTGAATCTGTATGGAGATATCATTTCTGATGTGGCCGCACAGGTCACAGGTTCGGTGGGATTGGGTGGTTCTGCCAATGTAGGAGAGGAAGTCGCCATGTTTGAGGCGATCCACGGTTCGGCTCCTGACATCGCAGGTATGGACATCGCCAATCCATCAGGTTTGCTCAATGGCGCCATCATGATGCTAGTCCACATCGGACAACCGGAGATCGCTGAGAAAATCTCCAACGCTTGGATGAAGACCCTTGAGGATGGCATCCATACCGGAGATATCTTCCAACCAACACTTTCTTCCAAAAAAGCCGGCACAAACGAATTTGCAAAGGCTATCATCGAAAGATTGGGGCAAATGCCTTCAAGCCTTAATCCGGCTGTTTTCGATAAATCCGCCACTGCTCCGATGCAAATAAAATTGAGTCCGGTCACCAAATCCAAGAAAGAACTGATTGGTGTGGATGTTTTTGTGGATTGGGATATTGAGGGAAGAAATCCGGATGTGATCGGGGAGAAGTTAAGAAAAGCAAACGCCGACGGACTCGTCCTCCAATTGATAACCAACAGGGGGATCAAAGTATATCCTGGGGGGATGCGGGAGACTTTCTGCACTGACCATTGGAGATGCAGGTTCCAGACTGCGGGTCAGTCGGTAATCACCCACAAGCAGGTTTTGGATTTGCTTTCTCAGGTTGAAGCATTGGGATTTGACTTTATCAAAACGGAGCATTTATATGCTTTTGACGGGGTCAGGGCTTATAGTCTGGCGCAGGGAGAGTAAGGCGATTGGAAGATTGGAAGATTTGAAAATTGAAAGATTGGAAAATTAGGTTGTAAGGTTGAAAAGTTATAATTCTTCAAGGTTTAGGACCCTATATTAGGCGAGAAGCGAGAGGCGAGAGATCGACAAATAAGAGACAAGAATCAGGAATAGCTTTGCCTTGTCACCTCGATGTAGGAAGGTCTTGGAATAAATAGTCAAAAAAAACCGGACAGAGATGTTCCGGTTTTTTTGTTTTTATCAAGTTGACCTTGGATACAATAACAGGATCTTACATTGGTAAAAAAAATAATGCCGTTGATTTTCAGAGAGTTTAGTTGAAAAATGACTTGCTAGTATTAAATAGTTCTGTTTTTATCTAAGTTTGAAAATCTTAAGCCAAGATTTAAGATAAAAGCTAATCCCCAAAAAATAAAAGGCCGGGCAATATTAAATTACTCAGGCAAATCCAAATTGTACCAGCTATGGTTATTGATAAAATTTTAAGAGTGAACCCAAATTTTATTGGGATTATTCTTATATGCGTTTTGAATTCATCTTGTAAGGATGAATTCAAACCAAGTATTCCTTTGGATTTTGAAATCCCTGTAAATGTTTATCCGCAAGATGAAAGGATAAGTTTGGGAGATACTTTTATTCTAGAAACGAAATTTCCAAAGGTAATTAATGACATTTCAGGTTCTATTGATCATTTATTCAAAATAGATGATTTTGAAATAGGAATGGGAATCTATTCCTTAACTCAACGGGATAAATCACTGATTGAACAAAATGGAGCAACAGGTCAAATGGAGTTTTTGGCTCAAAAGGGTAAGATTACAAAGATTAGTCCAGAATTTGCTGAAATCAAATTCGTCGAACTCGACAATTCAATAGGATTTAGAACTTTAATTATTCCACAAATTAAGGGTGTTTATACACTTACTCTCTTTCAAGTGGATGAAACTTACGGAAAGACAAAAGAACGATTTGAAAATGATAAAATGGGAGGGTATTTTATTAACAAAATCAATTATAGTGTTAATACAAATGGAAAGACCAATTATCATTTGATTTTAGAAAACACCATACCCACTGATGGAAAATGGCTTGAGACTGTTGGGTATGATTATTTTAAAAATGGTGCTTTCTCTTTTATTGTTGAATAAAGGAACTCCTTTGAAGCGTAAACAAGTAAGGCAAGACAATTTAATTATCATTAAGAAATCATTCAAAATTATGAAAATTGATTCAAATCATTTATTTACTATCCGCGCTATCATTTGGGTTGGAATGGGTTTCATTATGGGTTTCAGTTGTTTATCTGAAGAAAAGGAATACCTAACTGTTGATTTTGAAATTCCGATTACTGTTAGTCCTGTGAAAGAAGCTTATCATATTGGAGACACTATTCACGTAGAAGTTGAGTTTCACAAAGAGTTGACTTCGTTTAACCAAGATTTTACATACTCTTTTGAGGATTTTAATTTCTTTGCTTGGATAAGATGTACTCAATTATTGGATAAGACAAAGGATCAACCAGACCAGCCTGGTGGATTGGGTGGATTTAATATTGTTAATACAAAAGGGGGATTGTTTCCCTTTAGTTCTGCCGGTGCTGAAATGAATTATATCTTCGAAAATGACATGTATGTAATGAAAACCTCTTTAATCCTGAGAAGACCTGGGATATATTCTATATCGTTTCATACTAACAATGGGGCATATAATTTCGAATTTCAAAAACAATTGGATGTTCCTGGCAAAGTTGTAAAAATTGGGAATTTAGTCTATAAAGTCAATAATGGAATTGGAGGTAACAATCATCTGATTTTTGAAAATACGATTAATAAGTGGGAGGAAGATCCTGACAAGTTTGGATGGAATAGTTTGTTTTCATTTAAAGTGGTGGAATAGACTTAAATTTTTAAATAAGAGAAGAAAAAAACCGGGCAGAGATGTCCGGTTTTTTTTATTGTTGTTTAGTAAACAACAATAGTATTGTTTACTAAACAACACTTTTCAATATCTCCGAAACCCATCCTTCCAAGAATTTGAAATTCCATAAAAAAATCCCCTAAGCTTCCGCCTAGGGGATTTTTATTTATTTTCAAGTTTTCAGTACCTCTGACCTCTTACCTCTCACCTTTAACCTCACATTCATCCTTCTTAAGAATCCTTCTTCGCCATTCTTGTTCTCTCATTCTCATCCAGATAGATTTTTCTCATACGGATGGATTTTGGAGTGATTTCAAGGTATTCATCTTTTTGGATGTATTCCATTGCTTCTTCCAAAGAGAATTTTTTGGCAGGAACGATCCTCACGTTGTCATCCGAACCGGAAGCACGCATGTTGGTCAATTTCTTGCCTTTCTGCACGTTGACGACGATGTCATTGTCACGGGAGTTTTCACCGATAACCTGACCTGCGTACAATTCATCTCCCGGATCGACAAAGAATGAACCCCTGTCCTGCAATTTGTCTATTGCATAAGCCGTACACTGCCCACCTTCCATAGAGATCAACGAACCGTTGATACGTCCCGGGATTGGGCCTTTGAATGGCTCATAAGCAAAAAAGTTATGGTTCATAATGGCCTCACCCTGAGTAGCGGTAAGCATGTTGTTTCTCAATCCGATCAATCCTCTTGATGGGATTTTAAATTCAAGATGCTGAAGGTCACCTTTTGGTTCCATGATCAGGAGTTCACCTTTTCTTTGGGTTGCCATTTCGATGACTTTTCCGGCTGTTGTTTCAGGTACATCGACGACCAATGTTTCGATAGGCTCGCATTTGACACCGCTGACTTCTTTGAAGATTACCTGTGGCTGACCAACCTGAATCTCATACCCTTCTCTTCTCATCGTTTCGATCAGGATAGACAAGTGAAGGATACCACGGCCGTAGACCAAGAATTTATCTTCACTGTCTGTTGATTCTACTCTAAGTGCAAGGTTCTTTTCAGTTTCCTTAAAAAGTCTGTCTCTCAAGTGACGGGAAGTTACAAACTTACCTTCTTTTCCAAAAAACGGAGAGTTGTTGATCGTGAAGAGCATGTTCATGGTAGGCTCATCAATTGAGATCCTTACCAAAGCTTCAGGCTTTTCGAGATCTGCCAAAGTATCACCGATTTCGAAATCTTCGATGCCGGTCACGGCACAGATATCTCCTGCAAGCACCTCAGTTGCTTTGACCCTTCCGAGTCCTTCAAATACCTGCAATTCTTTTACTTTCACTTTTTTGATCACCCCGTCCGCTTTGCAAAGGGATAATTGCGCGCCTTCCTTGATGGAGCCTCTTTTTACCCTGCCTATTGCGATACGTCCCACGAAGCTGGAATAATCCAGGGAAGTGATCTGCATTTGCAATGTTCCTTCCTCGATTTTCGGTTCAGGGATATGTTCGATGATCGCATCCAATAGTGGAAGGATAGAGTCAGTCGGATTGGTCCAATCAGGTCCCATCCAGTTTTGTTTTGCCGAACCGTAAAGCGTCTGGAAACCCAATTGCTCTTCGGTAGCGTCCAAGTTGAACATTAAGTCAAAAACAGCCTCATGTACTTCATCTGGACGGCAATTCTCTTTATCTACTTTGTTGACGACTACGATTGGAGTCAGTCCAAGTGCCAATGCTTTGCCCAATACAAATCGGGTCTGTGGCATCGGTCCTTCAAAAGCATCGACCAAAAGGATAACTCCATCGGCCATTTTAAGAACCCTTTCTACTTCTCCTCCGAAGTCAGCGTGACCTGGGGTATCAATGATATTGATCTTGTGGTCTTTGTATCTAACGGAAACGTTTTTGGAGAGAATGGTGATTCCCCTTTCCCTCTCGAGGTCATTGCTGTCCAGGATCAGGTCGTCAAACTGTTGGTTTTCACGGAAGATTTTGGAAACGTGTATGATCTTGTCCACTAGGGTGGTTTTGCCGTGGTCAACGTGTGCGATAATCGCGATATTCCGAATTTTAAGCATTGTAAAATTGAATTAGGGTGCAAAGGTAGAAAGAAAATTTGGTTTACTCTTGATACACTTCAAAAAGGAAATGAAAAGTTAATGTGGGGATTGGAAGATTGGAAAATTGGAAGATTGGAAAATTAGGAAGGGTTGGAAGGTTGTAAAGGTTAAAAAGTTTTTAAGGTTGTGCGGATTAAAAGCTGTTACGAAATCAAACTAAGCTATAAACATCCCCCAACTTTTTAGTGTCTGCTAGGGATTTTGAGAAAACTCCGGGAAGGGCAGTCAGGATGTTCAGGCCGGCAAAAACAAACAGAACCGCAAAAACCTGCCAAAAACTCAAAGTTGACGGCTCTAGCAAATTGAAGTTCCCCACATATTTGTATCCCTGTATCATAAACTGAAGCGGAAGATAAGTGAACATCAATATCCCTTGGTTTCCCCTCCATGATGCATAGTTTTTATATTTTTTGAATCCACTGCCAAAGGAATAATACCACCAAACCATCACAAAAACCAAGAATACCAACCCAATCAACAGTTGGCCTCCTTCACCGAAACTGAAATGTTTCTCCAAAACATAAGCACTGTGGAAATAACAAAAAGTCAAAAGTAAAGGAACCATTATGTTGATGCTCATGAGATTTGATCTTAATTCTAACCAAAAATATTTCATCAGGCGGGTTTCTATCAGCTTTTTATAAGATTCCTCCAATCCACTGAATCCAAAAATCCCAAAAGAAGCATGGACTTTTTGAAAGGCTTCCTCGATGTTAAGTTTCGGATTTTCTTCAAGCATTGTTTCCACCTTGCAGGCCACATGGTCCAGGATTTCATATTGGACATCGATTTCAGGATATCCTTTTTTGGAAATCAGGGTTTTGAGTTGCTCGATTTGGGGTTTGGTGAGTTTCATTGTTTGGCAAGTTTCAATTTTTCATAAGTATTGCTGACCAACCTGATCCCGATGATCAGTTGTCCGGCTAAGATTCCCATAAAGGCAGGCATGAAGATTTGCTTTGGAATAGGTGAAAATTCAAGTAAGAGGTCAAAAGAAAATGACATGCACATGTACAGTAAAAACATGCTATTGATGACGGACATAAACTCACTGCTATTGCGCATGGGCTTTGTGAAAAGTCTATAAAAAAACGGTGCCGTATTGACAGTGATCATGACAAGCAGGAAAGTAGAATATGTATGGCTTGCTTCTATCGAGCCGATATGGATCAGAAAATAGGTCACGCAGAATGCAAGCAAGGCCAACCCAAAATTCTCTGGATTGAGCCAACCTGCAAATAATTTTTTGAATGCGGAAGAATGATGACTGAGCAAAATCTGTCTTTGGAACTTGTCAAGATTCAGCTTTGCAAGCTGTTGATCCAAAGCCAACTCGAAGGAAATCTCACCATCTCCCATTTCCTGCTCAATGGCTGAGGCCAAGTGATCCACCAATTCTGAGCGAATGTCTTGGTAATAAATACCCATTTTGATGGATTGGTTTATCTTTTCGATCTGGGGTTTGGAGAGTTTCATGATCTAATCAGTTTTAAGTTTTTGAGATTGATAGATCCATAAAGCGATAGGGCATAAATATTCATAAAAGTTGTATAAAAAATCATCAAGACCATTGCCCAACTTTCAAGACCAATGTTGTTAAGAAAAATTGAAGTGAATACAAAAAAAGCGTTGAAGAAATTGAAGATCAGTACATATTTACCCAAGGCTGCTTGAAGGATTACATTTCTTGGTCTATGATAGTTTGGGTCAAGGGATAAAGAGAAGTAATTGCCTGAATGATAAAGTAGAGCCACCAATATTCCCAAGACGGGCAGAAAGGAGAAAATCATCATAACATCCAAACTGATTAAATGGTAAATGATCAGAAGAAAGAAAGCGTAAGAAAAAATACCCAGCACTTTCAATAAATCCATTTTCCAAATTTTAAGGGCGTCCCTTTGGGAACTTTGTAATTGCTTGCTGACTACATTCAAAAGTTGTTTTTCCAAACCCCTTACCACAGACCAAGCAAACTCATCATCTAAAGCTTCCCTTTTTGTGTCAAATTCATAAGCAGGAAATTGTTCCAATGAGGAAATATAGTGATCCAAAAGCTCATCATATATTTCTACATAAGCAATCTGCAACCGGTTTAGCCGGTCTTTGATGGTCTGGACTTCAGTATCTAATAGGATTCTTTTCATCGAACAAAAGGTTTCATACGGTCTCGGGAAACTTCAAAATTGGCGATCTGAAAGAGTACCATAACACCAGTCAAAAAGCAGATACTGTATATGTATGGTGGAGTGAAGAGATAAGCTGCAAAGCCCTCCTCAAGATTCCCTAAGTAAATTACAAATAGGGGAATCATCAGAAATATCGCTGTAACTGCAGGGAATATGCCCCATCCCCGAAGTGACCGGCTCTGCAATCTTGCCAATCTGGGAGGGTCGTCCACTGTCCTGTAATGGTGTTTGAAGGATTTTTTTGGATAGGAATATTCAATCATCAAGGATTCAATTGAAAACATGAGTAGGATAAATGCATTGGTCAGATGCACCAATTTCTTTGGGTCGGGAAGCAAATAAGGAACGGATAAACCCAATGAAAAAATGATCAGCGTCAGGGGTAACCTTCGCCACTCAAACATTTCTAAAAACTTTCTTTTGATTAAGAAGGGATATTCCGATCTCAATTCTTTGATATAATTTTCAGCCACTTCTTTACAATAGGTGATTGTAAAAGTTTTATCGAGCTCAGCCAAAACATCCTCAAAGGGCCTTTCTTGTTCCAACTCCAAAGCTGTCTGATAATGGTCCAATACCTCATCTCTTACCTCAGTGTATTGAATCTGTTTGGAATTGATGCGGTAATGGAGTTCTTTAATTTGTTGCTCATTCAGTTTCATATCAGGGATGTTTTGGATTTGATTTTCCAGACCTCCATCAGGGAAATCACATAAATGAAAAGAAGGATTGAAAATGTTGCAGCAATCTGGGGGGCTATGTTTGAAAGTACCTGCACATCAAACATGAGGTCCGCAAACCAAACAATGGAATACGCCATAATTACAGGCAAGTACATTCTTTCGGAAAAAGGATAAAATAAAGAAGATTGCAGCGAACTTGCCTGACTCATGCTTTCCTTCATCTTTTTGATTCTTCTGCTTGATTTGAATAAGAAATAAATATGGAAAACCGTTAGGATCAGTAAAGGTGCAACCATCATTATTGCTCCTTCTTTTTCGTTTTTCACATTCGAACCCAAGTAAAAAGCAATCATGATAAAGCCCAATACGTAGAGGATTCTCGATAAACATAAATTCTTCTTGACCACTTTCCATTGGAGGACACCGATTTCTTTTCGGATGTCTTTGTTGAATTTGGCTTGCAAAGCATGACAATATCCATAAGTGAATTTTTCATCCAATTCTTCCAATTGATCATCAAAATCGTCCTCTCCAAATTCCTGCAGGTGGCTGACATAATGGTCATAGACCTCCATGAGGATTTCTGCCGAAGAAATCTCCTTTCTCACAATGGTGCCTTTGATAGTTTGCAATTCTATGTCGGTCAGGTTTCGCATTTTATGTATGGAACCTTTGAGGTCTTTTGGATCCTTTGAGGTTTTATTTCAAACCTCGAAGGATTTGGATTTTAGATTTACTTTTTTTATTCAACTAATGTGTTTCACTTTTTAAAGTCAGGTCAAACCCGGATTCCAAGTGGGATTCAGGATTCTTTGGAGGTTTTCTACAAATCCCTGCAACTCTGCCATTTTGCTGTTGACCTCCTTTTGCCCGTCCTTAGTCAGGCTGTAGTATTTTCGGACCCTGTTATCAACTTGTTCTATCTCTGTTGTCAGCAATCCATCTGCTTCCAGCTTGTGCAGGGCAGGATAGAGGGCACCTTCCGTGATTTTGATTTCCCCGGCGGTCAGTTCCTTGACTTTTTGGGTAATTTCATAACCGTACATCCTTTCATTTTCCTCGAGCAGTTTGAGGATTATGGTTTGTAGACTTCCTTTGATCAGGTTATTATTTGACATGTGCGTATCGCATCCAGAATATAAAACGAATATAAAAGAAAATTATATACATAAGAAAATTATGCATGTAATATTTTGATTTCATTGACGTTTGTGGTTTAACATTGATTAACTAATATTTTAACAAAATTTTGTATTTGCCTTATACAGGGTTAAGTGAAACCAACTATCTTTGAAATAATAAAAATCTACTTTGTTATGAGAAAATTATACTATTATTATACAATCCTGCTATTTTTTTCCATTATCCAAAATTCATACGGCCAAGGGAAACTGAACCTGGAGCTCTATGGGGGACCGCTTAAGTCATTTAACAAAGCAATAGAGTTTCCTCAAAATTCCGATTTGAAAGTCTCTACACCATTAGATTACCATATTGGAGCCAACATCCTTTACAGGATCAAAGGCCCATGGCAATTATCGTTACAAGCTGAGGCATTGAGGAATTCAAGGATGACTACTTGGTATCCCAATTTTCCAGATGCGAATCCCCAGATCAAAGGCAGGTCATCAGAACTTTTGGGAAATTATAGTATTGGAGCAAGATATAACTGGGAAAAAGAAAAATATGCGCTTTTTGCCCAGCCTTCCGTAGGATTTACTGTCAATAATTACAGTGAAATGATTTTAAATGATTCGAATTACTTTGTTGGCTACAGTCCAAAACAGACCGCCATTGTTGGTAATGTCAGGCTTGAAGGCGGGATAAAACTGTACACGCCAAGGAAAAATTATGTTGTCTTCGGTGCAAGGTTCCAACAAGGTATTGGACAGTTAAACACTAATGGCTTCTATAATCCGTCAACAAATTTGAGAATAGAAGATAAAAGAAGAGGCTCCTATGCAGGTTTATTTATGGGTTATGGGATCAACTTTGGCAATAAAAGCAGCAGGGAACAATTCCGGTCAAACCGTCCTGACCGAAAAGATGAAAAAAGAGATCTGGCTTGGAAAAGTGGCCCTTACGTCATGCTTTCAGGATTTCTCCGCTTTAGACCTAAGTCGGAGAGAGAACCAAATCTTGAGTTTTCACATATTTCGGGAGGAAGTATTTTTGCGGCAGGCTATAGATTCAAGGCTTTGAGCGTGGAAACTGGGTATACACGATTTAATGCCCAAACCAATATTTCTGTTGCTGGAACAAATGTCAACTCGAACCTTGCAAATAACTTTTTGGTGACTGCTATTCCTTTGACTCTCAAATATGACTTTCAGGTGGGTGAAAAAAACAGACTTCGATTTGGGCCTACTTTCACTGCATTTTACACTTTAGGTACCAATGGAGAAAGACTCAGGGAAGGAGGTTACGGTGGTACTGGACCTGATGGAGAATTTGATCTTACATATAAAACAAATCCTTCTGATCCAAAAGGTGCTATATTTTTCAATGCGGGCATTTTTGCCGAAGTCCCGATCTTCAATTCAAGTTTGTTGAACTTTAAGGTGTCTCAGAATTTTGGCAGTCCTGATGTAGGATTGTTGGATGTAACGGGGGAAGTCAATGGACAGCCTGTGAACTTTGAGAGTTCAGGCACGCTGAACGGTTTTATGCTGGAATTGGGTTATAAGTTGCCTTTGAATGTGTTGTTTAGAAAATAAAAACCGGGACACGCTTCTTTAGCCTGAAAAGAGATATTCTTTTTCGATCATGGCTTCATTCTGATATGCATCGGAATGAAGCCATATTTGATTTATATGGTTTTTCAGTCATTAAACAAAGTGAAAAATTGAAATTCAATCTACCCGAATCATTGCGTATGATTAATGGAAAAGCCAATCTTAAAGTTTTATTTTTCTTACTCTTCCAAAATAATTTATCCTAAAATCAGTTATAAATCCATGTTTTATATTTTCACTACCTCAATTGATGATATTAAATTTTGGATTTGACGGAATATTGTTTTTTGGAGTTGTTTTAAATGGTTTTTCACAGCGTTATTATGAGGAAGAACTGCTGTCGACCAGGTTGGAAAGAAATGAATTGTGGCAAAAGGCCAGTGTTGCAGATGGTGTATTAGAAATTGCCTCCAATTGCTATGAAATCTATTTTTTTTTTTTAACAACCAGATAGTAAAAGAAGTTAGTTGAAAAGTCTTATATTTAATGTAATGATCAGTTCACAAAATATTTCTAAAATGAAAAAACTACTTCTTTCAATGAGTTTGCTTTTGTGGATGTGTCCTTTTCATGCAAATGCCCAAAGCAGGATCAACCTTGAACTGTATACTGTTCCTAATCAAGGGTATCAAAACTTTTTAAATGATCCTTTGCCTTCCATGGATTTTACAACTCCCATTGGAGTAAATTTTGGTTTGGGATTATCATACAATATCAATAAGAACTGGCAATTTGTCCTGCAATCTTGGGCTGCTTCCTCGCCTTTTGGGTATACTTTGAATCCAGAAAATTCAGGTTCTTCATTTTTATATGTACCCCAGAGGAATAATGCAGGTTTTGCTTTTAGGAATTATAGCTTAGGTTTTAGGAAGACTTGGGAGGTGGGTGAAAATGAATTCTATGTTCAGCCTTCCTTGGGGATAAATCTTTCACGAGATTACGGGATTAAAATTCAGGATTCAGTATTAAACTTTAAGTATACAACTTATGTAGTGCCTTCTGGTTCTTTAGAAGTGGGAATGAAATTCAATACTCCAGGTAACAATTATTTTTTACTTGGGCTAAGACATCATCAGGGCTTTGGGATGTTAAATGAGTCAAATTTAAATTGGATTGAAGAAACTTCCCATCCTGTAGTTCAGAGGAGAGGGACTTATACAGGGCTGGTGTTGGGGTATGGAATAGATTTCAGGCGTAGAGGCCATGAAAAAAAGGAGGACTGGAGAGTAATCAAAAAAGAGCGAAAATCTGAAAAACGTATGGCTGCATGGGGAGATGGTTCCTATGTGATGCTTACTAGCTTATTGAGATCTCAGCCTGATTTTGAAAAGAATGACATTCCGGGGATCACCAGATTTAGGCCGGCAACCAGTTTTCTATTTGGATACACTTCAGGTCAATGGAGCTTTGAAACCGGTTACTCCAGTTGGATGAGTCAAACAAAAACAGAAACTGAAAATTTTGGTTTGATAAGCCTAAGTGATCCGATGACAAGGGCTATTCCACTACGGGCAAGATATCATTGGGATATAGGAGAAAAGAACCGCCTGAGATTTGGTGTTTCGGCTGCTACTTTCGTGACATTGAATACTATAAGGACGTATGTGACCCAAAGAGGTGCTTTGGTATTGGATGATGAACGCGTACCTGTCCTGCTGTCCACACCGTCAACTCAGAGATCCGGGGGGAAGCTGTTTTTTCAGGCAGGTGCTTTCATGGATATACCTTTATTCAATTCCAGCATACTTTCATTTAACTTTTCACAAAATTTCGGAAGCCCTGAAGTTGGTTTTGTAAATGTTCAAGAAATAGTCAATGGACAGCGGATTGATTATTCAGAATCAGGAAATCTTAATGGTTTTAACCTTGAGCTAGGTTTTAAAATTCCCATCAGTACATTAATGAGATAAAAGTTTTGATAAATCTTTTATTTTGGTCTTCAGATTTATTTAGGATACTCTATTGATATAATGTTCAAATGATTATGGTGACGGTAAAAAATCATCACATCAAAGGTTTAAATAAAATATCACCATTGGAGATAATAGATATTAATTCGAGCCGATAGCCACTTTAAATGGATTCAGGTTTGATTTTGGTTGGAAGTTGTCATTGAATTTCTCTATAAACAAAAGAAATTGGCTTTGAAGTCCTAGTTAGGGTTGATTACTTTTTTATATCATTAATAAATTCTTTCCCATTTAAAAAATAATGAACATTAAGATTGACACTTGATTTATTCAGGCTAGATTATTGAAGGAAAAAATCAACACTTTGAAAACATGAACTACCAATCAATCATTGACGATATCTATAATGAATTAAAACCCCAGGATCTTGGAGGAAAAGTTGCCGACTATATCCCTGAATTAGCAAAAGTCGATCCGGATAATTTTGGGATTGCTTTGGTGGATCTGGATGGAAAAGTGTATGGTGCCGGAGATTTTGAAGTTCCATTTTCTATACAGAGTATTTCCAAAGTGTTGACCTTGACGATGGTGGCGCATGTCTTCAAAAGCAAACTTTGGTCCAGGGTCAACGTCGAGCCAAGCGGCAATCCGTTCAACTCGATTGCCCAGCTGGAATTTGAAAAAGGAATCCCGAGAAACCCCTTTATCAATGCCGGGGCATTGGTAATTACTGATGCGCTGACAACCATTCACAAAAAGCCATTGGAAGAAATTCATGGTTTTATCAACGACATCGTGGGAAGAACATGCGTCCGGATCGATGAATCTGTGATGAATTCGGAGATTGCCCATTCAGAGCGAAATACAGCTTTGGCCTATTTTCTAAAGGCATATGACAATTTTGAAAATGACATTCAGGATGTCATCCGAACCTATTGTGGGCAATGCGCCATTGAATTGTGCTGTGTGGACTTGGCAAGGTCATTTTCATTTTTGGCCAATCGGGGATATTCCATTTTTGCAAAAAGAGAAATCCTCAGCCCAATCGATACTCAAAGGGTTAATGCGCTGATGCTGACCTGTGGATTTTATGACGAATCGGGAGAGTTTGCTTTCCGTGTAGGTTTGCCGGGCAAAAGCGGTGTTGGTGGAGGGACAGTAGCAGTCATGCCCAACAAATTTACGGTTGCAGTTTGGAGTCCACCACTCAGCGAAAAAGGAAATTCCCCAAAAGGAGTCAAGGCTCTACAGATGTTGAGGGAAAAGTTAAAGTATTCGCTTTTTGAAGAAAGAAAGAGTTAGAAGCGAGAAACGAGAAGCGGGTTGCGAGAATTGAACAAAGTACGAAGTACCAAGACCTAGTTTGCAGTAAGCAATCTCAGTAGGCAGTTGCAGAATTCAGTTTGCAGAAGGCAGTTGCAGTTTGTAGTCTCAGTGGGCAGTCGAAGTGGAACATTCCTAGTTGGCAGTTTTAGCATTTTTAACGACAACCTGACACCCCTCATCAGACAACAATTACAACAACTACAACCAATACAACAATTAAGCAAATAAACAATTAACCCCTACCTCCTCTCCGTCCTGACTTCCACCCTTCTATCCAGGTCATTGGCTGCCTGACGGTTTCCGCGGATAACTTGCCCACCGGACTCTAGTCTAAGTTGATCTTCTGCCAATCCAAATTCACTTCTCAATAATTCCGCAACTGAATTCATTCGTTGTTCTGCAAGCTTGAGGTTAAAATTCACATTACCTGTATTGTCTGCAAATCCAGTAATCAACAACCGGTATTCTTCATTTTCTTTGATAAATCCCGCTAGCTCTGCAAGTTTGGCTGTTTCTTCCGCATCAGGAACCTTTTGGTTCAATTTAAAATAAAGGATTTCTTTGGATTTAATAAGATTGGTAACAGCTTTATTGTCCACATAGACGGTGTCTGTGATGGTTTCAACCGCCAACAATGTTTCTGGAACCTCTAGCAATGACTTTTCTTGTTTAACATTATTCCGAAGGTCAACTCCCAACAAGGCAGATGAAACAGCAAAAATCATATCTTCTCTTCCCAAAAATTCCTGAACAATGGCTGCTGAATCAATAGGAGTATTCTGATTGTCACCCTCATCATTGTCCGATAATGCTATCGCCGTGGCGACTCCTCCTGCTGCTGCAAAAGGCCACCACCAGCGCCTGCGTCGTTGTGGTTCATCTCGGTAGACTGTATTGGTGTTTTCTCTTTGGATTGTCCTGGTATTTTCGATGTACCTAGGTTTTTCCCTTTTGGGTTTACCGGATTTGAGGTAATCATTATATTCTCTCAATATTCTGTCCCGCTCGGATTTCAGGTATTGGTTTTCCTGTTCCACCTGAGTCATCCTTTCATTTGATTGCCTTACCGGCGGAGCTGCTGCCATGGCTGTTGGTGCACTTTCTGCTTGGTCGGACTCTATTTTTTCTGCCTGAAAAGATTTCGTAGATTCCTGCTCCGCTGCTGCAAAGGTCCTTGTATTGCTTTGGACAATAGAATCTGATACCATCACTTGCTTTTGAAAAAGGCTATCCGGGTCAGGGAATACCAATACCCGCTGCTCTAAGGGTAAATTTCTTTTAAGATTTGCAATTGAATCTATTTCTGATAAAAGCTCCTGTTGCCTGCGGTTCAGACTATCTATGCTGTATCGGATATCAAATCTTGCTTTTTGTGAAGCTTGCAACAAATCCTGTTTTTCTCTTGGGTCAAGTCTGTTTTCTTTTTCGAGGCTGTCGTATTGACTGTCAAAGGTGCCGGAAATACCCAAAAGTCTCCTTTCAGCTGTTTGTGATTCCAGAATCCGAGTTTCCCTTTTTTGGATTTCCTGTTCAAAGCCAAGGATTTTTGTCGCATAGGCCAAGCTGTCTAGTCTTTTTGTTTCAATCAATTGAACTGTATAGAAAAAATTGTTGGTAACTCCACTTTTCCTATTCAACAAAGAGTCTTGATAGTCTTGATTGGATTTTAGGGCTTCTTTTAAGCTTACCGAATTGTTAGGATTATAGGAGCTCAGACGGGGCGCGGTAAAAGTTTTTTTGCTTGCTCCAAAATTGAATTTCAATCCTATCCCATGATAGATAATCCAATCTTTTGCTTCATCAGGATGACCACGATAAGGACTATTCGGATCAATGACATTGGTTCCCGGTTTGGCAGCATAAGCCTGGAAATCATTGTCATACTCCATCCTGTATCTGCCACTTGCATCATCCAAAAAGTTAGTGAAAGTGTGCAAGAAATCACTCTGTGCAAAGAATTCTACACGGGATCCCAATCGGACTCTGAAGCCCAACCCAAAATTGGCATACCAAGAATCCTGGTCATACCCATTTACCAATTCGGTGTTCCAGTCTGGAAGATTTGTTTCATAAATTCCATCATGAATAATTCCCGGTAAGTTTTGGTCATAACGTTGCCCATCGCCGTCCAAAAGATCTCCTTTGACATCAAAGCGGATATAACCAAGTCCTACAGTAAAATAAGGTGCAATCAGTGAACTCGAAGATAGAAACTTGTCATTGTCTGTCTTGAAGACCAATGATAGACCAAGGTCACGGGTGTGGTTTTGGAAATTCAGACCTCTGGTAAAATTAGGATTGTCAGTATATAATTCGCCGTCACGTTGGACGTATCGGTCACTCATGCCAAAATGGTAATTTCCATAATTAAGCATTAGCCCAATCGTGGTGCTGAGTTGTTTTTCCAAATAGATCTTGTAGGAGGGTTTGGCAGCATAATTATCGTTGTAATAAAACAAGTGCCTGTTAGCTTCCCAATTGTATAGTCCATCTAACCTATAAGGCGTCAGGTCTCCGTAATAATTGGTATACCCTCCACTTGCGCCGATTCTCCATTTATATTCCTTTTGTTGTGAATACGTGGTGGAGTAAAGGCAAAAGAAAGTGAGAATCAAAGTTAAAGTTCTGATTTTCATGGTTACCTCTTGTTATTAAGTCCCATCCAAAGGTTTAATTCCAGACTAATTCCGGTGAAAAACTGAACATAGTCATGGCTGATTCCTGTATTCAGTTCTTCCTGATTGACGAGGACCGCTCCGACATTGAATCTCATGATTCTAAAGAATTTGTATCCCAGACCCGCGTAAATCGGCAAACCTATATACTGACCTGAGATTTTGTCGCCTCCTTGGGTTTCAAAATTTTGGAGAAACACCCCTGTCGAAAAGGAGGTATTTCCTAAGAATTTTGTAAAAGTTCTGTTCCCCAATGGCAATGAAACCCCTGCATAGAATCCATGAAGGTACTCTGTGTCTGATAAAGATCTTTTGAAGGGAATTGTGGCATAGCCAAAGTTTAAGGGTAGGGTAGTGGGTTTCTTTTCAGTAGGATATTTGTCGATCAAACTGATTTCTACGAGCGACAAGAGGTTGTTTCCCACAAACTGATTGGACTCATTTTGTGCCAATGCTATCAATTCTTCTATGTATTGGCTGGCATAGACCGCCTTGTCATTGTCACCTTTGTTTTTACCTAAAATATTGAATCTGGCTCTTCTCAATTTCAGTCGATCTTTTTGTTCTAATTTCTGTCTGAATATTTCGCTAAAACCTTTGAAGTCCCTTCCTAAATAATTTCGGTAATCTTCCAAGGCGTCAGCGACAATTTTATCCATCTGAGTCATCATGACTTGGTTGGAATGGTTCACCTTGATGCCTCCTGAGGTAACTTCTAAGTTGGCCCGGATGTAGGATTCCAGATTTTTGTTGATCGCATTTTGGACCTCTTCGATTTGCGCACTTTTTGCCCTGGAAAAAAACTGGAATTCAAGTGTATACCTTTCATTGGCCCTCAGAGGCTCGGAAACAAACAATTCGAACTGAGAAATTTCGAAATCAAAAGGTTTTTTCCAAAAATAGACTTCTTGGATATTGCTAGATCTGCTACCCCGCTTGACTCCCACTTGGACGAGTTCAATATTTTTGGGCAAAACACCTTTGATGAAAAAAACATCCTCCGAAGGCAAAGGTGTATTTCCGTTGATCTCATTGCTGACGATGTCATAATTGACAGTTGTAATCTGGGCATGAGAATAAAAAGAAATGAAATTAAGCAGTATAAAATAAGTAAAGAGTCTCTTCATAATCATCTAAGGTTATTTGACATAATATAAGAAATCATTGAAACAAATAGTATAATCGGTTCGGAAGAAAACCCGAATTTATAAGGTTAGCGATCTCTAATGATCTTTATTTGGATATCAGAAACTAAGCCAGAATGATAAAAATATTATTTTTTCAGTCAATTATGACATTTATAAAAATTAAACTATTAAATCCAACCTAAGAGTTATCTAAACAATTGCAACAGGCATAGCACATGATAACTGGAAAACCTAAGGCCTAAAAAATGACGATCAGGGATTGATCTTGAATTTAGAGGTTTTTTCTTCCATAGTCACATCATCTCCCTTCCTGATTTGCATCCGGTAATATACCAAAACCTCATCCGCACCGGCTTCTAATACCGCTTCTTGCGCCTGCAGAGCAACCGCCATAAGCTTGTCTTGCGGACCTTCCATGACTGTTTCAAATGGAGTGACCTCATATTTGACTCCTGATTTTTGGATGACGTCAATGGCTTTGTCTACCAAGGCATAGCTGTCAAGCGTTTTGCTTTTTGGGACGATCTGAATTCCGAGGTTGATGGATTTGGACATTTTTTTTGAGATGTGAGACGTGAGATACAAGACGTGAGATTTGAGACAGAAGCGAGAAGCGAGACGAATGGCGAGTAGCAAGAACTTTGTACTAAGAACAAAGTACCAAGAAATAAGATTAGAATCCAAAGTAAAGTTCTTGGTCTTTGTTCAGGGATTGGCTTGGATAACAGTTAACCAATTAACCAATTAACCAAATAACCCTTAACCCAATAACCCTCAATCAATGTAGGCTTAATCTCTCGATGTGCCAAATCCGAACAGAAAGCGAACATTTTATGGTTTTATCTCAAATCTGAACACTGAATTTTTCTCGTCTCAGACTTAGTTCCTCAGCATATCCGAGGAGGAAAATATCTTTCTACACCTGAATCTGGTGTTTCTGTCCCAATTCCGTGAATAGTTGTAATTATCGCTATACTTTCGTTCTATCTAGTTCGTTTTTTGTAGGCATCTACATATTCCAAACAATCCATTCCGATTATGAATAAAATCACCAAATTCTTTTGGTTCTGTTCAGGTGCTTATGCGCCCCTTTTGACCAAAACGCCCACCGAAACCCACAAATATGTCGGCATCGGCGGGACGGTTTTTTTTACAGGACTTTTGGCAGCAATTTCTGCCGGATATGCGCTATTTACTGTTTTCGAATCACCTTGGTATGCCATTGGTTTTGGATTGGTTTGGGGCTTGATGATTTTCAATCTTGACAGGTTTATCGTGGCAAGTATGCGGAAGCGCAACAATGCCTGGGCGGAATGGAAAATGGCGATACCTAGATTGGTTTTTGCCGTGCTTTTGGCCATAGTGATCTCAAGACCTTTGGAGCTTAAGATTTTTGAAAGGGAAATCAACAGAAAACTAGATGAGAAAAAGACGGTAATGATTGCCCAAAGCAAAGAAGCCTTGAAAGCGGGATTTTCTGAAATCAATGGATTGGAAGCCAAAAAAGATAGCTTGAAATCCGAAGTTGTTGCTGCGACAGCTTTCAGAGACAAAGTCCAACAGGAATATGACTATGAGCGCTTCGGTACCAAAACCGACGGAACGAGCGGTATTGTCGGATTGGGAAGCAATGCAAAGAAAAAAGAGCAGCAACTTGATGTTGCCCAAAAGGATCTAGAAGCGCTTCGCGCCAGCAATCAGGTACGGATCGATACACTTGATTCTGAAATCAGAAAATTGACTGCTTTGCGGCAAGCAGAGTTTGATAAGATCCAACCCAACATTGACGGATTTGACGGGTTGGCGGCAAGGTTGGATGCCTTGGAGATTTTGACAAAAGAAAGCAATGCGATGTTTTGGGCCAATATCATGATCATGTTACTTTTTGTAGCAGTAGAGACCGCTCCGATTTTTGTCAAATTGATCTCTCCAAGAGGGCCTTATGATGAATTGATAGATTTGGCAGAGATGAGGGTTCAGGTATATTCCAACGAACAAACTGTCAAGACCCGGGAAAAAAGCGAGCAGAATATTCAGGTTTTCAGGACTGCAAATGGGGTGGGGGCTTGATTAAATGGTTTTTATGGTTCTGCTTCTTTGCCGATAACGCAATAACATTCTTAGGAAAAATTTGCCACTTGAAATTTACCATATAGTTCATATAGAACACATAGTTCTTGATCAAATCCTTTTATCCCTTAATCCTTACAACGATCGTAAAGAAATATTTACCACATAGTTCATATAGAACACATAGATCTTGATCAAATCCTTTTTGATTTCCTTTAAAAGCTATGTGCACTATGTGTCTATATGGTAAAGTAAAAAACCTCAAAAATCAGATTCTTCAAATCCTTTTATCCCTTAATTCTTCCAACGATCGTAATGTAAAAATTACCACATAGTTCAATTAGAACACATAGATCGTAATCAAATCTTTATGGATTTTTGTAATTTTTCACATCAAAATGATGCAGTAATCGACAGCGTGATGGTAAGGTTTTCTTTGAATGTGGGATTGGCATAGGGTCCATATCTGTAAAATGCCCCAACTCCCCATCCCCGGTATTGGAATCCTGATTTTTGTTTGATGAGGTTGTTTACTTCAATACCCGATTCTAAGTAACCTTTTTCCATGGTTTTGAAATCTACAAAATCATAAAACTCAGGATTACTCAAACTTCCAATGGCAAAACTTTGGTAAAATCTGAGTTGTGGGGCAAAGAATGCTTTTCCTGCCTTTTTGTAGAACAAAGGCCCTGTCTGATGGGAATAGCTTGCATGCATGCTTTGGTCTGAGAGAAATTCATACAAAAACATGGTCTGCATAAAACCTGAAAATGAAAGTGCAAAATCCAAGGCATTTCTCCGGCCTGCATTGATGCCGTATCCGGAATTGAGGTAAGAGATAGGCAGATTTTCTCCCCAAACTCGATGAGCAGCCAGATGGAATTGGTTCAAAGAATTTCCCGAGCTCCATTGGTGCTGGAATTTGAATTCTGTATTCCAAAAATCCACATTTCCCCCAAATACATCAGGAATGGCTTTTGAAGCACGAAGGCTGATGACAGGGTAGGAAAGGGACCAGGAAATCAGGTTGTTGCCAATTCGGGATACACTTTCTCCTCCAACAAAACGGAAATCGATGCCTGTCTCAGTTGCGGTGAAAACCTTTGGAAAATCATCGGTCGGCACTGCGGTAGCATAATTGAGTACATTTGACCGATTTTCTACAGAACCAAATAATCCTAAACGAACACCTTTGAGTGGCATTTGTGAGAATTCTACTGAATAGCGCTCGACTTCATCCATCCGGTCAGCAAGAAAATTTCTGAAAATATTCCCTGCAGAACTGAAGGAATTGGTCTTTGTAAGCAGGGTTTTGCCAGGCTCCGAAATATCTTGACTATAGTAAAACAAAAGCTTGGAGTCGAATTTTTTATCCAGCCTAAATTCTGTACCTGCGCCATATTTCCAGCCTTTGTCCCTGAATCCATACCTGAAATAACCTTCTACCCTGAAGAAATCTGAAAGCCTTTCATTTGAGGACAAACCGAGACCCAATCCTACACTTTCAAACCGATTGAACCTAAGCACTCGGTTAGGGATCAAGTCAACCGGACCTAAGGGGATTCTTCCCGAACTCAGTAGGGTCAAGATTTTTGAAGCCATATTTAGACGCTTTTTATCTTTCTCAGGCATCTGATCAAACCTCACATAAGTCAAGTATTCACGGGAAGTCAGTGAATCCAAACGGAGATCATTCCAATTATAAAGGTCATTTTGAATGTCAAAGTTGAGTGCAATCGGCCCGAACTTCGTACTCCTGTCGAGCTCATTGATTTGTACATCGGAGAGGAAAGTCTGGTTCGTAATCTTAAAAGTTTTCCCCTCAAATTCCATTTCAGGTGCAAGGTAAATGCTGTTCAGTTGCTCAGGAAACCAATTTTTCCCGTCCCATCGGTTCTTTTGTTGCAATTCAAAAAGTAGGTTTGTATCAGGGTCGGAGGGTTTGATGACCATATTTTCCAAAGCATATTGGATAGAGGAGATGGACAACAGGCCCTTTCCCAACTGGTAGACTTTGCCTTCTTTGGGTTGGTAACTGATGATGAAAGAAGTGCCGATTTCATTTTGGATACTGTCTTCGAGGAAGTAATCGTATTTCCTTAACCCGTCATTGGAGAGTGGATTGACATAAGGAACTTCAAGGATTTTGATATGGTCTGTGTAAAATGAAAATGGCTGAAAACTGCTTGAAGCCATGGCCACAAGCGGGTTTTCTATTCCTGACATTTTGGAGGCTTTGACAGTTTCGTTCCTTTTTCCAGGCTTTTTGAATACCACTTCGGAGAAACTTTCAGTCATAAAAATGTGACCACCCTTGAGGAAATTCACCGTAGTATCGTCCACCTCAGGTTCCTCATTCAGCCCGTCCAAAGTCATGACCATTTTATTATAACTCGTAAAATTATAAGAATCAAGCCGGTCTGGATTATTCAGGTCTTTGTTTGAAATGGCTTTCCGGATGATGGGTAAGGCAGGATTTTCTCCGGCTAGGATTTGGACTTCACCCAATTCTACAGTCGTCGGCATCAAAAAAATATCCGATCGGGATTTGAGGTTTTGAACAGAGATTTCCTGAGGATGGTACCCAACATGGGTTATGAGCAGTAAATCGTTTTCTTCAAAAATATCCCACCTAAAAAGTCCCCTGACATCGGTAATCGTTCCTTTTCTTTCTTTTCCTTTGACTTGGATATTTACAAAAGGGATTGGCTGGTTGGTTTTTTGGTCATAAACATGTCCCGATTGGAAGGATTGCGGGAAGGCGGGAACAGAAAGAAAACCAAATAAAATTACCCAAACAAGAATAAATTTCATAATAGAATCTATGGATTTAATTCTTATACCGACACCCATTAAAAATGTTTTTCCATTTACACCAATGCAGGAATTAAGTGACTGGAATTGTAGCCTCTGCTGCCATATTTAGCTGTTCCATGATTTCTGGGACCGACTTCCATTCTGCCAATCCGATCAGCCAAACCCACATTCGGAGTTTGATTCCCGGATTCGTCAGGCCTTTTGCGAGTATTGCGATGGCTTTGTCTCTTTTTTGAATGCAGTCTGCTTTGTCCTCGGCAGTTTGGTACTTTCTGGCAAATCTCCAAGCGCCGTCTCTCGCGAGTTTGATGCTAAAGTTCACGAGGATCTCTTCTTTTCCCTTGGCAAATCTGATAATCGTATGGAAGAATGGCGACATGGTGCCGACGTTGCTTTTGACACTATCTACCAATTCGGCTAATACCGCATTGATTTTGTTGAAATCGTTTTGAAGTGAAATCAAGTCACCGCCGTCTATGGTTTCTACCGCAGCTATACCAAGGTCAAGATTGATGTGTGAATTGATTCCCAAAAGCAAGTGTTGCAGCACAAGATGCTTGGATGACTCGGCCGCTTTGAAGGCATGAATCCAACTCGCTGTCGGCTTTTGGCCGGATTGATAGGTGTCATAAGCATCGATAAAACGTTTGGCGAATAGGACATCGAGCTTTTCCATTCTTGGATTGTCCTCAAATTCAGAATTGAGAATTCCGTTTTTGATCCTGATAGTCACCTGTCTGTATAGGATTGCAAAATACCCGATTCTACTGCTTTTGCTTTTGCATTCAGCAACGATCTGATCCATCCGGGCGATTACCTCATCAATGGTTTTCATCTAAGCATTTGCAATTAAAGACTCTAAAAAGTCACCTACATAATAAGCCACCAAAGCAGCCAAGAACCCCAAAAGGAGTGTTTCCGAAATGCTTTTGAGAACATTGGTTTGATTGACGAAACTTTTTAACCATCCGACTGCCAAAAACGCCATACCGGTAAAAATACTCGTCCAAAGGAAAAGGTCAATCGTAACCACCCAAAAAAGGTCATACAGGTAGACCATCAGCGGAATAAATCCAACTATGATAAAAGAAATCAAGGTTGCCATTCCGATTTTGAATGGACTTTTGGTGTCCTCTATCATATTGAGTTCATCCTTCATCATTTCGTTTACCCATCGGTCCTTGTCAGCCACGATGACATCAACGACTTTTTCCAGAAGCTCTCCTTCAAACCCTTTTTCCCGGTATATATCCTCTACTTCCTGTCTTTCTTTTTCGGGAAGGTTGTCCACTTCCCAATATTCGATGTCTTTGTGTTTTTTATAGTTTTCTTTTTCAGATTTGGCAGAAAGATAGGCTCCAACAGACATGGAGAAGCCGTCCGCTAGGAGATTGGCAAAGCCCAGTATAATGATGATAGAGGCATCTAAGTCTGCGCCTACGGCACCTGCCACCACAGCAAAAGTAGTGACTGCCCCGTCTATGCCTCCATAAACAAACTCACGGAGATATTTTTGGATATTTCCTGCAAAACTGATTTCCTGATGGATTTTGGCTTCCGACATATACAGGTATTTAAAATCTGGCGGTATTTAAAAACACTTTACAGGTTTTCTAACAAAAATCTTTTGACATTTTCGCCCATGATGGCCTTGATTTCTTCATTTGAAAAACCATCCTGCATCAGGGCCTCAACGATGAGAGGCAATCCTGTAATGTCAAAGGGTACGCCCACATTTCCGTCATAATCTGACCCAAGCGCAACATGTTCGATTCCGACAAGGTTTTTGACACGCTTCATGCACGCAACGATTCCTTTAAGCTCATCGGCACCCACAGCCATGTCAAAAAAAGCAATCCCAATTATTCCACCTTTGACAGCGAGCCTTCTGATCTGATCATCTGATAGGTTGCGGGGAGAATTGAGGACAGCCCTAATCCCGGTATGGGAAACCATCACCGGCTTGGCGGATAATTCCAAAACATCATCAAACATCTTGGGAGAAGCATGCGCCAAATCAATGACCATGTTCAGTTCATTCATCCTGTTGACCACTGCCTTGCCAAAATCTGTCAAACCTTCCCCGCTCATGCCATGGGCAGAGCCTCCAAGTTCATTGTCAAAAAAATGGGAAGGCCCAATGAGCCTGACTCCTGCGTCATAGGCCTTATCCAGGTTCTCTATTTTTCCTTCCAAGGCATGTCCTCCTTCGATTCCAAGAAGTCCTCCAATGATATTTTTGTCTGTTTTTCTCAATTCTGCAATTTGTCTTACATCTTCCTTGGATTTGATGACAATAAATTTCCCATCAAAGTCATTAGAAAATTCTTCCAGTTTGGCAGATTGGTATAAGGTCCGTTTCATGAGGCTAAACCAGTTAGAAAACGGTCTGCCCTGGGCGATATTGAGTAGGGTGATATTGTCAGTAGCATCACTACTGTTGACTTCCATATTTTGGCCCTTGGGCGATTTGGACACGACGGTGAATACCTGCATGGCAACATTTCCTTCCTGCATCCTAGGGAAATCCACATGACCGAAGTCTGATTTTTTGGTCAGGTTTCTCCCCCAAAGCAATGCGTCACAATGGAGGTCCGCCACAAAATCAAAGGAGTTGAAAAGTGCCTGTGCTTCTGCCGAAACTTTGTATGGGGGGAGGTTTTTGACTGGGTTTCCTTTTTTTTCAATTTTGGCCGGCACCACCATTGTTGCAATCCAATAGATCAAAAAGAGACTGATAAACACAATTAATGCTTTTTTCATAGGAATTAGTGGTTTCGCTATGAAGATAATGAAAAATAGGAATTGTAAAAATCAACTTTCCAGAACCTCTTCTCCTGTTTTGGTCGGAATCAAATTTTGGAATTCTTCCATGGTGAAAAGTCTGAATCGGATCATAAACCTTATTCCCATAGGTATTTCGATAGAGAAGCTGCTGCCTCTGCCGGGAGTTACATCCAAAGTGAGTTCTGTGTGTTTCCAATATTCAAACTGATCCGCACTCATAAAAAAGTCGCAACCATATACTTCACCCATCCAAATATCACTTCCACCAACTTTGAAATCCCCTTTTTCGAAGCACATCGGAGAGGATCCATCACAGCAGCCTCCGCTTTGGTGAAACATCAGGTCAGTTCCAAATCGCCTGCGCAAAGTGTCAATGACATCCATGGCGGCCTTGGTAATCAGTACTCTTGGTAAATTGTTCATATTTATATTGGTTTTTGTGGTTTTGGTGGAATATCTACTTTGCCTTTTCAATAGATTAAAAAAATGAGAAGTTTCCCCGATTTAAGGAAACTTCTCAAACTTAACGCCTTTTATCTCACGTCTCAAATCTCACGTCTCAAATCTCACGTCTATCATCTTCTCAAAAGAAGCCGAGTTTTTTCTTATCGTAAGAAATCAGCATGTTTTTGGTCTGACGATAATGGTTGAGCATCATCAGGTGATTCTCTCTTCCAAAACCTGACTTTTTGTACCCTCCAAAAGGTGCATGTGCCGGATAAGCATGGTAGCAATTGACCCAAACACGTCCTGCCAAAATGGCTCTTGGAATTTGATAAAGTTCATGGGCATCTCGAGACCAAAGTCCCGCTCCCAATCCGTACATGGTATCATTTGCGATGGCAATGGCTTCTTCGGTAGTCTTGAAAGTAGTCACCGAAACTACGGGGCCGAAAATCTCCTCTTGGAAGATCCTCATTTTATTATGTCCCTTGAAGATCGTCGGCTGGATATAGTAGCCATTTTCCAATCCAGAATTCAGTGACGCTTTGTCACCACCGCAAAGAACTTCTGCACCTTCTTGCTTGCCGATGTCTAGGTATGATAGGATTTTTTCAAATTGGTCATTGGAAGCCTGCGCACCCATCATGGTATCTTCAGCGAGAGGATGTCCCATTTTGATGGCTTTGGTTCGTTCTATAACCTTTTCCATAAATACATCATAGATGTCTTCATGAACCAAGATTCTGGATGGACAGGTGCAAACCTCTCCTTGGTTTAGCGCAAATAACACTGCACCTTCCACGGCTTTGTCAAAGAAATCATCATCTGCATCAGCCACAGATTTCATAAAGATATTGGGGGATTTTCCTCCAAGCTCCATGGTGACAGGGACAAGGTTTTCGGAAGCGTATTGCATAATCAACCTTCCAGTGGTCGTCTCTCCGGTAAAGGAAACTTTGGCAACCCTATTGGAGGAAGCAAGAGGTTTTCCGGCCTCGACTCCAAATCCGGTTACGATATTCAGTACTCCCGGAGGAAGGATATCCCCGATCAATTCCATCAGCACCATGATGCTGGTTGGGGTTTGTTCGGCAGGCTTCACGACAGTACAGCATCCAGCTGCTAGGGCAGGGGCAATTTTCCATGTTGCCATTAGAAGAGGGAAGTTCCATGGAATAATTTGGGCTACGACGCCAAGTGGTTCGTGCAATGCAATGCTGACCGTATGCTCGTCATGCTCAGAAATGGAACTTTCATCCGCACGGATCACACTTGCAAAGTACCGGAAGTGATCTATAACCAATGGCAAATCAGCTGCACGGCTTTCCCTAAGGGCTTTTCCGTTGTCAATGGTTTCTATTCTTGCCAACATTTCTAGATTCTCCTCTATGACATCGGCTATTTTGTTCAACAATTTACTTCTTACTGCCACTGAAGTTTTGGACCAAGAGGGAAATGCAGCATGTGCCGCATCCAAGGCCAATTCGATATCAGCTTTGTTGCCTCTTGCAGCTTTGGAAAATACCTTGCCGTCAATCGGCGAGATGTTATCAAAATACTCCCCTGAGGAAGGAGCTACCCATTTACCACCAATAAAGTGGTCATACTTTTCTTTGATGTGAGGCCTTTCTACAGGCTTAGCTTCTGATAATGTTAATGTTGTCATGATTTAGATTATTTTGGATTAGTTCAAATTTACCCAATATTTTATCAAAAAAATCCACCTATCGCATCAAAGTTTCCACTTTACATGACAAATTTTCCGAATACATAAAATCGCCTTTTCCTTAAACTATAGGATAGTATAACTGTTATTTTTCCGTTAGGTCTTAAGGAGGGCTTTTGTAAATCCTTGATAATTACTAACTTTAAGCTATACCCAAAATACCCAAAAATGCAAAATAACCTTATCGCCGGAGTGCCTTGGAGGAATGAAAAAGACCTAAAAACCCTTGTGGAAAACAGGACTACATATACTTTGCACGATTGTGAACTCAATATTTTTGAAACCCACCAAGAAGCAAAGAATGTCAACCTGAGTTTTGGAGATCTTGTCTTGACCACCATGCTCAAAGGGAAGAAGGTCATGCATCTTTTTGACAAGCCTGGATTCGACTACCTGCCGGGTGAATCGGTCATTGTCCCTCCCAATGAAGTGATGAAAATTGATTTTCCTGAAGCAAAATGGGATAACCCGACTCAATGTATCGCACTTTCAATATCCAAAGAAATGATTGAAAACACCTTCAATCTTCTGAATGAAAGGCTGCCTGAAAAAGAAGTGACCAAGGATTGGGGTTTGGATCTTTCCAGATTTCACTTGATCAATACCCAGGATCTCTCCGAAATCATCAACAGGTTTATCAGAATCGGTGTGAAGGAAAGGTCTAAAGAAAAAGATCTTATTGCTTCTTTTGCTCTGAAAGAACTTTTGATCAGGCTTTCTCAAACCCAGGCTAGGGATTTGTTGGAAAAAACATATAAAAGCTTAGCTTCCTCAAATAGGATGGCCTATGTCATTGATTTTATAAAAACCAATATCCGTGAAAATCTAAACCTAGATGACCTGAGTTCAAAGGCCTGTATGAGCAAAGCGCATTTTTCGAGAACCTTCAAAACAGAGCTTGGCCTTTCTCCAATGGAATATATCCTGAAGGAAAGACTCAAACTTGCCAGGCAATATCTCCAAGCTGCCAATTATCAGATCCAGGAAGTTTGTTTTATGTCGGGTTTCAATAACATCACCTATTTCATAAGGGCTTTTAAATATGAATTTGGTGTGACGCCGAAGGTATTTCAGTTAACACAGAAATAACCAAACATCATTTGGATGTTAAAATTTTGTTAAAAAATATTTTATGGTTTTTATGGTCTTTTGATATGCTTTTATTAAGTTTAAAAAATTTTGGTAGCGAAAAAACTTTAAAAGTCTACTATTTACCAAAGTTTATACGGCTGTAGTCAGTTACAAATAAACCCACACTTGGAGTCTTTTACAAAGACTCCTTTTTTTATGCCTAATTTTCAAACCTTCATTTTCTTTTTTAACAAAAATTAATTAAAAATTAGATAAAAGTGAAACCAGTTTCTTGATTTTTAACATTTTTCTAAATCAAGCAAATCATTATTAATCCATTAATAAGTAATTGCGATATAAATTTTTGATTTGGAGTGAATTTTTAACCCTGAACCGAATAAATCAGCACAAAAAAGATTGGATTTTAATAAAAAGTGGTAAAAGATTGAAAATGGACCCTATTCCAAGCTTAATATTTAATTAATTCCAATCATTATCTTGGTATTCGGATTTCATGCAGAATTTCTGGAAAGCTGTTAATTAAAATAGCCAAAAATGAATATTTAGCATTCCCTATTTTCAAATTCCTTTGCGCACATTGTGATACATTCTTTTTCCTTTGGGGTAAGATTAAATTATTACCTCATCAGATCCTGTGGGACAATATCTCTACAATACTTTTAAGTGCTATTTAAGTTTTTCTTAAGCCAATCGTAAGACTGAAGATGTACAGGTGATCAACTCAGGACAATATTATTTATATTCTATCCGATTATTTTAATTTTGCTTTTTTTGACGATGAGGTTTTTGGCAGCGGCTCTACTCTACTGGTGAATCTACACTTCACTGGGAGAACTTTCCGATGAAAATTGTTCTGCTTTATAAGTCATTAATAATTAAATTGAATTCTCATTGATTTTTAGATAATATGGAATACAAGGGCCTTAGTGATCAGGAAGTAATCGCAAACCGCAAGGCTTTTGGAAGCAATAGCATAGGTGAAAAAACCAAAAATCCTATTTGGGGGATTTTGCTTGAAATAATCAAAGAACCACTGTTTGTCATTTTATTGGTGGCCTCGTCCATTTACTTTATTCTAGGTGAAACGACTGAAGGTATCATCATGTTGGTGGCGATCGGATTGGTTTCGGGTATATCTATTTTTCAGGAAAACAAAAGCCGCAATGCCGTCAATGCCCTCAAGAAACTTTCAAGTCCCCAAGCTAAGGTTTACCGAAACAATGAAATAGTCAAAATCCCGACAGAAGAAATCGTCGTCAAAGACCTGATCCTGGTGGAAGATGGAAACCTGATTCCAGCAGACGGGAAAATCATTGAAGCCCATGATTTTTCTGTCAATGAGAGTATCCTGACAGGTGAATCTTTGTCGATTAGCAAAGATCACCTTTCTGAATCTCCACTGATATTTCAAGGCACAATGGTGGATGCAGGCAACTGTGTCGCAGAGGTGCAGGCAATCGGTAGAAAAACAGAATTGGGAAAAATCGGAACAAGCTTAGGGGAAATCGAAGAAACCAAAACTCCGCTACAGACCCAAATCAAGAGCTTTGTCAAGTATATGGTCAGCTTTGGTGGCATTGCATTTTTGTTGGTTTGGGGGATCAATTACATGATTTCCAAGGACCTTCTCAATGCATTGCTTCAGGGATTGACTTTGGCCATGTCGATTTTGCCTGAGGAAATACCCGTCGCATTCAGCACTTTTATGGCCCTTGGTGCATACCGCCTTTACAAAAACAAAGTCATCACCCGCAGTCCTTATACAGTAGAAACCCTCGGCGCAGCCACTGTGATCTGTACTGATAAGACCGGAACATTGACCGAAAACAGGATGGAGCTTCGTTCGATTTTTGATATCGAAAAAGGAAACCTTCAGGATTTCACTAAAGATAAACCCGAATTCAGTCCTACTTTGGAATACGCTCTTTGGGCTTCAGAAATTCTGCCATTTGATCCGATGGAAAAATCCATCCATATTTTTTATGAAAAAGTGGCTCCAAAAGATCAAAGGAAAGCCGCAAAAATGCTCCACGAATATGCCCTTGGAGGCAAGCCCCCGATCATGACCCATATCTTTGAAAAGGAAAACGGAGAAAAGGTAATCGCAGTCAAAGGTTCTGTGGAGGGAGTGATGGATCAATCAAAATTGTCGGAATCAGATAAGAAAACTGTTTTGGAAAATGTGGAGCAATTCACCCAAAAAGGTTTCAGGGTTTTGGCGGTAGGCAAAGCAGATCCGACTATAAATGCCTTTCCCAAAACCCAACAGGAATTTGAATTTGAGTTTTTGGGTTTGTTGGCATTTTATGATCCTCCAAAAAAGAATATAGAGAAAGTCCTGAATTCTTTTTACAAAGCAGGAATCGAAGTAAAAATGATAACAGGTGACTATCCCCAAACTGCCGGGGCCATCGCCACACAGGTAGGATTAAAATCTGATGGAGCCATCATGACCGGAGATGAAGTGATGGCGATGGAAGTCGAAGTGCTCATGCAAAAAGTCCAACAAACCCACGTCTTCGCCCGGATGTTTCCTGTAGCTAAACTCAAAGTAGTCGAGGCCCTCAAACAAAACGGGGAAGTGGTTGCCATGACTGGAGACGGAGTCAACGATGGCCCAGCGCTTAAAGCCGCCCATATCGGTATTGCCATGGGAAAGCGAGGCAGCGAAGTTGCCAAATCTGCCGCAGCCTTGGTACTCATGGATGATGACTTGGGACACATGACTGAGGCAGTAGCATTAGGGAGAAGAATCTACGAAAACCTCAAAAAAGCCATCCAATACATCATTTCTATCCATATCCCTATCATTCTGATTGTTTTGTTGCCATTGGTTTTGGGATGGGAGTTTATGCTGATTTTTACTCCGATTCATGTGATTTTTCTCGAATTGATCATGGGGCCGACCTGTTCCATCGTTTTTGAGAATGAACCGATCGAGCCGGATTCTATGAACAAACCACCCCGGATTATGTCGCATACTTTCTTTTCATGGTCAGAACTTTCTTTGAGTGTGGTTCAGGGATTGGCTATCACGGTAGTCTGTTTGGGATTTGGGTTTTACCTGATGACAACCGGCCATAGCGAAGCAACTGTCCGGACTTTGATTTTCTCAACATTGGTATTCAGCAATATCTTCCTGACTCTCGTCAACAGGTCATTTTATTTTTCTGTCTTCAAAACTTTGACTTACAACAATAAGCTTGTTCCACTTGTATTGGGAATTTCACTTGCCCTTTTGGTCTTGATATTGACCATTCCATCTTTCATGAAGGTTTTTGATTTTGAAAGCGTAAGTTTCAATATGCTGCTATTTTCATTTCTGGCTTCTTCGATTGGGGTATTTTGGATAGAGGTTTGGAAATTTTTTAAAAGGAAAAAGATTTAAAAT
>NZ_JAMFLG010000021.1 GCF_023502205.1 Aquiflexum sp. TKW24L | reverse complement strand
CATAGATTGCAGAGTTAAGTAAAAGTGGTCAAGCTATATCAGGGACATACATACATTCATCATTCTTGATTCCTTTCCTCTGCGGTTCTGCGTGAGGCAATATTTATTTTACCGCAAAGGAAAAGAAGGTAATGCAATGGTCACAAAGTTTGAATTGATTATTTACCACATAGCTCACAGAGACCACATAGGTCGCGGCGTTCATTCAGCTGAATTCATCATTCTGAATTCATCATTCCTTTCCTCTGCGGCTCCGCGTGAGATTATTTTTTTTTGCCGCAATGGACGCAAAATACGGATTGATTATTTACCACATAGCTCACAGAGAGCGCATAGATTGCGGCGGGGCTTCTGGCAAAAAAGCTGATAAGGACCTAAACTTAACTCAAAGACTGATTTTCTCTTCCTGACAGTTCAAGGATTTTGTCAAACTCCTCAGGGGTAAGGTCTTTGAAGAAATAGTTGACCGGATTGACAAACCTGCCATCTTTCATAATTTCATAATGAATATGTGGTGCAGTAGATGAACCGGTATTTCCAACTGTCCCGATCAAGTCACCTCTTTTAATTTTTTGGCCTGTTTTGACTTTGAATTCATTCATATGTGCATATCGGGTAGTAAATCCAAAGCCATGATCGATTTCAATATGCTTGCCATAGCCTCCAAAAACAGTTTTGACTGCTGATACCACCCCGTCTCCGGTGGCGTATATCGGTGTGCCTTTAGGAGCAGCAAAGTCAACACCCTTGTGCATTTTGCGGACTTTCAGGATCGGATGGATTCTCATTCCGTAGCCTGAGGCAAGCATGTTTAGGTTTTCATTAAGGATCGGTTGAATTGCAGGGATTGCCGCCCAATAATCTTCTTTTTTGTGGGCCATTTCTGTCACTTCGTCGTAACTGACGGATTGCACGTACATCTGCCTTTTTAGCGCATCCACTTTTTGGGAAAGAGATACAACCAAATCTTCCTGTCTTAGTCCTTTTTCTTTTATTTCTTTGTACCTATCTGAGCCACCGATTCCGGCATTTCTAATTTCGCCGGGAATGGGTTCTGTTTCAAAAATGATTCTGTAGAGATTGTCATCTCTTTGTTGGAGATCTCCCATCATGTGGCTCAACTTGGTAACTTCCCCTTCCAAAAGCTGGTAATAGAGGGTAAGTTCCTTATTTTCTTTCTTAAGCATCAGCTCTTTTGGGCTTTCAAAAAAATAATTGAATGAAAGCAGCATGAGGACTGCAAATACCGATGCGAGGGAAAAGAAACCAAGGGAATTGAGAGCAATGTCCCAGTTGCTTCGCTTGAATCGCTCGTACTTACAGGTTTTGGGGTCGTAGTAATATTTTAGTCTACTCATTACGGATTGCGAGGTAAATATCTTAATTTTGTGCCCCTATGGCAGGTGGGTGATAGCGTTAGGGGAACTGCAAAGATAGAAAATTAAATAGATAATCCGAAAATAGTCAATAGGTTAGATGAAAGCCAAAGAAATAAGAAATTTATTTATAGAATTTTTTGAGTCAAAAAAACACCAGTACATACCCTCATCGCCGATTGTGGTCAAAAACGATCCTACGCTGATGTTTACCAATGCCGGTATGAATCAGTTTAAAGATTATTTTTTGGGAAATGAAGATCCGAAGTTCCTACGTGTGGCTAATAGCCAAAAATGTCTGAGGGTTTCCGGTAAACATAATGACCTAGAAGAGGTAGGTGTGGACACCTACCACCATACCATGTTTGAGATGCTTGGCAATTGGTCATTTGGTGATTATTTCAAAAAAGAGGCTATCGAATGGGCTTGGGAACTGTTGACTGAGGTTTATGATTTACCAAAAGACCGGTTGTATGTTTCGGTTTTTGGAGGAGATGCCGGAGACAATCTAGAAAAGGATACGGAAGCATTTCAGATTTGGAACGGAATAGTGCCTGAAAGCAGGATCATCTTTGGAAGCAAAAAAGACAATTTTTGGGAAATGGGCGATACGGGTCCCTGTGGTCCGTGTTCCGAAATTCACGTTGACCTGAGATCAGAGGAAGAAAGACAAAAAGTAAATGGTTTTGACTTGGTCAACAATGACCATCCACAAGTCATCGAAATCTGGAACTTGGTATTTATGCAGTTCAACAGGATTTCTGATGGAAGTCTGAAAGAACTCCCGGCCAAGCATGTCGATACAGGAATGGGTTTTGAAAGACTCGTCAGAGCCATTCAAAATAAGTCTTCCAATTACGACACGGATGTATTTTCGCCTTTTATCCAAGCTGTAGCCACCAAATCCGGAATGGAATATGGGAAGGATGAAAAGACCGACATCGCCATGCGGGTGATTGTGGATCATATCCGTGCCATTTCATTTACCATAGCTGATGGTCAGTTGCCATCTAATAACAAAGCCGGATATGTCATCCGAAGAATTTTAAGGAGGGCCGTTCGATACGGGTATACCTTCTTGGGTTTTCAGAAGCCTTTTCTTTATGAATTACTTCCTTTGCTCGCAGAGACATTTGGGGATATTTTCCCGGAAGTTGCTGCACAGCAGGATTTTATAGCCAAGGTAATCATGGAAGAGGAAAACTCTTTCCTTAGAACATTGGACAATGGATTGAAAAAGCTCGATCAGATCAAGGACGAAATGGCAGCTTCAGGTCAAAAAGTGATTGAAGGAAAAATCGCTTTTGAGCTTTATGATACTTTTGGATTTCCATTGGACTTGACTTCCCTGATTGCAAGGGAAAATGGACTTTCGGTAGACGAGAAAGGTTTTGCCTCTGAGATGGAAAAGCAAAAAACCAGATCAAGGGCGGCTGCCGAACAGGAGACCGGAGATTGGGTCATGGTAGGAGAGGATGAAGGCGTAGAATTCATAGGATACGATTACCTGGAATCCCAAAGCAGGATAGTGAAATACAGGCAGATCAAAGATAAAAAGGGAGATAGGTTTCAGTTGGTGTTGGATAGGACTCCTTTCTATGCCGAAAGCGGTGGACAGGTTGGCGATCAAGGTTGGTTGCAGTCGGAAGCAGAAACCATCAAGGTTTTGGATACCAAAAAAGAAAATGACTTAATTGTCCATTTTGTAGACAGACTTCCATCTAAGGAAGATGCGGTATTTTCTTCTAAAGTGGATGGGGAAAAGAGAAAGCTGAGCATGAATAACCACACTGCCACACATTTGCTCCATGCCGCATTGAAGCAGGTATTGGGAGAGCATGTGCAACAAAAAGGTTCTTTGGTGAATGAGGATATTCTTCGTTTTGACTTTTCTCATTTTGCGAAGCTCACAGAAGAAGAAATCTCCCAAGTGGAAAGCATCGTCAATACCAAAATCAGGGAAAATATTGCGCTCAATGAACAAAGGAATGTACCGATTGCGGAAGCAAAAAACCAAGGTGCAACTGCTTTGTTTGGAGAGAAATATGGTGATTTTGTAAGGGTAATCACATTTGACAAGAATTTTTCAGTGGAGCTTTGTGGAGGAACACATGTGTCCTCTACAGGTGTGATCGGTTTATTTAAGATTGTTTCCGAAGGATCAATTTCGGCAGGAGTAAGAAGAATAGAAGCGATTACGGCTAATGCCGCAGAATCCTATGTCAATGATCAGTTTCAATTGGTGAAAGAGATTCAGGAATTACTAAAGAATCCAAGAGACGTCAAAAAATCAATTGAGGCCCTGATTCAGGAGCTCAATGAGTTAAGAAAAGAATTAGAGTCACTTCATACGCAAAAGGCGGGAGCGCTCAAGGAGGAATTGATCAGAGGCATTCAGCAAGTAAATGGCACGAATCTAATCATTGCACAGGTATCAATGCCTTCGGCAGATGCCTTGAAGAAACTGGCATTTGAATTGAAAAATGAAGTTGAAAATGTCATCGCAGTATTGGCTGCTGAAATTGAAGGTAAACCTCAGGTGGCGGTTTTGGTAAGCGAAAACCTTGTCTCCGAAAAGTCACTGAATGCAGGCGTTTTGGTGAGGGAATTGGCAAAAGAAATAGATGGAGGTGGAGGTGGACAACCTTTCTTCGCAACGGCGGGAGGAAAAAACCTTTCAGGGTTGCCATCCGTCTTGGTGAAAGCCAAGTCGCTGTTAGGACAAAAGGATTAGAATAAAAGCATTCCAAATTTGGTTTTAGGGTATTTTGAATCCAATTTTGAACTGATTGTAATACAGAATAAAAAAGAAAACATGCTTTCTGCAGAAGTAAAAAACAAATATGAATTGGTCATCGGGTTGGAAGTTCATGCCCAATTATTGACACAGAGTAAGATGTACACTTCTGATTCTACGGAGTATGGTAATCTTCCCAATACCCATATTTCAGTCATAACCTTAGGCCATCCCGGTACACTTCCCAAAGTAAATAGAAAAGCTGTGGAGTTTGCCATCAAGATGGGATTGGCCTGCGATTGCGAGATCACGAGACATAATATTTTTGCAAGGAAGAATTATTTTTATCCGGATCTTCCAAAAGGATACCAAATTACCCAAGACAAAAATCCAATTTGCGTAGGTGGAACAGTACCCATCACCCTACCTGACGGAAGTAAAAAATCCGTCGCATTGACAAGAATCCACATGGAGGAAGATGCGGGTAAATCCATGCACCTTGCCGGAGAGGTGGATACGTTGGTAGATTTTAATAGAGCGGGTGTCCCACTTATTGAAATCGTTTCTGAGCCTGATATGCGTTCTTCGGATGAGGCTTATGCCTATTTGGTAGAAATCAAAAAACTCGTCAGGTATCTTGATGTCTGCGATGGCAACATGGAAGAAGGATCTCTCCGCTGCGATGCCAATGTTTCGGTAAGAATAAGAGGTGCCGCTGAATATGGGAAGAAAGTCGAAGTTAAAAACATGAATTCCTTCCGGAATGTCGTGAGGGCTATTGAGCATGAATATGAGCGTCAGGTGGAAATGGCTGAATCAAAAGTTGAAATCATCTCTGAAACTAGAACCTTTGATGCCACAACAGGATTGACTTCCAGCATGAGAACTAAGGAAGACTTGAATGATTACCGATATTTTCCTGAACCGGATTTGAGTCCAATCATCGTTTCTGAGGAATGGCTAGAAAGCGTCAAGGAATCGATGCCGGCTTTGCCAAGGGAATTACACCATAAATTCATCAACCAATATGGCTTGTCAGAATATGATGCAGGTGTATTGACTGATAGCAAAGAAATTGCGCTTTATTATGAAGAGGTCTGTCTCCATACCCAAAATTACAAAGGCGCTACCAATTGGGTGATGGGCCCGGTCAAATCTTATCTGAACGAACTCACCTTACATATTTCTGATTTCCCGATTTCGGCCAAAAGTCTCGCAGAATTAATCGCCATCATTGATGAGGGGAAAATCAATTTCTCCGTCGCTTCCCAGAAAGTCTATCCTGAGATGTTGCTCAATAAAACCAAGCGTCCTATTGAGATCGCCCAAGAATTGAACCTCATCCAAGAAAGTGATGAAGGTTCATTGATGCCGATTATTGAAACAGTCTTGTCTGAAAATGCGGCGAAAGTGGTGGAATACCGCTCCGGAAAGAAAGGGTTGATGGCCATGTTTATGGGGCAGGTGATGAAGAAATCCCAAGGAAAAGCTGATCCAAAGGTTGCGACAAAATTATTAACAGAATTACTAGAAAATTAATATGAAGAAATCAATTTTGAATTTGCTGTCTGTGGTGTTGGTGCTATTTTTTGCTTCTTGCGGAAAAAATGACATACAAGAATTTGATGGAAAGGTAAAGATCTCCGGGGAAGTCAAAAATGCACCGGAAGGAAAAATAGAGATATATAAGTTTGTGGATGAAAGTACTGAAATCATTTCAGAGATCCCGATGGGTGGTGAAGGTGACTTTGAGTATGAGCTTAGCTTAGAAGGTCCGGGTTTTTTTGAACTGCACTTCATGAATCAAAAAATCGTCAAATTGGCGCTCTATGCTGATGATGTAGCCGTGATTTATGACTTCAATGACGAGGCAAGTCTAAAGGTCTCCGGAGCTCAAGATTCCCAACATCTCCAAAAGATTGAGGCCTTGATGGTCGAGTATCAAAATACCATTAATGAGCTGAATACTGCTTATTTTGAAGCGATGAGTAAAAGGGATCAGGAAGCTATCAAATCCATCCAGACCACAGCTCAAAATCTAGAAACTACCCAAAGTCAAAAAGTAAAAGAAACCCTTGATGGCATGGACGGAAGTTTTGCTGCAATGGCCGGAATTGCAATGTTGAACATCAAAACTGATTTTCAGTATATCGATGGGTTAGTATTAAATCTGAATGAAAAATACCCCAATACCAAGATGATTCAGTCATTGATGAATCAATTGGATGACATGAGGGCATTGTCTATCGGTCAGGTGGCACCCGAAATAGCGCTACCAAATCCAAATGATGAACTCATTAAATTATCTGATCTGAGAGGGAAGTATGTATTGATTGATTTTTGGGCGGCATGGTGCAGGCCTTGTAGGGAAGAAAACCCGAATGTAGTACGTCTATACAACCAGTATAAGGATCAAGGTTTTGAGGTATTCGGCGTGTCTTTGGACAGGACCAAAGAAGCTTGGGTCAAAGCTATTGCAGATGATAAGCTCACTTGGACCCATGTATCTGACCTGAAATATTTCAATTCCGAAGCAGCCGCCACGTATCAGATCAATGCTATTCCTGCCACTTATATGTTGGATCCGGAAGGAAAGATCATCGGAAAAGATTTGAGAGGAGCAAGCCTTGAAAATAAACTAAAGGAAATTTTTGAATAAATCGGGTTGATAATCTAAAGAGATGGTATATAAAAACTCCATTCCTTTGGGTTATTTAAGATTTTTTGCCGGATATACTTTTTACCATGATAAAAAAAAGAATTTTCAATTAGATTTGCAAAGCCAAAGAAAATGTCGTTCTAGAGCAACAATCACAAAAGTTGCTATTCAAAAATCAAATATTTTCTTTTGAAAGGTTATTAAGAGCAAAGGCAAAATTACCCAATATTTAAATATCTAATAAACTAATCAATTAACTAAACATGAAAAAAAGAATCGCCAAATCAACATTAAGCAGGGTGCTAACCATTGCCTTGTTTGGTTTGCTCGCTCTTGGAGCCTGCAAAAGTAAAAAGAAAGTAGTAGCAGCACCTGAAGCTGCTCCAATAGAAGAAGTAAAACCTACTCCACCACCACCAGCGCCTGCAGGACCTTCTGCTGAAGAAGTTGCTGTAAGCAAACTGGAAAATTACTTCAATAGTATCTCAGGTTCTTCGAATTTAGATGCAGCCAACAGGACTATCCAAGAAGCTCAGGGCTTGTTTTCTAATGCAACTACACCTGTATTGATTGTGATTCATGAGGCAAACGGAATCAAAGATTACGATGAACCGACTACTATAGCCAAATACCTTAATTACCTGAAAGACACCAAGAAAAACCTTAACTACATTTCTGACATCAGATTAGATGGTAACGGTAAGGTATCTGAATTGGAATTGCGTCGTAAAAAATAATATCCACCGAAAAATCACTAAATAATGAAAAAATATATTTCTCTTTTCATGTTGCTCTTTTTGGCTTCAGCATCAATCACACTGGCGCAAACTGACAACATCAGCCCTGCAAGAAAGCAGGCTATCGATTCTCTTGCTTTGGAAAAAGTAAAGGATCTAAGTAAGTACATCAGCATCATCGGTAGCAAGGAAACACAATTCTCAGAGGCCAACCGCGTTATGGATAGGGCAGAAGAGCTATTTGCTCCTGATGCTGAAATGGGTGTATCTTCTTTGAACCGCAAGGAGATTGCTTATTACAAAGTCAGAAACTATTTCGAGAGATTGATGGCTTTGAATTATGACCGTGTCAACATTACCTGGTATGACATCCATTACATCAGTGATCTTGAAAGACAGCCTGATGGCCGTTATGTAGGTGTCATCACTGTGTATCAAAGATTCGAAGGTACTTCAATAGAAACAGGCTTAAACTACAGAGACACGACCAAAAAGGACATCACCATCTATGTTGAGAAAAAACAAACCCAGATCGCCGGTAGAACGATCGAGTTCTGGGATGTGATGCTTGGAGATATTCGTGTGACTGAAACCGCTGCATGAGAAAAATAATTATTGTAATTACATTATTGATTACATCCATTGGAATGGCGCCGGGGCAAGGTTTATTCAGCCCCGGTTCCCCCAAGGATGATGGCAGATTTGCCGCATCGACCAAGCAGGTCAATCAATTTTTTAGACGATTCAATGCCGAAGAAAGTCAGGACGGCAGCAAAAGATATTATACCGGAGATGCCTTGTTTAGAGACAGGGAACTGAGGGGGAAGTTTATCAGTATTCTTTTTGACAATGAAACCTCGGGGATTTCTGGGGACATGAAAACCGAGTTTATGAGAGATGTACTCTCTGAATCCCAACCACAATTTCTGAATTTTCATGAGGGAGAATGGTTTGCAGAAGTAACTTCAAGTTTTCAATATAAAGGAAGAAGTGAAAACGTGACACTTTTTTTGAAAATCCAACCTGAGGGATTAGGATATGAATGGGTTCTGGAGAAGGTAATATTTAAGCCTTTCAAAGATATTTTCAAGAAACCGATTGGAAATGACAAAAGCTTTATCCATCCGCTAAGCCATGAGCTTGGTTTTATGAATCTCCGAAAGGCATTTGAAAATTCAGATACACCCGAATCCTTTACCGCCAAAGAGTATGTTCCTGATTACCTCACCTTATTTTTATATGAATTAAAAAAAGGTAGCATCAAATTTGAAACAATCACTGATGTTAAGTTCCATTTCTTCCAGATTAACAATTGGTATTTTGAATTGAACCAGTTCAATAGACCCGGTTTCAATACCGGATGGCTGATAGGAGATTTGGTAAAATTGAAACCTGGAGACAAAGAAACAATACAAGACTTTATATATGACCAGAAATAAACAACTTATCCTTTTTGTTTTTCTTTTTTTGGGAATTAACTATTCCGGTTATTCCCAAGATTTGGGCGATTATTCCAAGGCCGATCTGAAAGAGCTTACTCAAAAAGTACAAGATCAAGTTCAGTTTTTGGAGTTTTTTTTAAATACCCTTGGAAGCAAAGACACACCTGCACGTGACAAAGATGTGATCATCAGGGAAAGTTATAAGAAGATTTTTAGAGATGGCAAGGTACAGGTGGAAGATGATTTGCTCCTAGACAGAAAGGTGATTACAAATAAGGATGTAACTGCCTATCTGAAGGATATTGAGTTTTTTTTCAAAGAAGCAAGTTTTAAATTTAAAATCAGGGAAACAAAACCATTCTTAAGGGAAAATGGGGAATTGTCATTCTTGGTTTCTATGGACAGGACACTCACTGCCGTAGGATTGAATCAAGAAAAAATAACCAATACCAAACCAAGATTTATTGAAGTTAACGTGGACAAAAAGTCCAATGAACTGAAGATTGCGAGTGTGTACACTACCAAATTGAGCAGGGATAAGGAACTTCAGGAATGGTGGGCGACCTTATCCTACACTTGGGAATCTTATTTTAGAAAAAAAATCGGGATCACTGAAGAGGATTCTATTACTGTCGAACACCTCTATAAAATCAGTACCATTGATTCCATTGATTTCTCCGGCAATGAATATTTGGTTGAGTTGTCGCCCATTGAGGCTTTGAGAGACCTCAAATACATCGATATCAGCAATACCAAAGTTGTAGAATTGAATGCAATCAGTAATGTTACTTTTTTGAATCACCTGAATATTTCTAATACCCCCACAAAAGATATTCAGTTTATCAAATATTCTGACAGGCTGGAACATCTTGATATTTCCAACACTTTGATAGAAGATATCAGCGAATTGGGTAACCTGAAGAGCCTTCGTACTTTGAAAGCAGTAAATACTCCATTTGCGTCCTACAGTGTCTTGAATTCTATGCAGGCGCTCACTAGGTTGGAATTGAATAGCAGCAGCTTTATAAGTATAGAAGATATTCAGGAGCTTGCGAGTTTGAAATACCTCGATGTAAGCGAGAATAACCTTTCTAATCTTGACTTGCTGTCCGGACTTACAGCTTTGGAAGAGGTCAACTTAAGCCAGACCAATATATTAGATCTTTCCCCATTGGCGGATTTGACTGCTCTGAAAATAGTAAAAATCAACAATACTGCTGTTTCCAACATTGGACCATTAAGTGGTAAGCCAAATCTAAAAATGTTGTATGCTGACCTTACCGGAATTTCATTAGCTAGTGCTGAGGAATTTGCAAGAGGCAATAGAAAGGTACTGTTGATCCACAATGTGGAGACTTCGCAGTCTTGGTGGACTAATTTGTCGGAGGAATGGAAAGGTGCCTTGATCACCATCAATCCCAAATTAGGAATTTCATCTCCTAGCATAGAAGACTTGGTAAGTACTTTGGGAATTGATTCTTTAAACCTCTCAGGGACAGGAATAAATACTCTAATTCCAGTTTTGAAATTTAAGAATATCAATTACCTCGCTTTTGATGACAATGAAATCACTGACCTGATTTCTTTAGGAGACATGAAGACCATTGAAATCATTTCAGGAAAAAACACTAAAGTCAAAGACCTTCAGCCATTAGCGGGATTAGAGAATGTGACCCGTCTTGATTTTAGGGATAGCCCTGTGAAAGGTTATAGTATGTTAAAGAATCTTCCAAACCTGACATATTTGAACCTAGACAATTCCGAGATTGATCACCTTGAAATTCCGGATTTCTTAGCAACAAATCCCAAAGTCAATATTGTTTATAGGTCTGCTGTCCTAGAACAATGGTGGGATTCAGTAGAGGAGCCATGGAAAATTGCTTTGAAAAAAGCTTATGGTAAAGAAAATGAAGATCCTGACCTTGAGACATTACATATATGGACAGCCAAGCCTGAACTGAAAGTTGATAATTCCAATATTTCAAATCTGCAGGCATTGGCTGTATTTACAAATTTAAGATCGCTGTCGATTTCCAATGTTCCGATGATGGATATTTCGGGCTTAAGTGAATTGACTTTGCTGGAGGATTTGAAAATTACCCATGCACCGATATCCAATATCGTGGTACTGCCTCTTTTGAAAAGCCTGAAAATACTAGACTTGTCTTACACTGCCATCGAGGACCTGAGACCTTTGGGACAGCTTGTTGACCTAAAGACCTTGATAATAACAGGAACCAATATCACTGTGTTGCGCGGTTTGGAAACACTCAGCAGCCTTGAAAAATTAGATATTGGAGGCACGAATGTAAAATCGTTGAAACCTGTTCATGGTCTGAACCTCAAAGAATTGATCTGTTTCAATACCCGAATGAATCAAAGAGCGGTCGATAACTTCAAAAAATTGAATCCTGAATGTGAAGTCAGGTTTTATTAAGAAGCTAGGAGGGATTAGGAAAAGGTTGGAAGTGAGAAGTGAGTAAAAATTAAGCAGTATCGGGAATCAAGAAACCCAAGTGATCCAAGACTAGATACCCAGTCTTGGATCATTTTTTCATTAACAGATCTAAGCTAAGTCGGAGAATATTTCCCATATTTTTGCATTCAAGGAATCTTCCGTCTTTATAGTGCTTTGCAAGGTCAAGCTTAAGTGATTCTGTATTTCCCTCAGTGGAAATAGTATCAGATTCCATGGTTTCCAATAGATCTTCCATTTCTTTTTGAGAGCTCTTGAGCCTATTGGCAATCAATGACCTTTCTTCCCTTTGGTATTGCGCCATTGATTCGGGGGTGATATGCTTGATACCCATTTGGATGAGCTTGTTGTTCTGTTTGAAATATTGGGGCAGGTAAATTGATTTTTTACCCTCATAAGACTGTTGGTCAAAATCTATAGCCCTGATCCTATAATGTGTTTCCTCAAAATCCGGTGTGACGTCTACGACAAAGTTTGAGGAGTGCATGTCTCCCAACAACCTGACAAAACACCTTTCATTGAATTTGACAAATTCTTTTGCCAATCGAATAGGATTTTGGAGTATATCATTGATATACTGGCGCATAAACTGCTCTCCGGGAATCCCGGCAATGTGCTCCTCAATCAGGGTATTCTGATGGACTAAATAATTGATGCGGTTAGGTGATAGGAGGTGTTCAAGTTCCAGTCCGTAAATCCGTGAAGCATCGGCATTTTTTACATAAAAATAGTCAAAGTTGTCATTGATCCTGTTGACAATCCTAACCCGAAAGGGCTTTGTATTCCCATAAACACATAAGTCTACCCTGTCTACATAAAGGTGTTCCATGACCGACATGTCTCCCTGCGCCTTTAGGATGGAGTAGATTTTCTTTACGTTGTGATGGATTTCATTCCTGTCGGATTCTGCAAAAAAGACAGTCTCCCACAAGGTGTCATTTCCCTTGGAGTCATACAAAGCGATGGAGCTGCTGTACCTCAAAAGGTCATTGTATTGGATCGGAAAATCCACTTCACGCCCGTATCTGTGAAGGAAAACCCTCAATTTTGGACTGATTGGATAAATGATTTTCTTTTTGCTGATCAGGGCCATAAGGCGTGAGGTCAAGATTTTACCATTTCTTTTTCTTCGCTTGACATATTTTTATGAAAAATAAATGGTCCGAAAGGCAAGATAGATGCAGCCAAAGCGAATAATGTCTTTGTAAAACTCCAAGACAGTTTGCGGGCTGTAGGGAACACCGCCAAAATATATATCATAAAAAGTAAACCATGTGCCCAACCTACATAGGTGACTGCCGTAGGAGAATCAAACATGTATTTCAAGGGCATGGCTATGAACAGCAAAACCAAAAATGATATTCCTTCCAGCACACTGATCAATCTAAACCGCTTAAGCCACTTGGTTTTTTCTTCGATGTTATTCATTTTTTATTTTTTTGTAATGTTAAAAAGGATTTGCAATTCTTTCCAAAGGGCTTTACGAAGTTCCAAACTTTCGGCAATTTGACTTAAATCATCAGCAAACAAATACTCGATTTCATCCTCCTGATGCACTTCATAGGTTTTTTTAACAGACATCATGAGTTCATGCCTTACTTTTCCAAATACGATGATTTTATTTGGACTTAAGGCTATGATGGAAGCCATTGAGGTCAGTTCTGTGTTTTCCGAGTTTGCCAAAGCGATGTCTTTTAGCGAACATGAAACCGCACCCAAAATCTTGAACAAATATTCTGACAAGTTGCTGTCCAATGATTTTCCTTCATAAATCACCAAAATCCCTTTTTCAAAACCACCCTCATATAACAATGGAATAGGTTCTTCCTCTGATTCTATTTCGGAGGAGGAAGGTATTTCATCCAAAGCAAGAGAATTCGTTGATTTTAGCAATTGATTTTTCTCCTCAGGTAGAAGGTAAATTTCATTATCCAAAAACAGTCCCAAATGGTGGATACTCATATTTTCCATGTGCCTAAATTGATTAAAAAATGGGGGATTGCAAAGTAGAATTTGATAGTGTTTGAAAAGGAAAGATTGTCGGATTAAAGGATTTGGAAAGAGATGAAAGTGTCGGAATTTTAAAACCAAGTTTGAGTGTAAGGTTTCTTCATTTGAGCCAACGCACATTACAAACAATTACAACAATTACACCTAACTCCTAAAAGGATAACCTCTAATTACCATTGTTCTCCTCTAGTCCGAAAATTGATTTCAGTTCTACGGCATCTTTGGGATCCATTCTTTTTGCAAGGACCAATCTCAATTGTCTTCTTCTCAAAGCGCCTTCATACAATTCGATTTCCTCCGGAGTTTCTGCGATGACTTCAGGGACTTCAATAGGTCTTCCATTTTGGTCCACAGCCACAAAGGTGAAAAATGCCCTGTGTGTCAGGATTTTTTTATTAGCAGGAATATCCTCTGCCCAAACTTCAATGAATACTTCGATTGATGAGTTAAATGCCCGTGTGACTCGGGATTTGAGTGTAACGACATTGCCCAAGGGAATGGGATGCTTGAAAGAAATGCTGTCAGCAGATGCCGTGACCACGATCCTGTTCGAGTGTTTCTGAGCAGCGATGGCAGCTACAACGTCCATCCAGTGCATCAGTTTCCCCCCCATGAGGTTGTTCAGGGTGTTGGTATCGTTAGGCAATACCATTTCTGTCATGATCACTTCAGATTGCTTGGCTGTTTTCTGTTTTGGCATAAAAGTTAATTTTTTTGTAAAAATACAAAACCTTTTTCTTTCAGAGAAAAATAAAGTCTCTGAATTCAGAATAAAATTTGGTTATTTCCAACCCTCCATTCCTAACAGTGGAACAAAGGCAAAGTTGTCAAATTCCTCCTGTTCGATTTTTGTATCGGAGATTTTGGTCAGTTTCATCATTTTTTGGGTTCTTCTGTCTCCAACCGGAATCACCAGAATTCCTCCAACTTTCAATTGCTTCAACAAAGAATTAGGAACCACAGGGGCGCCTGCCGTTACCAGGATTTTGTCAAATGGCGCTTGCTCGGGCATCCCTTTGGACCCATCGCCAAAATAAAAATGAAGTTGGATTCCCAGCTTACCCATAAATTTCTTGGTCCTGTCAAAAAGCTTTTTTTGGTATTCAATGGTATGAACATCAGCTCCCAATAAATGTAGGATAGCGCCCTGATATCCTGAACCGGTGCCGATTTCCAATACTTTATCGCCCGGTTTAATATTTAACAGTTCTGTTTGGAAAGCGACCGTATAGGGTTGGGAGATCGTCTGACCTTCACCGATGGGAAAAGCCTTGTCTTCATAAGCGTGCGAGTCCAAGGCCGAATCAAAGAAAAAATGCCTTGGGAGAGTGTTGATGGCATTTAGAACGGCTTCGTCTTTGATCCCTTTTTTCCTTATGATTTTCACCAATTCTTTTCTCTGACCTTTGTGGCGGTAGCTATCCTCTAATTTTAACATGGGTGGATGGTAAAGGGAAACTTTTGTAATCGGTGCTAAGTTAAGGGATATATTGGCTTAATTTGAAGCCAAAATTAAGCTTTGAAGCTTATTGTCTGAAATATTGACTCTTAGATTGAAAAATATGTTCACAGGAATTATAGAGACTTTGGGTACCATCACTGACACCACCCTAGAAGGAAGCAATGTTCATTTTGATATCATTTCACCAATTACTTCTGATCTCAAAGTAGACCAGTCTGTAGCCCACAATGGAGTATGTCTGACAGTTGTGGCTATCGATAATCAAACTTACCGGGTTACTGCCATTGATGAGACATTGAAAAAAACAAATCTCAAATCATGGGTGAAAGGCAGGAAAGTAAACCTTGAGCGTTGTATGCCTGCCAATGGAAGATTTGATGGCCATATTGTACAGGGCCATGTAGATCAGGTTGGTAAAGTAGACCGGATCGCCGAACAGGATGGTTCTTGGATTTTTGACTTTTCTTTTGATCCCAATATGGGGAATGTGACGGTGGAGAAAGGTTCGATTACAATCAATGGAACAAGTCTCACTTGCTTCAATTCAAAAAACGGAAAATTTACCGTGGCTATCATTCCCTACACCTATGAACATACCAATTTCCATGAATTGAAAGTAGGGGATGAGGTCAATCTGGAATTCGATGTTATCGGCAAATACATCCAAAGAATCATCCGAGGGTATAGCGAATAATTAGTCAGTTTTGATTTTCCCCAGATTCCTTGCAAGCCTCACACGGTTATAAACTGCTTGGAAAAGATGGTATGAAGCAAGTCCACAAAGAATTCCGACCAATCCGCCGACCAATACGTCTCCGGGATAATGAACACCTAAATAAATTCGGGTGTAGGAAAAAAGAACGGCCCAGAGAAAAAGCCATTTAACTGTAGGGAATCTGACTGAAAGTCCCAAATACATGGCTGTCGCAACCGCAAAACTATTGGCAGCATGCGAGGAGGCAAATCCATACATGCCCCCGCATTTGCCATAATTATGTATCATGCCATTTAAGATGACTTCATGACAGGGTCTCAGCCTTTCAAAAAAGGGCTTCATCAATGCTGAGGTAATTTGGTCAGCAAGCAAAACTGAAAGCAGGACACCCAAAATCACCCACCATCCCTGTTTGCCATGGGCTTTCCAAACTAAGAAAATCAAGAAAATATACAATGGAATCCAGGGATAAGTTTGGGTAAAAAAGTACATGATAGGATCCAAAAAATCTACATGGTATTGGTTTAACCACAGAAACAAAGCCTCATCCCATTCGCTGATCTTTTCTAGCATGTTTTTCTTAGATATGAGATTTTGATTCACTGAGCAAATTTCAATTGGCAGGAACTGTGAGATGACGGATGACCGATGACCGATGTAACCTACTTTCTAACCTTTTCATGGACTTTATTAACCAAATAACCAACCCTTCGACAAGCTCAGGGACCTAAAAACAAATAACCAATTAACCCTTAACCAATTAACCCTTAACCACCCTAAACATTAATCCAATCAATCCCCTTTTTGAGATGATCAAGGGTAAAGGCTTCTTTCGATCTCATCTCAGGTTGATGCATGTATTCCCAGTTGGCCATCGGGGGCATACTCATCAGGATGCTTTCTGTCCGACCGTTGGTATCTAAGCCAAACTTCGTCCCGGCATCCCACACAAGGTTGAATTCAACATACCTTCCACGGCGGAGTGCCTGCCATTTTTTCTCATTTTCGCCATAGGGCAAGGCCTTGTTTTTAGCCATGAGGTAGCGGTAAACTTTTGGAAAAAGGTACCCGACAGATTTGACAAATTCAAAAACCGAATCCTTCTCATTGGCATCATGTGGGCTCAGTCTGTCAAAGAAAATCCCTCCGACTCCCCGAGTTTCGTTCCTATGTTTGATGAAGAAATAGTCATCGGCCCAAGTTTTGAATTTTGGATAGTAATCTAGGTTTGATTGGTCGCAAGTGGCTTTTACCTGTTGGTGAAAATACTTTGCGTCGTCCATGTCAACATAATGGGGAGTGAGGTCGATCCCACCGCCAAACCAACTGACGCCATTGCTCATTTCAAAATACCGGATATTCATATGGATGATCGGCACCATCGGGCTTTCGGGATGAATGACGATAGATACCCCGGTAGCGTAAAAGTCCGCTTTTTCAAGCTTGAGTTTTTGGAGGATTTTGTCAGGTGTAGGCCCTTCCACTGCAGAAAACGCCACTCCGCCTTTTTCTATGACATTGCCCTTTTGGAGGATTCGGGTACGTCCGCCACCGCCTTCTGCCCTGGTCCATTTGTCTTCCTTAAATTTTCCTTTCCCATCCTCCATTTCCAATTCCTGACAGATGTGGTCCTGAATGGCCATGAAGTCTAGGGCAATTTTCTCTTTTTCTAGCATTTTTTAATCCAATACCCTATTAATCCTCTAATTCCAGAACTTCCAATATATCTGCCAACTCTTCAAAATCTTTCAAACCAGGTTTGATTTCTTCCCCTCCTTCAAGGGCTATTCCTTTTACTCCCGTCTTTTCCAGCAAGCTTAGGACTGTCATAGGCTCGATTCCAAATCCAATCAGGACTTCTACAGATTCTGCCAAGACCTTTAGTTTTTGGATAAGAGTATCATTCATTTCAAGACTATGAGAAACAAGGTGGAGTATTACTCCAAAATCATTAAAAAACATTGCCTTTGCAATCAAGTCATCCAAATCTTCCTCAGATCTCAGGTCTTTTTTGAAAATAATTCCAAAAGAAGAATTGATTAACATCCTCAAATGGATCTCTTCCTGTATTTCAATAAAATTGATGCCTTGGTATTCGTTGACGAGAGTCAGGATTTTTTCAGGATGTGAACTCTCAAATTCTGCTACAAAATCAACTCCTGAGAGCCATCCGGTAATTTCATTGAATTTTTGGGGTGAGGTATAGTTTTTGCTGTTTTCTTCCAAGTCAAAACCTATCATGTTGACATACATTCCTGCGCAATACCTTGCGTCAGATAGGTTTGTTACTGCACTTAATTTTACAAATGAACGGAGAGCCATGCTTATGGGATAATGAATTTTGGCTGCTAAGGTAAAAATTTCAGGTTAAAAATGTATTTTTGGCAACGCTTAGAACATGCTTATGCTTAAGATTCACCCACTTTACTTTCTTAGCCTGATTGCTCTTTTGTTTTCGTGTACCGAAACAGAGAAGCCAAAAACTGATTTTGGTATGGACTACCAACCACTTGAAGTGGGATTATTTTGGGAATATGAGGTGAATGAAACCATTGTATTTGGTGAAACTGACGAAGAAAGCAGTACTTATTTTCTGAAAGACAGGATTATTTACACTTATTTTAATGTCGAAAATGAGATGGTTTATGTGTTGGCCAGGGAAAAATCGACTAATGGAATCAACTGGGAAATTGTCGGGAATTATTTGATGCAATACCGAAACATGACCTTATTAAGGACCTTCGAGAACAAAAAGACGGTAAACTTGGTTTTTCCTCCTGAGTTGGATAAAACTTGGGATGCCCAAATCTTCAATTCCGGTAATCCCGATGAGTATGAAATTTCTTTTTTGGGTAAGACAGACATTGGTTCCCAATCTTTTTCCAAATCATTGAAAGTCCTTCAGGAAGAGGAAGATGATCAAATTACATTCAGGGATAACCGATATGAAGTATTTGCCAAAGGAATAGGTTTGGTAGAGCAGTACTATGAAGTTTTTACCTATTGCTCAAGAAATGATTGTCTAGGAAAAATGATCGTCGACTCAGGGAGGTTGACCCATTTAAAAATAAAAGAGTATGGCAAACTTTAATCGTTTTCTATTTTCAGTTTGCTGTTTTTTGGTTGTTTCCATTTCTTATGGGCAAAATAGGTATGCCGTTCATTTTAAATATAAGCCTCAAGATTCATATTCTTTAAACCGACCTTCTGAGTTCTTATCCCAAGAAGCTGTCGAAAGAAAAGCTAGATTTGATATACCAATTGACAGTCTTGACTTGCCTGTTTCATCAAAATATGTTTCAGGTTTAGCCTCGAAATCGTCAAAAGTCCTTTACCATATCAATTGGATGAATGCAAGCTTGGTAGAAGCTGATCCGGCAAAAATCTCTGAAATCGCCGCCTTGCCCTATGTAGAGAAGGTGGTCTTGGCAGCTCCTGGCATGAGTTCGGCTGCAAGAATAGGAATTAGTAATAAAGTCGGTTTTAATTCCTCTTTTAAGTCAAATTCAAAAACTGAAGCAACACCCTATGACTTTCAAAATGACCTGATAGGCATTCCCGCCATGCATGCAGAAGGTTTCAAAGGAAGTGGGATTATGATTGCGGTTTTTGATGCAGGTTTCCCCGGAGTCAATACCATTCCTGCTTTTTCACATTTGTTTACCAATAATCAGATAGTAGCTACCGGTGATTTTGTACATCTGGGTAACAGCAATGTTTACAATTACAACCAGCATGGGACAAATGCAATGTCTTTGATCGCTGCCAATCAGGAAAACCTTCTCGTATCCGGAGCTCCTGAGGCAAGATATATTTTGGCAATTACTGAAGACGTACCCACCGAATACCGGATTGAAGAATACAACTGGGTTCGAGCAGCTTCTTGGGCTGACAGTCTTGGAGTTGATATCATCAGCAGTTCCTTGGGTTATTGGGATTTTGATGATCCAAGTATGGACTATACCAAAGCCGATCTGGATGGCAAAACAGCCACTGTCACCATTGGTGCAGGCATAGCTGCTACCAAAGGAATTCTGGTTGTAAACAGTGCCGGGAATTATGGTTCCCGAGGTGCTATTTCGATTATTGCCCCAGCTGATGCCGAGGGGATTTTATCAGTAGGCGCAGTCAATTCCGACCTTGTCAGGGCAGGGTTCAGTTCACAGGGTCCGACCGCTGATGGTAGGTTCAAGCCTGAAGTTTCTGCTTTTGGCAACAGCGCACAGGTAATCCGTTCAAATGGAACGTTAGGCCCTTCCAATGGCACCTCGTTCTCCGCTCCACAAATCGCTGCTTTGGCTGCCGGATTGTGGGAGGCGCGTCCAGATTGGTCCAAAGATGATTTGATCAAATATATTTTGAGGAGTTCAAGCCAATATGATAACCCTGATAATCTTTTAGGTTATGGTATTCCTGATTTTTCAAAAGCATATTTTGGAGAGATTTTGAGCATTTTGACTTTGGGAAAAGAAAGTGATTTCAAGGTTTATCCCAATCCTTTGAGTGGAGGAGACCTTTTTGTTCAATTTGGGAAAAGTCTTGCCGGTGAATTTTCCTTATATGATGTCAATGGTGCGGAAATCCAAAAAATTGAGATCCAAAGGGCATCTGTGGACCAACCTTTTGAAATCAGTCTTCCCATGATTCCAAAGGGGATGTTTTTGGTCCAGATGCAATCAGGCCGTGAGGTCAAAAGGACAAAATTATTGAAAAGGTAAGAAGCCACGGCTTTTTTTATTTCCTTTGCAGGCAGTTTCCTTAACCAGCTCTTTCATGCCTGTTCAAATTGCCCCTTCCGTTTTGGCATCAGACTTTGCCAATCTCCAGAGAGAAATAGAAATGCTCAATGCCTCTGAGGCTGATTACATCCACGTAGATATCATGGATGGGGTATTTGTGCCAAATATTTCCTTTGGTATTCCTGTTACCCAAGCCATTCACAAACATGCCACCAAACCATTGGATGTGCATCTGATGATAGTCGATCCCGATAGGTATCTGGAAGCTTTTCAAAAAGCGGGCGCACATATTATTTCAGTTCACCTGGAGGCTTGTAACCATTTGCACAGAACACTGCAGGCGATCAAAGGTTTGGGTTGCAAGGCAGGTGTCGCGATCAACCCTCACACACCTATCAGTCTTTTGGAGGAAGTTATTCAGGATATTGACCTCGTGTGTGTCATGTCTGTCAATCCCGGTTTTGGCGCACAAAAATTTATTGAGAGAACCTACGAAAAAGTATCACAGCTTAAGTCTTTGATCTATAAAAAAGGAACATCTACGCTGATAGAGATCGACGGAGGAGTAAACCTAGCTAACGCTCCCTTACTCATTGCTGAAGGAGCAGATGTATTGGTAGCAGGTAATTTTGTATTCACAGCCAAGGACCCAATACAAACTATCCGTGAACTTAAGAGTCTTTGATTAAGATAAAATTTTGACTCCCTTTTATAAAAGATATATTCCATTCAACAATTTTTAAGGAATTTTTTGAGTTGTTATGGTTGCAATAGAGGTGGCTAGCACGTTTATTGGATAAAGTTTCCGTATTAAATCTTAACCAAAACCATTTTAAAAATGAAAAGAGTAATCATATTGACATTCCTAATTGCTGGATTGATAAATTTTAACTCATTCGCGCAAGAGGCGACAGAGGAAGTGACCGAAGAAGAGATTTTGAAATTTGCTACTATGGAGGAATCTGTTGCAAATTTTTTAGCTGAGAAACAGGAAGAGTTGGTGGAAATGATCAAAGGAGATTCTACTTTGGGCGGAGCCGGCAGGTACAATGAGATCAAAGCAGCATGGGGTAAGGATGATAAACTTACCGAAATAAAAATTACAGATGAAGAGAAAGCCTCCTTTCAAAGAATTCAAGATTTCATGGATTCATTGGGTGAATCAGTAAGAGATTATAAAGTTGAATTCATCAAAGATTCTGAGAAATTGGGAGCAGGAACTTATAATAAGATCATGAAAGCGAAATCTGCTGATCCAAGTCTAAATGAGAAAATCAACAACTTGATTTCAGAGCTTAAACAAAAGCGGGAATCAGAAGATGGAAAAGCATAATATTTTGAGTCAGCATAAATTGAAAAGGCTTCCAATATTGGAGGCCTTTTTTGCTTTAGTCAAGGTATTGTTTTTAATTTCGCCCTCGTTATCATCCATATGAAAAAATCATTTGCTCTGATTTGCGTTTTGTTTTTGTGTATCCACCTTGTTCATGGTCAGGACGATGATATTTTTGGATTGGATTCCAGGGCAAAATCAAAAACCAGAAAGAGTCAAAGCAACATTGGGAATGTTTTTAGAAATGCCATTGGAAATTTCAGTTTTGAAGTTTTTTCAGGAGGCTCGTTCCATACCAACAAAATGGGGTTTAATTCCTCCTCACCTTCTTTGTATCCTATCCGGCAGTTTCAAAATCCGGATGTACCCCAAAGCGTAAATCCGGGTGATACCCTGACTTTTGCGAGAAGCAGTTTTGCTATTCCGATCAATGCTGCCATAAAATTAAACTTTTTCAATACCCTGACCCTCGGTGCAGGTTATGGAAGGGAATTTGGACAGATGGCTAATCTGCGATCGGGTGATCTGGAATTCCAGTTTCAGCAGCCAAGCTACACGTTGGATAGGGCTTTTGGGTCGATTGGTTTGGTTCTTTATGATGCCAGGAAGAGAGCCAAATTTCTCCAATGGAAATACAAAGCTTTTGATTCCAATAACCTCATGATGCAGTCCGAAAAAAACCAGAGAATCAGGCAGATATACCCTTGGAGATTCGTTGCAGAAAGCGAGTTTGGGAATGTCTACATGAGGAAGAATTTCGATCCTTCGATCAATACCGATAACCAGTCATTTTTCAATATTGCCCTGAGGATTGAAAAAGAGTTTTCGGAATACACCAGATTTTTTGTCAAAACAGGAGCAGAATTTAGAAACTACAATTTCCAGACCGAAATTCAGGAAGAATTCCAGACCATTGGTCAAAATCTTTTTTTTGCTCAGTTTGGTTTATCGATCAGCCTCCCTAGTACCAAAAGATGTAAAGTTCCCGGTTGTGGGGTAGTAATGAAGCACTTGCATGGAGGAGTAGAGTACCGAGGGAGTTCGATTTGGCAACAACAAAACCGAAGGGTGGGACAGTGGTATTGATGCGTAATCAAAACCCACCACAAGATCGCTTTACCTTTTTAAAACCGTATTCTTTTTATTAACTTGCAGGCTTATTGATCACCTTTTAAAATATGGCGCAAGGAGAAAACGAGAATATAATCCCCATTAATATTGAGGATGAAATGAGAGGAGCGTACATCGATTATTCGATGTCAGTCATTGTTTCAAGAGCTTTACCTGATGTAAGAGATGGCCTTAAGCCTGTTCACAGAAGGATACTTTTTGGCATGCAGGAATTGGGTGTCATGCACAATAAACCCTACAAGAAATCTGCGAGAATAGTTGGAGAAGTATTGGGTAAATATCACCCCCATGGTGATTCAGCAGTATACGAGACCATGGTCAGAATGGCCCAACCTTGGTCCTTAAGATACCCTTTGGTAGATGGACAAGGTAACTTTGGGTCCGTGGATGGAGATAATCCCGCGGCCATGCGTTACACTGAAGCAAGGCTTAAAAGAATCGCAGAGGAATTGCTGATTGATATCAACAAAGAAACAGTAGACTTTCAATTCAATTTTGACGATTCTTTAAAAGAACCGATTGTTTTGCCAGCCAAAATCCCTGCGCTTCTTTTGAATGGATCTTCCGGCATAGCAGTAGGTATGGCCACCAACATGGCTCCCCATAATTTGGGAGAGGTTGTAAGTGGAATCATTGCATTTATTGAAAACAGGGATATTACCATCCCTGAACTCATGGAATATATCATAGCCCCGGATTTTCCTACAGGAGGTATTATCTATGGCTATAATGGCGTAAAAGCAGCCTTTGAAACAGGCCGAGGTAGAGTGGTCGTGAGAGGCAAGGCTGAAATCGAAACCAAAGACAACGGCAGAGAAGCTATCATCATCTCTGAAATCCCCTATTTGGTCAACAAGGCCAATATGATCGAGAAAACGGCAGCTCTGATCAATGAAAAGAAAATAGATGGCATTTCCGCTATTAGGGACGAATCCGACCGTCAGGGAATGAGGATTGTTTATGAGTTGAAAAGGGATGCTATATCAAGCGTGGTATTGAACAACCTTTACAAGCAGACGCAGCTGATGACCTCTTTTTCAGTCAACAACGTCGCCTTGGTTAAAGGAAGGCCCCAGACGCTCAACCTGAAAGATATGATCTTCCACTATGTCAATCACAGGCATGAAGTGGTCATCAGAAGGACAGAATATGAACTCCGTGAGGCCGAAAAAAGAGCCCATATCTTGGAAGGTTACCTGATTGCATTGGACCACCTTGATGAGGTGATTTCATTGATCAGGAGTTCAAGGGATCCAGAAACAGCCAGAAATGGTTTGATGGAAAGATTCACTTTAAGTGAGATTCAGGCCCGTGCCATATTGGACATGCGATTGCAGCGTCTTACCGGCATGGAAAGAGATAAAATCCAGGATGAATACAATGAGATTATGACATTGATCATTGACCTCAAAGATATCTTGGGAAGTGAAGAACGCAGGATGCAAATCATCAAGGATGAACTCAATGAGATCAAAGAAAGGTATAATGATGCCCGAAGGACAACCATAGAGCATAATGCTGAAGATTTCAGTTATGAGGATATGATCCCAAATGAGGAGGTCATCATCACCGTATCTCACCAAGGATATATCAAAAGGACAGCACTCACAGAGTACAGGTCTCAGGGAAGAGGGGGAGTGGGTTCCAAAGGTGCCATCACCAAACAGGATGATTGGACAGAATATTTGTTTACAGCTTCTACCCATAATTACCTGTTGATCTTCACTGATCTGGGTAAGTTGTTTTGGCTTAAAACCTATGCGATCCCCGAAGGAGCAAAGGCTACCAAAGGAAGGCCGATCCAAAACCTGATTAATATTACCTCAGAAGATAAAATTAGGTCAATTATCCAGGTGGGTGATTTAAACGATATGGATTATATCACCAATAATTTTTTGGTGATGGTTACAACAAAAGGTATCATCAAAAAAACTACTTTAGAGCAATATTCCAGACCAAGGACAAATGGAATTATCGCTCTGAATATCAGAGAAGATGACCAATTGCTCCGTGTGGAAATGACCACAGGGGATTCCCATATTATCATCGCCGCCAAATCAGGCAGAGCAGTCCATTTCCATGAGTCTAAAGTTAGACCGATGGGCAGAACTGCTACCGGTGTCAAAGCAATAACGTTAACGGATGTTAATGACGAAGTGGTTGGCATGGTATGTGCAGCGAGAGAGGATGCTACACTGTTAGTAGTCTCTCAAAAAGGCTATGGAAAGCGCTCCTTGATAGAGGAATACAGGATTACCAACCGGGGTGGAAAAGGTGTAAAAGCCATGAATATCACGGAAAAAACTGGGTACCTTGTAGCTATCAAAGAAGTCGTAGACAGTGATGATTTGATGATCATCAATAAATCAGGGATTACAATCAGAACTCCAGTGTCTGAGTTGAGAGTAATGGGAAGGGCTACACAGGGGGTAAGGTTGATTAAATTAAGCGAAAGTGATGAGATTTCTTCAGTTGAAAAAATCACTAGGGACGAAGAGGACGAGGTAGAAGCTACTCCGGAATCATAATCCAATACTTTATAATTGAAACCAATACAGAACCAAACAATTAGCAAAAAAGAAAACAAATGAAAAAGGTAATCTTATCAATGGCACTGGTTGCATTTGCAACTGTTGCTTTTGCCCAAAAGAAAGTGGTCAGTTCCGCTGAAAAGAACTTCAAAAAAGGAGATCTTGAAGTTGCGATATCAGAGGTAAATGCTGCCCTCGAAAATGCTGAAACCAAGGATAATCCGGAAACAACACTCCTGAAAGCAAAGATCTTGACAAAGCAGTACAGTCTTGATTCTACTAACGCCATGTCCACGGTAGAAACTGGAAGAAGTGCTCTCCAGAATTTCAATAAAGCTATGGAAATGTCCGGCAACAGCAAGGAGAGTAAAGTAGGTAAAGAAGTTAACAAAGAAGATCTTCCTGATCTTCCAGAAGTCCTCAGACCCTATTCACTCTACACCTTAAAAAACCAGACTTTCAATAAAGCTGCGGAAAGTTACGAAAATGAGGACATAGATATGGCATATGAGTTTTTTAACCTCATGAGCGAAATCGATCCTACAGATACTACCGCTATGTTTAATGCTGGTTATATTGCCAACGAACTGGGTCGATATGATGATGCAAAGAAGCAATTCATCACATTGATTGAAAACAAAGATTATAACAAGTTGAGTTCTTACTACCTGTTGATCCAAATCATCAGTGCGGAAGATAAGAATCCAGAAGAGGCTTACAAATATGTAACGCGTGCTAGGGCAGATTATCCTGAAGACAAAACCCTTTCTGAATTCGAAGTTCAATTGTTATTGCAAATGAACAAAATGGAAGAGGCTATGGCTTCAGTCAAAGAGGCATTGGTAGATGATCCAAATAATGCCGGTCTTCTGTTAAGATACGGTTACCTCTTAGAGCAGTCAGGCGATATGGCTGGCGCTTTGACGGAGTACAAAAAATCTGTGGAAGCTGATCCAAATTTCTTCGAGGGCAACTACTATACTGGGGCGATCTTCCTTGATCAAGCAAGAGAAATTTTGGCAAAAATCAATGACCTTTCGGACGATGAATGGGAGAAAAACGCACCTACAATGACAAAGACAGCTGAAGGATTGTATGCTGAAGCAGTTCCTTATTTCGAAAGAGCTTTGTCTTTAAAACCAGATAATGTTGAAATAATGGAGATTTTGTTTAACATCCATTCAAGATTGAAAAACACTTCTGAGGTTGATAAGTATAATAAAATGCTTGTCGCTAAATTAGGAGCCGATTGGGCTGAAAAGTAATTATCCCTACTAAAAATTGATATTGGAAACCGCCAGAAATGGCGGTTTTTTTTGTTAACGCCAATTCATTTTGTTTCCACCGTTTAAATTTTCATTTTTGAAGACCCAAACAAAAAAATCCTTTTTAAATGCCTTCAAAACCTTTGGTCAGTGGATGGATTTTCCTCTTGGTTTTTCCGGTCTATTTTGCCAATGCTTTTTCATCTCTAGATACCACAATCCATAATCCAATATTCCAAAAGCACCTCAGCCTATTGATGGAAACCGGTCCTATGATTCCCAAGAATACCGATTGGGGAGAATTCATCAACAACGGGTTGAATTACACTGCACTTGATCTCCGGCTTGGGTTTAAGAATACCCGAAAAAATATCTATAACCAGATTTACAGGTATCCGACCTATGGTTTTGGACTTTATACAACAACCTTCAAAAATGACTATATCGGCCAACCCAATGCCTTCTATGCCTATGCGGACCTTCCTTTTACCAAAACCTATCTCAAAGGAAGACTGAGTTATAGCTATTTTGCGGCTTTTGGGCTTGCTTTTAATTTCAAACCATATGACCCTGACAATAATCCGATAAACCAATTTATTGGTTCCCATAAAAACGGGTATGTCCATGTCGGGTTCTCTATGCGTTATGCGCTTTCGCCTTGGCTTGAATTAGAGACGGCAATTGGGCTGAAGCATTTTTCAAATGGCTCGATCAAGAAGCCCAATTCCGGTCTGAATTTTATTCCTTTTTCTATCGGTCTAAAGTCAGCCCTCAACCGGGCTTATTTTGACAAATCCAATTTGTCTGATTTCCCAAAGTACATCCCAAACAGCCATGTGAATGTATGGACTTCTGTGGGGGCCAAAAATTATGAAATCGGCGGTGATGTCTACCTGAAATGGGGTTTCAGTGTCAATTACCTCAAACAGCGAGGCTATAAGTTAAGATATGGATTGGGTGTGGATATGTTTTATGCAGACAATGGGGTTTTGCCAGGCAATTGGGAAAAGACCGGGTTTATGGATAAAGCCTCCTTTGCCCTTGTCGCTTCAGGAGAATGGGTTTTAAAAAGAAATTTTTCAATTCCTTTAGGAATAGGGGTTTACATGCACCGCAATTATTTCAATGACGAACCTAGTGCTTATTATGAAAGGGTGGGTGTCAGATACAGATTTTCCAAGCAAATGTTTGCCGGCATCACTCTCAAAGCACATGGTTTCAGGGCTGATTTTTTTGAATGGACAATAGGCTACTCTATTTTTAAGGATAAGAATAGATATTGACAGTCCATGGTTGATAGACGATAGTTCATTAGTTAAGGATAGGTAATTCATTGTTAATAGTGAAAACGGGTTCAATAGGTGATAATCATTAAGAAATTTTAACAACGGCCAAAACCCACTGATATAAAAAATAGTTTTTTTTGCTAATTGCTTGCCTTACATTTTACCCAAATATTGAAAAACATGAAGATTCAAAAGTACTGGCTATTTTGCTTATGTTACCTTTTCGTATTTCCGATTTTTGCCCAATCCAACTCTTCTTCAAAGATTTACCATAACCTCCTTAGGTTCCAAGAGACCAAGCGGATATTATTTGTTGCGGCGCATCCTGATGATGAGAACACGAGACTGATTGCATACCTAGCCAATGCTGAGCATGCCGAAGTAGCATATCTTTCCCTGACAAGGGGAGATGGCGGTCAAAACCTGATTGGCAGTGAATTGGGCATAGAATTGGGTATGATCCGTACCCAAGAGCTTTTGAGAGCAAGAGAAACAGATGGAGGCAGGCAATTTTTTACCAGAGCTTTGGACTTTGGATTTAGCAAAAACCCGGACGAAACTTTCAACAATTGGGATAAAAAGAAACTCCTTTCAGACGTAGTCTTCATCATCCGTAAGTATCAACCTGATGTCATTCTCAACAGGTTCAATACCATACCCGGCACCACGCATGGGCACCACACTAGTTCGGCAATGCTTTCTGTGGAAGCATTTGAACTCGCCGCCGACAAGAATGCCTTTCCGGAGCAACTCAAATATGTCTCTGTATGGCAGCCCAAGAGTGTGTTTTGGAATGCCTACAATTGGGGTGGCCAATACGAACCCGAAGAAGGAAAAACTTATCATAAGTTTTTGGTGGGTGAGTACAATCCCTTGCTTGGAACGACTTATTCCAAGATCGCTGCAGACAGCAGGACCATGCACAAATCCCAAGGCTTCGGATCGACCTCACAGATTGGTCAAGGAAATGACTTTATCGAATTGATCAAAGGTACTCCATTTAAATCCCATCCTTTTGAAGCGATAGAAAGCCGCTGGAAAGAACTTCCAAACGGGACTGAAATCACCATGGCCATCAAAGCGGTTCTCGAAGGTTTTGACTTTGTCCAACCTGAAAAAAACCTTGAAGGCCTGTTGAAAATCAAAACACTCCTTGATTCCCAAAAATCCTCAGCCATTTGGCTGACCGAGAAAAAAATCTTCCTTGATGGGCTGATTTTGGAAACCTTGGGCATCATGGCGGAATTCAATATCAAGAAAGAAATTGGCTATCCTGGCGAGAAAATCAACGCAGAATTCGTCATCAATAACCCTGCACAATCTGTGGTGTTGGTCCAGTCATTTGATGGACTTCTTTTCAATACCTCAATCAATAGAGATATTAATGCTAATGTTCCTCTGACTTTGCCCATAGAAATCCAGATACCAAAAGACTATCCTGTTTCCCAACCTTTTTGGTTAGAAAAACCGCTGGATGGGGCATTGTTCAATATCACAGAACCCGAGAAAATCGGAAAGCCCAACAATAGTGCAAGTATCACGGGTGTTGTTTCCCTCGAAATAGGATCACAAAAAATCAGGATGGAGCTCCCACTCCAATACAAATACAATGATCAGGTGGATGGTGAGGTAAAGCAGCCATTTACATTGGTGCCTGAGGTCAACGTACACCTTGACAAAGCAAACCTTTTTCTTGTCAATGGGGCAGAGCAAAAACTCCATGTAGAGGTGAATTTTAGAGACAAGATATTAGATGGGGATCTGAAATTAAATGGTTTGGCAGCTAATCATTACCGCATTGTAAGCGCTGAAAAGGATGAAAGAAGAAAGAGGACGCTCTACACCCTCGACATTTTGGATTCTGATCAGGAGAAAAAGCAGGTGTTGGTGACATTCAGGACCAAAGACGGCAGGGAATTCAACCAGGACACCAAAAGGATTTCATACAAACACATACCCAACCTGACTTATTTTACCAGTACCTCATTGGGTGTGGTAAAAACAGACCTGAAAGTATCCGGTCAAAAGATCGGTTACATCAACGGTGCCGGAGACGATGTGGCCGGGTTACTGAAAAACCTTGGCTATCAGGTTAGTATTCTGGAAGATTCCGATATCCGAAAAGACAGGCTTAAGGCCTTTTCTACAATAATCATTGGTATCCGGGCATTCAATGTCAATCAAGCCCTTGCATCCAATGTGGACCAATTGATGGAATACGTGAAAGAAGGCGGGAACCTAATTGTGCAGTACAATACCGGTTCACCATTGCTGACCAAAGATCTTGGCCCTTATCCATTTTCAATATCAAGAGAAAGGGTGACTGTCGAAAATTCTCCGATTAAGGTAGATTATTCATATCCGATTTTGGCTGGACCAAACAAAATCACAGCAAAGGATTTTGAAGGATGGGTGCAGGAAAGGGGACTTTACTTCACTGCAAATTGGGATGCGAATTACAGCGCCCCGATTGCTTTTCAAGATCCGGGGGAAGAATTCTTCCATGGTTCTTTGATCCATACCAAATATGGAGCGGGTACTTATACCTATTCTGGGATTTCCTGGTTCCGTCAGCTGCCTGCGGGCGTTCCCGGGGCTGTCAAATTATTCGTCAACTTGATTGAGCAAGGAAAATGAAAGATAACATCAACTGGAACAACTGGTATATAGGCCTGATGCTGACTTTGGGCGGATTGATTGTCTTTTTTTACTGGCTAACCCATCACTTCGCATGAGTGGCTTAGACTGGATTGTACTTTTCGGAACCTTGTTGGCCATCGTTGGATATGGTGTGTATAAGACGAGAGGGAAGCAGGATATGGATAGCTATATTCGTGGGAATACCAATATGAATTGGTGGACCATCGGACTTTCTATCATGGCGACCCAGGCCTCGGCTATCACCTTTTTGAGTACACCAGGCCAAGCCTATGAGGATGGGATGCGCTTTATCCAGTTTTACTTTGGTTTGCCATTGGCAATGATTATCCTTTCTGTTACTTTCCTTCCAATATATTACAAACTGAAAGTTTATACTGCCTATGAGTTTTTGGAGACTAGATTTGACTTGAAGACGAGGACCTTGGCAGCTTTTCTTTTTTTGGTTCAAAGAGGCTTGGCGGCAGGGATTACGATCTATGCTCCGGCGATTATACTTTCGACTTTGTTGAATTGGAACCTTACCTTCACCTGTATTTTTATTGGGGTGCTGGTGATTATCTACACCGTTTCCGGCGGTACCAAAGCTGTATCCATTACCCAAAAGCAACAAATGGGTGTGATGATGGGGGGAATGCTTTTGGCAGGAATTCTGGTCATCTATATGCTTCCGGTGAAGTTTACCGAAGCCCTGCATGTGGCGGGCAAAATGGAAAAACTCAACGTGGTCAACTTTGAGTTTAACTGGTCCGACCGCTATAATTTTTGGTCTGGTATGACCGCAGCATTGTTTCTCTTTCTTTCCTACTTTGGAACAGACCAATCGCAGGTGCAGCGATACCTTTCAGCAAGTTCACTCACACAAAGCAGGATGGGTCTGATGATGAACGGCCTGCTCAAGGTTCCGATGCAGTTTGTCATCCTCTTTATCGGCGTGATGGTGTTTGTATTCTATCAGTTTTTCCAACCACCGGTCGTGTTCAACAAACAACAGACCGAGCAACTGGAAAACAGTGCGCTGAAGGAAGACTACAGGTTTTTGCAGGATGAGTTTACGCAGGTTTTTCAGGAAAAGAGCAAAGACATCCAATCCTTGCTCAAAGCTGTAGAGGCAGAAGATGAAACAGGTATAGGGATGGCCAAAGACGGTATCCAAAAGAAAAGCCAATACCAGGAAACTATCCGCAATGAAGTGAAAGACCTGATCGTCCGCAATGACGCAGCTGCAGTCACTAGGGATACGGATTATATCTTTATGCGCTTTGTGATGGATTACCTACCAAAAGGCATTATCGGGTTACTTTTTGCTGTGATCTTCAGTGCTGCTATGTCTTCTTCCGCTTCAGAGTTCAACTCCTTAGGAACGACCACGACCATAGACATGTACAAACGCTCTATCGTGAAGAATGCAAGCCAATACCACTATATGGTTTCCTCTAAGTGGTTTACAGCATTGTGGGGCGGCTTTGCGATCCTCTTTGCCATCTATGCATCCCTGTTTGAAAACCTGATCCAAGCTGTCAACCTGCTTGGTTCACTCTTTTATGGGACGATCTTGGGCATCTTCCTTGTAGGTTTTTATTTGAAGTGGGTGAAGGGACATGCGGTATTTATCGCTGCATTAATTTCCCAAGCTTTGATTTTGTTGATCCATTGGAAAAACGGTGAATCGCTTTTTGGGATTCCGATTGACATCGGGTTTTTATGGTATAATGCCATTGGGTGTATTTTTGTGATGGGATTTTCGATGGTGATACAGGTGATTTTTGCTAGAAAGTAATTTTCGGGATGTAGTATTAGGTAGGGGTGAAAGGTGTATAATTCAGAATTATGAATTTTGAATTAAATATAGCGTCCACTCAGGCAGACAATAATTAACCTTTAATTCACACTGGAATAAAAAAGTATTCTTGTTTTATAAGCTATCTAAATCTATTTTTCTACTATTGATTTTTGTGTTAGCAAATTAACGAGATTGGGTTATGATTAAGCAAGAGAGTCCCTTCCAGAATGTCACCGAAAGCAGAAATTTTTTGATTGGCTGTTATGTAGAAATGCTACACCGGATCCACGAGCATGACATCATTCCTTTGATCAATAGCCATCCAGAGGATTTTGCGGGAATCGATGACAACGCGCTACCCATCGATAAGGTGATCCAATCGCTCAGTATTTACTTTCAGCTGATGACCATGGTGGAAGAAAATGCTGCGACCCAATACCGGAGGAAAATGGAAAACCAGGACGATATCACATCCATCAGGGGTTCATGGGCGGAGGCTTTTAAAATCTGGAAAGACCAAGGCATTGCAGAGGACGAAATGCTCCATGCCATCTCCCAGGCAAGTGTGATACCGGTACTGACGGCACATCCCACAGAAGCCAAAAGGGTCACTGTGATAGAAATCCACCGGGAATTGTATTTGCTTTTGGTACAACGGGAAAATGTGTCCCTCAGCAAGCTCGAGCAAAATTTGATTGAAGCAAAGATCATCCACCTCTTAGAGAGATGGTGGCGAACAGGAGAGATTTACCTCGAAAAACCCAATATCCGGGACGAAAGGGCAAACACCGTTTATTACCTGAGAAACATTTTTCCAACCGTTTTGGAAAAAAGTGACCAGCAACTCAAGGGTTCTTGGATTGCAATGGGGTTTGACCCGCATAAAATTAAAAACCCGGATTCTTTTCCCAAAATCCATTTCGGAAGTTGGGTGGGCGGGGACAGAGACGGGCATCCTTTTGTCACACCCGGAATCACGCAGGAAACGCTGTTGCTTCACAGACATGCTGCCCTTTCGCTGATCAAATCGCAACTGGGGATTTTGGCTAGCAAACTTTCCGTATCTGCCGTCAGCAATCCTGTGCCATTTCTATTGTCGGAAGCGGTGATGAAAAAATCAAAAGCATTGGGCGAAGTAGGAGAGAAGGCAGTACAAAGGAACCCTTATGAGCCTTGGAGACAATTTGCAAGCCTGATGCTATTGCAATTGGAGAATACCATTTCTGAAAAAAATGCAGACAGTGAGTCACATTATAGGTCTAGTAAAACCTTAACAGAAGACCTGAAATCCTTAAGAGCAATACTCAATGAAAATGGTTTGCAGGGGATAGCTGAAGATTTACTTTTTCCGATTGAGCGCGCTGTTCATTGCTTTGGATTCCACCTTGCCAAATTGGACATCAGACAAAACAGTGCTTTTCATGACAAAGCCGTCTCCCAAATTTTGCAATCAAATGGCGAGAAAGATTTTGATTTTGCAAATTGGGAAGAAGAAAAACGGGTGGCCTATCTCAACAAAATTCTGCAAAGTCATTCCCTGATTACAGACACTACAGTGTCCTATGGAGCTGAAGCAGACAATGTGTTGGACTGTTACAGAGTCGTCCGGCATCATATCAACCAATATGGCTCGGAGGGTATTGGTTCTTTTATCATCAGTATGACGAGAACACTCAGTGACCTGCTTGTGGTTTACCTGTTGATGCGCGAGACCCAATTGCTCAATACCCATATCAAGGTGGTTCCCCTGTTGGAAACCATCGAAGACCTTCATAACGGCCCTGGGATCTTGGACAAATTTCTCCAACATCCCCTTACCCGGCAACGGGCTGCCGGCATTTCAAACCAACAGGAAGTGATGTTGGGCTATAGCGACAGCAACAAAGATGGGGGTACGATTGCCAGTAAGTGGAACCTTTTCAAAGCAGAAATAAAGCTGGCGGAAGTGGGTAGAAAAAACAATACAGGCGTTTACTTTTTTCATGGAACAGGAGGAACTATCAGTAGGGGTGGAGGAAAGTACCACCGGTTTTTGGAAAGTATGCCAGCCAATACGGTGAACAGCACCATCAAAATTACGGTACAGGGAGAAACTGTCGCGCAGCAATTTGGAAATCCTCTGACAGCCACCTACAACCTGAATGCCTTGACCTCCGGTGTGGCCAAGCAAACTATCCAAAGCAAACACAATACAAGCGATGCGACGTTTCCATTTGAAACCATGGAGTTTTTGTCCAAAAAATCATTTGAGCACTACAAAGATTTTATTGAAACACCGGGCTTTATCGATTTTTACAGCAAAGCAACTTGTATAGATGTATTGGAAAAAAGTAAAATCGGTTCGAGGCCTGTTAGGAGAACAGGTACCCGGACGCTCGCGGACTTGCGGGCGATTCCTTGGGTGTTTAGCTGGAACCTTTCAAGGATTACACTTACGGGTTGGTATGGACTTGGGGAAGCTTTGAAAAAGCTGAAGGAAGAAAGACCCGAAGCTTTTCATGATTTGAAAAAGATGGTCAATGATTGGACTTTTTTCAAGTTTTTGATCATTCAGACAGAAACCAACCTGATCCTCTCGCATGTCGAAATGATGAAGCTATATGCAGAACTTGTTCGGAATGCAGCGGATAGAGACTTGTTTATGGATAAGATTCTGAAGGATTATGAAAATGGCTTTAGGCTGATCGGGGAGCTTTTTGACGAACCTGCTGCCTTCAGAAGGGAAGGGCAATACGACAACCTGAAATGGAGAGAAGGAAAGCTGAAAATCCTCCACAAGCTGCATATCAACTACCTGAAGCAGTGGAGGGAAATGGATGACAACAGTGCAGAAAAAGACAAGATGTTGGTAAAGCTCCTCAGTATGATTAATTCTCTTTCAAGCGGTTTGAAAAACACAGGTTGAAATACGACACTAGGGCGGAGATTACCGCAGAGATTCTGTTTTAAGAATCAAGATAAAATTTCTCACGCAAAGACGCGAGGGCGCAAAAAAGTAGAATAAAAAGCCCACACGGAGGCACAAAGAAAAAATTAAAATATCTCACACAAAGACCCAAAGGTATCGCAAGGGACGCAAAGGGAGAATCGGTGAAAATAATGTACCACAGCTCACCGAGGGCTCAGAGGTCTCGGTCTCCCTTTAATATTGTGAATTCATCATTCTTCATTCTTCGTTCATCATTGTTCATCATTCTTCATTCCTTTCCTCTGCGGCTCTGCGTGAGATAAATTTTCTTTTACCGCAATTGGCGCGAAGGTATTGCAATGGTCGAAAAATTCGGATTGATTATTTACCACATAGCTCACAGAGACCACATAGATCGCGGCGTTCATTCAAAAATTCGTCATTCTTCATTCCTCATTTTCCATTCTGAATTCATCATTCTTCATTCCTTATTTTTCATTTATCAATGTTCATTCCTTTTCTCTGCGGCTCCGCGTGAGATAGTAATTCTTTTACCACAATTGGCGCGAAGGTATTGCAATGGTCGAAAAATTCGGATTGATTATTTACCACATAGCTCACATAGCTCACAGAGACCACATAGATCGTGGTGTTCATTTACATACAAAAATTCGAATGAATTCATCATTCTTTATTCATCATTTTTCATTTATTCATCATTCCTCCTTCTTTTCTCCCTGGCTTCGCGTGAGGTATCGCCATTACATTTGGAAAACTTACCCCAATCCGACATCTTTACCCTTCACTTAATTCAGGGTTCAACCTTCCTCCTTCCTCCTTTAAAAAATGACCAACAACGACATCCTCCGCAGCCTTCGCTATACTTTTGATTTTGGTGATGACAAGATGATTGCGCTTTTTGGATTGGGGGGCAAAACAGTTACAAGGTCTGAAGTAAGTGATTGGCTCAAGCGGGAAGAAGATCCTGAGTACAAAGGCATTTATGACAAGGACTTGGCATTCTTTCTGAATGGGCTGATCATCGACCGCCGTGGCAAGCGGGAAGGGGTGGAGCCAGTCGCCGAGAAGACCCTGACCAACAACATGATCTTCCAAAAACTCAAAATAGCATTGGACATGAAGGACACCGAAATACTGGAGATCCTCACCTCTGTCAATGTCAATATCAGCAAGCATGAACTCAGTGCATTTTTTCGCAAACCCACACAGGACCAGTACCGCCCGCTCAAGGATCAGATTTTAAGAAATTTTTTGAGGGGGATTCAGATGAAGTATAGGCCGGATTGAATTATAGGGTTAAATGTTATTTGGTTAATTGGTTATTTGTTTAGGGACCGTTTCAAAATTCATAATTTGTAGTATTGGATATTGATTGATACTGGATCCCGAGCTATCGGGATGGATATTGAACCCAAACAACCGTTGTTGCCACTTTTTAGGGTATTGGGAAACTAAATAAAATGATTGTTTTTTTCTGTGTTTTTTCCTTTGTTAGATCAGGTAATGCTTTGTAATTCGGTTATTTATATTGATATTGTTTAATGAAATATTGGTAAAGTTCAATAGATACATCAATATGTATTTCTGAACCCGAAAAATGTGTTTCATTTTACCTTATTATTGCGTTAATCACCCGATTCCAATGAAAGGCTTTTATATCACCTATATTGCTCTAGTGCTGTTGTTTGTATCTGGTCCTGCGATCAGTCAGACTTACACGTACAATGCCACCAAATCTGGCTGTACCAACTCATGGATGGACGGTAACTGTTGGGATAAAGTGAATATCCCAGGGTGCTCTCTTAACTCAAGCAGTACATTTCCTCCTATCATCGCAGCCACTGCGCTGCCCGGGTATAATGCCATCAGAAATAATTGTGATGTCAACGTGATCCTCAATCAGACCTTGACGCTTGATCCTGGATTCGACTTTGCATTTAACGGACCGATTTATAATATAACCCTGACCGATGGCGTAAGCCTCAATATTGCAAGGCATACTTACCTGATTGAGCGTGCGGTATTGAGTTTTCTCCATGCTACCGGCACAGGTGAGTCAAGGGTCAACATAGATGGAAACATTTTTTATAACAAACAGTCCGTCGTCAACATAAGGAATGGGATCATTTTAGAGACCGACAATGTTCTCAATCCATCAAGCAACCAATTTGAAGGAATACTTTTTCAGGTAGATCCTCAGGCCACATTCAGGATTGGGGGGACGCTTTCGTTTACCAATGGCAACAGCAACAAAGTTATCGTTGAGGGAACTTTTGAAGTCAGGCAGCTAAATCTTGATGCCGGAAACCCGGGTACCACCCCGACGGCGATAGCCAACAAAAACGCATTGATTATCAAAGGAACAGGCAGCTCAAATGTATGTTCGGGGATCAATATCAAGGGAGATTCTTTCCTCAGTGTGGAAGTCGGTGGAGCATTAAATCTAGTTTCTTTAGAGTTAGCAGGTTCGGCGTTGTTTGATATTTATGGTGCTGCCAATATTAAATCCATGACCATGTTGGGTGATTCATGGATGAGGATGTTTGCAGGATCCCAATTTATCAACCAAACCTTTACAAAGTCCTCTGGCTCAGCAAGGATTTTCAAATGCGGAACGGAAGTCGCCATGCCTTCCACGTCCGTTGGCGGCTGCACTGCAGGATATACTTTATTTCCGGCAGAAGAGGAATGGGCTGATTTTTCAGGTGACTGGTGTTTCCGGCTTTTGCCAATCAAAATACTGGAGGAGCAACTGATCTATGAAGAGAAATACAACCAAATCCACTTGCATTGGGTCACTACAGCGGAATGGGAAAATAGCCATTTTGAAATCGAGAGGTCAGTAAAGGGGGTGGAAGATTTTGTTCAGATCGGGACTGTCAAAGGAATGGGATGGTCAAATGATCAAGTCACCTATAGCTTTGAGGATTCGGACTATCCCATGACAGGGGATAGGCTGTATTATAGGATCAAGCAGGTGGATTTGAAAGGCCGCTATTCCTTTGGCCATATCATGTCAGTAACTCCTTTCAGTATCCATAAAAGTCTTGCTATTTGGTATGTATATCCCAACCCTAGTAAGGGAAATAAACTGACGGTGAGGTTAGGAGAAATCAATCCTTCCAATGACCTTTCTATCCGATTTAGGATCATCAATGCTTTTTCTACAACGGAAGAATACCTTGTGTCAAGTGAAAGAAAGGTGAATGATATCCTTTCTAACCTTGTCCGTCAACTCCCCAAGGGAATCAATATCCTCGAAATCCAAGTGGATAAGCGCTTTGAAATGATCAAGTTTATTGTGGATTAAGGAAAATCAATTACTTTCTTGTAAAAGGCACAAACCTCACCGGGCCAAGGTTGGTGGTTTTGATCTGGCCTTTGGATTTTTCGAGCAATAGCAGGTCTTGTACTTTTCCTTGAGGTCCTACGGGAATGACCATTTTACCACCCTCTTTGAGTTGCTCGATCAGCGGTTGGGGCACTTTCTCCGCCGCCGCAGTGACGATGATAGCATCAAAGGGACTATTTTCTTTCCAACCTTGATAGCCGTCCCCGATCCGGCAATTGATATTGGTGTAGCCTAAGTTGTCTAAATCCTTTTTTGCACGTTTTCCGAGGTTTTCCACGATCTCAATGGTATAGACTTCCTCAACCATTTCAGCCAAAACAGCAGCCTGATACCCAGAACCTGTCCCAATCTCCAAGACTTTCATGTATTTTTTTGGAGCGATCAGGTCCGTCATGTATGCGACTATGTATGGCTGAGAAATGGTCTGACCGTCACCGATGGGAAGTGGCCGGTCTTCATAGGCATACTCTCTTTGGTCTTCGGGAACCAATAGATGCCGGGGTACTTTTCTCATGGCCTCGAGAATATCCCGGTTAGCAATTCCCCGAGCTTCGATCTGATTTTTGACCATCTGCTCCCTCCGGACTTTGTAGGGGTCTGTTTGCGGGAGCAGAAATAAAAATAGAAAGATCAGGTATTTCATGGCTGTGTTGTTTTGGTGGGTTTTTTCTTTCAGAGAGGTTGATTTCCCAGCTTTTTAAACTGCCTCCATTCCTCATTCCATTCTTCGGATGCAAGGTCATGGTCATACATGTAATTTACAATGGTGGTCAAGTCCTTTTGGTCCACGGACAGCGGAGGCATCAGCCCAAAGTTTCGGATGGCTCCGGGCATTTTGGATTTGTCCTGACTGGGATGCTGCACATAGGCAATAATGGGACCTACAAACTCCTCCCTTGCCATTCCTTCCCTAAGGTAATGCTCCCGAACTCTAAACATTGGCGGGGCTGTTCTTCCAGCCGGCCCTCCTCTCATTCCCGGATGATGACAGGCAAAGCAATACCCGTCCATCAGTACTAGGCCCTCTAGGTTCTGTTCACTCTTTTGGAGCTGTATGGGGACTTCGTTCTTATTATTCTGATGCAGGTACAAAAGGATGCCGATCCACAACAAGGCGGGCAGCAGAGATAGAATTATGAGTCTCTTGGTAATCATGGTGTCTATCATTTACATGGAAAATGGATGTCGGAGTAGAATCTGTTATTTGATCATCTTAAGTCCTTCCAAGGCGGATTCGTCGCTGGGATTGTTCAGCAGTACTTTTTGGAACAGAACCTTGGCTTCCCTGGACTTCTGCAGGCTGAGTTTGTTCCATGCTAGGAGTAGCAATCCATCATAATCGAATGGATAGAGGTTGACGACTTTCTCTAGGAAGGGATCTGCCTTTGCAAAATCTCCAAGGTTGTAATAGATCAATCCCACGCGGTAATTCACGAGGCTGTTTTGGGGATCAGTCTGTAGAATTTGGCGGTAGATGTCGAGGATTTCGTCCCATTTGCCCTGCACAGAGAGCGGGAGGACCACGCCAAGCTTGGGTTCGATGGCATAAGGTTTTAAGGCCACGGCCTTGTTGTAATATCCTGTGGCTTGGTCAAGCTTGGAAGCTTGGTAGTGCAGCCAACCTAACCTCAAGTTGAGTTCGTAGGAATCTGCCTGATATACTGAAATCAATTTATCAATGGCAGCATTGAAGTTTTGGGATTTTTCGAGGGTGTAGCTTTCTCGGAAAGCATCCGTGACCTTGTCCTGTGCCTGCGCATTGAATGCGGTGATCAAAGCGATCAGAAATGCCAAAACCAGGATTTCTGTTTTTAGGATCCGGTTGGATTTTGGATTTATTTGTTTTGCTAGAATCTCCATGATAAGATGCCGGTTAGGGATTGAATGTTGTATTCCTGTAAGTTGAGGGGTTCGGATTCGGAACCGCCTGTATTGAATTCACTTTGGTTGGTGAATAGGGTATAATCCAGGGTAATGCTCCATCGGGGATTGGGGAGGATGATGGCCCTGGCACCGATTCTTTGCGTGATTTTGTCCAGCCTGTTGAAGACCACAAGGCCGTCATTGAGCAGGAAGTTTTCCATTTCACCAAAGCTGCCATAGGCTTCGAGCCATAGGTGGTTGTTGAACTTGGTGCCGATCTGTTGTTCAAAGACTATGCGGTTGGTCGTCGGCCTCGTGTCGCTTTGTTGCCTTTGGTGGGACAAAACCGAAACTGTGTAGAGGTTCAGGTTTCCTTTGGGATAGAGGATGAGTTTGAGGTCCTTTTGATCTTGCCGTGCATTGGCAAGAGTGCCGTAATAATAGGATCCTCCAAGACTGAAATAGGACCATCTTTTTTGCAGCGAACCAAAATAGACCATGTCGGTATCGGTTTGGTTTATTTCCCGGGTGATGACATTGGGACCTTGACCCACCTGATTTTGGACCTGCAATGAATAGTTGATATTGATATAATGGAGTCCACCCATCAGACTGAGGCCTTTTGCCAAAAGGACATTGGCGGCGGCATAATATTGGAAAAGGCTGGACTGATAATCCCTGTCAAGGAGGATTTCGCTTTCGGATTGGCTGTAGAGAAGGTGGCTGACCTGCAAAGTCGAAATGCCGTGGTAGAGTGTTAGCCTTGGGCTGAATCCATGCTGCAGACCTGCGAAGAAATAGTGGTGCTGGTTTGGGATAAACTGACTTCCTTCCAAATCGGGGCTGAGGGAAGCCGTAAATCCATCTACCACATTTTGGTCGGTCAGGCCGGTATAATTGTAGGCGAGGTCAAGCTTTTCAATGAATTTGACGGTACCGATTTTTGTCTTTTGTTTCATAGAAGGAGAAAAATCTGCTGCTATGACTTTTGCTTCAGCGGACCTTCCCGCCAACAGGTATGCATAAAAAAGGTATTCCTGAAGGTACTCTTCACTGCTATTCATGTGGATTGCCTTTTCGAAATGTGTCGAAGCCAAATGATAATTACCTATTTCATAATAGGCCATTCCCATTCTCACCCGCAGGTAGTAATAATCGATACCGTCCTGAAGCGCTTCATTGCCTTCCTTGATGAGGCCTTGCCATTCCTTTTTTTGGAAAAGGGAATAGGTCAACGCATCCACTTGGGAGAGGCTTTTTTGTTGTTGGGCCTGTGCCAAAGAAGTGCAGACCAAGAGCAAAAGGATTCCGGGCATTAACTGTCGTAGATACATGTTGCCAGAATTTGGTTTTTGTTGTTTTTAAATCCGAATGTCTTGAGTCCTCCGCCATCCAATACAAATTCAAACTCCGAAACATCCAAGGTTCTTCCCCATGATTTCTTGAGAATTTGGCCTTTGAGGGAAAGGGGTTTTGAGGAGAAGCCTTTGTTTTTTTCGGGATAGGTCAGGTGAAATTCCCCTTTGAGGTATTGGTAAAAAGGGGCAATGAAATCTTGCAGGAAGATGGTATTGACATGGAAAACCATGTGAACCGGAAACCTATCTTTTAGCTTGAGTCCGTCGGTAAATCCGAAACTCACCATGAAGGCAGAGAGATAGAATGCATAGAGAAGGGATTTTCTATCTCCTTCGAAATTCGTGAAATGAAGCATCGCCTCATCGAGTTTGAAGTAGGCTTTGGAGCCGGTCTGTAGGCATTCAAGGTATTTGTTGAGGCTGTAATCCCTTTTGACTTCCCATTCATGCCGCTTTCCATCCTCGGTTTCAAAGTGGAGTTTGTTGCCGACCACTAACGAGAATGCTTTCTTCAAATCATTTTCAGGTAGCAGCGAACTTACCACTGCATCTTCCTTGGGATTGGCGGCAGACATGAGTTTTTCTTTACCCTTTACCCTCATCCACACATCCGTGATCCTGTAGTCGAGTGTCTTGGACCCAATATGCGGCGTTGCCTGAATCTGAAAGTGGAGGTGGGGATAGGGTGAATTTCCCGAGTTGCCACACTTCCCGATGACTTCTCCTTTCTTGACCTTGTCACCAGGTTTGGGTAGGATGGAGCCTTGTTTGAGATGACTCAGTTTGCTATAGAGGAAGTCCGCGTGCTTGATGATGATGGTGTTTCCCCAGTTTTTCTCCAAGTTATTTGCCCCAATGGGATTGTCCAGAATGTCGTTGACCACGGCTTCTACTGTCCCATCTGCAGGTGAGAGGATGTTTTTGTCAAAGCAGTAATAATCCAAAGGAAAATCCCCTTCCTCCTTATAAGTCTTGTTTTGCTCATCTTTGATTTCAAAATCCCAAGCATGCCGCCAAGCGTCCTTGTGGGTATAAGTACCATTGTGTCCTTGGGTGACGGTCCATTCGCCAAAGAATGGAAGGTAAATAGGTACCGGGCTGTCTTCCCCAAATCTTTTCTGAAAATTACTGAAGCTGTAGAGGTTTTTTTCGGGGGAATTTTGCTGCCAAAAAATCGTGCTGAGACCAATTCTATTGTCCACCCGAAACTTCAGTGCATAGAGAAAAGTCAAGGTAGCAAGGTTGAAAGGAAAAGAGTGGATCGGTAAGTAGATCAAGTTGAAAACCTGTTGCAGGGCAATACCTAAGATCGTGACCACTGGGATAATGGCGATGAGACCAAGGTAAGAACTGCGGCTCGGAATGATGAAATATCCCCCTAGGGCAATGGCGGTAAGGATGTAATTGAATCCAATATAGCTGAATGATACTTCGGAAAATGGAATTCCCAAAAGCAGGTAGAAAACATAGGCGATGTAAAATCCCCAAAGTGAAAGGGTAAATGCGATTCGGGAATAGATCAGGATTCCCAAGGCTGCAAGGACACCCGCAAAGACATTGGACTGGAAAAATATGGCCCCAAGGGAAAGGAAATAGGCTTTGAGGGAAAGTGGCATGGGGAGTTGGTTCCACCATTCGTACATGTTGACGAGTGAGCTGCCACCTAAGAGGTAGAGGTCATTCAGGATATAAACCCCTCTTTCACTCAGTCCCAATTCCCCAAACTCCCGTGTGGCGAGCCTGACCATCCAAAAAACAAGGATAAAGGGGATACTCAGGTAGGGGAGGCCATATTTACCCAAAACTCCTTCCATCGTCACAGAAATGAAGACTGTCAAAATCCCTGCAATCAATACCAGAACAAAGAGCAAAACTCCGGGCTCAAAGTAGATTCCCAAGCCCACCCCGACGAGCAGGGCATTGAATCCATAATAACCTTGACGGATATTTGGCTCATAGAGTCCGATAAAATAGGCGGTAAACAAAGCCGCCAAAACCGCTGTCAGTCCAAAAAAACCGACATAAACATCCACGAAAGTGATGAATAGGAGGATGATCCCAAACCATTTGTTGTTGGAGAAAAACACCTGCGCATAACTGTTGAACAGGGACTGACCTAACCATTCAAACTTTTTCATGGAAGCTGATTTAGCTTGGTGCGGATAATTCTAGAGTTTGAATTGCTTCAGATGCTCCGGCATCACTTCCTGAGAATTGATTGTCTCGAGCACTTCTCTTTTTCTGATCAGATGAGGATTTCCTTTGGAATCGAGCATCACCACATTTGGCCGGAGGGTGATGAATTGCATCCATTGGGTATTGTTATAGGCACCCACTCTTTTGATCACATATTGGTCTCCTTTTTTGAGAAGGGGAAACATCACATTGCCACGGATGACATCGATATTCATGCAGAGAGGACCATACAGGGTCGTGTCTTCGGTTTGGTCGGATACCGGCTGCACAGGCCTGATGTCATGCTCGTACCAAAAGGCAGTAAAGAGCAGATTCACTCCCGCATCCAAGATGGTGGCCCTTCTTCCATCTGCCAGTCTCTTGTTGGCGATGACTGTGCCGACAAGGTAGCCTGCATCGTCGATCATGGCTCTCCCCGTTTCGAGGATCAGCATGGGAAGGTGGTCGGGCTTGATGTCGGAACTCATGAGTACTGAGGTGATGGCTTCCGCAAAGTCATCAAAAGAAGGTGCGGTGTCTGTACCCGGATAGTAAGCGCCACGGAGCGTGTTTTTGGAAGCAAAGCCCCCGCCCATGTCGATGTATTTGAGGACATGGCCATGCTTGCGCTCCAATTTGATGGCAAGGTCGGCCAATTTGCCTGCGGCAATTCTATAAGCATCCACGCTCATCATATAGGTGCCGATGTGGGTATGAAGTCCCATCAGGTCGAGGTTTTTGTTGGCCATGATCCTGTTGAGCGCATCCCAAGCTTCCCCGTTTTCATAATTGAATCCAAACCTGTCCCATTTGGGATAGATGCCTGTGTCCATGTTGACACGGATGGCGACTTTGGGCCGCTCAGTCATTTCCTTGCTGAGGTGGATGATTTCATACAGCTCATCGAAGTGGTCGATATGGATCAGGGAATTGTTCCTAATGGCTTTTTGGAGGTCTTCGGTACTCTTGTCAGGGCCATTGAAGAGAATAAGTTCACCGGGGACGCCGTTGGCAATCGCTTTGTCATATTCAAATCCGGAGACCACTTCTGCCCAAGCGCCTTCCTGATGGAAGACATTGCAGACGGCATTGAGGTAATTGGTTTTGTAGGACCAGGCAAACTGCACATTGGGGTATCGGCTGCTGAAGGCCCGGTGGGCTTCCTTGTAAGTTTTGCGGATGGTGGATTCAGAGAGGACAAATAGCGGAGAACCAAACTCCCCGATCAGGTCTTTGATCGGCGTGCCATCGATATGGCTAAGCGGTTCCAAGCGGTGCGACATGCCGTATTTGCTTGGCAAACCGGCATTGATCCGCTGTATAATCGGTCTTTCAAAAGCTAGCTTTGTCATGGGTTTTTAAGTCTTATTGATTCAAAGTTCTCCTTTGGTGGACAACTTTTCAAATTCATGTAATTCAACGATCAGGTCAAATGAGTATCGGATAAACATTTTGCCGATATCGTACTTTGTAAAAGGCGCAACCGGAATGTCCATGGCCAATTTGACCAAAGCCTCAGGGAGATTTTGGCCCGCTGCCACGGCGAGATAGACCCAAGCCGGAAGCCTCGGGTTGATTTCAATCATATAGAGTTCATTCTTGGTGGTCCGGATGAGCTCGAGTTCCATGCCCCCACGCCACTTGGTCTGGGAGATGATTTTGTAGGTGAGGTCCATCATGGTTGGGTCTTCCAAGGTGATTCCTCCCCAAGCTTTTCCCTTGTCTGTGATGTAGGTTTTGCGCATGGGAACGGCGCCAACCGTATTGCCTTTGCCATCACCCAAGGCAATCACGTTGACTTCCGTACCCCGGACAAATTCCTGGATGACAATGGGAAGACCCCATTTGGCAGCAATTTTATTGAAATACAGCGCTACCTGATCCATGTCATAGGCGATGTAGGCATCATAGAATTTTCCTTTGACTACGACAGGAAACTCAAACTTATCCTGCATTTTCCTGAAGTCCTCGACACTCGTAATCGGCGCACTGTAGGGAACATTGACCCCATACTTTTTGCCGTATTCCGGAAGTTTGGATTTGTTTCTTTCTTCGAATTGCTGTAGGGTAGGGAGAAAAGTGCGGATTCCCATTTCCCGCAGGATTTTTTCGGATTTCATAAAAGTGAAAAGCTCCGAATCAAAATTAGGGATGAGGACATCAATTTTTTCTACCTGATGGATGTAGCGTATCCTTTCCAAAAACGGCTCCACCCCGTCAGAGGGATAGGGGACTTTGTATGATTTGTCCACCAAGTCATGCATGTAGGGGCCCGGCTCGAGGTTGTCGTAGACCAATCCGATGATGCGGGCCTCGATGGAATCGGAATCCCTCAAGCCTCTGACCACGGGAATCCCGGGACCCGGGCTGTCGATGTTATTCAGTCCTGACAGGGCGATGGTCAACTTAATCTTTTCCATCAGGTTCGGTGAGGTGAAGCTGGGCCAATGTGGCTATAAAGTCATAGTAGTACCTTTCAAAACTATCGCTGTCTACCTCGTACTTTTCGGTGACGGCCTCCAAAATTGCGCTAAAATCTTTTCCCAATTTGATCATTTGGACAATTTCCAAACCGCTGGGATTCAGTGAATAGGAATCTCCCGAGCCAGGATCAAACACAAATCCCGAGTCACTGATGGCGATGTTTTTTTTGATTATTACCATGGTGGTGTTGCAATGATTTTGGTTTAACCCAACCATTAAAGCTACACAAACCGCTTCCGGCGTTTTATGACTTTTATCACCCCAAAGGTTAAATCAACCATATGATTTTACCACTGAGCTCACAGAGGGCGCAGAGAAAAGATCTCGAAGTGAACCGCTATCCTGCTTCCCGTTATCCTGCTTCTCCAGAAGCTGGATATAATGATTTTACGATTTTACCACCGAGCTCACTGAGGACGCAGAGTTTGAATACTTTTTTTTTCTTCAAACCTTTCAAAATCCCCCTTTTTCTCCCCGGATCTGCGTGAGGTTATTTTTTTTTACCGCAATGGACGCAAAAGGTTCGCAATGGGTCGCAAAGGGGATAAACTGATTTTACCACTTAGCTCACAGAGGGCGCAGAGAAAAGATCTCGAAGTGAACCGCTATCCTGCTTCTCCAGAAGCTGGATCTAATTATTTTACCACAGGGCTCACAGAGGGCGCAGAGAAAAAAGGTTTCATTTTCTCCCGCAGATATCGCAGATTGACGCAGATGACTCCTCCGCCAATGTCTGTGTCGCTACAAACATTCTTCCTTTTCTTTTTCTCCCCGGATCTGCGTGAGGTTATTTTTTTTTACCGCAATGGACGCAAAAGGTTCGCAATGGGTCGCAAAGGGGATAAACTGATTTTACCACTGAGCTCACAGAGGGCGCAGAGAAAAGATCTCGAAGTGAACCGCTATCCTGCTTCTCCAGAAGCTGGATCTAATTATTTTACCACTGAGCTCTCAGAGAACACAGAGAAAAAAGGTTTCATTTTCATCCGCAGATATCGCAGATTGACGCAGATGACTCCTCCGCCAATGTCTGTGTCGCTACAAACATTCTTCCTTTTCTTTTTCTCCCCGGATCTGCGTGAGGTTATTTTTTTTACCGCAATGGACGCAAAAGGTTCGCAAAGGGGGGTAAACTGATTTTACCACTGAGCTCACAGAGGGCGCAGAGAAAAGATCTCGAAGTGAACCGCTATCCTGCTTCTCCAGAAGCTGGATTTACTATTTTTATTTCCTCAAATACACCTGACTTTACCCATTTTTTGAAAAATACCCTGTTCACGGGATGGGGAACAAAATATTTTTTAAACTAGATTAGCAAATCAGGAATTAAGTAACCTAGTATAATTCCTAAATGGACCGACTTCGAAGTACCATTTTGGAAATTCAAGTGAATATGGGGCAAAAGAAAGTTGCTTTATGTTTTTGCAGATCAAGGCGTATTTATGCTTTCTAATGTTTTAAACAAATTACAGAAAGAATGTTATCATGAGCAATACTAACGAAATCATATGGTATCAATCCGATGAGATAGCTGAGCATATTGAGGTAAGGCTTGAAAATGAGACTGTTTGGCTAACTCAAGTACAGATGTCCAGCCTTTTTGGTCAGACCAAACAAAATATTAGCTTACACATAAATAATTGTTTCAAAGAAAGGGAATTGGAGAAAATAGCAACTGTCAAGGAATCCTTGACAGTTCAAATGGAAGGTAAAAGAAGGGTGAAACGAAAGCTCGAATACTTTAACCTTGACGTCATCATTTCTGTTGGTTACCGTATCAAGTCCAAGCAAGGTACACAATTCCGTATTTGGGCTACCCATATTTTAAGAGACTATCTTTTAAAAGGTTATGCTGTTAAGCAGCGAATGGATAGAATAGAGAACAACTACGAAAACCTATCTCAGGAAGTAAAGAAGATATCCTTACAACTCAAAACGCAGGAATTACCAAACCAAGGCATCTTTTTCGAGGGACAAATTTTCGATGCATATGTCTTTGTGGCAGATATCATCAAAAAAGCAAAAACTGATATTATACTGATAGATAACTATGTGGACGAATCTGTGCTGAACTTGCTGGTAAAACGTCCCGAAAACGTCATTGCAACTATTTATACCAAAACTATCAGTAAGCAACTCTTGCAGGACGTAACGAAGCACAACAGTCAATACCCGGAAATAAACATTCATGAGTTTAATGTTGCCCACGATCGATTTCTGATTCTCGATGGTAAAGAATTGTACCATATCGGCGCTTCGTTGAAAGACCTGGGAAAAAAATGGTTTGCTTTCTCCAAAATGGATACACTCACCGCTGATGTTTTGGCAAAATTGAAAACAGTAAAATGAAAGGAAAAGAGAAATAAAGACCAACCGAAGTGAGGCTAATTCCTTCTTCCCATGATCCTTTAGGTTTTTTCCTTTTTCTCTGCGGCTCTGCGTGAGATAATTTTTCTTTTGCCGCAATGGACGCAAAGTTTTCGCAATGGGTCGCAAAGAAGGATTCCTGCTTCTCTAGAAGCTGGATCTAATTATTTTACCACCGAGCTCACTGAGGGCGCAGAGTTTGAATACTTTTTTTTTCTTCAAACCTTTCAAATTCCCCCTTTTTCGCTGCGGCTCTGCATGAGATAATTTTTCTTTTACCGCAATGGACGCAAAGGTTTCGCAATGGGTCGCAAGCGGGATAAACTGATTTTTACACAGCTCACTGAGGGCGCAGAGAAAAGATCTCGAAGTGAACTGTTATCCTGCTTCTCCAGAAGCTGGATCTAATTATTTTACCACAGGGCTCACAGAGGGCGCAGAGAAAAAAGGTTTCATTTTCTCCCGCAGATATCGCAGATTGACGCAGATGACTCCTCCGCCAATGTCTGTGTCGCTACAAACATTCTTCCTTTTCTTTTTCTCCCCGGCTCTGCGTGAGATAATCATTTCTTTTACCGCAATGGACGCAAAGGTTTCGCAATGGGTCGCAAAGAAGGATTAAACTGATTTTACCACTGAGCTCACTGAGGGCGCAGAGAAAAAATCTCGAAGTGAACCGCTATCCTGCTTCTCCAGAAGCTGGATCTAATTATTTTACCACTGAGCTCACAGAGGGTGCAGAGAAAAGATCTCGAAGTGAATCAAATTTGATTAGCCTTGTATACTCCGGTACCAACCTGGATATTGAATGAGGATTGGGCTTGCATTGGACATGGATTGGTCAAACATTGGTCAACGGGTAAAGCAGCTGTAGGGGAGAGTGTACTAGGGAGTAGGTTTGATGAAGGACTAGTATGGCTCTGGGATAAGGTTTGGGTAATTATGAATTCAGAATTAATAATTGGTCAGTCTCAGTTGGCAGATGCGAACCAATGAAACAGGGGTAGGCTGGAGGAACGGCTTTCCTTGTCTGTACCAAACTTTAGGAAAGCCGTAAATTTCATTTATCAAGACAGTATCGGGACTTTTTCTTTTTTTATTTGGATTCGGACTTTGATGGATTCAAAGAAATAATATACCACAGGGACGAGGTAGACTGTCAAAATCAGAGAGGACATCAGGCCGCCGATAATCACCCAAGCCAATCCGTTTTTCCACTCACTCGCTGTGCCGCTTGCCAAGGCTATGGGCAGCATCCCAACGACCATCGATATGGTAGTCATCAAGATCGGACGCATTCTGCCTTTGCCGGCAGTGATCAGCGCTTTTCTTACTTCCATCCCTTCTGCCCGGAGTTGGTTGGTAAAATCAACAATCAGGATGGCATTTTTGGTTACCAACCCCATCAGCATGATCAGACCAAGCAATGCAAACAGACTGAGGTTATTCATGGAGAGGTTGAGCGCTAAAAACGCGCCGATGAAAGCGACCGGAATAGAGAAAAGGACGACGAAAGGATAGACAAAACTGTCATATAGGGCTACCATGATCAGGTAGATCAGTAAAAAGGAAATCAACAAAACGGATCCCAAAGCTCCAAAACTGTCATTTTGTCTTTTGATATCACTACCCCATACCATGCTGATGTCAGCAGGAAGCGGCGTTGTTTGGAGTTTTGCCACGACTTCGTCGGCCACTGTTCCGGAAGGTCTTCCAAGGGCATTGGCAGTCAGGGTGACAGCAGGTTGACGGTCTTTTCTCTCGAGTAGGGAAGGAGATTTGTTTTGGGAAATATTGGCTACCTGAGCGAGTTCGATCGGGAAGCCCATTGGATTGGTGATCAAAATCCGTCTGATGTCTTCATAATTTTGGCGGTTAAAATTATCCAATTGGATACGGACAGGATATTCGGTTCCCCCTTCAGTCAGGGAGGCATCATCATTTCCGGTCAGGGCATAACGGAGATTTTGTCCCACAAAGGCATTGTTTAGGCCAAATAGCTGCAGTCTGTATTGGTCGGGAATGACCTGGAACTCAGGGCTCCCTTCTTCTACGGACAATTTTACATAGTCTGATCCGGGAATGTTTTCGACAATGGTCTTCAGGTCATTTGCCGCAGCCATGACACTTTCGGTAGTCGGACCGCTAAGGGTTATTTCTATGGGTGCGGATCTTGGGATCAGCCCCAGTGCGGTCATGGAATAACTTACTCCCGGAAATTGCTTTTGCAACTCCTCCCTGACCTCTTTCATGTAAGTTTCTGTTGGGATATTGCCTCTTTCCTTGGCGGGTTTTAGCTGGATGGTGAGTTCGGATTTGTTGGCGGAACCCACCCCAAGGCTTCCGATTCCGGTAGTTGGGCCACCGATGTTGCTGAAGATGGTGGCCACTTCAGGTTGCTCCAAAAGAAAATTTTCTATCTCTTGGCTTTTAAGGTTGTTCTGCTTGATTCCTGTTGATTTGTCAAATTCTAGGTAGAGACTGAACTTTCCCTGATCTCCGGTGGCAATCAGTTCCTTACCGATGATTCCCTGCTTCAGAATAATACCGGTCATGGCAAAAAGCGCTAAAATGATACCCATAAATACAAGCTTATGGTCCAATACCCAATCCAACTGTCTGCCGTACCAAGCGATGAAAGTATCCAACTGATGCTCAAACCAAATCAGAAATTTGTTGAAGAAATTGGTTGGTTGAAGGTCTTCGGACTTGCCGATCCGTGAAGCCATCCAAGGCGTAAGCGTAAATCCTACCAGCAAACTCGTCATTGTGGAGGTAATCACCACCACAGAAAACTGCTTCAACATATCCGCCACAAAAACCTGCAGGAAGAGGATCGGTAGAAACACCACCACGTCCACTAAGGTGATGGAAAGCGCTGAAAAGCCGATTTCAAGACGTCCGTCCATGGCAGCAGTCCTTTTGTCTTTTCCCCGATCTAAATGGCGCTGTATGTTTTCCAATACCACTGTCGCATCGTCCACGAGGATACCAATGATGAGGGACATGGCCAGCAACGTCATCAGGTTCAGCGTATATCCCAATAACCACATGACAGCGAATGCCGTGACAAGGGAAGTTGGGATGGCGACCAATACTATCAGTGAGTTTCTGAAGCTTCTCAGGAAAATAAGCATGACCAAAGACACGAGAATAACAGCGAGGATAAGGTCAAAAACCACTGAATTGACAGCAGCGATGGTATTGTCAGTACTGTCGTCGGCGATGGTGAATTTTATCCCGGCACTTGAATTTGTTTCCTCTATCAGTGCCAAACGGTCTCTTACTGCACGGGAGACCTCGACGGCATTGGCATCACCCTGCTTTTTGAGCATCAGGCCAATGCCTTCCTTGCCATTGTAGCGGCTGATGGAGCTGATTTCTCTAATTCCGTTTTTCACTACCGCTACGTCCCTGACATAGACCGGACTGCCCTTGACAGGCATAGCGACCTGTACCGATCCAATATCCTCCAACGAATTGAATTTCCCCAAAAGTCTGACAGCGCTCTGTTCGGTGACCGTCTGAACTTTTCCCGCAGGGACATCGAGACCGGATCTGTTGATGGCTTCTACAACTTGTAGCAGTGAGATTTTGTACTGTCTGAGTTTATTTTGGTCTACGTTGACCTGGACTTCCCGCTGTTCACCGCCGAGGATGGTGATCTCGGCAACCCCTTTGAGTTGCTGTATCTGCGGGATAAAATCATCGATCATCTTTTGGTAAAACTCAGGACCGTTGATTTGGCTTGTCGCGGTGATGGACATGATGGGCAGGTCATTTGGGGAGACCTTACTCATTTCGGGAGAAAGCACCTCCTTTGGAAGGTCCTGCGAAATATTATCAATGTACCGCTGGGCATCCATCATGGTTTGGTCCAAGTTGACGCCGTATTTCATGTTGGCAATGACGACAGAGGCATTGGGGAGAGACTTGGTAACCAAATAGTCTACTCCTTCCAGATTTGAAAGGGCATCTTCGATTTTTTTCGAAACCGAATTTTCGACCTCCTCAGGTTCAGCACCGGGATAGACCGTCTTGATGACGACCACGGGCTGGTTGAAGTCCGGCATCAATTCGTAAGAAAGATTGGTGAAGCCGATATATCCCAAGAGGATGAAAATACTGAACAGGACAATGATCAAAGAAGGCCTGTTGATGGATATGGATGTGATATTCATAGCGGACTGGTTAAAAGATAGGAGTGAGGTTGGCACCTTCAAAGACATTGATCACACCACCGATGACGAGGGTATCACCTTCGTAAAGTCCGGAATCTACCAGGACTTTGTCCTGGATTCGTTTGCTGATGGCGATCGGGGTAAGCTGTGCTTTTCCGTTTTTGATCAGATAAACTTTGGGTTCGAGGTCTGACCCCACGATGGCCGATGAGGGTATCAGGATTCCGTTTTGAATGCTGGGGTCTGATATAGAAACTTCCCCCAAAAATCCTGCTTTGATCTTAAGGTCATTGCTGTTGCTGACCTTGAGTTCGACAGGGAAACTATTTCCCGGATTGCTTTTGAAGCCTATCATGGATACTTTTCCAGTTGTCTTCATATTGATCACTGGGACCAAGATGTCGACAGTCTGACCATTTTGGAACAGGCTTAGGTCTTGTTCCGAAACCTGTATCAATAGACTCAGGTCTTTTAGATTGGATACCTGAACCAAAGGTTTGCCGGGAGCAGCAAAGTCTCCCAATTCGGTCATTTTTGCTGTGACAATCCCATCAAAAGGCGCTCTGATGCTTGTTTTTTTGATTTGCTCCTGAAGGGATTGGTGTTGGACCGTTGCGGATTTCAGGGCCATTTCGGTTTTTTCAAGTTGGATTCCCTGGATGGCGTCATTTTCTACCAATATTTTATACCGTTTCAAATCCGATTCAAGTCCTTCTATCTGGACTTCTACGGCTTTTTGTTGCCATAGCAGCATCGTGTTGTCTAGCTGTATTAATACTTGGCCTTTCCGGACAGGGTCGCCGTTTTCTACCATGACGGCATTGACTTTTCCCTGCAATTCCGCACTGAGGATAGATTCTTTTTGGGCCACAAATGCACCTGTAAAAGCAGACTCCTGCTGCACAGACTCTTTGTTCAGCTTTTGGGCCATCACATTGATATTTTGATCCTTGTTGTAGTTAAAGACCCTTTCCGTGGCAATTTGCTTGTTGGAAAAAAGCTGGAATGCTATCGCCGCAACGATAGCCAATGGGATGAGAATATAGAGTAGCTTTTTCATGGTTTCTCTTTCAGTTGAGGAGTGTTCCGTTAAGTTTTTTGATTTCAAGGGTAGCTGTGAGGTATTCGACCATGGCCGAGAGGTATTGCTGCTGACTGTCTCTGAGGGCATTGTCAGCCAATAGTACTTCTGTCAGGCTGGCGATTCCCTCACGCTGCTGGAGCAGGGTCCGCTGATAGACCGACTCGGCTAATGTGATCTGCGAAAGGTTGGTTTGGAGTTGTTGTTTTGCCTGTTCCTGCTGTTGTCTGGCATTTTGACTGAGGACATGGGTCTGTTCATTGACAAAGTCTTTTTGAAGTTGGCTGTTTGCCAATTCATATTTCTTGGCCCGGATTTTTTTCTGCATGACCGTGCCACTGAATAGGGGGTAGTTCAGTTGAATGCCTACAAAACTCACCCTGTAGAAATCAAGAAATGCTTCAGGTTCGCCATTGAAACCAAAACCCGTGGTCCCATAATTGCCATAGAGCGACAATTGTGGGATGCGGCTATTGTGTAAGGTTTTGAGTTCCTGTTGGACGATCTTGTACCTGCTTTCCTGAATGAGGATGTCGATGGTATTTTTACTCTCCAAAGATTCCTCCTCAGGGCTGTGGATGGTGGTAGGGACATCAAAATCTCTGTCTGCTTCTATTCCCATGGAAAATTTCAGCAGATTCAAAACAGACTCGTATTGCCTCAGGATTTGTGACCGCTGCGTCTGGAGTTGTTGGTTTTGAAGGACCACCTTGTCCAATTCCGTTTTTTGAATCATGGTCTGTTCATAAAGTAACTGGATGTTTTTTTGCAGTTTTTGGCTGTTCTCGAGGTTTTTGTCTATGAATGCCAATTTGTTTTTCAGGATTTGGGCATTGTAATAGAGGTTTGATATTTCGAGGTAAATCTGTTCCCTGGATTTGTTTTCCTGCAGGAATGAAAGGGCTTCGTAACTTTCAGAAACTTTGATTCCACCCATGATCTGTGGATCATAAATGGGCATTTTGAAAGACAGGTTTGCCGAAATATTATTGGGAACGCCAAATTGAATGGGTCTGAATATGCCCTCCTGACCACCAAAGGCAGCCTGTGGGAGGAGCTGATAAGGAAGGTCTGTGTAGTACCGGTAGTCTCCCTGAAGGAATAGCTTGGGAATCAACTGTGCTTTGGCTTCCTGATTTTTGAGACCGGCAATGTCCGTCTGGTTTTTGGCCATCAGGATGTTCTTGTTGTGGACAAATGCCGTGTCGATACAAGCCTCAAGTTCCCATTCTCTGTTTTGGGCATTTACCGAAAAGGCCAAGACCATGAGCGGTAGGACCAATCTTAGCTTTAGTATGTGAGTATTTACTAACATAATATGTCAAATTTTTTTATGGTTTAATGATCGTCAAAAGGCTCTCAATGATGTTTTGGCCATTTCTTCTGAGGTCAAATTGGAAATTGGCGATTTTCCATTTGAACATCTGTAATCGAAATGACCCAATAATGATGTGCACCAATTCCTCGGAGGTGATAATTTGGGTAAATATTCCTTTTTGCTGACCGTCCATGATGACCGGCATGAGGTAATTGATTTTGGTCTGCATGAGGTGGAGGATGGCTTGATTGATTTTTTCGCTTGCTTCCAATAGTCCATCCGAAAATACGGCCACAACAAAGTGGGGATTTTCGCTAAAGAAATCGAACTGACTTTTGAAAATAGCCTTGAATTTGGATTCAGGAGTATGATTTTCATTGATGGCTGCTGCTAGTCTTTGATCCATATCTGCCATCAGAAATCCCAATAACTCTATGATAATCGCTTCTTTGTTTTCAAAGTGTCTATATATTGCAGCTTCAGAAAAGCCCATTTCTTGGGCAAGTTTCTTGGTAGTCAAGCCGCTTACACCTGAGTTGGAAAGGATCTTTCCCGCAGCTTCTATAATCTCTTTTTGTCTATCCGAAATCTCTTTCATATTGTAAGTTAGTATTCACTAACAAATGTAAAAATAAATTATAGAAATAAAAACATTGTCCTAAATATTCTCAAAAAATAAGGTTGCGTCTTGATGTTCATTCGGCTATTCTGCTTCCTGTTATCCTGCTTCTCCAGAAGCTGGATTTACTGATTTTTTGATTTTAACACAGAGCTCACAGAGGGCGCAGAGAAAAGGTCTCGAAGTGAACCGATTCCGTTATCCTGCTTCACAGGTCGAGTGGCAGGATGAATATTTTGCGGTTTCGGTTTCTGAATCGATGATAGATAAGGTGAGGGATTATATCAAAAACCAAGAAGAGCATCATCTTAAAAAATCATTTCAGGAAGAGTATGATGAGTTTATCAGCAAATATGGGCTTGAAAAATTCAAAGAATAGTTTGGCTAAAGCCCAATTGCATATTGAATTCATTTTGCCTCCAGCTAAAGCAGGAGGCAATTCAAATGGGATTCATCAATGGGATTGAAATTTGAGAAGGATTGGGCTTTAGCCCATTCCAGGCAATTCAAATGGGATTTGTCATAAAATTGAAATGGCATTCATCAAATGGAATCCAAATTGAATAGGAATGTGGCTTTAGCCCATTCTCCAAATCGAGAGGTAATTAATTGATAGGCTTTAGCCAAAAAGTTATTTGGCTAAAGCCTATTGGTGTTTTTGAATCCATTTTGCCTCCTGCTAAAGCAGGAGGCAATTCAATTGGGATCTTTGTATGAATTTGATTGAATAAACAATTGGATGGAACCTAAATTGAATAGGAATGTGGCTTTAGCCCATTCAATGAAGTTTGATAAAATTACAAAATTGGCTTTAGCCAAATATTCCTTGTCAGGTTTGAATCCATTTTCCTTACACCATAAAATAAAAAAAGAGGACCTTTCAGTCCTCCGTTTGGTTCTGGGAATCAAATAGTATTAAGCTGTCCAATCGACATAGCCACCTGAGTAATTCAGGACATTGTCAAATCCATTTGCTCTCAATATAGAGTAGGCGATAGCAGCCCTTGCGCCGCCTTGGCAGTGGATTATGACTGGTTTGTCTTTGGATACTTTGTCAAGGTTCAATTGAAGTTTACCCACAAAGAGGTTGTCCGATGAATCTATTTTTCCTTTTTTGTATTCCGCCACACCTCTGACATCGACTACTTGCACATTTCCTTTTTCAAGTTTGGCTTTGACAGTTTCTTTGTCGATAGGATTGTAGCTTTCGAGTTGACCTACTTCAAATGCAGCCAACTGATCCGGTGTGATAAATCCATGGATATTGTCCAAACCGATTCGCATCAGTTTTCTGGTCAGGTCTTCGATTTCGGATTCTTGGGCGATAAGGACAAACTGCTCCTCATAGTTCAGGTACCAACCCATCCAAGTGGAGAAAGAGTTGTTGTTGCTGATGTTCAGCGTGCCTTTTAGGAAACCTTTTGCATACTCTTCCCAAGGTCTGGCATCGATGATTTTCAGGCTTTCTTTTTTGGCTTTTGCGAATTCATCTTTTGACAGGTTTTTGATCTTGGGTACTTCAATCAGCAACTTTCTGTCCACCTTGTTGAGTTTCTTCATCATGGCGAAGTACTTTGGTGGTTCAGGCTGGTCAGCAAGGAGTTCCTTGGCAAATGCCGCTTTGTCATCGAGTAGGTTCAATGCCCAGTTTCTGATCTTCTCATAACCGACGGTCGTCATCGGTACTGCGCCTAAGGCTTTGCCACAGGCAGAACCTGCACCGTGACCCGGCCAAACTTGGATGTATTCCTGGAGTTTGGCAAAAGATTGCAGTGAATCATACATCTGTGCGGCACCGATGTCCTGTGTACCTTTGATGCCTGCTGCTTGCTCCAGCAAATCCGGTCTTCCTACGTCTCCCACGAATACGAAATCTCCGGTAAAGAGCATCGCTGGTTCGGTGGTAGCCGGTCTGTCTGTCAACAAGAAGCTGACACTCTCAGGCGTATGACCCGGCGTATGGAGCACCTCAAAAGTGATATTTCCCAATTTGATGATGTCGCCGTGCTTGATTTTGTTGTGTGGAAATTCGTATTTCCAGTCCTTGTCACCCTCATCAGAAAGGTACATCTCAGCACCTGTCAAGGCGGCAAGCTCTCTGGAACCGCTCAGAAAATCTGCGTGGATGTGGGTTTCGAGGATGTGGGTGATTTTGAAGTTATTGGCTTTGGCAATGTTGAGGTAAGTGTCTACGTCTCTTTTTGGGTCAATTACGGCAGCGATTCCGCTCGCCTGACATCCGATTACGTAACTTGCTTGCGCCAGACTTTTGTCATAAACTAATTCGAAGAACATAATTTTTATTTTTTTCTTGTTTTCAATGTGTAAAAGAGAATTGCTTGTCGGAACAATTTCAATCCTTTGGAAGGTACAATTTTACGGACAAGTTGAGTCATTTGGTGTGACTATTGGCACGGATAATTCCTTGGATAGCTAGAATTTTTTACGGGGCGTCACTCTGAGTCCCCAACATTTTAAAATGTTCAGAAAAGGAATAACGGTTGTTGCGTCATCTTGAATCCGAGGTACAGCCAGTCCCGTTTTCTTCGGGAAGGATGAAAGATCTCAGAATAAAAGAGACTCTTCGCTACACTACCAATGACATAAATGGCCCCTCGGCAAGCTCGGGATACTAGTGTTTGGTTATTTAGGGGTCGGGAGGGGAAAAGCGGCACCGCCGCTTTTCCCCTCCCGACCCTCTCCCAAGAACAACCGCGGTGGCCGATCCCGATCGCTATCGTGGACGAGGCCAATTTATTTCACATTAATGTAATTACTCCTTCCGAACACTCGAATTAATGTTGACTACTCAGAGTGACGGCCCGGATATTCACGTCATTGGTAACCCAGTGAAGAGTCTAAATCAATGAGGAGATGGTTCAAACGTTCCGCATGACGTGTATATGAAACAAACCTAGAAGGCAAGCTTCAGGTTGACCAAAGGATTGGAAGCGATGGAATTGACTCCCAATATTCCTGTTGGGGCGGCCATTCTTTGGTTGACAAAATAATTTTCAGGGGTCACCTCCATGGTGAATTTGTAGGGCTTGTCCTTGTTGATTTTGCTGAGGAGATTTCCCGCGAGGTTGTCTTTTTTATACTTGCTAAAAAGGACTTGTTGGGTAGCAAGGGCAAGAACTGAAGGAACTCCAATCCACACAGCTGGGGATTCCGCCTCAAAAATTGCTGCAATCCCAAGCCCGACGAGGGCTGCGCCACCGGTAGAAAGTGCGATGGTACTTCCTTGTCTTTTGTTGAGGTAGACTCCTTTGACTGCTTTTTGACCTAGCATGGTACCGATGACAGTACCTGCTACAGGAATTAATATTGCAGCTCCTGATGCATCATCTTGTAAGACTTCTGCAGCAATTGCAAAACCAATACCAGTGGTAGCAAGGGTCATAGCGGAGACATTGTCGATATCACCTTTGGTGTAATCATATTTTTCGGACACCTTATTGGCTACGAGGATTCCACCGACTCCACCAGCCAAAAGAGCCGCACCATATAGATTTGAGTTTTCCGATTCTGCCGTAATCAAAGCCGCTGCACCAAGCCAAGGTCCTATGATGCCGTAATGCCTGACGAGCTCGATATGTCCTTCTGAAAAGTTTCTGTTCTTCTGTAATTTAAAACCGACTTCTCCCAATGCGATACTTCCCAAAGAAGAGAGCCCAAAAGCGATTTGAGCAGCGTTGTCTGATTGACCTCCCACAAGTAATCCTAAAGAACCACCATAAATCAATCCAAGAAATTTCCCGGTATTGCTGGCACGGATGACAGGACGGGTGATGTTTTCATATTTTCTGGGTGCGATGACCGGTCCCAATGCCCAAAGTCCACCAGTCAATAAGGGGATTCCCACGGCGGCTGCACTGCTGATTTCGGCAATGGCTACCAAACTTGCTCCGTAATAGGCCCCATACAAGATATTGGTAGCATAATCCCTTCCCCTCCATTCAAATTCTTCTTCAACAATAATCCTTTGTTCGGGCCCCATCAATTCCCTGTCCCATTGGTCTTTCATTTTGGAATAAAAGGCTTTTTCATCTTCTGAAAGCCTCTGGTAATAATTGGAAAGGTAAGTCTCTAAATCCTGCAAATAGGAAGTTTCATCAGCTGTAAGGGTTATGCCGTTAATGTTTTTCTGCTTGATGATCCTGTAGGTTTCCTTGTTGGATTCTTCCCAATAACCTCGGGCGGTGTAGATACCCTGTGCATTAACTTGGGAAAAAAAGGCAAAGGCAATGAAAAAAAGGAAAATTGAACAATAGTAGTTGGGCTTCATATATGAAATGGGTTAGTTTGACTCAAAGAAATGAAATCTTGAATAGAAGAAACAATTGAATTTAAATAATTGCCAAAAATTGTTACGCAGTTCTTACTTCTTAGGTTGTTAGGTTTTCGTGGGTAATGGATCTTTTTTCAGTCATCTAATAATTATCACACAAGTTTTATGACAGGTCTCGTGGGTTATCAGGCCCCATTTTTCATTTTTCCTGACCAAAATCATATTCTCTAATGATGGAGGTTTCCTAATTGGCCTACCAATGCCTTTAGCTTTGCCTTCTTAAAATTTGTCTTAAGTATAAAAATCGATCAAGCTCTCGCATATGTTCAATTCCCAGACAACCGCACATAGTTTCCATATCCCGGTCATGGGATTGGGTTTCACCGCTGACACCCCGATCAAAGTTGCGAAATTCGGGATTTCCTCCGTGGTCTCCATCATGGATGACCACATGCTGGAAGATCTAAGACGGATTTACAGCAGAAAGCTCCAAATCCCTTACATCCCGATTGACGACAAAACCGATGATTCGAGGGCAAACAGGATCAAGGCTTACCTCAATCTTTTGCATACTGCTGTAAATAAGCAAATTGAGGACATCAAAACCCAATCTTTCGAATACGGCATTGCTATCAATGAATACTTCAATTTATTGCCCGACAGTCATGGCATGAAAATGCTCTATGAAAAAATGAAGCAGGAGGTAGGAGAGGTAAAAGAAGCCCTTCAGCAAAGATTGAAAGAAGCGATTTCGCCCGGAAAAATTGATGTCAATATCATGACCAAAGTGGATAAAATCAACTTTGACAAAGATGGAAATGAGTTGCCTCGGGAATATTCAGATGCCCTCTCTGCATTAAGAGGATTTGCAGAAAGTGATTTGGAATCTTCTGTCGTGTTTTCTGCCGGGATGAATCCTGCGCTCTATGGCTATGCAGAGCAGTTTGCGGATTTTTTTCCTGATGCAAATGGAAAAATCAAAAAAGGAATAATTCTCAAAGTCAGCGACTATCGCTCAGCTTTGATCCAAGGTAGATTTTTGGCCAAAAAAGGATTGTGGATATCGGAATTTAGGATCGAATCAGGCCTCAACTGTGGAGGTCATGCCTTTGCCACGGACGGTTTGTTGATCGGTCCGATATTGGAAGAGTTCAAAAACAACAGAGCGGAATTGCGACAGGTATTGTTTGATACCTGCCAAAAGGCCCTGACTGACAAAGGGAATCACCTTCTTCCGGAAGATATCATGCCGAAAATCACCTATCAGGGTGGGATCGGTTCTGCAGCAGAAGACAAGTTTCTGATAGACCATTACCAACTTGACGGAACAGGCTGGGGCAGTCCGTTTTTGCTCGTGCCCGAGGCCACAAGCGTGGACAAGGATACCTTGGACAGGTTGGTCAAATCACGGAAATCAGATTATTATTTGAGTCATGCCTCTCCATTGGGTATCCCTTTCAATAATCTCCGGACAAGCAGCGGAGAAGAACAGCGGCTTTCAAGGATTGAGAAAAACAAACCCGGAAGTCCCTGTTACAAGAAATTCCTGTCTTTCAGCACCGAATTTTCAGCCAAGCCCATCTGCACCGCTTCGCGCGAATACCAGAACCTGAAAATGAAGCAATATGCTAACGGAAATACAACCTTGCCTGAATTGGAAGAGGTATTGGAAAAAGACTGCCTCTGCGAAGGTTTGAGTGCGGCTGTGATTTTGAATCAGGGAGAAGAACCAAGGAGAAACCTGAAGGCAGTCACAATTTGTCCGGGACCTAACTTGGCGTATTTCAAAGGAATTTTCAGTCTGAAGGAAATGTTGGACCATATCTATGGCAAAGCTGCCATTGTCCTCGATCCCGAAAGGCCGCAGGTTTTTGTGAAAGAACTGCAACTCTATGTGCAACATCTTCAACATGAGCTTAGCAAAACTATTCCCGAAAAAACACAGAAGTTTGAAACCTATATAGAAAAATTCAAAACCAACCTTTCTCAGGGAATTGCCTACTACCAAGATTTGGTTACTTCTTTCCCTATAGATACAGAGGAAGTGATAGAGAATATGAAGTCTCAGCTCTTGGAGTTAAAAGAAAAAATCGCCGGCCTTGAAATTGTAAAAGCCTAAGAAAAAATAATAAAGGATATTATTATCCGATAATATTTTTCTATTATATTTGTGTAGAAATGAAGGGGAGCGAAAGCTCCCTAAAGTTTGACAAAATAAAAGATAAAAACATCCTCTAAACGATTTGCAGATGAAAAATTTCCAAGAATTTAAAATGAGCGAGATAGTCGATACCGACTTCAGGGCAATAGGGGTTTTTGAAAAGCTTGGGATTGATTATACTAATTGTCAGGAAAAAACCCTGAAGGAGGTTTGCAAGAAGAAGCATATCACTCCGGAGGTGGTATTGGATTATATGGCTGAGGCTATCGTCCAAGACCTTTCCTGATCAAAAAATCAAAATATTTCACCTCGACAAATTGACCAAATCCCAATCCTATCATCAATAAGATCCGGACATGCATCTGCTCAAACCTCTTTACCTTTTTCCCCTTATCGTGTTGGCCCTGGTTTTGGGAGTCGCGGGAGGATGGGTCAGGATTGGGTATCTCGGGATGATGGTCCCTGGCACTGCGGCAAATCACGGGATATTGATGGTAGGAGGATTTTTGGGAACGCTTATTTCCCTAGAGAGGGCCATGGTCATGAAAAACAGAATATGGTTGCTAATTCCCCTCCTAAGTGGGCTTTCCATTCCGGCTTTGTTGTTGGTGCCGGGATGGCCCGCTTTTGGTCATGGACTGTTATTGGCTGCAAGCTTGGGATTGATGGTCATCATGTATTTGCAGTCAGTCAGACATCCTGTTATCTACCAATATGTGATGACAATGGGGGCTGCACTTTGGATGGCAGGAAATTTTGTTTTGCTTTATTCAGGATTTGTTCCGGCAGCAGTTCCTTGGTGGATGGGGTTTATTTTGTTTACCATAGTTGGAGAAAGGTTGGAGCTCAGCAAATTCCTTCCCACCCCGAAGTCTGCTAAAAATGGCCTTATTGTATTATTGGCCCTGTTTTTTATCGGAATTTGGATACCCTTTCATCGCTATGGCAATTGGCTGATGGGTACAGTGGCAATCATGATTTCCTTTTGGCTGTTGCATTTTGACATGGCAAAGATTGCTTCCAAGAAAGCCGATCAGTTCAAATACATCGGCATTGGTCTTAGGGTAGGATATGTTTGGCTGACTTTACATGGGATTGCACTTTGTTTCTTTGAGCCGCATGCCTTGTATTATGATCTGTATATCCATACTTTCTTCTTGGGATTTACATTTTCTATGATTTGGGCCCATGCGCCGATCATACTCCCGATGGTCTTGAATATTAGGCAAAATCCGTATCATCCCATACTTTGGATAGGGTGGGCAGTATTCCAATTGAGTTTACTGGGAAGGATTGTATTCAGTTTGATTGGCTTGCCTGAGTGGCGGACTTTCTTTGGCATGCTCAATGGATGGACCATTTTGGGCATGTTTGTACTGATGGCAGTCATCACTGTGATTAAAATAATTTTCAGCCAAAGAGAATTGGGTACTGTCAAAAGATTCAAGTAAAGTGTATGTAATGAGTTTGTAGAAACACCAAATCCTGTGACCAAAATCACGCATTGAAGTAGATTAATAGCACAAATTGCCCTGTCATGTTGAAAAGTACCATACATATCGTCTTCTCTCTGATTTTCCTGCTCAACGGCATGGTGTATTCAGTGATTCAGGTAGATTTTCATATGAACAGAGAGGAAATTTCTGCCCTTTTTTGCATCAATCAGGACCGGCCTGAACTCGAATGTAACGGCAAGTGTGAACTAGCCAAGAGACTCGATCAGGCGCAAGACCAAGAGAAAAACCAACAAAAAGTTGCTTTTGAGGGGTTCCTGCTCATCTATAGCATGCCCGTTACTGCTTTTAATATCCTACCGATTTGGAAGTCTATTGATCTGGTTTTTGGAGATTTAGATGAAAATCAAAACCAGCTTTTGAACATCGACGATTTTTTTCACCCACCGCAAGGTTGACCTCCTGATTTTCTACAACCACATCAGAAATTCTAGTCCTAAAAGTCATTGCTTTTAGAGGAAAGCTTTCACGATGCGGTCAATACTGAAACTACCTCAAAACAGAGTTAGACAGGGCCTCTCTGTTCAAAATATTTCAATCCAAAAGAATTTTCAATCATGAAATCTTATATACAATTCCAAAAATCCATTTTGTTGGCGATGTTTTTTCTTGCCTTGTCCATCAATAGTTCATTTTCCCAAAACCTTAAAAAATTTCAGGTTCTGGATCAGCAAACCCAAGAACCGATCATCGGACTTATTTACCTATATGCCTCCCAAAAGGGACTTTCTGACGAAAAAGGATTTATCCAATTCGAGTATGAGGCAGGAACTTCTATCCATTTTAGCCACATCAATTATGGAAAATGGACCTTGGAGGAAAGCTCGCTTCTAAAAGTATTAGAAACGGGAATTCTCTTTCGTCAGGAAAATATCCTCAACCTCCAGCCGGTGTCAGTCATTTCTCTTAAAATGACAGAAGAAAAAGATCAGAAAATCCTGATTTCAGATCAGGAAAGGCTTCACCATGACGCCGGAGCCATTCTCAATCTCAATCCGGTTGTTTCCTCCATCAGGAAAAGCGGCGCATTTGCTTTTGACCCTGTGATGAGAGGATTCAAATACGACCAACTCAATATCGTCATAGATGGATTGCAGTCTGCGAATGCTGCCTGTCCCAATCGGATGGATCCACCGACTTCTCAGATTGCGCTAAACAGAATCAAGCAGATTGAAATCTTAAAGGGACCCCATGCACTCCGTTATGGTATTGGATTGGGAGGTACGATCAACTTCATTCAGGAAGATCCCTTTTTTACTTCCCAAGGAGGTGCAAACGCGAGGTTTTCCACCATGTACGAATCCAACGGAAATGTGTTCAGAAACGAAGGAAGGGTCGGTTTCAACGGTCAAAAATATGATATCGGTGTACTTGGTTCTTGGTCAAAAGGAACTGATTACGTTGACGGAGATGGGAATATTGTTCCTGCAAATTTCCAAAGGGGAACTGTCGGGATGTTTGGAGATTTTAAGATTTCCAATTCTGATCTTTTGCAGGTGACAGTCAATAGGAATTTTGCGAGGAATGTGGATTTTCCGACTTTGGCAATGGACCTCCGGTCAGACGATACTTGGATGGGAAGCTTGAGACATTCCAAAACCTTTCAAGGTAGAAAACTACAAAATTGGAACACCTCAGGATTTTTCACATTTGTGGACCACTTGATGGACAATGGGTTGAGAGAACTCAATCCCCGCATGATGAATGCAAAAACCCCGGCCAACACCCAAAACCTTGGCGCCAGGACAGAAGGTCTCTGGCAGTTGGGAAAAGCTAAATTGTACGCAGGAGCGGACTTCAGGTCGGAAGCTGCCCAAGGAACTAGAGAAAGAGAATTTTTGATGGGGCCAAATGCAGGGAAGACTTTATATGACAATGCCTGGCAGGATTCCCGAATTACCAAAACCGGGGCTTTTGCTTCCTATCATGCACTGGTTGGCCCTTATGTGGTCAGCTTGGCAGGAAGGTTGGATGTGAACTATGCACAAGCCTCAGACAATGCTGAGGAATTTGTCAAAGTCAATCCTACCCAATCCATCACCCAACTCAATCCGGGGATTTCTGCAGGAATCAAGCGGGATTTGGGAGAGAATTTCAATGCAGGATTGTGGCTGGCCAGTGTCAGGCGGAGCGCCGGCATCACCGAGCGGTTTATCAATTATTTCCCTGTGGGAGTTGATCCTTTTGAAATGCTCGGAAATCCGGATTTGGCACCGGAAACCAACAACCAAGTTGATTTGGTTTTTGGATTTAGCAAATCAAAAATTTCAGCAGAAGTCAACTTGTTTGCGGCTTATTTGAGGGATTATATCACTGCCGAAAAAACCGACCTGAAGCCAAGAATCCCAACAAGTCCGGGTGTCAGGCAATATGTCAATGTAGATCGGGCTGTCAAAACCGGTTTTGAGGCGGCATTCAGTCAGGCATTATTTTATGGAATCAGCCATCAATTGATGGTGGCATATACCTATGGGCAAAATCTGGTGATTTCGGAGGCTTTGCCAGAGATCGCCCCAATGGATGTCAGGTACTCCATTTTGGGAAGTTATTTGGAAAATAAGCTACATTCTACCGTCAGGCTGAGGCATGTTGTTGGCCAAAACCGTGTTTCGGGAAGCTTTGGTGAAATGTCCAGCCCAAGGTTTACGCTTTTGGACATTGACGTTAGTTATGCGGTTTCTTCCGTTGTCGCTATCAAAGGAGGTGCACAAAACTTGTTGAATGAAACTTACTATGAGCATTTGAACAGACCGATTGCCTCTACCGGTTTGCCGCTTTTTGCTCCGGGAAGAAATTTCTTCCTGATGTTGAGTTTTAAATTTCCTTAAAAAATAGTGTTGATTGGTATGGAAAGCCGGCCCTTCCTAAGGGTCGGTTTTTTTTATTTTCCAATCTTTCTGAAACTACAAAAAGTATAATGTTGCTTTACGCCACTTGGGGTGATGTGGTCAGTGTGGAAGCAGTTGATTTTTTGGAAATAAAGGCTGAACACCTGAGTCAATTTCTCTATGGAATATTGGGTAACGGGAAGTCCGCTGCAATGAGTAGGACCGGTATCAGAGAATGTCCCGATAAACATCAAGCCGTTTTCTGACAAGCATTTATGGGCGATTTGGGCATATTTTTCAATTTCCTCTTGGTCCAGTATAAAGTGGAAAGCTGCCCTGTCATGCCAAACATCGAATTTAACTTGGGGCTCAAACTGGAGGACATCGGATTGAATCCAGCTCACTTTTGACGCATTTTCACCCAATCTAACTTGGGCTTTTTCGATGGCTTTACCGGAAATATCAAGGACATGAAGGTCTGTATATCCCAATTCCAACAAGTGATCAACCAAATAGCTGTCCCCGCCGCCGACATCAAGGACTTGGGCATTTTTGGGAATCTCCATTTCCTCAAAGAACGAAAGTGAAAGAGTAGGTATTTTTTGGTACCAGCCCACTTCCGTAAAGTTTTTTGTTTGATAGACTTTTTCCCAATGTTTCTCTTTTTCAGTATTTTCCATAATCCTGCCTTGCAGATTTGAATATATTTGGCACCACTAATTTTTTTCAAATTTGGGGTAAATGGATTTTTTGCTTTGTAATAAAAATTACTGAGAATAAGATTAAAATATCTTTTATTTGGGCATTTAAAAACTGAAATTGCAGCCCTCCGGAGTCAATTTAACCTCTACGTTCTATGTTTTCAAAATCCTGTCAATACGCCATCAAAGCAGTAATTTATATCCACAAGCAATCTTTGGATGGAAAAAAAGTCGGTGCAAAAGAGATCGGCCAAGAGATAGACACGCCTGATGCCTTTACCGCCAAGATTCTCCAGGTCTTGGTAAAGCAGCACGTAGTGGGTTCATTCAAAGGTCCTACGGGCGGCTTTTTTGTGGATAAAAGCCATGAATCCAAAACATTGAAAGATGTGGTTATGGCTATCGACGGAGACAACCTTTTTCAGGGTTGCAGCCTTGGATTGAATCAATGTTCAGAAAAAAATCCCTGTCCCCTTCATTTTGAAATTGTCAAAGTCCGCTCCAATATTCACTATATGCTGACTTCCAAAAGTCTGAAACAGCTTGCTGAGGAAGTAGGTGACGGTTCGACGGTTTTGGCGAGATTGGTTTAGATTTTTTTAAACTACGAGCTGCTTAATTTCAACTTCTTTGAGTTTTTGGTATTTGAAAATAGCGAATACAGAAATAGTCAATAAAACCAAAACAATCCAATAAACCCACATAGGAACAGGTACAGGATCTCCGGCCGCATAGGAGTGAAGACCTGACAGGTAATAATTCACGCCAAAAGAGGTCATGATTATGGAAGAAAATGCCCAAAGGCTTGCAAGATTGAAAACCAGTCCATTTTTGAATTTTGGAATCAGCCTGAGGTGCAATACAAATGCATAGACGATCACCGATATCAATGCCCAAGTTTCTTTGGGATCCCATGCCCAATACCTTCCCCAGCTTTCATTGGCCCATACTCCTCCAAGAAAAGTCCCAACACTGAGTAGAAACAACCCGATGGTAATTGACATTTCGTTTACCATCTGCAATTCGCGGATACTGCTCCACCATTTTTTCCCGGGATCAAAGGGCTTGAATATGATCAGGATCAAACTTAACAAGGCGATAATCGCTGCCAGAGCCAAAGGGGCGTAACTGCTTACAATAATGGCAACGTGGATTTTGAGCCAATAGGAATTCAGGACAGGCATCAGGTTGGTGATTTCGGGATTGAGCCAATCCAAGAAACCAACGAAAAGCAAGGTTCCTGAAAAAATGAGACCCAAAGGCAGGGTAAACTTTGACTTATTGGAAAATAAAAGTCCAAAAAGTAAGACTCCCCAAGCCACGAAAACGAGCATTTCAAAGCCATCACTCCAAGGTGGATGCTTGGCAATATACCACCTCAAACCTAGGTGGAAGGTGAAAGCCAAAAATCCAAGCCATGTCAAGATTTTCCCGACAAACCAGCTTTTTTTCCAGATGTTATCATCTTTGAAAAGCATCACAATTCCCAAAAACAACATAATTGTTCCCAAAAGCCAGAATATACCAAATAGCCTAGTGCCAAGGTTCAATTGATTATATAGAAGCTCAGCTTTGATTTCATTTGGAGAAGGGTAGACTTCTTCGCCGATTTTTTGCTGATACAATGCGATGTAGGAAAGTGTTTCTTCCGCATCTTCCCATTTTCCTTCTTCAATGCCTTTCCTAAGAGCACTGAGATACAATGGAGTGATATTTTTAACAAATACCGCGTCTTCTTCATCAAAGCCCTGCATATACTGCTGACCGGTAAACCAAGTGTTGTTATTGTCTAGTTTGTTTGGGAAAAGCCTGAGAAAATCTCCTGTCAGCAATCCATAGAAAATATTGAATCTTTCGTCTGTTTTGAGGAGTTCCTTATGTCCTTCATTCCTTTCAGCTGGCTTGAGCAGGTTGGCGGCTTCTACCAATTCCTGGATCCGATAATTCCCTTCGTCATCCAAAAAATCCTGAAAGCTGATCTTGTCTGTCGGTTCTTTGCCCAATAATTGAAATACTTCCATTGACTTTGCCTTGTCTATTCTGACTAGGGGCAATTGACTCATGGTAGCGGGGTCCATCTGGACTGCCAAAAGGAACTGTTCTGGGCTAAGCCTTATTTCGCCCTCCTCAACAGGTAAAGCCAAATAAGTTTTTCCTGAGAGTTTTCTGACAATTTCATTGGCAAGTGTATTCAAAGGCTTCATCCTTCCATCCAAATCCTGTACGACGAGTCTGCCGTAAAGCTCGGCTTGATCCAACGGAACTATGGATGATTTGATGGATGGCGCTTCTTGGGCAAATAAGTTTGCTGATATTCCAAATAAAATTAGAGTAGCAGCAACCGTTTTTTTGATATTGCCGAGTTTGGTGTTTAGAATTCTAAACCTGCTTCCTTTTGCAAAAAGTGTTAAGAACATCCCTACAGACAAAAGTAAATATCCAAGATAAGTGATATAAGTACCGGGTCGGTCCTGATTGACAGAGAGTACGGTACCCCTTTCATCCGTATCATAGGAAGATTGGTAAAACCTGAAACCCTTGTAATCCAATACATTATTCATAAAAATACGGTAGGGGAAATCTTCTCCTTTGTCCATGACCATTACCTCGCTTGCATAGCTTGCAGGACTTTGGCTTCCTGGATATCTTTCCAATTCAAAGGCATTGAGGTAAAGGCCAAATGGCAAATGGATAGGTTTTGGGCCATAGGTAATCGCGTATTCATTACCCTCATGTGAAAATGTGGACCAACCGGGATTGAAGCTTACCATTTTGACGTAGGCTTCTGAGAGGATTTTACCGGAATCATCCAAGACTTTATATTTTGCGACATCCAATAAATCTTTGGCGAGATTTGGATCTTCCTCAGCTATATAGCTCAATTTGGCGTTCTCATGGATTTCTTTTACTATAAATGCCCCACCTTCCCATTGGTAGAGTGTCCTCATTTGAAGTGGGTTGGATTCACCAGCATGTTGGTTGCCCATTTGTTGGGTAACCATTTCCATCAGCTGAAGATGTTGGTCTGTTTCAATGATCCAAGAGTCATTTTCTTTAAAAATTCTGATTGCATGGTTTGGATCATTTTTGGTGCTGAGAGAGATTTCTCCCATTTGGATATACTTTCCTTTTTCTATCAAAAAATCCTCTCGACCTGTCCCCATCGCCACTGCCAAATCAATAAAGGTTTCCTTCCCATCTAAAAACTCCTCTTTTGCACCTTTAATAAAATCCTCAAAGACCACCTCAAAGTTGCTGTCTCCGATTTTTGCAGATATGGTTTTAGGTTGGAAGTCTTTTGAAAGAAGCAGAAGGGGTTTTTGGAAAGAGCGGTTTTCCTGATTCCCGTTTTGAGTTATTTGTAAATAAGGTGAAGTAGTGTAAAAAGTGCTTTGCTCTTCGCCTTGGCGGATATGCATGATTCCTTCTTCACTGATATACCGCGTGACGCCGGCACCGATGATAATGAGCACAAACGAAATATGGAAAAGACCGATAGGCCAACGGTTTTTATGAAAAAGCTTGTATTGGCTTGTATGGGCTAAAAAGTTGACCGCCATCCAAACCATGATAAGTTCAAACCACCAAGCGTTATAAACGAGGGAACGGGCTACGGGGGTTCCATGGTCATTTTCTAGAAATGTAGCCACTGCCATGGAAGTACCAAAAGCTATAAACAAGAGCAAGGTAACTTTGGTGGAAAGGAGTATTTTGAAGATTTTCATGGGTCAGAGTAGTATCCCGATAAATTTATTTTTCATGGTTGGCCTGAAAATCAACATCAGGTAAGCCCAATTTTGGATTCCTTTTGGATTGCTGTTCTTTTGGACGTAGGCGAATGAATCTGTATTGAAGAATTGGCTATATCCACTTTGGATAGAAAAGGCATCGTTGACTATATAACCCAAGCTAAAATCCAACTGTGTTCCAAAGTAGGGTTCCAATTGATTTTGGCTTCCCGGTTCTTCCAATCTGAATATTTTGTTTTGGGCAAAGAATGCATGAATGTCTCCCTGAAGGAAGAGTTTCTTATTGAAAGCATACCTAGATCTTATAAAGTAATCCTCTAAACCCACGTTATCTTCATGTGTGCCTCCCACAAAAAACAGGTCCATGTAGCCATTAAACAAGTGGTTGGTGCCGTAAAGTGGGTTATAAGAGTTGTTCTTTTCAGTCTCGTTGTTAGCTGTGCCACTGAGATATTCTGCACCTACGGAAAGTGTCCAGACTTTTCCCTGTTCTGTATTGATAGGAAATGTATGGTTATATACCATACTCAGATTAAATGCATTGAGGCTCCTTCCTGCGACATCTTTACCAAACTGATGGTAATAAAATCCTGAGAGTTGGGAGTTTCCGGAAATGTATTTTAAGGTTGGGATTCCCAAAGTGGTTCGGTACCTGATCCCTTTATCCAAAAGAGCACCATTGGAATCAAAGTTTTGCCATTCTCTTCCATCATTCCATGCCAAAGCCGAAAATTGGACTTTTCCCCATTTATTTTCGTAGCGTACCATTTGCGCAATCTTGTATTGGTTTGGGATAAGAAAAGGCTGATCCACAAGGGCTTGTGAGGATTGGTTATATGCACCGCCAAAATGAAACTTCATATTCCCTTTCTCATGCATGACAAGAGCAAAATCATGTGCCCTTCCCTGCAATGCCCAATCCAGATTTCCAAGGAACCTGAAATTGTCATAGTTGAGCTCTTGTCTTCCCAATTTGACTTTCCAGGTCTCCGAGATTTTTGCCATTGCCCAAGCTTCGTGGAGGGAAAGGAAGTTGTCAGTAGCTTTTACTTGGGACGTGTTTCCCCAAACCCTGACATCTTGGATGCTCATGTAAAAAGAAAAATTTTCCATTTCATATGCAGCCTGTAACCTCGCCCTATGGCCTATGAATGCGAAGGGTTTTTGATTTTCGGAAATAAGTTTGCCAAAGCCATTTCTGAACTCTGAACGCTGAAGTATCTGTCCATCGATTTTGAATTGGGCATATGAATTCTGGAAGGAAAGGGCAAAAAAGATACCCCATCCTAATAGCAATAGCTTTTTCATAGCTTAGGAATTAAAATGATTGATTGTTATTTGCTGCTAAGGACTTTTACTTCTTTTTTGGCTTCGCGGGCCTTCCCATCTTTGAGCCATTGAGGAACTACCTGCTCCAGAAATTTGGTTTTGTCCAACCTTTCCTTTTCCATATCAAGACCAATGTAAGCTTGTAAGGCTGATTTGCTTTTAAAGTCCGGCATCTCCACAGGCTTATTGTGGCCCAATGAAGCCAGCAACCTCGTCAGTTGGATTCTGCTTTCTTGGATGGTCCCCATTGCAGAAGTAATGATCCTGCTTGATTCTAATGGTGCATGAAAGGCACCCCCATGAGAAGCCACTACAAAATCCCATCTCCACTGTGCATGACGGATTCCTAGCAATATACCTTTCATTTGATCTTCAGTTGCACCCAATTCCCAAGCCTTTCCCGCTTCAATGTGAGCCATGGCTAGTTGTTTTTGGATACTGGAGGAACCTTCTTTTACTTTTCGTTGACGTTCATATACATCAGCCATCAAATCTTCCTGTTTTTCCCGGTGACAGACAAAACATGAATTCTCTACGTTGCTGAGAGGGGAGCCGATATGGTGGTCAGTAAATTTCTGTCCCCCCTCGTTTTTATATGGCATATGACAATCTGCACAGGAAACGCCTCTTTTGGCATGAACACCCATTTCAAAAAGCTCATAATCGGGATGTTGTGCTTTCAGCATCTTCGTTTTGCTGATAGGATGAGTCCAATCTGCAAAATCAATATTGTCATAATAAGCTTCCATGTCCTCCACAGTCATTCCATCTTTCCAAGGAAAGGTGAGGTAACTTGCTTTTTCCTTTCCGGGCTTTGTCTTGTCAAAGTAATATTCCACATGACATTGGGCACAGACCAAAGAGCGCATCTCTTGGTGGGAGGCCTTGTTGATATCTTTACCCATGGCTTCATAAGCTTCAATTAATGCAGGTCGTGTGATGGTCAAATTCATAGTTTCTGGATTATGACAATCGGCACATCCAATAGGATTGATTACCTCCGAACCCAAACTGGATAATTTGGTGCTGTAATATTCCGTCACTCCCATTTCGCTCATCAGTCTAGGTACATCGGGGCTTTTGCAGGTCCAACAGGTGCTGGGCATCACACCATCACCGGGCTCCATAGGGGAGCCAATTCTAATTGAGTTCTGAACATCCGTAATGGCATAAGCATGACCTCTAGGTTGGTTGTAATCTTTGCTGAATGCATACCCTGCCCATAAAATCACCAGTTCCGGCTGGTCATCTAGTACGTCTTTGAAACCACTGGTATTGTACATACTTGTAAAAGTGGTGTCTTGGGTCTTCATATAAGATTGATACTGTCTGGGATAATTCAATCCCCAAACAGAATCCCTAGGTTCGATTCCTTCAATCTGTACCTTTGGTTGATAGGCAAACCTCGCTTCGGTTTTTCTATCCATTATAGAGTAGGCCAACATGGCCAGTAGAAAGACTATTACGGCTGTTAATCCAAAAAGAATCCAATTTTTCATAAGTTTGTGATTTTGAGAATGACGTTGTTATTGCTTGGTTTTTTGCATGCTTTCTTTGAGCCATTTGGGAATAATCTCCAGGTCAGGCGGGGCATGGGCCCGGATGGGTTCAATCTGATGCCCCACAGACGCTAGGCTTCTAACTTTCCCATGGGGAACTTCCCTATGACATTCCCAACAGATTCTGTCCGTTCGGTGGGGATGGTGGTTTTCTACCAATCCGATCAATTTTGCGTCCGTCACCTGATCTTCATGGCAGCGGATGCAGTTACTTTGAATTACTTTGATGGATGGTCCCAAGGCTTTGATAACCTGAGGTTCGGCCCTTAATGTAAAAACAGATGCGTGATACAAGCCATCTTTGGCTTTGAAAAAATATTTGTTTGCAATATTGTTATGAGGAACATGGCAGTCGTTGCAATGGGCAACTTCCCGGTGGGAACTGCGCGTCCAAGTGATGTATTGTGGTGTCATAATGTGGCAATTCACACACGCCTGTGGATCATCTGACAAGTAGGACGCAGCATTGCTTAAGCGTACCAAATAAATACCCAAGCCAAAAATTGCCGCAACCAAAACAATCGCATACGGTCTCCAAGCTCTAGGGGGAATTAAGCTGTATTGAAACAATTTTCTTTTGATGATTTGACGTTTACTCATTGGGAGTCTTTATTTAAAAGACAAAATTATCCTTTACATATACTTTAAATCATGACAAAAATCATACTATTAAAAAATAATTAAAATCTTATTCTTAGTTTAAGAATCTTGCCAGAGATCATTTTCAACAGAAACTACCTATCCAAATTCCTTGATAAAAAGGGGGTGATTTTACTTTCAGGAAATCAATTTCTATTTAGCGACAAGGAAAAAGGAAATTTAAAAATGGGCGGATTGGATTTGATTATTAAAATTACTGGATGATTTTCAGCTATAGTCAGGTTGGAGATGAAGTCAAAGACGGTGTTTGATCGAGGTTGGCCTGAGATTAATTAAGGTGTAAAACAATGCATATTAATTTAGGATTTTGTTAATGTTTTTGAGAAACTATGATTTTTATCATAAAGGATAAAAATATCCTTTATTATTTTTGTATCACATTCAAAACCCATAAACAAAATGAAATCACTAGTCAAACATTTTCCAATTCTAGCTTTAATGCTACTCATGATTGCCTGCGGTGGATCCGTAGAACAAAATCAAAGTTCAGAGGCTGTATCATCCCCAGCTTCAGTGGGTCAATCTGGAGTTAAGGATGATGTCTCCAATCCCAATGTTGTCCAGGTGGCTGTCGGTTCACCTGACCATACTACTTTGGTCGCGGCCCTTCAAGCAGCCCAATATGTAGATGCCTTGACCAACGTCGGGCCCTTTACCGTTTTTGCGCCGACCAATGCGGCATTTGATGCCTTACCTGCAGGTACATTGGAAACCTTGACCAAACCTGAAAACCAAAGGAAGCTAAGGGATATCTTGGAATATCATGTGCTTCTTGGGGTTTACAAGCCTGAGGGCTTTGTCAATGGAAGAAAAATGGGAACGGCCGATGGCAGGTCTGTGACAGTAGAAATAGCAGCGGATGGATCCATCCTGATCAATGGTGGAAAAATAATCGGAACTGTTCCAGCCTCTAATGGCATCATTCACGTAATAGATAAAGTTCTTGTTCCAGAAGATAAATAGATAAAGGTTGATTGGATTTTGAAAAGCCGGATTTTCTTTGAAATCCGGCTTTTTTCTTTTTTTCGGTATTCTTAAAATTGGAGAGTTGGCTTTTTTTTCAGTAAATTTTGAAATTATTAAAAATTAAAACCACCTCTATGAAACATTATTTTAATCTATTGATTTTTAGGGTATTGACCCTTGCCATACTTCTATTGGCTTGCTGGAGCTGTCAGACCAAACAGGAGGAAACAGAAACCTCTCCCCAAAAATCCAACACCCTGCTCAAGGATTATGTGCATGCGCCAGATTCCACATTTCGGTATGAAATCATCCATAGCTCACAAGGGGAAGGTTATGATTACCATGTCATCAAGATGTATTCGCAGCACTGGCTGACCAAGGATATTGTCGATGAGATTGAGTGGTGGCACTATGTATCGGTTGTAATTCCCAAAGAAACACCTTTTGAAACAGGGATGATGTACATTGGTGGGGGCAGTAAAAACTCCAAAATGCCCGAAGACCCGGATCAAATGATCTTGGCGGCAGCTTTACAGACCAATTCCATAGTGGCAAAAATCCATAATATTCCTTTCCAACCATTGGTTTTTGCCAATGATACTTTTGGAGAAAGGTATGAGGACGCGATCATTGCTTATGGTTGGAGGAAATTTCTGGAAGGTGGGGCAAAAGATGAGGATGCTTATTGGCTTTCAAGACTACCGATGACGAAAGCAGTCAAACTGGCCATGGATGTGGTCACAGAAGTAGCTCAAAAGCAACAAAATAAGGTAGTGGACAAATATGTTGTAGCCGGTGCCTCCAAAAGAGGATGGACAACGTGGACCACCGCCGCTGTGGATGACCGGGTTGTGGCGATCGTGCCGATTGTGATTGACCTACTTAATATCATTCCATCATTTCAACACCATTGGAGAAATTATGGGGAGTGGTCTCCTGCGGTGGAGGATTATAAGCGCGAGGGAATCATGGAGTGGCAAGGCTCCAAGGAGTACGACAGGCTTCTGGAAATCACTGAACCCTTTTCATACCTTGAAGAATATGATATACCAAAACTGCTCATCAACGCCACTGGCGATGAATTCTTTTTGCCTGACAGTTGGAAATTTTATTGGGACAGTCTTCCTGGCGAAAAGCACGTGCAGTATGTTCCCAATTATGGCCATGACCTGAGTGAGTCAGATGCATTGCCAAATATGATCGCCTTTTATCACTCCATTTTGAATGAAACCCCACGTCCAAAGTATGAATGGAAGATAGATGGTGATAAAATATTAATTACAACAGACCCAAACCAAAAACCAACATCCATCAAATTATGGACTGCGGCGAATGAAGAGGGTAGGGATTTCAGGATCTATGTTTTGGGTCCAAAATGGACTTCTTCAGAAATTTTGGTCAATGAAAGCGGAAGGTATGAAGTGCAGATGAAAGTCCCTCAAAAAGGATTCCAAGCTTATTTTGTGGAAATCACCTACCCGGGTGAAGCACCCATTAAAGTCACAACAGGCGTGGATGTCTTGCCAAGGACTTATCCTTTTGATCCTTATGTTTCAAAAGACCCGAAAGGAACGATGGAGTAAGGCCATCCATTTTAAGCTTAATTTCAATTAACCGAAGAGGGTCAAAAAAAAAGCCAGGAAATTTCCTGGCTTTTTTTTTATTAATTATGGTTTAGTAGATTTTTATATTTTGTATGGCATCTAATGGATCACTGGAATTCAATATAAATCGTGGCCTCGATACCATTATTTTAATTATTCAATCATTGCAAAGAACTTATCCATATCAGGGATCAAAACGATTCGCGTTCTCCTGTTTTTGGCCATATTTTCCTTGGTGTCATTTTCTACCAAAGGAATGTAACTTGCTCTGCCTGCAGCGATCATCTTCTCAGGTGCCACGTCATATTTGGTTTCAAGGATCCTTACTATAGAAGTTGCTCTTTTGACACTAAGGTCCCAATTGTCTTGTAAGACTCCTGTTTGAATGGTTCTTGGATCAGTGTGACCTTCGATCATAACTTCAAGAGAAGGTTCGGAATTGATGACTTCCGCCAATTTCTTTAGCAAACCATCTGCGTTTCTGGAAACTTGGTAGCTCCCCGTATTGAATAAAAGTCTGTCAGACACATTGATCATCACGACAGTCTTGTCGACAGTGATCTGGATGTCGTCGTTTTCTTCTGAACCGTCAGTGATGGATTTTTTCAGGTTGTGGGAGATGGCCACATTGATAGAATCTTCTAGGTTTTTAGCACCCGAAAGATCAGAAGCACTTACATTTGCCAATGTGGCGTTAAGTTTCCCTCTTGTGTCATTGGACATTGGAGTTTTGCCATCAAGGGTAAATTTTGAATCACTTTCGTTTTTCAAAGAATTTATTCTGTCATTGTATTCAGCAACCCGGGCTTCAATTCTGCCCATTTTATTTTCCAGTACCTGCTTTTCAGCTTCTAAAGCTTCTTTTTCCATTCTGGTTTCAGCCAGATATGCTTCGGTTTTGAAATTGTCATTTTGGAGTTGTACATATTTCTTTTTAGAAACACATGATACGCTTAGCGTGGCTACTGCTAAGGATAAAAGGATGATTTTTTTCATAGTTGGAACAGTTTTTCTAAATTACTTCCAAAAATGAAGCCACTGAAAATTACTGTGTTTATTTTCACTTAAAATAGGCCTCAATTTTTGGTATTTAGTTTAATCTTACCTAATAAACCCACCGATATGAAAAAAGCAAGTTATCTTATCCCTTTAAGCCTAATACTTATCATAGCCTCTTGCCAAGCTCCCAAAGAGGAGAAAGTAGAGGAGGAAATTAAATTTGAAATCGAAGTGAAAAACATCAAAATGAATGGCAATGATGCCAAGGTTTTCAACCTAAAAAATGGAAATGGTATGGAAGTGGAGTTGACCAACTATGGAGCAACCATTTCACGAATCAGTGTTCCCGACCGGGACGGCAATTCAGGTGACATCATGTTGACTTATAACAAAGTTGAGGATTTCGTCACTGACAGTTACTTCTTTGGCGCTACAGCAGGTAGGTACGCCAATAGAATCGCCAATGGAAAGTTTTCCCTTGACGGGGAGACCTATCAATTGGCCACAAATAATGGAAAAAACCACCTTCATGGTGGAGTCAAAGGATTCAACCAAAAAATATGGGAGGCTGAAGTATTGGAATTAGAAGATGCCGTCGGGGTTAAGATGACTTATGTCAGTGCCGATGGGGAAGAAGGCTATCCAGGTACACTTACTTCTTCAATCTCCTTTATCCTTGGCAAGGAAAACAAACTTACCATTGATATTGGAGCCACCACCGATAAGGCCACGATTGTAAACCTCACCCAACATGGATACTTTAACCTGAGTGATATGAAGGAAGATATCCTAGGGCATGAGATGACAATTTTTGCGGAGCATTATACACCTGTAGGAGCAGGGTTGATCCCAACCGGGGAGATAGCCCCTGTCGCGGGCACGCCTTTTGACTTTACTTCCCCTCACAAAATCGGTGAAAGAATCGCTGATACCGGAAGTGGCTATGACCATAATTTTGTAGTCAAAAAAGAGCACGACGGCCAATTGGCGAAAATGTCTGAGGCCTATCACGCCGGAACAGGAAGGGTATTTACCATGTATTCCAATATGCCTGGCGTACAGTTTTATACCGGAAATTTCCTTGATGGCAAGCAAACGACGAATGGGGTAACTTATGTGAAAAATTATGGATTCTGCGTTGAACCGCAGTTCTTTCCTGATTCCCCAAACCAACCAACTTTCCCTTCTGCGAGGCTTAATCCGGGAGAAACTTACAGTCACAAGATTGAATATGTTTTTGGAGTGAGGTAGATCTATTTATTTTGGTTGTCCGCTACTTTGCCAGGAGGCCAATAATCTTCTACAAACGGGTTGGAAGACGGAAGTCGGAAGACCCCCGCCTGCTGTCGGGCAGGGATGTACCGTACATTATGGTTTCCGGCCATGATTTAAATTGGAAAATCATTTTACTGAAATCAATGCATAGATGCATATTTTAGTAGAATTAGATCAAATCATCTAAACTGCTTTTTCTTCGCTGATGTAATTGGGAAGAAAAAGCAGTTTTGTTTTTAAGAATTTTGATTAGCCAAAATGCTTATTTTAATTTTCTCTTTAAAATTTTGATTAGCAGATGGTTGTCTGATTATTCGAAAGCAAAAAAGCCCAAGCTTGGTAGCATGGGCTTTTTTGTATTTTAAATAGGATCGTATTCTTTAATCACCATTCGATTAAATTATACAAGAATAACTCGAGGATACGAAACATCTGTCATCGGTCATCGGACATTTTTTTACACTTCTTTTACCTCAGCAGTCAGCTTCTGAAGTGTAGCTTTGGCATCTCCAAAAAGCATCCTGGTTTTAGGATAGAAGAAGAGTTCATTTTCAATGCCTGCATAACCTGCCGCCATACCTCTTTTAAGGATAATTACATTTTTGGCTTGGTCGACTTCTAGGATAGGCATGCCATATATCGGAGAGGAAGGGTCATTCTTGGCAGCCGGATTGACCACGTCATTGGCACCAATGACGACTACCACATCAGTATTGGTAAACTTGGAATTGATCTCTTCCATTTCCTGCATCCTTTCATAAGGTACATCAGCTTCTGCCAAAAGCACGTTCATGTGGCCCGGCATACGACCCGCAACCGGGTGAATGGCATAATTCACTTCCACTCCTTTTTCCTCTAGCAGTTTCTCAAGCTCATGGCAAATGTGCTGTGCTTGCGCTACAGCCAATCCATAACCAGGTACGATGACCACACTTTGTGAATAAGACAATAAGACGGCTGCATCGGTGATGCTGATTTCCCGCACTGACTGGTCTCCGCTTGCGGGTTTTGCACCATTGGGGGCGGCACTACCAAATGCACCAAGCAAGACATTGGTCAAGGACCTGTTCATTGCCTTACACATCAGGATGGTGAGGATAGTTCCTGCCGAACCTACGAGAATACCACCTGTCAACATGGCTTTGTTGCCATAGAGGAATCCTCCAAAAGCCGCTGCCATACCCGTAAAGGAATTGAGCAAAGAGATAACTACTGGCATATCTGCCCCGCCGATCGGCATGACAAACAACACCCCGTAAATCAAAGCAATCACCAAAAGTGCGTAGAAAAAGATTGGATCAGATCCACTGACCATTTGGTAGATAATCAATACAATGATCGCTCCCAACATGGCCATGTTGATGACCTGGTTCATAGGTAATACCTTGTCCTGGATTTTCCCTTCTAATTTGCCGTAGGCGATTATAGAACCGGAGAATGAAACCGACCCGATCAAAAGTCCGAGTAGCATGACCAACAACTCTCCATCAAAGCCGGTAACAGTACTATGCTGATGGCTCTGGAATTCGATGATTGCAATTAAAGCAGCGCAGGCACCTCCCATTCCATTGAAGAATGACACCATCTGAGGCATGGAAGTCATTTGGACTCTTTGCGCCATGATGGTTCCGATGACAGTTCCGACGATCAATCCTAGGAAGATCAGGCCATAATTGATCAATTTGCCAGAATCATAATCCTGATATAAAGTAATGGTCGCAATGATCGCAATCAACATACCGGCAGCTGCGATTAGGTTTCCTTTTCTAGCAGAATCAGGATTGCTGAGCATTTTTAATCCCAAGATGAAAGTCAGGGATGCAATGAGATAACATATTTCCAATATATTCAGACTCATGATTTCTTAGGTTTTTTCTTGAACATCTCCAACATTCTGTCAGTCACCACAAATCCTCCGATGACATTCAGTGTACCCACCAATACCGCCAAAAACCCGACTGATAAAGCGAGATAGTTGTCTGGTGAAGCCTGAAGCATAACGATGATGGCACCTACGACTACCACACCGTGGATCGCATTGGCACCTGACATCAGTGGTGTATGGAGGATTGCAGGGACGTTGGAAATCACTTCCACTCCCAATAAGATGGCTAACAACAGGAAATACACCATCTCCATATTTTCACCAATATAATTTAAAACTTGTTCCATGATCAGTTAGTTTGCATTTGAATGATACGTGGACTGATAGGATTACCTGCATGGCAAACACAGGTTCCTGTCACGATGTCATCCTCAAAATTCAGATTGAGATTCCCGTCTTTGATGATCAATTTGAGGAAATTGAGGTAATTTTTGCCATACATTTTGCTCGCATCCTGAGGCATACTTGCTGCAAGGTTACCGACACCTACTATCCGGACACCATTGACTTCTACGGTTTGCTCAGGCTGGGAAAGTGCGCAGTTGCCACCTGAGGAGGCTGCAAGGTCTATGATGACCGAACCCGGCTTCATAGCTAGAACTGTTCGTTCCTCTATCAATTGAGGGGCCTTTCTTCCAGGAATCTGAGCTGTCGTAATGATGATGTCTGCTTTGGCAGCATGTTCATGAATGGTATCTTTCTGTTTTTGAATGTATTCGGGAGTCTGCTCGACGGCATACCCGCCGGCACCTTTGTCTTCCTTGGCACCTTCCACATCGACAAACTTTGCTCCCAAAGAAAGTACTTCCTCTTTGGCGGCTTGTCGGACATCAAATGCAAAAACTGAAGCGCCAAGCCGTCTTGCTGTAGCGATTGCTTGCAACCCGGCCACTCCTGCTCCCAAAATCAGAATCCTGGCAGGCGTGATACTTCCTGCCGCAGTCATAAACATTGGGAAGAACCTAGGAAGGAGATTTGCCGCCGTAAGCACTGCTTTATAGCCTGTAACTGTAGCCATTGAAGAAAGCACGTCCATTGATTGGGCGCGGGTGGTCCTCGGGACCAATTCCATACTAAAGGCTGTCTTTTTTTGCTGGATCAGAAATTTGGTAAGATCAGGACTGAATAATGCTCCCATTTGTCCCATCAGCACAGATTCGGTTTTCAGCAATGCTATTTCTTCATGCGAAATGGGCTGAATCCCGATGATCAAGTCTGTTTGGGTTAAGATCTCCTGTCTGCTGTGGATTTCTGCACCTGACTCTAAATAAAGTTGATCGGATGCATAGGCTTTTGCGCCTGCATGTGTTTCTACCCAAACCGAGACCTTCCAGCTGATGAGAGTTTTTACCGCTTCCGGCAAAAGTGCGACTCTAGACTCGTCTTGGGGTTCTTTTAAAATCCCTATTATCATTGATTGAAAATGTGATGGCGATAAATATATGCTCGATAGCTATAAACACCTGAAACTATCAAAAAGATTTTAAATAAAAAGTGATTTTTATATGGCGGTGTAGGTTTATTTTGATTTCAGTAATTTTATTGGAATATTGTGCAAAATCTCGCAGGTAAATAAGTATCACCCCAAACCAATACCTTTATCTATTCACTGTTTTTTATCCAATTAGAAATCCTTTTGCTCCGGACAAACAGTTTTTAAGTAATTTCTATCTACTCTTGAAATTCTATCCTATAAAAATCGGGTAGCCGAAAGTTTGTGGATTGACAGTAATTATTATCTATCTCCTATGAAAACCAAAACATCCATTTCATGCGTGCTCTTAGCGTTATTTTTATCTTTATTCCAGGAAGTATTTTCGCAAAACCAATATGTCTTGGATGGGATTGTCAGAGGGGACACATCCAAAAAACAGATTTCCATAGTGCTGACAGGTCATGAATATGCCGAAGGGGGATGGGAGATTCTGGAAACCTTGGAGAGAAATAAAATAAAAGCGTCATTTTTTTTCACAGGTGATTTTTACCGGAATCATGAATTTGAACCTCTGATTAAAGCCATCAAAAACAACGGCCATTTTCTTGGGGCCCATTCAGACAAGCATTTGCTATATTGTGAATGGGATGATAGAAGTCAGTTACTCATCGACAGGTATACATTTTCCAAAGACCTTTTAGATAATTATTCTGAAATGAAGCGGTTTGGAATCGAACAGGAAAACACCAAATATTTTTTACCACCTTATGAATGGTACAATGAAAACATCAGTGAATGGACAAGAAAGTTGGGTTTTCAACTCATCAATTTTACACCGGGCCCTAGAACAAGTGCCGACTACACCGATCCTGAAATGGAAAATTATATAAGTTCGGAGGACATCATGCAAAGTATCTGGCAGTGTGAATTCAAAGACCCCAATGGACTCAACGGTTTAATATTACTGATACACATTGGGGTAGGGGAAAAGCGGACAGATAAATTCTATAAATACTTGCCGGATTTGATCAAGGGATGGCAAAAATCAGGATACAAAATTGTTCCGCTTGAAACTTTACTTGGAGATTAGATTATTTTTCAAACAGCCCTAATGTCCCGCCAACCCAGTCTTTATCTTTGTTGAATTTGACGCCGATCATCTCTCCGCGGCTAAGCCGGATTAGGTTACCGATCAAGGTTGGATTTTCGTCTTTTTCTGGCCAAACGGCCAACATACGGACTTCCGCCTTGACTTTTTCATCAGGTGCCTGGAGCACAGGGACATATTTGGCTTTTTTCTGAAGGATATACAAATCCTTGTCTTCGACTGATTCGATGTCTGATTTTTTGACATGAAAGATTACACCACTTCCCGAGAAGGAAAATAAAGGCTTCAGGACATAGTTTTCCAAGTCCTCAGGAATTTCCTTCAGTTCGCTTAGGAGAGTCGTCTCAATGAAATATGGTCCTTTCAAATAAGGAAGTATGAATTTGCTGATCCGATAAAACCAATTTGGATGTCCAGCCCACTCCACATCTAATTCCTCCAAAAATGAGAATTGCATGTTGAGGTCTTTTCTTGCCTCGAGTTCATCAAAAATCACCCGGTTGTAAATTCTTTTGATCTGGATTTCTTGTCCTTCTTTATCGGTGTAGAAAAGTTGTTTCCCTCGTTTGGTTATTTTTGTAACACAAATGAAGGGAACGCCGAGGTCCTTTTGACAATAATAAAAATCGATTTTCGTGTTTTGCTTTTCCGGCTCAATTTCAAGCAAAATGACTTCTTCAGGTTTATGCCCGTTCAGAACAGTTTCTTTGAAGATTGCCAAATAACCATCCGCATCTAGGTCAGAGAGATAAGGGGTAAATTGGTCAAGGAAGGGGTAAGATTTTTTTATCTTCTCAAAAAGGTTGTATTGAAAATTAAAAACGGATGGAAAACCCTGTACTTCTATCAGCTTGGGAAGGATTTTGCCATTCTCTTCACAGATTCCAAAGTCAATGGCTAGAAATTGGGTATGATGGTCCTGATTGGGTACGTTGAAGTTTACATTGAGTGATTTTTCTGTCAATGAATCGAAATCCTTCCTTTTGATAAAATCAATAACTTGCTGACAACCTTCCACAAGCTGGTTTTTCAGTTCTTGGGGGATGAAAAAAGGTGTCTCTGCTACCCTAAAGGTTGGTAAATAATCAAAATCTGAGGCAAGGTCATCCAGGAATGCCTGGTATTTTTCTTTGCTGAATTCCATATTGAAAAATTCCCGATGTTGCTGAATCATATTTCAATTGTTATTGTAGGATGGCCTGTTGCTCTTTGATGGATTGGATGGATTGTGACAGGAAATTGGGAATCAGCGTTTCGTTGGTTTTGTAGATGGTATGTTCTTCTACGATATGTTCGAGCATCGATAGGTATCTTGCCTTTCCCCTTAGGGCTATGATTTCATCCCTTACTTCATGTTTTTTGAGATGGCTCAAAAAACCGACCGGGTCGGCTTCGGGATGAAATTGGGTCCCAACCATTTCTGGAGAAAACCTAATTGCCATTATTGCTCTTTCATATTCTACGTGGTTCCGGTATTTTTCAAGAGCGATGATGTCCGCATTCATTTCTTTGAATTTTTTTACATGAGGTTCCACTACCTGATAATCTCTGGAATCTATTGCCCAAAATGGATTGTCCAATCCCTCAAAAAGTGGATCGGTCATACCCGATTCTGTTTTGTGTATGGTCATCACTCCGAAGGAGGTGGATTTTCTCCGTGTCACTTGGGCAAGTCCAAAATGCTGCACGGCCATCTGATAGGAATGACAAATGAAAAGGATATATTTTTTTCTTTCATTGGTCTGGTTCCAAGCCCAGATGTCATCTAGAAGTTGGTAATATTTTTTATCCCATATACCATCGCCTTCAAGTGGATTTCCGGGTCCACCGCTTGAGATATACAGGTTAAAATCCTCGACTAGGGGTACATCAGCATTTTGTCTTACATCAAAAACCTGTAGACTGAGTTCATTGGAAAACCTTCCTACGATGTCATGAATACAGCGCATGCCTTGATTGGCTTTGCCATTGTACATGTCCAAAACACCGACTTTGATTTTTTCCTCCATGTTGATTTTGTGATTTGAAGCGCAGCAAAGTTAAAGATTATTGAATGTAGATTGTGTAAAAGATATTTGGCAACCTACATTCAAAACCCTTTCGTAATCAGATACCCTTTGTGAATTCTCCCACAATGAAGTCCACTACTTTGGAAAAATTATGGTCGTTTTTCTCAAATTCAGCAAGTTGCTTGTCTGCTCCTGTACCGTTTTTGAGAATTTCATAGACATAATTGATTTCTTCTCTGCTGCCCAATTCATCTACAACATCGTCGATAAATTCCAACAGCTCCACCATCAATTCCTTGTACGCTACTTCTTTTTTCTGACCAAAATCAATCATCTGTCCATCAGTCCCGTACCTCGCTGCCCTGAACTTGTTTTCACGGATCAAAGCTATTCTGTATATATTGAAGCTGGTATTCATCATACTCATTTTGTAAAGTTTGGCGACTACAGCTTGGATAAGGGCCGTGATGCAGATCGTTTCGTTTACTGTCAGGCACATGTCGCAGATCCTAAATTCGATGGTACTGAAGAAAGGATGCATCCTCAGGTCCCACCAGATTTTTTTGGGATTGTCGATACAGTTTGTTTTGACCAAAGTCTCCAGAAAATTGTCGTAAGACTGCACTGAATCAAAATATTCAGGAAGTCCTGTTCTCGGAAACTTTGCGAAAACGTGAGCTCTGAATGCTTTAAAGCCTGTATTTCTTCCTTCCCAAAAAGGGGAGTTGGTCGAAAGCGCATAAATATGCGGAAGGAAATAACATGCCTGATTCATGATCTGCAGCGCAAGTTCCCTATTTTCGATCCCCACATGGACATGGAGTCCAAAAATTAAATTTGACCTTGCAGTATCCTGAAGCTCATTGACAATCATATGATACCGTGGATCATCGGTAATGGGCTGCTCCTGCCATTTTGAAAATGGATGGGTACCCGATGCGCCGACAATTAATTTTTGCTCATCGGCCAAGTCAACAATTTTTCTTCTCAGGTAAGAGACCTCCTGCCGTGCATCGGCAATGTTTTGGCAGATATTGGTACCAACTTCTACGACAGACTGATGCATTTCTGCTTTTACCTGCTCTTTCAGAATGATTTTGGCACCATCTACAATTTTGGACATATGGGATCTCAGGTCCCTGGTGTTGGGGTCGATGATTTGATATTCCTCTTCAACACCCAAAGTAAAAACGGGTAACTTTCTCATATATCAGAATCTTTTTGCGGAGCTGACTGCATTTTTCATAAAAGTACCCCAAGTGAGGTTTACCTGACCGGGTTTGTGTGATTTGGCATAGGCAATCGCCATTTTTGCGGCCTCTTCTACAACCCAATCAAAATTTGCCTGACCGACAGAGTTGATGTCTGCGTCCGGGGCAGGATTTCCAAAATCTATTGCATAAGGCACACCGTCTTTGACTGCAAATTCAACCGTGTTGAAATCATACCCCAAACCTTCACAAAGCTTGATGGTGTAATCTTTCACTGTTGCCAATAGTTTTTTGGAAGATGGTGGTCCATCGACCACATAGCGTAGATGGTGGGGATTGCGGGGTTCATACTGCATGATGCGGACAGCCTTGCCGGCAAGACAATACACCCTGAAATATTCCTGAAATACGATTTCTTCCTGAAGCAACATGACCAATTGTCCTGTTTCCTGATGTTTTTGGAAGAATTCTTCTTTGTTCTCCAAGCGGTAAACGTTTTTCCAACCTCCACCTGCATAGGGCTTCATGTAGGCAGGAAAACCTATGTAGTCAAAAATCCCTTGCCAATCCAGAGGCATTTTTAAGTTTCTGAATGACTTTGGGGTCGTATCAGTAGGATGTTGAGCAGAAGGTAAAATCACGGTGTTTGGGAGTGGGACACCCAACTGATCGGCGAGGGCATTGTTAAAAAACTTATCATCAGCACTCCACCAAAACGGATTGTTGATCACTGCGGTACCTGTCAAGGCGGCATTTTTGAGATAAGCCCTGTAAAACGGCACATCCTGAGAAATCCTGTCAATGATGACAGCATATTCAGAAAGTTTGTTTTGGATTACCTTATCGATCAAAACAGGTTCTGCAATGATTCCTTTCTCTTTTTTTTCATTGACTCTTTCGACAAATGCATGGGGAAAAGTATCTTCCATGCCAAACAGAATTCCTATCTTTTTCATATATGGTTGGTATTTGGTTAATTGAACTTGATTCTTGATAAATAGTGGGGGAACATTTCCTTCCATATTGGCCAGTCATGGTGCTTGTCCTTGCGGACATCTAGCCAGTGGCGGACGCTTTTTCCTTCCAAGGCATCGCTTAGTTTGACATTGGCATCAAAGCAGATATCCCAATTAGAGGTGCCAAGAACGATGTCCATTTTCCATAAATCACCATCATGGTTGCCAGGTAAAAATTCCAAAGGGGAATTGTAAAAGATATCGCCATGGTTATACCCATCCATGAAGTTTCTGATCTCAAATGCCCCGGACAATGAAAACATATGACTGACAAAACCGGGATATCGGAAAGCAAAATTGGCAGCATGGTATCCACCAAAGCTACAACCGGCCACGACGACCTTGCCGACCGAGGTATTATGCCTGATTTTTTCTACGATTTCATAGCGGATCATATGGTCATAGGCAATGTGATTTTGGATACGTTGATGGGGATGGATTTGCTTGTTGTAAAAACTGTTCCTGTCATTGCTTTCCGGGCAGAATATCTGAACAAGGCCTTGTTGGATATACCAACTTGCTGCTCCTATCAAACCCATGTCTCTATTTTCATGGAATGAACCCATGGAAGTCGGGTACAATATAACTGGGTAGCCTGCATGACCAAAAGCGAGCATCTGCACATCTCTATGCAAATGGGGAGAGTACCACTTAAAATATTCTTCTTTCATAACAAAATTTTCTAATCCGAATAAAAATAGTCCGCTTTTGGGGAATCACAAAAAAATCTGGTTAAAGTTTTCGGGGCCTGATTCAAATAAATATTTTACACTTAATGATAGATTTCATGAAGCCCTAAGAAAATCTTTAAAGATAATTTTATAAGGTGCATTCATCCGGATAATCATAAAAGTTTATAGCAAGGAAATTCAACGGAAGAAAATAATTTCCCAAAGCAAATTTATTTTTTTAACAACACTTTTTTGCCTACTCCGACCAAAACAATCAAAATGGTAATAGCGGTAAAGGACCACTTTATGGCTGTTGAAATACCGGCCAAAGACCCCCAAAAATGGCTTTTTTCAGGGTATAGAATTAAAACATTGATGATGCCGATGTTTTCGATGATATCGAATATCATAATGAATAAGGGCAAGGCGACAAGCTTTTCATTTTGCCAAAGTCTGAAAATCACAAAGGAAAAAAGGGCTCCATACACCATTGGATATAGCATGTCAGAAACCATCAAACCCATCCTGTAGCTTTCCCTGACTTCAGAAGAGAATCCTTCAACCTTGACGTAAGCTTCTTCTGCGGTATAAAAAATCTCTAAATCAAGAGGTTTTTCTCCGGGCATCATGCTCGGTAAGATCCAAAGATTGAATCCCAGAAACAGGACAAAAAGTATGGCAATGTTTCTGTTGGTGCTGAATTTGGTTAAGAATCGATTCATTTTGATTCGCTTTCTTTAAACCATTCGGCATACATCGGGTAGTTGCGTGCTGTCCTCTCAATGACTTCGAGCATTTCAGGGCCTGTTTCCTTTACTTTTTTGGCAGGCATGCCGGCATATATTGAATTGGCTTCCACAATCGTCCCTGCCAAAACTACAGCACCTGCGGCAATCACAGCACCCGAATGTACTACCGCATTGTCCATGATGATTGCTCCCATACCAATCAGAACATTGTCATGGATCGTGCATCCATGGACAACGGCATTGTGCGCAATGGAAACTTTATTGCCTATAATGGTCCCTGATTTTTGGTAGGTGCAATGAATGACAGCACCATCCTGAATATTAGTGTCATCTCCGATCCGAATGTGGTGCACATCTCCGCGGACTACGGCATTGAACCATACCGTACAGTTTTTGCCCATGATCACATCCCCGACCACCGTGGCGTTTTCAGCCAACCAACAATTGTCTCCAAAAACGGGGCTAAAACCCCTTAAACTTTTAATTAAAGCCATTTATATAGGTTTATAGTCTGATGGTATCCAAATACCTGAGGATCAAATTTATTTTTTTTTAACTGATTTGAACTTTTTTGACCCAAAATAGTTTTAAATGTATATACACATATGTATGTACATATAAATTAAACAACAACACTCAACATTATGAAATTATTACAAAAAACAGGTTTGGTTATTGCTCTTGCCTTTATCGTGGTAGCATGTGGCAAACCTAGTGACACTGTTGAAGCTACGGATGCAGCTGAGGTAGCTGAAGCATTAGGTACAACTTTGGCCATTAATGCATCTACAAGTCAAATTAACTGGAGAGGCTATAAGCCAACAGGTCAGCATTTCGGTGTCATTCCGGTAACAACCGGAGAGGTTATGGTACAAGGTGAAGAACTTACAGGGGCAAAGTTTGTATTTGACATCACAGGCTTGAAAATCCAAGACATGCAAGAATCGGATGAAAATTACGGAAAACTTTGGGGTCACCTTCAGTCTCCTGATTTCTTTGATGCTTCCAACCATCCACAAGCTCAGTTTGAATTGACTTCGGTGGAGCCATATTCGGCAGGTGCCATCGCTGACAAAGAGGAATTCACTTCTAAAAATACACCAAAGAAGGACTCTGAAGTTGCTCCTTCCAATCCAACCCATTGGATTTCAGGTAACCTGACTATGAGAGGTACTACCAAAAACATCAAATTCCCGGCTTCCGTGTCTATTGTGGACGGAGCAGTTTCCGCTTCTGCAGGTTTCAATATCGACAGAACAGCTTGGGGTTTGGCTTACAATGACGAAAGCACTGCAGTTGACAAAGCAAAAGATCAATTCATCTACAATACAGTTTCTGTAGGATTCGATATCAAAGCGAACTAATCCAACTTAGTATATAAATATCAAGGAGGAAGCCGCAGGGTTTCCTCTTTTTTTTGTGCCATTACGTTACTTTTGCAACATGTCAGAAAAGTTTGTGTTTTCGATTCCCGAGCATCCTGATTGGAAAAGCCATTTACTTCATTGGTTTGACAATCGGTATTCCTACTTTTCATTTTTTCAGGACAATGGGATTACTTATCCCTATGGAGGATTTCCAAATGTCATTCTTGCTGCCGGTCAAGCCATGGATTTGGCTGAGGCGGACAGGCATTATGGCAAAAATGAAATGGTGGGAATAGTCAGTTATGATTATAAAAACAAGGTTGAAAAACTTACAAATAACAATCCTTCACTGATAGATTGTCCCGAGTCCTTGTTTTTCATTCCTGAAATCAGAATAGAATTCAGCGAAAATAGCTTCACCGTCTTTCATCCTGAAGGGAAAAGCATAGGCGAAGAAATCAGGGAGTCATTCCAACTGATTCTGTCCAATCCTACAGTAAAAGTGAATCCTTTGACTACCCAACTAGACTATTTCTCTGCCATCAAAGCCATCCAAAACCATATCGAGGAAGGGGATATGTATGAGTTGAATTATTGTATGGGTTTTACCTTTGAAAGTCAATATTGGGATCCGATTATCGGTTTTAGGGATTTGAAAGAAAAGTCACCCATGCCTTTTTCTTCTTTGTTCAAAGCAAAGGAGAAATACCTTATCGGCGCTTCTCCTGAACGGTTCTTGAAAAAAGAAGGTAATAAATTGATTGCACAGCCAATCAAAGGAACCATCAAAAGAGGAAAGGATGCTGCTGAAGATGAAATACTGAAAAACCAATTGCTATACTCGGAAAAGGAGCGGGCGGAAAACCTCATGATCGTCGACCTGATGCGGAATGACTTATCCAAAATCTCGGAAACAGGTTCTGTGGAGGTGGAGGAACTTTTTGGCGTTTATCCCTTTGCCAAAGTCCATCAGATGATCTCGACAGTGACGTCCACTATTAAAAATGATGTGGGTCTCAAGGAAATTTTCCATGCCACATTTCCGATGGGGAGCATGACAGGCGCGCCAAAAATCAAGTGTATGGAATTGATCGATCGGTATGAAAATTTCCAGAGAGGATGGTTTTCGGGAACTTTGGGACATATTCAGGCCAATGGTGATTTTGATTTTAATGTGGTTATCCGCAGTATTATTTTTGATAAAAATGCAGGCAAAGGATACTTTGCCGTAGGCTCAGCGATCACTTATGACGCCGATGCTGACTACGAATACGAAGAATGCTTGCTCAAAGCTTCGGCGATTATGGAGGTTTTGGAAGGAAAATAGCTTATGGAAAACGTCAGGAAAATCATTCATGTCGACATGGACGCTTTTTATGCATCCGTGGAGCAGATGGACAATCCTGACTTGCGTGGAAAGCCCCTTGCAGTAGGCGGAAACAGGGAAAGGGGAGTGGTAGCTGCAGCTTCCTATGAAGCCAGAAAATACGGTGTCCGCTCGGCCATGTCCGGCAAAATGGCTGCCCTGAAATGTCCGCACCTGATTTTTGTTCCACCGAGATTTGATCGCTATAAAGAGATTTCCAATCAAATTAGAGAGATTTTCTATGCATATACCGATTTGGTCGAGCCGCTTTCCTTGGATGAGGCTTTTTTGGATGTGACAGAAAACAAAGTGAACAATCCATCTGCCACAAGAATCGCGCTTGAGATCCGAAAACGCATCAAAGACGAAGTTGGTTTGAATGCCTCAGCGGGAATATCATACAACAAGTTTTTGGCAAAAACTGCCTCTGATATCAACAAACCCAATGGTCAGGCCGTCATCTTGCCCAAGGATGCGGAAGCGTTTTTGGAGAAGATGCCCATTGAGCGGTTTTTTGGAATCGGAAAAGTGACTGCCGACAAGATGAAAGAACTCGGCATTCACAATGGTTTTGACCTGAAGCAATTTTCCCTGCAATACCTCAGCAAGCGTTTTGGCAAATCAGGGCTTCATTTTTATAACATTGTCCGCGGTATTCACCTGAGCGAAGTCCAACCCAACCGCATCCGGAAATCGCTGAGTGCTGAAAATACTTTTGAAACTGATTTGGCTAAAATGGAAGAGTGGCTGATTGAATTGGAGGAGATTTTCGAAGAACTCAAACGCCGCATCAGCCGAAGCGGGATCAAGGGAAGAACAGTTACGCTAAAGATCAAATACCACGATTTCACTGTTCAGACGAGAAGCAAGACTTTTGAGCAGTTTACAGAACCCGAAAAAATCTGGGAAACCACCTTGGAACTCCTCAACCAAGAAGAACTTAAATCCCCCGTCCGCCTCTTCGGCATCGGCATCTCCAACCTCAATGTCGAAGAAGAAAGCCTTTATGTAGGAAAACAGCTTTGGATTGAGTTTGGGGATGTTGAGTAGTCAGTTTTCAGTCGCAGTTAGCATTGTATCAGTAGTCAGTTTTCATAATCAGTTTTTCAGTCTCGGTTGGAAGTGATATGAATTATGGCTCTTGTCAAATCCATCCAACTTTCCAACT
>NZ_JAMFLG010000020.1 GCF_023502205.1 Aquiflexum sp. TKW24L | reverse complement strand
GGAGGAAGGATGAAGGTTAAATGCAGTGCTGGGTAGGAATTCGGAATTTCAACAATTCAAAAATCAGGGTCGGTTTAAAACACAGTAAAAAGTCAATTTGATGGATTGGATACATAAAAAATTCTTTTAGTTTTATAGGAGATCTTTCGAAACATAGAGGAAGGAAGGTGTTAAGGAATGCTTTCCTTTGTATAGAAGAAAGCGAAACTTTGTTGCGAATTTTTAAAATGACTAAAATCCTGACAATAATATTGGTGTTTATAGGACCAATCGCATTTGGACAGATTGTTCAAATCGAAACCTTTCGACTTGAGAAAAGTGGGCGATTCGAGGACATTCAGTTAGACAAGATGAATTTTCCAATAGTTCAGTCGGAAAACCAAAAAATCGACTCGCTAATCAATAATGATTTGAAAAATCGATTTACAAATAATGAATACCCAAATGCGACTATGGACTCGGCATTAATTAAATGGGCGGATGGCCAAATTATCTTTCTTGACTTTACAGTGACATTTAATCAAAATGGAATACTATCGATAAATGTGAGTGCCGAAGGATGTGGAGCCTATTGCACTTATTGGACTGAATATTTTAATTATTCAACTAAAACAGGAAAATGGTTAGATATTTCTGATATTATTGATACAACAGGGACATTCAAAAAAATGGTTTTTGAAGACAAGGTAGAACAATATAACAAAGCGAGACGGAATCTTAAAGAAAACCATAAGGACTCTAATTGGGGATTAAGTGAAGATGACTATGAAAATACTCTTGAATATTTTAATGAATGTGACAATTCTTTCAAGCTCAATCAGTATGCTTTGTATGCAGACCATATTGAGATCATAGAAGAATGTTGGTTGCCCCATGTGATGAAACCATCAACACCAATAATTGAATTGAAATATAAATTCTCTGAAATAAGAGAGTATTTAAAAATAAAAAACTAGCCACAGCGACACCTTTATTAACATGTCGTATAGTTACTTTCCGGCAGAATTTTGGGTTAAAGAAAGGTCGTCATGGGTTGACACATTTGCGCTCGGCTGCTCTACATAATTCAGGTCTTAAATGGATTTCATTCCCGTTTGACTTATCAGGCAACGAGGATAGTGATGATGCAGCTGGGCTTTATCTGAACTATCTTGAATTAAAAGACTTTTTGATTTTACCTGTGTTTGATAAAGACACAGACAATGAGGCCGTTAAAAAGGCGAAAGAGATTTTTTCTGATAAAAAGGTAATCACTATCCAAGGCAATGAACCAGCAAAAGACACAGGGATCATAAACTGCCTAACTTGGAACATTAAGAAATGAGGGTTTGATTATTGTTGGAAAGTATTAGGTCCAGGCCATCGAAGAGTCTGTAAGGCGACTAGGAGTAGATTTCATCTACACCTTTCTATCACCATAAAATTGATTTTGATTCATATTTGGTGTAATTTTACACCAAAAGACAAGGCTATGGCAAGACAAAGTATATCTTTCTCGAAACCAAATGATGAATGGTTAAAATCGCAAATTGAAAACGAGGAATATTCAAGCAAAAGTGAACTTGTCAACGATTTGGTGAGACAGGCGAGAAAACAGCAGGCTACTATTGACTGGCTTAGGGCCAAGCTAGAAAAATCCGAAATAGACGGATTTACTACTGATTCCAAAGAGATGATTTTAAAAGAGTCAAAGTCCAGACTCAATGGCTGATTATAGACTAAGTAATGCAGGCAAATAGGACTTGATTTGCATTCATCATTATGGAGTTGGCTCTGATACCATTTACTTCAGAATTACCGACAATGTGGTTGAGATTATGGCAATAATTGGAATGCAGGATTTGAATAATCTACTCTAATTCATATTCATCATGGAAAAAGCTTTAGAAACATTCTATCCCAAAACCAGGCAGGAGTGGCGGGATTGGCTACAGGAACACCATGATAAAAAGCAATCCATTTGGATCATTTACTACAAAAAGAAATCCAATGCTCCGACTGTCGCCTACGCGGATGCAGTGGATGAAGCGCTTTGTTTTGGCTGGATAGACAGCAAACAAATGCCTATTGACGATGAGAAATTCATGCAGTTTTTTAGCAGACGGAAACCCAACTCTGTCTGGTCAAGGATCAACAAAGAAAAAATAGAGCGGCTTGTAGCCGAGGGATTGATGACAGAGGCTGGTTTTCGGTCCATAGCAATCGCCAAACAAAATGGCTCCTGGACAATTTTGGATGGGGCGGAGGCCCTGATTATTCCTGAGGATTTGGAATCGGAATTCAAGAAAATGCCTCAAGCCAAAGATTACTTTTTAAGCTTAAGCAGGTCAGACAAACGCAATATTCTGCAATGGCTTGCCTTGGCCAAAAGACCCGAAACCCGGCAAAACCGTATCACCGAGATAGTGGAGCTTGCCGCCCAAAGGCTTAAGCCCAAGCAATTTCGCGGACCGAAAAATGAGGGGTAGTGGAGAATGGACTTTTTTGAGGTATAAACAGAAATATTGGACATACGCTTCTTTGCCAGTTAACCAATAATCTACTTCAGTTGGGACGCCTGCCTACGGTAGGCAGGGAATCCCGATAGCTATCGGGACGAAGTCGGAAGACCCCCGCCTGTCGTCGGGCAGGGATGTTCCAGACATTTCAGTCTCCAACATTGAGTTACTTTGAATTAACGCTTTCACTGACATCATTGCCAACATACATAAAACAGAACTTATGGATTCCTTAAAATTATATCTAATTGCATATAATAAGATTAAAATATCTATTTTTGTATGCAAATACATATAGAAATGAACTCAATTTCCGAATTTGTCAAAAGTAGACGAAAACTTTCCAAGCTAACGCAGGAGGAATTGGCTATGAAATCTGGCGTTGCCTTGACGGTCATCAGAAAGATCGAGCAAGGAAAAGACAATCTCAGTCTGTCAAAAGTAAATCAGGTCTTGCAGATGTTTGGTCATGTATTGGGTCCTGTTAATGAGAAATTACCATGAGACAGGCCACAATCAAATACATTAATATCTAGCCGGGAGTACTTAGGGAATTGGATACGGGGGATAGCCATTAAAATTCTTTATTTATCTCAGATTTATTTTATTTTACACACTACCTTCCTTCCAGAACCTTCCCTACATTTCCATCACCTCCAAAAAGTATTTTTTAAGTTCTTTTTCTTCTTTGATATCAACATTCCCATCTTCCATCACTCTTGACAATAAAGCATGCATTTCTTTGAATGGGGATCGGCCGAGCACCGTACTATTTTCCTCCAGCCACTTTTTAAGTACAGTGACTTCGTACTTATTGATCTCCTCATCGGCTAATATTCCATAACAGATTCCTTGAAGAAACTGGATTTTGGCCTCTGTGCTTTCGGAGACGCTAAGCTCAGCTTCATGGTTTTTGATAATGGTTTTCAGTTCCATGATTTCCTCAGAGGTCATCACACCACCATCAAGAATCGCTTTGACTTCAGCAAAGAATTCTTTGAAAGGAGATTCTTCACAAAGGCTCTGATGGGCTTGGCACCAAAGTTTCATTTCGGTGAACTCGCCTCTGGTGATTCTCCCGTCGCTGCTGATGCCATGAATGATTCCTTTGAGATGATTGAATGGTTTTTGGGTTTTCATATTCTTGTTTTTAAAAATTTTTACCTAAAATAAGGATTGTTGTCTTTCGGTGTATACCAAGTGCAGGTAATTTTAACGGAAACTTAAAGGAGATGCTTTGATAGCAGTTTTTTTAAAATAAGGCGAGACAAAAAATCAGAGTATTTTGATTTTTGTAGAAAGCAGCCTGGTGTATCTCTCAGATATTAACTCCAGAAATATGGGATTTTGATTTCGGGAGTTGTGTGAAGAGAGAATTGGGTGTGGAGGAAATTTTAAGCTTAAATTCTCGATTCTCGAATCTCGAATTCAATTCTCCGATTGGTTAAAAATTAAGTAAATAAAAAGATGCACAGTGCTATAAGGCCTAATTATCCTCATTCTGTTAAGATTGCCTCTTATTAACATTAAAAGATACGTTGATGGGATAACTCAAATGTGTAGAACATTGCATTATCCTTACGTCTTTATTTTTCCCCAATAAAATCCTTTTCGATCTGCTCCAAGGTTTTGCCTTTGGTCTCAGGCAAGACAAAATAGATCACCACAAATCCAAAGGCACAAATAGCGCCGTACAGCCAAAAGTTGTTGGCCCAACCCAAGTTTTCTTTGATCGTAGGAAAGGTGTAGGTCAGGGAAAAATTTCCCACCCAATGGGCCAATGCCGCAATGGAAATCGCAGCCCCACGGATCCTTGTAGGGAAAATCTCTGACAACACTACCCACAGCAGCGGCGCGAGGGTAAAGGAATAAAACATGACATTGGCAAGTACCAGAAACACCACCGGCAAGCCTCCCTGCCCGGTATAGAAGGAATAACCTATAAAAAGATAGATGATGGCCATGGCTGACGTACCTATCAAGAGGAGCTTTTTTCTCCCAAATCGGTCCACTGTAAAAATCGTGATAAACACCGAAAGCACCATCACCCCGCCGATCACCACAATATTGAGCATCATCTGCTTGAGGGTGTAGCCTGCTGCCTGAAAGATGTCCGCAGCATAGTAAATCACGACATTTAATCCGCTCCATTGCTGGAGAAAGGCAAGGAAAATGCCGATTCCCAATAGCCTGATGATCCTTTTGTTTAGAAGTTCTTTGAAATTGACTTTGGCAAGGCTGTCTTCATTCACAGTAGATTTGATTTCGGTGATGGCAAGGTCTGCGTAGAAGGTTCCTCCGATTTTTTCTAGAATCTTCCTTGCTTTGGTCTCTTGGTTGTTTTTGACAAGCCACCTTGCGCTTTCGGGAACAAAAAACATCAATCCAAAAAACAACATTGCGGGAATGGCTTCCACACCAAACATCCACCTCCAACCATATTGCCCGCTCCAGCTTTCCGCCAGCATCGCAAAATCCGGGTTATCAGGTAATGAACTGTCCAAAAGTGAAATCTGCCAATTGACGACCTGTGCCAAAAGCACACCGACCATGACCAAAAGCTGCATCAGTGTGACAAACATGCCGCGCTTCTCAGGTGGCGCCACTTCCGCTATGTACAGCGGAGAAAGGTTGAGGGCAATGCCCATCGCAACACCACCTACGATACGGTAGAAGTTGAACCACCAGAAAGTGTCCCCAAGTGCTGTTCCGATAGCCGATACCGAAAATAGCAACCCTGAAAAAATCAGGAGTTTTTTTCTTCCAAACTTATCACTCAATACGATGCAGAGAATGGCCCCTACCATACATCCGATCAGCGCGGAACTTGTCCCCCAACCCTGATCTGACGGAGAGGTGATGTTGAAATAGGGTTCATAAAATGGCTTGGCGCCACCGATCACCACCCAGTCATACCCAAAAAGAAATCCTCCCAGTGCGGCTGTCATGCTGATAAGCCAGATGTAAGTTTGGTTGTAGCGGATATTTTGATCCATGGTGGTTTGGGTTTGGGGATTCCAATTTAAGATACCGAGGCGGATTTGCAACAGGAGGGAAGTGGAAAAAGGAAAGAATGGTGGACGGTGAATTGGAAAGCAGGTATATGATTGCCAAAAACCTATATTTTTCCTATAATTATAATGGTTATAGGTAAAAAATACCATTAATCTTTTGATTGCATCCAATAATCAATAAATTGTTCGGGATTTTGGGCGGAAACCGAAAAGCCAATAGAGTAGGTGAAAAATTTTGATTGATTATTGACATGAAAAGATTTCTTTTTGGGTTTTTGTTTTTGGGCCTTGTATTGATGCAATTGGAGGTCAATGCACAGGGAATAGGAGTGAGGGCAGGTTATCAGACGGCAAGTACTACCAACAACGGGAATCAGGTGGCGGGTAGTTTGGGAAGTTTTTACTTAGGTGGGTATAAAAACATCAAGCTTGGAGTAGGTGATTTGTTGAGACTGAACACCGGATTGGAATACATGCAAAACGGGCACAGAACCAATGAAGCCAATTTTAGAAGCATCAATTACCTCAGCATTCCTCTTGGATTGAGGGTAAAACTTGGTCCTCTTTATGCCCAAGGCGGTATCAATGCCAATATTAAAATCGGGGAAAAATATGAAGTCAATAGTCAGAGTGTCTTGAATGATACCAACAGAACCAGCTCTTTTGATTTGCCTGTTCATATCGGGGTAGGATTCAGGCTGTTTATCATTGATATAGAAGCAAGGTACCACCACGGGTTTATGGATGTCAACAACGGCAACAAGAATTCTTACCTGCAAATAGGTGCTGCTTTTGGGTTTTAAGCTGCATTAAATACTTTGATTTTCTATGAAAAAAGGAAGAGTTTATCTTCCTTTTTTGTTTTTAATCCCCATACAAGCATGGTTATGATATTGTGTTTGAAATTGACATATTTGTTGGGTTGGGCCATAAGGATATTAAACCATTTACAATAAAACCTTACAAAAAATCCTTTTGGTGACCTTTTACTTTGATTATGAAAAAAGTAGTGATGTTGATGTTTTTTGGGGTGACGGTGTTGAAAGCAAGCTTTACCTTTTCTCAGGGAGATACCCAGCTTTGGCTAACTTATAACAACCAAACCAGACTTTCTGAAAAATGGGGATATACTTTCGATGTCAATTATAGGACACGGGGATTTTTCCCATTTAATTCCACACTCACAGCCGCCAGAGTCGGAGCCAATTACTTTGTAAATAGCAGATTGAGAGTCACTGCGGGATACGCTTGGTTTGGAACCTATGTATCTGACCTCGATATCAATTGGCTGCCTGAGCACCGGCTATGGCAGCAGGCACAGTGGACTATTCAAAAATCTAAATTTCAATTGATACATAGGTTTAGACTTGAGCAGCGGTTTAGACAGGAATTGATCCAGTATCCATCTACTGAGCCCATCTATGCCTATACCACAAGGGCGAGATACATGATCCAATTGCAGGGTTTGTTGCTTCCACCAAAAACACCGGACGGTTTTCAACTCAGTTGGCAGGCAGCCAATGAAACCATGTTTCATACTGGGGATATTATAAGCAGTCAAATGTTCAATCAAAACAGGACTTTGGGCGGAGTGGTGATTTCTCCAAACCGCAAATTTGACTTGGCGATATTGTACCAGTTGATCATGCAGTACCAGCCAGTGTTGGATACGGTGGAGGACATCCATTCCATCAGGGTGACGGCTTTCCATGTATTGGAATACAGGAAAAAGAGATAATAGGTACCGAATTCCTGTAATTGGTATTAATTTCTTAAATTGAAATTGGTTTTAAAGTGAAAGAATCAAGGGTATCTGTAGCGTAGTTTCTCCCATCCAATTTTCAAATACATGAATAAATCATTATTCCTGATTTTCCTGATCCAGTTTTCTAGCATTCCATTTTTGGTGGCCCAAAACACCAAATTGACAGAGAAAACCAAAAGCGAATTTGTAGCTCTGATAGACTCGTATTCGGAAGCGAGGGACAAAAAGGATACTGTTTTGCTGCGAGAAATTCTGACTGATGAGGTGGATCAATTGGTTTCGTCCGGAGAATGGAGGGACGGGATTTCCGAGGCTGTGGAAGGGATGCAAAGGAGTTCTAATACCAATGTCGGAACCAGAACTTTGACAATGGAAAAGTGCCGGTTGCTGCTGCCGGAAGTGGGTATCATAGATGCACGGTATCAGATCGAGAGCCAAGATGGTTCAATCAGGAACATGTGGAGCACTTTCGTAGTCATCAAAGAAGACGGCCGCTGGAAAATCTCCGCCATCAGGAATATGCTTCCTTCCACTCAATAAATGGTTTGATATTTTCTAAATTTCCAAATGACTAGATTCAACAAGATTGTTCTGAGAGGCTCCTTTTTTGTTTTGATTTTTCACCTGTTTGGGTTGGCTGCTTTTGCCCAAAATGACAGTACTGCTGTGGATAGGGAAGGGCTACGCAAGGGGATCCAAGGTTTCCCTGTTTTGGGAATCATGAATGACACCATATTCTATGTGTACATCAAGATGGGAACTTCCACTCCTAGTGAAAGGGCAAAACATATTACTGAAAAAATCAGGAGATTATATGAAGATCCAAATTTTAGCGTCGACTCCTTGACCATCGTCGAATCTGAATACACCGTGGACCTTGTTTACCGTGACATCATCGTGACAAGCGTATCGCCTCCGGATGCAGCCATTTATGATCTTAGTCTCTATGAAATAGCCGAAGAAGCTAAGAGACGAATTTCCCAATCAATCAAAAATGGCATTGAAGAATACAAATTGAGCAAACTCTTGTTCAGGATCTTGTACACAGGTATAGTATTATTAGTAGCCTTGTTTCTCTATTGGCTTCTCAATAAGGGATATAAAAGAGTTTTGAAATACCTTTCCCTCCACAGGGACAAATTGCTTAAAAATCTAAGCTATAAAGACTATACTTTTTTGACTGCTGAGCAGGAATTGAGGGTAATCCTAATTTTCCTTAGGGGAGTTCGGCTGTTTTTATGGGTGGTCCTCGGGTATGCGGTCTTGTCCATTGGGTTCAGTATTTTTCCACTTACCAGAGGCTGGGCTGACGCTTTGTTGGGATTGGTTTGGTCCCCTTTCAGGTCGATTTTTCTAGCGATTTGGGATTATCTACCTAACCTTGTTACCATTTTGGTGATTTTTATCGTGATGCGTTTTTTCATCCGTTTTGTCAGGTATATCTTTTTGGAAATTGAAGCAGAAAAACTGAAGCTTTCCGGATTCCATTCTGATTGGGCCATGCCTACCTACAGCATTGTTAGGGTGCTGTTGTATGCATTCACCTTGGTGCTGATTTTCCCCCATTTGCCTGGATCAGATTCCAATGTATTCAGAGGAGTGTCGGTTTTTATCGGTATCCTTTTTTCCCTTGGATCATCTACGGCAATAGCCAATATGGTCGCGGGATTGGTGATTACCTATATGCGTCCTTTCAAAATCGGAGATAGGATAAAAATCGGAGACATCGCAGGGATAGTTTTGGAAAAGACACTTTTGGTTACCCGTGTCCGAACCATCAAAAACGAGGAAATCACGATTCCCAATTCTTCTGTCCTTAGTGGGAACACCGTAAATTTTAGCACCTTGGCAAAAACCGAAGGACTGATTATCAATACCACTGTGACGATTGGCTACGACGTCCTTTGGCGAGATACCCACGCGGCGCTGATTGAAGCAGCCATGAGAACGGATTTGGTTTTGAAAGAACCTAGTCCATTTGTATTCCAGACAAGTTTGGACGATTTCTATGTTTCTTACCAGATAAATGCCTACTCGCGGGAATCTATAGGGATGGCAAGGGTATACTCAGAACTTCACCAGAATATCCAGGATGTATTTTTCGAAAGAGGAATAGAAATCATGTCACCGCATTACCGAGCGGCAAGGGATGGGAATATGTCCACCATTCCTGCCAATTACTTGCCGGAAGATTACAAGGTGCCGGCCTTTAATGTCAAAACGGAACAAAATAAAGATGTTTAAACCCTTTCCATTTAGATTCAGTACTAGTCGATATTTTAAATATGCTTACTCTTGTTCGTACCAATTCCCAAAACGCTGATTTCATGGGACTTGTCAAGCTCCTAGATGCCGGACTCGCTGTCACTGATGGGGAAGACCATGCTTTCTACAATCAATTCAATAAAACTGACAATATCAAATACGTCACCGTGGCCTATGAAAATGGGCAAGCTGTAGGCTGCGGCGCCATCAAGGAATTCGCTCCGGATATTGTGGAAGTCAAGCGGATGTTTGTCTCCGAACCCCACAGAGGAAAAGGCATAGCAGGAAGAATCATAGCCGAACTTGAAACTTGGGCTGCAGAATTGGGTTATACCCGATGTATCCTAGAGACTGGCATAAGACAAGTAGAAGCTGTGGCATTGTACAAAAAAAGCGGTTATAGCATCATTCCCAACTATGGTCAGTACATTGGTGTGGAAAACAGCCTTTGTTTCGAAAAGGAACTTTAAACAAAACCATCCCATAAATCAAAGCATCATTGAATCAGGAATTTGACTATATCATCGCAGGGGCAGGTGCAGCAGGGCTGAGTTTGGCGCTTTATATTTTGGAAGAACCAACCCTCAAGGAAAAACGGATATTGATCCTAGATAAATATATCAAAAACAGCAATGACCGGACATGGTGTTTTTGGCAAAGAGAATCCAGCCCCTTTGACCAAATCCTCCATGCAAGTTGGGATGAACTCTATTTTCATTCTCCGGGTTTTTCGACAGTATTAGAAATCCAACCCTACCGCTACAAGATGCTTCGCAGCAGGGATTTTTATGAATTCTGTTTGGACAAAATAAAAGAGTCTAAAAATATCAACTTTGTACAGGAGGATATCAAAGAAATAAATGCTGACGGAACGGTTGTTTGTCAGACACAAACTTTCAAAGGGAAATTTGTTTTCAACAGTGCTTTTGTAAGCATTCCAAAGACTACAGGCAAACACCATCTGCAACAGCATTTTACCGGATGGTTTGTCAAAAGTCCAGAGCCCGTTTTCGATCCCAAAAGACCGATTTTGATGGATTTTCGGATTGACCAAAAGGGGGATTGCAGGTTTATGTATGTGTTGCCAAAAAACGAGTATCTAGCCTTGGTAGAGTACACTATTTTTTCAGATAGTCTTCTCGAGGAGAAGGAATATAAGACCGCCCTGGAAACATACTGCCGTGAAGTTTTAAAACTGGATTCCTACGAAATTGAAGAAACGGAATACGGTGTCATTCCTATGACCAACGAACCGATTCCCAAAACCCAAAGTGGGAATGTCATCAATATCGGCACAGCAGGTGGCCATACCAAAGCTTCAACAGGATATACTTTTGCATTTATCCAAAAGAAATGTAGAAAAATAGCAGCAAATTTGGCGAAAAACAAAAATCCTTTGGACGGATTGGACAGCAAATTTGACAAGTACTTGCTATATGACTCTATCTTTCTCAGGGTTTTGTCCGAAAAGAATTTTCCGGCTTGGCGGGTTTTCAGCGAACTTTTCGAGAAGCTGCCACCAAAAACCGTTTTTGATTTCCTGGATGAAAACACGAATCTATTGACTGACATCAAAGTCATGAACTCCACCCATATCCCTACATTTCTCAAAGCCGCTTTAAAAGAGGTTTTCTGATTTATTCAAATGATGGAGTTACTGAAATCAAATTTTTAAATCCCGATAATCACAAAACCCTTTTCAAATGATTGACAGTAACCCATCTTTACACTTTTCAAAAAATATCCCAATGAAATCATCTCATTTCAACATGTCGTCAAATAAAATTCTTACCGCGGTTTTATTCTTTTCTTTTTGCTTCCTAGGAATGAATTCCTATGGACAGGAGATGAGTTTTGAGGAATACAATCCTCCTTCGACATTGGTAGTGGCTGAAAATCCCATCAAAAGAGCCAAATTCCCATTTATCGACATCCACAGTCATCAGTGGAATGTCTCTCAGGAAAGGGTCAATATTTTGGTCAAGGAAATGAATGAACTGAATATGGGCGTCATGGTCAACCTGAGCGGAAGGGGTAGGGGAGCTGCCGGAGACATCGATGGACAGGAATATATGTATTCCATGATTAGGAGATTCAATGGTGTAGCACCGGGGAGATTCATTGTTTTTACCAACCTTTCTTTCAGGGAATTTGGTGCTCCCGGATGGAGTGAAAAAGCTGTAGCAGATTTGGAGAGTGACGTTAAAAACGGTGCCAATGGATTGAAAATTTATAAAAGCCTTGGTCTGTCTACCAAGGATATCAATGGTGTCCGTGTGCCGATAGACCATCCTGATTTGGATCCGGTTTGGAAAAAATGCGGGGAATTGGGAATTCCTGTAATCATTCACGCCGCTGATCCTGAACAGTTTTGGCAGCCTTTAGATGCCAATAATGAGCGTTGGCTGGAATTGAAAATCAACCCAAACAGAAAACGGAGCGATACTGACCCTGCGCCTTTTGATCAGATTATTGCCGAGCAGCATCATGTGTTCAAGAAGCATCCAAAAACCAATTTCATCAATGCCCACATGGGTTGGATGGCCAATAACCTGGACAAAGCAAGTGAGCATCTAGACATGTATCCCAATGTTTATTTTGGGATAGGTGCCGTGATAGCTGAGTTTGGAAGACAGCCTAAGCGAGCCAACCGGTTTTTCACAGAATATCAGGACAGGATTCTTTTTGCGAAAGACGCTTACAACAAGGAGGAATTTTATACCTACTTCCGGGTGTTGGAAACCGAAGATGAATATTTCCCCTATTACAAAAAGTACCACGCTTTTTGGGGCATGTATGGACTTGGACTTTCAGATGAAGTCCTGAAGAAAGTTTACTATAAAAACGCCATCAAAATCATCCCCAATATCGATAAGAGTGGATTTCCAGATTGAGAATTTGAGGTAATTTTTCCGGAGCGAAAGGAATTTATTTAATACATACCAAAAATAGAGCATTATGTTAATTGCTTCTCTGCCCCAAAAATTCGGTCTTCGGTCTTCCGTCCCTTTTGATCAGGGAATACTGAGTACTGGCAAGAAAGCCGGTAACCTTATGAATTTTAAATCCCCTCAAACAACTCAAAACTCTCCAGGTATTCAGGGATAATCGGATGCCAATCCAAATCTTCCTTGAGCCGTACTGCCAATCCTTCTGCGGCTTCCTTTTCCCCATGGATAAGGAATACCTTCTTGGGTCTAGAGGTAAACCCTTCTGCCCATTCTATCAGTTCATCTTGGTCGGCATGAGCCGAAAGTCCTTCGATGTAGAATACTTTTGCCTTTACTTTGACATCAATACCATACATTCTAACAGTCTCTTCCCCGTCAAGAATTCTCCTGCCACGGGTTCCTTCTGCTTGATAGCCCACGAAAATAATGCTGTCCTGCTCATTGGGTAAGCGGTGGTAAAGATGGTGAAGAATCCTGCCTCCCGTCGCCATGCCGCTTGCAGAGATGATAATAGCATCTCCGCGGAGGTTATTGAGAGACATGGAGGATTCCTGACTTTGGTAATAGTGGAGGTTTTTATGTAAAAAAGGATTGCATCCTTCTTCTTCCAATACCGGGCATATCCTGTGATAGGATGAGAAATCCTTATACATCTTAGTCACATCAATGGCCATAGGACTATCGACGTAGATGGGGATATCGGGGATTTTTCCTTTTTGTTGGAGAAGGTGGAGATAGTACAGGATCATCTGGGTTCTTCCTACCGCAAAGGCAGGAATGACAGCCACTCCGCCGTTTCTGAAAGTTTCCCGTATCGCCCTCCCAAGTTCCTCTTCGGGTTTGGGATTAGATTGCTTCCTATTGCCATAGGTAGATTCCATCAATAGGATATCAGCAAAAGGAAGCCTTACAGGAGGATTCAATATGGGATCGTGGTACCTGCCGAGGTCACCTGAAAAGACGATTTTCTTTTCCTGATTTTCGCCTTTCACTTTGATTTTGAGGATGGCGGCACCAAGGATATGACCTGCATTGAAATAAGTGAATGAAGTCTGATCGTTTATTCGTTCCTCGCGCTCCATATAAATAGGCTGAAGTAGGGGAATTACTTTTTCCGCATCTTCTCTGTTATATAGTGGCTGAGGTTTTTCATGTTTGGAATATCCCTTTTTCTGTGCATAAGCAGCTTCCTCTTCCTGAAGTTTTGCGGAATCCATCAAGAGGATTTTGGTGAGTTCCATTGTCGGGAAAGTACAATAGATTGGTCCTGCAAAACCTTCTTTGACCAATTTGGGCAAATATCCTGTATGGTCAATGTGGGCATGGGTAAGAATGACCAAGTCGATTTCGGCGGGATCAACAGGGAATTTGTCCCAATTTCGGAGTCTATATTCTTTCATACCCTGAAAAAGGCCGCAGTCCACAAGGATTTTGAGATGGTCGATTTCGAGTAAATACCTTGAGCCGGTGACGGTCTTTGCTCCGCCTAAAAATTTGAGTTTGACTTGCATAACGATTTGGGTTTAATGCTTCTTAAAAATACGATTTTAATGGTAGCATAAAAGTGATTATTGTCAGCTGCGCCCAGAAAAAAAGGGTATTTAATCACTTAAAGTTTTGTTTCTAATCCACTCCGGCTTTTTTAAAAGGTCAAATAGAATAGAAAAAGCGGGATACTTGTCGGTATCCCGCCTTGATAATCGCTGGTTAAGTCCTTTAATTCAAAATCACTTCATAAAATATGCCCCTTCAAACTTCGCCCTTGACAGACTATCTGCTTCAGTGGTTTTGCCTGCCTGATTACAGGTAAGGCAGAGCAACCCTTTTTCATTGAAAACCCAATGGTTTCTGGAATTGATGTCCCTTGTTTTGTAGCCATTTCTGTGGAGGGTATTTTCGATGATCGGGATGATCGATTTGTCCATTACAAATGGCCTGTCATAAGGGATTTCCAGATTCAATTTGAGATTTTGAACCCTAAATTTATCCAGCTCAAACAGGTTGATAGACCTCTCAAAGGTCACCGTGGTATCCGCAACATTGAAGCTGTATTGGATAGATTTCGCATTTTGCAAAGCATCTGCTTTGGAATTTCCACGTGCTTCGAAGTGCTGGAGCAAGATAGGTTCTGCCGCATCTGTGCCTTCAAGCTGAAGTTTGACTTTGTCAAATAGGCCATCTTCACTGTCATTTTCTACTGATTTGAGTACTATGGTGCCGGGAGCAAAGCTCAAAGGCTGTTCCACAGTATGGGTAGCCTCTGTCTTGAATGTAGCCACTACCCGTGGAATCTGAAACGCACACAATCCTATGCTCAGCAACCAAAGACCCAAAGCCACCAATCCAAATCTTGCATCGATGATGCTCTTTTTGACAAGCACCGAGATGCCTAACAGGACGATGATGATTCCTGGAATCAGCATGGCTACAGCTGCAGAGACCGCAAGCCAAGTAGGGACGATTTCAGTGATCCATTCCATGGGGATGCTCTCCCTGATGCCTAAGTACACATCACTTCCCGGTGCTATTCCGAAATATACCCCCAACAAGGCGAGCGGTGAAATCGTGATGGCCATACCGATGATGAATATGATCAATCCGAAAAAGACCCGGATGACAGCTAGCAGGAATGAACCCAAGGGGCCCAATGCCTCTCCAAGTGAATCGATCACTTTGCCTAGAAACCTGAAGGGTGCCAAAAGGATTTTCCTTGCCTGACTTTCCTCTTTGGGAAGGACGGGGTTTTGATTTTCTCTGATCGTGGTTTCGATATTGTCCAAAGTGATGGCGCCGCCTTTCATTTCAATTCTCTCGGTGATTGATTTGGCCACCGGCGTGATAATCCAAAGGATGATATAGATGACGAATCCTGATCCCCCTGCAAATATCAACCCGATAAACAGAAGCCTCATCCAAATCACTTCAATACCAAAGTAGGCCGCCAAACCACTTGCCACCCCACCTAAGGTTTTGTCATCAGGGTTACGGTAGAGTTTTTTGATGTTTTTGTCCTCTGGTTCATCATATGAAACGGGAAGGATAATCCATAATACGATATAGGCGATGATGGCAAAGAATCCGAACGAAAGGCTGAAATTGAAGTTCCAGGGAAGAAAATCCCAACCGGGGCTTCCGAGTTTCAGGTTGCCGCTGAAGATCAACAGTATCGCTACCAACCTTGTCCAGAGTGGATCAACGGATAAGTAGTTGGCCAACCCCGCACAGACACCTCCCAGGATTTTGCGGCTTTCCAACCTTGTTAGTTTCTTATATCCTTTGATATGGTCATGAGGGGTGATGTGTTTGTAATAATCATTCTCCTCAATTGATTCTGACTTTTTGTCTTCAGGGCCATCTGAAATCTCCTCCTCACCGGCCTTGAAATCAGCAATTGTACCCATTTTATCAATCAGGCTATTCACATTATCGGCTGTGATGACCTGCTTGTTGTTTTTGAGATTGCTCAGGAAGATCTCAGCAATCCTATTTTCTATATCAGAAATGATTTCCTGATTGTCTTCGTAGTGTGAAAAATGCCTGTTGATGGATTCAAGGTATTTTTTCAATGTGGTATAACCATCCTCTTCTATGTGAAACAGGATCCCACTTATGTTGATGCTTATTGTCTTTTTCATGACTTATTTCTTTGAGGTGATTAATTGGGTTGAATTGACCAGGGAATCCCAGGTTTCATTCAGGGTTTCTAAAAACCGTGATCCTTCTTCTGTAATGGAGTAGTACTTTCTAGGCGGTCCAGATTCGGATTCGACCCATTTGTACGAAACCAAAGAGGCATTTTTGAGTCTGTTGAGCAGCGGGTACAAAGTACCTTCTACGATGATCATCTTGGCATCCGTAAGTTCCTCGATCATGTCAGAGGCATATATTTCTCCTCTGGCGATGATATGCAAAATGCAGAACTCCAGAAGTCCTTTCCGCATTTGTATCTGGGTGTTTGAAGCGTTCATTTTTCTGAGTGGTTTAGTTACCAAGGGGTGTGTTTCAAAGTGTAGACATGCCCCTTTTCTCCTCAACATTTAGAAAAACTGTACCAAAATGTAAAACAGTACCTTGCATTACAAGACTTGTGTGTATTAAAAGGTACTGGAAATTTTAAAAAAAATAAAAAATGCTCGTTTTTTTTTAATTGAGCCATTTTTTGGGTAAATATTGACCAAGGGATTTTTTTTGGGCTTGATATACAAAAAGGATTTCAGGAAAAACAAGTGTGGCTGAAGTGAACAATATAATGTACGCTTCCGAACAGGATTTGGCGAGTCTGGGCGGTCATTTTTATTTTGGGAAAGCTTTTTCCTTAGGTATTTCTTTTTACTTTGCATCGTAATTAAATACATGATAAATGGTGATTATCAGGTGTTTTATTGGAATAATGTTACTTTTTAGCGTAGCCAAGCTCAATGCCCAAACGATAGCTCCTAAGTATTCCAATGAATTTATGAATATAGGTATTGGTGCCCGTGCCCTAGGAATGGGGGGTGCCCAGGTATCTTCTGTCCGGGATGTGACAGCAGCGTACTGGAACCCGGCAGGACTGATCGGTATCCGGCATCAGCATGAATTTGCCATGATGCATGCGGAGTACTTCGCCGGCATTGCCAAGTTTGACTACCTTGGATACAGTACAAGCATCGATACGGATAATTCTATCGGTATATCCTTGATCCGGTTTGGGGTGGATGATATTCCGGATACCAGATTTTTATATGATGCCAATGGTGCTTTGAATTATAACAACATCCAATTTTTCAATGCAGCAGATTATGCCTTGATGCTTTCCTATGCACGGGATGTGAGTGATGTATTCAAAATCGGTGTCAACGGCAAGGTCATTCATCGAAACGTGGGTAAATTTGCCAAGGCTTGGGGCTTTGGACTAGATGTAGGAGGGATCTTTCTTTTGGAAAAATGGAGGTTTGGATTTATGCTAAGAGACATCACCACGACCTTCAATGCCTGGTTTCACAATGCTGAGATGGTGAGAGACATTTACTCCCAGACCAATAACCAGATTCCGGTCAATTCTATTGAACTTACATTGCCACGAGCGATATTCAGTGTGACAAGGGAAGTAGAGATCAATGAAGAATTTAAGATTCAGGGGGTATTTGATCTTGATTTTACTTTTGACGGCAGAAGGAATACTGTGGTCAGGACCGGCTTGGTCAGCGTCGATCCAAGAATGGGAATTGAAGCTTCTTACCGGAACATGGTATTTCTTAGGGCAGGTGGTAGTAATGTACAGCGGATCAAAGATTTTGATGCAACTTACTATACCTCTTGGAAGCCAAGCTTTGGTTTGGGCGTGTTTCTCAATGAAAAATTTCAAGTTGATTACGCCCTTTCCGATATTGGGGGGATTTCTCAGACACCTTATTCACATGTATTCAGTGTCAAGGTGAGTTTGAAAGAACATGAACAGAGGTTTAGGATTAATAAAGGTTGGGAATATTAATGATGGCAAGAAGATTCTTTTTTTCAGTGGTTACCCTGTTTTTATCCACTTTGGCTTTTGCCCAAAGCGGATGGATAGATTTTGGGCAGACATATTATAAAATCCCAACTGCCTCAGACGGAATCCACCGGCTCAATTTCACCACCCTTTCCTCTTCCGGGATCAATCCCAATATCATTGACCCTCGCAATATCAGGGTATTCCATAGGGGAGAGGAAGTTGCAATTTTTGTCCAGGGACAGGATGATGGTAAGTTTGATCCTTCGGATTATATTGATTTTTATGGCGAAAGGAATGACGGTACCCTAGATGTCAAATTTTATGAGGATCCTTCCCATCAGGGAAACACCATGTACAATATCCACAATGATACCACGGCTTTCTTCCTCACTGTATCTCCCACTTTTCAGGGAAAAAGAATGGCTAGAAGGCAAGACCCTAATCCTTCGATTCCGCTGCAGGCCAATTACCAAACCATCAGACAGCTGGTCTATTTTGAAAATTATAACCTAGGACAGATTTATAGCCCGGGAGTTTATCTTTCTGATTTTGAAGACGGAAGCGGATGGGTGAGTGCAGCAATTACCAAAACCAACCCAAGAACAGTCGTCATCTCTGACTTGGGCACTATTCCACCCACAGGCAATGTCCAATTGGAACTTGGCCTTACCGGAAGGTCTCCCACTGTACATAACTCCATCATCAGTGTAGGACCCAATTCCAGTAATTTAAGGGAAATAGCTTCTTATGAATATTCAAATTACCGGGCGATTCACCAGACCGTAGGACTGTTGCCTTCCGATTTTAGCGCTAATGGGTCGATAGCCATAAGAGTTGCATCCGGCGGGAGTGAAGCTACTGACAATGTTTCCATTGCATACCTCAAGTTAACATATCCCAAAGTGGTTGCCAATGGAGATTTTTCTAAAGAGATTTTTATCTCAGGACCTGAAAGCGGAAGGATTCAAATAGGCAACGTACTTTCAGATTACATAGCTTTGGAAGTATCTGATCCGATCAATCCAAGCCTAGTTCCTGTTACCAAAACAGGGAATCAAATTACCTTCGTTGCCGGCATCGCCGGAGGTCAGAGCAAGGTCTTGGTGGAGAACCAACTTAACATCAATAGGATTGCGACCATGACCGTAGTGAAGTTTAGGAATTTTCTTGGGCAAAAGGCGGATTTCATTGTTCTTTCAAACAAAGCACTGAGGAGGCCATCTTCCACTTATGCAGATCCTGTCATAGCGCATGCTGCGCATAGGGCTTCACCCGAGGGTGGAGGGTACGATACGCTGGTGATCAATGTGGACGACCTTTACAACCAATTTACTTTTGGAGAAAAGACTCCCTTGGCGGTTTATGAGTTTTTGAGGGCTTATTATCCTGTTCATAAGCCTGATTTTCTACTTTTGATAGGCAGGGCTATGGGGATTTTCTCAACGGCACGATCCAATAATGTCAATTTTTTCTACAGGCAAAATCCCTCTGTTTTCCAGTTTCAGGATGTTGTCCCGCCTGCGGGGTATCCTTATGCAGACAACAACTACACCATGGGACTAGATCCAGAGAATCCCTATGTTGCTGCCATTTCGATTGGGCGGATTCCTGCCCGAAATCCGGATCAGGTAGCAGCTTACCTTGATAAAGTAAAGGAAAAGGATGCACTTGGTGTTTCTGAGGACTGGCAAAAAGAAGTAGTACATCTCAGTGGTGGTGTATCGGCCTTTGAGCTGAATAGGTATTTTAGTTTCCTTAATGGATTTAAAAATATCGTCGAAGGACCCTACATGGGGGCTAATGTCACTACCTATCGAAAGCGTTCTAATTCGACGATTGAACTGATTGATATTTCAGGGGATATCAATAGGGGTGCAAGCTTGGTTACATTCTTTGGCCATGGTTCTCCTTCTTTGATTGACATCGAAATCGGTTTTGCCTCTGATCCCAATATGGGATATTCCAACCGGGGTAAATATCCCATGTTGCTCTTGAATGGCTGTGATGCAGGCAATGCCTTCGGAAATGCCTACACCTTTGGAGAAGATTGGGTTTTGACTCCGAATAAAGGGGCGACAAATTTTATGGCCCATGCCAATATCGGTGTGGATGTTTACCTCAGGAGGTACAGCGAATCTTTTTATATCAAAGCCTTTTCTGATTCCACGACCATTTACCAACCTGTGGGAGTAGTGAGGAGAGAGGCCGAAAAGTGGTTTTTTAACAGGTATGGATCTTCTCCGGTCAACAGATCCCATGCCGAGCAGTTGGTCATGTTGGGTGATCCTGCTGTAAGACTTTTTCCTGCAAACAAAGCCGATTATTCGGTCATTGATTCTGATGTGACTTTGGGAAGCTTCGATGGGGAGACTTTCAATGCACTTGCGGATTCTTTGAAATTTTCTTTTATCCTCAAAAATATAGGCAGAGTCGATGTGGATTCCCTCGAATTTAAAGTTTCAAGAAGATTGCCGGACGGAACCCAGATCAATTATGCTTTGGCGAAAATTCCCGCGGTATATAGAAAAGATACCATTGACTTTGCTATTCCTAATACTGGGATTCAAGCCTTTGGAGATAATATTTTTACATTGGAAATCAATCCATCGCGGGTAATTCCTGAGATGACTTTTAGCAATAATGCTGTCACGGTGACCAAATTCATTCCATTGAGTGGAACCATTCACCTCATTCCCGAAAATTTTGGAATTGTCAATGAGTCAGAAATCAACCTTATTTCCCAGATTCCTGGAAAATCTATCGAACCAAGAAACCTGGTCATTCAACTCGATACGGCTGCCAATTTCTCTTCATCGACAAGAAGGGAAGCGAGGATAACCACATCCAACCTTGCCAATTGGAATGTCAACTTGTTCCAGAATCTGACCCAAAAAGATTCTATGACCTTCTATTGGAGGTCAAGATTCCTTGATCCGAGAGAGGGAGAAAGCCAGGAATGGACAGTTGGAAGTTTCTCCTTCATTGCAAATGGACCTGAAGGGTGGACTCAAAGAAAATTACCACAATTGGAAAGCAATCAACTAAACAACCTGGAAATCGATCCAATTAAGAGGCAGTGGAAATACAAGGATACCAAGCTTGACATAGGGGTTTTCACCTTTGGAAATCAAACTGATAGTTTGACTTTCAGAAATACCCAATTCTATCTTGAAGGTGTTCCGTATATTATTGATAATGTGAACAATGCCAACTCAAGGCTTTGTCCAGACGGTTCCTTAGGTTTGGTGGCTTTTGAGCAAAGGTCTTTGACACCTTACTTGGTGATCCCAGTTCCTGGCTTTGATATCCTCGATGGCAGGAGTTGCGGCAGGGTGCCACAGGTTATCCAGAGTGTACGCAATGCCTGGATTACTCAACCTGGTCAAAGAATGCTTCTTGATTATATCGATGGGCTAAAAGAAGGGGATTACGTGGTAATTTTTTCTGTGGGGAATGTGACTTACCAGCAATGGCCTGATGCTGTATTTGAAAAGATGAAAGAAATCGGAGCCAATGAAGCTGTGCTCAGAAATCTACAAAATGGCGATCCTTACATTCTGTATGGAAGGAAAGGGATGAAACCGGGAGAGGCTGTGGAGATTGTAGCCCAACAGAATCTGGAGTTGGAAACCAACCAGCAAATCGTTGAATTTGAAACTGAGATCCAAGGCTATCTGGCCTCAGGAAGTATAGTGACACCGAGAATCGGCCCCTCTTCAGAATGGAAGTGCTTTTTTAATCAGGTCAATAAAAGAGATTGGTTCAATGAAGAATTGGCATATTTTGATGTAATCGGGGTCAAACCAACAGGGGAGGAACAGGTTTTATTCTCACAGGTTCAAGAGGGACAAGTCGACCTTTCTTCAGTCAATTCGACTTTATTCCCTTACCTCAGGCTAAGGTATGCCATGGAAGATGAACTTTCTACGGCACCTTCTTATCTGGACAAATGGCAGGTAAATTACACAGGTGTACCCGAAGGAGTTTTGATATTTAACGGAAAAGAGGAAAAATTGAATCTTCAGGAAGGTCAGGTAGTGAACCTTAATTTTGAATTTGTAAATATTTCCCAAATGGATTTCGTGGATTCTTTGGTCGTGCAATGGGAATTCAACAATACAACTTCGAAGAAATTTGAGAAATTCTCCAGAAAAATTCCTGCTGTCAAATCCGGTGAAAAATTTGAATTTACCATAGTGTTCAATTCAACGGGGAATGGTGGAGATATTCAGTTGGAAGTGTTTGCCAATCCTAGGATCATTTTGGAACAAACATTTAGAAACAATATCATTGATCTGGGAACATACATTACCGTAGTTCCTGATCAGAATAGTGCCATCTTGGATGTCAATTTTGATGGGGTCTATATTCTTGACGGGGATATCGTTTCCCCTACAGTGATGATTACTTCTATTCTCAAAAATGATAAATCCCTCATCCTCAAGAAAGACACATTGGGATTGGAGATTTTCCTCAGGAAGCCTTGTGACAATTGCCAATTTGAAAAAATCAACTTTTCTTCCCCCTTGATTACTTGGACGGAAGCGACTGAAAATAGCAGCTATAAAGTTGAATTCCGCCCCGGTCCATTGGAAGATGGGATATATACTTTACGTGTGATGACTGAAGACCTAGGGGTGAACAAACCTTATGAGATCAATTTTGAAGTCATCAACGAATCTACCATCACCAACTTCTATCCATATCCAAATCCATTCAGCAGCAGTACCAGGTTTGTATTTACAGTGACAGGCGCGGAGGTCCCTGATCAGATCAAAATCCAGATCATGACTGTATCAGGTAGGGTAGTCCGTGAAATCCTGCAAGATGAGCTCGGGCCAATCAGAATTGGGAACAACATCAGTGAATTTGCTTGGGATGGTAGAGATGAATTTGGAGATCAGCTTGCCAATGGCGTATACATTTACCGGGTTCTGGTTCGCAAAGACGGCCAATACGTAGAGCTCCGAGGTACAGCAGGAGACAAAGCATTTAAGCAAGGTTATGGAAAAATGTACTTATTGAGATAAGGATTTGGTGAAATGATTTTTCGATTAATACCAGATCATAATATGTTTTAGGAATGCTATCAGTCAAAATATTGGCGTATCATTTAACGGATTTTTCCTGGTGGACCCAAAGCATTCAAAACAAAGAAGCCTGTTTCTGACCAGAAACAGGCTTCTTTGTTACTATCTAAATTAAATTTTACTCTTCTTCATCAGCATATTCAATGTATACAATCTCATACATGTTTTTGCCATTTACCTGTACCGGTTGGTAATAAGTTTCTCCATATCTCATTAGGGTTCTTTCTCCAATTTTTACTTCCTCTCCACCCTCAGATAGATTTTCAACCAAAGCCCCCGCAGTCGGCGGAACTACGACATACCCATTTCCGGTTTTTTCGTAGAATGCTCCGCCCCAATAATAGTTGATTTCATTATCTTCCAACTTCACTATTTCGTAATTATCAGGAATAGTTCTCACTTCTGCACCAATTGGTGCAGGTACGACCACCCAACCCTCATCATCTTTTTGGTAGAATACCCCATCTGCGTATTGGAATTCATTGATGACATTCGTCACGTTGGTCACGTTGGTGATATTGGTTTCATTGACAACGTTCACTACCTGAGCCTGAGGGGGAGGCATCATCATCGCAAAACCCCAAGGATGCCACATTGGTCCCCAAAAGAAAGGACGGAATGCGAAAAAGAAAAATGGATGGAAAGCAAAAACTGACATACGGCCAAACATAAATGGAGACCTCATCATCATCGGAGACCGCACATTGACCCTTACCACTGTGTTCCTCTGGGCGTTGATATTGATATTGTTGTTGTTTCCGATATTGACGTTGTTATTGCCACCACCAGGTCTGTTTCCACCACCAGGTCCGTTTCCACCTCCGGGTCTGTTGTTATTGCCTACGCTGGGATTTCTTCCTCCATCCCCACCTGGCCTAGCGCTTGAGGCACTGCCTGATCTATCAGAATCTCTGTTTCCAGTTCTATTTCCTGAAGCGCTTGCTTGGCTATTTGATACGGCACCCTGATCTCTGGTTTGGCGTGAAGAATTGATAGACCGATCACTTGTAGCCTGATTGGTATTGACTTTTCGGTCAGTTCCTTTCTGTGCCCCACCATTAATGGCCCCCTGAGAAGGTGAACCTGAAGGTCTTGCCGAAGGCTGTGAGGCACGGTTTGAAGGGGCAGGAGTCTGCTGCCTTGAAGGACTACTACCGGTATTGGATCTCGAAGGACTACTTGCTGTACTTGGTCTTGAAGCAGAACCACCACCACCACTCGGTCTGGAAGCTCCACTACTGCTCGGCCTTGAAGCCCCACCACCACCTGAGCGGCCTCCTCCACCATGGCTCATTCTTTGTGCCAATAGGCCATCTGGATTGATAGTCAGGAATAGCATCAACATTGCGATACCTGCCAATTTTGCATATTTTTTGATCATAATCATGAGCTTTAATTTCAATAGGTTGATGATTTGGAAACGATATTTAAGCGCCTTGCATTTTCGGGAGCTACAAAATCAAAGATAGCTTCCGGTAATTCGGGGTTTAATTTCCAATTGGAAAATATACCTTCAAACTGAAGGGTCTCTCCGTCTTTTTTCTCATGGATGACATATCGTGCCGGGAGGGCAAATGTGTCATTGTGAATCCAAATCTGAATGTGTTTGTCCGTTCCTTTTGCTACTATATGGTGGTAATCTTTTCCATCAAAATGCACCAAACCCATATAATAGATGCTTTCGCTATACTCCATCAAATCATCCGTAAAGGAAGGGTAGAAGAAATCCCCTGCGGGAAAATCAACATTGTAATCCTTATTGACCATATCCATGGTTTCAACAATATTATCCGGTGTTTCTATAAATCCATATGTATTGCCTGTAAAGGAATAAAACATTAGCATGTCGGTATTGTACCAATAACCAAATTCTTCTTTTGGTCCTCTAGTATGTACATGCATTTTGTTCGGACCCACTATATGCACATCATGCACCGAATATTCTCTGATTATTCCTTTTGTAGGATCAGGAATATCTACTCCTGTTTTCAGCTGAAAACTACATGAACTGAGGTCTCCGATGACCTCACTCATTCGATCCAAAAGGACCACTGCTCTTGCATCCATGGTACTGTCCTGTGCATTTGCACTGAAGACCAAAAAAAATGCAATCATTAAACAACCTATTTTTTGCATAGACATTGGTAAATTGATAAATGAATAATCTTTAAAGGAATCTATAAGTGAATTTGAAAACTTTTGGGTCAAACAGCTATGGCTTGCAAATAGAAATCAGGCTTTGCGACCTAAGGAATAAATCCTTGAGGTGTTTCATTTTTCAGGTGAAAATGGGTTGTGGCGGGGTGTTTTATTTTCTAACGAAAAACCGCCAAATTCCCCATACACTCAGCAACAAAAGAAAAATGAAAATCCAGGCTTTTCCTGAAATCCCTTCCTGATTGATTGCACCATAAATATTTGAACCAAGAGTTCCAGCGGAAAAGGTAATAATTGTTCTTGGCAACATTCCGATACTGCCAAAAAGTACGAGTTTTTTCCAACCGACATGCAATACCGAAAAAAGCAGATTAGAAACTGCAAATGGTAAAATAGGGCTCAATCTTCCAAAAAAGATCAATTCTCCCATCCGGTTTCTCTTGGCCTCTATCAGGTTTTTCGCTTTTGGATACCTGTCCAAAATCAGATCGAGACTTTCTCCGCCAAGTTTTTTGCCCCAACCATAACCCAATACAGATGCGAAATTATAGGCTAAAAACAGGAACGGAAAAGCTTCCCAACCAAAAATGAACCCCGAAAGGCCAGCGACTAAGGTAGTAGGCATCAAAGCAAACCCCATCAGTAAGGTGACTATAATAAGGTAAACAGGTGCAGTGAAGAAGGATAAAAAATCCAAGTCACTAAGTGTCTCCGCATAGTGAACCAAGACCGGAAATCCTAACAAACTGCCCAACGATGGCATCACTGCTACCCAAACGAGTGCCAAAGCAACAGCCGGATTAATCCTGTAGGCGGATTGGAATTCCTTGAATATGCCTTGCTTTTTTTCCATCTTTGGGCCTCTGAAGCGCAAAGGAAATCAAAACTTCGGAATTAAACCCAAAGAAATAGAAAGCAGAAATATGAAATTTGGAACAAAAGCAATACATGCCGGTGTAGAACCGGATCCATCAACAGGGGCGATCATGACCCCAATTTTTCAGACTTCGACATATGTCCAAAAATCTCCGGGAGACCATAAGGGGTATGAATATGGTAGGACGCAGAATCCAACCCGTGATGCCCTTCAAAAAAACCTTGCAGCTCTCGAAAACGGCAAATATGGATTGTGTTTTTCATCAGGAATGGGTGCCATCGATGCAGTAGTCAAATTGCTCCATCCAGGAGACGAGGTCATCAGCACGAATGACCTCTATGGCGGAACATACAGGATTTTTACCAAGGTTTTTGAGCGCTATGGGATCAAATTCCACTTTATCTCGATGGAAAACCCAGAAGAGATCGAATCCTACATCAACAAAAACACAAAATTGATCTGGGCAGAAACTCCCACCAACCCGATGATGAATATCATTGATGTGGAGGAAATCGGAAAGATTGCCAAGAAGCACAAGATCCTTTTTGCGGTCGACAACACTTTTGCGACCCCGTTTCTCCAAAACCCTTTGGATATGGGAGCAGATATCGTCATGCATTCCGTTACCAAATACCTCGCCGGTCATTCGGATACGGTGATGGGCGCTTTGATCGTTAATGACGATGAATTGGCAAATAAATTGGCTTTCCTCCAAAATGCATGTGGTGCGACACCGGGACCTCAGGATTGCTTTTTGGTCCTAAGGGGGATCAAAACCCTCCATATCCGTATGGAAAGACACTGTCAAAATGGAGCAGCAATTGCCCATTTCCTGAAATCCCATCCCAAAGTGGCCAAGGTATATTGGCCGGGATTTGAGACCCATCCAAACCATGCTATTGCTAAAAAGCAGATGCGCGACTTCGGAGGCATGATTTCATTTGTCATCAAAGGAGACAAATTAGAGGATGCTATGAAGGTGTTGGAGAATATGCATTACTTCTCATTGGCAGAATCTCTCGGTGGGGTGGAATCACTATGCGGGCATCCGGCTACAATGACGCATGCAAGTATTCCAAAAGCAGAAAGAGAAAAAGTAGGCTTGGTGGATTCATTGATCAGGCTGAGTGTGGGAATTGAAGATGTAGAGGATTTGATTGAGGATTTGAAGCAAGCGTTGGAACTAGTTTGAGTTTGAATCTGCTCTTTAGCGATCTATTCATTCTAAAAGTAAATCGATATTCATGGATATTGGATATTTGTAGATACTATATAAAAGCTGAAAAACATATTTTATTTATTGGAATTGTCTTTAAATTTAAGACATTAAGCGGGTGTAGCTCAGTTGGTAGAGCGTCAGCTTCCCAAGCTGAAGGCCGTCGGTTCGAGACCGATTACCCGCTCATTTTTTTTTTTACTTTTGAGCCAAATCAGATTGGTTTAGATGAACCTCATTGGGAAGAATAGAGTTCTGTTTATTATACCAACACATTTTTAAACCAATTATGACCATGAAGAATCTTAAAAACAAAACAGCACTGATCACAGGCGGAAGCAAAGGGATCGGATATGGGATAGCGGAAGCTTTGATCGCCCAAGGGATGAATGTAGCCATTACCAGCCGTTCCCAAAAAAGTGCAGATGATGCTGCTGCAGAATTGAATAAATCAGGCAAAGGGGAAGCCATAGGCATAAAAGCTGATGTAAGGGATTTTGACTCTCAGAAAAAAGCCGTGGAAAAAGTGATTAAAAAATGGGGCGGTTTGGATCTTTTAGTGGCTAATGCTGGTGTTGGATATTTTGCTTCGATTGAGGAAATGACGATCGAGCAGTGGAATGATACCATCGACACCAACCTGACCGGTGTTTTTTACAGCCTCAAAGCTGGACTCGATGGTTTGAAAGCTTCTAAAGGGTATTTTGTTTCTATCTCCTCTTTGGCAGGCACCAATTTCTTTGTCAACGGTTCTGCCTACAATGCGAGCAAATTTGGGGTGACAGGCTTTACCCAAGCAGCTATGCTTGATCTGAGACAACATGGTGTTCGTGCCACCACGATTATGCCGGGTTCGGTGGCTACTTATTTCAATAACCACGAACCAAGTGAAAAAGACGCATGGAAGATTCAGATCGAGGATTTAGGTCAAATGGTGGTAGATTTGATGCACATGAATCCAAGGACATTACCAAGTAAAATTGAAGTTAGACCGAGCATGCCAGCTTGATAATAAAATGGAGAAAAAGAGGATCACAACTCTTTTTCTTATGTTTTTTACTGATAGCATAAAGCAACAATTCAGAAGCAGGGGTTGAAAGTAGATTGATGCGACAAACTGAACCTTTATTTTCCCGGATTAAAAAATGTAGGATCTGTGAGTCATTTCTGCCATTGGGTCCCAATCCTGTTTTTATCGCAGATCCAGCTGCTAAAATCCTGATAGTAGGACAGGCACCCGGCACCAAAGTTCATGCTTCAGGTATTCCGTGGGATGACCAAAGTGGCAAAGAACTTCGTCGGTGGTTGGGAGTGGATCCGGTAGACTTTTATAATCCAAAACTTTTTGCGATTGTGCCGATGGGATTTTGTTATCCCGGCAAAGGGAAAGGTGGAGACCTTCCTCCGAGACCTGAATGCGCACCGATTTGGCATCAGCCGCTTTTGGCTGAGATGCCTCAAATCCGGCTTACTTTGCTGATTGGCAGTTACTCGCAAGCGTATTATCTTGGGAAATCAAAAAAGCAAAACCTCACTGAAACAGTCACGTCTTTTGAAGAATACCTTCCAACATATTTTCCCTTGGTCCATCCTTCTCCAAGGAATAAGATTTGGCAAAACAAAAACCCGTGGTTTGAGAGTGCAGTGGTGCCTGTTTTGAGAGAAAAAGTCCAAACTATTCTCCTCAAATGATGTCCATGAATGTGATAGAAACAGATCGACTTATCCTGAGAGAGTTAGATTTAAATGATTTCCGATTCATACTTGCTCTTCTGAACAGCCCTGGCTGGTTGCAATACATTGGTGACCGCGGCGTAAAAAATGAAAGGCAGGCAAGGGAATATCTTCTGAACGGCCCACTCAAAAATTATAAGGAATATGGTTTTGGGTTGTACATGGTGGAAGAGAAACTTTTAGGATTGCCAATAGGTATATGCGGTCTACTCAAAAGGGAAACTTTGGAACATCCTGATCTTGGATTTGCTTTTCTACCAGAATTTATGGGAAAGGGATTTGCTTTGAAGGCTGCAAAGGGAGTTTTGGAGCATACGAAAAGTAAGTTGAAGTTGGAAACAATTTTGGCTATTGTACTACCTAATAATAAATCGTCAATAAGGCTAGTAGAGAAATTAGGGTTTCAATACCAAAGGTCGATTCAGCTCAAAGAAGGGGAGGACTTGAATCTCTTTCAGGTTGATCTCTAAAATTAAATTCGGAGGCAAACTTCTCAAATCATCAGACCCAATGCCCCGAAAAAAGACCCAATTAAAGTACCAAATACCAATTCTTTCATACTGTGCCTTTCCATCTCCCACCTTGACCATGTCACTGCAAGTCCAAAAGCCAAAGTGATGAGTCCCGGAAGAAATCCAAACCCAAATATATTTACCACAATATAGAATGCAATTCCGGCATGCATGGAAGCTTTTATCCTGAGATTGACCAAGGCCATGGTCAGCACCATGGCAAAGAAAACAAGTGTTTGGAGTATAACTTCTCGAGGGAATTTCAAGGTCCAAAAAACCAACAGCAAAACCATAAACAGGCTGATGGCAAAAGGATAGAAACCCTTCCTTTGAATCCTGTCTGAGACATCAAAATTGGTATACTTCCCGCTTTTCATTTTCAGATAGTTGTTCCAAATGATCGGTACAGCTACCAAAAAAATCACAAGCAATGAGACCATAAGCGCCAATTCCCTCTCCAGATTGTGAAAGGACATGAATATGACGTAAGCATTCCCAAAAAGTAGGGGGTGCCCAATGACCGAAATTATCTTTGCGGTTTTCCTTCGCATGGGATTATTTATCAGATTGGTTGGATCAAGTCCCAAAGGTTGCCATACAAATCCGCAAATACGGCTACAGTCCCGTATGATTCTGTGCTCAATGGTCGTATGATTTTGATTTTTTGCTCAATCAGATTTTGGTAATCCCTTGCAATATCATCAGTGTACAAAAACAAAAACACCCTTCCACCACTTTGGTTGCCAATGGCTTTTGCCTGATTTTCATCAGCTGCTTTTGCCAAAAGAATTTCACATTGTCCATATTCATAGCCCGGAGGCGCGATCCTGACCCATCTTTTAGTATCTGACATGCGGGTGTCTTCCAATAACATGAAGCCGAGTTTATGGATATAAAAGGCGATGGCTTCATCATAATCTTTGACCACCAAGGCGAATTTTGCGATGAATTGTTTCATTATTTTTTCTATTGATCAATCTGGAGTAAGATGTGAGCTCGTAAATGTATTTGGCTTTCAATATTTCTCTATCAGGTATTTGGGAGTTATGCTTTTTGTTTATGGTTAATTTTTTGGGATAATCAAGTGGTCATTTTTTTGACCACTTATTTTTATTGAATTTTTGTAGCTATTGTCTTAGCTATCAATTCATAACCCAGATCTGACGGATGAATGCCATCTTCTGCATAAAATCCTGCGGCCGTATCAGACTCATAATTTTCAAAGGAAAGTTGCAGTATATTTTTTTCCAGCATTTTCAATTCTTTAGTCAAAATGCCTCTATGCCATCCTAAGAAAAACCGCATGCTCCGCGGAATTCCGGGAAACACCTGAACCGGAGGGATTAAGGGGATGATGATGTTTTTTACTCCTTTATCCCTTATCAAAAATAGAATGAAAGTTTCCATTTCTTTACTGAATCTTCTGGGGGGAGTAAATTTGAAGCAATCATTTGCACCTATAAGGATGATCGTTTTTGTAAAGGAAGTGGCAACTTCTACTTCAGATTTTTGAAATAGCCCAAAGAGTTCTTTAGCCCTCAGTCCATTTTTTCCCAAATTATGAATAGAATATTTCCCCTCAGAATGATTGAAAATCTGAGAGGCAAAAGTCGTGTCAGGGCTTGATGCGCCTACCCCAGCTGCGGTTGATTCTCCAATGATAAGGAGATGGTAATTAGGATCACGGCCTTCGATTTTCTGAAATTCACTTCTAGGAGGAAGCTTTACCATTGCCCCGATAAGTTTCTTTCCTCTAAAATAAAGGATTGGGAATACTGGAACCAAAAATATCATTTCGAAAAAATAAGACAATCTGTTGCGCATTTCTGAAAGTAATGGGTTGAAACAAAAACACCAAGCTTTGATTAGAAGCTTGGTGCAATATTGTCAATTGTGGAAAGATTATCCTCCGGTTTTTTTGGCTTTGTAGCCTTCCTGAACCAATATCTGAAGAACTTTATCACGGTGATCACCTTGGATCAGGATCTCCCCCTCTTTGGCACTTCCTCCGACGCCACATTTGCTTTTAAGCAGTTTGCCAAGTTCTTTGAGGTCATCATCGGTCCCGATAAATCCCTCTACCAAAGTCACCTGCTTGCCTCCGCGGGATTTTTTGTCCAGCATGACTTTGAGATTCTGTTTCGAAGAAGGTAGCGTTTCGGACTCTTTATCTCCTCCAAAGTTGAAAGTAAAATCGTTGCTGGTAGAATACACCACTCCGTCCCTTTTCTTCCAATCATTGTTATTCTTTTTAGACATTCTATTTTTTCGATTTCATGGTCCATACCGGCCTTTGGGCGGCATTGACCACATCTTCCGCAATACTGCCGCTCAACAGGTGAAGGAATCCTGTCCTTCCATGGGTAGCCATTGCGATCATATCAGCATTAACATCGTCTGCAAATTCCAAAATCCCTTCCTCCTCAGAGGTGCTATTGTATACCTGCATGGAAGTGGCTATGATTTCAAAATCTTCTACAAAGGATTTCATTTTTTCCATTGAAGTCCTCGTACTTTCAAACATTGACGGTGTATTGATTTTGACCAAATGAAGCTCAGCATCAATGGTAGATACCGCGGTCTTGAGTCTGTCAATTACCTCACCCGGCACCTCATTGAAATCACTTGCAAATATCACTTTATTGATACTGTCGATAGTGACTGGGCCTTTGATCGTAATTACAGGACAGATGGAATGTCGCACTACTTTTTCAGTATTGCTTCCGATGAGTACCTCCTCTATTCCTGATGAACCTTTGCTTCCCATGATTACTATGTCTGCTTTGGTTTCTAATATCTCCTTGGAAATGCCGGCATAAGGATTTCCAAAAACCATTTTGGTCTCAAATTTAAATTCTCCATCCTTGAATTCATCTTCTAGTGCAGCCAATTGCTTTTTTCTCTTTTCGATCAATTCGATCATGAAAATCTGGTTTGACTCCCCGCTAAACGCACCTACTTCCCCGATGGTGGAGAAACTTTGAGGCGATGGAAGTTCAATGACATGCAAGAGTCCTAATTTGTTTTTTGTCTTTCTTGCCAATTCTATGGCAAATTCAAAAGCATAATTAGCTTCTTTGGAAAAATCATAGGGAACGAGAATTGTTTTCATGGTATAGGGTGTTTATTTGATGCTGGAAAATACAAAAATTACCTTAATCCATTCAGAAAACTAACTATTTTATCTAAAAAAATAATATTCCAACCCCAAATGCAAGTACCCAAAGCAAAGTTGATATTGCCATTTTTTTCAGATAAGGATCAAGTTCTTTCGCTTCGGTTTTGGTAGCCACAGACTTGCCTACCTTGGCCATTATTGGAAATACAAGTAAGGCTGTCAAGCAACCATATGATTGGTTGAGAATTGCAAACAAGATTAAAGAGAAATTTCCTCCAAAAATCAAAAGCCAATTGTAAATCACTGCTTTATTTCTTCCAATCCGGACAGGAATGGACTTTTTGCCGGCGATCCTATCTGCCTTGATGTCGCGTATATTATTGATATTTAATACCGCAGAACTGAAGAATCCAAGGGAAACTGCAGGCAACAAGATACTCCAGTCAAAGTAAAGGGAATGGAGAAAAAAGGTGCCTATCACACCTAGCAATCCAAAAAACAGGAAAACAGAAATATCCCCCAATCCGGCATAACCATATGGTTTACTACCTGAAGTATAAGTTACGGCTGCGATGATTGCCGCAATACCCAAACCCAAAAACAACAAAAATATTTTCCAATCCTGAAGGGCAATATATAGGAGAACCAACCCCGAGATAAGTGATAAAGCTCCCAAAAAAATCATTGCTTTTTTCATTTCTTCCAAACTGACGATACCGGACTGAACTGCCCTGATTGGACCTTCCCGGTCTAAGGAGTCTGCGCCGTGGATGCTGTCTCCATAATCGTTGGCAAGGTTTGAAAGGATCTGGAGAAATACTGTGGTCAATGCAGCCATCAAAAATACCCAAAGACGAAATTCCTCTTTGTAGGCTGCCAAAAATGAACCCATTAAAATACTCGACAAAGCCAAGGGTAAAGTCCTCAATCGGATGGCATGCATCCAAGCTTGCTTTTTACTGGATAAGGTGACTTCCACTTTTATATTTTGGATCAAAACTAACAAAAAGACCTGTTCTCGGAATGAAAACAGGTCTTTTTGTAACAAATATTTATTTTATGCTGCAATGAGCTTTAGGATTTCTTCATCCATAGGTTTCACAGAAGAAGGGAAAAATTTCACCAATTCTCCTTTTTCATTGATGAAGTATTTGCAGAAATTCCAAGTTGGTTCTTTTTCATTCCATCCGTTCATGTCTTTGTCCGAAAGCCATCTGTAGAGTGGATCTTTGTCCGCACCTTTGACGGATACTTTGTCCATCATCCGGAAAGTGACTCCAAACTTGGAAGAGCAGAATTCTTTGATTTCCTCATTTGTTCCGGGTTCTTGACCGCCAAAGTTATTGGCTGGAAACCCAATAATGGTGACCTCATCTCCATGCTTTTCATGGAGTTTTTGTAAATCTTCATATTGTGGTGTATAGCCACATTTGGAAGCGACGTTGACTATCAGAAGTTTTTTTCCTTTGAACTGAGAGAAATCGACTTCCTCACCATTGATGTCTTTCATTTTAAAATCGTAAATGGATTTTTCCATAATCATTTGGTCTAAGGATACAATGGTGGAAGGGTCTTTCTTTTGGACACTGGATGTACAGGCAAAAGCGATAATAGCGAAGGCGATAAAGATTTTTTTCATATTACATTCTGTCTGGGACTTTGATTCCTAATAACTGCATGCCCTTGCGGATTGTTTTGGCGGTGATGGCTGATATTGCGATTCTGAAAGATTGAACCTTGAGATCATTTTCATGGAAGATCGACAATTCTGCGTAAAATCTATTGTATTCCTTAGCTAAGTCAAAAAGATACTGGGCTAATACGGAAGGAGAATATTCTTCACCTGCAGCTATGATTTTTTTCTCATACTCATTCAAAACCACGATCAAGTCTCTTTCCGCAGGCTCAAGTTTGTCCAATCCTTCAAATCCCGCACTGCTGTAATCTACTCCGATCTGATCTGCTTTTCGAAGAATGGAAGCAATCCGGGCGTGAGAATATTGGATAAAAGGGCCTGTATTTCCTTGGAATTCGATTGATTCTTGGGGATTGAAAAGCATTCTTTTCTTGGGATCGACTTTGAGTAAGAAATACTTCAAAGCGCCCATTCCCAATATTTCATAAAGTTCTGCAGCTTTTTCTGTGCTGAAGCCATCTATTTTGCCCAATTCTTTAGTATGGCTTTCGGCAGTTTCGATCATTTCCTGCATGAGGTCATCTGCATCGACGACGGTTCCTTCACGGGATTTCATCTTTCCGGTAGGCAAATCCACCATCCCGTAAGACAAATGATACAATCCATCTCCATAGGGACGACCCAATTTACGCATGATCTTGAACAACACATCAAAATGATAATCCTGCTCATTGCCGACGACATAGACGGATTTGTCAAAGTGGAAATCCTGGTATTTCAACTCGCAGGTTCCCATATCTTGCGTGATGTAGACCGAAGTGCCATCAGATCTTAAAACAAGTTTCTCGTCCAAACCTTCTGCCGACAAATCCACCCAAACTGAGCCATTTTCCTTTTTGAAGAAAACGCCCTTCTCCAGACCCTCATCTACAATATTTTTTCCTAAAAGGTAAGTGTCTGATTCGTAGTAAAACTTATCGAAATCGACTCCCATCTTTTTGTAAGTCCCATCAAATCCCTCATATACCCATCCGTTCATGGTTTTCCAAAGATCGACAACCTCTTTGTCTCCGGCCTCCCAAAGTCTTAGCATTTCCTGCGCTTCATGCATGAGAGGAGCGTTTTTCTTTGCCTGCTCTTCGGTTTGACCATCTGATAGGAGCTGCTGGATTTCTTTTTTGTAATCCTTGTCAAAAATCACGTAGTATTTTCCTGCCAAATGATCTCCCTTTAATCCACTTGATGTTGGGGTTTCTCCATTACCATGGTGTTTGTAAGCCACCATCGATTTGCAGATATGGATACCTCGGTCATTGACCAAATTGGCTTTGACTACTTCATAGCCGTTTGCCTTGAGGATTTCTGCAACTGCATACCCAAGGAAATTATTTCTCAAATGGCCAAGATGTAGCGGTTTGTTGGTATTGGGGCTGCTGTACTCGACCATAACCTTTTTGCCGTTTGCGGGAAGTTGGCCCAAAACAGGGTTGGTATATATTTTTGAAAAAATATCTAACCAAGATGTTTCCTTCACGGAGATATTCAGGAATCCTTTTACAATATTGAAATTGGAGACCACGCTGCAGTTTGCTACGAGATATTCCCCGATTTTGGTTCCGGAAGCCTCAGGATTGAGTTTGGTGATTTTCAAAAAAGGAAAAACCACAAAGGTAAAAGTCCCTTCAAATTCCTTTCGGGTAGGTTGTAGGGCAAGTTCTTCTATAGTAGCCTGATGTCCAAAAAGCTCTAAAAAGGCTTCTTGGATGCTGGCGGATATTTTCTGTTCTAAATTCATGAAATAGACATGAGACGTGAGACTTAAGACATGAGACTTGGCCCAAGACAGGGATTTTTATCTCTTTTCTCAGTTTTTAAATTTTTATACTTTCATTAACCAAATAACCATTAACCAAATAACCATTAACCAAATAACCATTAACCAAATAACCATTAACCAAATAACCATTAATCCTAAAAGTTATCCACCAATGACTTGGTAGTCGCTTCAAGGATGTCAAAGGCATTTTCTGCCATCAGGTTTTCGGAATCAAGGGTAGGGTTAACTTCGACGATTTCCCAACAGCAAACCCGCTTGTCTTTGATCAATTCAGCGTTGAGTTCTAGGGCCTCTTTAACGGTTAATCCGTTTGCAACGGGCGTTCCGGTTCCCATTGAGATCGAAGAATCCAAGCTGTCCACATCAAAGGAAATGTAAATCTGATCACAATCTGCAAGGATGCTTAATGCTTCTGCTGCTACTTTGCTGATGCCAAGTGCGCGGACGTCTTCTGTTGTAAAATTCTTGATACCCAATTTTTTGATTAGAAAATCTTCAGGTGCTTCAGTATCTCTTACGGAAATAAATACGATGTCTTCTGCTTTGATTTTTGGTGCATCACCACCTATTTTTTTTATTTTCTCCCAATACTGAACCGTTTCTTCAGCAGGTTGGTTGACTTCGCAGTCTCTGTTGTCGGTTTGAATGCACATTGCCAAAGGCATTCCGTGCATGTTTCCAGAAGGCGTGGTATACGGTGTGTGGAGGTCTGCATGTGCATCTATCCAGATCACACCAAGTCTTTTATCGGGATGTGCTGCTTTGATTCCCATGATAGTCCCCGCTGCGGTAGAATGGTCACCTGCAAGAACGATGGGGAATAATTTCTCTAACCTTAGGGATTCAACGGTGCTGTATACATTTTTCAAAACCTGGTAGACACCATCTATGTATTTGGCATGTGGATGCTTGTTTCCTTTCCAAAGAAAATTGTTGGCATCCGGGACATTGATCGGGTCAAATCTGGTAAAGAAATCCGAAGTTTTGTCCAAGCTTGCGATTTTGAGTGCATCGATGCCCAAACTCGCACCTCTCGTTCCGGCAGCAATTTCTGATCGAACCTCTACCAATTTTATATCTCTCATAAATGGGTTATCTGGGCTTCATTCAAATTATCCTTCAATCGAAGTGCCTCAAAAGTAGTCAAAAAAAGGCTGAAAAACCATTGGCAAGGATTCCTTTGAGAAAGTCTAATGCCCCCTGAATTTGGTCTTCTTGAAAGAAAAATTTTTGGATCAAAGGGATTTGATGTTAATTCAAAATTTCTGCTTTATTTCGGAAAAATGATTTTAAAGATTGAAACATCAAGGTTTGTTAATGAAGATCAAAAATAAAATCGGGTGGAAGACAGCCGCTGCCTTGGTCATCGCCAATATGATCGGCACCGGGGTTTTTACAAGTCTGGGGTTTCAGCTTTTAGAAGTGCAAAATACCTGGTCCATTATTTTCCTCTGGACTATTGGTGGAATCATGGCTTTGATCGGAGCTTTGGTTTTTGCCGAACTTGGGACTCACTTCAAAAGATCCGGAGGGGATTACATTTTCCTTTCAGAAAATATCCATCCATCTGTGGGGTATCTGTATGCTTGGGTTTCTTTGGCAGTTGGATTTTCTGCACCGATTGCCATTGCAGCCATGGCTGTCAACCACTATCTAAAACCTGTTCTTGGCGGATTCGAACCGAATGTTGGTGCAATCCTGATTTTGCTGGTGACAATTGCCCATTCCTTGACGGTGAAGCAGAGTGCCTATGTCCAAAACCTGTTGACTATCATCAAGTTGTTATTTGTTTTTGGATTTATTGGGATAGGTTTATCTTTTATGCCTGCCGCCGATTTTCAAAGTTTCGACTTTTCAGATGGATGGAAAAATGAAATTTTGATTCCCGGATTTTCAGTTTCATTGGTGTTTGTATTTTACGCCTATACAGGGTGGAATTCTGCAGCCTATATTGTAGAAGAGATTGATCAACCACGCAAAAATCTACCAAAAGCATTGATCTTAGCTACATTGCTCGTGATGGCTTGCTACATTTTATTGCAGCTTGTATTTATCAAACATGCCTCCGTAGAACAATTGGCCGGAAAAGTCGAAATTGCTACGATAGTTGCGCAAAATCTCTTTGGACAAACCGGCGTCTATTGGGTCAGTTTTTTCATAGCCATCCAATTGATAGCCACTATTAGTGGATATACCTGGGTTGGTCCAAGGGTGACCCATTCTATGGCAAAAGATTTTAAATTATGGTTTCCCCTCTCCAAAGAAAACGCACATGGGATCCCTGTCAGGGCCATTTGGCTCAATTCTGCCATAGCCCTGCTTCTGATGCTGACCGGATCTTTTGAAAAAGTGTTGATCTATGCCGGATTTGTCTTACAGCTGATGGGAACCATTACTATTTTTTCATCACTCCTTCTCAAAAATCAAACAGGATTTAAAACCCCATTCAAACCATACCTTCAGGTGATTTATCTTTTGTTCAGTACACTTGTGTTGTTATATATCCTGTATGACAAGCCAATCGAAAGTCTTGCAGGAATGTCCATTATCGGCTTGGGTTTGGTTCTTTATTTTTTTGATAAAAAAATCAATTAAGCAGGAAACAGAATATTGGTTGCCTGTAAAAATACTCTTCAATATAATTTTTGTCAGAGGCTGAAATGTCCGGCACATCCCTTCCCTCCGAGAGGCGGAGGTGTTCCGACTTCCTTCTTGCAGGTAGATAATTATTGGGTTACCGGCAAAGTAGCGGATAACCATATACTAGGAATACCATCCAAAAGAAAGGCTTTTGGTATTGGGGATATTTTTTATAGTTTTTGGATTCTTTCTTTTTAATTCGAAAACCGGCCAAAACAGCATGATTTCTTCCAAACTACCAGATGTAGGGACGACCATCTTTACAGTGATGTCCAAACTGGCAACTGATTGCAATGCCATCAACTTGGCCCAAGGTTTTCCTGGGTTTGATTGCTTTCCTTACCTCCATGACCTGGTGACCAAGTATGTGAGCGAGGGCTATAACCAATATGCGCCAATGAGCGGTGTGCCGATCTTCAAACAAAGGATAGCCGAAAAAACCAAACTCGTCTACGGAGTGGATTTCAATGCAGAATCTGAAGTTACGGTTGTGTCCGGAGCGACTGAAGCAATTTTTGCAGCGGTGACCGCCGTGGTAAGACCTGGGGATGAGGTGATTTTGCTCGAGCCAAATTATGACAGCTATGAACCGGCAGTGATTTTGAATGGAGGGGTTCCTGTCTACGTTTCCCTCAAACTGCAGGATTTTTCGGTGGATTGGGACAAAGTGAAATCCGCCATCACAGACAAGACCCGTCTGATCATGGTCAATACGCCCCATAATCCCTGCGGCTATGTCTGGACACAAGAGGATTTGGATACATTGGCGGAATTGATTCAGGACAGGGAGATCTATATCGTCAGTGACGAAGTGTACGAGCACATTACTTTTGATGGGAGGAAGCACCTACCCATGTTTAGCCATCCAGTGCTAAAGGAAAGGACATTTGTCTGTGGTTCTTTTGGAAAGACTTTCCATATCACAGGTTGGAAGATTGGTTATTGCCTCGCACCCGAAAAACTCAGTGCCGAATTCCGGAAAATCCATCAATTCCTGACTTTTAGCACGGCTACTCCACTGCAATATGCATTGGCAGACTTTATGGTAGAGTCATCGAGGTATCTTCACCTCAATGACTTTTACCAACATAAAAGAGACTTGTTTTGCAATGGATTAAAAGATACTCCTTTTGAATTTACCCCTGCGCAGGGAAGTTTCTTCCAATTGGTATCTTATGGACACTTATCAAAGGAATCCGATTACGACCTAGCCATCAGGATGACCAAAGAAATCGGGGTGGCGTGTATTCCAGTGTCAGTTTTTTACCATGACAAAACAGACCACAAATTACTTCGGTTCTGTTTTGCCAAAGACGATGATATCCTAGAAAAAGCTTTAAAATTACTGCAGCAGCCTTTCCTTTAAAATACCTAGTGATCGGAGCTCTCTGAATTTGACATGTAAAAAAAGATAATTTGTCTTTTATCCCTATTCAAGTTTGGTAAAAAGAATCACAATGCTGTGTGACTTGACATCATACGTTTGATGGGGATAATTACCGGCTTCAGACCATAGGCAAATATCACATGGTTCATCCAGACTTGTGTCTAGCCATATTTTCCATGTTATTTTCCTTTCATCAAGTGATTTGGGTATTTCAAATTTCAAGTTCTGGTGATAGGCATTGATCAAAAAATGCATGGCCATTTTTTTATTTAGAGACAAAATGGTCATGGCGATACTAAGTGAAGATGGGGACCAGTCAGGTTGGTTGAGTTTGACACCATGCCAATATATTTTAGATTGTGCCAATAATTCCTTGAGCGACAAGTTGAAGGTGGCCTGTGCAGTTTCTCTTTTCAACCTCTTCTTGATCAGGATTTTGACAAACCTGAATATTTCAGCATTTTTTTCGACCAAGTCCCAATCAAACCAAGTGAGTTCGTTGTCCTGACAATAGGCGTTGTTATTGCCTTTTTGGGTATGGAGAACTTCATCACCCATCAAAATCATTGGAGCGCCCAAAGAGAGAAGGGTAACGGTAAAGAAATTTTTGACCTGCCGTTTGCGAATGGACAATACTTCAGGATCCTCCGTAGGTCCCTCCACTCCACAGTTCCAGCTCAGGTTATCATTGTGGCCATCTCGGTTATTTTCTCCATTGGCCATGTTGTGCTTAATGTTGTAAGAAACAAGGTCGTATAGGGTGAATCCGTCATGGCAGGTGACAAAATTGATACTTTGCTCAGATTCTCTATCCTTGGACTCATAGATGTCAGGGCTGCCGATAAGGCGGGTTACAAAAGCACCTACTTTGCCTTTATCTCCCCTCAAAAAGCTACGGGTATCATCTCTGAAACGGCCATTCCATTCTTTCCAACTGTCACCCGTAAAATTGCCCACCTGATAAAGGCCACTCGCATCCCACGCTTCAGCGATCAATTTGCTCCCTGCAAGAATCGGATCTGATTCGATATCCCAAAGTATTGGTGCATTTTCGATGGGATTTCCTTTTTCATCCCTTGAAAGGATAGAAGCCAAGTCAAATCTGAAACCATCTACATGCATGTCCCTTACCCAAAAGTGGAGACTTGAAATAATCATCTTGCGGACAATGGCCTGATTGGCATTGAGGGTATTACCGGTGCCTGAAAAATTCTTGTATTTGGCCTTATCTTGATCCAGGATGTAATAGATACTGTTGTCGATTCCCCTGAAGGTATAAGTCGGCCCATCTTCGTGATTTTCGGAAGTATGGTTGAAAACCACATCCATAATGACCTCCAATCCGGCTTTGTGCAAGGCTTTGACCATGTCTCTGAATTCATCCAATACTTTCAGGGGATTATCTCTGTCGGTACTATATCCCTGATGTGGTGCAAAAAATGAAATGGGACTGTAACCCCAATAGTTGATTTTTCCATCAGGAGCATCCTGCACATCGAATTGGAAAACCGGTAGCAACTCAACTGCCGTTATTCCAAGCTCTACGAGGTAGGGGATTTTTTCTATCAAACCTGCAAATGTTCCCCTTTTGCTTTCCTCGACTCCGGAATTTGGATTTTTTGTAAATCCCCCCACATGCAATTCGTAAATAACAGTTCTTGAAAATGGGATTCTGGGATGGAAATCACCTTCCCAATCATACAAACTAAGGTCAACTATCACACTTTTTGGACTATTTCCATCTGCTATCCCAAATTTGCTTAGCGCTCTTCGATGATATTTGTTTGGTATTGAAACAGCTTTGGAATAGGGGTCAAGTAAAATTTTGGAAGAATCAAAACGGTGACCATTTTCCGGCGCAAAATTGCCGTGAATTCTATACCCATACAATTGTCCAAGTTTTACTTTATATATGAAAATGTGCCAATAATAATAAGTCTTATTGATAGAAGGTTCTAATCGAAAAGTGTGGCTTGGCTCGACATCATCTGCATTTTCAAAAAAAAGCAGTTCAACCCAAATGGCATTCTTTGAAAAAATACAAAAATTGACACCTTGCGAAGAAAAGTTCGGCCCAACAGGAAAACTGTGGCCTACGGCTGTTTCATAGCGATCCTTGATCGTAAACATAGAGGTAATATGATGAAGTTTGGGGAACTAGCATTGAAATTACGCAAGGTTTTTTTAGGAAAACAAATATTCGGACACGGCTGTTTAATTTATTCAAATCTTCAAATTTTCAAACCCAACTTAAAATCACTCTTTTTTCGAGGTGAAATGAAAATTTGGTATTCTTAAATTCAGAAAACCTTCAATAAAAAAATTGAGAACCTAAGCAGTTATTTTAATACCATATCAAACGTATAGGACATATATAATAATCAAAACATTTATTATTCATTGGAAACATCAAAGTTTTTCCTTCCCCTTCAGCCTTCCTGAATATCGATTGCTATGGCTTGGTCAATGACAAGGTAGGGTTCAGGGTTGATGATGGTCTGTCATTTTTATTATAGTCTAGATACCTCACTGATACCCAATATTACGAGCGATGCCTGCCGGGTGAGGGTAATGCCGGACACTATGCCGCTGTACTTGGTGATCCAAGAACATTCGGTTTTACTCTGAGATACAACCTTGCAAATTGATGAATTATAGCTGCCCCCAAGGAATTACTTTTGAGGCATCTATCTAATTTTTATTTAATCTCTATATACCCTACAAAATATATAGGATTAATTGGATTGTAAATATTTTGACCCTATTTTTGACCCTTGCCAACCAAATAAAACAACCCAAACATGGAAAAAGTAATGTTGAGACTTAGAGAAGAACCTTTTTGGTTAGGCTTTTTTGCTTTGAGTCTTGTGTTAGTGGTATTGATTGCTTTCCGGGCATTTTCAGGCATCGTGACAGGTGCGGATCTTGACCTAGAGATGTTTGGTTGGTTTTTGTTGGTGGGTTTTGTGGCCCAGTCCATAGACGGTGCCTTGGGAATGGCATATGGTGTAAGTTCAAATTCTATCCTTCTTGGTATAGGAATTCCTCCTGCTATGGCAAGTGCTTGGGTACATTTTGCACAGGTCTTCACGAGTTTGGCTTCGGGGGTATCACATTGGAAATTGGGTAATGTCAAATGGGATCTTGCAAAAAGGCTGATGATTCCCGGCGTTTTAGGTGCGATAGCCGGTGCTTATTTTTTATCCAATATTGATGGAAATACCATCAAGCCATTTATTGCATTATACCTTCTGGTGATGGGATTTATCATCATGTCGAAAGTCTTCAAGAAAAAGAAAAAAGAATTTGACGCTAATGGAAAAAGTCTTCCTTACCTGGCGGGTGTGGGTGGTTTTGCTGATGCAATCGGTGGTGGGGGATGGGGGCCTATTGTCAATTCAACTTTGTTGGGGAAAGGACAGGTACCAAGATTTGCCATTGGAACCGGTAACTTTGTGGAGATTTTTGTTTCCTTGGCAAGTGCAAGCACATTTTTACTTTTTGTCAAAGAGTTGAGTCTCGCGCCGGTTTTAGGATTGATTTTGGGAGGAGTGATTGCTGCACCATTTGCAGCCATCATTTGTAAAAAACTAAATCCTAAGATATTACTGTTTATGGTTGGTTTATTGATAATCGGCCTCAGCATCAGGACCTTTTATTTGTCATTGTCTTAGATTATTAGGTCTGATTTTTTGATTTAGTGAAAACTATGGTTTTTTTGTAATTTGGAAGTAAAAATCAAAGGAATGCTATCAAAAAGAGCCAAATATGCCATAAAGACCATTTTGTACCTTTATGAACACCAAAGCCCCACTCCCATATCCGCCAAAACTATTTCTGAAAAAGAAAGGATTCCCTATAAATTTTTAGAGAACATCCTTCGTGAACTCAAGACCCATCAAGTGGTCAGAAGCGTGCGTGGAGCGGAAGGTGGATATACTTTGGCAAAAGATCCCAATGATATTACGGTTGCGCACCTGATGCGGATTATTGACGGACCGATCGCCTTGATTCCCTGTGTATCTGAGCGGTATTATGAATCCTGCGGAGAATGTGAAAATGAAGAAACCTGCCGCATCCGTAAACTTTTTGCTGAACTCCGAACCGAAATGCTACCCGTGCTCGAAAAATCCATCATCCATTTAGCCGGATTATAGCAGATAAACCTAGGTTCCTTTTAATACTCAAATGAGAATAAATAGAAGAGAAATTTTTTTGATAATTACCCTATAAAAATGATAGGGTAATTAGGATAATTAAAATCAGCCTTTTATATTTGAAGCATGGTTTTTGAAAAAACCTTGTCAAACAAAAAATTCTTTATTCTATGGCTTCTCAAATCACTTCTCAACAAGCTCCAGTTCAGGAATCATTCTCTTTCCAAACTGTTTCCAAAAGATCCGAAATACTTTCCAATCCGGTAAATGTTGTTGACATGATTATGGCTTGCGAAATGGTTGAGTTGACAGGACAGGGTTCCTTTAATTTCCCAAATTATCCGGAAGCAAACAAAAATTTTCAAGTGCTATATTTTAAATTGACTTCTGATTTCGAAAACCTCAAAGGTTTATTCAACGGTCTGATCAGCATCGGGCAGCCCCAGGGTGTGATCCTTGAATTCCAAAAAGAATTGAATACCTACACCTTGAAATTTTATTCTTCTAATGAAATCGCTGCAGCAGGATATTTTTCTAAAATTACCAAGGTTATTTCTGAAGAAATCAGATTTAAAAAGATCCTCAAAAAAATAATCGAAAACCAAAAAGCATTTGAAGCAGAAGGCCAATTGCTTCGAAACGAGATATTCGCATAACAGTTATCTCTATATTAAATTTATTGTTAAGGGGAAAATCCAACTGGATTTTCCCCTTTTTTCATTTGATATGCCAATATTAAAAGCAAATTTTGCAGCGCGTTTTCAACTTTAACTTTCCCATTTGAAATGAATAAATACAACGATCTGATCCAGCAGACTTTTGACTTTCCTACCAAGGAATTTAAAGTAGAGAACAATGAGTTGCACTTCAATGGTGTCAACCTCATGGAGATCATAAAAACCTACGGTACGCCTTTAAAGCTTACTTATCTTCCCAAAATCTCTGAGAATATCCAAAATGCAAAAACCTATTTTGGAAATGCCATCGAAAAGCATGATTACAAAGGGAAGTACACTTATTGCTATTGTACCAAATCTTCGCATTTCAGCTTTGTGTTGAATGAGGCTTTGAAAAACGACATCCATATTGAGACTTCTTCCACCTTTGACATTCCATTAGTCAGGAATCTGTATGCGCAGGGATTGATTACCAAGCAGACTTTTATCGTTTGCAATGGATTTAAAAGACAACTCTACAAACAATACATCACCGAATTGCTCAATGACGGTTTTGTCAATTGTATTCCTATTTTGGACAATCTTGGTGAGATCGATTATTACCTTGAGCATGTCAAAGTTCCTTTTCAAGTAGGGATCAGGATCGCAGCAGATGAGGAACCGAAGTTTGGATTTTATACCTCACGGTTAGGTGTGAGATACAATGACATCATTAAACTATACGAAGAGAAAATCAAGGATAATCCAAATGTAAGCTTGAAGATGCTCCACTTTTTCCTCAACTCAGGAATTAAAGACACGGCTTACTATTGGTCTGAACTGACCCGCTTTATCCAAAAATATGTGGATTTGAAAAAAGTGGCTCCTTCCCTTGACACCATGGATATCGGTGGAGGTTGGCCGATTAAGACCAATGTCTTTTTTGACTATGACTACCAATACATGGCTGAGCAGATTGTCAAAAACATCAAATGGATGTGTGACAAAAACCATACGGACGAACCACATATTTTTACCGAATTCGGAAGCTATACTGTCGGTGAAAGCGGTGCTGTGCTCTATTCGATCTTGGATGAAAAACTCCAAAATGACAAAGAACTTTGGTATATGATCGATGGGAGCTTTATCACGCAGCTGCCTGACAGTTGGGGATTGAATCAAAAGTACATCATGCTCGCAGTCAATAATTGGGATGAGGAATACCACAACATTTCCCTTGGCGGGTTGACTTGCGACAGCATGGATTACTATAACTCTGAGGCGCATCAGTACAATATTTACCTGCCCAAAATCGAGGAAGGTAAAAAGCAATATATCGGGTTCTTCCATACCGGGGCTTACCAAGAATCTCTCGGTGGTTATGGCGGGATCCAGCATTGTCTAATCCCGGCTCCGAAACATGTGATTATCGACAGAGAGACTAATGGTAGTATCAATCATTGGCTTTTTTCACCAGAACAGACGAGTGATAGTATGATGAAGATACTTGGGTATAAACAATAAAAAAAAGGGGTGGTTTACAGAAGACCATTCCTTTTTTTTAAATGTACTTCGGTATTCCCTGCCTACTGACAGGCGTCCCGACTGAAGAAGAATATTGGGGGATTGGCAAAAAATCGTATATCCCTTTAGTTTTCAACCCTCTGCGTGATCGACTTTTTCGCCATTGATGGTCATGTAACTTCCCATACAATCTGCCGTCATGCAGCTGTGGATAGGTAAAATTCCAAGAAGGTCTCCCACTTTTACCCGGTATAATAGTTCATCCGAAGCCTTGATGATGCCGTGCTCTTGCGAAATGCTTTTCAAAAATGAGCGCTGTGAAGGAATTGTCCAGCCATTTTCGGTCAGGTAGACTACCTCGCCAAAATTCTTTCCCCCATCAGGTTCAGCAAGGACATCCTTTGCAAGATGGACACCGCCGCCGTGAATAAGGATTTCTTTTCTTTCTTTTTTGATATCCACCACCGGAACGACAAGTGCTACTGCCACATCTTCCCTTTTGCAGCTTCCCAATGCGACCTGCATCATATCATAAAATACAAAATTGCCGGGTCCAAGCTCGTCAATATCCCCAAAATCCTCGATCACAGAACAGCCCGGAGTATCTCCGGTGCGGGTCACAAGTCCGGGGTATTCGGACCGGTATTTACTTTTCAGCATGCTTAGGGCAGCCCTGGTTTGCTCATAGATTTTGGGAATGTCTTTTTCATAATAAGAGTGCCCGGCATGCAGGTAAAACCCCTTAAATTTGAGTTTGTCTGTACTTTTGGCAATCCTCATGATAGCTTCCATCAGTCCAAAGTCTGAAACTTCCACACCTGTCCGTCCATAGCCAGCATCGATTTCGATAAAAAAGCCAACCGGGTTTTCAAGCTCTTTCGCGAGTTTTTCTGTCACAGCTTCATTGATAAGCTGAACAGACAAAGACTGAGTTTTTGCGAGCTCACTCAGGTTTTTGGTTTCAAGGGGATTAAAAGGAAATGCGATATGGATATTATCCCATCCCTGTCTGCAAAAGTAAGCTGCCATCTTGATGGAAGAAACGGTGATTTCTCTGATACCATATTCCATTGCCCATTTTCCCACAAGATGGGATTGTGGAGTTTTGAAGTGGGGAACGAGCTTCTTTCCATGCCTTTTAGCTTTATCAGCCATTACTTGAAGATTGTGGTGGCAGATTTTTTCATCAAGCAAAAGAATAGGAGAGGTAATTTCAGAGATTACAGACATGGGAAAGGATATTAGTATTTGAAATTTGAAAGTAGGGAAAATGGGGCAATCAAAAAATTTATTGGAATGCCGATTATCAAAAATTTAGGAAATGAGAGGTCTATTTTGGTAAATTAAGCCCAGTTTTAAAAACCGTAATCCCCAATTTGAACCTATGAAACTTCAACCTCTTTTTACAGGCTTATTCTTCCAAAGTCTGCTGATTTCAACCCTCCTGATTTCCTGCAAAGAAAAAGAAACAACCCCTGTTGATCTTCAGATCACCCAATATGACCATGAAGTGGTCAAAAAACAAGCTGCCGAAATTGAAGCGACAGTGACACCTACCTTATCTGAAGGGCTATCCTTGAAGCTTTGGGCGGTGGATTCCATGATTATCGATCCTATTTCCATAAAGGTGACAGATGATGGGACTCTATATTATGTAAGTTCTGAGCGCTTGGGACAGTCAGAATTTGATATCCGTGGACATCAAAATTGGGAAATACAATCCATGAGCTGGCAAAGTGTAGCCGATAGAAAAGCGTTTTTGCGAAAGGAATTTGCTACTGAAAGGAGTGAGGAAAACAAGTGGCTGAAGGATTTGAACGGTGATGGATTTTTTGATTGGAAAGATCTTACTGTGGAAAAGGAAAGTGTGTATAAGATAAAAGACACCAATGGAGATGGATTGGCCGATTGGTCACAGCGGATTGTCTATGATTTCCATGAGGAAGAAACAGATTTGGCATTGGCAGTAACGGTCCATGAAAATGATGTTTTTTTGGGTGTAGCACCTGATTTTTGGAGGTTGCAGGATACCAATGGAGATGGCTTGATGGATAAGAAGACCTCCATTTCCCATGGCTATGGTGTCCATGTGGGATTTGGTTCGCATGGCATGTCAGGAGCCAAAGTAGGACCTGACGGCAGGATATATTGGGCTATTGGCGATATAGGATTTAACGGAACTGACCAAGACGGAGTCAAGTGGAATTATCCTAATAGAGGTGTTGTCGTCAGATCAAATCCTGACGGAAGTGATTTTGAAGTTTTTGCCATGGGCCTGAGAAATACCCATGAGTTTACTTGGGATGAATACAATAACCTGATTTCCGTAGACAATGACGGAGACCACAGAGGGGAAAGTGAGCGTTTGGTTTATTTGGTCAATGGCTCAGATACAGGATGGAGAATCAACTGGCAGTTTGGAAAATACCGGGATCCTGACAACAATACTTACAAAGTATGGATGGATGAAAATATGTATAAGCCTAGGCATGAAGGTCAGGCAGCATACATCACGCCATGCATCATCAATTATGTCAATGGTCCTACTGGGATGATTTATAATCCGGGAACTGCCTTAGCCGAAAGGTGGAAGAAGCATTTTTTTGTTGTTGAATTTGTTGGTAATCCTGCACGTTCAGGAATCCATGCATTTCAGCTAAAGCCTAAGGGAGCAACGTTTGAGCTGGCCAAAACAGAGTTGGTACAGACAGGAATGTTGCCTTCAGGAATTGATTTTGGACCTGATGGGTCATTGTATGTGGCAGATTGGATCAATGGCTGGGGCAATAAAAATTATGGAAGAATCTGGAAGCTTGATGACAATGAAGGCCAAAATTGGGCAGCAAGAAAGGAAACCCAAGGGCTGATTACCTTGGATTATTCTGGCATGTCAGATGCTGAATTGGAAGGTCATCTGTTTTATGAAGATGACAGAATCCGAAGAAAAGCCCAATTTGAACTCGCAAAAAGAGGGGAAAAAGGGGCAAAGGTTTTTGAAAAGGTGATGAACCAAAAGGCAAATCAGATTGCAAGAATACATGCCATCGTAGGTACAAGTCAAATAGCCAGGATGGAGGATAGAAAATATGCGAAAGTCCTTATCCCATTCTTGAAAGATAGCGACCCTGAGATCCGTGCTCAGGCTGCCAAGTGGATTGGCGATATCAAATACAAAGAAGCGGGAGAGTTCTTGTTGGCGCTATTGGTGGACGAATATCCCCGAGCAAGATTTTTCGGAGCTGAAGCAATCGGTAGAATTGAATATGCGCCTGCGTCAACTTCCTTGATCGGATTGTTAGACAACAACAATGACGAAGATGCCTACATCCGACATGCTGCTTCCTTGGCATTGGCCAGGTTAAACCAGCCTGATCAGTTGGTTGCCCTTGCCGGTGAACCAAGTAACGCCATCCGATTGGGTGCGGTTTTGGCTTTGAGAAGGTTAAGTCACCCGGGAATACAACAGTTTCTAAAAGATCCAAATGAATACATTGTAACAGAAGCTGCCCGAGCAATCAATGATGACTTTTCCATCGAAGGTGCCCTTCCGGCTTTGGGGGACTTATTGGTGACCACCAAATTTACCAATGAGCCTTTGATCCGAAGATCCATCAGTGCCAACCTGCGTGTGGGAACTGAAAAGTCCATGCAAAACCTCATCACCTACATTTCCAATCCTTCGGCTCCATTGGCCCTAAGACAGGAAGCAACAGAGGCACTTGGTACTTGGACCAAGCCGTCAGTTTTGGATCGGGTAGATGGGAGGTATAGAGGAGAAGTCACTAGAGATGGTGCTTTGGTAAGGACTGCAGCCACGGAGCCTTTGATTAAGTTGTTGAATGAAAAAGAAATCTCTTTGAAAATCGCAGCCGTAAATGCCATCGGAAGACTCGGGATTGCAGATGGATCCGATGAACTTTTGGCTTTGATACAGTCTGACAAATCCCCTGAAGTACGTGTAGCTTCCATTCAAGCACTTGCCAAAATGAATGCAGCCAATACTGCTACAGGTATCGAAAAAGCCATTGCTGATTCGGACAAATCAGTGAGGGTGGCAGGTCTGAGTCTTTTGGAACAGCTGGATTTAGACAAAGAATTGAAAGTAAAACTTTTGAATGAAATCATAGAAAAAAGAACTACTGAAGAAAAACAGGCCGCATTGGTGGCTTTGGGGAAATTGCCCGCAGAAAACACCAAGCCAATTTTCGAAGGCTTATTTGTTAAAATGTCAGCAGGCAAACTACCCACAGATATTTTGCTTGAGCTATCAGAATCTGTGGAATTATCCAAAGACCAATCCTTAGCTCAAGGATATCAAAAAGCCGCTGAACAGCTATGGAAAGGAGACGAGTTGGCATCCTATCAAAGCAGCCTCAACGGTGGCGATGTCGTGAAAGGGCGGGGTATATTTTTCCAATCCCAGACAGGGCAGTGTATGCGTTGCCATGCTTATGACGATATGGGAGGAAATGTTGGTCCAAGCATCAATGGAATCGGTAGAAAATTGAGCAGACAGGAAATTCTGGAATCCCTCATTGATCCAAGTAAGCGGATAGCTCCGGGATATGGTATAGCGATGTTGGAATTGAATAATGGCAGGGCCATCAATGGGGTTTTGGAAAAAGAAACCAATTCTTCAGTATTGATCAAAATGGGAAACAATCCTGATACATTGATCCAGAAAAAAGATATCAAAACCCAAAAGATGGCAGCCTCCAGCATGCCTGATATGAAAGCAATCCTGAGTCGAAGGGAAATCAGGGATTTGGTGAGTTACCTCGTCACCTTGAAGGAAGATTTTTGAAAAGGATAGTGCTTATATTTCTGATTTCAGTCCTTGTCTTCGTCGGAATGGGTGCAGGATTGATTTGGTGGGGGAAAACCATGCTTCACAATGCGGATATTCCCCAAAGGAAACATCTTTTGGAGGAGAGTGAGTCCCAAAAAGTGATGGTCTTTTTTGCTCATCCCGATGATGAAATCGCAGTTGGCGGAACCTTGCTTGACCTGAGAGAACAAAACCACAGCTTGGTCATGGTTTATTTGACCAAAGGGGAGGCAGGGCCAACGGGTGGATTGGTGAAGCAGGAGGAACTTGGTGCGGCCAGGGCTCTTGAAATGGAAAAAGTAGCGGGTATTCTTGGAGCTAGTGAATTAGAAATGTTTGATTATCCTGACAGCGGCCTGAAGGACTTGCCTTTGGATACTTTCAAAATAGTAGCCAGAGAAATGATCCGAAAACACCAACCTGATATTGTGATCAGTTATGACAGCAAAGTCGGGCTTTACGGACATCCTGACCATAGGATGGTTTCCAAAGCGATGGAAGAAGTTTTCCTTGAGGATAAAAATACTCTGGGATTTCCAGTTAAAAAGCTATATCAAGTCACTTTATCGCCCAAACAGATCGAAATAGCCCTGAAAATCGCGCCTGGTTTCCAGAGGAATTATCCCAGGACTGGGGAAGGATTGCCGGTTCCCGATTTTTCGGTTGGGACCACAGCCCATTTCTCCACATTGGTGAGCATGATGGAAGCGCATGCCACCCAACAGGAGGTTTTTCGGGACTTGTTACCTTACCGGGAACAGGTGCCGGAGTTTATTTATTCTAGGATTTTTGACAGGGAGTATTTTTGGGAGGTGAGGTAGATTCCGAGATGCAGGAGTTAGAAAAATGATATAATAATTTCGCTTATGATAAGACATACGGTTGTTTTCAAACTCAAATTTCCAAAAAGTTCATCCGAAGAAAAGGAGTTTCTTTGGGCCGCTGCTGCTTTGGCATTGATTCCCGGGGTTCAAAATTTTGAATCCCTCAGACAAATCAGCAAGAAAAATGATTTTGATTACGGGCTTTCCATGGAGTTTGATTCGGAGGCAGAATATAAATTCTATAACAATCACGCCGACCACGCAAAGTTTGTTGAGGAATATTGGGTAAGATGTGTAGAAAAATTTTTAGAGATTGATTATGAGTTGACCAAATAGGAACTCAATTCTAAAAACCCAAAATAAAGGCACGAATAGAATTCATGCCTTGTTTGTTTTTAAGGCAATTTATTTGACAAGAGTAACTTGTATGGCAAATTCGACTTCCTCATTCTTTCCATCTGTGTTGACATCATAAGACTCAGACTCATCCAAAACAAGAACAAGTCTGTTGTTGGTCAAGCTAGTAACATCATAATCTTGGTTACCATTGACCGAAGTCAACGCTAACTTAGTATTGTTATTTTGAAGACTATAGGTGCCAGAATCCTCTTCCACCCCATCTATTCGGACCACGTAAGTTCCATCGGCATTAAACGTAAATGTGGTGGTTTCCAATTCGGCCTCCTCAATAATCCCTGAAAGGAAAAGTGCCTGCACAGTTTGTGCAACTTGTGGTGAAAGGCCCATTACTGAAGACAAGTAGGTAAGTGCCGGCTGACCGTTGATACTGGCTTCTAGGAGAGAATAGGAGTCAAAACTCCATGTTCCGACGATGTTAGATGTAGGGGATTTTTCCTCGCTCATACATGATCCCAAAAATGAAAATGCGGCAATAATTACCACAAAAAAGGCGAATTTAAAGTTCTTAATCATAGCCAAACAGGTTTATAGATTCTAAATAAATCTCATAAATTTAAAGAATAAACCGGAAATTTTAAAATTTCAATAATTTAAATCCAATTTTGATTTCAGTAAATCAGGTATTTTTTACGTGAACTTTTGAAAGCCTCTAGGTCTTCTTGCCAAGATGCTTTGATTTCAGCCTCGCTTTTTCCCGCCAAAATATCTTTTCGCAGTTGATCACTTCCGGCTAATTTGTCAAAAAAGTTATTGAAAAACTTTTCCTTCTTTCCTGAAATTTCATAAGCCTCCAACAGGTATTTCAAAGTAAACTGGTGGGTCAAGGGTTCATTTCTCAGATCCCGCCCATAGCATTTTTTATCTTGCTGTGGAGGAGTTTTGGACATGCCATCGATACTTACCGGAGTGAAGGTAAAGTCCCCGTACTTGGGATCGGGATAGCCATAAACCTGAAATGGGAAATAGGTGCCCCTTCCCAAAGACACATCTGTACCTTCAAAATAACAAAGCGTAGGATAAAGTCGGATGGCAGTATCATTTGGAAGATTGGGGGATGGTTTGACAGGCAGGCCGTAAGCCATGTTGTGGTTCCAGTTTTTGACCGGAAGGACTTGGATATCGCATTTTGCAGCTCCTTTGAGCCAACCTTCGCCGTTGATCATTTGAGCCAATTCTCCTACAGTAAGTCCATGGACTACAGGTATGGGATGCATGCCTACAAAACTTTCATACCCTTTTTTGAGAACAGGACCATCGATATAGTTTCCATTTGGATTGGGCCGGTCAAAAATCAATAGGGGCTTTTTGTTTTCAGCACAACTTTCCATCACATAATGCATGGTGCTGATGAAGGTATAAAACCTGATGCCGACATCTTGCAAGTCATAGACAATGACATCAATATCCTTCAGGGTTTCGGCAGTAGGTTTTTTATTGTTTCCATAAAGAGACACAATCGGTAATCCCGTGCGCTTGTCAACCTCAGAATTGACCACTTCGCCTGCATCCGCATCTCCCCGAAATCCGTGCTCCGGCACAAAAACCTTAACAACAGTAATCCCCTCAGCCATCAGAAAATCAACAAGGTGGATGTTGTTTTTGGAGGTCAAAATCGAAGTCTGATTGACTACCAAGCCAACTTTTTTTCCTTTCAAAAGAGGAAGGTAAACCTCCGGCTGATCTGCTGCGGGCAAGATTGGATTTTGGGAGAAGATCTCTATGATTGGGTCAGGCTGGGCTTTTGTTTTGCAAAATGCCAAGCTCTGAAGGAAAAATGTGGCAAGTATGATTATTTTGAATGGCTTCATGGTTACTTTGCGCTAGAATTTCAACCAAATAAACAAAATCATTGAACCTTTCCTATTTCATTGCCAAAAGAATCAGTTTTAAGAGGACAGGCGGTTTTACCGGAACAATCCATCGCATCGCTGTTGCTTCGGTGGCAATTGGAATTGCAGTTTCTCTGATTTCATTCATGATTTTGGGAGGTTTTCAAGACAAAATTTCTGAGAAGGTTTTTTCCTTTACGGGACATTATCAGGTTCAAAAGTTTGTCTCCAGTAATGCATTCGAAGAAAGTCCAACTTCCATATCCTCAGATTTCTATAAAAACTTCCCTCAAAATAAGCTGATCAGCCATGTGCAGGTATATGCCCACAAGCCCGGACTATTGAAGGGTGATGAGGAGGTTGAAGGCGTTTTGATGAAAGGGGTAGGGCCCGATTTTGATTCGTTGAGTTTCAAAAATTCAATCATCAAGGGCAGGTTTATCCAGTTTTCGGATTCTGGTGCCACCAATGAAATCCTGGTAAGCCGCAAGATTGCTGACAAGCTGATGCTGGAAGTTGGAGAGAGGATTACCATGTACTTTGTGCAGGAACCGCCAAGGTTCAGACGATTTGAAATTGTCGGACTTTATGAGACATTCCTGGAAAATTTCGATGACAAGATCATCATCGGAGATATTCAGACCATCCGAAATCTAAATGGTTGGTCAAGCGACCAAGTCGGAGGTTTTGAAATTTTTGTCCATGACAACAAAAAATTGGATGAAATGGCTGAGCCTATTTATAATACTCTTGATTTTGACCTCAAGCTGATCAAGATGACGGATAAATACATTGAGATTTTTGATTGGCTGATATTGCTCAATAACAATGTGTACATTTTTTTAGGATTGATTCTTTTTGTAGCGGCTTTCAACATGGTTTCCATCTTATTTATCCTCATCATGGAAAGGACTCAGATGATCGGAATATTGAAAGCGCTAGGTTCTACCAACAAACAGATCAGGAAGATATTTGTATGGAATGGTGTCAGGATTATCGGCCGTGGACTGCTGATCGGAAACAGTATTGCTTTTGGGTTTGGTTTTTTGCAGGATAAATTCAATATCGTTTCTCTTGATCCTGCAAGTTACTACATGGATTTTGTGCCGATATCGTGGAATTGGCCTGTATTTTTTATTCTTAATGCGGCCGTGCTTTTGGTGACCACACTCGTTTTATTTATTCCCGCAATGCTGATCAGTAATATTCAACCGATAAAAGCTATACGCTTTGATTGATTTTGTATGATTTGAAAAAGCTTAAAAATTTCATGTAAATGACTCCCCAAACAGCCTCTTTGAATATGTGGGTATTCATTTTGGAAGTTCCTTTTGTGCGGTCGGTAAATATAATAGGAACCTCTTTGATCTTGAATCCAAGTTTCCAGGTAGTGAACTTCATCTCAATCTGAAAAGCATAACCGATGAATTTGATCCTATCCAATCTGATGCTTTCCAAAACTTTCCTCGTGTAGCATTTGAACCCCGCGGTCGCATCTTTGATGGGCATACCGGTGATAAATTGCACATATTTGCTCGCAAAAAAGGACATCAAAACCCTTCCCATCGGCCAATTGACAACATTGACTCCGGTAATGTAGCGCGAACCGATGGCCATGTCAAAACCATCTTCTGCACAAGTTTTGTGTAATTTGATCAGGTCTGTTGGATTATGCGAAAAGTCAGCATCCATCTCAAAAATAAATTGATATCCGTTTCTCAAAGCATATTGGAAACCTTCGATGTATGCTGTTCCCAATCCTAGTTTACCTTTTCTTTGGATAATGTGAATTCGTTCAGGATATAATTTCTGTAGTTTTTTGACTTCCAATGCTGTTCCATCAGGAGAGTTGTCGTCGATGATGAGCAATTCAAATTCCCCATCCAATGCCATAACCGTCAAACTGATGTCACGGATGTTTTCCAGTTCATTGAAGGTGGGGATGATGACAAGTTTTTCTCTGTTCATAAAATTCGAAACCCAAAAATATGATTAAATGCATGGAAATATAAGTTTGAACTAATATTCTGCAAAAATTAACATATAATTGCGATCGAAAAAAATTACCCAAAATCATGAGAATTGCAGTTATCACCTATGAGGCGAAAGGTTCCTATGCCATAGAAGATGTCCCGGATGAGGACAAAATGCTCGAAGCAATTCTTTCCGAGTTAGGTGTGGTTTTCAGATTTGAGATTTGGTCAGATACATCTGTCGATTGGAGTTCTTATTCACATTTGTTGATGAAATCCCCATGGGATTATTTCGACCGCTATCCTGAGTTTTTGGCTTGGTGCCAAAAGATCAAAACTTTGGGAATTCCGGTGGTCAATGACATCGATCTGATCATTCGAAATTCTGACAAGCGATATTTACAAGAGATAGAAGATTGTGGATTTTCCATCGTGCCGACGATTTTTAATGATAAAGGTCAATTCCCTGACATTGAGGCTTGCTTCAAGAAATTTGATACAGACCAGATCGTAATCAAACCTACCGTCAGCGGTGGTGCGAAAAACACCTTGAAAATCCAAAGAAATAATTGGCGGGAACAACAGGGACAAATTCAAAACCTGCTCGCTTCCGAGGATTTTATGCTCCAACCATTTGTCAAGGAAGTGGCTGAAATAGGGGAGGTTTCTTACCTTTTTTTCAATGAGAAATTTTCCCATGCAGTATTGAAAAGTGCCAAATTGGGAGAATTTCGGGTGCAACATTTCTTTGGTGGGCAGATCCATCCTATCGACCCGACTTTGATCGAGTTGGTTTATATCCAAAAAATCATCGATGATTTTGCATCCGATACCTTGTATGCTAGGGTGGATGGGGTTTGGATCAAAGGCGTTTTTTATCTCATGGAATTGGAACTCATCGAACCTTATCTTTTTCTATTTACTTCCAAAGAGGGTAGAGAAAATTATAAAAATGCGATTAGAGAGAGGTTTGGGGTTTGAGAGAGACGAGAGGCGAGAGAAATAGGAGTAGCAGTTTTCAGTCGCAGTTGGCAGTTATGCTTAATTAAAGTACTAGGCTATTCTGAAGGAAAAGGTTTTCCATGTCATTTCGAAGGAGGGACGAGTGAAAAATTTTAATACAGTATTGAGTATTGATTATCAAGTATCAAGATGCGAGCCCTTCGACTTCGCTCATGGAGCGGTGTTCAACTATTAACCGAAAACCTTCGAGGTCAAAAAGAGACCTCAAAGGTTCTCATCGATTAACCAATTCACCAAATAACCAATTAACCAACACTCACTCACACCTCCCCAGATTCATCTGCGCATAAACGCTTCCTTTTTTTGCGGCTTCTCTGATGTCTTTGCAGCCGGTTGGGTCATTGATATCCAGTTTGGCATTTCCCCTTCTCGCCATTGCTTCGATATGGTTTGGGTTGGCTTTCAGCACATCCTCAAAATCCTCCAATGCCCAATCGGAATTGCCCAACAGTAAAAGGATCAAACCACGGTTATATTTGGCTGTAGTATTTTCAGGATCATGTCTCAGGCACATAGTGAATGATCCTGCTGCACCTAAAATATCACCAATCTGAGACCTCGCCATTCCCTGATAGAAATAAACGCGCGAATCTTTGGGATTCAATTCTTTGGCAAGCTGTAAAAATTCATCAGCACTCCTGTATTCTTCATTCATCAGCATGGCCCTTCCCAGTAAAAACAGAATCTCATAATCCTTTCCATCTTCTTTGGCTGCAAGGAGCAGGTATTTTTGGGCGTTTTTATAGTCTTCCCTTTTCCAAAATAATTTACCGATGCCTGCATAGGCCTGTGCATAGGTCGGGTCATAATGGATAATGGTTTTGTAATCCTCCACGGCTTTGTCAAATTCCTCTAATTCCTCGTAAGACCTAGCCCTAAGGTGCAGGGATTTGACGTCTGTGACATTAAGAAAAAGGGTTTTTGAGAACTCTGAAATGGCACTTTCATAATCTGCTTGATGAAAATACCTTTCACCTTCTGAGAAGCTTCCAAAGCATGAAACAAAGATTACTAAGAGGAGAATGGCGAAAATGGAACGCATGAATTTTTTATTTAAAACTAAAAATAACAAAACATTACGAAATTTTCATAATTGTAATAAATAAAAACTCAAATTGATTTTACTTGGGTGATAAAAGTTTTGAAATGAATCTAGACTAAAAAAGCTTTGGAAAAGGCGTATTGTTCACCATTTTCCAAAGCCCAACTGAATTTTTAATTTCACCAAAATTACTTAGCCTCGCCAAAGTTTGTGTTCCCACAAATTCCAACTTCATCAATCAATCTTGCCCAAGTTTGTGTCTTCACAAACTTTCAATTATCCGCCAATATTTTTATCCTTTCTTCCTTCAATATAATCATTCAGTTCTTTCCTTGGCATAGGCAATTTGCTGTCGGGAAGGCTTCTGAGGTAATCAAAGAATTCCTTGTTCATCTGTTCGGAGTAATTGCTGTCGATCTGACCTGTAGTCCAATCACCTGCTTTATTACGCATGATGCCGTAAGTATGACGCAAGTTGCTGATTTCAGCATTGAGGACGATCTCTGCTACCAAGTAAGCAGGGAAAAATAGCGTTCCGTAAGGACTTGCGAACACCACATCACCCGGCAGAACAGTCACATCTCCGATTCTGATAGGAGCATTGATCGATGTCAACATCATCTCAGCAATGGAAGAAGGATGGTCTCCAAGGATCCAACCGTTGAATCCTTCTACTTTTTTAATCTCTTGGATATTCCTGACTGTCCCGTAGAATATGACACCACGCTTAGATTTGGTATAAATCGAATTGGCCAAGCGGTCACCGATCAGTGTTCCCTGTTGGACTTTTCCATAGCCATCAGCTACATAGATATCGCCGTCTTTTAGCATTTCGATGGGCCAAACATTGGATTGGGCCTTTTCACCATGGCCTTCTGCCAAACCGACTTCCCTGATCAAATCCCCGAAATCAGGTCGCTGAGGCATATATTGGGCAGTCACGGCCCGTCCAGTCATGACTGTATTTTTGTCAGGATGGATCATCATCCAATCTCCTTGGTACTGATTGTTGAACTTATGGCTGCGCAATCCTCCCCAAGCATGGGTCAACACAACGCTTTTGAGCCTTTCCAATAATTCATCCGAAACAAAAGGCCTTCCATCAGGCAATCGTTCTCCAGTCCAACGGGAAGTCAAAGAAATAATATATTCCCTATCCATAGCTACCCTGTCATATTGGGCGAAAGAAGGAGTAAGTGTACAGAGGATTAATCCTGCAAAAATCAATGTTGTCAATAGGTTTTTTTTCATGGTGTATGTTGGGTTGGAAATGGTTGAAGGGTTGTCTGCTTCGCGTTTTTAGGTTGTCATTGTTGTCTGGTTTTATTGTTTTATGGTACAGCTTATTGACTTTTTCTCGTTTCCTGGCAATAGCTCCTTGAATCTAGAAATAAATTCGCATCTATCAGAAGAGGTGATAATCAAACCATTATTTACCAAGAAAACTATCAAATTTGGATAAATGGCTGATTTTCAAGGTAAGTGTGGAGAATAAAACCACCGGAAATTCTTGGTCATTAATACTCCCCACAAAAAACAATTGCTCTTTCTTGCTAGTTAAAAAGCCTGTAGTAACTTTGCCTACGCAATGAATAAGCCTCCTTACAGTTCTGTTTTTCTTGTCCACTCCAATCTCGGTGGAGCACACAATTTGCATCATTCCTCCTAAGGAGGGAATTTTTGACATATCGCCCGCGGACGGCTGTTGGTATATTCATTCAGCCCTATCATCCAAAATTCTTATTGGCATTTTGATACTAAACGTATATTGCATCCATGAATTCAATTATTAGAATAGCCGTACAAAAAAGCGGTAGACTCAGTGAAGATTCCCTTAGCCTCATCAAGGAATGTGGCATCAAATTCTATAATGGTACCGGCAAACTCAAGTCCACTTCCACCAATTTTCCAATTGAATTCCTTTTTTTGAGGGATGATGACATTCCGGGATACGTCTCTGATGGAGTAGCTGACCTGGGTATTGTGGGAGAAAATGAGTTGGTCGAAAAAGACAAAGAAGTAACCGTGCTCAAGAAATTGGGCTTTTCCAAATGCCGGCTTTCTCTTGCCATTCCAAAAGGGGAACATTATGAAAATGTTCGTTATTTTGACGGAAAAAGCATTGCGACTTCCTATCCAAAGATTCTTGGGGACTACCTGAAGTCCCAAAATATATCAGCTGAAATCCATGAAATCAGTGGTTCTGTAGAGATTGCACCAAGTATCGGACTGGCGGAGGGCATTTGTGATATCGTAAGTTCCGGTTCCACACTGATGATGAACGGACTCATTGAAGTGGAGCAGATCTTCAAATCAGAAGCAGTGCTGATCAGCCACAAAAACCTTCCTGATGAAAAATTAGAGATTGTTGACAAGTTGCTCTTCAGAATCAATGCTGTCCAAAAAGGCAAAAGCAACAAGTATGTTCTCCTCAATGCTCCGAATGCTTCCCTCGACAAAATCATCTCTTTGATTCCAGGGATGAGAAGTCCAACCATATTGCCATTGGCACAAGAAGGTTGGTCCTCTGTCCATTCAGTATTAAGTGAAGACCAGTTTTGGGAAAACATCGAAGGTCTTCGTGCCGCCGGTGCTGAAGGAATCTTGGTCGTGCCGATTGAGAAAATGGTTATTTGAGAAAATGGTTATTTGAGATAGGAGATGTGAGACAAGAGATGTGAGACATGAGATTTGAGACATTAGAAGCGAGAAGCGGGATGCGAGAAGATAGTCGAAGGTAGCAGTCTCAGTTACAGATCAACAGAACCACGACTTTTCAAAAACTTGACAGCCTGACAACCTACCTACGGCAGGCAGGCGCGAAGCAGACAACCAATACAACAACTAAAACAATTACAACCAATAGAACCACTACAACAATTACAACCATAAAAAATGAGACCCTTCGTGCCTCAGGGTGACGGACTCGACAACCTGATAGAAACCTGACAACGCGAAGCAGACAACCACTACAACAATTAGAACAATTAGAACAATAAAAAACGAGACCCTTCGTGCCTCAGGGTGACGGTCTCGACAACCTGATAGAAACCTGACAACGCGAAGCAGACAACAATTAAAACCACTACAACCACTACAACAATTACAACCACTCCAACCACTCCAACCATTACAACCACTAGAACCATTTTCCATGAAAACCATATACAACCCAACCAAGTCTGAATGGACCAAAGCGTTGCAGAGGCCAATTCAAAAGACCAAAGCAATCGATAAGATCGTCAAGCCGATCATGAGGAAAGTCAATAGATTAGGGGACAAAGCTTTGAAAAAATTTGCTTTGGAATACGATCATGTCAATATCAAAACATTGCTTGTCAGTAATGAGGAAGTGCTTCAAGCCCGTGAGCTTGTTGATCCAAAACTGAAATCAGCCATCTTAATTGCAAAAGAAAATATAGAGAAATTCCATGCTGCCCAAGCCCAACCTGACCTTGTCATGGAAGTAATGGAAGGCGTGACCTGCATGCGTAAATCAGTTCCTATCCAAAGGGTAGGCTTATACATTCCAGGTGGAACGGCACCACTGTTTTCGACGGTGTTGATGTTGGGAATTCCTGCAAATCTTGCTGGTTGTGAAGAAATCGTCATCTGTACCCCACCTGACAAAGACGGAAACATCCATCCGGCCATCCTTTACACTGCCGACTTGATAGGAATTGATAAAATCGTCAAAGCCGGTGGGGCACAGGCCATAGCCGCGATGACTTTTGGGACAGAATCTGTTCCCAAAGTGGACAAGATCTTCGGACCAGGAAATCAATATGTCACGGCTGCAAAGCAGTTGGCCACCAAAAAAGGGGTAGCCATTGACATGCCGGCGGGACCTTCGGAGGTATTGGTCTATGCGGACAATTCTGCCGTTCCTGCCTTTGTGGCTGCGGATTTGCTTTCCCAAGCTGAACATGGTGTGGATTCTCAGGTGATCTTGGTAGCTAGTTCCGAAAAAGTAGCCAAAAAAGTCCTCAAAGAAGTGGAGGAGCAATTGGACAAACTTCCAAGAAAAGACATTGCCAAGCGTGCTTTGGACAACTCGGTAGCCGTCATCATGGGCAAAGAAGAGAATGCCATAGAGCTGATCAACGACTATGCACCGGAGCATTTGATCATCTGTGTCGAAAACGAGGAATTTGTTGTTTCTCAGATTGTCAATGCAGGTTCTATCTTCATTGGTAACTTTACACCAGAGTCGGCAGGTGATTATGCCTCAGGTACAAACCATACTTTGCCGACTTATGGCTATGCCAAAAACTACAGCGGAGTCTCTTTGGATAGTTTTGTCAAAAAAATCACTTACCAGAAAATCACAGAGAAAGGCATCAAGAAGCTTGGTCCAACTGTTGAAATCATGGCTGCCAATGAACTGCTCGAGGCACACAAGAATGCTGTCAGCATCCGCCTCAAATACATAAAAGAGAAAAAGTAATGGCTTTTGATATCCAAAAAATCCTTCGCCCCCATATTCTAAACATCAAACCCTATTCTTCCGCAAGGGATGAATACTCGGGTCATGACGGGGTGTTTCTTGACGCCAACGAAAATCCTTACGGTTCGCTGACAGGGGAGGCATTCAACCGATATCCTGATCCCTACCAACAGGAAATCAAATCCAAATTGTCTGCGATCAAAGGTGTTTCTCCAAAACAGATTTTCCTTGGAAATGGAAGTGACGAGGCCATTGACCTGTTGATGAGAGCCTTTTGCAGCCCGGGAATAGACAATATCATTTTGCTTCCACCAACTTATGGGATGTATGAAGTCTCGGCCTCGATCAATGACATTGCCATCAAAAAGGTAAATCTGACTGAAGACTTTCAACTCAGGCCAAGAGAAATCCTTGCGGCGGTGGATGAAAACACCAAGGTTATTTTTGTATGTTCTCCCAATAATCCGAGTGGCAACAAAATGAAAAGGGAGGCCATACGGGAAATTCTAGCAGGTTTTGATGGATTGGTAGTCGTGGATGAGGCCTACATAGACTTCAGCGATGAGGAGAGTTTTACTTCCGAATTGCCAGAATATCCCAACCTTCTCGTGATGCAGACTTTCTCCAAGGCTTGGGGACTTGCTAACCTGCGGATCGGGATGGCATTTGCTTCGGAAGAGATTATCCGCATCCTCAACCTTATCAAACCACCTTATAATGTCTCCGGATTGACTCAGGAAAAAGTCCTCTCCTCACTTGAAAAAGCTGATGAGATCGGAAAAGTAGTGAAGACAATATTGGAGGAAAGAGAACATCTCCAAAAGGACTTGGAAGGCTTGCCTTTTGTCAAAAAAGTGTTTCCTTCCCATGCCAATTTTCTTTTGGTGAAAGTTCCGGATGCCAAGAAGATGTACGATGACCTGGTGTCGAACAAAATCATCGTCCGCGACCGCTCCAAAGTGGTTTTGTGTGAAGATTGTTTGAGGATTACCGTAGGCACAAGGGAGGAAAATGAAGCGTTCCTTAAATCATTCAAAAAACTCGCCGGACAATCAGTTTGACATTTATTATCCCAATATCTGGTTTAAAACCGGATCTGAATAATTTCATTGATCCCAAATATCAATAAATATCCAGTATCAATTAATATCTATTTGAGAAGTAAAAGAACCTCAAATCATATTTGGCTCCACAAAAATAAACGACGTTCAATTAAGAAATAAATATGAAAAAAGCACTTTTTATCGACCGAGATGGTACCATCATTGTTGAGCCGCAGACAGACTTTCAGATAGACAGTTTGGAGGACTTGGAGTTTCTTCCCGGGGTAATTTCCAACCTGAGAAAAATCGCCGAGGAATGTGATTACGAATTGGTCATGGTCACCAATCAGGATGGTATGGGGACGGACTCTTTTCCCGAAGAAAACTTTTGGCCGGCACACAACAAGATGATGCTTACCTTAGAAAACGAAGGTGTCAAATTTGCCAAAGTACACATCGACAAATCCTTTGAACACGAAAATCTCCATACCCGCAAACCGGGAATTGGGATGCTCGAGGAGTACTTTGATGGTTCTTATGATTTGGCAAATTCATATGTCATCGGAGACCGAAAGACAGATATCCAATTGGCGACAAACATGGGTGCCAAGTCCATATACATCGGAAATCCCGATGAAAAAGCGACTTTTTGTAGCAAAAGCTGGGATGAGATTTACAGATTCCTTCGAATGCCGGCTCGGATTGGTGAGGTTTTCCGCAAAACATCTGAAACAGAAATCCACATCAGGGTCAATCTAGATGGTTCTGGAAAATGTGAAATTTACACAGGATTGCCGTTTTTTGACCATATGCTTGAGCAATTGGGCAGGCATGGAGGAACTGACCTGCTGATCGAAGTCAAAGGCGACCTGCATATCGATGAGCACCACACGATTGAAGATACCGCTTTGGCTTTGGGAGAAGCCTATTTGAAAGCTTTGGGAGACAAGAAAGGCATTTACCGATATGGTTTCCTATTACCGATGGACGATGTGTTGGCGCAGGTGGCGATCGATTTTGGCGGTAGACCTTGGATAGTTTGGGAAGCGGAATTCAAAAGAGAAAAAATCGGAGACATGCCGACAGAAATGTTCTACCACTTCTTCAAATCTTTCAGCGACACTGCCAAGTGCAACCTGAACATCAAAGCTGAAGGAACGAATGAGCACCACAAGATCGAAGCGATATTCAAAGCCCTTGCCCGCGCCATCAAAATGGCCGTCGCAAAGGATATTTCAGCTTTGAACCAATTGCCAAGCACCAAGGGGGTTCTGTAGAAAGGATGAAGGGAGAGGGTTGAAGGATGAAATAGGGATATTGGTCGCAGTTGGCAGTGTTCAGTTGCTTGAAGCAGTTTTCAGTAACAACAGTAAGCAGTTCACAGTGTCCCGATTTGACAGTTTCAGTTAAACAATTAAACAATTAACCCTGTAACCAATTAACCATTCACTATGCGTCTCCTTTATTTTCTTGCGGTTTTTCTTTTGGTACCTCCATTTTCCTTTGCTCAAAAGCAATCCTTGCAGCAGGTTTTGGAAAAGGAAACAGCAGGGTTTCGAGGGGATGTAGGCATTTATGTCCTACACCTAGAAACAGGAGAAGAGGCGGCGATCAATGCTGATACCATTTTTCCAACTGCCAGTGTTGTCAAAGTACCGATTTTGGTCGGCGTGATGGACAAGATTGAAAAGGGAGAATTGGCCTATCATCAGAAAATGATTTACAGGGATTCGATCAAATACGGTGGTTCTGGGTTGATGCAGCATTTCAAGGACAGTACTGAAACAGAACTCAGCGTCCTGATGTCGCTTATGATTACCTACAGTGACAATACGACCTCGCTTTGGTGTCAGGCTTTGGCGGGTGGGGGAGAGCGGATCAATGAAATTATGGAAAGTCTCGGCCTGCAACATACGCGGGTAAATTCAAGAACTCCCGGAAGGGAAGAGATCTGGAAAAAATACGGTTGGGGACAGACCACTCCGCGTGAGATGGCCAATCTTCTAATAAAAATCCGCAAAGGTGAAGTCATCAGTTCTGCAGCTTCGGACCGGATGTACCGGTTGATGGGCAATATTTTTTATGATGAGTATGCCCTGTCGGCAATTCCCGCCCAAGTGCAGACCGCATCCAAACAGGGAATGCTCAATGCTTCCCGTTCTGAACTCGTGTTGGTCAATGCCCCAAAAGGCGATTATGTCTTCTATATCGCTACCAAAAACAACGAGGATCAACGATGGGAAGACGACAACGAAGCACAGGTTTTGCAAAAAAGGATCTCCGAGGTTTTGTGGGAATGGTTTGAGCGGTAATATCTTACTATTGCTTTTATTTTTTAGGTAGTATTGAATATTTTGAATCAAGTCAAACAAAGCAAAAAACGCTAAAATTTTCAAAAAGCCATAGTCTAGTTTCTCATAAAAGAAAAATCTCTAGGTGACAGTTTGCTTGCATATTTGGAAGGGATTTTTTTCGTCTCCGGATATTCCGATATTATTTTGTATAAATTATTTTTGGTGTATTTGGATCGCCCGATTGTTGTTATCGCCGCTCCACCTGCAAGTCCTATCAAGGCAATTTCACCTCCGGGATCTTTGGTCTCCTCAGGAACCTGACCGGTTAAAACTCCGCCTATCAACCCAATTGCTTGGTCAGTAGTATTTGCTGAAGTCACTACCAGACCGATCAATAATCCACTTCCTCCTACAATCAGCCCAGTGGTGGTGGCACTTTTCCTTTTCCTGAAAAACATATTGACAACCGCCGTCAGTGAATCTGATTTTGATGTCAAAGTCAAAAAATCATATTTTGACATTTGGGAAGGTTCTTTAAAATCAGTCCTTTGTTGGGCCTGAACTTCAGAAAGGAAGAAACCGGATAATATGGCAAAAACAAGAATTAGTTTCATAACAGTATTGATTCTAGTATTCAAATATATTTGTTTTGGTCAAAAAATATATTTTACAGGATTGAAATTCAGGATAATAGAATTTAATTCAAAAGATTTTTGAGAAAGTTTCCAAAAAATCATGATAGAAAATTACCCCTTTGACAATCAATATTTTTTCTTAGAATCACCTAAACTGGTGTTGAAAAAATTTAAAAGGATGATTTGTTTTTCAGTTACTCTGTAGAACATCCGGTTATGTTTTGTTATCAAAATGCCTCTTATTCCTAATTTTTCATTTTCTAAAGTTCCCAAATAGGGTTGTTGGGCTAGTAGATCAATGATATCTTAAGATTTATTTATAAAAGAAACAGTAACATTTTCACCCCATCTTTCATTTAAAAATTTAATTATTGAATTGAATTTGGTCAGTGATCTTTTTGTCCAAACTATCTCTTTAACCATTCAGTATGTTGTTTTTGACAATGTCATGACTGATTAGATTGGTCGGGTCTTTACTTTCCTCATAACTTATAAGTAATTCATTTTTTTCACCCTCTGTCAGACCATTCCAAAGTTTACCTTATTCGTTTTGATTTAGCATCTGTACCAAGTCATAATAAATTTTAACTAATTCCTGATCTTCAATCCGATCAATCAAGAGGTGAAATTTTTCTTTTATTTGTTCTGCTCCCGCCATATCCTTTTTGGTTTATATAAATGTGAAAATAAAATGAAGTATTTGGAAAAGTAAATCTCAATTTCTAAGATTCAATTCCTTTCTCAAAAATTCATCTTCGACCTTGTTTTTGGTCCAATAGTCCACAATTTTTAAACCTTTGCGCGTCGCTTTGGTGATTTCTTTGGTACCGTCGGTTTTGGTTTGACTTTCTTCCCAACCCATAATCTGATAGGGAAATCCCTTTTCGAAGTCAATCTTCAATACCCTGCTGCCCGAAGCATAGGATACTTCCAATTGGCTCCTGCCATCACTGAGATCCACAACACGGATAAATGCCTCCTCAGTTTTGAATTCCTGATGGGTGAATCTTTGGTAAAAAAGTGAAGGCATCATCTGCACGCTTCCTGTCGGGATTTGCTTGGGATCGATGCGGATCAGGTTCCAAAGGTCATCTTCCGCCATGCCCCCAAAAGAAAACGAATCGTCTCCTTCTTTTTCGAAGTAGGAAAAAATCTTGCCGTTGTAGCTGTCACCACTTTTGAGGTTGAGTTGGGTAAAGGTATGCCCACACCATTCTTGGGATGAAGCTGTAAATTTCAATCCCTGACTTTGTTCTTTGGTAGGCGTAAAAGCCGAGAGCATCATGTGATAGGGATAGATGCCCGTCACAAAATCCCTCGTTTGGTTCATCTTCAGGACAGATATTTTATCAGAGTTCTTAGCCTCAGGATCATCCAACTTGACTTGCTTTTTTCTTGAAAAATCCTCCGTCACAAAGATCAAAACTGCTTCGCCTTCTCTTGCTTCACCATAACGATATTGGGTGAGGTCAAAACTGCTTATTTCTGCCTTTCCCTGAAACCAATACTTACCCCACTGTTCAAAATCAATGTCCGGACGCTGGGGCGTGGAACAGGAAACAATAAAAATTAAAGCTAAAAGGTAGACTATGGATTGACTTTTCATGGATTTTTTTGTCTTGCAGTATCCCTAAAATTAATCAATATGCCTGAGTCTTTGGCTATATATATAATTTATCTCTGACAAGGAAGGAGTTCAAATAGTCAAAAATCTTGTTTCCCTACACAACTGTATGAAGCGTTATTTTTTCCAAACCTTTATCAATCCAACCTGATAGCTACCTCTTTTGACCTCAATCGTGTAGGAAAGCCACTCTTCGGGTTCTGTCCAACCAACATACAGCTGATCCAATTCTGGATTCACCAAATTAAAATCATGGTCATCGATGTCCCTCGATTAGGTGTAGGAAATGTCTACAGGTTCGTTGATTCTGAATGCATTCAAGTATGTTCCATCGGGAGGATTTAGCCTTCCGCTTCCGGAATTTATCGAATCACTGTAGACCTTCGCCGCCAAGGTCAATGTATTCCAACTGGATTTTCCCCGGAATTCGCCGCGCTCCACTATTATATTTTGCGTCTGAAAATGGTTCACGATTAATCTGAGAAATCATTTTGATTCGGAGAGCAACCGTAGATAACAAAAACCAAAAGAATGGGGAAATTTTTCATAGAAAGAAGTTTCCCGCATTTATTTAGAATTGAAAAGAAAGGGATAAATTATTCTTTTCCAAATGATTATCTAATTCCTCAATCAGGAATCCCATAATAAGCCTTCACAGCTCTGTAATCTTTTACATTTACAGGAACCATCCTACCGGAGGGAGTGCCTCCCGGAATGATCACAAACCTATAACTTCCTTCCCCATCTATTGGATTGGCATTGGTATTATCCTCATTTGAAAGTGAGAGTATTATTTTATCCAGCTGCAAATAGTGAATAAGCCTTTGGTTTTTGATTTGCGTAATAGATTGTGAAATCGGAAGCGGAAGAACTACACCCGGCACAAAAGTGAACTTGACATACACTGCAACTATACCCCTATCAAGAATATCGGATGAAATCCTGGTTTCGTTTATAGTGTAGGTGATCCTATTTTGATTGAAAAATTGGGTGGGCCCTGACCATTTGGTCACATCAAAAGGAATCCAATCAGAGTAAATCACATTAGCCGTTCCCGGGTCTCCTTGTGAACCTTGGTCTCCTTTAGGCCCTTGAGGTCCTTGTGGTCCCTGAGGTCCCTGAGGTCCCGGCTGACCTATTGTTCCCTGAGGTCCAGTAGGACCCTGTTCCCCCTTAGGACCTTGTGGACCTGCCTCACCTTGGATTCCTTGAGGCCCCGTTGCTCCGACTGGCCCTTGAGGCCCTGAGGGCCCTGAGGGTCCCTGGGGTCCTGTGGCGCCTTGTATCCCTTGCTCTCCTTGTTGACCCTGTTCCCCTTTTTCCCCTTGGAGGCCTGGATCGCCTGGTTCTCCTTGATCTCCCTTTACGCCCTGAATTCCCTGTGGGCCCATGAGCGGGGGTTCATCTTTGACACAGCCAAATAAAGTTCCGAGGATCCACAAATAAAAGACTATCTTGAATGTTGACTTCATAATTATGTTATTTTGGTTGAGGTTAATTAAAAATGAACTTGATTGGGAAAACCCAAACATGCTTTGTAAGGAGCTTTTATTTTTGCAAGAAAGTTTTCGCTAGGCTAATGCGATATCTAAACTTTTTTTGCTTGGAATGTGGCCAATTAAAGTGTGGAGAATCCTCAATTAGGTATTTTGATGATCTCTACATAAACCGTTTTTTATTTTTAGTTATTCAAAAATTTTAGAATTTCATATAATGTAATATTTCAAATACAAAAATTCAAATCGAAATGGATAGAAAAATGATTTTTTTGATTCGGTTGTATTTTTTTCAAAAAAAATATTGGGCAAGGAAGATTAGCAGAATCATTAATCAGGAAAAAACCAATAAGTAGGTATGTTTTAATTTTGATACTTCCCATTCATTAAAATCAGGACTCACAATCCATCGGAAATCACTTCCCAGCTTCCACCAAGCGACTGACCATGATCCCGGATTGGGATTTGTTTGCCATAAGGTAGTCACTTAAGGGTTTTTCTGAAATCTCTACTTTTTTTGATCCCGAACTCGCATGGAGCAAATGAATTCGTCCTTCTTTTTCTATGGCAAATCCCACATGGACAATGTCCAAGTTTGTTATCGAGGTGGTGATGGCAATCAAGTCTCCTGATTTGATTTTGTTTTCGTGAGCCTTTATTTCGGCCTTCGGCAAATAGTAATACTTCCGGGATTTTATTTCAGATTCTGTTTCTTTTAGCTGATTGATATAATCGGGATTGGATAACTGTGGATAAAATTTTGGGTTGGAAGTCATAAAGGATGGATTGTTTTCATAAACGCTTCCACCGATTTCTTTGCTGATATCCTTCAAAATCCCCTTCTCCTCATTCTGGTAAATCCAGTCTGAAAAATAATGCAAACGGGAAGAATACCCATCGTTCACCCCATGGCGGTATCTTAATTTTTCCAATTCCTCCGTATAAGCTTCAAAAGTCAATTTACCTCCCTTTGCTGTCCTAGCCAATGAAACCACAGTTTCCAAATAAGTGGTACAATCCAAGCCCATCAAGTTCACCACCAGTTTTTCATCTCCCGGTAGTTCCAATGTTTTCTCTACATAGGGTGTATTCAAAAACCACGTGCCGATTTCGATGGTCAGGTCATTCATAGACTTTTGGGAATGATCCCTATGAGAGAGCATGTTCAAAGCCGAATCTAGCCTTTGACGGCTTTCCAAAGTGCAAACAGTTTGGGAATGAACAAAAGAAGGAATGAAGAAGAGGATAAATAGAATCGACCGCATGAAAATTGATAAATGATGGTTATTCAAATTGAACGATTTTTTTTATAATACCATATTTAATTTAATGAAATACTGCCTAAGCAAAGGGGATGCTACTTTCAAGAAGTTATGAGAATTGCCCAAAAGTCAACAAATTATGGTCAGGATCAAGGAGTGAAAATTCAATCATTCCCCAAGGCTTCCCCTGCAAAGGGATTGCCGGATAACGTCTATCCTTAAATCATTTGGTTCTAGTTCAGGGTTGATTTGTAATGGTTGAAACTGGATTCTATCGAGTTTTTTAATCTCCTTCCTATCCAAACTTGCACATGAAGAAATCAAAATAAAAATGGCTAGAAACTGGATTTGTTTTTCCATAAAAATCTGGGTTTATGAGATAAATACCTGATTTTTACGGCATTCTTTCGGATTAGATTTGATCTTACAAAGTTTTACGGTTTTTAAATATCCCCTTATTCATACTTAAGTAATGTGGCGGTTCATGCCTGTTCGTTTATCCTACAATTTTTAATCACTTTTTCTTCTTCACTGGCTTGGCCTTCCTCATATTTTCATCCAATCTAAAAATCACGATATCCAAAATCATTTTTAAAGGAAGGGGTTTGTCCAAAGGAAACTGAACAGTTCCTTTGGCAGTGTTAAAAAGGGCAAGTTCTTTCTTAAATTCAACTATTGCCGAAGCACCGGGATAAAAGCCAAAGTGGGTTTTGTACGCCGCAAAATGGACAAGATTGCCATGAATCTTAAAAGTTGGGATGCCGTAATTGATGCATTCTACTGCATCAGGAGCAGCTTGCCTGATCGTCCTGCGGATGAGATGGAGCTTTTCCTGGATGTCCTTTGGGAAATCAGAAATGTATTCGTCGGTGTCTTTGGCGGCTGGTTTCATTTGGTCAAAAGAATAGTTGATTTTTAAATTCCTAGCCTAATTCTGTGGCTATTTCTCTGCCATTCCTTGACCATTCGCTCCAGGAACCCACATACAGTTTGGGGATTTCCATGCCGGCATGCGCCAAAGCCAAAAGCGTATGGCAAGCCGTGACACCTGAACCGCAATGCACAATGATGTTTTCGGCTGACTTTCCTTCCAAGGCTTCTTCATATTTCGCCTTGAGTTCGATAGGAGAAAGGAAAAATCCCTTATGGTCAAGATTGGAAGCAAAAGGAATATTCATCGCTCCGGGGATGTGGCCTGCCACCAAGTCGATGGGCTCTTTTTCTCCCCGGTATCTTTCATTTTCTCTGACATCGATGATCAGGTAGTTTTTATCCTGCGATACTTCATCGATTTCGGAGATGTCTGCAATCGGCAATTGCCATTGATCTGCTTTGTAAGTTCCCTTTGCAGGGGTTTTTTCTACCTCCGAACTAACCGGGAAACCCGCTTGGATCGCCGCATCCATTCCCCCATCTAAAACCTGGATTTTCTCATGGCCCACGGCTTTCATCATCCACCAAAATCTTGCGGCTGCATTTGCTCCGTTCTTGTCATCATACACCACAACATGGGAAGTTTGGCTGATGCCAAGTGATTCCAAAAGTTCCGAAAACCGCTTGGCAGCAGGCAAAGGATGCCTTCCACCATCCGCAAAATCTGCCTTGATATCAGACAGCTGATTATTCAGATCGACATGCAAAGCTCCTTGGAGATGGGATTTGTAGTAGTTTTCTTTGCCAAATCGTGCATCAATAAGCACAAATGCTGATGAATCTGATAATGTAAGTAAATCTGAAGCTGAGATAATGGGGGATTGGATATGGATCATATTTGAATATGCTTCGGGTTGTGAAATGGCGTTAAATGGTTTGGTTCTTCGACTTAAAAAAATGTTGCTGCTAGAGTTTACTTTTGGATTGATGCAATTACATCCCCAATATAATTCATTGCCTCTTCAAAAGTCTCAATGCCGTGTCCCACATGCTGGAAAATTTTAATTTCTGTCAGATTACTGAGGTGCTTTTGGGCATTTTTCTTGGATTTTTCAAATGGGAAAAGCAAATCCTTGTCGCCAAGCAGGAGGTAAATTTCTGTTTTTACTTTGGCAAGTTCGGTATCCATGTAATAAGGTTTTTGGGTATTGTCCTTGTACCGGCTGATTGCAAAAACCTCATAATCCACAAGCATTTTTTCAGCAAATGAAGAAAGCTGATGGTTTGGTTTGGAGAAAACAGCTCGCTCCAAAAACTTCTGGATATTTTTGGAATTTGTGCTAATAATGGGGAGGAGATTATAATAAAGGTTAGATAATTTCAAAGAAAAAGGCTGTAGACAACCGGGATTGAAAAGGAATGCTGATTTGATTTTCTCAGGATTGGTGAGCGCAAGTTTCATGCAGATCAATCCCCCAAAAGATGCCCCTGCAATAAACGCCTTTTCAATCCCAAGACCTTCAAAAACTTCCTTTGCCCAATGACCATAATCCAAGGTCTTGATATCCGGAGTAGCACCATCGCTCAGATTGGGCAATCCGTTGGTCTCAACCATAAAAATCCGGAGCTTCATTTTCAGGTGGTCAAGTCCTTTGTCAAAATCCCAAATCAAAGCGGTAGTCCTTGCTCCAGGAAATATCACCAGAGTTTCAATCTCCACTTTGTCGGTATTGAGACTCCAAACATGGGTATTTCCCAAGGATGTTTTGACCGCATGTCTCTGATATTTACGCCCATTCTCTTTTTCCAATTTCCTGACCCAATCTTCAAAATAGGCAATGTCCTTTTTTGGGTCTTTGAAATATGATTTGTATTTAATTTTCATAACATGTTTGGTCAAATGAAAATGGTAAAGAAATCCGAAAATCAGGAGGAATGATTGAATTAAAGTTATGTCAAATTCAGCAAAAATGGTAAATGTGAAATGGCTATTTTGGGATTTTAAAGTTGTGTATTCAATGTCGTTTAGATAAGCTTTTGCGTTATACAAACCTTTTCCAAAGTTGGGACCAGACCATTCAAATCTTAAAACATCTATTCCGAACTTTGGAAAAGTTTATCGAATCCCCCTAACTAAACGACATTGGTTGTGTATTACAAAAGATTTCTCCCCTGTTTTTCCTTATATTTAAAATCAAGCCCTGTCCTATGAAAACGCTTAACAAATAACCAATTAACCGTTAACCAATTAACCTTGATTCAAAATAACCACCCATGAATTTAGCAGCAATCGACATCGGTACCAATTCCATCCACATGATCATCGTCAAAGCGACTCCAAAACAAACCTTTGAAGTATTGGTACAGGAAAAGGAAATGGTCAAGTTGGGAGTGGGAGTGTTTGCCAACAAAATGTTGAGTGAAAAAGCATTTAACGCAGGGGTAGAAACCATAGCGAGGTATGTGCAACTTGCAGATGAATATGGCGTGGAGCACATCATAACCGCTGCTACATCTGCCACTAGGGAAGCCAAAAACGGGAGGGAATTTCTGGACCGGCTGATTCAGGATGTGGGACTCAATCCAAAAATGATTTCCGGAAATGAAGAAGCAAGGTTGATCTTCCTTGCAGTAAGAAAAGCCATAGATCTCCGAAAAGAAAACGCCATGGTCATAGATATCGGCGGAGGCAGTACTGAAATTGTAATCGGCAATACAGAAGAAGTGCTATTTAAGAAAAGCTTAAAATTAGGGGTTTTACGACTCTTTGATAGAGTAGGAGACCAAGGACAACTATCTAAACCCGGGCAGGAATCACTTCAGGAACATATCAGAGAAGTTGCAAAGCAGGCCATGGAAGAAGCGGTATTGGTTGGATTTTCCAAAGTAATCGGCACCTCCGGTACGATCAGGGCACTTGGAGAAGCAGCTTTAGAGCGGCGTGATGTGAACATTGTCCAATCTGTCAACGCCGAAGTAGTCAAAATCAAAGACCTCGATAAGATAGTTGGTAAATTGCTTGGTTTGCCTCCCGAGCGCAGGACAGAAATAAAGGGCATTAATGAGAATAGGGTTGATGCAATCCATCTCGGCGGCTTGTTGCTGTTAGAATTGCTAAAAATGGCCGGGGTAAAAGAGATTACCTTGTCAGATGCTTCACTCCGAGAGGGTTTGATCATAGATTACCTAGAAAAAAACGGACTGAAGCTCGGAGACATTATTGAAGGAAAAGATATTAGAGAGCGCTCGAGTTTGCTATTGGCAACAAGGTATGATACCGATATTGAGGAGAAAAAACATGTTTGTAACCTAGCACTGCAACTTTTTGACCAGCTTAAAGACCTTCATCAGATGAATATAGAAGCACGGGATTTGCTTCAAAACGCCTGCTTGATTTATGATGTTGGCCTTTTTGTTAATTTTCAGGATTACCACAAGCATTCTGCCTACCTGATTCTCAATGGCAGGTTGCGTGGCTTCAATAATGAAGAGCGGATCATCCTGTCACTTTTGGCAAGATACCATCGAAAGGGTGTACCCAAAAAGAAGCATAAGGTATTCAAGCAACTCCAAACCAAAGAGCGTGATTTGGTCCGTGGTCTTGCAGGGATATTGCGGATTGCGGTGGGATTGGACAAAACCAAAAATCGATGGGTCGAAAGCGTTCATTGTATTTTGGATGCCGAAAATATAGAGATCAAGATTTATGGTGATGCGACCATGGACCTAGAAATCTGGGAAGCTCAACGATTTTCTGATGCTTTATCTAATTTTCTTGTTCGAAGAGTTACTGTGGTGAAAGGGTAATTTTAAATACACATCCGTCATCCGTCATCGGTCTTCCCATCCCCCTCAAAGATCCTGAATCGCAATCCTTCTTTTCTCTTTTAGTTTTTTGAAGTGAGAGGGGGATAGCCCTGTGACTTTCTTGAACTGGTTGGAAAGGTGGGCTGCGCTGCTGTAATGTAGCTTATAGGCAATCTCTGACAAATTGAATTCCTCTAAAATGATCATTTCTTTCACCCGTTCGATTTTCAATGAAATCAGGTATTGCTCTATCGTAGTGGCTTCCACTTCCGAAAAAAAGTTGGATAGATAGGTATAGCTGTGTTTCAATTTCTCGCTCAATAATGTAGAGAAATTAATATTTGGTTTTTCGTCTGAGTGATACACATAATCTATCATCACACTCCTGATTTTTTCTATGATTACCCCTTGTTTTTTTTCAAGAAGTTCCAAGCCCACCTTTTTGATCCTTTTGTTAAGTTCGAGTTTCTCTTTGTCGGAAACATCTTCTTTGGTTTCTATTTCTCCCAATCCTACTTTGATAGGAGTGATGTCCATTTCATCCAATGCTTCTTTTACAAAAGCCACGCAACTTTGGCAAGCCATATTTTTGACATAGATTTTCATAATAATTTTTAAGGGTTGTTTATAGAAATTTAACCTTGGATTGTGATTTTATAGAAATTGCTGCGCTGTTTACAGGACATATTTTCCCTTAGAGTATGCAAGCGATGTTAAAGGCTAATGGGACAAAGAAGGGATTCTGGCAATGATTCGAAAATAGAAAACTATCATTTTTGTTTTCTAGGGGTTTTATTAGAACAACATCATGACAGGCAACATTGGTTACATCAATTAGTAATGCCCTGTTTTATGATTTAAACTATGGAAGACTATTGAGTAGAAGGATTTTTTTCGAACTGTATTCGGGCGACAAACTTCGGATTTCCCAATTATTAAAACTTGCAAAATTATGATGAATACTTACGGATTTTACATGTTTTTTAAATACTTACTCTTATCTGCCGCTAAGAACTCATTGACAGGTGAATTTTACCATTTATCAAATCTTTTGAAGAAATTAAAAACTTTTTTCAATGCCCATGGTTTGGTTTTTGGATTTAAAACAAGCCATCGAAATGAAAAAATTAAAATTCTTATCCCTTGCAATTGCTATTGTTTCCTCAGCTTTCCTAGCAAGCTGTGGCAACGCGCCAAAAGAAGAAACAGTAGAAGAAACGACTGTCGAGGTAGTCGAAGTTGCTCCTCCTGTTGAAGCGCCTAAGACTGTTGTAGACATCGCAGTAGGTTCTCCTGACCACACTACATTAGTAGCAGCAGTTACTGCAGCTGGTTTGGTAGAAACATTGAGCGGAACAGGTCCTTTCACGATCTTCGCGCCAACAAATGCCGCTTTTGCTGCATTGCCTGCCGGAACAGTAGACAATCTTTTGAAGCCTGAGAGCAAAGACAAATTGACATCTGTATTGACCTACCATGTGGTATCAGGTAATGTGATGGCTGCTGACCTTTCTGACGGGCAAGTTGTAAAAACTTTGAACGGTCAGGACCTAAAAGTTTCCATCAAAGATGGCAAAGTAACGATCAACGGAGCTGCTGTCACTGCTGCTGACCTTGCAGGTAGTAACGGTGTGATCCACGTAGTGGACGCGGTTTTGTTACCAAAGTAATTGTAACCTGAAAAAAATTGAAAACCTGCCGATTGGCAGGTTTTTTTGTTTTTAAGGAGAAGTAAATTTCTACGTATGATCTTAATTGATGTGTTTTGAAATTCTGACAGCTATCTGGCCAAGACAAAATTTCCCATAAAAGAAGAATTGGATTGCCGCCACAGCTGGAATTCGCCAAAATGGATGTTTCTCAAACTCTTTCTTCCAAAACCTGTTTCTACCACATGGACAGCTTTGCAATTATTGATGAATCAGATTTCCCTGTAATCCGGATCCGATTTACAGGCAAGAAAAGTACGGATCAAAATTTCCAAACTTATCTCGACCAAACGAAGGCTTGTTACCGGTTTGCAAAGCAGTTGGCGATCATTTTTGATGCTTCGGATGCGGCAATCCCTTCCCTTTCTCACCAAAAAATGCAGGCCAATTGGCTCAAAGAAAATGAGCAACTCATGAAGGACTTTTGTGCGGGAACAGCCTACATTCTCCCCAATGCGGTGATCAGGGCGATATTGAAGATGATTTTTTCATTTCAGAAGCAACCTGTTCCGTATAAGATCTTTGAATCTGAACCCGAAGCCAACACTTGGGTAAATGGACTTGACTTGGATCGCAACTCCACTACCTAAGGTTTGAAGCTGAGTTCATCAAAGGTCGAAGCGGATTTGTACCTTCCCAAGAACCCACGGTTTTGTAAGGAACAAAATTTGCAAAAAGCTCCTCGCTGTACCAACCTAGGGCACGGGTTTTTTGGATCACTTCTTTGTGGAATTTGGAGCGGTAAGCATAATTCCGCATGGATTCTTCGTCTTCCCACAGGCTGAAGGTCGCTTGCATCAGCCAGGGATATTCTCCGATCCCAATGGAAAAAATGGATCCGTCCCGCTCGTCCATATTTTTACTCACCGCAGGGACATAGCTCCAGAATTTTCTTAGAAAGCGAATTTTGATCCTCGCCCGTGTGATGACTGCAATCGGACCTGATTGGTAAGGTTGGATGGTTTCGAATGGATTCTTACCTGACCATTTCCCGTGAGCTTTGCTTGTATTCATGTAAATGGTCCAATACTCGGTAGCACGTCCTTGAAATTCTGAGAAATGATTGGACTCATCAAAATAACTCGCAGCAGCTTGTTCAGATTCCCAAACTGCGAGTAAGGTATATACATTTACGTTGAGCATTTTGGAAAAGCCGTTTTTCCCGCCACTACCCATCAGCTTAAAGAACTCCAAACCTTGGACTACTTTATAGTCCTTGATAGATTTTTGCATCTGTCTAAATATCCAGAATGCCTGCTTCCCCTCAAATCGAAAAAGCGTAAAAGTAATGACTTGTTGTTTTGTGTTGGTAGATAAGGCCATAAGAAAAAACAGTTGAGAAAAATTTTGACGAGAGATAGATCAGTGAGTCATAATTGATTAACTGAAATCTCTGATTTTGGTTGTCCAAGGAAGTATCCAAAATTCTTATCGGAATAAAATTGCTCATTAGAACTGACTCCCATTCCTGAACTTTATTGCAAAGATTCCATGATAATTGAAAATTTTTTCAGAAATGCATTAAAGCGTTTCTGTTAATTAGGAATTGAAACTAAAATCAAGCCAATACATGAAAAAAATGAAATCATTTCTTGCCATAAAGCTATTGCCAACATTTTGTCTCCTTTCTTTTTTCTATCAGCTTCCCACTTATGCCCAGACCGAGGAGAAAGCAAATAAATTCGATTTTTTGGTGGAGCCGTATATTATGTTTCCAAATATGAATGGACAAACCGGTATAGGTGATTTATTAAACATCCCTGTGGATGCAAATCCGGGAGATATTTTTAGCAGGCTTCAAATGGCTTTTATGCTTAATACGGAGTTAAAAACCGACAAATGGGCAGTCACTTCAGATTTTGTGTATATGAGACTGAATCAGGATATCCGGTCTGGATTGGTGATCAACTCCGGAGAGGTTACAGCCAAACAATTTATCTGGGAAGCAGCGGGATTGTATCGGATCAGACCTTTTTTGGAAGTTGGTATTGGGGGTCGGTTGAACAGCCTAGATATGGAAGTAAATGCCATTGTCAATCAACCATCTATTGGAGACCCTGTAATAAGAACATTTTCATCAAGTCAAACCGAAATATGGTATGACCCCATTATTGTCACTAGACTGACGACTGAATTTAAGGAAAAATGGGAGTTACAATTCCGGGGAGATATCGGTGGGTTTGGAATCGGATCTGATCTGACTTGGCAATTGCAAGGATATGTAGGCTACCGTTTCTCAGACTTGTTTCTGTTAACTGCCGGATATAGGGTGATTTATATGGATTTTGAATCTGGACAAGCTCCTAGAGCTTTTGTGTTTGATATGCATCAGTTTGGGCCGGTTATCAAATTTGGGTTTAATTTTTAGATATATAAAAAAGTCAAAGCAGGGATAAAAATGGGATCTCGCACAACGGTGCGAGTTTTTGTAAAGCCATTATTTATTTTCTTAATACTTGAAATAGCGCTTATTTTTATGGGTTTTCAAATAAATACTAACGCTTTGCAGATTTGCGATGGGAGGGATTTTTACCATTAATGTTTATGCCGAGCACAAAACTTTCGGCTACCACTACACTGTCTGCGGAGCACGAAACCCCACCTATTCCAAATGTGCTGTTATAGCCAGTGCTTTTTGCCACTGTTGCCTAAATACAATATTTGTCTATTAACTTTTTTTCTTCTCCATTAGCTTTTGATTTATTTGCCATTCGTTTTAAAAGCGGATAAATAAATGTTAGTAGTCCGGGTACATTCATATCACTCATACAAACAATAATTGCAGTGTGTTTTAAACTTTTAGGAATTGACTTTTTATTTGTAAGTCCGTCTTCCGCTAAACCATAAATTATTCTTAATGAATTTTCAAATCCTGTGTGTCCGGGTTTGATTTTAATATTGAATTTAATTTCCTTGTCCGTTGGATTAAAGAAACTATGCAGTGACATAGGTTCAACCGTATATGATTCCCCTGGTTTTAAAATCTTAGTGTCTTTTTTTCCTAATTTTAACCCTAATTCTCCGTCTATTGCAGTGAAGGTTTCAGAATAGGTCTTATGATAATGTAGAGGATTTCCTCCTTCAGGCATAAGAGTGATTTCAATGTCACTCATTTTTCCGCCAGATTCTTCTACTGTCTGCAAAAATGTTACAGTGTCTTTAATGATCGGATTTACAATTGTTCTTTTCATTTTATTTATGTTAAATTATTGTTGTGTCGTCTTTTAGCATTGGCTATAACGGTTTGCAGCTACCCGAAGGTGGCGATTTCGAAGCACTTCACTGTCAACCAAGCACGAACTTTGATAGATGCACAAAGCTTGATTTAACCACTGAACCGCCACTTTTGGGTAGGTGCTGTATGCGGTCGGCTTTCTATTTCTGTCGATCGTTTCATACTTAATTACAGCAATTTGTCCCTACTTGAATTGGTGGACACTTTACTGTCCCATAACTACAATAAACACAACAGTCGCCTTGTTTTGGCTTTAAAACTTTCTTGCAATTTTCACACTCATAAAAATATTGGCAAGCCTCTGTCGGCATTGTTTCTTCTTTTTTATGTCCGCATTCGGGGCAAGTGATTGTTGATTGCAGTATAATGTTCATTTATTTTCTTTCTTGTTGGTTACTGAATAGCCTGTCTTTTCAATCGCATTTTCTATTTCCTCAATGTCTGTTTGGGCTTGGTCAAATTCAATGATTGCGTTTCCGTTTTCATAAGAAACAGTCGTATTTACTATTCCTGTCAACTTGTTTACTTCGAGGTTTACGTGTTCTTCACAACCTGTACAAGTCATTCCATTAATCAAAAATTCTACTGTCCGAATATTTGCTTGGTCTGTTATGATTGTTTTATTCTCTGTCTTTGGAAAGAAAACGTTTGCATAAATTGGAAACGCAAGCATTAGTCCTGCAAAAACTGTCACAATGCCTAAAAACATTTTCGTCTGAATGAATGGTGTTTTCTCGGTCGTTTCACAGTTGCAGTCAATTTGTTTTTGTGGTTTCTGTTTTTGATACCAAGCAAATCCAAGCACCAAAACTGTAAGTATGATTAAATAAGGTCTTAAAGGGTCAAGCCACGAAAAAGTCGAAGCAAGTCCACTTGTGCCTACCAACAAAGCCAAAACAGGCGTTATACAACAAAGTGAAGCCGAAATTGCTGTCAAAAGTCCAAGTCCTGCGAGTTTATTTTCTGATTTCATTTTCTTGTCGTCAAAGTTGTTTGGTATTGTCTTTAAGCTGCCGCATAACGGTTTCGGGCTTGGCGAAGGTGGCGATTTCGAAGCACTTCACTGTCAACCAAGCACATACTTTGATAGAAGCACAAAGCTTGATTTTACCACTGAACAGCCTCTTTTGGGTAGGTGCTTTTAGCAGTAGTTTTTATTCATTTTTAATTCGAGTTGAGTGAAGCATTTCTAATTTCCATCCATTCTCTGTTAAAATTGCCGTTGCGCTTTCTAGCCAATTAGCTTTTCTAATGATTTTATTATCAGTTGAGAATGTCGCATAGTTTTGGTATGCAACCCATGCCATTCCGTTTGCGACTCTAATTTCAATAATTTCAATTGTATTCATTCGTATTGGCTTCGGTTTCCGAAGTATGGCATTATCCAAATAATTTGTAATAGAATCGTTATTCCAAACTTCTCCGTTTTCCAAAAGAAGGAAATCCTTTGTATAGTATTTATCAATGTTTTTAGAATTTAATTCAGACCATATTTCGTCAAAAGATTTAATAATTAATTCTTTTATCCGTGATTTGTCAGTTTCGATTGAGCTTTGTCCAAATGATATCGTTGTGAAACATATCATCAAAATTATAGTATAAAGTTTTTTCATTATTTTAAATGCTTTTCAAACCAATCTGTTACTTTTTCTACGTATTCAGCAGGAGGCTCATGTCCAACGTTATATTCAACAAATTCTTTTTGAGAAATTGGAATCCGATCATAAAGCTCATGTGCCTCTTCCATGGAATAAAAAGGATCCTCATTTCCCATAAACATTAGGAAAGAGTTACAGCTAACATGATTGGCAAATGTGCAGACATCTCCAGCTTGTAATTCTGGTAATTTAAGTGGTGGGGTTAATCCAGCCACTGCAGTTTTTATTCTTGGATCAATACTTGAGAGTTGAAAAGTAATTACCGCTCCCATGCTTAGACCCATCATACCGATACGGGATGTATCGATCTCGCTTCTAGTTGACAGGTAATCAATTGCCCTACGGTATTCAGTTGCTGTCTGAATAACCATATGCCGAGCTTCATTTGGAAAAGTAAGAGGAAACGGAGGGCTCACATAATCATATTCTGATGTTCTTTCACCATGATAGGCGGCATCAAGAATCAAAACAGCAAAACCAGCCCTAAGAAAAGACTTTGTTATTAGACCTCCTTTTGGCCAACTATCATCCTCAAACCAACGTTCTTTTGAACCATAAATTCCATCGGCAATAACCACAACTGGATGAGAGGTAGCTCCATTTTTGGGAATAGTCAAATATGCGGGCACTGTTGAATTATTAACTCCCTTAAAAATAATTTTCTCCCTATTCCCATCTGGAAGTTCCTTTTTCTCCACAATTCGTGCTTCTAAAGGAATATTTTGATCGTATTTGTAAAATTGTACAATAGATTCGAAAACTTCATTGCTTACTACCGGTAGATTGGTGTTGGTATCTTCTTTTGTTTCTTGACCAAATGTTGATGTAAAAAAGAAAAAACAGTAACTAACTGATAGAATTAAATTTAATAAAATTGATTTTTTCATATTATTTGTCTTTTTCGTTTAGATAGATCCTTTATCGTTCCCTTATTACCGCCAACGATTCTCTCCATGCCACTGTGGCGTCTATTTTCCCATTATTTAAACTTAAACCTAAAAGTCTAAATATCCAATTCGCCCTCTTGGCTATTTATTTGATCTATGTTTACCTTCAATCCCGCTTCACCGCACGGATATAAATAAATGCAGGGAAGGCATTAAATGCTTTAAAGTGCTTGGGATCTTTTTATTTCAACCTTATCGGCTCAAAAACCAATGAAGTGCCGTCCAGTTTCGTGATGGTCATGGTTTTCGGTTTATTGGTAAAGGACCACCTCATAAAATCACATGCATCTGCAAAATCTTCCGCCCTTCGGCCGTTGACGGCTTCAATTTCCTCCCCGATATTGAGCAATGCGTCTTGGGGAACAGCTCCGATGGATTTGCTCATCAGGACGAGTTTCCCCTCTTGATAATGTACCCCGACTTGGATCGGATCTTTGAACTTCACCTCTTCCCGCATGCGGAGGTGGTAGGTCGATTCAGAATTGTTGATGACTAGGCTGCTGCCCAATGTTTTGAAAAAACCAATGCCGAGTTTTGGTCCGGTAATGGGCTCAAAACTTACCGGAATTCCTCCAAAGTAGTTTTCGCCAATTTGGAGACTGTCCACCAAGATCGTTCTTGTGCTGTCTGTTTGGAAACTCAAAGCCCCCATAGAACTGCTGATATCGGGATTGCTGAGTCCAAGGCTGTCCTTCATTGACAGGAAATCCTGAATGGAAGGGTTCTTGGCGGGAAAACTGAAAAACTGTGTATATCCTGTGTCAATGAGTACGTTTTCGAATTCTTGTCCGACAAACTTCACCGTTACAAAAGGCCTCTTATTGAAAAAATAAACCGGGATCGTTTTCCATTCATTTTCTACAGAAAAGGGGGTTTTTGAAAACCGGATAACGCTATTTTCAAAATCAATCTCCCAATTAAGCTGACGGATGATGTCCGATCCGAGCAGGTAATAATCCATACAATAGAGGTATGCCATGTCATTGACAAGGCTCCGGACTTTGGGAAAGGTGATCCCGCCGATCTGGATTTCCTTGGTCAGGCCTGTAGGGACTTTGGCCACCTGCTTGTTGGAATCACGCATTTTGATTTTTTTGCCTTTGACTTTCAGCCTTTCGGCTGGTTCGGCGAGGGAGTTTGCCAAGCCTATGCTCGCACCTGTATCGAAAGCAAAATCCGTTTCGACACCGTTCATTTGGCCTTTGAAGACAAGCAAACCCGCATCTATATGGAAGGGAAGGGAATAAACAGAATCGGAAATGGTCTGTCCTTTGGCCGTTCCACCGGACTTAATAGCAAGCAGGGCAAAGAATACAATTAGGAATCGTTTCATAAATGCCAAAATAGGGTTTTTTTGAAAAAAGTTAAATTGGGGTGTGTTATTGATTTTGGGGTTTTGATCTGCAGGTTGTCAAATTTCCTTTTATATGTATCGGCGTGGTTGCACATTCCTGACCAATTCCGAAATTTTCTATCTAAAAACTGAATTCCATATGTTCGAGGTGGGGGGAATGATCCCGAAACTTCGGGAGGCCGGCACTGGCCTTGTGCGTGGATAAGGGATTAAAACGGGAGTTTTAATAGCCAGAATGTGCGGCTGCCCGTCTTGGCTTTTTTGGCTACTTTTTTTGCTAATAAAAAACGTAGCTGTAAAAATGAGGTATCGATTTTCTATGTCCTTAAGAACATCTTTACAGTTACCTTTGGTAAGTGCATTCATCCGGATAAACATAATTCCATTAATACATCTATTTCCTTCTACCCCGAAAAGGCAGCGAATAATTCACCTTTTTGACACTCTCAATCCTAAAAAGCAACATAGGCAAAGTTACCCCCAAGGAAATAGCAAGGATGATATAAAAGGTCATCGCTCCATTGTGGGCTGTGGTGGTAAGGACCTCCACTTCTGTTTGGTTGATAAAAGAAATCAAACCCAACATGGTCTGATAGGCAAAAGACCCCGGAATCAGCGGGATGACTGCCGGGATACTGATGACCACCGGCGGAACGTGCCTCCAATGCGAAACAGGGATACTTGCAAAACCGATCGCCGCCGCCCCTGCAGCAGAAGCCATAATTATCCCTCCGCCCACCTCAGGCAGGAGTATGGTGAACTTGAACAATCCTGCCAAAACACCTCCCATAAATATCGCGAGCAATGCCCGTGGAGGCGTGTTAAACAGAATCGCAAATCCTAGCGCAGCACAGCCGCACCAAAATGCTTTGAAAATAATATCTAACCAGTCAGGCATCATAGCATTTTGAAAATATATAAAACTGTGGCCAATCCTGACGCAATGGCGAAGGCATGTATAAGGGCATTGGTGCCCCGGTCAATCCCGTTGATGATATGGCCATCCAACAGGTCTACGAAGGAATTGATCAGCAGCACGCCCGGAATCAGAAACAAAATGCAGGTGGCAAAAGCATGGTCTAAGTTAGTATCTACACCAAAAATTTTACCACACAGCGCAATAACTGCAGAAGCCACCATTGCGCTGCCGAAAGTAACCATAAAGGGATTGTATTTTTTGAGGACCAATTCCTGCTTGAAGAAAAGACCTATCACGGTGGCCAAAAAAGTAAGGACCATTTCGAGTGCATTGCCACCAAAAGTGAAGCAGAATGCCGATCCCGCTATTCCCGTAAAAAGCAAAATGACAGGCCTTTTGTAAGTAGGAATATCGGGAACTTGGTTGATGACTTTTGCATAATCTTCGAGGCTGATTTTTTTTTCCATCACATCCCAACTCAATCGGCTGATGACAGAAATCACCCTGAAATTGGCACCGGGTAGGGTAGCAATGCTCCTCGATCCTGAGAAAATATTTTCCTTTGTTTCCTGATGGAGGGAGATGGAGATATTGCGTGTCCCCAAGTCCACATTGGCCTCATAGCCATAGGCAATCGCAAACCGCGACAGGTTGGTAATAATCCGGCTGCTTCCTGCACCTGATTTGATCAGGGCAACTCCGGTCTGTAACAGGAGGTTTCCCAATCTCGCAGGCTCGTCACTTCTATCGTTGCTCATGTCTTGTCCTCTATGATGGAGTTCCAAAAATCAATTGTCCCCGGATCAGATGCTGAAATTACGTCTAAAATGAGAAAAATGAAGGAAAAGATTGGTTAAACTTAATCCGGTTTGGGAATGAAAAATAGGCATAAATAGATTGAACTAGGTCAGGTATTTTAATTTTATCAAATTATCAGCCTTCCCGGTTTTGTCCCAACAACCTATTCCGCTTTGTAATCTGCCAGATTCCTCGCTTTGGAAATGACAAACCAAATCACCGGACGGATTCCGAGATAAATCACTGCACTGACCAATAACAGAATGCTACCAATTCCAGTCGGAAGCACTGCTCCAAAGGTATAAGTCATCCCAATCACAAACCCAAGAAGACACTCTGCCCGATAAATGGGAAAGAATAAAGCTGTAACCAACGCACCCATCAACATATAGCCCGGTATCTCGGTATTGCCAAAGCTGAAAAAGGCAGACAAGGTAATCCCGAAAAGCAAGGCTAGAAAAAAACCAACGATTACACTTTTTGGGATACCCTTCATTCGAGAATTACCCTTGTTTTGTTTGGTCAACCTTTTTTCCACCCGATAGGTCAATAACAAGGTCAGGAGTGGCAGCAAAATAGCACCCCACCAATTATAAATCTCGGGTAGATCTTCCCGAGCCAGAAGATGGTGGCTTGGAACACCGCCATGGGAATGATTCCATAGCAACAAAAACAAAATGGCAAGGGTGATAAAGGCAGTGAAATAGAGGCGTGTTTTAAAAAACATTGGGCTTGGGTAAATTTAAGATTATAAATTCCGTTCAATTATATACTTCGAACAGGGTCAAATAAACTTTTCTCCTTAGAATAGTAATAGTTGGCTTTTTAAAAAAGCGCAAATTATACAAGGTTCATGTTAAGTTTTGTAACATATAACGGCAATGCAAAATATATCTTTGACATCGGCGATAATTGACGGTTTTTATGGACTATTTGTTCCAAAACAGATTCAAATCACCAAAGTAGCACCAGACAACCCCTAATCCACAATGATGAAAAGCGAAAATAAAGGAGGCGATTTGACCATCGCTGTTAGCAATTTCCATATGTCCTATGATGAAATGGGAGAGGGAAGTATTCCGGTTATCTTTTTACATGGTTTCCCTTTTGACAAGTCCATGTGGGCGGAGCAAATGGAGTTTTTGAAATCTTCCTATCGGGTGATTGCATTGGATACCAGGGGGTTTGGCAAATCTACCGATGAGGAATCAGAACTGAGCATAGAAATGTTTGGGGATGATCTGATCAGCTTTCTAGATGCATTATACATCGAAAAAGCAGTTGTATGTGGCTTGTCCATGGGAGGTTATATTACTTTGAATGCCCATCAAAGATTTCCTGAGCGGTTTGAAGCCTTGGTACTGTGCGATACCCAATGTATTGCTGATCCGGTGGAGATCAAGGAAAAGCGACTGAATACCATTCTTGATATTGAGGCTGATGGAATTGAAAAGTTTAATGAAAACCTTATTCAAAACCTATTTCACAAAGATTCTTTGATTAGCAAAAAGGGCATTGTGAAAAATCTGAGCAAGGTGGTTAATTCAAATTCTCCCCAAATCATCAGTCAGGGGTTGATAGCACTTGCCAACCGCTCCGAAACATGTAGCTCTTTGGCTTCTATAAATGTCCCAACATTGATCATTGTTGGTAGGGAAGATACATTGACGCCACTTGCCGAATCTGAAAAAATGCACAAAAGCATTAAAGGGTCCACTTTAAAGGTAATTGATGATGCAGGTCACGTATCCAATTTAGAGCAACCCAATGTTTTCAACCAATACTTGGGGGATTTTTTGGCAACACTTAGTGGTTTGGAAGTTGAGGAAATGAGTGAAGCCCGGCATGCAGGGAAATGATTTTTCTGAGTTCTCGGTATCCTCTTAAGTAAATTAACTCACCACGGAGCACCCAGAGGGTGGAGTGTTTTATTCATCATTATAAACTTATATTTCTCCTTTTTCTCCGCGCCTCTGCGTGAGCTATTTTTTTACCGCAAAAGGGAGATTGGTAATTTTACCACGGAGCGCTCAGAGGGCGCAGAGTTTAATACACACCTTCATCCTTTATCCCTTTTCCTTCATCCTTCCAAATTTTCTCCTTTTTCTCTGGGTCCACTGTGAACTCTGTGGTGTATGATTTATTTACCGAAAAGGAAAAGAAGGTTTCACAAGGGATGCAAAGGGAGAATCAGCGAGAATTATAATTTACCATAGAGCTCAGGGAGGGCGCAGAGACCGCGCCGTTATTAATTCATCTTGGTTAAAGCCCTGAAGGGGCGGAATAACAAAGGGATGGGTGCAGCCCATCCTTAAAGATTGGATGGATTCTCCGGAGCCCTGAAAGGGCGGAATAATTTCTTCGACAAGTTTCGCCCTTTCAGGGCTGAGGGGAGGAGGTAAGGGGCTAGACCGATGGGCTGCACCCATCGTTGGGATATTTTGCCCTTTCAGGGCTGAATGAATCTTACCGAAGCAAAGAAAAATCGGTGAGAAAATTTACCACTGAGCTCACTGAGGGCTCGGAGAAAAAACTTCTTCCTTCCAAATCTATACTGCCTCGTTCAATCTGAATTCATCATCCTTCATGCTTCATCCCTTTTCCTTCATCCTTCCAAATTTTCTCCTTTTTCTCTACGGCTCTGCGTGAGGTAATTTTTTTTTACCGCCATTGGCACGAGGTTCCCCTACATTCCCGGATTAATCGCTATCGGAATGATCAATTGCACATCACTCCATTCAAAATATACAATAGCGCCATCATTTGGACCATTTTCAATACGGGTGGTAAATTGCTCTACCGGCGTCACAAGTCGGGTAACAGGAACTTCTGTTACAAATAAATCTTTGCTGTAATCCGGTTCTTGCGCCCCCCAAGATCCTACCACTGTATTGACTCCAATTTGGAATGAATCAGCACCGGGTATGGCATAAAGACTATATGTTCCTGCATTTAATGGTTCACCATTGAAAATGACATTTTGGTTGATGGTCATTTCGGTGGCTTCATTGGCTCCCAATCTCCAATAGCTACCCCAAGGCTGAAGTGCCCCATCGGCTTCGGAGCCAAATATCAATCGGCCTTTTACAGACGGGCGGCTATAGAGTACCTTGACATGTAGCTTGTTATTATCCAACTCTACAAAACCCGGAGGACTTAAGGTGCGGTTGCGGTTATTCATATAAATAAATGCCACAGCCAGAATTAATGCCAATACTCCTAAGCCGATAAGAAACTTTTTTAACATGGGGGATTTGTTTTTTTAATTGGGTTGAAAATTAGAGATTATTGGGTACAATGGCAAAGTGGAGGTCCAACTTTATGAATTTTCCAGGATTTTGTTCAAATCTTCTTTTCTCAATTCTTGGAATGGAGAATATTGAAAATCAAAAAAACGATAGTAAATAGTTTAATGGCATGCTAAAATTTTATGACAGCAGCAATCCTATCGTTTTCCATTAGACCAACACTTTCGAAAATAACAATGGTTTTATTCCCCTCTTTTTTCACTGTTGCATCTACTGATTTATGATTCAAAGTAAATTCGATAGAGGTTGCCGATTTTCCTTCAGGCAATGCCACTTCAAGCTCTTGCACATGCAGTTTTCCCTGGGCCATTTTCACTGTATTGGTTTGTGACGTCGCTGTTCTTGTTTGACATATGCTTCCCCAACCTTCAGCGCTGATAAAAGCGGCTTTGAAATTTTCAGGATTCATTTTCGGAGCAAAACCAAGTTGCCCTTTGGGTCCATTGTAGGTATAACCACAAGCAGCAATAAAAGCGCCGTAACTCGCCATAGCACGAGCGTAATGGTCACTGCATTCTATCTCATTGTACGGGTTTCTCTTTTCGGCACCATACCTTTCGTGAATTGCTTTGATCAGCGTGAGACCATAATCCAGTTTATCTTCCCAAATCATATGGCTGGCAACCTGATGTTCAAAACCCGTCATACACTCATTGAAATACCCAAATTGCCAATGTTTTTCCCAGTCGTCGCGCTTGCCGCCAAGGGGCCACGTACACATGACCATGCCCGCATCTCCAGCAAGAGCGTAAGGTCTTCCATTTACTGCAGGAGACAAACTGGCTCGTAAAGGTCCGACATCGGGAACGAAATTGTATTTCCAGAGCGATTCCAGTGAACTATCGATCATTTCCTTGTTGTATACTTGACCTAGACCAACCTGATTTGCCCAACTTTGCCCAAATACCTGATCGATATAGCAACCCTTTCCGATACCGATAGCGTCTTTTTTGTTTGAGTCTTCATTTTGAATGAAGTACTCACCATTAAAGAGCTTTTCGATATTCTTTTGTCCTGCTGCAAGGATAGCCGTGTATTCTTCTTCAGCAGCAGTATCATGCATCACTTTTGCCATCGCTACTGAAGCCGCCAGAGCAGCTAAATAGAGAGAGGTAATGACCGGTATATTGCCATACCATTCGGCATCAAGTGTGTTGTGCTGTTCGCCATAAATAGCGCCGTTTGCTTCACCATCTTCTTTATCTAAGTTGATCAGGTATTGTAAGGCGAGTTTAATGTTTTCCCAATGTTCCTTCAGAAACTCATCATTGGTGGACATTTGATAGTCACGATAGGCCCGCAACACTATCCCTGCCTGCCCATCAGCTGCATTTTTATTAGCCATTCCGCCTCTGAAATCAATACCACCGGATAAGTCATCGATGACATCAAAATCTGTTTTCTCTCTCAGGTTTCTTTCCAGTTCAGGAAATATTCTTCCTATGGCCTGAGCATAATGCCAAACATGCGTGCAAGTGCCCGGGCAGCAACCAATACCTTCCCATGCCCAAAAACGACCATCCTCTAATAGATAGCAGGTTTCCGTTGCCAGGATGGAGGTATTGACAAATGTTCTGTTCAAAAACCAATGAGGTAGCGTGGAGTCTTCGTAAAAGGTGTTTCTCCAAGAGGTCGTTTTGCGATATAAATCTTCGTATTTGGTAGCAATATCTTCAGCTACTTCCTGAGAGTTTTGAAATCGTTTTTTATAGTATCGGCCTTTATTTTCTCTTTCTAATTTTTTGTTTTGGGGAAGTATGATGTTTGGGAAATACCAGCTGATGATGAAAGTGATTTCCTGAGTTTCGTTAGGTTTTAAATTGATTGTTTTACTCAATGCCCCACACAATTGTTCTCCATGTTGTGTTGAAGCGTTTCTTTCCTCATTTTTTGGAAAAAGGAGGCTACCTGTTACTTGAGTTCCTGCTTCGGCTTTCACTTCCGGACCAGCCGCCAAAAGAGACAATGACATGTTGCCAAAGTCGCGTTGTTGTTTCAATTCCTCTGCATTCGTTTGTGCAGAGCAAGTCAAAATCGTATTTCCGGAAACTTCCGAAATGGTATTGATAAGCGTTACTTCGCTGCTGTTTTTAGTGTTGTTGAGTGTGGCATTTTCCAACCAACCAGCTAACTCTACGCTTACATTTTTGTTGCTCGTATTGGTAGCTTTAAATCGCATGATGGTAGCGGGATAACTGGAAGCATCTACATCGAGCGGAACAAAAGGAGAGAAGGATTGTAAATCAACGGCTACCGGTAATTCACTGTCTCGATAGCTGACTTCAGCAATAGGATACTGCCCATTAAATGTAATGTCATCGAATCCTTTAAAGTCAAGCGATTTTTTCCAAGTGTTTTTCCCTTGCTTTACCATTATGCCAAAGCCTTGCTCAAAAGGGTATTCCGGGGAAACCGGAAATATGAAATTAGCGCCGTCTCTCGGTTTTACTTTTTTCTTGCCTTGCCAGTTTTCGTACTCCTTGCTACTTATTCCTTCTTTTTCTTCGTTGAAAATATTCCACAACCAAAGTTTGCCATCTCCGCCAATGTATACTGTCCCGGTAAACATACCGCCAATAGGCATCCCTATATAGGCCAATTCTTTTCCTGAGTACACTTCTGCCGCACCCCGCTCATACAAGCTTTTATACCACTCGGGAGATAGACCTTTATCTGTTGGTATGGTATAAATAGGGCTTGAATTTTTCATGCCAATAGCAGGAAACCCGAGTAAAACACCACCGGATGCAAGCCCTAAGAATTTCAAAAAATCCCTTCTTACAATACTTCTCTCGATAGAAGAAGTTTCGCTTGGAGAACAACAGCCGGAATTCGGAATGCAAGATTTATGGTCTGATTTTTCACGCATGATCTTTTTTTATTAATTCTTTTTTCCACTTCCTGCTATAATTGTTCTTAAGTTTTCCTCGTCTTCCGCATTCCAATAGCCACATTCTAACTCAAAAAAAACGGATGTATACGGAATTACTAAATCCGTTTTAATGATGAGCACATTAAATAATTTTGCAGATGAATCAATTTTCTGGATAATGGCTTCATGCAACATGGTTTTTACTGGCTTTCCTTCTAAAAGAATGTCGAGTTTAGCGCTATAGTTTCCGATCCCTTCTGCTGCCTTTTCCGGAACGAATTCCATTTCTTTATCAATAAAAATAGTAGCGTTTACATGTTTAGCTTTTTCAATTGATTGATTAACAAATTCAATTACTTCTAATTGATCGGCATTAACAACTAGCGTTTTGATTGCCTGATTGCTTTGTTGTGGATAGGCAGCATCTGCTATTACGATCCAATTTCTATGGCCAAATAGCTGTAAAGTTCTCTCCACCTCCAATTTCCAGTCTTGTAGATCCGCCTTTTCTACACTATTTGGTTCTTGATGTACTGGTTTCGAACATGATAATATTGTTACCATGATTACTAAAACTGACAGTATTTTTCTAATGACAGATGGTTTTGTACTCATAAAGTAAGTTTTCTAAGTTATTAATTCTGTTCAAAAAGTTAAAGGATAGCGGCAATTGACGCCAATGTTAAGTGTATTAGATGCAATCTACTTAAAAAATAACCAAAATAATTTGGCATTTCAAGACTGCTTTTGAAATACAGTTTGACTGCCCTGACCTATTTTTTGGTGTTTTTTCGAATAGGTCAGCTATTTTAAAAACACTTTCCAAAAATAATCTATCATGGCTCCTTTTCATTTTTTCACAGAATCGATATGCCTTCTGTTTAGAACTGAATATACAAAAGCAGAAACCCCAAACAATAACCAAAAAATCAACAAAATCGGAAAATAGCCAATCACATAGTACGTGTCATAAATCTGAATGTCGATGCTCTTGTCAGTCGTAAAAATCCCAATTACAAAAAATAGAATTGTAATTATTAGGAAGAATTTGCCGGGATTGGATTTCATGTTTTTGATCAGAATATTGGAAGGTAGTATAATATCTATAGACAGAAATAATCCGACCTTCTTTGGGCACAATCTACGGCATGTTCCCTTAGAGATCCCAGCTAGATGTAGTTTAGCGATGGATTGTGAACAGGGTGGGATTTGCCTTCCCAGCACCTGGCCCAAGGCTAATTCCGATAGCTATCGGAACCTAAAGGATCATTTCCAAACGCCTTGTCCTACCCTTTTATTATTTCAAATTTGCAATTGGACTTTTGAACCAAACACCCAAACAAAATATAATTCTTGGCAAATTGAATTAC
>NZ_JAMFLG010000002.1 GCF_023502205.1 Aquiflexum sp. TKW24L | reverse complement strand
ATGGCCATCGGGATGGATATTAATCGATATTGTTTTTGTAAACCAACCCATAAATGGTTTTTGACACCTACGCGGATCATTTCTCGAATTTTCAAAAAGTATATATTAAAAAAGGCTTCCATTTTTTCAATGGAAGCCTTTTTTCTATCTGTAATTAAATTTCAGCTTTTTAATTAGAACCACCAATGGACAACGAGCCAATATCAATCAGTATCTAATATCAATGAATATCCACCGATATTTTCATCGGTCAAACCGTCATGATCTCATGTTCTTTTTTCACCAAGAGTTCATCGATTTTGGTGGAATAACCATCTGTGAATTTCTGGACAGTATCTTCTGCTCTTTTGATTTCATCTTCTGCAGCTCCGTCTTTTTGAAGTTTTCTAAGAGACTCGTTGGTTTCTTTTCTTACTGTCCTGATGGAAATTTTCCCTGATTCGCATTCATTTTTTGCCTGCTTTACCAGGTTTTTTCTTCTTTCCTCAGTCATTGGAGGAATCGTCAGGATGATGAGTTCTCCATTATTCTGAGGTGCAAGTCCAAGGTCAGAGTTGATGATAGATCTTTCGATTTCATTGATCAGGTTTCTTTCCCAAGGCTTGATTGCAAGTGTCCTTGCATCAGGCGTCGTGACCGAAGCCACCTGCTGCAGGGGAGTAGGTGAACCATAATAGGCTACCATCAGTCCATCAAGCAAGTTTGGCATTGCTTTTCCTGCTCTGATTTTCAATAATTCAGTGGAAGTGTGGTTGACTGCTTTTTGCATCAATTCTTTGGCTTCTTCCAAGTACATCTGAATTTCTTCCATAATTAATTCGGATTAGTTTGAAGTGATTAATGTTCCGATATCTTCTCCAAGGACAATTTTATCCAAATTGCCTGGCTTGTTCATGTCAAAAACGATGATAGGCAAGTTATTTTCCTGACAAAGGGTAAACGCCGTCATGTCCATGATGTTGAGGTTTTTGGCGTATGCTTCCTGAAAAGAAAGAGAGCTGTATTTGGTTGCGGTTTTGTCTTTTTCAGGATCTGCGGTATAGACGCCGTCAACTCTAGTACCTTTCAAGACCACGTCTGCTTCGATTTCTATCGCACGAAGTGCGGCAGTAGAGTCTGTAGTGAAATAAGGATTGCCGATTCCTGCTCCAAAAATAACTATTCTGCCTTTTTCGAGGTGTCGGATGGCTCTTCTTCTGATAAAAGGTTCGCAGACACTTTCTACTTTGATCCCTGACATTAATCGGGTAAACATACCAACTTGTTCGAGTGCACTCTGGAGTGCCATGGCATTGATCAAGGTTGCGAGCATGCCCATATAGTCCCCCTGCACACGGTCAATTCCAGCATTTTCTGCCTGAACACCCCTAAAGATGTTGCCTCCTCCGATGACGATAGCGAGTTCAACTCCCAATTCTTTTACCCTTTTGATTTCTTGGGCATATTGCTCTAGTCTTTTGGAATCAATACCGTAGTTTTTTTCTCCCATCAGCGCCTCGCCGCTTAGTTTCAGCAAAATCCTTTTATACTTCATTTTTGGTTTTTATATGTGAAAAAGACTAACTCAATCAGGTTGGTAAATTGATAAATCCGACAAATATAAAGTCTTACTTTAGAAATGAAAACCTGTTTTTTCTAAAATTGGATTAGGACCTGATTTTTCTCTACGCTTTGTCCTTTTTTGATTTTGATGGCTTTGACGGTTCCGTCTCCCGGAGATTTGAGGATATTCTCCATTTTCATGGCCTCGAGTATGAGTACGGCATCTCCTTTCTTAACCTCATCCCCCTCTTTGACTTTGATGTCAAAAATCAATCCAGGCATTGGTGCTTTGATATCCTTGGCTACTTTATTATGGAGGTTATTCATTCCAAGTTTTTCCAACAAAAGGTCGAATTTATCCTTGAGCGTTATTTCACAGGGTTTGTTGTTGAGCTTGAGTTTGACAGTTTTGGTTTCAATATCAAGACTTACCACTTCTAAGTTAAAGGATTTGTCATTGTAGATGACATTGTAGTGTCTTTCATTAATCTGGGATATATCCCAATCAAGGATATTCCCGTTAACAACAACTGTTTCTTTTGCTTTTTCTACTTCAAAAACCGAATTCTTGATATTAACTGAATACATTTCCTTTATTTTGCGCTAAATATACAATTAATCTTCAAAAAGCATTTTCATGGATTTCAATAAACCCAAAGCACTTTTGGCCATTTCTATTTTTTTGATTTGGTCTTGTCAGAGTTCCAAGCCCGTGTCAGATCAAGTTGCAGAAGTACCTTCATCGCAATTAGAAATCGAAACTAATAGATCGGATTCAAATGATGCTTCACAGCTAAAAGAATTGATTCCGGCATTAGAAAATAGAATTGCTTCCTATAAAGCTTCTGACACAAGATACTTTGACCTTTTACATACAGCGTTGGATTTGTCCTTTGACTATCAGAAGGAATGGGTAAATGGAGTCGCTGTCCTGACTTTTAAGCCCTATTTTTACCCTCAGCGTGAACTGGTCCTTGATGCACAGGATTTTGACATTCATGGTTTTTTATTATTAGAAAAAGGGAAAGAGAGTGAGTTAAATTTCCGCTATAATGGACAAACTGTTACAGCATATTTACCTCAAACATACACTTCCAAAGACACCATCACAGTCAGGATAAAATACACTGCCAAACCAAACGAAAACCCTGAACTAGGGAGTGCAGCCATTACTGACACCAAAGGGTTATACTTTATCAATGCTCGGGGGGAAGATCCCAATAAGCCCACTATGATTTGGACGCAAGGGGAATCCGAGCATAACTCCAAGTGGTTTCCTACGATTGATTCCCCCAATGAGAGAATGACTCAGGAAATCAAAATGACGGTCGATAAAAAACTAAAGACAATCAGTAATGGTCTTTTGAAATCAAGCAAAGTAAATGCTGACGGGACAAGAACTGACCATTGGGTGATGGACTTGCCACATGCACCCTATTTGGCAGCAGTGATTGTTGGCGATTTTGTAGAGATCAAAGATAATTGGGAGGGAATGCCTGTGAGTTATTATGTGGAAAAGGAATTTGAAGAAGGAGCCAAAACGGTTTTTCAAAACACGCCAGAGATGATTGGGTTTTTCTCAAAAATCCTCTGTGTACGGTATCCTTGGCAAAAGTATGATCAGGTTGTAGTCCGGGATTTTGTCTCCGGGGCCATGGAAAACACTACCATTTCGGTATTTATGGAAGACCTGAATTTGGATGCTAGGGCCGCTATAGATTCAGAATGGGATGGCATTATCGCGCATGAGCTTTTTCACCAATGGCTAGGGGATTATGTCACCAATGAATCATGGGCAAATCTTACTTTGAATGAAGCTTTTGCCAATTACTCCGAATACCTCTGGTTTGAATATAAAGATGGAAAGGATGATGCTGACATGCATCATATTTCTGAAATGGAAATGTACTTTGATGAATCCAAGGAGAAGCAAGTTGATTTGATCCGGTTTTATCACAATGATTCAGAAGACATGTTTGACAGCCATTCTTATGCAAAAGGAGGCAGAATACTTCATATGCTTAGAAGACACATTGGAGATGAAGCATTCTTTGCAGGTGTAAAACTTTATTTGAACAAACATGCATTTTCAAGTGTGGAAGTTCATGACCTTAGATTGGCTTTTGAAGAAGTTACCGGCCAAGACCTTAATTGGTATTTCAATCAGTGGTTTCTTTCCTCAGGCCATCCAACACTCGAATATGAAATAGATTACAGTCAGCCTGGGAACCTTCTGTTAACTGTTTCCCAAAAGCAAGATCTTACTTCCACTCCTTTATATAAAATACCTTTCAAAGTGAGCTGGTATCATGAGGGTAAAAGACATGAAAAAGAATTGGTTTTGGATAAGGCGTGGCAGCAATTTGCGATAGAAAACAAAGTCCCTTTAAAAGAATTGTACTTTGATGAGGCCATGGAATTACTTGCAGAAAAAAAATCCTCAAGGGGCGTAGATCACTTCAAAAAGCAATTTAGTATTTCGTCATTGGGAGTGTCAAGGTTTGAAGCACTCGACAGTCTGGCAAATATTTTTGCAGATGACCCCGAGGTTGCTTCTTTGGTAGGTAGAGCATTGAATGATCCGTTTTATGCGATCAGAGAAGCTGCGATCATGCACATAGCCCAACATCCGGATTGGTTGTTGGAGATTTCCGATTTGGAAGATCGTCTATTGGAAATGGCAGAAACGGATCCCAAGAATACTGTAAAGCAAGGGGCAATCGAAATGCTAAGTTTGCTAGATCCTGACAAATATGCCCCTAAGTTTATGGAGTGGATGGAGCATCCTTCTTACTATGTGGCAGGAGCGGCTTTGGCCGCATACTTGGAAAATGAAAACAACGCAGATAGAGTAGAAATCGCAAACCGATTTGAATCTGAGAAAAACATCAGGCTGGTTGTTCCTGTAGCTGAATATTACATCACAAACCTTATCAGTGGGAAAGCGGAATGGTTTCACAACAATCTAGAATTGCAGGGTGGACAATCACTTTACTATTTTCTAGGTTATTACAGTGAATACTTTGTACAAAATCCGGGTGAAGGAAAAGAAAAAGCAATAAATAATTTATATACCATTGCAAAAGAAAATAACTCAAATTATGTCAGGATCGGAGCCTTTATGGGCTTATTCGGATTTATCGATGAGCCTGGGGTTTTGGATAAGGCTAAAGAGTTATATTCTCTGGAGAAGGATGATTTAGCTAAAAGATATGAGGAATTTTTCCTCTCTCAGTACCTTGAAGAAAATTAAATGGTTGATTTTAATGTGATTAAAGTAGGCATCTAAAAAATACTTTGAAATTTTCAAACATAATTTTGAATGTTTAGGAAAAGGGTATAATTTTGCCATCCGTTAAGAATACAAAAATCAAAATTAGGTTTAAATCTTGACCAAAATCAGTTGGGGGAATACCAAAGCGGCCAACTGGGACGGACTGTAAATCCGTTGACTTATGTCTTCACAGGTTCGAATCCTGTTTCCCCCACAAGTGTGAATTGCAAAATATTTTATTACTTTTGCACAGCATTTCAAAAGCGGGAGTAGCTCAGTTGGTAGAGCGGCAGCCTTCCAAGCTGCAGGTCGCGGGTTCGAGCCTCGTCTCCCGCTCTATGCTTTTAATAAAGCAGGGCAAATGTTACCAGCCGACGTAGCTCAGGGGTAGAGTACTTCCTTGGTAAGGAAGGGGTCACGGGTTCAATTCCCGTCGTTGGCTCTGAAACATTGAAAAATTAAAATAATTATATAACCTTAACTAAAACAGAGGATTTTCACGCATGGCAAAAGCAACCTTTGACCGTTCAAAACCGCACGTTAACATCGGTACGATTGGTCACGTAGACCATGGAAAGACAACTTTGACTGCTGCCATTACTACCGTTTTGGCGAAAAAAGGTCTTTCTGAATTAAGAGATTTTTCTTCCATTGATAACGCTCCGGAAGAAAAAGAAAGAGGAATTACTATCAATACTTCTCACGTTGAATATTCAACCGAGAAAAGACACTACGCTCACGTAGATTGTCCTGGACACGCTGATTATGTGAAAAACATGGTTACCGGTGCTGCTCAGATGGACGGTGCTATATTAGTAGTAGCTGCAACTGATGGACCTATGCCTCAGACAAGAGAGCACATCCTTCTTGCTCGTCAGGTAGGTGTTCCAGCACTTGTTGTATTTATGAATAAAGTGGATATGGTGGATGATCCTGAGCTTCTTGAGCTTGTGGAAATGGAAATCAGAGAACTTCTTTCATTCTATGATTTTGATGGAGATAATATTCCTGTAATCGCAGGTTCTGCTCTTGGTGCACTTAACGGTGATGCCAAGTGGGAATCTACTGTTATGGAATTGATGAATGCTGTGGATGAGTTCATTCCAATCCCTGAGCGTTTGATCGACAAAGATTTCTTGATGCCGGTTGAAGACGTATTTTCAATCACAGGTCGTGGTACTGTTGCAACAGGTAGAATCGAAAGAGGTGTAATCAACTCTGGAGACGCTGTTGACATCATCGGTATGGGTGCTGAAGGATTGAAGTCTACTGTAACTGGTGTTGAAATGTTCCGTAAGATCCTTGATAGAGGAGAAGCAGGTGATAACGTTGGTCTTTTGTTGAGAGGTATTGAAAAATCCCAAATCAGAAGAGGTATGATTATCTGTAAGCCAAACTCTGTGAAGCCTCACGCTCTTTTCAAGGCTGAAGTTTACGTTCTTTCTAAAGAAGAAGGTGGACGTCATACGCCATTCTTCAACAAATATCGTCCACAGTTCTACTTAAGGACTACAGACGTAACTGGAGAAATTATGCTTCCTGAAAACGTGGAAATGGTTATGCCAGGTGACAACGTGACTATTGAAGTTAACTTATTGAATAAAGTAGCACTTGAGAAAGGTCTTCGTTTTGCTATCCGTGAAGGAGGTAGAACTGTAGGTGCCGGTCAGGTGACTGAAATTCTTGACTAAGAGTCTTAGAATTTATAAATTTTCAAATGCGATCCTGAATATTTTTTAGGATCGCATTTGTATCTTATCCCACTTCTGACTACCTTTGCGTTCCTTTTGGGGACTTAAAATTCTACGGGCATAGTTCAATGGCAGAATAGCGGTCTCCAAAACCGTTGATGGGAGTTCGAATCTCTCTGCCCGTGCACAAAATGTAGTAAACCATGAATATTAAGAGTTTTGTTATCGAATCAATCGACGAAATGAAAAACAAGGTCACTTGGCCTTCATACTCGTTTCTACAAAACAGTGCTGTTTTGGTAATAGTCGCATCTCTCATTTTTGCCTTGGTTATTGGGGCTATTGACTTGGGATTCGAGAATTTGATGAAATGGTTTTACGATCTATTCTAATTGAATAATACTGATGGCTGAACATAAGTGGTACGTACTTAGGGTGGTAGCCGGGCAAGAGAAAAAAACCAAGTCTTACTTGGATAATGAAATTGTCCGTCAAAAACTTGAGGATTATATTCCTGAGGTCTTGATTCCCTCCGAGAAAGTTTACGAAATGCGTAATGGTAAAAAGAGAGTTCGAGAAAGAAATTTCTTTCCGGGCTATGTTTTGATCAATGCGGATTTGACACACGGCGAAGCCAATCATGTAATTACAAGTATCCCGGGTGTCATCGGTTTCTTAGGATCAAACCAGGGGGGAGCTTCCAAAACCCCTGAACCATTACGCCAATCTGAAATCAACAGAATCTTAGGACGAGTTGAAGAGATTGACGAGTTTGCCGTGAAACTTGATACACCATTTATAATTGGAGAGACTGTCAAAGTAATGGATGGTCCTTTCAGTGGTTTCTCGGGGATTATTGAAGAGGTGTTTGAAGACAAGAAGAAATTGAATGTTATGGTCAAGATCTTCGGTCGAAATACACCGGTAGAATTAAACTTTATACAAGTAGAAAAACAAGATTAAGAAATGGCTAAGGAAATCACAGGTTATGTGAAATTACAGGTGAAAGGTGGCCAGGCAAATCCATCACCTCCGGTTGGTCCGGCTCTTGGTTCCAAGGGTTTGAACATTATGGAGTTCTGTAAGCAATACAATGCCCGTACCCAAGATAAAATGGGTCAGGTATTGCCTGTTTTGATTACTGTTTTCTCTGACAAAACATTTGAATTCGTAGTAAAAACTCCTCCTGCTGCAAATATGTTGCTTGAGGCTGCGAAGGTAAAAAGTGGTTCTGCAGAGCCAAACAGGAAAAAAGTAGGATCTGTTACCTGGGATCAGGTAAAAGAAATTGCGCAGGTGAAAATGCCTGACTTAAACGCTTTCAAAGTGGAATCTGCCATGAAAATGATTGCAGGTACTGCTAGAAGTATGGGTATCACTGTTTCGGGTAAAGCCCCTTGGGAGGTATAATAATACAACTATGGCTAAGTTAACAAAAAAGCAAAAAGAAGCTCTTTCTAAGTACGACTCAAGCCAGCTGTACTCCCTAGAGGAAGCTTCTTCTATCGTCAAAGATATTACCAACTCTAAATTTGATGCTTCTGTTGATATTGATGTCCGACTGGGCGTTGATCCAAGAAAAGCAGATCAAATGGTAAGAGGTGTAGTGGCATTGCCACATGGCACAGGTAAAGACGTAAAAGTATTGGTGTTGTGTACGCCTGACAAAGTAGAAGAAGCTAAAGAAGCTGGTGCAGATTATGTAGGTCTTGATGACTATATAGCCAAAATTGAAGGCGGTTGGACTGACATTGATGTCATTATAACTATGCCGAATGTGATGGCTAAAGTTGGTAGACTTGGTAGGATTTTGGGTCCAAGAGGCTTGATGCCCAATCCGAAATCCGGTACAGTTACTTTAGATGTTGGAAAAGCAGTTAAAGAAGTAAAAGCAGGTAAGATCGATTTTAAAGTAGATAAATTCGGGATTATTCATGCCAGTATTGGTAAAGTTTCTTTCAACCCTGAGCAACTTCAGGAGAACGCAAAGGAATTGATCAATACTATTTCAAAGCTAAAACCATCTTCTTCTAAAGGAACATATTTCAGGAGCATTCATTTGTCAAGCACACAATCTCCTGGAGTTAAAGTAGACAAAGGAAGTTTTCAAGGTATTTAATCATGACTAGAGAAGAAAAATTAGAAATAATCGATGGTCTTACCGAGAAGTTTAAGGAAAATCCCTACTTCTACGTCACTGATGCTTCAGGGTTTACAGTGGCACAGGTAAATGCCTTCAGAAGAGCTTGCTTTGATAAAGGTGTTGAGTATAAGGTTTTCAAAAATACGTTGATCAAAAAGGCGTTAGAAAATCTTGATACAGACTACACTGAATTTTCAGAGGTGGCTTTAAAAGGATTCTCAGGTATTATGTTCTCCAAAGAGAGTGGTAATCTTCCTGCTAAAGTGATCCTTGATTTCAGAAAAAAACTTGGTAAGAAAGAAGTAAGACCTTTATTTAAAGGTGCTTCAATAGATTCAGGAATATTCCTTGGCGAAGGTCAGTTAGATACACTATCTACCTTGAAATCCAAGCAAGAACTTCTTGGAGATGTTATTGCTCTTCTTCAATCTCCTGCAAAAAACCTTATCTCTGCCCTTCAAAGTGGACAGAATACATTGGCAGGCCTTGTTAAGACACTTTCTGAAAAGGAATAAAAAAATGCAGTTATCAAATCAGTTAAAAAAAAATCAACAATTTAAATATTAATACAATGGCAGATCTTAAACAACTTGCTGATCAGTTAGTAAACTTGACTGTAAAAGAAGTAAAAGAATTGGCTGATATATTGAAGGACGAATATGGCATCGAGCCTGCAGCTGCTGCTGTTGCTGTTGCCGCTCCTGCTGGTGGTGCCGGTGCCGGTGCCGCTGAAGTAGAAGAAAAAACCTCTTTTGATGTAATCTTGAAAGCTGCAGGCGGTCAGAAATTGGCTGTTGTTAAGCTAGTGAAAGAATTGACCGGTCTTGGCTTGAAAGAAGCTAAAGAATTGGTTGATAGCGCTCCAAAAGCTGTGAAAGAAGGTATCGCTAAAGATGAGGCTGATGCTTTGAAGAAGTCTCTTGAAGAAGCTGGTGCGGAAGTAGAGATTAAATAATTTGAAAAACCTTTCCTTCTAGGTAAAGGTTACGAATTAGGACCTGACTGCATAGTCAGGTCTTTTCCTGTTTGTGCACAGGTAATAAATTGCACTATTCTAAGCGAAAATTGTCGCATTTAGTTATCATTATCACTAAAACTTATACTGCCTTGGCTATCCAGAATCAAACCGTAAGGAAAAGTTTCTCATCTATTAAGGTAGTCAAAGACTATCCGGATTTCTTAGATATCCAATTACAATCTTTCAAAGACTTTTTCCAATTGGATACTCCAGCTGAAAGAAGAAGACAGGATGGTCTGTTCAAGGTGTTTTCTGAGAATTTTCCGATTTCGGATTCTCGTGAAAATTTTACCCTTGAATTTATTGACTACGCAGTCGATCCTCCCAAATATAGTGTGGAGGAATGTATTGACCGTGGACTTACCTACTCCGTTCCTTTAAAAGCAAAATTGCGACTTCTTTGTCATGATGAGGACAACGAGGATTTTGAAACAATCGAACAAGAAGTTTTCTTAGGAAATCTTCCTTACATGACTGAAAAAGGATCTTTCGTCATCAATGGAGCTGAAAGAGTCATTGTATCCCAGCTTCATAGATCGCCGGGAGTTTTCTTTGCCCAGAGCAAACATACCAACGGTACTAAATTATATTCAGCTAGAATTATTCCTTTCAAAGGTAGCTGGATTGAATTTGCCACAGACATCAACAATGTTATGTATGCTTACATTGACAGGAAGAAGAAATTTCCTGTGACGACTTTGTTGAGAGCTATTGGTTTTGGTTCTGATAAGGAGATCCTCGACCTGTTCGGTCTTTCTGAAGAAATAGATGCTACAAAAAATAACCTCAAAAAAGTTTCCGGAAGAAAATTGGCTGCTAGGGTGCTTCGTACCTGGGTAGAGGATTTTGTGGATGAAGATACTGGTGAGGTAGTTTCAATTGATAGAAATGAAGTTTTGTTGGAAAGGGATTCCATTCTGACAGATGAAGATATATCCATGATTTTGGAATCAGGAGCTAAGTCTATCATTCTCCACAGAGAGGATGTAAACGTAGCTGACTTCTCCATTATCTATAATACACTTCAAAAGGATAATTCAAATTCTGAAAAAGAAGCGGTAGAAGTGATCTACCGTCAATTGAGGAATACTGAAGCTCCTGATGAGGCAACTGCTCGTGAGGTTATTCACGGACTATTCTTCTCAGACAAGAGATATGATCTTGGTGAAGTAGGTAGATACAGAATAAACAAAAAATTAGGATTACAGATTGATCCTGAAAAAATTGTTTTGACAACTGAGGATATCATCAGTATTGTGAAGTACTTGATCGGTTTGATCAATTCTAAAGCAGTAGTCGATGATATTGATCACTTGAGCAATAGAAGAGTACGTACAGTTGGTGAGCAATTGTACAGTCAGTTTGGGGTTGGACTTGCCCGTATGGCAAGAACAATCAGAGAAAGAATGAACGTCCGTGACAATGAAGATTTCAAGCCTGTTGATTTGATCAATGCGCGTACACTTTCTTCTGTGATCAACTCTTTCTTTGGAACCAACCAACTCTCTCAGTTCATGGATCAGACCAATCCACTTGCGGAACTAACTCACAAGAGAAGGTTATCAGCATTGGGTCCGGGCGGTCTTTCTAGAGAAAGAGCAGGATTTGAAGTACGTGACGTTCACTACACGCACTACGGTCGTTTGTGTACTATCGAAACTCCAGAGGGTCCAAACATTGGATTGATTTCCTCTCTTTGTGTTCACGCTAAAGTGAACTCTATGGGTTTCCTCGAAACCCCATATAGAAAAGTGAAAGAAGGTAAAGTAAGCATGAATGCCAATGATATTGTTTTCTTGACTGCAGAAGAAGAGGATGACAACAACATTGCGCAGGCGAATGCCCCATTGGATGCCAATGGAGTCTTTATCAATGAAAAAGTAAAAGCAAGATTTGAAGGTGATTTCCCAGTCTTAGAACCAAAGGAAATCAGTTATATGGATGTTGCTCCTAATCAGATTGTATCAGTTGCAGCATCTTTGATTCCTTTCTTGGAGCATGATGATGCCAACCGTGCCTTGATGGGATCTAACATGCAACGTCAAGCCGTACCATTATTGAAGCCTGAGGCTCCGATTGTCGGGACTGGTTTGGAAGCAAAAGCAGCTACAGATTCTAGATCTTTGGTATTGGCAGAAGCAAACGGTGTAGTAGAATACGTCGATGCAAGCAAAATCACGATCAAATATGACCTTACTGAAGATGATCTTTTGGTCAATTTCAGTGATGAGTATAAGACGTATGAATTGGTAAAATTCAGAAGAACCAACCAAGATACTACCATTAACCTTACTCCTTTGGTATTAAAAGGAGAAAAGGTACTTAAAGGTCAGGTTCTTGTCGAAGGTTATTCAACCAATAACGGTGAGTTGGCTTTGGGTAAAAACCTGATGGTCGCTTACATGCCTTGGCAAGGTTATAACTTCGAAGATGCGATTGTAATTTCCGAAAGAGTAGTAAGAGAGGATGTATTTACTTCAATTCACATTGAAGAATTCCAACTTGAAGTAAGAGATACCAAAAGGGGTGAAGAAGAATTGACTTCTGAAATTCCAAACGTTTCTGAAGAGGCTGTGAAAAACCTTGATGAAAATGGAATCATCAGAGTTGGTGCTGAAGTGAAGGAAGGAGATATCATCATAGGTAAAATCACTCCAAAAGGCGAAACTGATCCAACTCCTGAAGAGAAATTATTGAGAGCGATCTTTGGAGACAAAGCAGGCGACGTAAAAGATGCTTCTTTGAAAGCTTCTCCATCATTGAATGGGGTTGTAATCGAAACCAAACTCTTTTCAAGACCTAAGAAAGACAAAGATCTTAGAGCTAAATCAAAAGCAGAGGTAGAAAAACTGAAAGGGAAATATGCAAAAGACCTTTTGGGAATCCGTGCGAGAATGATTAACAAGTTGGTTACGCTCCTTGACGGAAAAACTTCTCAAGGAATCAGACATAAGTTCGGTGATGAGATCATCAGCAAGGGAGTTAAGATCAATTTGAAAAATATTGAGCAAAATCTTTTCCCTGCTAAAAATCCATACAGAGATGAGTCTAACTACAATGTATCTGAAGAGGCAAACCTTATTTCTGATATCATTTTGGATGATTGGACAGAAGATGCACACACCAATGTGTTGATCCAAAAACTGGTTAAGAACTATGTGAATTCAAGAAATGAAATCTCGGGTAGATTCAAGAGAGATAAATTTACCCTTGAAGTGGGTGACGAACTTCCTGCCGGTATTGTTCAGCTTGCAAAAGTTTATGTTGCCAAAAAGCGTAAACTGAAAGTTGGTGATAAAATGGCAGGTCGTCACGGTAACAAAGGTATTGTAGCCAGAATCGTAAGAGAGGAAGATATGCCTTTCTTGGAAGATGGTTCTCCAATGGATATCGTACTTAACCCACTTGGTGTACCTTCTAGGATGAACATTGGGCAGATTTATGAAACTGTTCTTGCTTGGGCAGGTATGAAACTTGGGAAAAAATACGCAACCCCAATTTTTGACGGCGCAACAATGGAAGAAGTTTCTCATGAGCTGGATTTGGCCGGATTACCTTCTTATGGCAGGACCTATCTTTATGATGGTCTATCTGGTAAAAGATTTGATCAGCCGGTGACAGTAGGGATTACTTACATGTTGAAGCTTGGCCACTTGGTGGATGACAAGATGCACGCAAGGTCAATCGGTCCATATTCTTTGATCACGCAGCAGCCTTTGGGTGGTAAAGCCCAATTTGGTGGTCAGCGTTTTGGAGAAATGGAAGTTTGGGCATTGGAAGCATTTGGAGCATCCCATGTGTTGCAAGAAATTTTAACTGTGAAATCTGATGACGTGGTTGGTAGAGCCAAGGCGTACGAGGCGATAGTAAAAGGTGAAAACCTTCCTAAGCCAAATATCCCTGAATCCTTCAACGTATTGGTTCATGAGCTGAGAGGTCTTGCACTAGAGATTACCCTTGATTAATAAAATTTCAATGGGCCGCAAGGCCCTTCACATACTCTTCGACAATTATGGCGTTCAGAAAAAACAAAAAACTAAACAACGACTTTTCCAGAGTCACTATTAGTTTGGCCTCTCCAGAATCCATTCTGGATAGTTCACATGGTGAAGTAACGCAGCCCGAAACAATCAACTACAGAACTTACAAGCCTGAAATGGGTGGTTTGTTCTGCGAGAGGATTTTCGGTCCTGTAAAAGACTGGGAATGTCATTGTGGAAAATATAAACGCATAAGATATAAAGGTATCATCTGTGACAGATGTGGTGTTGAAGTTACTGAAAAGAAAGTAAGAAGAGAGAGAATGGGACACATCGAATTGGTGGTGCCTGTTGCTCACATTTGGTACTTCAAATCCCTTCCCAACAAAATCGGATACCTATTGGGTCTTCCAACCAAAAAATTGGATCAAATTGTCTATTATGAAAGATATGCGGTCGTTCAAGCTGGTTTAAAAGCAGAAGACGGAGTGCAATATCTTGACTTCTTGACTGAAGACGAGTACCTGGATATCATGGATAAGCTTCCAAAAGAGAACCAGATGCTTGATGATGACGATCCAAATAAATTTATTGCCAAAATGGGTGCAGAAGCAATTGAAATGCTTTTGTCCAGATTGGATTTGGATGACTTGTCATATAGCTTGAGACATCAGGCAGCTACAGATACTTCTCAGCAAAGAAAAGCTGAAGCTTTGAAAAGATTGAAAGTTGTAGAAGCTTTTAGAGAAGCAAGGACCCGAATCGAAAACCGTCCTGAGTGGATGGTGGTAAGAATGGTTCCTGTTATTCCACCAGAATTGCGTCCATTGGTTCCTTTGGATGGCGGTAGGTTTGCTACCTCTGATTTGAATGACCTTTATAGAAGGGTCATCATCAGAAACAACCGTCTTAAGAGATTGATCGATATCAAAGCTCCTGAAGTCATTTTGAGAAATGAAAAAAGGATGCTTCAAGAAGCTGTCGATTCCTTATTTGACAATTCAAGAAAAGTAAATGCCGTAAGATCGGATGGTAACCGTGCTTTGAAATCTCTTTCAGATATGTTGAAAGGTAAGCAAGGCCGTTTCCGTCAAAACTTGCTCGGTAAAAGGGTTGATTATTCAGGTCGGTCGGTTATCGTCGTTGGACCTGAATTGAAGCTACATGAGTGCGGTCTTCCAAAAAATATGGCCGCTGAGCTTTTCAAACCATTCATCATCAGAAAACTGATAGAAAGAGGTATTGTAAAGACAGTAAAATCTGCCAAGAAAATTGTTGACAGAAAGGATCCTGTAGTATGGGATATTCTTGAAAACGTATTGAAAGGACACCCTGTATTGCTAAACCGTGCTCCAACTTTGCACAGGTTAGGTATCCAGGCTTTCCAACCAAAATTGATCGAGGGAAAAGCAATCCAGCTTCACCCATTGGTGTGTACTGCATTCAACGCCGATTTTGACGGTGATCAGATGGCGGTCCACGTACCACTTGGACATGAGGCGATATTGGAAGCTTCCACTTTGATGCTTTCTTCACATAACATCCTTAACCCTGCCAACGGAGCGCCTATCACGGTTCCTTCTCAAGACATGGTTCTTGGATTGTACTATGTTACCAAAGGAAAGAGATCTACTCCTGAAGAAATTGTTCTTGGAGAAGGAATGACCTTCTACGGAGAAGAAGAAGTGATCATCGCATTGAATGAAGGTACTATTTCCCAGCATGCCTTTGTTAAGTGTAAAGTTCAGGTAAGAGAAGATAGCGGTGAATTAGTTGAGAAAATCATTGAAACTGTAGCCGGTAGATTGATTTTCAATCAATTTGTTCCTGAGGCGGTAGGTTTTGTCAATGAATTGTTGACCAAGAAAAAGCTACAGCAAATCATTTCAGAAGTTGTTAAGATTTGTGGTGTTTCAAGAACAGCACAATTTCTTGATGATATCAAACACCTTGGTTTCCAAATGGCGTATGCCGGCGGATTATCCATGGGATTGAACGATGTCATTATTCCTGTTGAAAAAGATCCATTGATTGCTAAAGCAAAAGACGAGGTTGATCAGGTTTGGAACAACTACCTGATGGGTTTGATCACAGACAACGAGAGATATAACCAAGTAATCGATATTTGGACAAGAACGAATTCCTTCCTGACCAATATTCTGATGAAACAGATGGAAGAGGATAAGCAAGGATTCAATGCCATCTATATGATGATGCACTCAGGAGCCCGAGGTTCTAGAGAGCAGATTCGTCAGTTGGGCGGTATGAGAGGATTGATGGCTAAGCCACAGAAAAACCTTCAAGGTTCTGTCGGTGAAATCATCGAAAACCCGATTCTTTCCAACTTCAAAGAAGGACTTGATGTATTGGAATACTTCATCTCTACTCACGGTGCACGTAAAGGCCTTGCCGATACTGCATTGAAAACTGCAGATGCGGGTTATTTGACAAGAAGACTCGTGGACGTTGCTCAAGACATGATCATCTCCGAAGAGGATTGTGGTACATTGAGAGGACTAGTCGTTCAGGCATTGAAGGACAATGACGAAATCGTTGAACCGCTTTCTGAAAGAATCTTAGGTCGAGTTTCTGTACACGATGTGTATGATGCGGTGACTGAAGAACTTGTCGTTCCTGCGGGAATTGAAATCACTGAGGAGATTGCAAGAAAAGTAGACGAATCTACTATAGAGGAAGTCGAAATTAGGTCAGTACTTACTTGTGAAACAAGAAGAGGTGTCTGCGCGAAATGCTACGGACGTAACCTTGCAACAGGCAGGATGGTACAAAACGGTGAATCTGTCGGTGTAATTGCCGCACAGTCAATCGGAGAACCGGGTACGCAGTTGACTTTGAGAACTTTCCACGTAGGTGGTACAGCATCTAATATTTCCGTTGAAGCGAGCATCACTGCCAAATTTGAAGGTGTTGTAGAATTTGATGAGGAATTGAGATGGATCGACACTACTACCAAAGATGGTGAACCAGTTTCAATGGTTATGGGTAGATCAGGTGAGATCAAGATCAATGATGCTAAATCCGGAAAAACCTTGGTTTCAAATCACGTGCCTTACGGTGCTACTTTGAATGTGAAGGATGGTCAAAAAATCGGTAAAGGTGAAGCGCTTTGTAAGTGGGATCCATACAATGCCGTAATTCTTTCTGAATTTGACGGTGAAATCGAATTTGACTCTATTATTGAAGGTATCACTTTCAAGGAAGTTGCTGATGATCAGACTGGATACAGAGAGAAAGTTATCATTGACACGAAAGATAAAACCAAAAACCCTGCTGTCGTTGTAAACTACGGTTCAGACGAAAGCAAGTTTTACAATATTCCTGTTGGTGCTCACTTGGCTGTTGAAGCCGGTGAAGTGGTGAAGTCAGGTCAAATCTTGGTAAAAATCCCGAGATCTGTTGGTAAAACCAGAGACATCACCGGTGGTCTTCCAAGAGTTACAGAATTGTTTGAAGCTAGAAATCCTTCCAACCCTGCTGTTGTTTCTGAAATTGATGGTGTTGTAACCTATGGTGGTATCAAAAGAGGTAACCGTGAGATCTTCATCGAATCTAAGGATGGCGTGAAGAAAAGATATATGGTTTCTCTTTCCAAGCATATTCTGGTTCAGGAAAACGACTTTATCCGCGCAGGTGAAGCTTTGTCAGATGGAGCTATCACCCCAAGTGATATCCTTTCTATCAAAGGGCCAACTGCAGTACAGGAATATTTGGTAAATGAAATCCAGGAAGTTTACAGACTTCAAGGTGTAAAAATCAATGACAAACACATCGAGGTTATTGTAAGCCAGATGATGCAGAAAGTTGAAATCCTTGATGCAGGTGATACGGGATTCCTTCAAAACCAGATTGTAGATAAGTGGGCATTCAGAGAAGAAAATGACACTATTCTTGATAAAAAAGTTGTAATGGATCAAGGTGATTCTTCTACATTGAAGCCTGGTATGATCATTACCTCAAGAAGACTGAGAGATGAAAACTCAAGCTTGAAGCGTAAGGATTTGAAACTTGTTCAGGTGAGAGATGCTGAAACAGCAGTTTCTCAACCAACCTTGCAAGGTATCACTGCCGCTTCTTTGGGAACTGAAAGCTTTATCTCGGCTGCTTCCTTCCAAGAGACTACCAAGGTATTGAGTGAAGCTGCCATCAGAGGTAAGCGTGATGAGTTGTTGGGCTTGAAAGAAAACGTAATTGTAGGACATTTGATCCCTGCAGGTACCGGACAAAGAGGATTCGCTGAGATCATTGTAGGATCTCAGGAGGATTATGACAGACTTTCTGCAGAGAAAGAAAGGTCATTCAACAAATCCAGAGAAACAGTTAGATAGAAATAATTAATTCAAACTTAAAAGGCCTGTATCTCCATACAGGCCTTTTTTCATCAAAATAACATTACCATGGAAGACGCTAAAAAACCGATAATTGATCAACAAATCAATGTGGAGCTTTCAGAAGAAGTTGCAGAGGGTATTTACAGTAATCTTGCTATGATAGCCCATTCCAATTCAGAGTTCGTAATAGATTTTATCAGATTGATGCCCGGAGTTCCCAAAGCAAAAGTAAAATCGAGGATCATCATGACGCCAGATCACGCAAAAAGACTTTTGGCAGCATTAAAGGATAACATAAATAAATACGAGCAGGCTTTTGGAAAAATAGAGGGAGGTTCAGAAGGACCAAGCTTTCCATTAAACTTCGGGGGAAACTTTGGAGAAGCATGACAAAAATATAACAGCTTAATTTTGTTTGTTTTACCTATTTGCATACCTTTGCAGTCCAAAATTCACAAGTTAAAGGAAGAAAAATAAATTTTATCAGTTAATGCCTACTATACAACAGTTAGTAAGAAAAGGTAGAACCACCCTTGAGACCACATCCAAATCGAGAGCTTTGGATTCTTGTCCTCAAAGGAGAGGTGTTTGTACCAGAGTGTACACTACCACGCCTAAGAAGCCTAACTCAGCGATGAGGAAAGTGGCCAGGGTAAGATTGACGAATGGTAAAGAGGTAAACGCCTACATTCCAGGTGAAGGTCACAATTTGCAAGAGCACTCTATCGTATTGATCAGAGGTGGTCGTGTGAAGGATCTTCCAGGTGTACGTTACCACATTATCAGAGGTGCATTGGATACTGCAGGAGTAAAAGACCGTAAGCAAGGTCGCTCTAAGTACGGTGCTAAGAGACCTAAGCCAGGTCAAGCTGCTAAAGGCGCCCCAGCAAAAGGTGCTCCAGCAAAAAAGAAATAATAAAAACTAGTTAAAGAAATGAGAAAAGCGAAACCAAAGAAGAGATATATTCTTCCTGATCCGAAGTTCGGCGATACCTTGGTAACCAAGTTCGTCAACTGTCTGATGGTAGATGGTAAGAAGAGTATTGCTTACAAAATCTTCTACGACGCAGTCGAGAAGGTAGAATCAAAAGTAGGTGAGAACGGTCTTGAGGTTTGGAAAAAAGCGCTTAACAATATAACTCCAGCCGTAGAGGTGAAGAGTCGTAGAGTTGGTGGTGCTACATTCCAGGTTCCAATGGAAGTTAGACCTGAAAGAAAAACGTCCCTAGGTATTAAGTGGATGATCACTTATGCTAGAAAAAGAGGTGAGAAGACAATGATGGACAGGCTTGCAGGTGAGATCATCTCTGCTTCAAAAGGCGAAGGTGCTGCAGTGAAGAAGAAGGATGATACCCACAGAATGGCTGAAGCAAACAAGGCATTCTCACATTTTAGATTTTAATCAGTAATGGCAAGAGATTTAAAATACACTAGGAACATTGGCATTGCCGCGCATATTGATGCCGGTAAAACAACTACTACAGAACGCATACTCTACTATTCAGGTGTCAGCCACAAAATCGGTGAGGTTCACGATGGTGCGGCCACAATGGACTGGATGGCACAAGAGCAGGAAAGAGGTATCACCATTACTTCTGCTGCGACCACCGTGTTTTGGAATTACAGAAATAATAAATACCAAGTTAACATTATCGATACTCCAGGCCACGTTGATTTTACCGTAGAGGTAAATCGTTCCTTGAGAGTTTTGGATGGGCTTGTTTTCCTTTTTAGTGCTGTTGATGGTGTTGAGCCTCAGTCAGAAACTAACTGGAGACTTGCCGATAACTACAAAGTAGCCCGTATCGGTTTTGTTAACAAAATGGATCGCTCAGGTGCAAATTTCCTTGAGGTGTGTAAGCAGGTTAAGGAAATGTTGGGAAGCTATGCAGTTCCACTGCAGCTTCCTATCGGCGCAGAAGAGAACTTCAAAGGAGTAGTCGACCTAATCAACAACCGAGGGATAGTTTGGAATGAGGATGACAAAGGAATGACTTTTACAGAAGTTCCTATTCCTGATGACATGCTTGAAGAAGTGGCTGAATACAGAGAGCACCTACTCGAAGCAGTGGCTGATTACGATGAGTCATTAATGGAGAAATTTTTTGATGATCCGGATTCCATCACAGAATCTGAGATTCTTTCAGCTTTGAGAAGAGCAACCATAGACATGAAAATTGTACCAATGGTTTGTGGTTCCTCATTCAAGAACAAAGGCGTGCAAACTATGCTTGATCTTGTGATGGAATTGCTTCCTTCTCCTTTGGACAAAGATGATATCGTTGCTACAGGACTTGATTCTGAAGAAGAAGTTGTCATCAGACCTGACGAAAAAGAACCATTTACAGGATTGGCTTTTAAAATTGCAACTGACCCATTTGTTGGTCGCCTTTGCTTTGTAAGAGCGTATTCAGGTATTTTGGAATCTGGTTCATACATTTTTAATAGCCGATCAGGTAATAAAGAGCGTATTTCTAGAGTATTCCAAATGCACGCCAATAAGCAAAACCAGATCGAGAGATTGGTAGCCGGTGATATTGGTGCAGTCGTTGGTTTCAAAGATATCAAGACAGGAGATACTCTTTGCGATGAAAAACGCAAAGTTGTACTTGAGTCTATGGTTTTCCCAGAGCCTGTTATCGGATATGCTATTGAGCCAAAAACTCAGGCAGACGTTGATAAACTAGGTATGGCAATCTCTAAATTGGTTGAAGAAGATCCAACTTTACAGGTTCATACTGATCAGGAAACTGGACAGACCATTCTTAGAGGTATGGGCGAACTCCATTTGGAAATCATCATTGACCGACTAAAGAGAGAATTTAAAGTTGAGATCAATCAAGGTGCGCCTCAGGTTGCTTATAAAGAAGCTCTTTTTGGTTCTGTTGAACACAAAGAAGTTTATAAGAAGCAGACAGGTGGTAAAGGTAAATTTGCCGACATCTTATTTGAACTTGGACCTAAGGATCCTGATCCGGTTACCAATGAAATTAAGGCCGGACTTGATTTCGTAAATGGTATCGTCGGTGGAGTTATTCCAAGAGAATTTATTCCAGCCATTCAGAAAGGTTTCAATGAAGCAATGAAGAATGGTCCATTAGCCGGATATCCAATTGAATCTATGAAGGTTAGGTTGTTTCATGGCTCTTTCCACGACGTTGATTCTGATGCCCTTTCTTTTGAATTGGCTGCGAGAATTGGGTTCAAAGAAGCGGCTAAGAAATGTAGGCCTCAATTACTTGAGCCTATCATGGGAGTTGAGGTGGTGACACCGGATGAATACACAGGTCCAATTACTGGTGACTTGAACAGAAGAAGAGGAATGATGAAAGGAATGGATACCAAAGGTACTTCCACTGTCATCAAAGCCAATGTTCCTTTGTCTGAGTTATTTGGATATGTTACCGACTTGAGAACAAATTCTTCAGGTAGAGCTTCTGCATCTTTGACATTCTCTCACTACGAGCCGGTGCCAAATAACATTGCAGAAGGTGTGATTGCAAAAGTAAAAGGTGAGAAAGCCTAAATTTTGACAGAAAATGAATCAGAAAATCAGAATAAAATTGAAATCTTACGATCATAGCCTGGTGGATAAGTCATCTGAGAAGATCGTAAAGGCGGTAAAAGCAACCGGTGCAATTGTGGTTGGGCCTATTCCTTTGCCTACTAAGAAAGAAAAGTTTACTGTGTTGAGTTCACCTCACGTAAACAAGAAGGCTAGAGACCAATACCAACTTTGTACATACAAAAGATTGGTAGATATCTACAGCAACAGTTCTAAAACCGTCGATGCATTGATGAAGATCGAACTTCCTAGTGGAGTTGATGTTGAAATCAAAGTCTGACGGAAAATCAACACATTGATGAAAAACCTGTACCAATCCGGTGCGGGTTTTTCTTTTGCCCCTTTAAAATTGAAAGTGTCTTTGGGAGTTTGTAGGTTATTTAGGCCTACCACCAAATTTATTTTCGTAAATAATTGAAAATATTAAAGTTGGGATTTGTAAGCTGAGGGAAAAATCCTAACTTTGCAGTCCTTAAAAAAGCACCTAAGCACATAAAGGCTTGGGTTTCAAGATTATTATACAACAGAAGATGTCTGGAATAATAGGTAAAAAAGTAGGAATGACTAGCATTTTCAGTGCCGATGGACGAAATGTCGCATGCACGCTAATAGAAGCTGGTCCTTGCGTAGTGACGCAAGTAAAAAATGTTGATACAGACGGGTACAACGCTGTTCAATTGGCATACGGTGAGCGTAAAGAAAAAAACACGCCAAAACCGCTGATGGGCCACTTTAAAAAAGCAGGCACCACACCAAAGCAGAAAGTTGTTGAATTCAGAGACTTCAGAATCGAATTTGAAGGTCAGGTTGATCTAGGGAAGACAGTGAAAGCTGACGAAGTATTTATTGAAGGAGACTTCGTAGATGCTATTGGAACTTCCAAAGGTAAAGGTTTCCAAGGTGTAGTAAAGCGTCATGGTTTTGCCGGTGTCGGTGGTGCAACCCACGGTCAGCATAACAGAGCGAGACACCCTGGTTCAATTGGTGCTTGTTCATGGCCATCCAGAGTATTCAAAGGAATGAGAATGGCTGGTAGAACTGGAGGAGATAGAGTGAAGGTGATCAATTTGAGAGTCTTGAGAATCTATCCTGACAAGAATCTATTACTAGTAAGCGGTTCTATCCCAGGTCCAAAAAATTCTTTCGTTATTCTAGAGAAGTAAGAAAATGGAATTAGCAGTATTAAAATATAACGGTGAAGACACAGGTAGGAAAGTTACTCTTTCTGATGACATTTTCGCGATCGAACCCAATGATCACGCGATCTACCTGGATGTAAAGCAATATTTGGCGAACCAAAGACAAGGTACTCACAAAGCCAAAAATAGGAATGAAATTTCCGGGTCTACTAAGAAGATCAAAAAGCAAAAAGGCACCGGTGGAGCTAGAGCAGGATCTATCAAGTCACCATTATTCAGAGGTGGGGGTAGGGTTTTTGGACCAGTTCCAAGAGACTATTCATTCAAATTGAATAAAAAGCTGAAGCAATTAGCCAGAAAGTCTGCTTTGACTTATAAGGCGAAAGAAAATAGTGTAATGGTTTTGGAAAACTTCTCATTTGATGCTCCAAAAACAAAGACATATATAGCCATGTTGAATGGACTTTCATTGTCTGATAAGAAAACCCTATTGGTTCTTCCAGAAGTTAGCAAGAACGTTTATTTGTCTAGCAGAAACTTGCAGAAGGCCAAAGTTATGGCTGTAGAAAATGTAAATACTTATGAATTGTTGAATGCTGACAATTTGGTATTGTGCGAAGGTTCAGTAAGTATGTTAGAAACCCTTTTATTAAAGTAAGAAGATGGCAACACTTAAAAAACCTTTGATTACCGAGAAGATTTCAGCAATGAATGAAAAAGGTGTTTATGGATTTGCAGTTGAAAAAACCGCAACCAAGCCTGAAATCAAAAGAGCCGTAGAAAAAATGTATGGAGTGAAAGTTGTGGATGTCCGTACCATGAGGTATGCGGGCAAGCCTAAGACTAGATATACCAAAACAAAAATTGTTTCTGGCTTTAGCGCTCCTTATAAAAAAGCAATCGTGAAGGTTGCGGAAGGTGAAATAATTGATTTTTACGGAGAAATTTAATTGAATCAGAATCATGGCAGTTAGAAAATTAAAACCTGTAACACCAGGGACCAGATTCAGAGTAGCGCCGGCATTTGATGAGATTACTACATCAAAGCCTGAGAAATCTCTTTTGGCTCCGAAACCAAAGTCAGGTGGTAGAAATAACACCGGTAAGATGACCAATAGATATATTGGTGGTGGACACAAGCAAAGACTTAGAATTATTGACTTCAAAAGAAACAAATTTGGTGTTCTTGCTGAGATTGTTTCTGTAGAATATGATCCAAACAGAACAGCCCGTATTGCTTTGTTGCAATATGCCGATGGTGAAAAAGCGTATATCATCGCACCAAATGGAATTAAAGTCGGACAGACTATAATTTCAGGCGAAAGCGTAGCTCCTGAGATCGGAAATGCGATGCATCTTGTTAATGTGCCCTTGGGTACCATTGTCCATAACATTGAGCTTAAGCCTGGAAAGGGTGGAGCAATGGCACGTAGTGCAGGTGGTTATGGTCAGGTAGTAGCAAGAGATGGTAAGTATGTGACTATCAAATTGCCTTCAGGCGAAATGAGACTCGTTCTCGGAACTTGTATGGCCACTGTAGGTACTGTTTCCAATGCTGACCATATGAATGTGGTCCTTGGTAAAGCTGGTAGGAACCGTTGGTTAGGAAGAAGACCTAGAACAAGGGGTGTCGCAATGAACCCTGTCGATCACCCAATGGGTGGTGGTGAAGGTAGATCTTCCGGAGGTCATCCCAGATCTAGGAAAGGTTTACTTGCCAAAGGCAAGAAAACCAGAAGCCCTAAAAAGTATTCTAACAAATTCATTATCAGTAAAAGAACCAAATAGATATGGCACGTTCATTAAAAAAAGGTCCTTATATAGAGCACCACTTATTGAAAAAAGTGGATGTAATGAACGAGACCGGAAAAAAATCTGTCATCAAGACATGGTCAAGAAGATCAATGATTTCTCCGGATTTCGTAGGCCATACATTCGCTGTGCATAATGGCAATAAGTTTATACCCGTATTTGTTACAGACAACATGGTAGGACATAAGCTTGGAGAATTTGCACCTACTAGAAACTTTAGGGGTCACATTGCCAAGAAAGATAAAGGAAAGAGATAATCATGGAAGCAATAGCAAGATTAAACAACGTTCCTACTTCTCCTCGCAAAATGCGATTGGTAGTCGACCTTGTAAGAGGAAAAAGAGTAGGACAGGCATTAAGTATTTTGAAGTTCACTCCCAACAGTGGAGCTGCAAGAATCGAGAAACTCCTACTTTCTGCTGTAGCCAACTGGCAGGCGAAAAATCCGGATGAGAAGATTGAAGAAGCTGATTTGTTTCTAAAGACAATCTTCGTAGACGAAGGACGCATGCTCAAAAGACTTAGACCTGCACCGCAGGGAAGAGCTCACAGAATTCGTAAAAGATCGAATCATGTAACTCTTATTGTAGATTCCTACAGTACAGATGTTACCGCTGATCAAGTTGAAACAACAGAAAAATCTAATTAAAATCAGACTATGGGACAAAAAGTAAACCCAATTGGTTTTAGACTTGGTGTAATCAAAGGTTGGGATTCCAACTGGTATGGCGGAAAAGATTTCGCTGAAAAGCTGTATGAAGATCAGCAGATCAGGAAATATGTAAACGCTAGGATTCCAAAAGGAGGAATCTCAAAAGTTATCATTGAGAGAACTTTGAAGAGAATCACTCTAACCATCCACACTGCCCGTCCTGGAGTAGTAATAGGAAAAGGTGGAGCCGAAGTTGATAAGCTTAAAGAGGAATTGAAAAAATTGACCAACAAAGATGTTCAAATTAACATTTTTGAAATTAAACGTCCTGAAATGGATGCCAAATTGGTCGGTGAATCTATCGCACAACAACTACAGGCACGTATCTCATTCAGAAGAGCAATGAAGCAATCTATTGCTGCGACAATGAGAGTGGGTGCAGAAGGGATCAAAGTAAAACTTTCAGGTAGATTAGGCGGAGCCGAAATGGCTAGATCTGAAATGTACAAAGAAGGTAGAATTCCTTTGCATACATTAAGAGCCGACATCGACTATGCCGTTTCTGAGGCTAATACTGTTTATGGAATCATCGGCATCAAGGTGTGGATATTCAAAGGTGAAGTTTACGGGAAGAGAGATTTATCTCCAAACGTAGGTGCAGCCAGCGAGCCAAAAACCAATGCTTCTGCAGCAGCGAGAGGAAAGCGAAGAGAAGGTGGTCCAAAGAGAAGAAAGAGAAATAACTAATTTTCACCCATAAGTGAGAAATCATGTTACAGCCGAAAAGAACGAAATTTAGAAAAATGCATAAGGGTAGAGTCAAAGGACTTGCTCAAAGGGGTCACGAACTTTCTTTTGGCAACTTTGGTATCAAATCCCTCGAGCCAGGATGGATAACTTCCCGTCAGATAGAAGCAGCTCGTATTGCTATGACGAGAGCGATGAAAAGAGAAGGTCAGGTTTGGATCAGGATTTTTCCTGACAAACCGATCACCAAAAAACCTGCAGAGGTTCGTATGGGTAAAGGTAAAGGTGCTCCTGAGTATTGGGTTGCCGTCATTAAACCTGGAACTATCCTTTTCGAAGCAACGGGTGTTACTCTTGAAGTAGCGAATGAAGCTTTGAGGTTAGCACAACAGAAACTTCCAGTAAGTACAAGATTCGTAGTACGTAGAGATTACGTAGGATAATAGAAACTATGAAAAACGCAGAAATAAAATCACTTTCCGAAAGTGAAATCTTGGAACGCATAGCCGCTGAGCAGGTCAATTTATCTAAATTGAACTTTGCCCATGCTATCTCTCCAATTGAAAATCCTAATAAAATTAAGGAGTCAAGGAAATTGATCGCAAGATTAAAGACAACCTTGACCGCAAAACAACTAGCTAAATAATATTAAGATGGCTACTGCTGAGAGAAATCTTCGTAAAGAAAGAACAGGTAAGGTAGTTAGCAACAAAATGGACAAGTCCATAACTGTAGCTGTAGAAAGAAAGGTTAAACATTCGATCTATGGTAAGTTTGTTGCTAAGACTACAAAATTTATGGTTCATGACGAGAAAAATGAGGCTAATGAAGGCGATACTGTCAGAATAAGCGAAACTCGTCCGCTGAGTAAGAACAAACGTTGGAGATTGGTTGAAATAATAGAAAAGGCTAAATAATCATGATACAACAAGAATCCAGACTAGGTGTAGCGGATAATTCAGGTGCCAAAGAGGTGCTCGTAATCCGTGTATTGGGAGGTACCAAAAAAAGGTATGCCTCCATTGGTGATAAAGTTGTCGTAACTGTTAAGTCTGCACTTTCTTCCAGCAGTATGAAAAAAGGTACCGTTTCAAAAGCGGTTATCGTGAGAACGAAGAAAGAAATCAGAAGAAAAGACGGTTCATATATCAGATTCGAAGATAATGCAGCTGTGCTTTTGAACAACAATGATGAGCCAAGAGGAACCCGTATTTTCGGTCCTGTTGCCAGAGAGTTGAGAGAGAAGCAATTTATGAAGATTGTGTCTTTAGCCCCAGAAGTATTGTAATCATGGAAAGAAAATTCAACAAGCAACCAAAATTGCATGTCAAAACCGGAGATGCTGTAAAAGTATTAGCAGGTGATGATAAAGGCAAATCAGGTAAAATACTTTCTGTCGATCCTACCAAAAGAAGAGCGATAGTAGAAGGTATCAATATGGTAACTAAGCACGTTAAGCCAACTGCATCGAATCCGCAAGGAGGAATTGAAAAAAGAGAGGCTTCCTTAGATCTAAGTAATCTGATGCTTGTAGATCCTAAAACAGGAGAAGCTACAAGGACAGGAAGAAAAGAAAATGACAAAGGTAAATTAGTTAGGTATTCTAAGAAAACTGGGGAGGTAATCAATGGCTAATCCTAGAGTAAAAGATAGATATATGGCTGAAATAGTTCCTTCAATGAAGGAGAAATTTCAGTACAGTTCAGTGATGGAAGTTCCTAAATTGACAAAAATAGTAATCAACAAAGGGATCGGAGCGGCAGTTGCTGACAAGAAGTTGGTAGATCAAGGTGTTGAAGAACTTTCCTTGATTGCCGGTCAAAAAGCAGTATCAACCAAAGCAAAAACTTCAGTTTCTAACTTTAAGTTGAGAGAAGGAATGCCGATTGGGGCTAAAGTTACTTTGAGAGGCAATAAGATGTATGAATTCCTTGATCGATTGATGACAATTGCTCTTCCAAGAGTAAGAGATTTCAAAGGAATCAATGACAAAGGATTTGATGGAAGAGGTAATTATACCCTGGGTGTAACCGAGCAAATCATTTTCCCTGAAATCAGCATCGAAAAGGTGAACAAAATTTCTGGCATGGATATCACTTTTGTGACTTCGGCCAAGACAGATGAAGAAAGCTATGCTTTGTTAAAAGCTTTTGGAATGCCTTTTATTAACAAAAATAATTAAGAAATATTATGGCAAGAGAGTCACTAAAAGCCCGCGAGCGTAAGAGAGAAAGTCTTGTAGCTAAATATGCTAAAAAACGTGCTGCATTAAAAGCAGCGGGGGATTTTGCAGGATTGGATAAATTACCGAAAAATTCTTCACCTGTCAGGTTACACAACAGGTGCAAATTAACAGGTCGTCCAAAGGGATATATGAGGAAGTTTGGCATCAACAGGGTAACCTTTAGAGAAATGGCTTCGGCAGGTAAAATTCCGGGAATTACTAAGTCTAGCTGGTAAAATTTTAACAAGAATTTTTATTCTTAAAATCATTGTGTAACTTTGCACTCCCTTAGCGGGAAAGTGCAGTTAGACTTATATAATTATGACTGATCCAATAGCTGATTATCTGACAAGATTGAGAAATGCCATCAAGGCAACTCATAGAATCGTTGAGATGCCTGCTTCTAACATAAAGAAGGAGATCACGAAGGTGCTTCATGATAAAGGTTATATTCAAAATTATAAATTTGATGAAAATGGTCCTCAGGGCATCATCAAAATAGCTTTGAAATATAATCCATCGACAAAGCAAAATGCCATCGTAAACCTGAGTAGAGTTAGTAAGCCAGGTCTAAGAAAATATGTAAAACATGAAGATCTTCCAAGAGTTATCAACGGCCTTGGAATTGCTATCCTCTCTACTTCCAAAGGTGTAATGACCGATAAAGAAGCACGCACTGAAGGTGTTGGAGGAGAAGTACTTTGCTACGTTTATTAATATACCGTCATGTCTAGAATAGGTAAAAAACCAATAAATATACCTGCGGGTGTTACTGTAGACGTAACTGCATTCAATGCTGTTACTGTTAAAGGTCCCAAAGGTACTCTAAGTAGGGATGTGAATCCCGACATTGCTGTGAAGGTTGAGGGTAATGAAATTATCCTTGAAAGACCTACAGAATCTAAGAGACATAAATCACTTCACGGTCTATACAGGTCCCTAATTAACAATATGGTAATCGGTGTATCTGATGGATACAAAAAAGACCTGGAACTTGTTGGGGTGGGTTATAAGGCGTCTAATCAAGGACAAGTTCTTGAACTTTCCTTAGGTTATTCACACAACATCTTTTTTGCGCTTCCTGAGTCCGTCTCTTTAAAGACCGAAACTCCTAAAGGTAAAAACCCTCTTATTACATTGGAAGGGATTGATAAAGAATTGGTTGGTCAAATTGCTGCCAAGATTAAATCATTGCGTAAAGTAGAGCCTTATAAAGGTAAGGGTGTACGCTTTGTCGGAGAAATTGTTAGACGTAAGGCTGGTAAAACTGCCGGTAAAAAATAATTAATATGGCCTTTAATAAGAGTTTAAGAAGACTTAGAATCAAAAGAAGTATAAGAAGAAAAATCTCTGGTACTGATTCAAGACCTCGTTTGTCTGTATTCAAAAGTAATACCGGTATTTACGCACAGCTTGTGGATGATCTTAAGGGTCATACGCTTGCACATGCTTCTTCCAAAGAATTGGGTTCTGTTAACAACGCAAACGTTACAGTTTCCAAAGAAGTGGGTAAAAAATTAGCTGAAAGAGCTGTAGCAAATGGTGTCTCCGAAGTTGTTTTCGATAGAGGTGGATACTTATATCATGGAAATGTTAAAGCTCTTGCAGATGGTGCAAGGGAAGGTGGCCTTAAATTTTAAAAGATATTATGTCTCAGGTAAAAAGAAAACCAATTAGGGCAACAGATACTGAATTAAAAGAGAAAGTTGTTGCTATCAACCGAGTTGCCAAAGTAGTAAAAGGTGGTAGGAGATTTTCATTCTCTGCTATAGTTGTAGTAGGTGATGGTGCTGGTGTTGTAGGTTACGGACTTGGCAAAGCCAACGAAGTTACTGATGCAATTACTAAAGGCATTGAAGATGCAAAAAAGAACCTTGTGAGAGTTCCTGTTTTGAAGGGTACTATTCCTCATGAGCAGTTAGGAAAGTTCGGTGGAGGTTTTGTCCTTATCAAACCTGCTGCTGCCGGTACCGGTGTAATTGCAGGTGGTGCGATGCGTGCTGTTTTGGAAAGTGCTGGAGTAACCGACGTATTGGCAAAATCGAAAGGTTCTTCAAATCCACACAACGTGGTAAAAGCTACTATTGATGCCTTGGTACAGTTGAGAGATGCTATCGCGGTTTCTCAACAAAGAGGAGTTAAAATGTCAAAAGTCTTTAACGGTTAATAAAATGGGAAAAATCAGAATCACTCAGATAAGAAGTACCATAAAAAGACCAAAAGATCAAAAGGCTACAATCGTAGCCCTTGGACTTGGTAAAATCAACAAGAGTGTAGAGATTGAAAGCAATCCTGCAATCGCTGGTATGGTTAGAAAAGTTAGTCACCTTGTAAAAGTGGAGGAAGCTTAATTATGAAATTACATACACTAAAACCTGCAGAAGGTTCGGTAAAATCTTGCAAGAGAATCGGACGTGGAACAGGATCAGGAAGAGGCGGAACCTCTACAAGAGGTCACAAAGGTGCCAAATCCCGTTCAGGATATAAATCAAAGCTAGGATTTGAAGGTGGTCAGATGCCACTTCAAAGACGAGTTCCTAAGTTTGGATTCAAAAGCCTAAACACTGTAACTAACAAGCCACTAAACCTGGATGTTCTCCAAAATTTGGCCACTGAATTTAATTTAGAAATAATTTCATTTGATACCTTGGTAGAACATGGATTGGTTTCTAGAAAAGATGTTGTAAAAGTGTTAGGTAGAGGCGAACTTACAGCCAAATTAAATGTAAGTGCTCACCTATTCTCTGCTTCTGCTGTAGAAGCTATTGAAAAAGTAGGCGGAACAGTAACCAAGCTTTAAATAAATGAAAAAGTTTTTCTCAACAGTTAAGAATATCTTTTCTATTGAAGATCTAAGGATCCGGATAATAAATACAATAGGTTTTCTTGTTGTGTTTAGACTTGGTTCTTTTATAGTATTGCCAGGTGTAGATCCTTCTAAACTTGGCGATGCTCCGGAAGGTATTTTCGGCTTAATTGATACATTCCTTGGTGGCGCTTTCAGTAACGCTTCCATTTTTGGTTTAGGTATTATGCCCTATATCTCTGCTTCAATTGTGCTACAGTTATTGACTGTTGGAGTTCCGTATTTTCAGAAACTTCAGAAAGAAGGAGAATCAGGTAGAAAGAGAATTAACCAGTTCACTAGAGTACTTACCATCTTGATTACCATTGCTCAGGGGGTTGGTTATATTACCGCAACCATTCTCCCAACAGGAGCTGTAATGGTGGGAACTACCCTCTTCATGTTCAGTTCTTTGGTTCTCTTAACTGCAGGTACAATGTTCTGTATGTGGCTCGGAGAGAAGATTACTGAGAAAGGTATAGGGAATGGTATTTCCATGCTGATTATGATTGGGATTATCTCAAGATTCCCTGGAGCAATTATCGCAGAAGTTGTTTCAAAAGGTACTTCAGGAATGTTATTGTTATTGATTGAAGCAGCAGTTTTGTTCTTTGTGGTGCTTGGTGTTGTAGCCATGACAGAAGCTACGAGAAGGATCCCCGTTCAATATGCAAAGCAAGTTGTGGGTGGTAAAGTTTATGGTGGACAAAGGCAGTATATACCTATAAAGGTGAATGCGTCTGGTGTAATGCCTATTATCTTTGCACAGTCACTGATGTTCTTACCTGCTCTTATTGCTCAGATTTGGTCTTCAGAAAATGATATTGCCAACTATATTGGAAGCACTTTCAGTGACTTTACTTCTTGGCAGTATAACCTAGTTTTTGCAACTATGATCATTCTATTCACTTTCTTCTACACGGCGATTACGGTCAATCCTGAGCAAATTGCAGAAGATTTGAAAAGGAATGGAGGATTTGTGCCCGGGATCAAACCAGGTGCCCCAACTTCAGATTTCATTGATAATATCATATCAAGAATAACGCTTCCGGGATCCATCTTACTATCCTTGATTGCAATATTACCTGCCTTTGCAATTATTGCGGGAGTTGGTGGTGAGTTTGCTCAATTTTATGGAGGTACTTCACTCTTGATTATGGTCGGTGTGATCATGGATACTTTAAGACAAATAGAAAGTTATTTGTTGATGAGGCACTATGAAGGAATGATGAAGAGTGGAAACATGAAAAATAATCCTACTAACTACGCAGCAGCGGTATGATTCATTATAAAACTTCCGAGGAAGTTCAGATAATCAAACATGGTGCTCAGATTTTAGGAAAGGCTCACGGTGAAGTGGCCAAACATATTAAAGAAGGGGTAAAGACCTCTTTTCTTGACAAAATAGCAGAAGAATACATCAGAGATAACGATGGTGTACCCTCATTCAAAGGTTACAACGGATTTCCTTCCGCCTTATGTATTTCAGTTAATGAAGTAGTGGTGCACGGATTTCCTAGTAATTATGTTTTGAAAGATGGCGATATAATCTCAGTAGATTGTGGAGTCTTTCACCAAGGTTTTCATAGCGATAGCGCTTATACTTACCCTGTCGGTGATATTTCTCCACAAGTATTGTCCTTGCTCAAAACAACAAAGGAATCTCTTTACTTAGGTATCGAGAAGGCTGTATTTGGAAATAGGATTGGAGATATTGGATATACCATTCAGAAATATGTTGAAGCCAAAGGTTACACTGTTGTAAGGGAATTGGTCGGCCACGGTTTAGGCCGAAACCTGCATGAGACACCTGAAGTGCCCAATTACGGTAAAAAGGGAAGTGGCCCTCTTCTTAAAAGCGGGATGGTAATCGCCATCGAGCCCATGATCAATCTTGGTACAAGGAATATTGTTCAAGAAAGTGATGGCTGGACAATAAGAACAGCTGATAGGAAACAATCAGCCCATTATGAACATACAGTGGCAATCTTTGAGGATAGAACCGAGATTTTGACTACACACCAATATATAGAAGAAAATTTCAAATTCTAAGTATGGCAAAACAGACATCTATTGAACAAGATGGAACTATCGTAGAAGCATTGTCCAATGCAATGTTTAAAGTGGAATTGGAAAATGGACATCAATTAATAGCCCATATTTCCGGTAAAATGAGAATGAATTATATCAAGATCCTTCCGGGTGATAAAGTAAAATTGGAGCTTTCCCCCTACGATCTTTCAAAAGGTAGAATCGTTTACAGATACAAATAAAATGTCATGAAAGTAAAGACATCAATCAAAAAGAGAAGTGTTGATTGTAAGGTTGTCAGAAGAAATGGAAAACTTTACGTCATCAACAAGAAAAATCCTAAGTTTAAACAAAGACAAGGTTAATCATTATGGCAAGAATTGCAGGTGTTGACATACCAGACAACAAGCGTGGTGAGATCGGCTTGACCTACATCTTCGGAATAGGTAGAAGTTCAGCGAGATCCATCCTGACTAAAGCGGGAATTTCTTTTGACAAGAAAGCAGGTGAGTGGGATGATGATGAATCAACCGCTATCAGAACAATCATAGCTGAGGAAATCAGAACCGAAGGCGCATTGAAATCTGAAATTCAATTGAACATTAAGAGATTGATGGATATTGGATGTTACAGAGGTTTGAGGCATAGAAAGGGTCTTCCTGTTCGTGGTCAGAAAACCAAGAATAATGCTAGAACAAGAAAAGGTAAGAGAAAGACTGTTGCTAACAAGAAAAAAGCAACTAAATAAATCTTGAAGTAGATTATGGCTCAGAAAAGAAACGATAAAGCTAAAGGTAAAAAAAGAGTTGTTAAAGTAGAGGCGGTGGGCCAAGTGCACATCAAAGCTTCTTTTAACAACATCATCATCTCTATTACCAATAATTCTGGTCAAGTGATCTCTTGGGCTTCTGCCGGTAAAATGGGATTCAGAGGCTCCAAAAAGAACACTCCTTATGCTGCACAAATGGCCGCTCAAAATTGCGGACAGGTAGCATATGACCTTGGATTGAGAAAAATTGAGGTTTTTGTAAAAGGACCAGGTGCAGGACGTGAGTCTGCGATCAGAACTTTGCAAAATGTAGGATTAGACGTAACAACCATCGTGGATGTGACTCCACTACCGCACAATGGATGTCGTCCTCCAAAACGTAGAAGAGTATAATTTCTTAAAGAAGATATATAATGGCAAGATATACAGGTCCAAAGGCAAAGATCGCCAGAAGATTCGGTGAGCCTATCGAAGGATACAGCAAAGCTCTCCAAAAGAAAAATTACCCTCCCGGAATGCACGGAAGAGGTAGAAGAAAAAAACAGTCTGAATATGCTATCCAACTTGCTGAAAAGCAAAAGGCGAAGTACATCTATGGTGTATTGGAAAGACAGTTTGCTAAAATGTTTAATATTGCTTCTAGAAAGCAGGGAATTACAGGTGAAAACCTTCTCCAGTTATTGGAATCTAGATTAGACAATACAGTATTCAGATTAGGTATCGCGCCAACAAGAAGAGGTGCTAGACAACTTGTCTCTCACAAACATATTCTTGTCAATGGCGAGTTAGTCAACATTCCGTCCTACACCTTAAAGCCCGGTGATGTTGTTGCTGTCAGAGAGCGTTCTAAGTCTCTTGAAGCAATTTCTACTAGTCTTGCTGGTAGAAGCAATCGTTATTCATGGTTAGAGTGGGATAACGCCTCTTTAGCAGGTAAGTTTGTATCGATCCCAAGTAGAGATGATATTCCTGAGAATATCAAGGAACAATTGATCGTCGAACTTTACTCGAAATAATAATCTTTCAGACTTAAACAGAACTATTGATATGTCCATATTAGCATTTCAAATGCCCGAGAAAGTGGTAATGGAAAAAGCCGATGATTTTCACGGTCTATTCACCTTTAAGCCTCTTGAAAAAGGCTACGGGGTCACCATCGGTAATGCCTTGAGGAGAATACTTTTGTCCTCATTGGAAGGTTATGCGATCACTTCTGTGAAGCTTCCTGGGGTAGTACATGAGTTTTCTACAATTGAGGGCGTTGTTGAAGATGTTACTGATATCATTCTGAACCTCAAGCAAGTCAGATTTAAAAAAGTCCACGACTCCATTGACGGGAAGATAACTGTTGAAGTTAAAAACCAACCTGTTGTCACTGCGGGAGATATCGCCAAATTCACCTCTTCCTTCGAAGTTTTGAATCCGGAGTTGATTATCTGTCACCTAGATAACACCAAAAGTTTCGAAATTGAATTGACAGTTGAAAAAGGCAGGGGGTACCTTCCTGCAGATGAATCAAAACCAAAAGAACAAATCTTTGGAGTGATTCCTATTGATGCGATTTTCACTCCCATAAAGAATGTGAAATACAGTGTCGAAAATACAAGGGTTGAACAAAAGACTGACTTTGAAAAGTTGATCTTGGAAGTAACCACAGACGGATCTATCCACCCGGAAAAAGCGCTTCAGGAATCAGCAAAAATTCTAATTCAACATTTCATGTTGTTTTCAGATCAGACCATGGTCTTGGATTCTACCGGAATATCTGAACCTGAGCCAATTGATGAGGAATTCTTGCACATGAGAAAACTTCTTAAAACTCCCTTGAGTGATTTGGATCTATCCGTAAGAGCTTTCAACTGTTTGAAGGCAGCAGATGTAAGAACCCTAGGTGACCTTGCCAAATTAGAGATTTCAGACATGATGAAATTTAGAAACTTTGGCAAGAAATCACTAGCTGAATTAGAGCAGTTAATCCAAGAAAAAAGTTTGACCTTTGGAATGGATTTGGCTAAGTATAAACTTGATGAAGAATAATTTAAAATGAGACACGGTAAGAAATTTAACCACCTTGGCAGGACAGCGAGTCACAGGAAAGCAATGCTTTCTAACATGGCAACTTCCCTGATTCTTCATAAGCGTATATCTACGACGCTTGCTAAGGCAAAGGAGCTAAGAAAATATGTAGAGCCTCTGATCACCAGAGCCAAAGAAGATACAACACACAATAGAAGGATAGTTTTCTCCTATCTTCAAAACAAAGAAGGAATCAAAGCCTTATTTGGAGATGTTGTAGAAAAAGTCGGAGCTAGAGCCGGTGGTTACACAAGAATCATCAAAACAAGTTTCCGATTGGGTGACAATGCAGAAATGTGTATCATAGAATTGGTTGATTTCAATGAATTGATGTTGAAAGACGCCCAGCCAGCTAAAAAGACCACAAGAAGAAGCAGAAGAAGTACTCCTAAACCTACTGATTCTGTTGAAGCTCCGGCTCCTAAGGCTGAAGAAAATAAGGATGAAAATACTGGTGAGTAATTTATGTCAGGTATTTTAAATATAAAGGGATTGGACTTTGGTTCAATCCCTTTTTTTATTTCCTCCTCAATTAACCAAGGCTAATACTTCAAAAATCCTTACCTTTGGCAAGTCCAAAAAAATAAGATGAATAAACAAAAAGCTACCCTTCTTTTGGCTGACGGTGCCATTTTCCATGGAACATTAATTGGAAGTAATGGTACCAACGGCGGTGAAATTTGTTTCAATACAGGCATGACCGGATACCAAGAAATCTATACAGATCCTTCTTATACCGGTCAAATTGTTGTTACCACCACATCCCATATCGGTAATTATGGTGTGATAGATTCCGAAATAGAATCTGATCATCCAACTATTTCGGGTATTGTGGTAAACAGCTTCTCGGAAGTATACAGCAGGCTTGATGCAACTGGCTCTTTGCAGGATTATTTGGTCAATTACGGGATTACAGGAATTGCCGATATTGATACCAGAAAGTTGGTAAGACACCTGCGATCTAAAGGCGCTATGAATGCTATTATCAGTTCGGAGTTTGAAGATGATCTTGCAGGTTTAAAAGCCGAATTGAATAAAATTCCGGACATGAATGGTTTAGAACTTTCCTCCCAAGTTTGCACTGATGTTCCTTATTTTTTCGGAAATGACACTGCAGCTATTAAGGTGGCCTGTCTTGATTTTGGGATCAAAAGAAATATTTTAAGAAACCTTGCTGACCGCGGCGTTTATTGTAAGGTTTTCCCTGCTAAAACGACTTTGGCAGAAATGGAATCCTGGAATCCAGATGGTTATTTTCTATCCAATGGTCCTGGAGATCCAGCTGTTATGGATTATGCCGTGAAGACAACAAAAGATATCCTTGCAACCAATAAACCGCTTTTTGGTATTTGTCTTGGTCATCAGATTCTAGCTGAGGCCTGTGGCATTTCCACTTACAAAATGCACCATGGTCACCGCGGATTGAACCACCCTATCAAAAACCTCTTAACTGGCAAAAGTGAAATCACTTCACAAAATCATGGTTTTGTCGTCAACAGAGAAGATGTAGAAAAAAGTGACATAGTGGAAATGACGCATGTTCATTTAAACGATAACACTGTGGCCGGAATCAAATTAAAAAATCAACCCGCTTTTTCAGTTCAATACCATCCCGAATCATCTCCCGGGCCACATGATTCAAGGTACTTGTTTGATGAATTTATCTCTTTAATCAATAAAAACTAATAACTCTTAAACCTTTAACATTATGACATTGATTCAATCGATTCATGCAAGACAAATTTTAGACTCCCGAGGTAATCCAACCATCGAAGTTGATGTGTATACCGAAAATGGAGCATTCGGAAGGGCTGCCGTACCTAGTGGTGCCTCTACAGGGATCAATGAAGCTGTTGAGCTTCGTGATGGAGATAAAAGTAAATACCTTGGAAAAGGAGTCTTAAAGGCTGTTTCTAATGTGAATGATGTTATCGCTCCAGAGCTTTTGGGAATGAGTGTTTTTGAACAAAATTTTATAGATCAGATCATGATCGATCTGGACGGAACTCCCACCAAAGGCAAACTAGGTGCAAATGCCATTTTAGGTGTTTCACTCGCAGTGGCTAAAGCCGCAGCTATGGAAGCCGGTCAACCCCTCTATAGATATATAGGTGGTGTCAATGCCAATACGCTACCTGTTCCCATGCTGAATATCATTAACGGCGGTTCTCACTCCGACGCTCCTATTGCATTCCAGGAATTTATGGTAAGACCTGTCGGTGCTTCAAGTTTTTCAGAAGCCATCAGGATGGGCTCAGAGATTTTTCACCATCTGAAAAAAATCCTTCATGACAAAGGACTGAGCACTGCTGTAGGGGATGAGGGTGGTTTTGCTCCCAATTTCTCTGGAGGAACTGAGGAGGCTTTGGCTTGTGTATTGGATGCGATCAAAAATGCTGGCTACAAAGCCGGTGATGATGTAACTATAGCTCTTGATTGTGCAGCGACAGAATTTTACAAAGATGGAAAATACGACTATACCAAATTTGAAGGTCCAAACGGAAAAATCAGAACCAGAGAAGAGCAAGTTGAATATTTGACTGAATTGACTCAAAAGTATCCAATCGATTCTATTGAAGACGGTTTCTCAGAGGACGACTGGGCTGGTTGGGCTATGCTTACTGCCAAAATCGGAGACAAAGTCCAATTGGTAGGAGATGATGTTTTCGTAACCAATGTTAAATTCCTCGAAAGAGGTATCAAGGAAAAATCCGCCAATTCCATTTTGGTTAAAGTAAACCAGATTGGGACATTGACAGAAACTTTAAAGGCAGTAGCAATGGCTCACAAGGCAGGATTTACAGCTGTCATGTCTCATAGATCTGGCGAAACCGAAGACTATACGATCGCTGATTTGGCTGTTGCAACCAATTGTGGTCAAATCAAAACAGGTTCTGCTTCCCGTTCAGACAGAATGGCCAAATACAATCAATTGCTAAGAATTGAAGAGCAATTAGGAGATTCGGCTATTTTTCCAGGTAAAAAGAAATAATTGAGTTATTCAAATAAAAAAAGCAGCTAAGAAGCTGCTTTTTTTATGTCCTTTCCAGACTTATCAATCTCATTTCTATACCGGGAATGTCTTCAATAAATAATAAAATCTGTGTTTCTGAAAATGCTATAACTTCATATTTGATGAGCCTATTTGAACTCCCAATATTTTCAGTTATTTCAATAATTATTTTACCATTTTTCAGGTAAGGCTCATTCCATTGAGAATTTTTGAGTGGGCGGTTGATCGGATCGTCTCTGTGGGAAAATTTGTTTCTGTTATATTTTCGTGAAAGCTTGAACGAATAATTATTGGCGTTCAATAGGTTTTTAAATTCTTCAATGTCCAGTTTCTGCGACCGATATAATATAGCTGAGTAGGCGGTTGTTTTTGAAAATATATTATTTTCCTGGGTTTCATTGAGAAACAAAATGTGACTCCCTCCCCTCATTGAGGTTTCAGTTTTTAGTTTTCGCAAGGCGCGGTTGTTAACAGAGTTGATTGCTGAAATAACTGTAACGCCTTTTGCTTTGGCGAATACGGTACCTATTTTTTCAAATTCTTCACTTATTTCAGACTCGGTAATTGTCTCAATTTCATCAGGGTTGGTATAATTTTGAAGCTTCCAATATCGATCAACTTGAGCCATGGATATAGAGCAAACCAAACTCAGGGTAAATAATAGGGATAATTTTTTCATAAGTAATTTTTTTAAATATAATTAAAACTTAGTCTTAAAACGAATAGAAATGTTTTGAGTTTCTCAAAATCTTACTATCTGTGATGAATTCGCCTTAAATTGTTTTCACCCTTATTCTAATATGTTGAAAGAGGTAGTTTTAAAAAATGGTCTGAATAACTTTGAGCAAAATGTCGATTCAATTAGGTCAAAAAAGATTATTCATAAAAAATTGTTATATGATCTTCATTGTGCGAAATTGAATCAAGTAAAGTAAATTCAAATGAAATGATTTAACTTTAAATTTATTTGATTTGACTATATTCAGACTATGGAATCTTTGGAGAAATATATTTCAATTAACCCTGATATTCGGTTTGGAAAACCTTGTATAGTAAATACAAGGATCGCCGTTATCGATATTTTGGAATGGTTGGCCTCAGGAATGACATATGAAGAAATCTTGGAGGATTTTCCTAGCTTAACAAGAGAGCATATATTAGCCGCCTTAAATTTTGCAGCAAAAAGGGAAGGGATTACAAAAATTTCAATTCAATAAATTTGAAACTTCTTGTAGATGATAACCTTTCATGGCGTTTAGCGAAAGCTCTTGAAAATTTTTTTCCTGGATCTAAGCACGTCCGAGCTATACCGGAACTTGTTTGGCCGGCTAAAGATCAAGAAATATGGGATTATGCCATACGTAATCACTTTATCATTTTGACAAATGATGATGACTTTTACAAGTTGGCTATCTTAAGGAAAAAGACTCCGAAAGTTATAATATTTAGAAAAGGTAATACCAGTACTGCTAATTTATTTAAGCTTTTGGTCCAGAAAATTCCTGAAATAGAGAGTTTTGTTGAAAATGAAGATTATTCAATATTTGAAATTAGGTAGTAAAATCACCCAATCAAGTTTCCCTCCTCATCCCAAACTGCCACCGTTGCCCTATCCTCAGGTTTTAAGTAAAGGGGAATATATTTTTCCTCGTATGCAAATCCGTGCTTTTTCATAACTTCTTCCGGAACACCGTCCCAGACATTCGGTTTATTTCCGACATATCCCAAATAGTTGAACCCGATTTCAGAAGTAAAATATCCTGTTGAAGTAAGGTTTCTAAGCATATTGAAGAATTTGACCCCGCCTTCCATCTCTGGTTTTGCTTTTTCAGGCCATGCGATGAGTTCAATGATTTCCATTCTTTCTGTTTCGGAAAGATCAAGGAATTTCTTGCCATAATTATCATCGCTATAGTGATCGAGCCACATCAATCCGCCTCGCATTGGAGTTTGATATCCGACATAATCCTTCATCATAAACTCAATGAAATCGGGAACGCCGGCGTCTGTCGCACTTCCGGAATTCTCACCTGCAGGCATGATTATATTTACCAGGACATCCAATTTTTTTCTTTCCTCTTCAGTAAAGAAGGTTTCGGAATGTAACTTTTCGTCTCTGATTTTTTCCGCTTCGGTGCGGCCCCCATTTGTGCCACCGGATATTTGCGGGCTCAGATCAGCTGCTTTATCCTCTGGCTTGCAATTGGTCAAAAGGAATCCGGATGCCAATGACCCGGCAAAAAGGAGTTTGAGGTTGTCTCTTCTGTTCATAGCTCCTGAATTATATGTTTTTCTTTTTCAATTCACTGATGATAAAATCTGAGGTTCTCCATGACAAGGCCAAAATGGTCCAAGTAGGGTTTTTGTCAGCTTGGGAAACAAAAGGCCCTGCATCCACTACAAATAGGTTTTTACAGTCATGGGCTTGGCTGTTGCTGTTCAAAACAGAAGTAGCAGGATTATTCCCCATTCTCGTGGTTCCTACTTCGTGGATGATTCTTCCCGGTCCGGCTAAACCATACATGGTATCGGCTCCGGGTTTCTCTCCCAACAGAACCGCACCGGAATTGGTCAGAATTTCCTCAAAGGTATCCTGCATGTGTTTCGCCTGCTTGATTTCTTGGTCAGACCATTTGTAATGGAATCGAAGCACCGGTATGCCGAATTTGTCAACCACATTTGGGTCGATTTCACAATAATTGGTTTCCCTTGGAATACTTTCTCCCCTACCTGACATACCCACCATTGAGCCATAGGATCTTCGGATGTCTTTTTTCAACCCCTCACCATAGCCACCGTTTGGACTTGGATTGCCAAATTCATCCTTCACATATTTCCTCATGGTATCCATCGAAAAACCTATGCCATAAGACGGCATGGACATTCCTCCCCAATATTCTATATGATAACCCCGTGCAAAATCAAGATTTTTATTGTCCAGCCACCAAGGTGTATAGACGTGCATGCCACCGACTCCATCTTCGTTGTACCTTTCTCTATCGATGAGATCGGGAAGAATTCCCATTCTGTCAGCCCCAGTAGAATCATGCAGGTATTTTCCCACCACTCCACTGCTGTTTCCAATACCGTTTGGATGTGATTTGGACTTCGAGTTCATCATAATCCTGGATGATTCGCAGGCAGATGCGCCAAGTACAACCACTCTGGATTTAAGCTTATATTCTTTCATGTCCACCTTACTGATGTAGGATACACCGGTAGCTTTTCCAGCATCATCGGTAGTGACCGCGCGGACCATGGCATTGGTATATAATTCTACCTTGCCTTTTTTCATGGCAGGTTTGATCAATACCGTTCCCGAAGAAAAATCAGCATAAGCTTGACATGCACGGTTGCATTGGTTACAGAAAAAGCAAACACCTCTTTCATTGTTGATCGGGCGGGTAAGCATCGAAAGCCTTCCGGGAATTATGGGCATATTCGCTTTTTTTGCGCCTTTCATGATATACATTTCGTGGAGTCTAGGCTTTGGAGGAGGTAGAAAAAAACCATCAGGCTCATTATATATTCCTTCTTTGGAGCCAAAAACACCAATGAGTTTATCCACTTTGTCATAATAAGGTTTGACATCATCATAGCCAATCGGCCAATCATCTCCCATGCCATCTATGCTACTTCTTTTGAAATCATTAGGTCCAAATCGGAGGGAAATCCTACCCCAGTGGTTAGTTCTGCCGCCGACCATTCTCGACCTGAACCAGTCGAACTGAGTGCCCTTTACATTGGTATAGGGTTCACCTTCTATGTCCCATCCGCCGATTGCCTGGTCAAAATCCCCCGAAGGCCTGATCCTGGTACCGCTGCCTCTTCTTGGAGATTCCCAAGGTGGTCTCATCTGGGTACGGTCTTCCTCTTTTGCAGGGTCAAAATCACCTCCTGCTTCCAAAACGGCCACAGAAAGGCCCGCTTCAGAAAGAATTTTGGAAGCCATACCGCCACCGGCTCCGGAACCTACGATAATGACATCATAAGCTTCTCCGGTAGATTTGATTTCAAAACTCATGTTTTATAAAATTTTTATGTTTGTCTTACAAGTTAAATAAAAAAATATAAAATTTACAAACCTCCAATTTGGATAAATATAGAAACTCGTGGTTTTCTGAAGATAAATTTTGAGTACCTATTTCAAAATCTAGGGTTCTCTTGTTTTCCAGTTATTCCCCAATGTGGTGAGATGGTCAATTAAGGAAGCGATCGTATCAAATTTGAGTGTATCTGTACTTATCCTTAGATAAAAACCAATTTGATTGCCTTCTGTTTTGATTGTAATGGAATTGATCTCGGGACTGATTTTATTTTTTCGCAAAGCTAGCCTTACCCATTTCGCCATTTCTTCAGGACCATCCATGTGGGGATATTGACATTCTGCCGAATCCCGCACTTTGCCATCAGATTTGTCAAAATGAAGCCGATCATTGGGAAGCAGCAGGTCTATTTTTGATTGGAGGATCAGGTCTTCGGGACTTCCACAGACTAATGGCAAGCCACATTGCATCAGCCAAAATTCATCTGCTGTATCTATGGCAATATCAAGATCATGTGTTACCACGAGTACAGCTTTTTTTTCCTTCTTTGCGATATCGCGAAGCAGGTGCATGATTTCAAACCTGTTGATGAGGTCTAAGTGCGCAGTCGGTTCGTCCAAAATTAAAATTTCCCCATCCTGTGCCAAAGCCCTTGCGATCATGACTTTCTGTAATTGCCCGTCGCTGAGTTCACTCATGGGCCTGTCCTCGATATAGTTGATATGCGTTGAGTGGATAGCCGTATCAATTTTTTGCTGATCTTCCATGGATAAATTACCCAACCAACCGGTGTGTGGGATTCTTCCCAAAGCCACAACTTGTTTCACGGTAAGATTTGCGCTGTTGATTTTTTCTGTGAGAACTACGGCGATTTTTTTGGATAAATCCTTAACTGAGAATGAATGGGTTGGTTTTTTATCCAAATAAACCTGATTTTTCAAAGCAGGAATTTGTCCCATGATGGTCTTGATTAATGTGGATTTGCCTACTCCATTTGGGCCAAGGAGACAGGTGAGTTTTCCTTTTTCTAAAGAAAAGGAAATATGGTCTGCAATGACATTGGATTTGCTGCCTTTTTTATAACCTAATGAAAGGTCTGTTGCCTGCAATATGGAATTTTGAATTGACAAGGTTAATTATTTTAGTTACGGTTTTTCAAATCTCAAATCTCAAATTTCAAGTCTCCAATCTCAAATCTTCCTAAAATTCTTTACTGAAATTCCTTCTCAAAATCAACCAAATGACCATAGGAGCACCTACCAAAGAAGTGACGGCATTGATAGGCAAAGTCTGGGCGCTGCCGGGTAACTGACTGATCGTATCGCAAGCCAACAATACTGCGGCCCCGATCAACGCAGAAGCCGGAAAAAGAATGCGGTGATCCCCAGTCTTGAAAACCAGCCTCGCCATATGTGGAACGGCAATGCCAATAAAAGCGATGGGCCCACAAAATGCCGTCACCGAACCTGCCAAAATCCCTGTGCTGACAATCATCGCCCAACGCAGCCGGTGGACATTGATTCCCATACTTTCCGCATAAGCTTCTCCGAGCAGCATGGCATTGAAAGATTTGAGATTGACCAAAAGAGGAACCAAACCTAACAAAACAGCAACAAGAAATGCAATCAACTGATCTGGTTGGGTACTGCCGAGACTTCCCATTGACCAAATGGTGAACATTTTCAATTGGTCAGCACCCGAAAAATACGACAATACTGAAATCAAAGCCGAAACTGCCGAGCCAAACATCAAGCCCACAATCAGCAATGTCATGCTGTCTTTTACTTTCCAAGCGGTGAGGCTCATCAGCAAAAGAACCAGAATGGATCCTAAAGTGGCAGAAAATACAACAGCCCAAATCCCAAAACCACCTGAATACATGGACCAGCCAAAAGCTGATCCTGCCATAATCAACAAAGCTACCCCCAACCCGGCCCCTGAACTGACACCCAATACATAGGGGCCTGCCAAGGGATTTCTGAAAAATGTCTGCATTTGTAGCCCGCTCAGTGAAAGCCCGATTCCGGCCAAAATGGCGGTAAAGGCTTTGGGTACCCTGTAGCCAATTACGATGGTTTCCCAAGAGCCTTTTGAAAATTCTCCCCCTATAAACCTTCCAATCACTTCCTGAATTGGAATCAAAACTGACCCACTCGCCAGATTGACTGCGAAAAGCAGTAAGCATACCAACAAGCCAATCAGAAAAAGAAAATAGGTGGGTTTATTTTTCATCCAGTTTGGTGTAAAAATAGAGTGAATATCCCGGTAAAAGTTCCGGGTGAAGGATTTTGATCAAATCCTGAAGAATCAAATCTGGTCTCAAATATCCCAATTCAAAGTATTCCAATCCTCCGGTTGGGCCTTTTTTGAGGGTGTAGGTGTAGATGTTGCCCTGCTTGAAGGCATCGAAATGGGCATATCTCGGGTCTGCACTTTCCATTTCTTTCAATGTTTTGAAATCTGCAGCACCCAACCAAAAGTCTGCTTGTTGTGCTTGTTCCAACACATACTCATAACTTAACTGCGCGCTTCCTGTTCCTTTTTGGTCTTTGAAAAGGTAATCACCTCCAGCCACCTCCAGCAATCTGGCCCCCCAAGAATCCGCTCCCGGTACATACCAGATATCTTTATACATGACTCCTGCCATTACATTAGGTTTGTTTTGTTGGAGCTCTTTTATCAAATCTGAAGCCTTATTGTAATCTGATTCTATTTGTGAAAAAACCTTTTTTGCTTCCTCAAATTTACCCAATAACACGCCTGTAAACTTGATCCATTCTGCCCTTCCCAAAGGATGCTGCTCCACATATTCTCCATTAAGGAGCGCAGGAATCGCAGCTGATTTGAGGATTTCGAGGTTTTTGAGGTCTTCTCCCAAGGTTGAAATCATTACCCAGTCAGGATCGAGTTCGATGATCTTCTCGATATTCGCCTGCGCACCGGAACCTAGATCCGTAACTTTGCCGGCATCAATCCATTTCCTTGTCTGTGGAGAGGAAATCAAATCCAGGTTAGGAAATCCCATCAATAGATCCGAAACCCCCAAATAGTCCAGATGAGGAACCTGTGTCGTGGACGTCAGCACCACCTTCGATATTGGCAGTGGAATAACAGCGTCAAACGCTGTTTCATCCAATTTTAAATCTGGAATTTCTTTGATTAAATATCTGAAAGGCGGATGTTCATCCGGGAATGCCTGTCGCACCTCAATCACTTTATAGCCTTCCCCCTGAAAAACAGCAAAGCCCTTTGCATATGAATTTGGAATTTCGACCAAGTTCAGTTCTTGAATTTCTTTGGGAGATTGACAAGAAATCAGGATAATAAAAATAGAAAAGATGAAATATGAAAAAGGGTGAAGCAAAGTGATTTTCATCGTGGAAGTGTCAACAAATGTTTTCCAAATATAACACCCGAAGCCAAAGTCTATTTTCAATTTTGGTTTTTGAGCAAGAAATAATCCCTCAGATAGCCGGTCAAAAAATTTCTTTGGCTATGTTTGTCGTAGAATTATGGTTCCCGAACCTGCATCAGGCGCTCGGGATGAAAAGGGAATTCGGTGAAATACCGAAGCTGTCCCCGCAACTGTAACCCCATCCCGATCAACTTGGGATAGTGATTTACCCACCTCCATTGCCATTGTGCGCTGCGGCGTGCGAGAAGGCCGGTAAATCCAAGGAAGCCAGGAGACCTGCCATTTTTCATCAGATTCAAAGCTTTCGGGTGAAAGGCTGAGGTAAAAGGCTGTTGGTTTTCCACAATTTCAAATAGCATAGATGGAGCTTTCTGGAAGGTTTCTCCAAAATTTTGATTTTGAATGCTTAGGTAATTCATAACTCATAATTCTTCATTCTTAATTATTTGTTGACTTTTGTCTTTTCTCTCATAATTCCCTCTATTTGGCTTTGGGTTAAATCGGTGTTTTACTTCATTTAATTCAAAAGATTTTGATCTTCTTCGTTGTTTTTATGTTTCAAACAATCTTTAATCAGGAAATTAGTCCTGTAAAGGAAAGTAAGATCTTTGAAACAGAAATAATGAGTCAAGATACCATCGCCTTGGCTTCAGTGGAGGTTTTTTCATCTTCTCTCGACAAATACGCTTTTGGAAGTACCATCCAAACCATTTCCGAAACAGACCTTGAAATTCACCAAGGATTACCTCTATCTGACTATCTCCTGCAAAGAACCGGACTGTTTCTTCGTCAATATGGATCCGGTATGCTCTCTTCACTCACCATGCGTGGGACATCTGCCGGACACAATGCCGTCTTTTGGAATGGGCTTCCAATCAACAGTCCTTCGCTTGGACAATCGGATTTTTCGATTTTGCCGGTAGGAGGCTTTGACAATGCTGCCATTCATTTTGGAAGTGGTGGAGCGCTTTACGGTACGGATGCCATTGGCGGTGCTGTCCATTTGACCAATAAACTCAGATTTGAAGAAGGTCATAAAACTCAAATTTCTACCCTTTTTGGGAGTTTTGGAAAATGGAACCAACAGTTGGAATATGGCTTTTCAGATAAAAAATTCTCTACAAGAACGAGGATTTACCGAAACTTTTCTGAAAATGATTTTCTCTTCAGAAATATTACCAAAATGGGAACACCCATAGAAAGGCAAGCTAATTCGCAGATTGAACAAGTTGGTGCGATGCAAGATTTTGCATGGAAAATCAACAACAAAAATCTCATCAGTACTTCTTTGTGGTGGAATGAAACAAAGCGGGAAATTCAACCGCTGATGGGTTCCAATACCCGCGATTTTCAATCAGACCAAAATCTGAGATGGGTTTTGGATTATTTCCATTTTGAGAAAAATAAAGTCTGGAATGTAAAAAGTGGCTTGGTCAGGGATGATCAATCATTCAATAATTCATTCAATCAGACTATCCAGTATTTTCTTGCAGGGGACTTGGATTGGAAGATCAACAACAAATGGAATTCAAAATCAGGCATCAGGTTTACACATATTCAAGGTAATTTGAGCACTTATCAGGCAAAAGAATCCCGTGTGGAATTGTACCAATCCACCAATTTTCAGCCTTTTGAAGGTTTGGGTTTTTCATTCAATCTCAGGCAAATGATTTATGATGGGAATTTGGCTCCATTTACACCTAGTCTTGGCGGAGAATGGAAGGTATGGACGAATGAATCCAACCAAATTCGCCTCAATTCGAATTTGGCAAGAAGCTTCAAAGTTCCGACATTGAATGACCGATTCTGGGTTCCGGGTGGCAATCCTGACTTGGAATCAGAAAAGAGCTGGAGTAGTGAATTGGGATTGAACCACATTTTCAAAAAAGAGACATTTGAACTGAACCAAAGGCTGACAGTATACAGGATGAGGGTGGACAATTGGATTATTTGGCTTCCCAAAAGAAATGTCTGGAGTCCCGAAAATATCCGTGAAGTCCATAACACCGGTTTGGAATATGGCTTAGAAGCAAACCAACACGCCGGAGAATGGAACCTCAATCTGAAAGTAAATTATGCCATGACCCGTGCCATCAACCAAACTGATATTTCAGAAAATGACCGTAGCAAAGGAAATCAACTTCCTTATACCCCTTTGCATAAATTCCAGTCAATAATTATGGTTGGGAAAGGGACATTCAGTACATTTCTGAATTACCAAAAGGTAGGGGAGAGGTTTACGGGAACAGATGGCTCTGGGAGATTGGATCCTTACCAACTTTGGGATATCGGTAGTAATTATAATTGGTCCATCCGATATCTGAATGGAAGCCTAGGTTTTCAAATCAATAACTTATTCAACACCGACTATCAGGTCATGCCATTGCGTGCGATGCCGGGAAGAAATTTGCAACTCAATTTAAATGTAAGAATATGAAAAATTTACGCTTGCTTTTGCCATTGATCTGGCTCGCATTTTTTGTCGTTTCATGTAACGATGATACTACAGGTCCAACAGATATCCCTGTTGGCGAATTTGAAAAAGGAGTTCTGATCATGAATGAAGGTGCTTTTGGTGTCAATGATGGGGAGGTTTTTCACTATGATCCTTCAAGCGGAGCGATCAAGGAAGATATTTTTCGGGCAAAAAACCTAAGGCCTTTTGGAGGATTGATTCAGGATATGGTGGAAGCGGAGGGGAGAATGTACCTTGTCGCCAATACCGGAAAGGTGGAAATTGTAGCCCCAAATGACTTCGGCCTTCTTGGAGGTGTGAGTTTGGGTTTGAATATCACCAGGTCTTTGGTTGTTGTCAACCAAAAGCTATTCATCAGCGATTGGGGTCCATATGATGCCGGGTTCAATAATCCCGATTCGTATGTTGCTGTGGTCAATGACCTCAATGGAGGGCCAATCGCAAAGAAGATAGCTGTTTCAAGCCGTCCTGAGGGAATGATTGTTGCCGGAAATTTCATTTATGTGGCTTGTACTGCTGCCCAAAAATATGATGTGATCTCCGCCTCTTCGGAAAATTTGACGGCAAGTATCAAAGTAGAGGGAAATCCAACACAGTTTTTGGAAATCGAAGGAAGGCTGTTCCTCTATGCTATTGATGATAACAATGCAATTTTCCATGAAATCAATCCTGGGAATTATGCCCTTGTGAGAACAGTTAAAATCCCTTTGGCCAACCCAACTCCAATAATCACCTTGGGAGAGGGGAGTGAGATTTTTATCGTAACCTCTACCGGTTGGCCGGATTATACGGATGCCGTGGCGAAAGTTTCCGTCAATACCGGACAGGTTATCAATGGGTCCTTTTATACGGGTTCAGGACTGTATGGAATAGGATTCAAGATTGAAGGAAAGGAAATTTATGTTGCAGAGAATAATGGTTTCCAAGGAAATGGTTCTGTTTCCATTCTCAGTCCGACAGGTCAAAAAATCAAAACTTTGAGCGTAGGGAAAGGTCCTTCAGGGTTTATTTTTAAATGAAAAAATTTAAGTTATAGAATGAATGTAATCAGGGTGAAAAATTAAATTTTCACCTGATTATATAATTTGGACTATTTCGCCCCCGCAAGCAGATACAACACTGCCATCCTGATAGCGACTCCATTTTCAACTTGCTGGAGAATGATGGAATGTTCGCCATCTGCTGCATCCGAATTCAGTTCTACTCCACGGTTGATAGGACCCGGGTGCATGACCACAATTTTCTTGTCAAGGCGGTCAAGCATCTTTTTGTTGATGCCAAAATAAAGCGAATACTCCCTCAGAGATGGGAAATATTTGATCTGTTGTCTTTCGAGTTGGATGCGGAGGACGTTTGCTACATCGCACCATTCAAGCGCTTTTTGGACATCGTATTCCACTTTGACACCTAGACTGTCTATGTGTTTTGGCAAAAGGGTAATCGGTCCGCAGACCATGACTTCAGCGCCGAGTTTTTGCAGGCAAAAGATATTGGAAAGAGCGACCCTTGAGTGGAGGATATCTCCAATGATCGCTACTTTTTTTCCGGCCACATCTCCGAGTTTTTCCCTGATTGAAAAAGCATCTAAAAGGGCCTGTGTCGGATGTTCATGCGTACCATCACCGGCATTGACTACATTGGCTTGGATATTTTTGGAAAGGAAGTGTGGCGCACCAGGACTTGCATGTCTCATCACCACCATGTCCACTTTCATGGAAAGGATATTGTTGACTGTGTCGATAAGCGTTTCACCTTTTTTAACAGAGCTGTTGGAGGAAGAAAAATTGATCACATCTGCAGATAGCCTTTTTTCGGCTAATTCAAAAGATAATCTGGTACGGGTGGAATTTTCAAAAAATATATTGGCAATGGTAATGTCTCTCAGGGAGGGTACTTTTTTGATCGGGCGGTTGAGGACTTCTTTGAAATTGTCCGCAGTCTCAAAAATGAGTTGGATATCATCTGCGGTGATGTCTTTGATGCCTAATAAGTGTCGGGTGCTGAGTTGTGACATGTGTTTTTTATGCTTTTTCTGTTATCCAAATGGCATCTTTTTCAAAGCCTTTTTCTGCCCATTCCACTGAGACATATTGGCTCTCAAGCGTATTGACTTTCACCCCGCAATAATCCGGCATGATGGGATAATCTCTTGTATATTTCCGGTCGATCAATATCATCAGTTCCACTTTCTGTGGCCTGCCAAATGCGATCATGGCATCCAAAGCCGCCCTTACAGAGCGCCCCTTGTACAGGACATCGTCTATCAGCACAACTTTTTTACCCTCGATCAGAAAATCGATTTTGGTTTCGTTGGCTTTGAGAGGAAAATCCCTCCTCCTGAAATCATCCCTGTGAAATGTCGCGTCTAGGTAGCCAAAAGGCACTTTTACCCCTGCGATTTCTTCTAATAACCTCACAATCTTGTCCAAAACAATCGGTCCACGGGGCTGTAAGCCTAAAAGTACGGTATTGTCAAAAGTATCGTGGTTTTCAATCAACTGATGGCAGAACCGCTTGAGGATGATGGAGATCTGCTGTTGGTCCAGAACAAGTCTTTTTTGCATGGCTTTGCTTTGGGAGCAAATATAAAAAGTTTCAAGGTGTTTGGACTGAAAAATTTGAAAATTGAGGATTATGCTCGTCCACTTCTTTGCCACTCGCAAAAAATAAAGATTTAAGATGCGGCAATCAGACCATATCCGCTACCCTGCAACTGACTACTGAACACTTCCACTGCCTGTATACTGAAAACTGCGACTGTCAACTGAACACTGCGACTACTTACTGACACTACGACCTGCCAACTGACCACTGCGACTGCCTACTGCGACTACCCACTCTATTTCTTTGCCCCATCTTCGCTCTCCTCAGGCACATACAAGTCTCCATCCACTTTGATCCTTGTGAGAAAAAAAACCTCTTTGATTTCCTCCTTATTTTCAGCATTCATATACCGGATTTTCTGCTTGCCGGTCAACAAAAAATAATTGTCCATCCAGTGGCTAAGGGAAAGACTACCTTCCTGTGTTTCTCTCAATCTTTCATTTTCATTAATCAATTCAATTTCGAAAGATTGGTTTTGAAAAATCACCTCACCATTTTTGATATAACTCATGTACATATTAATGCCATCAAGGTACATATAATGGATTTTTTCCCCATCAAAACTTACTTCACCATATTTACTTGGGATGCTGGTCGATTTATTGAGAAGGTCAAGAGCACTGTCCCAGATGACATCACCTGCACGGTTTATAAAAAGGAAATAGGAGGATACAAATTCGTATTCACCTTGCTCTTGCCAGTTAAATGAATTCCCATACCTGGTACCGGGAAAGCTATTTGCGTATCGCCCATCTCCGTATCCCACCTGATCCATCATCAGCCTATTGGCGCTATACCGGTAAGACTCATTGGCATAAACCCCATCTCTGGGAATGTAGCGTGGATTGGTTGCCAAAAAATGATCACTGTAAACCAGATATCCCTGATTAAGTGTGATGACTTCTCTTGCAGAAAATACAGGTTTGATGGAAGGTGTTTTTCCTTTGGCAAAATACTTTTCCATATCTTGAAGCTTTTTTTCCTTTTGCTTTTCTTTCATGTAATTGAAAAAACTAGGGAAATCCTGAAGTGTCAGGTATTTTATTTTGTATTCACCAAATTCATTGACATCTGCCAAATAGATTCCCTGATAGGATTCTCTTTTTCTGTTTCCAAAAGTGCCGAGTATGGATTGTTGGTAATTTTGGATGGGGGTGAGGATACCTTCCACCAATTCCAGATTCGGATCTTCAAGTTTTTCAATGACTACTTCCCTTATTTTATTGCCGTTATCGTCAAAAGTCAACAGCGAAATCTGCTTCATTTTGTATTTATCCCTTCGACTGACCAACAAATCCAGAACACCCAGGTCACTTTCTTTTTTCAATTGAAGGATTTTAGTATCCTTGAAATATATACCCTGCACGGTGATAATGTTGTTCTCGGCAATATCAAAAATCTGTACAATAGGTCTTATATCAACTGTACCCATGAAAATCGCACTTCGGTTGAGTACAAAAAACTCCTGAAGTTCCATGGCGTAAAGATTTTCCAGGGGGATTTCTTTGGCAATCTCGCTTTTCAAATCGATTTCAATCATGTACCTATCCGAAGTTGCCACCGTGCCTTTTTGCATCAGGAGGTACAGGAAATCGCCCTCTAAATCGTAGCCCATCAGATCATACCCATCTTTAATTTTGATTTCCTTCAAACTATCCGAATTCAGGTTATTATCAGTCAAAAAATACTGGAGAGCCCGCCTGAGGTTCATTCCTTTTTCGGGCTGTACCCGAAATGCGATCAGACCACCAAGATTGGGAATGACTATGAAATTTTGATCAGAGAAACTTGTAGGAACCTCAAATCGATCTACATACATCACTTGTGAAAAGGCCGAAAAAGCCAATGAGAATAATAAGAGTAGGGTAAATATTGGTTTTTTCATGACCCTAGTTGAATGATGTGGTCAAATTGTATTTTTTCTACTGGCATTGTCGAAAGTCTTGATTGCTTGACCAAATATATTGTTGACAATATGCTGTCAGATTTTATTTGTTCTAATGTAACGGAATTAGCCAAAGCTTTGTGCGGTTTTAACTTCACTGCTACCCAACCTTTGTCTTCCCCATCTTCCAGATCAGGAAAGGCTTCCTGTGAAACCTTCGCTATTCCCACGATTTCTTTGTTTTTGCCGCTGTGGTAAAAAAGGACCTCATCTCCGGTTTCCATTTCCTTCAAAAAATTGCGGGCTTGGTAGTTTCGGATGCCATCCCAAATATCCTCTCCCTTCGAAAGCAGATCTTCCCATCCGTATTCGCTTGGTTCTGATTTGACTAGCCAGTATCTCATATTTGGGTTTAGTTTTGTAAGTGTCAAGTTAAGGGTTAAGATTTTATTTTGAAACATTAATTGATGACATTTGTCTATCTCAGGAACAAACATTTTCAAGATTTTGGACCAAAAAACAATCCTTCGCCTTCTCAAACGCAGCATCCAACTGATGGAACTGCATGATGAAAATTCATTTAAAATCAGAAATTACCAATCAGCGCTTATTAACCTTGACCGGAATGAAATTTCAGTTGTCGGAAAATCAGCCGAACAGTTACAATCGGAAGCAGGGATGGGCAAAAGCATTGCTGAGTTTGTTTTTTCTCTAGCGACAACTGGAACGCACCCTTATCTCGAAGATCTTTTATCCAAAACCCCAACAGGGATTTTGGAGGTTTTAGAGATTAAGGGACTTGGGCCAAAGAAAGTGAAAGCACTTTGGGAAGAGTTGAACATCACATCCACGCATGAATTGCTTGAAGCTTGCCAATCTGGACAAATAGCGAAAGCAAAAGGATTTGGAGAAAAGACGCAGGTTAGCATCCTTGCTTCGCTACAGTTTAGAGAAGCTAATCAAGGGAAATGGCTTTATGCCGACTTGGAGGAAATGGTGGAGGCTTTGGGAGCCAAAATCAAAGAAATAGACGGAGTCAAGGAAGTGATGGCGGTAGGTGAGTTTGGAAGAAAATCTGAGATTATAGAAGTGGTTGAATTGCTCGTCGCTACCGAAAACCATGCTGATACAGTATCCCAACTTTCAGGTTTGGAAAATCTGGAGTATAATAAAAAATTATCCAGTCCATTCAAATGGCGAGGGAAGATTACAGATCCCGAAGTGAACATGTTGATTCATTTTGCCCAACCTTCCCATTTTGTCGAAGAAAAAATTGTAAGGACCGGTACAAAGGCCCACTTACTATACCCTTTGGAAGGTGAGAAAACATTGATTGAAATCCTCAGGGAACCGGCATTGATTACCTCAGAGGATGAACTTTTTGCAAAAGCCGAATTGCCTTGGATTCCTGAGGAATTGCGTGAAGGATACATCGAATTTGATTTGGCAAAGGATGGGAAAATTCCACAATTACTTGAAGACAATGATCTGAAAGGGATTTTGCACAACCACTCTACTTACAGCGACGGCAAGCACACCTTGAGGCAGATGGCCGAATATTGCAAGGAATTGGGGTATGAATATCTGGGAATTTCAGACCACAGCCGCTCCGCTTTCTATGCTGGAGGTCTTGAAAGTGAGAAAGTTCAGAAGCAACATCAAGAGATCGATCAATTGAATCAAGAATTGGCTCCATTTCGCATCTTCAAGGGAATAGAAAGCGATATCTTGACCGATGGAAGCTTGGATTATCCTGCCGAAGTGTTGGCAAGCTTTGACTTTATCGTTTCATCTATCCACTCCAACTTAGGAATGGACCGGAAAAAGGCAACCTCAAGACTGCTCACTGCGATCATGAATCCTTATACCACCATTTTGGGCCATCCTACGGGAAGATTACTCCTGCGAAGAGAAGGCTATCCCATCGACCACAAAGCGATCATTGATGCCTGCGCAATATATAATGTAGTGATTGAAATCAATGCTAATCCATGGAGATTGGATTTGGACTGGAAATGGATAAACTATGCCACGGTTAAAGGGGTGAAGCTATCTATCAACCCGGATGCCCACGAAATGGAAGGCTATGCCGATATGAAATACGGTGTGATCGCAGGGAGAAAAGGAGGGTTGACCAAAGACATGACCTTCAATGCCATGTCAGCGGATGAAATCGGAAAATATTTTCAGGAAAGAAAAAGTAAAATCAAGTAAGGATGAAGTGGTTTGATAAAGATGAGAACCTGCTTTTGCAGCGTTCTTTTATTTTTGGAGTTGTAGGTATTGCAATTTGTTTGGTGCCGCTTTTCAACGGATACTTTCAGTTTATGAATGCTCCGATGGGACCACTTAATGGAGTCGGATTGTTGTTGCAGTTTTTCGGTTTAAGTATCGCCATCATGGTATTGAGGAAAAGGAGAATCTCCGAACAGTCAAAGGACAAAGCCAAAAAAATGATTTTGGTGCTCGGAGTAGCCTTGGTGTTTTTTTTTATGGTGATTTGATAGTTTCACAGTCCATAGTCGACAGACCACGGCAGCTTCTTTCTTAATCAACACTAGACTTATTGAATGGGAGATTTTGGTAAAAAAATATGTCACGAAAACCTTAATCAATGAAAGCTCAGAATTCCATAATTTTTTCAATTGTATTTATGATGCTGGTTTTTTCATGCATCCAAAAGGAGTTTCAATGGCTGGAAGGCGATATCCTTTTTCAGGATGGGGATTGTGGGGATTTTTGTGAGGCCATCAGGAAAGTCACCGAAGGATATCAAGGCATCGAATTTTCGCACAATGGCTTGATGATGAAGGAAAACGGTGATTGGTTTGTACTTGAAGCGATCGGAAAAGGGGTGAGTAAAACACCTTTGCAGGAATTCCTCAATAGACACCTTGACGAAAATGGAAAGCCAAAAGTAATGGTCGGCAGGCTAAAACCGGAATTCCAACATTTGATTCCAACTGCTATTATGGAAGCTCAAAAGTACCTTGGCAAACCGTATGATTCGGCTTTTGATTTTGACAATGATGCTTTTTATTGTTCTGAATTGATCCACTTTGCCTTCAAAGCTGCAAATGGAGGTTCGGACCTTTTCCAACCCAAACCCATGACCTACAATGATCCTGACACAGGGGAACTGTTTCCGATTTGGGAAGCTTATTTTTTGGAATTGGGAATTCCCGTTCCTGAAGGAAAACCAGGTTTGAATCCGGGAGGGATGTCATTAGAACCAGTTTTGGAGATGATGGAAATTTCGGGAAATTGAATTGATGGATTTATTTCCTCGCCATCTCCAGCGCCTTAGTAGTGGTATAATACTTCACGATCATATTGGGAACCTCCCAATCCGGCATTTTTCCCGATTCGAAATACTCCAAAAACTTCTCCGTCACCTGCCCAAAATGCGCTTCATGCCCGATATGGTAGCTGTCAGGAATGACGATCAGGTATTCTCCGGTTTCTTGTTTTTGGAGTCCGAGCCCCGGGTATTTGGTCTGAAGGGTTGAAGCTATCGCATTTTCGAGTGCTTGGTCTTGTCCCTCCAAGAGTGCCACATACAAAGTGGGTTTGAAGTATTCTTCTTTTCCCTGCCGGATAATGAGGTTTGCTTTGGTGCCCTGCATCATGCTGTAATGCGTATCGCCGGCACCCTCAGGCGCCTCAAAATTCCAGATGACGCTGACTTTGGCATATTTTCCTTTCAGCGTGTAATTCATTTCTCCATTGCAAAACACCTCGAGGTTTCCGTTTTTAAGGTTCTTTTGCAAAAACTCTGGAAACTCCGCCTTGCCGGTGACTTTACTGAATTCTTCTATTGTCAGGGAAGTTGGCCATCTTTTGGCAGTCAGCATCTGCACGTCCGTGGTATCCAAAACGACCTCAGGAAAAGCCTCCCATTGGATCAAATCCACCAAATGCGTCGTCACATCAACAATGCCTTCCCCTTCTTTGATCACATCAAAAAACCAATCTGGTCTCACCAATGGATTACCGGAAACATACTTGAAAAAGTGGTGCACGCTCTCTTTGGTAATGGCAGGATTTTCCGGTGTTCCTGTTTCCAATTCTCCAAAAACCTCCGGTAACATGGAGAGCTCCCGCTGAAGCAGAGAAGCGATCTCAAACCGCTCGGTCATGATGTCATACAAGAGGAGATTTTTCTCAGAAGCTTCATTAAATGCTTTGACCAATTTATGAAAACCTTCCTGATTGATGACCAAAGGCTTGTCAGCATAGACATGGACACCATTGGCTATGGCAGCAGTGATATAGTCGATTTTCTGGTCATTCTTTCCGGCGACGACCATCACATTGCCGGGTTTTTTGGAAATCATTTTTGCCAAAAAATCATTCCCTTTTTCCACTTCTATGTTCCATGCTGTCGGGGATTCTTCCCTCGAATTGTAGCCCGAGATCCTTTTGATATAATCTTCCAATTCCGCCCCCTCGGGTGCAAAAACATAAACCGTCGAATCAACCTGCGGATACATGGTCTTGTGGATGAGCCCTGCATGGAAATGTCCAGGGTCAAGACTCATGATGGTGACTTTGCCTTTATCCGGTTGATTCATATTTTCATTTTTTGGTGCAATACAGAATTGGAAGCAAATCAAAAAAGCCAAGAAAGGAAGTGTGCGGAGACGATTATTCATCTGATTAGATTTTGATGTGATCTGTTCCGTAAGGCGCACGCTGTGGTCTGCTTAGGTGGGCGTTTGCTTCCTCGTCATTGACAAAGCGCTCTGTTTTGGGATCCCATTCTAGTTTCCTACCCACTTTCATGGCCACATGGCTGACCAAGCAAACAGAACAAGCACGGTGACCGATCTCGGCAGGAGAAAGCGGTTGCGCTCCGGATTGGATGCAATCGAGCCAATTGCCGTGGTGTTCTTCGCTTTCATATAAGTGTATTTCTCCGGCTCCGATTTCGGATTCAAGGATTTTTGGATCAGAGGCATCCAAAGCTTTGGCGTTGTTGCCTTGAGAGACAGGGTCACTTGCTGATGCGGTATAATTTCCTCTTGAAACCCAAATCCAACCTTCCGATCCCTCAAATCGGATTCCGTTGGGATAGCCGCCGCTTGTGAGCATCGTGATGCCGTTTTCATATTCTGCTTTGACCATAAAGTCGCCGTGGACATTCCATAAGCCTGAGCGCGGAAATTCGGCAACTGCTTCGATAAATCTTGGTCCTGTCAATTCAGTGTCCATTCCCCAAGCCGCTGAATCAAAGTGATGCTGTCCCCAACCTGTGATCATCCCTGCGCCATAATTTTCATGGCGGAGCCAACCTGGACGACCATAATCATGCTGCGGGTGAACGCCGATTTCTGTGTAGGGGACTTCCGGCGTGGATCCAAGCCAGATGTCAAAATTCAGGTTTGTCGGGATCGGCATCGCAGGGGCTTCAGGTCCTGCTGGATCACCGGGCAAGCCTATCCTCACAGTATGCAGCTTTCCGATCCTGCCATTTCTAACCAATTCAGCTGCCCTTCTGAACTGAAAACAGGATCGCTGTTGTGTCCCGAGTTGTAGGATAACCTTGGTTTTGTTGATTGTTTCCACCAACTGCCTGCCTTCCCTGATGGTCAAGGAAGTTGGTTTTTGGAGGTAAATATGTTTGCCAGCCAAAGCCGCTTCCATGGCAGGCTGGGAATGCCAATGGTCCGGCGTGCTGATGATGACTGCATCAATGTCTTTGTCTTGGAGCATTTGATGGTAGTCTGCATACTGCTTCACGGCTAGATAGGGACTGCCCATCTTTTTGGTGTAGAATTGCTCGATCAGTTCTTTTCCTTCGCGCATCCGTTTGCTGTCCACGTCTGATACCGCTACTATTCTGGCCACATCATGCTGCCATGTTCCTGGCAGGTCGTGATCCCTTGCGATCCTGCCGCATCCAATCTGACCGATATTTATTTTGTTGCTTGGAGCATTTTTCCCAAAAACGGAAGATGGGACGATCGTAGGAAATCCGATTATTGCTGAGGCCATGGCGCTGTTTTTAATAAAGTTTCTTCTTTTCATGAGGAGGATCTAAGGATGGTTTGTGGTCAGTTTTTGGAGAAGATTTTCCAATATTCGTCTGCTTCCGCAGTAGTTATTTTTCCGTCAAAGACGACCATTCGGTAATGGAGTGTGTATTTTTTGCCTGGAAGGATTTCCCAGGATTCGTGACGGATGGGGCAAAATTCGACAAAGACATTTTCTTTTCCTTCATTGGAATCTTCCGGCCATACCCGCATCGGTTCGGGGTGTGACCTGTTGTCAGGATGGCTGAGAAAAAGGATTCCACTTCTCCCTGAAGGAGCAGCGCTTTCACCTTCCACGATCAGCCACTTGGCAAATGTCCCATCGGCTGATTTCCTGTCACTACCTTCGGAAGTCAAAATGGTACTGTTGGTATGGTCCCACTCTTCGGTGGCACGAAAACCAATTCCGCCACCATATCGGTATGCTTCAAGCATGATGCTGGATTTCAGGGGGGTGGAGATTGTGGTGGAATAATCGACGATATACTTTTCGCCTTCTTTGCTCCAAACCCGGATGGAAAGGTCTTCCTCGAGCGCCAATTGCGGACCTTTTGGAGCCAATAGGTCCATGTGGTTTTGTCTGACCACCAATTCTGAATACTTGGAATTTGTTTTTCGGGAAAGGATGCGCTCAAAATCTACTCTACCTTTCAAATCTCCAAGGTTCCAAAAATCTACTTCCCGGCCTTCAATGGTGGTTTTGGTCCACGGTCCCCAAATCCCATAGTGGTGGTAATGATCTGGAGGCTGGATTCTCGTAAGAATTTGACCGGAGGGGGAAACAAGGGGATGGATAAATCCTGACTTGCGGAACTCAGGCTTGACATCAGGGGGAACATCTGCTGTCGCAGTCTGATAAGTCAATAGGAGTTGGCCGGAGGCTTTAAAATTGATACCGTTTGAGGTTTCTTCCATGGTTGTATTTAGGGAAAAAGAATTGCAGGAAAAAATAATTGGAGCAAAAGTGATATATAAAAGTCTTTTGAATGTCATTGGTTTTTAAGTTATTCGGATATGTAATTTATCAAATTCCTCAAAAAACCAACCCTCCTTTTACACTAATTCACAGATGATTAAAAAGATTTTGTCTGCATTACTTCTTTTGCTTCAGGTTTATTGGGTGCAGGGACAAGACCTTCCTGAAGTAAAACTGGACCAAACATGGAAAGATAAGATTCATGAACTTGCTCCCGAGAAAGCAACTTTTCCCTTTTCTGAAAAGAATAACATCCTTGTGTTCTCCCTTCATACAGGATATGAACATTGGGTGATTCCGCATACGGAGCAAATGATCAAGATAATTTCTGAAAAAAGTGGCGCTTTCCATGTCAAAGGAAGCAAAGATATCAACATGTTTGAATCAAAAAATCTTGCTAAATATGACGCTGTCGTACTCAACAATACTTGCTCTAAAGAAGATCACCGCAACCTTTTTTGGGATAAACTCCGTGCAGAATCCGATGCAGACAGTGCGGTATTGATGAAGAAGGCACTTCAATTGGAAAAGAATTTATTGAAATATGTTGAGAAAGGTGGAGGCTTATTGTTGGTACATGGGGCTGTAGTCACCCAAAACAATTCTAGAGCTTTTAGCAGGTTGGTCGGTGCAAGTTTTGATTACCATCCGCCACAGCAAGCTATTCAGATCCGGTTAGCGGATCCCAAGCATCCTTTGGTGCAGGCATTTCCTGCTACTGGATTCAACCATGTCGATGAACCTTATTTTTACAAGAATGCCTATGCAGATTTGGATTTCAAGCCTTTGCTTTACTTCAACAATGCAGAAATTATCGATCAGAAAAATCCTTTGACCAAAGGAAAAACTTATGTCGCATGGATAAGGGCACAGGGCAAAGGAAAAGTGATGTATTGCTCTCCTTCCCACAATGCGCAAAGTTTTGAAAATCCAGATTTACTCAGGTTCTATCTGAACGGACTGCAATATGTGGTGGGAGATGTGGAATGTGACGAGACGCCAATAGGGAAGGGAAGCCTTTGAGGGATTGGTTCAACTCCTCCTGAGTTGTCCGTTTCATGCTAGTTTGCTCATCCACTGGTTTCACCCGCGGTTATCATTGTGGAAACCTTTCCAAGGCTTCTTTGGTTTTCAGGTCAAGAGCAAGTACGGAGTACTTGAAAAACAATAACCCCCAATGTAATTGGGGGGCCAGAGATATGTAAGGGTACGGCCAACTCTAAAGGAGTTGAACATATTCTATTTGAAAAGATACTCCTCTTTAAACTCAATTTCATTTTCGATCAATAGCCTCTTATATTCATCATAGAAGGATTCTTTTTTATGGTGTTCTTTTTGATTTTTGATGTATTCAACAAGATTTGGTTTTTCTTTATTTGAGTAGGTAAATGCACCATAACCTAGTGCCCAACCATCCCAATTAGGAAAATCAGGATTTTCCTTCATCCAATTGCTACTTGCAATTTTGATATCCTTGATAAAGTCTGCTAAACTTTGACTTGGGTGTAAATCAGTCAAAATATGGATATGGTCTCCGATCCCATTTATTCGATAGAGGGTGCATTTTTTGTTTTTTGTGATTCCCCAGATGTATTTATAGAGTTCAAGGCAATGAGATTCTGGAATTGTGAATTCTCTTCGTTTAGTTCCAAAAATCAGGTGGTAAATGATCTGTTTGTAACTGCTCATATTTTAAAAAGGGTATGTGTAAAATAAAATTAGTTAAATATTTTAAATAATTCAACTCCTTCAGAGTTGCCCCTAACACCAAGATTTCGATGGTCCACGGGTTTCACCCGTGGTTATTATTGTTGAAGCCTTTTCAAGGCTTCTTTTGATTCAGTGATTTCTTGCAAATCCATGGGTTTCACCCGCGGTTATTGTTGTTGAATCCTTTCCAAGGCTTGTTTGGTTTTCAGGTCTGTAGCAAGTACGGAGTACTTGAAAAACAATAACCCCCAATGTAATTGGGGGCTTTGAGAAAATCTGAAGAAACACCAACTCTGAAGGAGTTGAACTTGGCACACATTTATGCCTTAAAAGGCAGCTGATAGATTCTTTCGCCTGTCAGTTTATACATCGCATTGCACAAAGCCGGGATGTAAGGAGGCACCGGAGGCTCGCCGACACCCGTTGGTTTTTCCATACTCTCTATAATATGGACGTGGATTTTCTTGGGCGATTGGGGCATCCTGATGATTTGGTAGCCATCAAAGTTGTTTTGCTGTGGGATTCCATTCTCGAAGGTGATGGCTGAAGTGGTCGCCAAACTTGTCGCAAACTGTGCCCCACCCTCAAACTGGGAGCGGATCCTATCTGTATTGACTCCGATACCACAATCCACCGCATAGAATACTTCAGGGATGGTAACTTTGCCTGAACTGTCTTTTTCCACCACCACAATACAAGCCACATAAGTCAAGAAGCTTTTGTGGGCGGTAAATCCTACTGCTTTTCCATCTGCCAGTTTTTGGTCCCAATTGGCTTCTTTGGCAACCCTTTCAATCACTTTTTTCATCCTTCCCGTATTCCATGGAAAAGTTTCTATGGCCTCGCCATAGTTTTCATATTTCCCGTCTGTTTCCGGTTTGAATTCAATGTTGCGGTCCTCACCGAGCATCTGAAGCGCATGCTTTACAGAATCGATGCCTCGGGCTTCGGCGATTTCATCCATCATACATCCGATAGCAAAAGCGTGGTGGATATTACTCACCGATCTCAGCCATCCGATTCTGGTATGCGCTGTTGACTCGTGGGTTTCTATCTTAATATTCGGCACATCATAAGGAAAATCCGTACAACCCAAACCCAATTCACCATCAGAAGGATGAAGTTCTGTGGTACTGCCTGTTGCTCCGATGGCAGGAAAAACCGTGTGGTGATTCCATCCTGTAAAGTTCCCGTCTTTGTCTATCGTTGCCTTGATCCTTTGTGCACTGTGGGAGTGGAAAAAGTCAAAATGTAGATCGTCTTCCCGCATCCACTGTACCCTCACCGGTGATTTTGCGGCTTTGGAAAGTAAAGCAGATTCCACCACAAAATCAGGTTTGGACTTTCTTCCAAATCCTCCTCCTAGCAAAGTGACATTGACTTTGACTTTGCTTACATCAATTCCCACCGCTGCGGATACCGCTTGTCTTGCCCACTGCGGATGTTGGGATGGTGCCCATATTTCACAAGTTCCATCTTCCTTGTAATGTGCGATGGCAGCAGGCGGCTCAATGGTGGCATGCGCATAGAATGGAGCCAAATAAGTCCTTTCCAACACCTTTCCTGCAGCTCTTTGGGCAGTAGCAAAGTTGCCTCTTTCCCTTCTGACTTTCCCATCCTTGGTGGTGCTTTGGAGCATTTCTTCCAATTGCTTGGTGGAATTGTAGGTTTGGTTTGGACCCAAATCCCATTCTATTTCCAAAGCATCACGGCCTTTCATGGCTGCCCAAGTATTGTCTGCTAGGACGGCGACACCCTCCAAGGCTTTGTCCAATCCGGGAGGAATTCCTGCACCGTCGATCTTGATGACTTGAGTTACACCCGGGACAGCGAGGGCTTTGGCATCATTGATGGAAATGACTTTTGCTCCGATGACTGGGTTTCTCCTGATAACCGCAATCTGCATTCCTGGCAAATCCACATCAGCACCAAAAACAGCCTTGCCTGTGGTGATATCTCTGGCGTCATAGATGGTGACATCTTTTCCGATTAGTTTATAGCTTGAAAATTCCTTCAAAGTGATACTTGCCGCATCAGGCAATGGCATGTCTTTGACGGTGGCAACCAAGTCTCCAAAGTCGATTTTCTTTCCGGATGAATGGATCACCTGAGAGTTTTCGGTATGGCATTCCTCGGGACTAACCTCCCATTTTTTGGCTGCGGCGGCGATAAGCATGTGTCTTGCCGTCGCTCCGGTTTTTCGCATAGGTTCATAAAACATCCTGACTGAAAATGAGCCGTCGGTGTTTTGGTTTCCATATTTATCTTCATCGCCTTCGGCTTGCACAATTTTTACTTTGGACCAATCGGCGCCCAATTCATCCGCCACGATCTGTGGTAGGGTGGTGCGGATGCCTGTCCCCATTTCGGATCGGTGAGCGACGATGGTGACTTCATTGTCAGAGGTGATGCTGATAAATACATTGGGGGCAAAAGTGATGGTCTCACCTTTGGGTCCGGCACATTGGAAATTGACCCCCAAAAGGAATCCTCCTGTAGCCAGAGAACTGAGTTTCAAGAAATCCCTGCGTGAAGGAACAAAGACTTCGCTTTTGTCTTCAGCTTTTTTGTTTTTTAAAAACGGGAAGTTCGGCATCATATTTTTTGATGTTTTGGGTTCAGGATTAAAGTGCTTTGGATGCGGTGAGAATGGCTTCTTTGATGCGGTTGTAGGTGCCGCAGCGACATAAGTTTCCTGCCATGGATTCTTCGATCTCAGCATCCGATGGGTTCGGACTTTTCTTAAGTAAAGCCGCCGCATTCATGATCTGACCTGTCTGACAATACCCGCATTGGGGAACCACATGCTCCACCCAAGCGTCCTGAAGGGGGTGATGCCCTTCAGAGTCAAGTCCTTCGATAGTGGTGATTTTCTTGCTTCCAACCGTAGAGATGGGAGTATTGCAAGACCTTACTGCTTCGTCATCCATATGTACCGTACAAGCTCCGCATAGCGCTTGCCCGCAACCGAATTTGGTACCTTTCATTGAGAGCAGATCTCTCAAAACCCAAAGCAGTGGCATGTCCGGATCAGCGGTCACTTCCTGATTATTTCCGTTGACAGATATTGTGAATTTTTCCATAGTGGTCGGATTGGTCTTTGTTGTTTGATGGGTAAAAGTTAATGATTATGAAGAAATTATGCACCGATGAGGTTCCATTTTTCCCTGTAAGACCTGAATAACAATTCATTGGAAGCGTCATCTTTTACGAACAGCTCTTTTTTTGCATCCCATTTTAGGGATTTTTCCTGCTTGTAGGAAATCAGTGCCAGGTGCATCGGTAAAGTCATTCCTCTCGCATATTCAAGGTTGGATTCAGGTTGCTGACGGGATTTGACGGCATCGAGAAAATTCTGTTGGTGGCCCGGCGACCTTGGGATTGACTTGGCGATTTCAGGAATATCAGTCAAAGTTTGGCCATTCATGTGAATGGCCATCGAGCTGTAATCACAGATCAGGTTTCCTTTTGTACCTTCAAAATAGGCTCCTATTCCCATTTCCTCAGCACCTTGGACAGGTGGAGGCGTGGAGGTCCAATGGAGATTGAGTTTTTTAAATTTGAAATCCACATCAATCCATTTTGGGGTATCGCCGACACCGTCAGATTTTTCTCCTTTGGCCGAAATGGATTTTAGCCCGCTTGGCGCAATAGACATCCACACCACATCAGCGATATGACACCAAAAATCCTGGAAGACACCTCCGGAATAATCCATAAAATACCGGTAAGTGAAATGACATTTTTCAGGGGCATATTCTGAATAGGGTGCTGGGCCAAGCCACATGTCCCAATTCAGGTTAGGTGGTGGAGTTTGATAGTTGAGCTTTTCTATGAGTGGAGGTTCCCCTGTTTTCCAAAGCCTCACAGTTTTGATTTTTCCGAGTTCACCCGATTGGATGATCTCGGCAACCCGGTGGTAATTGTCTCCTGCATGGATCTGTGTGCCCAATTGGAAAACCCTGTTGCTTGACTTTTGCGCAGCCAACATCAACTGTCCTTCCCTAAGCGAGTAGGAAAGCGGCTTTTCGCCATAGACATCTTTGCCTGCCTGAAATGCCAAGATGGCAATCTGTGCATGCCAATGGTCTGGTGTGGCGATGGTGACTGCATCGATATCCTGCCTCTCCAATACTTTTCTGAAGTCGGCATAAATTTGGGCTTTGGTATCCGGATGTATTTTTTTGAGTTGGGCCAAAGCTTCCTTAGCATGCTCTTCGTCCACATCACAGAGGGCGACGATTTCTGCTTCGGGTAAGTTGGCAAACCAATTCATATGTGCCAATCCCATTCCGCCAAGGCCGATATGCGCGATCCTGACCCTGTCAGAGGCGGCGGCTTTGAGGCCTTGAAATGGTAAAAATTGAAGTCCGAGGGCTGTAAGGACAGAGTAGCGTACAAAATCTCTCCTGTTGATGTGTTGACTCATGGGATTGGTTTTCTAAGGTTGGTGGTGAATTTTTGAAACAGAGCCTTCTTTAAATTTGAATATAATCAAAAATAATCTGTGATTTTTATCTCCTTCTTTGAGATTGACTTTTGTTTATATTTATTGGACAATAGAAATATGAACGGGCAGCGGGTGCCATAAATGGCTGATAACCAAATTCGAAAATTGAAGTTGTATAGGTATGATAAAGAGGTTTTTTGATTGGCAGATTGGGATATTTGATTTATTAGATGAGCATTGGGAAAGTGACCCCGTGTCAAAGTGGATCAGCAACATAGTTGTTCTATTCTTTGTAGGAGGATTGCTGATGGGATTGCTTTCCTACCTTAATATTTTCCATTTTGGTGAGAAATTTTCTGCCTTTTATGCCATCGAATTGGCGTTCAATGTGCTTCTGGTATTTGAAGTGTTGGGATTGATTTTTCTGATTCCAAAGTCAGTGGCGGATTCAGTTGGAAAGCAGTTTGAGATTATTTCCCTTCTTTTGCTTCGGGATGCTTTCAAGGAGTTTGGACATTATTTGGGAGACATGACCTGGGAAGTAGGGTTTTTGATGGAACTCCTGCCTATTGTTTCCGATGCTTTTGGTGCGATTTTGATTTTTTTGATCACAGGGCTTTTTTATAGGGCGCAAAAACATATCCGCATCACCAAAACTTACGAGGAGCAAAAGGGATTTGCCTCCATTAAAAAGCTGATTTCGATTTACCTGACGGCTTCCTTTATACTGTTGGGGATATATGACATTTTCACGGCTTATCAGACTCATGAGTTTATTTACAGCATCAAGTTGTTTTACACTTTGCTGATTTTCACAGATGTGTTTATCCTGCTGTTTTCATTGCGGTACACTACCAAGTATTATAACCTTTTCAGGTATTCCTCTTTTGCCTTGGCGACGATATTCCTGAGGCTGACCCTGTCGGCCCCTGCCTATTACAATGCTTTGTTGGCAGTGATTGCAGGTTTGATGGTTTTGGGAGTTACCTATATTTATAACAAGCTTTTGATAAAGCAAGTGGTGGAGGGAAAGGAATGAGATGTGGGAAGGAGATCAAAATATAAAAGTAAGTCCCTGATTTATAGGAATAATTAAGTTGCAGTTGATATTATTCCAATTTTTTTGTGGAGTCAGTTTGGAAAAAATGGCTTAACCTGCTAATATTGCATCACCTTAGACCAAAGGGTCTGATAAAATCAATAAAATTCCTCCTTAGCTCAGTTGGTTAGAGCACATGACTGTTAATCATGGGGTCCTAGGTTCAAGCCCTAGAGGGGGAGCAAAAAGCCTCAGAGAAATCTGAGGTTTTGTCGTTTAAAAAGGCTTCAGAACGCGATTATGAGGCCTTTTTCCTTTTTTAGCAGGTTGGGTTTCCTCAAAAATATCTCAACACATGAAATGGGGAAAAGTGCTGATTTTAGTACTTTATTCTAAAATGCGGATGAAATGCATCTACCTTGAAATCTTTGACAATGATGTTTTGGACAACATGCATGATCAGGTTTGCAGAAGGGTCTTTGGGAAGGCCTAAATGGCACACGTTTAACCAATGAATATTTAACTCATCAAGCATCACCAAATCGGTGGGGCTTTTCTCTTACTGATTTTCCACCCAAACTCTTATCTTCGCGAATAAAGTTTTCCCCACAGGGGCAATCCTTTGGAATTTCAAAGCAACTTGTTTCCTAAAAACCTAAACCCGTGGAGGTTATTCCGGTCAGAAAATACCTGTGCGACATTTCTCCAGAATGATCGGCTTTTCACAGCTTCTAAAATTTTGTGAAGCGAGCGCCGGAAACACCACTATAAGGAAACCCAAAATAGAACCAGTTTTTAACCTGGTTCCATAGGATGCAAACACAATTCTGAAGACCTGCAACCATTTAATTCGTATATTCATAATCTTCAGTTTACTTGTTTATGGCGTTTATTCCACGTCCAGAGACTCCCTGGTCAATAGCCACTAGCGCAAAAGCAGCATCTTGTTGGTTACCTGTTTTGAGTTGTACTGGATTTGATAGATATACAACCCCGAATTTTGTAGGGTGGCGTCCCAGATAATGGAATGCTCCCCGACCTCCATTTGACTTCTGCCAAGGACATCAACTAACCGCCCGGCATGGTCGAAAATGTTAATCTGGACGAATGCAGGCTCTGGTAGATTGAAACGGATGGTGGTTGTTCCTGCAAAAGGATTCGGATAGTTCTGGTGCGACATGGTTAGGTTTTCTGAGTCGGATAAAGAGGAAACTTCAGATAATGGCAGAATACCCCCAAGTGGAAGCGTAGCTTCACTTATACTTGTGTTTCCATTGCCGTCTGTGGCGGTACAGCGTAAAACCACGACATTTCCTTTAACCGACAGCAGTTTGCCTTTCGCATCGAAACTGAACTGATATTTGGTCTTATCATAATAAGCACCGATCACTTGGCCCTCAGTCACCTGTATTCCTCCATTTGCTACTACTTCTGCCCAGAAGGCTGCTGCATTCGGAGCTTGAACACTTACAGTATTTTTGGCTGGATCAATGGTCAGGCTGTACCCCTTCCTGTTTTTAAGGGACACTTTAAGATTGGTCAGGTTAGGGATCAATATCTTCGAACTGCTTGCCACCACCTCCGAGCAGACGTCCGAAGAGTTGCAAGAAATGGCGTAAGTGTTTGGCTTGGCGGCAGGCTGCAGGGCAGCTTCCACTAAAGGACCTGTTGTATCCTCCACCGTCACGATAATATCTAACTCGGTGCTAAGGCCACACTCATCCTCTACCTTAAGCTTCACCTGGTGTACGCCAGTGGTAAAGATTACATCAGATGTACTTGAAGAGGTTGGACCCGCGATGATAATATTGTTCTCATACCAAGAATAGATCAGGGCTCCGCCTTCTGGATCAGTACTGTTTGAACCATCAAGAGTAACATTTGTGCCGGATGGGTCTGCACACTCCGTCGTTATGTCATCTGCCTGGGCCACAGGAGGCTCGTTTGGCCCAACCACTTCGAAAGTCACCGTAATAGGTTCGGAGTCATTTAATTCCGAATCCCTCATTCTGTACTGGAACTGATCAGTGCCGGTAAAGCCAGGATTAGGGGTATAGTTAAATGATCCATCAGGGAAAGCAGACAAGGACCCGTTATCCACGCCGTCTACAATAAGGGTTGCCGTCAGGGCATCACCGTCAGGGTCAAAATCATTTACTAAGAATCCTGGGGCCGCTATAGTCAAAGGAGTATTTTTTACCACACCGAAAGCATCATTTGTACCAGAAGGGACCCTATTGCCTTCATAGACCTGAATAGTCACCGTAATGGGTTCGGATTCATTTAATTCCGAATCCCTCATTCTGTACTGAAACTGGTCAGTGCCGGTAAAGCCAGCATTAGGGGTATAATTAAATGATCCATCAGGGAAAGCAGATAAGGACCCGTTATCCACGCCGTCTACAATAATAGTTGCCGTCAGGACATCGCCATCCTGATCAATGTCGTTCATTAGAAATCCTGGTGATGCGATCACGAGTGTGGAGTTGGCCAAAGCACCATATTGATCATTACTGCCCAATGGAGTTCTATTAAAGGGCTCCCCGACTTGAATAGTCACAGTAATAGGTTCTGATTCGTTTGATGAGGCATCTCTCATTCGGTACTGGAACTGGTCGGTCCCGATAAATCCTGGATTTGGTGTATAGTTAAATGATCCATTTGGGAATGCAGACAGGGTCCCATTATCCACGCCGTCCACTATGATGGTGGCCGTCAGGGGTTCCCCATTCTGATCAATGTCATTCATTAGGAAACCAGGAGCAACAACTGATAATACCTTATCGTTCGCCGTTTTGTAAGCATCTGGGAACCCCACCGGAAGAACTCCAGGACCAATCACTTCGAGAGTCACCGTAATGGGTTCGGATTCATTTAATTCCGAATCCCTCATTCGGTACTGGAACTGGTCGGTCCCGATAAATCCTGGATTTGGTGTATAGTTAAAAGATCCATTTGGGAAGGCAGACAGAGAGCCATTATCCACGCCGTTTACAATAAGGGTTGCCGTCAGGGCATCACCGTCCGGGTCAATGTCGTTAACAAGGAATCCTGGCGCAGCAACAGTACGGACTGTGTTTTGCATAACACCGAAAACATCATTTGTCCCCGATGGAGATCTATTGCCTTCATAGACCTGAATAGTCACCGTAATGGGTTCGGATTCATTTAATTCCGAATCCCTCATTCTGTACTGGAACTGGTCAGTCCCGATAAATCCTGGATTTGGTGTATAGTTAAATGATCCATTTGGGAAGGCAGACAGAGAGCCATTATCCACGCCGTCCACAATGAGGGTGGCCGTCAGGACATCACCGTCCTGGTCAATATCATTGGCCAAGAATCCAGGGGCGGCTACTGTCAACACCTTGCCAGAGAGTGCACCAAATGCATCGTCGGAACCAATGGGAGTTCGATTTCCCGCCTCACGAACTTCAATAGTCACGGTGATAGGTTCTGATTCGTTTAATGAGGCATTCCTCATTCTGTACTGAAACTGGTCAGTGCCGATAAATCCTGGATTTGGTGTATAGTTAAATGATCCATTTGGGAAGGCAGACAGGGTCCCATTATCCACGCCGTCCACTATGAGGGTGGCCGTCAGCGTTTCCCCATTCTGGTCAATATCATTCATTAGGAAACCAGGGGCAGCAATGGATAACGCCTTATCGTTCGCAGCGACGTAGAGGTCGTTTGTGCCGATAGGGGTGTCATTACAAAAAACGGCTGCTATTCTACCCTGGCTCTGCTGAGTGTCGTGGTTTTCAATGGTTAACACACCTTTTTGAATTCCTGGTTTTAGCCGACTTGGTTTATCAACAGGAACTTCATTTTCTGTTAAAGGGGATGAATTGATTTGGCTAAACTTTTGGATGAACTGGGGCGAATCCGATTTGTGCTGAACTGAGTTTGTGAGGGGAGTTCGATCGCTTGATACCCGTTGAACATATTCTTTTGGGACGGCAGAACGGGTGGTTAAGGGGGGAACATCTGATAATTTTTCCTGCGCAAAACCTACATTTGAAAAAACAATCATCAAAAGCAAAAATGCTAGCGCTTGCGTGGTGTATGAGACGAAAATTTGGTAAATTTTTTTCATAATTCGAGGAGTTTTGCGTGGAGAATCATAGAGCTACCCTAATTTTATCAATTACGTTATAACATATTGATGTTAAGGTAGTTGAAAAATATTATATAATCAATAGGTTAGCTTTCATCATTTTTTCCCGTACCAATAGCCGTCATTTGGAACGCCTCCCGAAATTTCACTGAATGTTTGGTTCATCTGAATTCCATGAGAACTTTGCCACGGATTATAAACGAAGCCATATCGTTTTTACCGCTCCAATCAATTAAGTGCGTACACTTTCACGAGGAATTACCTTGAGCTCTTTGACAACGATGTTTGGACAAAATGCATGAACAGGTTTGCAGAAGGGTCTTTGGGAAGTCCTAAATGGCACACGTTTAAACAGTGAGTATTTAACTCATCAAGCCTCGATATTCAGCTTGCTTTGATCTGTGATTTCCTCTCCACTAACTTTAACAAGTAAATAAACCCTGCTTCGGTTGCAACTATCGTTGATAAGGGGAGCCAATTCAAAAAAGAGGTCAGAAATGACCTCTTTTTTTGTTTTTATATTCATCAAGTTCCGTTTAAAGAAGGTTTTTTCGGTTGTAATTTTTTCATTTCTGAACTAGGAGAATTCCTTAAATCCCCTTGAAATTATGATAAATACTCGAGCAAGAGCTGACGGCATTGGTGCAGGTTTGAAGAATACAGCAATTTTTATAGCCAACCGGGGTTCCGTTGATGGTAATTATTTTGCCGCGACTGTTTGTAATGAATATGCTGTTACTGTCGATGGAGTTACTTATGGTGACTGGTATTTACCTTCAAAATACGAGTTAGATTTACTTTATATCAACCGAATTGAAATTGGAGGTTTTGGCAATAGCTTTTATTGGAATCCAACTGAAATCGATAATCAAAATGCGTGGCGCCAGCATTTCGTCGGCATGGGTATGGCAGGTAGCAGAGAAAAGGCCAGTACCAGCCATGTTCGTGCTTTTTAAGCACAAAAAAAGTAATTTGCAAGGCATACAAATTTCTCATAAAAATGAAATTCAGTGATCAGAGGTAATGGATCTTTTCCATTAAAATATAAATAGGATTATCCGCAATCATACCAATGATTCAACAGGAGTGTTAACCACTGCGGATAATCGTCAACAGATGGTAGTCCATAGTCCAAAGCTTACTTTCTTAACATCCAAATCTTATTCCCTTAGGTTCCTACTCATACAAGTTGATAATCACTATTATTGACCTCATACCTGACGAAATAAAATCAAATCCTCAGGCAAGAAATCAATCAGATATTACTTTTTTGTCAAGTCAGTATAGCGTACAAATGCGATAGATTTTCCGTCAGGAGACCAGCTGTGTACATTGATTGTTCCCTGACCCCCGTAGAATACAGGAGTTATGTCTTTAATTTCTTTGGTCTCCAGATTCATTATTCTCAGCTTCACTTCTTTTCCAAAAGGATGTCCTGCTTTTTGATCTTCCAAATAGGAAATGTAAACAATTGATTTATTGTCAGGACTCGGGTGAGGAAACCAATTATCGAGTTCGTCTTCGGTCAGTTGTGCAACGCCGGATCCATCGGGTCTCATTCGGTAAATATGCATTCTGCCTGATCTGTGGGAGTTGAAATAAATCCAATTTCCATCGTAGCTGTACTCCGAACCGTCGTCCAGCCCCGCTGTATTTGTGATATTGATTTCTGTTCCGCCCTGAGTAGGGATTTTGAACAAATCCCAATCATCGTTTCTTCTTGCGGTATAGATGAGAAAGTTGTTGTCAGGACTTATTCCATGCCAGTAACTGGGGAAATTAGGGGTTACTAATCTTGGGTTGCTGCCATCAGCATTTGCTACATAGACTCGGGAATTGTTGGTAGGAGCTGCATCCTTGTCATTTTTACTAAACACCAGAATTTTGCCATCAAAGCTTAGTCCATGGTCATTATTGACAGTGTTGATTCCTTCTGGATTGATCTTGCCCAGATTATTTCCCTTTAAATCAATTTTCTCTAAAAAACCACCAGCATTTATGATCAAGAATTTGCCGTCTCGGCTCCAATTTGGAGCTTCAAAATGTCTATTTTCCTTGATTAGAACTTTCTCCTTTCCAGATTTCACTTTTAGAATGATCAATTCACTAGATAGTTCTTTGGGTACCTGCGCAATTGAGTTGAAGGAAACCAGAAGTATTAAGGCGAGTAATCGTTTCATAGGTTTTGGGTTTTTAATTGGTGACAATTTGATACCCTCAATTTCAAGTTTTTATTTAAATTCTAAAGCAAAATTTTGTAGACGGTGATTAGTCAAGGTCTGATGCAAGCTTCCGATTAGTTACGGCTTCCCTCCTCCTTTTAAAAAATGGAAGTTTTCAATCAGGGATTTTGGGCTTAATCCCTTGGTTCATTATGTCTTTCAGTGCTAGAATAACCTGTTTTTGGTTACAACTATCGCTGATAGGGGGAGCAAAAAGCCTCAAATCGCAAGATTTGAGGCTTTTTTTGTGATTTTTTTTAAAAGTTTTCTTTTAGTGAACTTTTTGTAATTTTGACTGTGTTTAATATTGTCACAAGAAAAACTCTATTGGAGTATTCCATAAAATACCCTCAGGCAACCTCAGCACTGTTTGAATGGTATCATGAAATCCTAAGGTCGGAGTTTAAAAGTTTCAACGATTTGAAAAGTGTTTATAGAAATGCAAGTCTCGTTGGCGACGATAGGGTAGTCTTCAATATTATGGGGAACAAATACCGCTTGGTTGTAAGGTTCGTTTTTGATTTCAAAGTGGTCCAAATCAAATGGTTTGGTACCCATAAAGAATATGACAAAATAGATGTAGCATCAATAGTCTTTAAGAACAAATGATATGGAACTGATAGTAATTAAGTCCGATGTTCAATATGAGCAATATTTGAATTGGATAGATGAAATGTTTGACAAACAAATAACTCCGGATACTGCGATAGGGAAGCAAGTTGAAGTTGCGCTGTTATTGATCAAGGATTATGAAGACAGAAACTTCCCCATCCCATTACCCGATCCCATAGATGCTATCAAATTAAAAATGAATGAATTGGGTCTGAAAAATAAAGATTTGGTAGGGAAGGTTGGGAGCAAAAGCTATATCTCAATGATTTTAAACCGTAAAAAGCCACTTACTTTGGATTTGGCCAAACTATTTCACAAGGAGTTGAAAATACCTGCAGAAATACTCCTTTCTTGATTGCTAGAAAAGTTCTTAAACACTATTTTAATTTTTAGAGGTAGTGTCCTCAAATCCCAAAACCTGATTAACATTTTTCCTACACCAACCTCGTCTCAGAATACAGATCGTATGCAGCTACCAAAAGTTGGTGGTCAGGGGCTTGACCTTACCGTGCAAAATTTTTCAATTCACTCCGCTGCTCGACATATACTGGGAAATAGGTGCGGTCCAGTTCATCCCACATGACCAATAGATAGGAAAATGGTGTTTTGCTTAAACGCCCTTTTTTCAGCCATTCCTCAAAAACCGATTCATCAAGCGCATTGGAGTAGCATGGCCCTTCAAAGATTATTGGATTTTATTGCTTAATATCTTTTTAGCTCTTTGAATTATGCTGCAATCGTAAATATCTATATTTGCAAAAAAGTGTAAAAACGCAATTATAATATTTTATATTTGCAATGAATGTATTTTTCGCAATTACAAAATTCTACAGGGGCAGATAGAGATGGAAATAAAAGATATCAAGAGCTTTAAGGCTGGTGATTGGGTCAAACGTCAGGAATATCGAAGCTTCAGTCCTGAAAAAATCAACTACGAATGGGTGATTTCAGATCCAAAGCTGGCAAACTTACTCAGTCAGGCAGATAGAAGTTTGGGTAAACTAGATGCTTTTTCTGAGCTGATTCCCGATATTGATTTTTTTATTTCGATGCATATCACAAAGGAAGCGACTGTTTCAAGCAAAATAGAAGGGACTCAAACATCTTTTCAAGAGGCTTTGGTCAAAGAACAAGATCTTGATCCAGAGCGAAGAGAGGATTGGAAAGAAGTACGGTGCTATATTGAAGCCATGAACCAAGCCATTGGGGATATGGATAAACTTCCCATCTCAACACGACTGATCAGACAAACTCACGCAACTTTATTGAAAGGCACAAGAGGGAAAGAAAAACTTCCCGGGGAGTTTAGAACCAGTCAGAATTGGATCGGACCAAGTCTTAAGAATGCTGTATTTGTTCCACCAACCCATCCTGAGATTCCTGAACTGATGGGCGACCTCGAGCAATTTATACATGCTGATATAAGTGAAAATCCGACCTATGTACCCCATCTTATAAAAATTGCTTTGATTCACTATCAGTTTGAAACTATCCACCCATTTCTCGACGGGAATGGAAGGATCGGAAGATTACTGATCACGCTGTACTTACTTGATAAAGGACTTTTGAAGAAACCTGTTTTGTACCTTTCAGATTTCTTCGAGAAAAACAGAAGGGATTATTATGACAACCTGATGAGAGTGCGAGAAAAAGATGATATGTATACTTGGCTTGGTTTTTTCCTGATTGGTGTAATAGAAACCACCGAAGCCAGTATCAATACATTCCAACAAATCTTAGCACTTCGAGAGAGAGTCGAATTCACACAGCTTGTTGAACTTGGAAAGCGTCAGCAGGAAGCAAAAAAAATCTTAAACTACCTTTACGGGAACCCGATTATTGACAGTTCCAAAGTGGCAGAAATCCTAGGAGTGCACGTTTCGACAGCCAACAGATTGATCAAGGACCTCGTTCAAATGGGAATACTTGTTGAGCTTACTGGATTCAAGAGAAACAGAATCTTCGCCTTTCAAGCGTATATCGATTTGTTCAGCACACCTTAAGTAAAAAAATTGGAAAGCCTCAAATCGCAAGATTTGAGGCTTTTTTGTTACATATCTTACAAAAACCTAGGCTTATTGACCACCCGAATAATCAGGGAGACAATATAAATAAGCACTCCAAAAATTGTTGAGATCGTGCTATACTTGAGCCCTCCGGCAATCATTGCCTGATTTACTTCTCCTCCAAAGGACTCTATACCCTCAAACATTCCATAAAGCCCAATCACTTGCCCTAGAATTCCAACTGACAACGCTATTAGGCCTATTTCTTGGGTCCATTCCTGAAACTTAAAAGCTGTCACTAGAACAGCTACTAAAATGAGAGCCAGAATACTCATGATAATCGGACCCCCTGCATAAAATAAATCTATCATATTTTTTTGGTTTTGGTACATCTCAAAATTACCCCAAAACTCACCCAAAAGGCAAGTAATAAACCCTCATATCCCAGTCGAATACGGGATTATAGTAAATCCGGATATGTTAAAAACACCTTTTGAGATCTATTTTACTATTTTTGAACATGTACAAATCCATACGACTCGAAATTGTATTCTGGCTAGGAACGGCTTTCTTGATGGCTTTGATTGTACGAGACGCATTTTCCAATTCCCAAGGAAGCTGGCTTGCAGGCTGTCTTTTACTACTCCCCACCTTGCTCCTTCAAAAGGGAATCTCTTGGGCATTGAAATTCTCCAGCTGGAAGCGCTACAACCGCTTGTTTTTAATTGTTGTTTCCTCACTTTACCTCGCTTATTTAGCGATCACTTTTGTGTATTGGTACTTTTTGGGTTTTAATCCAAACTATTTTGAAAAGTCCATCATCAATCCCGTCCTTCTTTGGGTCATTATGGGATTTTTTTCAGGGCTTTATTTCTTCCTTTTTCGAAAAAAACTATCAGAAAACAGCCGTCCAAAAACTATCAGTTTTTACAGCAACAGGAAGTTAATCTCCTTGAGACAGGATGAAATCCTTTTTGTGGAAAGTTTGGGAGAGTATACTGAAATCCAGTTAGTCAATGGACAATCTCTGAAAAATGGGGTAAAAATCAGTGAATGGAGTAATCGCCTACCTCAGTTTCTCCGAGTTCATCGATCTTTTTTAATCAATCCTAAATTTGCGATTTACAAGGGCCAGGAGGTGGAAATCAACGGAAAGCAATTAATTTCGATTTCGAGAACTTACAAGGAACAGACAAAAGCTCACTTTTTGAAAATGTAAAAAAATCTCAAATCTAAATATTTGAAGCTTTTTTTTGACTAAAAAATTTGCTGTCTCAAATATTGAAACCTGATTAACATTTTTCCTACACCACCCTCGTCTCAGAATACAGATCGTATGCAGCTACCAAAAGTTGGTGGTCAGGGGCCTGACCATAGCGGGCAAAATTTTTCAGTTCGCTCCGCTGCTCGACATATACATTGATGTAGGTGCGGTCCAGTACATCCCAAGTTCAACTCAAATTTTTTTAATTGAGTTAAGTAGGTACCTGATTTTTTTTACATGAAGAGCCGTTTTACCTCTTCCTTTTTCAATCTTGCCACTGGGACTTGACTACCATCAGACATCAGGAAATATCCGCCTTCAGTTTTGATATATTTACGGATGTGGTCCTTATTGATAAGATGCGACTGATGTGTCCGATAGAACCGGATATCATGCAAAAACCTTTCAAAATGCCCTAGATTGCCAGATAATAACAAGGGGGGGTTTTTATCTATAAAAATCCGAGTGTAATTCGCTTCTGCTTCAAGGCGTATAATGTTGCTAATAAGGACAAAAACTACCTCATCTTGAGTGGGTAGAGCAATACGACGGTCTTCCCGATTGCTAAGGTTATATTTAAGCAAATCCAGTCTTTCCTTTTCTGATTGATTCCTGTGTAATTTCTCAACTGCTTGGACTAGTTCAAGAGGATCAACAGGCTTTAACAAATAATCCAAAGCACTGTACTTTATAGCTTTTAGTGCATAAGAATCAAAAGCCGTCACAAAAATGATGTGGAAGTTAACTTCCCCAACTTGATTTAAAAAATCGAATCCACTTCCTCCCGGCATTTCTATATCCAGAAAAACCACATCAATATCATTGTTCATTACTACAAAAAGGCCTTCTGCCGCAGAAGAGGTTTCTTTAACCGTAGAAATGGAGGGGCAGAGTTGCTTAATATGCGTCGCCAAAAACTCGCGATTTCCGGCCTCATCATCGATAATCAATGCATGGTATCCCATCATTCAATTGGAAGCTTAATAGAAACTTTTACCCCACTTTGATCTTCCCTGTTGGAAATTTCAACAGATGCCTCTTTCAAATATATATGATTTAGGGTTTTAATATGCGCATTTCCTAGGTGGATTCCTGCCGAAGACTCCTTTGGTTCGGAAAGTCCCGGTCCATTGTCCAAAATTTCGATTTTCATGAATTCACCATCTCTTGATATCAAAATTTGGATCTCTCCTTCTTCTCCCTTTGAAGCGACGCCATGTTTAACCGCATTTTCGACGTAGGGCTGGAGAAGCATCACGGGTACCAGATTTCCTAGTTCCACGTCATTTGAAACTTTGATTTTTGAAGAAAACGCAAAACGCAGCTTCTCCAATTCAAGGTAAAGTTCCGTCAACTCTATCTCCTGGTCCAGCTCATGAAATTGTTTTTCCGAGATAGAAAGTACACGTCTGAGGAATTTGGACAGTTTACGGAGATATGAATTAGCCAGTTCATTTTTTCCTTGACTAACTAAATTCTGAATAGAATTAAGTGAATTAAATAAAAAATGAGGGTTCAGTTGAGCACGAATGGCTTTCAGTTCAGCTTGAGTAAGTTGTTGAGCCCATTGCAATTCCCGGGTTTTTCTTCTTTGTGTAGATCTGTAGAACAGAAAAAGGGTAAGCCCAAGGAGAACAACACCCAAAAAAGTAAAAAGTACAAGGGCTAGTGACTCCTTCCACCACGGGTTACTTATCGAGAAGGGATATCTGAGTGTAATTGAATCAGGTGCATTTTTATAGGGCCAGACCACAAACTCATAATTGCCGGGTTTTAGATCATCATAAAGAAAAAGAGCAAAGGGGTCATCTTGATTGAGAGCTTGTGGTGCAGAATGAAAACCGACCAATTGAACTTCTGCCCCTTCAACCAATTGATCTACGACAAAATAAAGTCCATTCTGAGAATAAGGGAACTTTGGATTAACGGGCAAGCCCCTGTCATTCAATTCGGATATATACTCCTTACTTTTCCAATCGTATTGGGAAGAGTCAGGATAAGATTCAAAAATATATTTTATCTGTAGCGCTACATAGTTTTTGAAAAACTCAGCGGGATATAAGTCAGCCAGTTCTACCTGGTTATAGTCAACTTGCCAGCTGATTTCGAGTGTATCTTGTCGTTTTTTATCTATAAAAACATAACTGTTTTCAGAACCAGGTGAGGAACCCATAGCGAATCCATTCTTTATTATAATGGGCTGATTAAAATCAGTAGCGCTTTCGTTATTGATAAGCAAAGCAATATCAAGATCATCTCCAAGTGAATCAGATACAATCCCCAAGGAACTTCCTTCCGGAATTACTAGCTTTACCGGAACGCCTGTCCTAGGGTCAAATGAGTCAGATAAACTATCAATGTCCAGGACCTCATCATTTAAGGTGACTTTTATCCCTATTTTCATCTGCCCTTTTTGTACAAAATGGATTTGTCCATAGGCAGAAATAGGAGACAATCGAAAAATTAATAAAAGGAGAAAGATTTTGGATAGGCGCATAGTTTTAGTGTTTTGTTTGACCAAATCTCACTCCTTTTCAAGATGATTTTCTTGATGGATGTATATTCGGGAAGTTACACTGTATAATGAGGAAACTTAAATCCTCAATCCCCTATTTCTTATTGACCCACTTCGGTTCTCCCAAGATTCAACTCCTAAATTGCTCTCCTACACCACCCTTGTCTCAGAATACAAGTCGTAAGCTGCTACCAAAAGTTGGTGGTCCGGAGCCTGACCATAGCGGGCAAAATTTTTCAATTCGCTCCGCTTTTCGATATATACAGGGATGTAGGTGCGGTCCAATTCGTCCCACATGACCAATAGATAGGCAAAAGGTGTTTTGCTTAATCGCCCTTTTTTCAGCCATTCCTCAAAAATCGATTCATCTAGCGCATTGGGATAGCTTGGGCCTTCAAACATGATTTGGTTGTTTTAATATGAATTTCAAAGATAAGGATTGGTTGAATTATCTATTCCTAAAGGTAACAAATGAGGTCTTACTAATATGTGGGGATTTTTCAAGTTTTTACCTCACCAGAAGGCAAAAAATCAAATCACTTCTTACCTTCCGGATTATAAATCTCTTTTGCTGTTTTCAGGACCTCGGCCTTATCCAATGTCATCGGCTTCAGCTTTTGACCGAGGAAGAGTTCCATCTGATCATCAAAGTGAGGGCTGTCAGGGTCATTGCTTGCTCCGAAGACATTGATTGTTTCGATCTTTGGAAGGCCTTCCCCAAAGCGAACCATCATAATATATGACTCTCCCTGTGTGCCTTTCCTCATCCCGTTTTCCCAAGGCAATGACCGCATGGCTGTAATCACATCATCAATTCCCTGCAAAGGCAGTACTTTGTCGCCTCTAACGAGTTTTTGATATTCTCCCAAGGTCACCACTTCTTTTCCAAAATGGGTGATAAAATGGGTCTTGGCTGCTTGGAGACTTTCTACTGATTCTTCTTCCGTCAGTGTGGTTTCCCAACTCCGCCCATTTTCAGCAAATTTGTCCCACCAATAGTAATAGACATAAGCAAAAACTGCCGCACCTTCACTCTCGATTCCGGAGCGTTTATCCCAGTTGTTAATGGCTTCTATCTGCTTTGCGATTTCGGGGTATTTGCTTGGGTTTAGGTCAAAAAGAGATTCCATATTGGTACGGAAAGCCATTTTTTCAGGCAATTGCCCATCATACTTGATTTGTTTGAACTGCTCGTAGGAAATCGTTCCGGTTTCAGGCATCAATTCACGGAAGCGGGTCGATCGGTTATTGTCGCGCAGCAGGTAATTCATCGATTTGGGGTAATTGTCGGGATTGAGATTGTCAGCCAATCCACTCGCTTTGAAAGGGGAATGATTGGTATTGAACAGATATCCTGAACTCGGATTGTATTGCTGCGGCAAATCCGCAAAGTCATGATAACTGCTCCAAAGCGCTTTTTTTGTATTTCCGGCTACTGTCCCGGTGAAATCGATGGAAGCATCTCTGATCGGGATCAAGCCATTGCTCACATAAAAAATCGTATCGTGTTTGTCCGCATAGACAGTGTTGAAACTGGTCAGTTCCATTCGGGTCATGGCTTCACTGAATTCTTTAAAATTCCTCGATTTGTTCATTCTCCACCATTGCTCCGGCGCTCCGATTCGCTCCAAGGCACCCAAGCGGATTGAAAATGTTCCTTGTTCAGTAACCAAGGTAGGACCGTAAATGCTTTTCCAGATTCCCTTTGGAAAGGGAATCGTGATCAAATCCCAGAGTTTTACCTGAAGCCAAACTGTTTCTTCTTCCAATTCCAGCCATTCTCCGTCTACCTTGTATTGATCCTCATCCTTAGGATTGATTTCCAATTGGTACAGGTCCAAAAGGTCCGGGAAGTTGACGGTGTGCGCCCATCCAAGATTTTCATTTACCCCATGAAAAATCATCGCTCCACCGGGGAAAAGTCCCCCAAGTATATTCCATCCTTCCTCCGAATGGAGGTGTGCTTCATACCAAGCTACAGGTCCATCTAGGGGTTGGTGGGAATTGATGGCTAGAAAAGCATCACCGGATTCAGTTCGCGAAGGGTGGATGGCAATGGCATTAGAACCTTTGGGATTGGCATCAAAAGGAAGGATTTCCACTTTGCCGGAGACAATTTGTTGAACAGCCCCATCTGCTCCTGACATTTGGGCAAGGGAGAGAATATACGCTGCCGTCATTTCTTTGGTATTGACGGGAAAAGCTTTTTCTAGTAAAACTTCTTCGGGATGTGCCAATGCAAAGTCATTCATTCCCGCCGCATAGGCTTCCAAAATTGCTTTGAATTCTTCTGAGTAGGCCGATTCATATTTGGCCTCGGCGATTTCAATGGTCTGAAGTAAATGTCCAAAGAAATCCACGGCAGCTCCATCTTGGCCATAGACCCTTCCCAACATTCGCTTTCCGGCAAGCAATGTTTTTTGGATTGTTTCAAAATCATCTTCGGCATGCGCCCAAGCCAAACCATAAGCTACATCTGCATCTGTTTGGCCAAAAATATGCGGAACTCCAAAATCATCCCGGGCGATTTGAACCTTCGAAGTGTCCCAACCTGAATGATCGTATAGGGAGTCACAAGAAAAAATTAAAAAGGGGAAGAGCAATAAAATCCCTGTTCGGATGATTTTCATAGGGTGTGAATCGACGGTTAGAATGGATTGCAAAATGCGTTTTTATTGTAAACAAAAAAACTGGGCAAGTGGCCAATTTTTGGAGGTTCACTGTACAGTATTTTGCTTTCTTTACCCCTAAGGTAATAGGAGGCGTTATGTATAGATTTTTCAATAATCTATACATATATAAATTTGAATGTATAGTTTTTAGGTAATCTCTTTCTCCCCTGGAATTTTTTTAATCCATAAATAAAATTAATGTCCATAATTAAAATAATTTAAATAGAATTAATCTAAATAAAGTTAAAATCTAAAAAGATGTTTTCTTAATATTGTGTTCTTATTTAAAATTAATCCAAATAAAAACAATATATAAAACATGAAACTGGTTTTTACAATTGTAATCGCTTTTGTCTTAGGTCTGACTGCTTCATTTGGCCAAAAAAATATGTTGAAAGGCAAAGTCTTGGACGAAGCCAAGCAGGCTATCCCCGGCGCCGCTTTGACGTTGGAGGGTACCGTAAGGGGAGTTCAGTCTGACCTTTCTGGCAATTTTAGCATGAGGGATATTCCCTCAGGAGATTATATCCTCAAAGTAAACATGCTTGGCTACAAGGAAGTCAGCATCCCTTTTACTATTGCACTGCAGGAAAATAAAGATTTGGACATCACCCTGGAGGAGGCGGTGGTTTCCTTGGATGCATTTGAATTCTCGGTAAGTAGGGGAATTATGGGACAAGAGCGCCTTCCGGAGGTGGACCGCTTCCGGATCAATGCCGGCAAAAAAAATGAGGTGATCCGGGTAGGAGAGATCAATGCCAACCTTGCGATGAACAACAGCCGTCAGATTTTTAGCCGTACGCCTGGTATTTCCATCTGGGAAAATGACGGTTCAGGGATTCAGTTGGGAGTTGCATCGCGGGGTTTGAATCCAAACCGCTCTTGGGAGTTCAATGTCCGGATGAATGGATATGACATCACACCCGATCCCATGGGTTATCCGGAGGCTTACTACACTCCTCCCATGGAAGTGGTGGAGCAGATTGAAATTGTACGCGGAGCATCTTCTATACAATATGGTTCTCAGTTTGGCGGATTGATGAATTTCGTGATGCGAAAGCCTGATAAATCCACGCGCTTCACTTTCGAAACTTTGAACACCGTGGGAAGCAATGGGCTTTTTAGCACTTTTAATTACCTCGGGGGAACAGAAGGGAAATGGAGTTATACTGCCTATTACCAAAAACGTGTAGGGAATGGATGGAGAGAAAACAGCTATTTCAATACAGACCATGCCCATGTGGAAGTCAATTACGCCGCCAGTAACCGCCTGATGATCGGACTGGAAATGACTTATATGGATACCGAAAGCCAACAGCCGGGCGGTCTTACAGATGAGCAGTTCAACACAGACCCAAGGTCAAGTTCTAGAGAAAGGAATTGGTTCAGCACGCCTTGGTTTATTCCGGCTTTGACTGCCGAATATATCGTCAGCGAAAAAACCAAGCTGAGCTGGAAAACTTTCGGGACCTTTGCGGAAAGAAATTCAGTTGGGTTTATGCGTCCCATAAACCAAGAGGATGATATGGGCAACAGGCAAGTGGATAGGGATTTCTACACCACCTACGGTTCGGAAGTCAGGATGATTACAGAGTATTCATTGTTTGGCAAATCAAATACCTTGGCAGCCGGACTTCGGTATTTCAACGGCTTTATCGACAGAAAGCAAGTAGGTGGCGGAGATAATGGCACTGAAATGAACTTTGACCTTATCGACGGCGAGGTTTTCAGAAGGGATTTTGATTTCACCAATATCAACCAAGCCGCTTTCGCAGAGAATGTATTCCGGTTTTCAGACAAATGGTTACTCACCACAGGCTTGAGGTACGAGAGGATCTCCTCCAACATGGAAGGTTTGTTCAATATCGTCAATGGCCAAGACCAGATTTTGCTCCCACAAAACACGACCAGAAATTTCGTTTTGGTTGGAATAGGATCTGAGTATAAAATCACCCCATCCATGGAATTTTATTCTAATTTTTCACAAGCATATAGGCCTGTGCTGATATCGGACCTCACACCTCCGGCCACCACAGACATCATCGATGAAAACTTGCAAGACTCAAGGGGATTCAATTTTGACTTTGGATACCGTGGTGCAATTCAGAATTGGATGAAATTTGATGTGGGGTATTTTTATCTGAATTATGCCGACAGGATCGGGACTATTGCTGTACAAGATGACAATGGAGCTATCTCTCAGTTCCGTACCAACTTGGGCAATTCGGTAAGTCAGGGTTTTGAGGGATATGTAGAGTTTGACCCTGTATCCGCCCTCACCAAAACTTCTAGATTTGGCTACCTGCACCTATTCGCTTCACTTGCTTTCGTAGATGCCCGGTACGGAGATTTTGCCACGACTTCTGTCAGGGAGGGTGAAATTGTCCCGGGTAACCTCAAAGGAAACCGGGTCGAAAATGCCCCACGAAAGATCAATAGATACGGAGTGACGTATCGGTACAACAGATTTTCTGTGACTTGGCAATTGAGTGATATCGGAGATGCTTTCTCGGACGCTTCCAACACCGTTTTATCCAATGCGGCTGCAACAGTTGGTTTGATTCCTGCTTATCGGGTTCAGGACATCTCAGCCTCTACAGACATCAAAAGACGCTATATATTCAAAGCAGGGATCAATAACCTGACCAATGAAATGTATTTTACCAGAAGGGCGGGCGGTTATCCAGGACCGGGAATTATGCCAGGTGAAGGAAGGACTGTTTACTTTACTTTTGGATTGAAATTATAGTCAAGCTGTGATTTTTTAAAAAGGCTGCCCATACATAATGGGCTGCCTTTTTTTGGTTGGACAAATGGATGAAAATCTGCCAGCTTTTGGATAAAGTGTAACTTTTTGAAAAGTTTGAATACTTTATAGAATATAAAAACTGAATCGTAAATCGATCTATCGGATTGCTTCAAAAATCCCTGAAAGATGGTTTCTGGTCTGGTTTGCTGTAATATATCAGGATATGTTGTTCCGACTATGGATTTTCAAATATCATTTAATTTGTCTATTGTAGATAGAAATTTGTGATTCCTGACATGGTCTATTAGACCTTAATTTGCGATCGTTGACCCACATTTAGTGACAACAAAGTAGCAGGCGAAACAAATTGAAGATAAAGACTGAAAAGCCAGTGAGTTAAAATATATGGCTACCCATTCTGACCTGATTTTGGGTTCTAGGTCCGAACTGAAAGGCTTGGCGAAATGTAGGCGCAGCAAAAATCGGGGATTTGGAATGACAGTACATAGAAAAAGGAGCCCTAGAGCTCCTTTTCCCTTTTATCAATTTATATAAATCAATTAATTGTAAGCCACTGTAATCGTAGAAGAGCAAGTAGCACTTCCCGCCGCGCATACCTTATATGTCAACGAACCACTGCCTTTAAGGTTAGTCCTGTCTTGATAAGTTGTAATGTTGGTTGTAGTTGCTATTCTGGTCCCGTTTCGGAAAATGTCCACTGAAGTACCACTCGCAAATCCTGAATAGGATAAATTTACACGAAGCCTTCCTGACACTTTTGCCCAAGTGGCAGAAAGTGTTATCGGACTTGGTTCAACTGTTGGAGGAGGTGTCACTTCTCCACCTGAAGCCCTTGTAAACAGAAGGTGGTTATTTGGAGAACTGGCACTAGTGATGACTCCTTTTGTAGCATTAGCACTGACCAGATCATAGATTTGTTGTGCTGTGGCGCTTGAATTGGTCTGAAGCAAGAGTGCTGCAGCACCTGCCACATGTGGACTAGCCATGCTGGTTCCATTTAAAGTTGCTGTCGCTGTGGTACCTGTGTACCAAGCAGAGGTGATTGATGATCCCGGGGCAAAGACTTTTACGGTTGTTCCAAAATTAGAGAAGCTTGAGCGCGCATCAGTGTTGGTGCTCGAACCTACAGCATAGGCATTAGGCGCATTTGCTGGGGTAAACCCTGAAGCATCTACGTTGGAGTTTCCTGCTGCCACGATTACCGGAATCTTTGCGTCATAAAGTCTTTTCACTGCATCATTCATAGTGGAGCTTGTTCCTGAGCCTCCTAATGACATATTGACTACAGCGGGGGATGTTCCTTTGTTGGCTACCACCCAGTCCATTCCAGCCAATACTACCGACCATGAGCCTGATCCGTTGTCTCCCAAAACTTTTACTGAGACTAGGGTTACTTTTTTAGCAACGCCATAGACTGTTCCGCCTACCGTTCCTGCTACATGGGTTCCATGTCCATTTAAGTCAGAACCATTATCGTTGTATCCAGAATAACCTTGCTGTGTTCGACCTGTAAACTCGACATGGTCATATTTGATTCCTGTATCCAAGATGTAAACTTTTACACCTTCTCCGGTCTGAGAGTAGGTATAACTGTTGCTTAATGGCCTAGCAGCCTGATCGATCCTATCGATACCCCATGTCGCCGGGCTTTGGGTGATGTCCGCAAATGCATAGGCAATTCCGTCTTCTTCGATTAGTTGTACACTTGGATCCTCCCTTAGAGCGCTTACCTGTTGTGGAGAAAGAGTGGCCGAAAATCCGGTAAATAAGCTACCGTACACTTGGTCTACCTGAATAGGGGTTATCCCAAACTTTGCGACAAGGTCTACGGCTACTTTTCTCATACCTGCCTGCGCATCTTCATAATCAACGGTTTTCCTGAAATTAATATTGCTTTCATGGAGTGTCACAATATACTTTCCGGAGAGATGAGTGGGTTTACCGTCGAGGGTATTGAACTCCTCCACTGAAGGGTTTATTTCATCTTGTGTCTCACACGATATTGAAAATAGGGACAAAAAGAGTACGCCTATTCCAAAAAACAAACTGGGCTTATTTAAGCTTAACTTTTCCATAAAGGTTATATTTTAGATCAATTAAATTTCAGCATAATAATTTGGATTTATGCATTTTATTTTGATTTAATTACAACAAATACTGCTAAAGTAAATAAAGTGAATAAAATATGTACTAAAGGTTGATTTGAATCCCAGGTTATCACCTTCCAAAATCATCTTGAAGTCTGACTATATCATCTTCATCGGAGGGATGGGAAGCATCTGTATGTTGCCAAATCTCCGCGACTACCCCCCAATCTTCCAAGCCAATCAACCGGTGTCTTTCCCCCTGTTGGAGCTTGATTTTGTCTCCTTCCAAAAGGGTTTTGATTTCATTTTGCACATCCGTCATGCTTGTTCCGACTGCTACTTTTCCCTTGATGCAGCGCCAGATTTCTGCTCGACGGAAGTGGTATTGCCAGCTCAGTCTCTTTTCAGGAGCTACCAAAAGGATTTTTGGGCTAAGTATTTCTGATATTTTCAGGGATTCAAAATCCTCCTCAGGAAAAAATTGAGCAGCAAATTGGGAAGCTTGGTTTTCATTGATCACCAAAAATCCTCCCCAAGGTCTTTGTTCGTCTTTTTTGACAATTTCAAATCCCGAACCTTCAATATACTGTTCGGTTTGTTTAAAAATCTCTTCTTTAGATTGCATTTTTTTCTATTTCAATAGTGTGGCAATAGGTCAAGAATGTAAAATGAATGGAAGAGAATTCTTCAAATTTATCCCTATCACATTTTAAATTGGCAATAAATATAAAGATCATTTTTAAAAACAGGACCGAGGAACTTCTTATCTCTACTTTTTCTTCTGCGCTGCGAGCCATTCCATGATGGTTACCGGGCGACCGTTGAGCATGACGGGAGAGCCGTCTAAGTCCGTTCTAGCTGTATTGGCATGGGAATAAATCCACGACCAATGTCCGTTGTATCGGTAATTTTCACCCCCATAAAATCCCGTGATGTCTGTCACGTTATCATAATAAGACAAAATCACATTTTTCGAGCCCGCTTGTTTCAGTCTTTGGTAAAGAGGAACGATTGTGTCATCCGGTTTGGTGGTCTCGTCATCTTTGGAATGGATAAACCACATCGGCACGTTTTTGATTTTCTGTACCTGTGCGTCACTTATAAACTCATTAGAGTAAGCCAACGCACTGATATATGCACCTGCAAAATAGTCCGGGTGCTCCAAAATGAGTTTGAGGGACATATAACCACCGTTGGAACAGCCCCCGACATATATTCTCTTCGTATCGATATTGGGGTTTTTGGAAACAAAGTCTTGGATCAAAGCGAATACGGCTTCGTTGAAGATGTCGTTGTCCTTACCGCGTGTCATGCCCTCTGCCGCCTGCATCCAAAAGCTGGAGGCTTGGGGTGCCAAAACATAGGCTCCGCCAAAAAGAACCTGAATTTCCGGTGAAGCATAATTGGCTGCCTTATTGCCTAGCAAAGCAGTGGTTGGGTCGTTGCCTCCTTCGCCACCGCCGTGTAGCCAAATGATCAGAGGAACTTTTGACTTGATGTTTTTGGGAGTAAAGGAAGCATAAGACATGCAAAGACCATCTCCGTATTGGAATGTTTTGGATAGATCATATTGGTCAACCAAGGGCATGATTTTGCCTTTAGAATTGTTCCAAACTTTCCCCGTTTTGCTGTGGAGGATGGTCATTTTGTAATCCACCCAATAGTTGGAGCCACGGTTGTTGATCCTTGTGTATTGGAAAGGCGATCCAAGTGGCATGACTGGACTGACGGCCAATATCAACGTGATGTGCCTGCCTTCTTCCAACCTACCACCATCTTCATCCGAAACATAAGCATAGACTACTGATCGGTTTCCGGAGGCACTTTCAGCCGGTATTTCGGCTCCTGCCAAACTCCGGGTAGCAAATACTTGGTATTCTGTGGCGTTTGCTTCCTTGACAGACTCTTCCAAGCTGAGGATGACTTTGTTCACAGCAGGACCCCAATCAAACCCTTCCACTACCCATTTGTAATCGCCCGGAGCAGAGGCGGTATTTATGTGATTTTCATTTGGATTGGCAGCCGTGGTTCCAAAAGAAATATGGCCAAGCAATGAAGCCAAGATGAGGAGAAAGTAAAATTTTTTCATATCGGGAAAATGGGTTTGGTTTGATCTTTAAAAGGTAAATCAAAGCATTGAGGTTGGATACGGGAATTACAGGAATGGAAGGATTGGGGATATGGTAAGAGCTAAGATTGTACAATTTATTTTCCTCCAAACAATCCTATATAAAGGCAGTTTTGCATTTGGCACAAAGATGTCGCATGTTTGGCGTTTGTGTTTAGGATAGGAAACAAGAAATTTGGTCGTGAATCTAGAAGAAAAAATCAAAACCCTTCGACTTGCCAAAGGATTGACGCATCAGGATCTTGCAGATCAAAGCGGTATTTCCCTGCGGACCATTCAAAGAATCGAATATGGGGAAGTCAAACCCAGCCTGTATTCTTTGAAGAAACTTTCCAAGGTATTAGAAGTTGATTTGAACGCTTTTTCGCAGGATTCCCAGAAAAAAACTGATGTTCCAAATTCTAAACTTCCCAAAACCATGAACGGCTTCTTTTACTCCTTTACCTTGTACCGAATTCCTATTCTAGGATCACTTGCACTCGTCGGATTGTCTATCGCAACATTTTTGCTTTGGCCAAACAGCAGAAATGAAAGTCAAACAGCCCAGAATTATGCTTTTGAAGTAGCCACGGTGAATTGCGGTTCTGAAACGGAGTGCGACATTGAAGTGACCAAAAAAGATGCTTTGGGCAATATTCTGTGGCAAAAAACCTACGGAGGAACAAGCTATGACAAAGCATCCGAAATCCTTCCCACCCAGGATGGCGGTTGCTTGGTGCTCGGTTCTACCAGTTCATTCGGCGCCGGCAATTATGACGTGTTGCTCCTCAATATCGATACCGCAGGTGAGCTCCTTTGGCAGAAGACTTATGGGGGATTTTTTAATGAATACGGAGAAAAGTTGGAAGTCGCTTCTGACGACAATGGCTATGTTATAGCCGGCACCCAACAGGCTTGCCCCGGTTCAAATGTATCAGCAGATTGCAGGGATTTCATTTGGACCTTTGAAGTAGATAGGGAAGGAGAAGAAAAGGGAGTGAAGCTTATGGGTGGATGAATCTTTGAAATATGCCATCAAAACCCAAAACCCCGGTTGATTTCACATTTTTTTTTCATTAACCAACAATCGTCCTGAAGGTCAGGTTGACCCTTGGTCTTTTGACCATTTTGGTGGGAGGCAAACGGTGGAGCCAATGTGTTTGGGTTTTGCCTGCCATCACAAGCAGGCTTCCGTGTTCAAGAATTAATTCCACTTTCTCGGCGGTTTCTTTGTGTTTGAAGGCAAATTTCCGCTCGGCTCCAAAACTTACCGAACCGATCGCACCGTCTTTTTTGAGGTCTGTTTCTCCGTCGCTATGCCAGGCCATGCCTTCCTCACCGGTATGGTAGAGGTTGAGCAGGCAGGAATTGAAAGTCTCCCCGGTTTCTTTTTCGATGGCTTCTTTAAGCATCAGCAGTTCCTTGGTCCAAGGCAAAGCGGTCTTGGTAGCATTGGAGTAAGTATACTCAAACTCCCGGTCTCCGTACCAGGCAACTTTACGCTTGGTGATGATCTTTTTCCCGAAAATGTGTGCCTCATCATTTTTCCAATCGATGGTATTCAGGAGAACCTCGTAGTAAAAATCAGCTTCTTTGGGATTGAAAATTTTCCCATAATAATTGACAATCCCTTCTTTGGGAAGCCAGTTTTTGGAGGGATTGGTAGCCGGTTCGAAGAGATTCAGATTCATTGTTGCAAGTTGGGGATAAAAAATTTAAATGATAAAACAACCCTTAAGGTTTTGGATTGAGCCATGTTTTTTAACGATCTTATTGAAAAGAGGAATTTCTTACAAAAACCCTCCTTTGCCGGCAAGATTGATCATCGCAGCTACATTTTTAGCTTCGAATTTCAGCATCAGATTTTTGCGGTGTGTGTCGACTGTGGTTGAACTTATAAAAAGATTGTCTGCTATTTCCTGATTGGTCATGCCTGAAGCTATCAATTCAAGAACTTCTTTTTCCCTCCGGGTCAACACGGGCAATTCTTTGTCATTTGGGTTTCTCAATGCCTGTGCAGCATCAAAACTCAGGTAAGATTTGAATGATTTGGCAGCCATAATCGCTTTCAATAACTCTTCTTTCCCGGCGTTTTTCAACACATATCCACTCGCCCCGTTTTCAATCATTTTTTCTACAAAACTCTTTTGGTCAAAGGTGCTCAATCCCAATATTCTGATACCGGGAAATTTAATTTTTACCATTTTACAAAGGTCAATTCCGGACATCCCTGGCATGCTGATATCCATAAGGATAACATCAGGTTCATGGTTTTGAAGAAAAGCAAGACAGGATTCTCCATTGGTAGCATGGCCCATCCATTCAATGTCATCTTCCTGCTGTAGAAGAGAACGTATTCCTTCAATAACCAAATAATGGTCGTCGACGATAAAGAGCCTTGTCTTCATGGTAATTCTACTTCGATATGAATGCTACTGCCCTTTCCCGGGGAAGAGTCCAAGGTAAATTTAGCATTGAGGTATTCCAATCGGCTTTTGATATTGGCCCAACCGATCCCATTGCTGAGCAGCATTTTGGAATGTTCAAATCCTTTTCCATCATCTTCCACATCCAACAAAATCAGGTTTCCGTTTTTGGTGAGCTGCACCAAAGTCTGCTTGGCCTCAGCATGCTTCAAAATGTTATTGACTAATTCCTGAATGATCCTGTAAAGCGAAATGGCTGTGGTCTGTTCGATTTCCTCTCCTTTAAGTCCGATGGAAATATACTTCAGTTGGACCACACCACTTTGGTTGATGCCTTCACAAAAATCCCTCAAAGCGGCATCCAAGCCGAATTTGATGAGATTTTCAGGCATCAGGTTATGTTCAACCCTTCTCATTTCCATGATAGAGGTGTCCAACATATCCAGACTCCTTTCAAAGAGCCTGGCATTCTCAGGAGTCAAAATCAGGTTGCCTTTCATGCTTTGAAATGAAAATTTTATTCCGGATAGCAGTCCTCCCAATCCGTCGTGGAGGTCTTTGGCCAGTCTGCTTCGCTCTTGTTCTTCTCCTTTTAAAACAGCCTCGGTGGCTGTAAGTTGTTTTTCTGTCTCCAATTCTTTGATCCGTTGGAGATGTAGGCTGTGCTTGTGTTGGTTTTTCCTTAGGATCAATAATCCAATCGCCATCAGGGAAGCTGCCAAAAGGACCAAAATCCAAATGACCATTCGCCGCTGTTGGTTGATAGCCAATTGTGCTGTATTTTCTGCTTCAAGCTTCAGGATTTGACTTTTTTGCTTTTCGGATTCGTATTTCTTTTCGATTTCCAAGGTCTTGCTTTGGACTTCCTCATTGATTAGCCGATCTGCCAAAATCGATGATTCTTTCATCGCCTGTCTTGCTTTGGGGATATCCTGAAGGGCAAAGTATACATTTGAGAGTTGTACGAGGGACTTTTGCCGTTCGAGCGGATATTCCGTTTCCGAAGCCATATCCACTGATTTTAAAACCAAATCCAAGGCTGAGGTAGTATTTTTAAGGTAAAGCTGAACAATACTCAAGCCTCTCAGTGCAATGATTTCCCCTTCTTCTGATTCAAGTTCCTGAAATATCTCCAAGGCTTGGGAATAGGAATGCTCCATTCTTAAATAGTTATCCGAAATTCCATAGGAATCCCCAAGATTCAGTAATGCGGTACCTTGCATATTGAAATCTTTGGTGGTTTTTCCGATCTCCAAGACTCGTTGGTATAAAGGAATAGCGTCGGATGTTTTTCCTAATTTGGAATATGAAAGTCCCAGATTATTCATCACCGTGCCAAGCATACGTTGGTCCCCTGTTTTTTCATAAAAATCCAGCGCTTCCAATCCAACTTCTATTGCCCGGTTGTGCAGTTTCAAATCAGAATACATTACTTGCAGAACGTTTAGAATAAAGCCTTTCATGCCATCATCCCCGATTTTCTCGAAAATCAGCTTTCCTTGCTGAAAATACTCTGAGGCAGTTTCATAGTCGGAAAGGTAACGATAGACCGAACCTGTATTGAGCATGGCTTTCGCCAGATTTACAGAATCCTTGATCTCTCGGGACAGCTCAACTGCCTTCAGGTTGTAATAAAGGGAGGAATCATAATCCCCTTGCACATTGAGCACGTAGGTATAATTGTGTGCAAATTTGATTTCTCCGGTTTGGTAGCCGATCTTTTTACTGAGATTCAATGCCTTTCGATAATAGCTTTTAGCCAGCTCAGGTTGGGAATTTTCGTATTGTTGACCGATGTGGATATATAAGTCTATCGTGGATATTTCCTCTTTGGCCTTCGGTAAAAGTTCTAGCAAGCTATCCAAGTCCATAACACTCTGCCCAAAAACAGATAGGGAAAAAAGGCATCCCATCATCAAGCACAATCTTTTCATAGCAGGTATCTGTTGCAGTCTAAAACCTTCCAATAATTTACTCCATTCTTTAATAATTTCTAAAAAAGAGTCTCCATTTATTTTTCAAACCTACCTTTTTCTAAAGTTTTTAATTATCCCTGTTTTACAGGATTTTTTTGATTGAAATATCCTGTTTTTACAGGATAGTTTAGATGCTCTTTTAAACTTAGTTTTGGGTGAACTTGTGTTAAAAATTATTTGATTAACATCAATCTTCATTATACAGGTATGAAAATAAAATTTATAGTTGTTATGATTTTCGTATTTACCGTTTTTTCAATCTCTGGTCTTTCGCAGACCAAAGAGCAGAAAAAGGATGAAACGTCTATTTCGGCCCAAGTTGCGGAAAGGACTTTGGCAACTAGCACTGTAACTGACATTAATCTTCTACCGGTTTATGATCTGGACAACAACAAATACACTGTTGTAAATATTGGCAAACAATACTGGCTTCAGCAAAACCTTAGAACATCACAATACAGAGATACAACAGCTATTCTAACGGGTTTGGATTCCATTGATTGGAAACAGACCACAGACGGAGCGTTTTCCTATTATGAAGACCTTTCGAAAAATGCGGATTCTTATGGATTACTGTACAATGGTTATGCTGTATCAACGGGGAAACTCTGCCCTGAAGGATGGCATATTCCTAGCGATGAAGAATGGAAGGAGTTGGAAACATTTCTGGGCGTTGGCAAAGATGAAATAGACCGTACTGGAGGCCGCAGCACACTTTCTGGACTTGTAAAATTTTCCGACTACTGGAAAGACAATACGGAGTCAATGGAGAACACATCCGGTTTTTCAGTTATCCCTGCGGGAACACGAAACGATTATGGTGATTTTATGGTGGCAGGTCAGTTTGCCGGATTCTGGACATCAACACCGTATGAAACAGCTGATAATTATTTATGGTATCGACACTTTTATTATAATACCTCCGAGTTTGGCAGAAACTATGTAATCAAAAACAATGGTTATTCCTGCAGATGTTTAAAAGACGTTATTGTTCAAATAGAAGATCTGATTTCTATCAAAAATGGACCTTCGGATAAAATTGCTGAGTTTGCAAATAAAGGAATCACGACCTCAAATAATCTTTCAGAAGATCTGACTAACATACAAATGTGTGTGGATTTTTTGCCTCAGGCCAACACTCCGCTCCCTTCACGGGTACAGGTCAATGGCAATAAATTCTACAAAATCAATCCCGATGGTACGGTTAGTAACGTAGCCACGCAGCAGCAGGGACTCACGGCATATTCAGAAAAAATGTGGACGCCGGGAGAAATCATAAAATATGCCATAATTGATTTTAACAGTAAGCAGGAATCACTCAAGGATACTGTGCAAAAATATGCAGGTATATGGGAGAATTATGCCAATGTGAATTTTGAGTTTACTGAAAAAGCCGATGAAGCACAGATTCGCATCGGTATGGAATCCGGATCATCGTGGTCGTGCATTGGGCGTGATGCCCTGCAGGTTGCTTCAAATGCCAAAACAATGAATTTTGGATGGCTTGGAAATGATGCCGAAGCAAACCAACGTGTGATCCTTCACGAATTTGGGCACGCTTTGGGCTTCGTCCATGAACACAACGGTCCTGACGCAAACATCAAATGGAAAAAGAATCTTGTTTATCAATATTACGCGCAGCCCCCAAATTTCTGGAGCAAAGATATAGTTGACCAAAATGTAATGTTCAAATACAGTCAAACCCTCACAAATTACTCCAATTACGACGAATACTCAATTATGCATTACCCGATTGATCCACGGTTAACAACGGATTATCGTGCGTATCCTTTCAAAGTTGGTCTTTCTCTCACGGATAAACAATATGCATCCATTTTTTATCCATTTCCCAATAACACTGTAGAAGGATTGCTGAAAACGGGGGATGATTGTGATGAAATTGATTTCAAAATTGAGTATGACGCAATTGACAGAAACAGGATTGAAGTGATACTGGCTCCCGGAATAAACAAGCATGGGAAATTAGTTGATTGGTGGAAGCAAATATCATTGCCGTTAAAAGGAGGAAGAACTTATCAGATTGAAATGGAAGGTGGAAAATCAGCGAACTTTTCAATTGAAAGGGAAAACTTGGATGATACAAATAGCTTCGGATTTGCAAAGGCAAAAATGTTCGGTGTACATACCGAACTAGCATATAAATGGAATATTCTGAAAGCCATTCCCGGAGGAACCCGTATTACGCTCACCTGGAGAAACGACAGTTGTTTGTAAATCAGTTTTATCAACATGGAAAACATCGCTGTGGTAGAATGTGCTGATTCGGGAGGAACCACAATTGTTCAGTTACATGCAGCGCGAATTGGATGGGACTTACTATTCTTATACAAAAAAGGGAGAGCGATCGGTTTCCGGTAAAAATGGCTGGGATGGGGAATCGGGAACCCTGTAGAACAATTTCTTAACCTCTGAGAATTGCTTAAACAAAAAGATAAATTATGAAAAAGTTCTTTTACCTGCTCATCATTTTGGCAATCCCTGAAATGCTTTTTGCTCAAAAAAATGTGATATCAGCCACCCGAATTCCTGTCTTGAACCTTTCCCTTCCGGATGGTACCAAACAGGATAAGCGATTTCTTATCACAGTGGCCGCAGCTACACTGTTAGAGACAGAGGTTCATGATCCCAATATCAAGCTTACGGAGGTTGAGGTTTACTATCTTCCATCTGTTGCTAAGTCGGGATTTGATGGAGATGTGCTATTCGACGATCTGGAGAAATCCGGTTTTAAAATTGTTCCTACACAAGATGAAAAAATGGCTTGGTTGATGAAAGGGGCCACCACCTTTCTGATTTATTTCTCGATGGATAAATCTGAATCCAGTTTTTATTTAGCCAAGTCCAATATGCCTCCCAAAGCTCAAAATCAAATAACTACTGCACCTTCACAGGCACCAAACTCACAGGAAGGCTCTATGACTATTTATGAACATATTCCACCTTTGCCACCAGCTCGAACATCTACAACTCTAGGTTCCGTTCCGACTCAGCCTCAAACTTCAACACAAACTGCCCCAGAGGAAAATCCTTCAACTCCTGCTAACACTTTTTCTGGCTATCAATTCACCACCAGCAATTTTGATGATGGCTGGGTGGCAAGTATTGAACCGGATTGGGTGTTGGTGCAAAAGGGAGATTCGAAAGTCTATCTGTTTTTTGTGCTTCCTTATCGTACCGAAAATTTTGACGGAACAGGGGTAATGGATCGGGATTATTACTGGGACAACCACATTGCTCCGCTTTTCAAAACGAGCTCCAAAACCTATCAGGATGCGGGGGAGTTCATCAGCTCCATGCAACCCAAATACGTTGAGGGTTGGGGTGCAGATCCACAAACTGGTCAGAAACGATTTATTGGAATGTTTCTTACCGTTTCCCCCAATGCAGCTATGCTGGCAGTTGCAAGTTCTACTGATGAAGCTAGTCTAAGGCAGACCTTCCCCAAAGCTGCTGACCGATGGGACTCAGACCTTGTTAGGATGAGCAGCTACAACAAGTTTGCCGTGGGGCCCAATGACCTGAATGGCACTTGGCAAAGTGGCGGTTCTCAAATGACCCAATGGTATAACTCAGTGACCGGAGCGTATGCAGGAGCCACATTTGCTTCCTCTAGTGCGACTTTTTCTTTTTCCGGCAATGCTTATTCCAGTATCCACAATGGTGCAACCGGGACTGTAGGAGCTGTGAATACCTTCCAACAAGAATACAAAGGAAACTCAACAATTTCCAACTGGAATATCACTATGACCAATCGCTACCAAGGTAAAACCCAACAGTTTGAAGCACATTTTCAAGCGGTGAGAGGTGGGCGGTTGCTTTATCTAAATGATCGGTCAGGTGGGGAATATACCCTTGTGAAGATCAATTAGTATTTTCGTTGAAATCACGTTTTAAGGAGAATATACATTGCCCTTAGAACAAAAACTAAAACCAAACCTTGGGATATATTATGAATCAGCAGGTAGGGCAGTATCTGAAAATCCCCTTTTTACAGGATATCGGATATTGTTGAGATCACCTAGCTTTCCCTGATAAATAGATGTTCACCCATCCAACTTTCGATATTATGAAAAATCTGACTTTTGTTGGTTTAATGCTCTCTTCAGGGCTATTCATATTTGGTCCCGGTAAAGTATCAGCCCAAGATAAACCTCCCACCAAAGCAGAACTCGAAAAAATGATGAAAGAACTCGATACCGATTCAGTAGGCAGAATTTATACCATTGTAACCAACGGCTATTCCTTCCGCTGTGTCAAGGATCCTGTGAAAATCTCTCCTAAAGATGCAGGAATTAATCATAATATTTTCACTCTTGAATTGAATCCGATATGAAAAAAGAACTGATTTTACATTCTATGAAAACATTTCTCATGGTATGTTCCATGTTTATGGTCACCCTTTATGCCCATGGACAAGTAAAGGAAGAGAAAAAAGCTCCGTTAAAAGGGTTGGGTTCAAAACTGAAGGAGAAAACGATTCCTGCGGTACTCGGGCCGAAAGCTTCTGGAGAAAAACCTAACAACTCAAAAGAAAAACAGTCCGAAAGTGAAGAGGAGAAAGGCGAGGATGACCCCGAGGAAGTAAAATTTGATGAAGACGAGGATGATCCAGACAAAATGATGGAAAAAATGATCCGCAATCTGGGGCACGATCCTGAAGATGTAAAGCGGATGTCGGATGAAACAGGCCCTGACGTCGATGCGAGGACTATTCCTGAACCCGAGCCGAAGATAGTTGCAGGGATAAAGCCTACACCTCTGAGTGAAGCCGAACTTCTAAATTATCTAAAATCCTTCGACACTGGAGCCGATCAGGCCTTAAGTGACAAGGCAAGAGAACAAGTCTTCCCACACCTAAACAAGGGAGAAGAAACCAAGGAAGTAGGGTACATGCTCTGGCTGACAGGGCAACAGGAAGCAGCGTCATACCTGATGCTGAAAGCTGCTCTCGCTAATACGGAGGATGAACTTTTATTGAGCAACCTGGCATCTGTCATTACCATGGCAGGATATGCAGATAAAAGCATTCCGATTCTTGAATACCTAAAAAGCAATAACCCACAAAGCTCCATTGTAAACAATAACTTGGGACAGGCATGGCTAAGCTTAGGGAGGATTGACAAAGCTAAACCCTTACTCTTACAGGCTTTAAGCGAATATGACCAACACCCCGAAGCCAATCGTAGTCTGGCTCGAATAGCTCAAAAAGAGGGTAATACTGCTCAGGCAAAAATTTATCTTGAAAATGCCCTGAAAGGTGGATTCTCTCAGGAATCCTATTTTGAACTAAGAGACCTGACTGGAAGTAGAAGTGATGGTATGGTAGAAAGCATCAAGATTAACCATAAACGATACTTAAAAGAAATTGCTGTCACCAAACGATTTACCATGCCATCCGTACCAATTTCCATTGAAGCGGCAATAACAAGGGAAGGCGAGATTGAGGATTTTTTCCACGGGATCAAACTAACCACCGAGGATATTTCCAGGAAAGTACCTCCATCGGAAGGTAAACTCTTTTTGAACCACCAAAAGGTTACAGGACAAATGGCCGTAAATAACCGTAATATGAACAGCCTAGAGGATATTCAAAAACAGTATAGTCTTGCTGCACAAATCTGGAATCCATATAAAATCCAAGCTCAGGAGATACTGATGAGAGAATTGGACGACTCTTATGCCAGCAGTTTCAACAAAAGGATGGATAAGTTGAAACAATTCAGGGATGGGCAGATAAAAGCGATGGAGGACTCATTTGTTCCTGAACTTGGGAAAATAGGCGAAATCCGCAAACGAATATCAATATTGGAAGACGATGGTAGTCATGATGGAGGTGCAGAAATTGATGCTCTCGAATTACAATTTTGTGCTATGAAAAAGAAATTGGAAGAATTACGAGTAGAGAAATCAGCCACCATTAACAATGCCTATGTTCACGAAATGGAATCCCTTGCTTTTCAAAAATTACAGGAGCAAACCTATTGGTACACCCTCTTTTTTCTACCTCAGGATCCGACAGATTTCAACTACCACCTATATGCTGAATACCTGAGTATCCTTGCAAGTATGAAGAGTCATTATCCATACCCTGTTCCGACACCATACACTGGAAACGGGTGTGAAATAAAATTTCTGGAGCTTGTCACTCCCAAAGGGAAAATGTCGAAATGGGAGGATACCCATTGTATCACTCATTGGGATCTTGATTTTCAGCTTGTGAAGAGCAAGTTTACCTGCAAAGAGGTAACCATAAGTGCTAAAGCATATGGATTTGAATTTGGAGGGGGCCAAAAATATGATCCTTCCACTTTGGAGACGGTGGAACATTCGGTCTTTTTCGGAGGGAAAATCGGGAAGAGAAATGAGGGCGTTGGGAAAACCCTTGCTGTCCAAGCTGGTGCTGGGTTAGTGACCACCATAAAATTCGATGGTAATTGGAACATTATAGATATGGTTGTAAAAGGGACGGTCGGAGCAGAACTTGGGTTGAAAGTTCCCAAATCAACCGACCCCGACGATAGTGGATTGGATTTCCGTCAGGCAGCCTCCATCGGTGTATCGCAAAGCTATGAATTATCCATCGTGAGTGGGTTCAGAGGGGCTGGGCCGAAGGTATCAACCGTGGGAAATATTTTCAACCGTTTGTAATTTAAACCCATCAATTTTGGCTTTTCAAGATGAGGATTGGTAGTGAAATCTGTGAATTAAAAACGATAATTTCGATGAAAATGAAATCTCAAAACATTCATAAAGTCAGCATACTTCTGGGATCGATTCTGTTTGTACTTGTGTTTAACTCATTTGGGCAGACAGCTTCACCTTGTCCTACCGACAACCTGAACAATTACCCTGGTACATGGAAACATTTCAGCGGGTACTCCGCACCTGGTCACCTGAAAGCAGAACCAGGCAGTTATGATAAGACCGCTGCCGACGCCAACCTGCAAAAGCTTTTGGACCTTGCCAAAAAAGCTTACCCCAAACCAATGGGGGGTAATGCTAATTTTACCAAGCATCTGGATTTTTCCAATGTATATGATTACCTGCCTTTTGGGCACAAGCTCTACATAGGACATCCAGGATTTGTATGTACCGTCGGAGATAAAGTAACCGAAACCTTTGAAACAGGTGTTTATCTTGGTTTTCATATTAACAACTATGGGCCATTTGTTTTCCCTGTAAACGCACCGGAGGTACCCGGAACGGAACAATTGATAGGAGTCATCGATGAGTCCGATATATTTTATGGGATCAATGGTAAGAGGGTTTTCCTTATCCATGAGAATTTTGTCAGCAGCAATGGATGGATGGACCACTACACTGAAAAAATCTACCAGGACGAAATACCAAGACAACAATGGTACATTATCAGAAGAGAAAATACCCCGCTCTTCAGCTATGTGACACGTAAGGAATACCTCACACAGTTCCGGGAAGAAATCAAAACTTATACGGATATATACATGAGACATGTAGCGGATGAGTACAAAAAGTATCCGGAAAGTTATAGGCAGACATACGATGGCCTTGATGATTATAGGAAAAGAGTACAAAACGCCATAAGGCTAGTGGATGATTATTTGCTTAATAAAAGCGAAGATGAGCTGGGTAAACCACTTTCAGAACTGATACATTTTGAGGTTCTCCTTTATTCTGAAGATACAGATTTAAAATTTCGCGAAGACCGCTTTCACCTTGCATTTTTTAATGAAGAATACCTGGATAAAAAATTACCCCTTCATATTCCGCAGTTTATCATTGTCGAACTTTCCGCTCCCGCACATGATAAATCCGGTTCGGATGCTTGGAAATATAATTTCAGAAATAAAATGATGGAGGGTTTAGACTTTAAGGCTATCCACGATATGCTAGTAAAATGAATTTGAGAGTTACATTTTATAGCCAAATATCCAAAGCATGAAAATCAAACTGACTTGATGGTAGCTTTTACTTTTCGGAGGGTCATTACTTTGCGATTTATGATAAGACTAACCAAAAAATCCTGCTTTTACAGGATGCCGAGGCTTTTGCTTTCATTCTATTTTTGAGAATGCTCATAAATCCACAAGCTTGGAGACTGATGAGCCAATAAAATTCTTAACTGCTATGGTCAAAAATATGTGGATTTTCACTTTGGTTTCTATGTTCTTTTGGAACAATGTAGCCGGACAACAATTTGAAAAATATCAAGGCGTAACTTACAGTCCTCCTGACGGATGGATAAGGGATGAAGGTCTTGGGTATTTGGTATTCACCAAGGGTAATCCTTCTACAGAGGAATTTGGGAGGATATTGCTTTACAAAGAAAAACCCTCCTCAGGATTTCTTGACATTGATTTCGAAGAAGACTGGAAAGCTTTGATTGTTCCGGAGTATCAGCCCAAAGAACCCAAGGATTCCTCCAAAACATCCTTTAAGTCCAAATGGAATGCTATGATTGGGGCCGCTCCGGGTTTGTATGAAAACCAAAATCAGGTAGTGGTTTTGGTCACTATTTCGAATGGCCTTAGAAAAATCAGTTATGTGTTTGTGACCAACACCCTCTCATTCGAAAAAGAATTGGAGGAATTTGGAAGTTCATTGGTATTTGGGTCTGTACCCCTCAAGACGACAATACCACCACAAAACATGGTGAAGAGCCCAAGTGCTTGGGTGCAAATTGATAAAAATGTTGTTGACAAGAATCTACTTTGATGAGCCAAGACTTAGCCCAAAAAATATGAAAACTGCTCTACTCCTGTTTCTATTAGCTTTTATACCTTTTTGGGCATATACCCAAAGCTCATGCGATCTTGATAAATACACATTGGTTTGGTCCAAGGCTACGGATTTTTATGAGAATAATGGATCGAATCAGGTAAACAAGCAACTGACTGCCAATTTCGATTCGAAAAAAATGCAACCAAGGATGGCCGTTGCTCTTGGCTGGCTTCAACGGAAAACACAAGGACTAACAGGGTCTAAAAGCGCAGTATCTTATCAGAATTTTATTCCCGGAAATTCTCACCCTGAGGCACTTTATACCAATGCGTGGTATCATGCTACCGGGAGATTGGGGTATTATTTTTTGAGAACGAGCAGTCATTATTTGGCCTGTGAAGACAATAAACCTATCGAAATCCCAGGTCCTGCCTGGATAGACATCCAGTTTAATTATTTCAATCAATTTGCAAAGCCTGTACAAAACACCGACAAAGAAGGGGTGATTGTTCCCGTGCTGATGGATGAACGAGCTGTCTTTTCGATTCCAGAGAAACATTCATCAAACGGCAGGATCGACTATTATGAGTTTCCGGGAGAAGTTCCTGATTATGTAGTCGATTATTCAAGGTGGTGGTTTTATCATGCCTTTGTAGTTAGAAACAGCGACAAGCCACTTTTCATACCAGTCACCCAGCGTGACTATTTGAATTATTACTTGGTTCAAATGGAGCAGTTTTATCTGGAATTCAAAAAGATACTTGGGCAAAGTTCTCCCGCAAACAATGTTCAGGATATTTTGGCGGAAAAAGATGAAAGAATTGCCGAAATCAAGCGGCTGACTGAGGAGGGAGCTTATGGCTATTCTAAAGAAAATCTGGCTAATCGACTTCAGAAGGCAGAGGAATTTTTTCAAACTAAACTCGAGGAAGAGAAAAGTAAAACTTCCAGCGATAATTCTGAAGCGGATAAGGAATATCAGGAAAGTGTGCGTCTGATTAAAGATTACCTTAATTCAGAACCGGAATCAATTCTATCCAAACCTATCAGTGAAATAGAAACCAATCCAACTCATGAAATCAGTTTAACTGCGTCTGTATTGGAGAAGCTTAAAGCTCCGAAACCAAAACGTGGATGGAGCAAAAACACCCAATTCGCCTTCATCAATCTGGAGTATTTTGACAAACCTTTAGCTCCTGATGTACCGCAGTTTATCATATTGGAGATTACCAATAATGAAAACCGGCACAAGCATCTCAATGAACTAGCATACCGATTGAGAAAGGATTGGGACTTTGCTGAGCTGCTGCAACTTTTTTGAAATCCCAACTCTCAGGCATTTCTGTTCCAACTTGAGTCAAAAGCTAAACCCCAAACGTTGAGTCAATCCTCGAAAAAGGATTTTTACTATAAAAACTCCACTTTTTTTATTCAGGATAAAAACGGAAACAAAACCAAGAAAACCTATTCCGAACTTACTGAAAATGAAAAATCCGAATTACGTGAACCGCCAACAGTTCCCATTAAAGCAAGTCCTTCTGCTGAGACTTTTTTGGGATGGAAGGATTTGAAGAAATTCGCTTTATGGCTAGGCGGATTAAATATTCCAAATACAAAATTGGATGGAATGAAAGCTACCCAAATTGTACATGTATTTTCGAGCAGAGTGCACGACAATGCCCGTTCAGAACGGTTTCCCCAACCCTATCAAGTCCATTTGTATACAGAGGCCGGATTTGAAAAAACTTTTGGACCGGATTCTGATTTCGTGACAAAACCATTGAGTGGGACAATAACTTTGAGATCAAAGGATTGAAAGACATTTTGCGCCTTTTTTCAATTTCATGATCAATTCATCTGAATACAACACTTTTTATTTTTGATTTGGCCAGTTTCATCTACTTAGTTGATTCAACTTTTTTTGTGCCATACCTTAGGATTTAAGCCTCAATCTAAATCATTGAAGAGATTTTTTTTCCAAGGAAAAACTTAAAAACAGGCTTGATTTGTTTCGGTAATAGGTTTTATAATATCATTGATTTTGTCTATAATCAATAGAAAATTGCGATCCTAGACTCGCTTTATTCTGTTGTATCTTTATACAATTAAATGATTCGTCTAAAATATAAATCCCAAATTATATGAGAAAATTAAGCTTGCTATTTTCCATTCTGATCAGTGCAACACTGACAGTAATGGCTCAGGAAACAAAACCTTCGGTCGATGCCTGGTCGGGGGCCACCAAGAAAAGTTCTAGTAACGCGATTGCAACCCAAAATGCGGAATGGTGGCCAAACCAGTTGAACCTAAGCATTCTTCGTCAAAATTCATCTTTGTCCACACCCATGGATCCAGACTTTGACTACATCAAAGCCTTCAATAGCCTGGACTATGAAGCGATCAAAAATGACATCCGTGCCGTTATGACTGAATCTCAGGACTGGTGGCCCGCAGACTATGGTCATTATGGAGGATTATTTATCCGCATGGCTTGGCACAGTGCCGGAACATACCGATCAGGAGATGGTCGGGGTGGTTCACGCTCCGGTCAGCAACGTTTTGCGCCGCTCAACAGTTGGCCAGACAATGGCAACCTTGATAAGGCAAGAAGGTTGATTTGGCCCATCAAACAAAAGTATGGCAACAAGATTTCATGGGCAGATCTGATGGTGCTTACAGGCAATGTAGCTTTGGAATCTATGGGCTTCGAAACTTACGGATTTGCGGGAGGCAGAGAAGATGTCTATGAACCGGAGCTTGATGTCTATTGGGGATCAGAAGGAAAATGGCTGGATGATAAAAATCGTTATTCAGGTGATCGCAAATTGGAAAACCCTTTGGCAGCCGTTCAGATGGGTCTTATCTATGTCAACCCTGAGGGACCAAAAGGCAACCCGGATCCGTTGCTTGCCGCACATGATATCCGCGAGACATTTGGAAGAATGGGAATGAATGATGAAGAGACAGTAGCTTTGATAGCGGGTGGGCATACATTGGGAAAAACCCACGGAGCAGGTCCCGCCGAAAATGTAGGTCCTGAACCTGAGGCAGCACCCATAGAAGATCAGGGATTTGGCTGGAAAAGTTCCTACAAATCCGGAAAAGGAGTTGATGCCATTACTTCGGGTGTGGAGGTAATCTGGACCGCTACGCCTGTGGAGTGGAGTCAGGGATATTTCAAGAGTTTATTTGAAAATGAGTGGGAACTGACCAAAAGCCCTGCAGGTGCATATCAGTGGGTAGCTAAAGATCCTAAGATACTGTTTCCTGATGCTTTTGATCCAAACAAAAAACACAAGCCTACCATGTTGACCACGGACCTTTCGATGAGAATGGATCCGATATATGAGATAATATCCCGAAGGTTTTATGAGAATCCCGACGAGTTTGACAAAGTATTTGCAAAAGCTTGGTTCAAACTGACTCATAGGGATATGGGACCAAACACAACCTATTTGGGACCTGAGGCTCCAAAAGAAGACCTGATCTGGCAAGATCCTATTCCTGCTGTAAACCACAAGTTGATCGGCGCTCAGGATATTGAGATCCTCAAAAAAGAGATTTCGAACTCAGGTTTATCAGTTTCTGAAATGGTTTCTACTGCCTGGGCTTCGGCTTCGACATACAGGGAATCGGATAGAAGGGGAGGCGCAAACGGTGCCAGAATCAGATTGGCTCCGCAGAGAACATGGGAAGTGAACAATCCTAAGCAACTTGATAAAGTATTGTCTGCTTTGGAAAAAATTCAGCAGAATTTCAATTCCAAATCTACAGACAAGAAGGTTTCACTTGCGGACCTTATTGTATTGGCAGGAAATACCGGCGTAGAAAAAGCCGCCGCCAATGCCGGACAAAAAATCAAGATTCCATTCACCCCTGGACGTATGGACGCACCTGCTGAGCAGACTGATATCGAATCTTTTGGGTTGCTAGAACCTATGGCCGATGGCTTCCGAAATTATTTGAAGATCCAATACACCATTTCAACAGAGGAATTATTGATAGACAAAGCGCAACTGTTGACCTTGACGGCCCCAGAGATGACGGTGTTGGTAGGAGGAATGCGTGCGATGAATGTCAACTATGATGGTTCTAAAAACGGGATTTTCACTGAAAAGAAGGACATGCTGACCAATGATTTCTTTGTAAATCTATTGGATATGAGTACTGAGTGGAAAGCTGCGGACGATACCAAAGAGAAGTTTGAAGGCAAGAACAGAAAAACCGGTGAATTAAAATATACAGGTACCCGGGTCGATCTGATTTTCGGTTCCCACTCTGAATTAAGAGCACTTGCAGAAGTGTATGCGCAGCAGGATTCAGAAGAAAAGTTTGTGAAGGACTTTGCGGCAGCATGGAATAAAGTGATGAATCTGGACAGGTTTGATATAGTGTATAAAAAACAATCTGACACTTTAGTTAAAAAGTAATGAAAAAAAAATCAGCCATTAGTGGCTGGTTTTTTTTGTTTTTTTGCCCAAGATTTATTGCTGAAATATAAATTCCCCTTTTGAAACCGATGAGTGAGTAAGCTGTTTTTTGGCCATTTGAATATTTGCTGAAAGCCATCTGTTTCGGTGATAATTTATTTTTGTAGAATCAGTTCGAATCAGAAAGATTTCTGAACAAATGGGAAAGGTCCGCTTAACTTCCCTTATTCAATTTCATAATCAATTCATCTGAATACCCCACTTCCACCTCTTCTATTTTGCCTGACTCATCGATCAGAAAAAAGGTGGGGTATCCGCTCACGCCGTATGCTTCTCCTACCGATTTGGCGTCGATGAGGACAGGAAATGGAACAGTCACTCTTGAAACGTATTTCTCCATTTTTTCCTTTGGATCTACGGGATTGACATACAAGGGCACCATGTCAGTTGCAAACTCAAAATCCGGTTTGCTGAATTCTTCCAATGCGATTTTGCACCAACCGCAATTGATCATTGAGAAGTCAAGCAAAACCTTTTTGCCTCTGAAATCTGAAAGTTTGACCGTATTCCCTTCAAGGTCTTTGAGTTCAAAATCAGGAGCAATTTCACCTTTTGCGAGTATTTTGGGGGATTCTTTGTCGGTTTGTCCGTCGATTTTTGACAGGTAGCCCTTGGGTGGATGGATACTCAAAGAGTCTTTAATTTCGGAGAATTCATATTCCTCAAAAACATTTTCAATCAATTGGCTTCTTTTTCCATCGTGGTATAACCTCCGTGAAACCAAATTCACCGTAAGATTGGCGGGATTGATAAACATGTGGTTTTCAAGGTAAATCTTCTTTTCGCTGATCACGGTATCCATTTGGACCCAATAGAAGTTCAAGTGGTTTTTTCCATTGATGGCCGTGTCCTGTTTATAAATCCATAGTGACTTTTTGAAAAGATTTACGGCAGAAAAATCCAAATACATATTTTCACTTGCCAGATTTATAAATACCATTTTGTTTTCTTCCGATTGAACTGTAACCGTACTGTCCTTGTGGTTGATGGAAGACAATACATCATTCAGATAGGATAATTCTGAATCTTTATTTGTGCCAATGTAATTGTATTCAAAGTATTTATTCGGATGTTTTTGAAGCCTCAGTTGATAAAAAAATGTATCGACTTCTCCTAATGAAGGATTTTCCCACAGCATCACCTGCTTAAAACTGACTTGCTCTGCAGCATAGAATTTTTCTTTGGCCGCCTGAAAAACCTCTTCAGGAGTTTTTTCTTTGGCACATCCAAATATCGCAAGAGCCAAAAATAGAATAAGGTAATTCTTCATTTTACCAAGGGTTTGTTGTTACTAAAATCCAAAGTAATAAAAAAATTAGTTTGAAAAATAAAAATTTCAAATGCAAAGGTTCTTATACTTGAATGTTTGAAAATTGTAATCTTTGCTTTGAAAAAAGTTAAAAATACCTTCTTTGATTTGGTAATATTGTATTTGCTAAGAAAAGCATCCATAATCAGGCTTATGACGGAATATTTCCAAGATATTAGAGAGGAATCATCGCCAAACCAACGGGAAGGGCACTTTTTGATTTTTGACTGCCTCCACAAATTTCACCAAATATCTTTTGGTTGCAAAAAGTCAACTAGGATGATTGGCGTGACCCTTTTTGCATTTTTTTTCTCCATAAGTCCTGGTGTTTTTGCGCAGGATAACTCTGGAAAAGGTCCGAATTACTTCCGAGGCAATATCAGCGTGACCAACAATGGACTTTCGCTAATCCCGGCTTTTTCCTTGGGAAGACCTGCGGCAATATTTGAACTTTCTATGGGCGGTGAAAGGCTGAGTTTCGATCCCGAACTGCGTTTTGCATTGGATGGGAAGCCTTGGTCTTTCATTTTTTGGTGGCGGTATAAAGTCGTCAAATCTGATAAATTCACGCTGCATGTCGGTGCACATCCGGCTTTTATTTTTACGACTACCATGGAGCCCGATGCCAATGGTCAGATGGTGGAAAAAACAGAAGTTCAGCGGTTTTTTGCAGCAGAAATCTCACCCACCTACACCATCAGTCCAAAGACAAAATTGAGTTTCCTCTACCTTGCCGGTAGAAGTTTGGGTAAAGTCCCCTATGCTCTCAACCAATTTGTGGCCTTGGGTCCGTCATTTACAGATATTTCTTTATCGGAGAAAATATTCTTCAATGCCCGGCCAAATGTCTTCTACCTGAAGATGAATGAAAAAGACGGGTATTTTGCAAGTTCCTCTTTGGTCATTGGTAGAAAAGATTTCCCGATTTCTCTTGGAGGCATTGTCAGCAAAACGATTGTGTCAGAAATCGAGGTGGATAACTGGATCTGGAACATCAGTCTGATCTATTCCTTCAACAATGAATTTGTCAAAAGAGCAAATCCGATACTTTAAAAAGATATTAATGGATACTGGATATTAATTGATATTGGTTTAGTAGAAATAAAGTAGAAATACATTTGATATATGGTAGAAATAGTGTCCAGAAATCAAGCCCCAATTCTGACAATCAGGCCTGATGCTTAAAAATTATATCGCCGAAGGCATATATCAAAGTATATCGCGCAGCATATATCTTTTCAATATCGTCGCAGGCATATATCCATTTATATCGCGCAGCTTATATCTTTTCAATATTGAAATAAAGTAGAAATATGGTTGAAATGTTACGGTTTAGATATTAGTGGATATTGGATGCTAATTAAAATTGGATAAGTAGAAATATAGTTGGTATATTGTAGAAATAGGTTGCAGAGATCAAGCCCCAATTATGTCATTTAGGCTTGATGCTTAAAAAATATATCGCCGTAGGCATATATCAAAGTATATCGCGAAGCATATATCCTTTAAATATCGCCGTAGGCATATATCCATTTATATCGCGAAGCATATATCCTTTAAATATCGCGAAGCTTATATCCTTTTAAATATCGCAAAGCTTATATCTTTTCAGTTTAAAAAATCAAATAGAAATAGTCATGGAAACAACGATTGTAAAAGCCTATGGGGCGGCGGCTTCAGATGCAGATTTGAACCAGATGGATATCCAACGTCGAGTAGTGACGGCCAAAGATGTAGAAATTGAAATTCTCTATTGTGGTGTTTGCCATTCAGATCTACACACTGCCAGAAATGACTGGGGTGGGACGGTCTATCCGGCTGTCCCCGGACACGAAATCGTCGGAAAGGTGACTAAAGTAGGTAGCGAAGTAAAGAGATTCAAAGTGGGTGAGTTGGTAGGTGTTGGCTGTTTGGTGGATAGCTGCCGGACATGCGACAGTTGCAAAAAGGACTTGGAGCAATATTGTTTGACTGGATTTACCGGTACGTATAACGGTAAAGAAAAATATTTGGGTACGCAGACTTTTGGGGGATATTCCGAGAAAATCGTAGTAGACGACCACTTTGTACTGAAGGTTCCCGGCAACCTTGACGCAGCAGGAGTTGCGCCTTTGCTCTGTGCAGGGATTACTACTTGGTCTCCTTTGAAACATTGGGGAGTAAAAAAAGGAAGCAAAGTAGCTGTCGTCGGATTGGGTGGTTTGGGCCATATGGCCATCAAATTGGCAAAGGGATTGGGAGCTTCAGTTACATTATTTTCCAGGTCTGAGGGCAAAACCGAGGATGCAAAGAAATTGGGAGCAGATGCAGTTGTGATCTCCACTGATCCCGGACAGATGAAATCAGTCAGGGGCAAATTCGACCTGATCATTGATACTGTACCTTATGTACATGATGTCAATCCTTATGTCGGCACCTTGACCATCAACGGAACATTGGTCTTGGTTGGGTATCTAGGCGAATTGGATCCCATGCTCAATTCTGTGCCCATGATAATGGGGAGAAAATCCGTGTCTGGCTCTCTCATCGGAGGGATTGCCGAAACTCAGGAAATGCTTGACTTCTGTGGAAAACACAACATCGTTTCGGATATTGAAATCATCAAGATGCAGGATATCAACCAAGCTTATGAAAGGATGATCAAAAGCGATGTCAAATACCGATTTGTCATCGATATGGCATCTCTTTGATGTTGATCTACACTGATAGAGAGGAGATTAGATCTTTGAGAGCTTTTTATAAACCCCAAAAGTTCGATTAAGGGCGGGGGAAAATTGCCTAAATGGGAATTGGAAAAGGTTATTTGAATTCTGACTTTGTATTCATCCTTTTGGAGCGTAGGGTCTGCGTTTTTGATTCATAAAAAGCATATCCTTTTTCTGAAAGGAATGATTATATTTATGTAAGTCAATCCAACCCATATGGCCACTTACGACATAGAAATTATCCTCAACCGGCAACTAGCAGATTGTCTCTCCATTCCGGTTTTTATTACAGACACGGAGGGTAACCTGATTTTCTACAATGAGCCTGCTGAAAGCATCCTTGGATCCCGTTTTGGAGAAACAGGCGAAATGCCCGTTGCAGTTTGGGGTACCGTTTTCAAACCCTTGGACGAAAAAGGAAAACCTTTGCCACCTGAGGGATTGCCGTTGGTAAAAACCCTAGGAGACCATCTTCCCCATCATAAGGTGTTTTGGATAGAAAGTCTCAAAGGTAAGATTGAAAAGATTTCTGTTACCTCTTACCCGATCATAGGTAGGATGGGTAAATTTCTTGGTGGCGTCGCAATTTTTTGGGAAAGTAAGGATATATGAAAGTTTCTATCCAAGGAGTAAGGGGCTCCATTCCAACCTCAGGTTCTGAGACCGCATATTTTGGGGGAAATACATCCTGCGTCACAGTCATGGAAGAAGAGTGGATGATCATTCTTGATGCCGGTTCAGGATTGCAGAAGGTAAAACTTCCTGATCCATCAACCAAACGGGTGGATATTTTATTGACACACTTTCACATGGATCATATCCAGGGACTTGGATTTTTCAGCCCCTTATTTGACCCTGACAAGGAAGTTCATATCTGGGCACCTTCCAGCCTTACCCAAGGTCTGCTTTCGAGGCTTAACAAATTTCTTTCTCCGCCACTTTTTCCGGTTTTGATGCGTGACCTTCCATGTAAACTTGTTCTCCATGATATATCCAACAGCAGTTTTGAAATAGGCCCTTTCAGTTTAAATTCTGAATTTGTTATCCATCCCGGGGCGACAGTGGGATTTAGGATCAAAGGGAAAAGCGGTGTTTTTGCATTTATTCCCGACCATGAACCAGCCCTTGGCCTTAAGGGAATGATTCCTGACAAAAAGTGGGTTTCGGGCTATGAACTCATCGAAAAAGCAGATTTATTGGTACACGATGGACAATTTACCATTGATGAATACGTCAAGAAAATAGGGTGGGGACATTCCAGTATGGAGGACACCATCCAATTGGCTGAATTTGCAGGAGTTAAAAAATTATTGATGACCCATCATGATCCTGCACACACTGACAGCAAGCTCCAAGAAATGTTCACTGAACTAAAATCAAAAAATACTGGAAATCTTGATTTTGGATTTGCAGTCGAAGGAATGGAAATTGAAGTGGGCTATTAAATTTAAGTCGCTGCAAGTTCAACTGCTACCTAAAGACTATATACCACCGAAAAGATTTGGATACAGATTTTGTTTTCAATGCCTTCAGTTGAAACCTGAATTCAAAACTGAGTATTGTTTTAATCCTTTTTCTTTAAATCACCCCTTTTGATGGATTGGATAAATTTGGACCAAGCAAAAGGATCCATCAATGTAAACGGTCTAGGTCCATATCGGTCCTGAATTTGCATGATTTGTCCCTGTTGGAAATACCTCATGTTTTCATTTCCTGAAGCCGGCATCGCTTCTGCATATCTCAGAAGGGTTTCAGAGCTTAGGTTACCACTTCTGTCTATGGTCATCGGAGCTTCATAATTCATCGCAAGGACCTGCCTCTTAAATTCATCTTCTGTTGGATAAGGCATGACTTCGATCTCCGCCAAAGCTATCTCATCGACCTGCATGGTGAGAATCAAGCTGATCTTGTCGTCATCCACCTTCTCGGGAACTTTGAAAGACTGCTTTCTCAAACCAATAAAACTAAATATCACACTGTCACCTTCCAATACTGGCATAGAAAAATAGCCGTACCTTCCTGAACTTGTTCCCCGACCTTTTTTTGGAACATAGACATTGACTCCCGGAACGGCATCAGTACTATCAGCATTGAGGATAATACCTGAAAGCTGGATTACTTTTCTTTCTCTATCTTGGGCAAAACTGTCCTTAATCCCTATAATAAAAAGGGTGAAAAAAAGGAAAACAGCTATCGGGTGTACTTTAAATTTCAAGGTAATACGGTTTATCTTATTGATCAGCTGAACCGAATTCAGTCTAATTAGGTTTTCTAATTTCGCTATAATATTAGCCTATTTTGGTTTCATTTGCTTAATTTCAACCGGGTTTTATTCGTTAATTTTACTAAATGCGACTTAAAAATATTAGCTTAAGTTATGGAATGAGGATTTTCAAGGCACTCTCCGAGGAGCCCAGGGTCCGAATTCTACATCTTTTATTGCAAAACAAGGAGCTTTCGATTTCAGATTTAGAGCATATTCTTGACTTTACCCAGACCAAAACCAGCCGGCATCTGATCTACCTCAAAAACTCCGGTTTGTTAGGTAGCAAAAGAGTGGACCAATGGATTTTTTACTATATCTTGGACGAAGCCCAAGAAATCATCCAACAGATTTTTAAGTTTATTCAAAAGGACCCCAATTTCAAAAGGGACCAGGATCTTTACAACATCCTGCTTACCAATCGTGAATTGGCCATTAATAAGATCGAAAATAATCCCTACCGCAAATAGCCTTTCGCAATTGAAAAAGTACCGCCATATTTTCTTTGACTTGGACCATACACTTTGGGATTATGATACCAATGTGCAGGAATCACTTTCTGAGCTGTTTGACATTTATCAATTAATCAACGTCGGCATTCCAGATTTTCAGACTTTCATCGATGCCTTTTATCAGGTCAATTTCAAGCTTTGGGCATTGTATGACTTGGGCAAAATTGACAAACGCAGCCTAAGGGAAACGCGGTTCAAGCTTATCTTTGAAAAAGCAGGTGTTTTGGCTAGGAATGTCCCTAAGGAATTGGAGGATGATTTTATGCAAAGGACTTCTTCCAAACCCCATTTGCTTCCCTATTCCAAAGAGATTTTGGATTATTTGAGTCCAAATTATAAAATGCATATCATCACCAATGGCTTCAATGAAAGTCAGGCCAATAAAATGCATTCTTCGGGTTTGACTCCATATTTTGATCTGGTGGTGACTTCGGAGACAACCGGTCACAAAAAGCCTGACCCAAGGATCTTCCAATATGCGATGGATAAATTGTCGGTGAAGTCAGCCGATTGCATCATGATCGGCGATAATCCCAATTCGGATATCCTTGGGGCCATCCGTTCTAATATTGATCAGATCTATTTTGATCCCCACGAAAAAGGCATCGAGCATCAGCCGACGCATACTATTCGGCATTTGAAGGAATTGGAAGAGCTTTTATAGAAGCGAGAAGCGAGAACCGGAGAAAAAAATCAAGAATCACGTAATATGATGCTTCTCATCAACCTGAGAACTCGGCAACGCGAAGCTGATAACAATTACAACAAATACAACAATTACAACTTTTGAAATTCGGCAGGTTTTCAGGATGGTAGTTCCTATCTTTGCCCCTTCAGAAATTATAAACTCAAATTGATATGCTCAAAGGTTTTTTTAATGTTCCCAAGCCAGTCAACGAACCGGTAAAAAGTTATGCTCCGGGTTCTCCCGAAAGGATCGAACTGCAGCAGACCCTGAAGGAATTCAGGTCGCAGCTTGTAGATGTGCCCATGTATATTGGTGGTGAGGAAGTGAGGACAGGAGTTAAAAAATCCATGTCTCCTCCCCATGACCACAAGCACCTATTGGGATTCTTCCATGAGGGAGATGCATCCCATGTGGAGCAGGCAATCAATGCTGCTTTGGGAGCAAAAGAAGCTTGGGAAAATATGGAATGGGAACAAAGAGCAGCGATTTTTCTCAAAGCCGCCGACCTTTTGGCAGGTCCATACCGTGCCAAAATCAATGCTGCGACCATGCTCGGCCAATCCAAAAATGCCTACCAAGCGGAAATCGATGCGGCCTGCGAATTCATAGATTTCCTGCGGTTCAATGTACAATACATGTCTGAAATCTATGCACAACAGCCTCCTGTTTCAGGTCCCGGTGTTTGGAATAGATTGGAGCAAAGACCGCTTGAGGGTTTCGTTTTTGCTTTGACCCCATTTAATTTTACAGCCATAGCAGGAAATCTTCCTACCGCTCCGGCCATGATGGGAAATACTGTCGTATGGAAACCAGCTTACACGCAGATTTACTCTGCCAATGTTTTGATGCAGGTTTTCAGGGAAGCAGGGGTGCCAGATGGCGTGATCAATTTGGTTTTTGTAGACGGCCCGACAGCCGGTAAAATCATTTTCCAACATCCTGATTTTGCAGGAATCCACTTTACAGGTTCTACCGGAGTTTTCCAACATATCTGGAAAACCGTCGGAGAAAATATAGTTAAGTACAAATCATATCCGAGAATTGTGGGAGAAACAGGTGGAAAAGACTTTGTCTTGGCCCATAAGTCAGCCCATGCCAAAGCTGTTGCAGTCGGACTTTCGAGGGGAGCTTTTGAATATCAGGGCCAAAAATGCTCTGCTGCTTCACGTGCCTACATTCCTTCCAATCTCTGGCCGGATGTAAAAAAATACCTATTGGAGGATTTGGCTACTATGAAAATGGGGCCAACCGAAGACTTTACAAACTTCGTCAATGCAGTGATCGACGAGAAGTCTTTTGACAAAATCTCCAAATACATCGACAATGCCAAAAATGCCGAAGGTGTAGAAATCATCGCCGGAGGGCACCATGACAAATCCAAGGGTTACTTTATCCAGCCGACTGTCATCCTAACTAAAGACCCGATGTACACGACCATGTGCGAAGAGATTTTCGGCCCCGTGTTGACCATCTATGTCTACCATGAGGAGCACTTTGAGGAAGCTTTGGAATTGGTCGATCAGACTTCGCCTTATGCTTTGACAGGAGCGGTATTCTCCCAAGATAGGTATGCGATCGAGTTGGCAACAAAAAAACTGAGAAATGCAGCAGGTAACTTCTATATTAATGACAAGCCGACAGGTGCGGTCGTTGGCCAACAGCCTTTTGGCGGGGCAAGGGCCTCCGGCACCAATGACAAAGCCGGTTCTATGATCAATTTACTCAGATGGGTTTCTCCAAGGACCATCAAGGAAACGTTTGTCTCCCCGGTAGACTATAGGTATCCGTTTTTGGAAAAAGATTGAGAGGAGAAGCGAGAGGCGAGAAGCGAGAAAAAAGAGACGAGACAGGGAAAAGGCCACCGGAGTATTTAAACTTCGGTGGTTTTTTTCGTTTTAAAATTTAAATCGTAAAGTTATTAAAAGGTCATGGCAGGAAACCAGAATGTCCATCTTCCGACTTCCGTCTTCCAACCCGTTTGTAAAAGAATATTGGCCTACCGGCAAATTTGCGGATAACCATATTAATTTTGCTTCAAAGATAAAAATTAAGGTATGGGTAAGTATTTCTTCTTTCTTTTGGCGGTTGTTTTTTCATGTAATTCCAAGGAATCCAAATCTCCCGAATTCATATCCGGAGAGTTGAGCGAATTCATTTCCGATACCCTTTACTTCGAGAAGGATGAGTTTACAAAAAATCTTCCTGCCAAATTCGCTTACCTTGAACAGAATGACAGCATTTTCCTATATGCATGGACTAATAAGAGGCTTTTAAAATACGGTTACCCATCTGGACAATTGCTTTCAAGTACCAATTTTTTTGTAGAGGGTCCTGATGGAATTGGATCTTCTATTTGGGGAAGCCTGATTACTGAAGATGGGTTGTTTTTTATATCAGGTCAGAAAGAGATTGTCCATACTGGTTTTGAAGGAAAAGTGCTCAGCAGGTTTCCATTCCCTTCTGTGCCGGAGGAAAGGTTGGCGGCTAATTTTTCTGCAATGAATGGCAATGACATGACCTATGATGCAGCGACCAAGATCTTGTTTTTGGCTGATGTTCCTTTCGTACTCAAAGAACCCAATATGAATTACCGGGATTGGTTATGGAAATTGGACACCCGTTCGGGAAATTTTGAATCTGTAGGCTTCAACTATCCCGAAAAATACAGGGAACATTATGATGATCCTGAACTTGGGGTTTTTGCCCATTCCTATCTCAATGACCGCGATCTTTTTGTGGTCAATTTTCCAGCAAATGATTCCTTATTGATTTTGGATTCGGATAAAAATTATTGGGTGGATGGCCGAAGTTCCAGAACTTTGACTTTTGAAAAAGGCAAAACCGAACCTAGGGGAGAGTGGACAGTTTTTAATCCTAGCATGAAGACAAGTAGATACAAATTCACCCAATACGATCCTTATCGGAAGAGGTTGTTGAGGTATGTAAATATTCAAACAAAGGAATCAGAAATAGAAACTTACACCAACGAAAGCAGCTTCATTGTATTGGATCAAGAATTCAGGAAAGTTGCGGAATTATTTTTTGACAATAGAAAAATATCGCCATCCGGTTTTGCTACGCCAAATGGGTTTTATCTAAAATTGGCAGATCAGGAAAGTGATGATAGGGAAGGGTATTTGAAGATTGATTTAGACCTTTGAGGTTTTCGATAACCTTGAAGGTTGGGATTGAATGAATAAAACCTTCGAGGTCCCAAAGACCTCAAAGGTTAGGAGTTCTTCTTAAACAGCGAATCCACAAATTCCTTTCTGTTGAAAACCTGCAGGTCAGTCATTTTTTCACCTACTCCAATGTACTTGACAGGGATTTTAAATTGGTCTGAGATTCCGATAACGACGCCTCCTTTGGCTGTTCCGTCGAGTTTGGTGATGGCAAGTGCCGTGATGTCTGTTGCTTTGGTAAATTCCTGCGCTTGGATAAATGCATTCTGACCCGTAGATCCATCCAATACAAGCAACACTTCATGCGGTGCATCGTCAATGAACTTTTGCATGACCCTTTTGATTTTGGTCAGCTCGTTCATCAGGTTGACTTTTGTATGCAATCTTCCGGCGGTATCTATAATCACGACATCTGCATTGGTATCCACTCCCTGTTTTACTGCGTCAAATGCCACGGAAGCAGGATCTGTGTTCATGCCATGGGAAACGATCGGCACATCGGCCCTCTTGGCCCAAAGGATCAATTGATCCACTGCTGCCGCTCTGAAAGTATCTGCGGCACCAAGGACTACGGATTTTCCTGCTTGTTTGAATTGGTAGGCGAGTTTGCCGATAGTGGTTGTTTTTCCCACACCGTTGACGCCGACTACCATGATGACATATGGTTTTTTGTCTGCAGGCAGGTCAAAGTCCGACAGGTCGGTGCTTTGATTTTCTTCGAGCAAACCCATGATTTCTTCCCTCAGGATAACATCTAGTTCTGCCGTATTGAGGTATTTGTCTTTGGAAACCCGTTCTTCGATTCTTCTGATGACCTTGATGGTAGTATCGACACCCACATCTGAGGTGATGAGGATCTCCTCCAACTCATCCAACACTTTCTCATCTACTTTGGATTTGCCAACAACGGCTTTGCTTAACCTTGAAAAAATGTTTTCGCTGGATTTTTGTAAACCTTGGTCAAGGCTTTCTTTTTTTTCCTTCGAAAAGAAACCGAAAATTCCCATAGCTTGTGATTTTTAAAGTCCGAATATAACAAAAAAGTCCCTTCAAAGACTTTGCCTGAAGGGACTTTCGATTGCAAAAAATGCAATGAAATTATTTTTTCAAGGTATCCTGAACCGAAGTTGTCGGTACCATTTCCTCTTTGAAGGTATAAGAGCCGGTTTTTTCAGATTTGATTGCTCTGATTACTTTGGCGTATGTTACTCCACCTTCTTTTTTCAGGGTTGCTACTACTTTCTTAGCCATATTTTTAAGGTTTATATTGTTGCCTCAGCAACCTAGTTCCTAAATTATTTAATTTCTTTGTGAACCGTCATTTTCTTCAAGATAGGATTGAATTTCTTCAATTCAAGTCTCGTAGTCGTATTCTTACGGTTTTTGGTAGTGATGTATCTTGAAGTACCTGGAAGGCCGGTAGCCTTGTGCTCGGTGCACTCCATGATCACTTGTACTCTGTTACCTTTCTTAGCCATCGCTGTATATATTTATATGGTAAACCTGATCTGATTATTTAATGATAACGTATCCTTTTGCTTGGGCTTCTTTCAACACAGGAGTGATTCCTTTTTTGTTGATGGTTCTCAAAGCTTTGGTACAAACCTTCAAAGTGATCCAAGCATCTTCCTCAGGGATGTAGAAGCTTTTCTTGTGCAAATTTGGATAAAATTTACGCTTGGTCTTGTTGTTCGCATGCGATACATTATTACCTACTTGAGGTCTCTTGCCGGTAATGTCACAAACTTTTGCCATGATATATGATCGTAATTGTATTGACGTTTTTTCAATTGAGTTTGCAAATATCGGACTTTTACCTGAATTACCAATACTAGGTTCCAAAAATATTCATTAAAGTTTTGCCTTTATTGAAAGAAGCAAGTGGTCAGTAGGCAGTCGCAGGATTCAGTGGATTGGTGATAGGAATTGATTTTAAAGTTACGAATAAAAATACCAAAATAGATAATCAGACAACCTACCCACTATCAGCAGGTTCGAAATTGACAACAATTAAAACAATTACAGCCACTACAGCCTAACTAACCAATAGTAGGCAGTCTCAGTTTCCAGTGGATTGCTCAAAAGAATTAATCTTAAAGCCAAGTATGAAGATGCTAGACCCTATAATTCGAAAACCTACCCACAATCAGCAAGTCCGAAGATTCCAACAATTAAAACAATTACAACCACTACAACCTAACTAACCAATTAACCAATTAACCAAATAACCCAATCACTTCTCCCCATACGGACAATGCTTGCAGCCACTGCCACAGCAATAGCCTCTTCTCAGGTGGTATTGTGCTGTAAAAACCATCAATCCTTTTTCATTGGTATAATAATCCCCGGGAATCAGCTTCAAGGGTGTTATAGGCTTCTTTTTTGAGTTCATTCTGTAATCCTAAAGGCTTTTGCTATATTTGCCAAACCGTTTTGGACGGTGAAATTTATCCTTGACGGGTAGCAAATCTACAAATATTATGATTGAAACAATAAACTCAAGCAGCCAAGCCATTGCACTTGAAGACAGGCACGGAGCACACAATTACCATCCTTTGCCGGTGGTTTTGTCAAGAGGAGAGGGTGTTTACCTTTGGGATGTTGAAGGCAAAAAATACTATGACTTCCTGTCAGCGTATTCTGCCGTCAATCAGGGTCATTGTCATCCAAGGATCAAAGATGCCTTGATCGAGCAGGCAAGCACATTGACCCTAACTTCAAGGGCATTTCACAATGATATATTGGGGCCATTTGAGAAATATATCACAGAATATTTTGGCTTTGAAAAAGTCCTTCCCATGAATACCGGTGCTGAAGGCGTGGAAACAGCCCTGAAAATTGCCCGAAAATGGGGATATGAAAGAAAAGGCGTGGATGAAAACCAAGCTGTTATTGTTGTGGCTGAAAATAATTTCCATGGCAGGACTTCCACCATCATTTCATTTTCTTCGGATAGCAACGCAAGAAAGAACTTTGGACCATACACCCCGGGTTTTGTCAAGATACCTTATGATGATATTTCTGCCTTGCAAAATGCCCTTGAGGATAAAAATGTTGTAGCCTTTTTAGTGGAGCCGATTCAGGGTGAAGCTGGTGTCTATACTCCGGCAGAAGATTTTATCAGGAAAGCCACTGAAGCCTGCAAAGCCAAAAATGTCCTCTTCATTGCCGATGAAATCCAGACAGGAATCGCACGGACAGGATCGCTTTTGGCAGTCTGTGGCAATTGTACCTGCGAAGGACATTGCGAAAAACAAGAAACGTATACCAGGCCTGACATGCTGATCTTAGGAAAAGCGATCTCAGGTGGGTTCTATCCGGTTTCGGCTGTGTTGGCGGATAATCATATCATGGATGTCATCAAGCCTGGTCAGCATGGATCTACTTTTGGAGGAAATCCTCTTGGAGCGAAAGTCGCCATAGCAGCGCTTGAAGTGATTAGAGATGAAAAATTAGCCCAAAATGCACGGAAACTCGGGAAAATCTTCAGAGAAAGAATGCAGATTTTGGTGGACAAATACAAAATACTTAAACTCGTCAGGGGCAAAGGCCTGCTCAACGCTGTCGTTGTCAATGATTCCACAGACAGCAGCACCGCTTGGGATATGTGTATGTCATTGAAAGAAAACGGTCTTCTCGCCAAGCCTACCCATGGCAATATCATCCGCTTTGCGCCGCCTTTGGTCATGACAGAAGAGCAACTGCACGATTGCTGTGATATTATAGAGAAGGTTGTCAAAGAGTTTGAAAAATAGCATTTCAAGGCGTTTTTGATTCGTCAAAATAGAAACCCTCTGGGAGAATTAAATATCTCGGAGGGTTTTTTCATGTCCTTTCGTTAGCTTTGTTAACTATTCCATAACCTATTAATCCATGAAAAAAGCAGTTATTTTCGATATGGATGGCGTCATTTGCCATACCAACCCATTCCATTCTTTGGCTTTTAAGGAGTTTTTTGCCAAAAGAGACATGTACCCGACTGAGGAAGAATTTCAGCTACATATGTATGGCAAAAGCAACTCTTATATAATGAGTCATTTTTTTGGAAGAAAGATCGTAGGCGATGAACTGTTGGAATTGGAGAATGAGAAAGAAAGCCTCTTCCGGGATATATATAGGGAGAATGTCGATCCAATTGCCGGGTTTCAGGATTTTTTTCAGCAACTCAAAACCAATCAGTTTCTGACTGGAGTGGCTACTTCTGCCCCATTTGCCAACCTTGAAATGATTGCAGGCACATTATCCTTGATTGATAGGATGGAGTCTATTTTGGCGAGTGAAGACGTAACCAAACACAAACCCGACCCTGAAGTCTATCTGAAGTCAGCAGCAAACTTGCAGGTGGAACCTGATTTTTGTGTTGTTTTTGAAGATTCATTTTCAGGTGTTACCGCTGCCAAAAATGCCGGGATGAAAGTGGTTGGCGTTTTGTCCTCCCATTCCCGGTCCGAGTTGCCGGTATGCGACCTTTATATCGATGATTTTAGAGAAATGGATGCGGACACCGTTTTTTCATTGATTGGATAATCGGGGTGGTTTTCATTTCTAAACATTTAACTTTGAGTTGCCAAAATCCAGAATAGTATGCAAATAAGACCGAGAAGAAACAGAAAATCCCAAGGGATCCGCAACATGGTGGAGGAAACACGACTGTCTGTAAAGGACTTTATATTCCCGATGTTTCTCATTGATGGTATCAACCAAAAGATTGAAGTAGCCTCCATGCCAGGGATTTTTAGGTATTCTTTGGACCTGATGTTGGAAGAGATAGAAGCGTGTATGAAGCTTGGGATCATGGCATTTGATATTTTTCCGGCCTATCCTGACATCAAAAAAGACAGGTTCGCTACTGAAAGTTACAATCCTGAGACATTTTATCTTAGAGCAATATTCAAAATCAAGAGCACATTTCCCGAAGCGGTAGTTATGACAGATGTGGCTATGGATCCATATAGTTCGGATGGTCATGATGGTCTCGTGGAGAATGGAAAGATTCTGAATGACGAGACGTTGGAGATCTTGGGCAAAATGTCTTTGGCACAGGCACAGGCCGGTGCGGATATTCTCGGACCATCGGATATGATGGATGGGAGAGTGGGTTATATTAGGTCGGTTTTGGATCAAAACGGCTATACCGACGTCTCCATAATGTCCTACACTGCCAAATATGCTTCCGCTTTTTATGGCCCATTCAGAGATGCATTGGATTCAGCTCCCAAAATGGGTGATAAAAAGACTTACCAAATGGATCCTGCAAATTACAGTGAAGCATTGATAGAAGCAGGTTTGGATACTACCGAAGGGGCGGATTTCTTGATGGTCAAGCCCGCTTTAGCCTATTTGGACATCATCAGATTGCTCAAAGACAATTCTAATCTTCCCATCGCTGCCTACAATGTCAGCGGTGAGTATGCGATGGTCAAGGCTGCCGCCCAAAAAGGTTGGATAGATGGAGAAAGAGCGATGTTGGAATCTTTGTTGAGTATAAAAAGAGCGGGAGCAAATGTAATCCTGAGCTATTTTGCCAAGGAGTATGCTTCTATGGTAAAGAAGTAGCCGGGATATAGAAAATGGGGTAAAAAATCACCCAATACATGAATTTACCTCAAAATTATCCCTTTAGATGATCAATTGTTAAAAATGAAAACTTAGTGCGATCTTTTTTTGCTTTCCATTAACTTAGTTTTACTTTTAACTAAAATATCTCTACAGCTATGAAAGTTTCCGCATTCAGTTTATTGTTGGTTTTGGCATTGATGTCTTCATGTGTGAATTGGGATGACCAACCGGTAACTGGGTCTGTCCTATTTACTTCTCGCAATTTTCCTCCGAATATTGAGTACCGTATTGCTCCTGCAGAGGTTTATGTGCAATTAAGAAACTCTCCCAACATCAATCCCTACATTAGGACCGGTATTTTGGGAACCTCATTTGTGGTTTCGGACCTATTGGAAGGAAACTATGTGATTGTTGCAGGAGGAGTCGCGAAAACTTTTCAGATTATCCCCGGAAGACAAGTGGAAGTATTTGTGGGGTGAAAAATTCACTGATGCAAAATCTTAAAGTTCCTCTTCCCTTTCCAGCATCAGGATAGCATGTTGTGGGACAATGAAGTATTTTTCTCCTTCATAGATCACTTCAAAAGCACCGTTTAATAGGAATATTGCCAAGTCCCCTTCTTTGGCTTGAAGAGGAACATACCTGACTTTTTCTTCTGCATCCATCCAAGGTTCGCGGTCTTCGGCAGGCATGGGGATCGGATATCCCGGTCCCGTTTTGATGATATAGCCTTGCTGTACTTTTTCTTTTTCCTGCACTCCGGGAGGAAGGTAAAGGCCTGTTGCAGTTCTGCCGTCTGCTTTTCTGAGTTTGATCAAAACCCGGTCTCCAACGATGATGAGTTTTTTGAGTTTGTTATCTGGGGTGAGTTGCATAGGAGATATGAGATTTGAGACGTGAGACTGGAGATTTAGGGATTGGAAATAGGATTTTGTCTTAATTGTGGTGAGGGAAATTCTCTCTTCAAAAAAACAACGGCATCTATATTTTCATACAGATGCCGTTACATTCTCTTGTTTGTTTTAAGCTTATTTCTTGTCTTCAGACACTTCTTCGTAATCTACATCTGATACACCGTCTCCGGCATTAGATGCGCCTTCACCTGCATTTGCATCAGGTCCTGGCTGTGCACCTGCTCCTTGGGTAGCATTGTAGATTTCCTGAGAAGCAGCTTCCCAAGCCTTGTTCAACGCTTCCGAAGCCGAATCAATTGAAGTAAGATCCTTAGATGCATGGGCGGATTTCAATCCTTCCAAAGCTGCTGAAATATTGGCCTTGTTTCCATCGGAAAGTTTGTCACCATATTCTTTCAGCTGCTTTTCTGCTTGGAAAATCTGACTGTCAGCTTGGTTCAATTTTTCGATTTTTTCTTTTTCAGCCTTATCAGTTGAAGCATTTGCTTCTGCTTCACGCTTCATTCTTTCGATATCATCCTGAGACAACCCTGAAGAAGCCTCGATTTTGATTTTTTGCTCTTTGCCTGTTCCCTTATCTTTTGCAGATACATTCAGGATACCATTGGCATCAATGTCGAATGTGACTTCGATCTGAGGAATTCCTCTTGGAGAAGGTGGGATATCACTTAATTGGAATCTTCCGATAGACCTGTTGTCTTTGGCCAAAGCCCTTTCACCTTGCAAAACATGGATATCAACAGCCGGCTGATTGTCAGCAGCGGTAGAGAATACTTCTGATTTTTTGGTAGGGATGGTAGTGTTGGATTCGATTAGTTTGGTGAATACACCGCCCATGGTTTCGATACCCAAAGAAAGCGGAGTCACATCAAGCAACAACACGTCTTTCACTTCACCTGTCAATACACCGCCTTGGATCGCAGCACCGATGGCCACGACTTCGTCGGGGTTGACTCCTTTGGAAGGTTTCTTACCAAAGAACTTTTCTACCTCTTCCTGGATTTTCGGAATCCTTGTAGATCCACCAACCAAGATCACTTCATCAATATCTGAAGGGTTCAATCCTGCATCAGCTAATGCTTTTTTGCAAGGCTCCATTGATCTTCTGACCAAGTCAGCAGAAAGCTGCTCAAATTTTGACCTGCTCAAGGTTCTCACCAAGTGCTTAGGACCGGTTTGGGTAGCAGTGATATAAGGGAGGTTGATTTCTGTAGAAGCAGAACTTGACAATTCGATTTTAGCTTTTTCAGAAGCTTCTTTCAATCTCTGAAGTGCCATTGGATCATTTCTCAAGTCAATCTGCTCTTCTGATAGAAATTCTTCAGCAAGCCAGTTGATGATTACCTGATCAAAGTCGTCACCACCCAAGTGAACGTCACCGTTGGTGGATTTTACTTCAAATACGCCATCACCCAATTCAAGAACTGAAATATCGAATGTACCACCGCCAAGGTCATACACTGCAATTTTCATATCCTGGTGTTTTTTGTCCATTCCGTATGCCAATGCAGCAGCGGTAGGTTCGTTGATAATCCTTTTGACTTCAAGACCTGCGATCTGTCCGGCTTCTTTGGTTGCCTGACGCTCAGCATCGTTGAAGTAAGCAGGTACTGTGATGACAGCTTCTGTTACAGTCTGTCCCAAGAAATCTTCAGCAGTGCTCTTCATTTTTTGAAGAATCATGGCTGACAATTCTTGCGGAGTATATGACCTGTCGCCGATTCTCACTACGACAGTATCGTTTGTTCCTTTTTCAACCTTGTAAGAAGCATGTTTTTTCTCTTCAGATACTTCAGAGAATTTTTTGCCCATAAACCTCTTTACAGAAGAAATGGTGTTGGTAGGGTTGGTAATAGCTTGACGTTTTGCAGGATCTCCCACTTTTCGCTCGCCGTTTCCATTGTCGAGGAAGGCCACGATGGATGGAGTGGTCCTTCTACCTTCGCTGTTTTGGATGACCACCGGTTCGTTACCTTCCATTACGGCTACGCAGGAGTTGGTGGTACCCAAGTCTATACCTATAATTTTTCCCATGATATTATTTTTATTTATTGATTACAACTTTGATTCGAAAGCTATTAGACAACTCATGTGCCAATCAGAAATTCAATAATTTATGTGTCAGTTTGACAGACTAAATGACAATAGGTAGTTATTTGATCCTTCAAACCTGAAATTATTTCATTGGATTGGCAGACTTCCTTAATCAGCTCTTTGGTATTTATCGATGGCAGTTCAAAATGTAAGATTAATGAAAGAACAAGGGAACCACTTTCCGGGGAGGGCTTCGAAAAAGAATAAATTCACGTTTAATATTAAGATAGTATGAGGTTTCTTCTATCTAAAAAATTGAATGACATCAATGGGCTAATATTGTCTGGATGATTTTAAATCAATCTTCTAGATTAAAAAAAAAATAAGGCCGGAAGACTAACCGGCCTTATTTCAGGTATTAAAAGCTGAAACCTGTAGTCAGCTTGAAGAATGAATCGTTTCCTTCAACCAAGTCTGTACCGAATGAGAATCTTGCAAACGGACCGCCAGTTGGTTTTGTAAATTGGATGTAGGGACCTAACCATTGATAAACATCAGTGGATGTCTCCACATTTGATCCGCCTGTATTGATCAGGTGTTCATAATGTGCACCCAAAGAGAAAAAGGGAGAAATCTTATATCCATAATTTACCCAATAATGGAGATAGGATAAAGTTGTCCCTGATGCTGGTGCTTCATTTCGCAATGGGGCATATAGACCTGCATAAATCTGTCCTTCAGTTTTGGTTTTATTCAAATTGACAGTCAGGTTTGGAACAATACCGTCTCCCAATCGACCGCTACCTGCTGTACCTGAAGAAAGCAGGTTGCCACCCAAAATACCGATTTGCGGATTTACCGAAACCCCTTCAGCTACCTTAAAATTAAGACCTACTCCAAATTCGGTCCAGTTTCCCCAGCCTCCGCCTGTGCCACCGGACCAAAGGATGCCATAAAATGTAAAGTCAGTTTTTTCACTGATACTGTATCCCCCTTGAAAGACGGGATAAAATCCGAAAAACTGATCGGAATTCAGGGTGACGTTAAAGGTGAAGTCATCGTCTTCTTCTTCTTCTTCCTGTGCCATTACGCTTGTCATAGATAGTACCATTAGCATCATGCCAAGTACTGTTCCTCCTTTAAGAAGGTTTGTAAAATTGTTTTTCATAGGTTTAATAGGTTTTGTGATTATGAGGTTAATTTAATTACCAATAATCTACAAATAGATATAGACTATAGAAATTATGGTCACTAAATTACCCATGATTTTTATAAATGCAATAAAAAAGCATTTTTTATGTTAAAAAAATAACCAACATCTGATTGTTTATCATTTTGATAAAAAGATTGCCTGTTAGTTTGATTATAGGAAAAAGGGCTTTTATTGAATAAAGGAATAGAAAAAAGTACAGACTTGCCCAATTGGAAATAAAACAAAAAACCGTTTATAAGTGAATGAAAGGATTGTTTAGCCATGTTGTCAAACTTTTTGACTGCAACCATTTAAATTAAAAATCCACCACTAAAATGCTGCTATCTATACCCATTGAACACCTTGACCTTCAAAGGATCTTCAGAAGGCTTGATATAAATATGGTTTTCTGAGAGAAAATAAGGAAAAAGTAGGTTTAAAAAACCCGGTGTCAAATTCAGTCTAAACTCAAACTGAGGTATAATTAATTCTATCTAAAAGACTCAATCAAACTTCCACCAGTCAGGGGCATCGTTCGTCCACCTTCTTCCCTGTGCCCTTGAATCACAGCTCCTGCATTCTGATGCATAGGTATCCTCAGGCTTATTGGGGAAATATTGACAGGGGTCGACAAGGTAAAACGGCACATCTGCCCGTGTTGTGTAAATCCTTGTTACTTTGGTTTTAGCTACTTCAAAATACCCCAATACAATTTCATTTTGGTCTTCTATATTGGAGATATTACCAAATACGGGCGCCGGAGGAACATCAAAAAGAGATCCTTGGTTGTTGATGACGATTTTTATTTTTTCCCAATATTCATATGCCTCCCTGTTGATGCTTAGCTGCCTGACACTGACAAAAAGCGGATAGAGGAATGAATTGTCTACCCTTCTTTTGCCTACCACAAAATTTGCCTTGCGGGTGCTAGTTCCTGATCCATTGAATAAATTCAGTCGGTTGGGTTCGATGATATCCGATATAAAACAAGGAGGTGGAACTGGGGGTGGAAATCCTGTTCCAGGAAGGTAAACGAGAGGCCAAAAATATGTCTCTTCAATCATCCACCTTAGGTAAATGGGATCTCGTGTTGCCGGAAGTGTTGTTTCTGAAAAGACGGTAAAAACAGATTCCAGAGATTCTGTTCTAAATGGTTCATTGGCAAACCCAAAGCTAAGTACATCCTCTGCAAGCAATTCAGGGACTTTTTCAAACTTTGACCTGTAGACATTTTCATCTAAGATTACTTCAATGGCGTAGCTTTCTCCTGCTACAGCTTTGACTCCAAAGATTTCATATTCTCCATTCCCTATGGAATAGTACCTGCTTATTCTTTCTCCTCGGGAATTCAATAAAAAAACCTGAGCGTTTGGAACTCCCCTTGGGGACAATCCAAATGCAGCGGTCTGGCTTACATTCACCGCTTGTCTTTCATCACCGTCGGTAAATAGACCATAGATTACCAATTGACCTTCTTGGGTATCGCCTACAAAATCAAGCTTGTCGATACAGGAAATGGGAAGCAATAGGTATAAGAGGAATACCAAAAGGAATCGGAATGATATGTTATGGATTTTGATCATTTTCCAAAAGCAACAGTGTAGGTAAAAGAAGGGAAAGCTGATCCTAATATGGAAATCTGATAAGGTACCAATCTGGGAGTTCTGCCCTCCCGTTGGAAGAAAACCGAATAGGCATTTCTCCTCCCGGTAAGGTTATAGACACTAAAATTGATTTTGTCGTCCCACTTTCTCACAAAGCCATTGGTCAAGTAGGAGAAGTCAATCCTGAAATAATTCGGAATCCTGAATTCATTCCTGTTTCCAAAATTCGGCACAAAGATTCCACCGATCACATAATTGGACGAAAGTCCTGTCACCGGTCTGCCGGATGAAAAATTGACATTGGTATTGAAAGTCCGTCCTCTTCCGATATGGAAATTGGTGACGAGAGAGATGTTATGTGGTTTGTCAAAATTAGTGGCAAACCAGTTTCCCTGGTTCACCTGTATTTCAGGAAATTCAGATGTTGTCCTTATCAGCGACCTGCTGTAGGTATAAGCAAGCCAACCGGTGATGCCGCCGCTGTTTTTTTGGATTAATACTTCTGCACCATAAGCCATGCCTTCTCCCTGAATCAATTCAGTTTCTATGTGTGGATTTACAAACAAGTCCGCAAAATTCCGGTATTCCAGCTGATTGGCAGTGGTCCTGTAAAATCCCTCAAAAGAAGTGGACCATTCATCTTCTTGGAAATTTCGGAAGTAACCCAAAGAAGCATTGTGTGACCGTTGTGGCAGGATATAGGTGGTGCTCAATTGCCACAGATCAATCGGTGTGGGACCCGTAGCGTTGGAGATGGTCTGAAGGTATTGGTTCATGACCGAATAGCCGCCTTTGATAGAACTGGATGCATCAAAGGTCCAACGAAACGAAAGTCTTGGCTCAAAACCATTGTATCTGACGACGTTTCCACTTTCGATAAAATCAACACCTACGATAGTCAGTCTGGAGATCGGAAGACCTTCCTCATAGCGGAAAACAGAATCCGGTCCTTGCTGCACATAATTGGAATAGCGGAGTCCTCCGGAGAGGGAAAAATTTTCAGATGGATTCCAATCTGCGGAGACAAATGGCGCATATTCCATTCCCCTTTCTTTGGAGACAGTTTGGTAAGGAATACCTGACTCGGGAGAAAGAGGACTTTGTTTTTCCGGTCTCATCTGGTATTGGATGGCTTCCGCACCAAAGTTGACATCTACCTTCTCCAACGTCCATAATCCTGTCACTTTACCTTGAAAATAGTACAGTCCATTTTCTATTTTGGATGGGTCAATGGGAGAGGGCTCAAAAAAACCGTTGTTAAATGAGCCATAAGCCACCATTCCCACCAATGACAAATCATCAGTCAAGAGATTTCGACTTGTCAGGGAACCGACAAGGTTGTTCCATTCAAATCCAAATTGATCGGAAAACCTGAAATAATCACCTGTATTGAGCAGATTAAAATCAAGGCTGTTTTTCTCCGAAAACTGGTGGTTGACTCCCAAATAAATATCGTGGAAATTGATCTTGCTGTTTTGCACATCTACTTCATTTGCTTGGTTCAACAGCCAGTTTGCGTTGGATAATCGGGAAGCAAAAATCATGGATGTTTTTTCGGGTACAATCGGACCTTCTATCATCAATTTGCTGACTGCGGTGCCAATCGAACCACTTCCTTTCCATTTTTCTTTATTTCCCTTTCTCATTTCAATATTCAGGGCTGAAGAACTCCTTCCTCCAAAGTAGCTTGGAACAGTGCCTTTATATAAGGTGAAGTTTTGAAGTGCATCCCCATTAAATGACGACAGAAATCCCAACGCATGGCTGTTGCTGAGTACAATTGTCTCGTTCATCATGATCAGGTTTTGATCTGCCTGACCGCCCCGGATATTCATGCCTGCCGAACCTTCACCCACCGAGGTCACACCTGGCATGGATTGGAGCACATTGAACACATCCGGTTCGCCCAAAAATGCCGGGACAAGTTTGATGTCATTGATGTTCATTTTGGTGACACCTGTGATTGGGCTTCGGATATTTCGGTCGCGTTCCTCAGCCTGTACGGTGAATGCTTCCAATTCAAAATCGAGGTTGGCCAGTCCTACATCCAATTGGCCATCACCATACATGAGTGCAATGTAGTGGGAAGGTTTTTTTCCTAGCTGTCGGAAGACGATCCGGTGTCTCCCAGAATCAAGCGAAACGGCATATTGTCCGTTTTTATCGGTATTGTCACCTGCAAAGAATCCGTCAATATGGATAGAGACACCCGACAGGGGTTCACCTGTTTCTAACTGATTCACTTGTCCCGTCAAAAAATACTTTGCCCTTTTTGACTGTGTTTTTTGTTCAAAACTTACTTCTTTAAACTCTGTCTGACCAAGACTCCTGTGTGAGCTTGTAATCCAAAAAAACAAGATCATCAAACCCAAAAGCTTATAGTTGAAAGAATGAATTTTCAGCCGGAGAAGTATTTCCTTTAGGGGTAAATTGTGATTTGTATTGTGGTGAGACACTGAGTCAATTGTGGTTTTGGGTATTTATAACAAATTAAATATTAACATATGGCTGGGGTGTAAAAGACTAGGAATTTCAAAATTATAAATCCGGCATTTTTTATAACCAATGACCCAATATTGGTTTATTGCTAACTCGATCATATTTTGGAAAAACTAAATCCATCCAACGAAAAAGTCAACACGCCGTAAATTAAATAATTCGGATGGAGATAAAAAGGAATTTTTTATCTTACAATTTCTTCTTTTAGGCACCAAAAATTTCAATTACGTGACAAAAAGTTTTCTTTGGTTTTCAGGACTTATAAGGACATACTTGTTTGTGATTTTTTTATGGGTACCTCTCTCAGGTAATTCTCAGGTAATCATCGGCAATATTACAGATGAGAAAACAGGAGAACCCATGCCCTTCGCCAATGTATTTATCAATAATACCACGATTGGCAGTACTACAGATGTCAAAGGGAATTATAAGATCAGTGGTGTTCTACCTGAAAATCTAGAGATTGTCGCCTCCTTTGTGGGGTATGTGACTAAGTATCGGAAGATTTCTTTAGTCGGTAGACTGCAGGTTACTGTCAATTTTGAATTGACGCCAAAGGAAAATCAGCTTGATGAGGTTTCCCTTTCAGCCAAAAGGGACAAAGCATGGGAAAGGAACCTGCGCAAATTTGAACGGGTATTTATTGCCGTTCCAGATGATCCTTTTTTTAAAAGAAATAAAATTATCAACCCTTGGGTGATTGATTTTAATGAAGGGAAAGTAGGTGGATTGGGTAGGTACCTTGCTGCAAGTTCTTCAGAGCCTATTAAAGTGGCAAATACCGCACTTGGATATGAAATTGATTATCATCTTCAAGAATACATTCAAACCAAGATTGGATTCCATTATTATGGCCTTGTCAATTTCAAGGAAATAGAAAAACCTGAAAATGGTGCAGAAACGACATGGATAGAAAGTAGAAATTCAGCTTTTTTTGGGTCAATGAGGCACCTTTTACAATCTTTGATCCGCAATGAAGCCGATAGTCAGGGGTTTGAAGCTTTTATAGTCCAAAATATTGCGTCATCGATGCGGACCAATGATTTTGACCAGGAGAGAGGAAGTTCACTTTTACCACTTCCATTGAGCTATTTGGTAACGGATACATTGCCAAACGGAAATTTCATAGTCGAGTGGCCGGGAAATGTAGAAGTGCATTTCACCAAAAAATACTGGCCTAGCAATTACTACACAAACAGATCTCATCCAATTTCTTGGATTGATGCTCCGAATTGCAAGTTTGAGGTGGATGCAAATGGATTGTTGATGGATCCGAGAGAGTTGGTACTGTCAGGCTATATCGCAAGGGAGCGTGTCGCAAGGTCTTTGCCTCATGATTTCAGACCGGATTTTGAAAATTTGAAGTTGTTCGCTGAGGTGGACAGCAGTCAGATTTACCAAGATAAATGGAACAATCTTAGGGAAAAGCCATTCCTAACCTTTAACAAACCCTATTTTTCTCCGGGTGAGATGGTCTGGTTTTCTTCAACAATGCTTTACCAGAACGCTATTTTTCAGGATTCACTCAGCAGGGTATTGTATGTTGACCTGCTCAATGAAAACAAAGAAGCCGTTATGATGGAGACTTTTCCCATTGCTTTGGGAATGGCAAATGGGCAGCTTCAGCTGCCGGCAGGAATTCGGCCGGGTGATTACACTATCAGGGCCTATACCAATTGGATGAGAAATTTCCCCGAGGAAGAATTCTTTTTCAAACCAATTCCAATTATCAGTGAGAACATGGAAGTGGTGGTAGCAACCGGAATTCAGACCAACGACCAAAGTGAAGAGGAAGTTTCTGTCCTGATGAGTACTGAAATTACCAGAGCGGAGCTGTTCAATAATGCTGCGATCAGTCTTTCTATCCTTGAATCAGACAGTTCAATGTTGGAAGGGAACTTCAGTATTTCCCTTATTGATGCCGATTTGGCTTCATTTTTAGCGGAAGATTTGACCCTTGAGAAGGCATTGAATTGGATCGGATCAGACTTAAATGATTTTGTATTTCCTGAGAATGGATATAAAATAGAATACGGGATTTCAGTGGAAGGATATTTTTTGGATAGGAAAAATAAGTCTTTGGCAGTTCCACTGAATGTGGTTTTGGGTGAGATGGCTGATTTTGGGAGGATCTATTCTGACAGCACCGGTTATTTTTGGGGAACAGGACTTTATTTTACAGATTCATCTGAAGTTGCCATTGCCGCATTGAACAAAAACAGAAAGTCTTTTGGGCAGGTGTCACTTATTGAAAATCGGCGACCTAAGGTTAATGTGGATTTGCCCAAGATTCAATTAGAAATCAGGCCAAAATCAAAAATTGCACAGCTTGATATTTTTGAGGGGGATTATATTGAGTTGGAAGAATTCCTTTTGGAAGGAGAAAAAAAGAAGACGCTGGAGGAACTAAACTATGGCTATGGTGAAGGTGACCGAAGCATTGGGCCTAAATTTTTGGAACAATTCCCGGAAAAAACTGTAGCTGAAATTATCGGCATGCAAATGCCAAGAGGAATAATGGGAATGACTAATTGGGGTCTTAATACCGGGGAGCCATTATTGATCATGGATGGGAGTCCTTATATTTTAGGCAGTTGGGAATCTACTTTTGGTGTGTTAAGTGAAATGCTCGCATCTGAAATAGAATCTATTGAGGTTTTCAATTTCAATGCCTCAAAATTTGGAATGGCGGGATTTGCAGGAGTTATCATGGTAAAAACCAAGAGAGGATCTAGGACAAAACAAGATGAAGGGGTTTTCAACAGTGACCAATTTCAGAAGTTCAAATTGAGAGGATTTACTACTGTCAAAGAATTCCCTGTTCAAAAAGCCGATTCTGAAATCCCCGAGTCCCGCCCTACGATCTATTGGAATCCAATGGCCAAAACGGATGCTGAAAATCCAACATTTACTTTTTCCGTCAATATCCCAAAGACTACCAAAAACATGTTGCTAAAAATTGAAGGATTGAGCAACGAAGGATTTCCTTTTTATAGGGTATTTCAGATTCCGGTCAACTGAGATTGAATTTTAGTATTCGACACAAAAAATCGAAATCAAACCCTTTGTGGGCAGTCATAAACTTTAGCGATTGGAAATCCTAAATTGAATGAAAAATTCCATTCCTACTTCCTACTTGTTACTTCCTTACCTCCTACTTCCGTCCTCTTTCCACTTTTTAATTATCCTTAAATACCTTTACTTATCGTTAATTTTTGTCAACAACCACAATAAAATTGGCTCGTTAGAACATTAAATATTATTTTTCCAACACCATTGACTACCACAACCATGAGCCTTATTATTCGATTTTTCAAACCAATCTTTTTGTGTTTTTGCTTGCTTTTCCTCTTTAACGAGTTAAAGGCCCAAGGAATCAGGGGAAAAGTGACTTCCAAATCCGGAGAACCTTTGCCTTTCGCTTCCATATATGTCCGTAATCTTGGGGACGGCGTTCCGACCAACCAAAACGGGGAATATGAATTCCGACTCAAAAAAGGCGTTTATGATGTCCTGGTTCAATATTTGGGCTTTGCTTCTGAGGTTAAGACAGTCGTCGTTTTGGAAGAATGGGTCGAGCTGAATTTTGAATTGGATGAGCAGGTCTACGCTTTGCAGGAAGTGACAGTCAAAACCAAACAGGAAGATCCGGCACTTACAATCATGCGCAAGGCGATTTCCAAGGCCAAATTCCACAGGCTTCAGGTGCAGGAATACAGCATGATGGTTTACCTCAAAGGTACCGGCCAACTCACAGACGCTCCTTTTTTTATGAAAAAAGAAATGGAAAAAGAAGGTGTCAAACTCAATGAAGCTTATACCACAGAATCTGTTTCCCAGATCACCTTTAAGCAACCGAACACTGTTGAAGAAAAAGTAATCAGCATCCGGACAAACGGGGACAATAACGCGACCTCTCCGGCACCCTATATCGCTACGAGTTTTTACAATGCAAAGATCAATGAAGCAGTCACACCGCTTGCGCCTTCGGCTTTTGCTTACTACCAATTCAAATATGAAGGTTCATTTGTAGAAAACGGCGTCATGGTCAACAGGATCAAAGTGACACCTAGGTCAAGAGGGGAGCGGGTTTTTGATGGATATATCTATATCATTGAGGACCTTTGGGCGATCCACAGCTTGGACTTGACGACATCTTTGCTTGGGTTTTCGATTGGGGTGAAGCAGATTTACCAGCCTGTAGCTGAGAATGTCTGGATGCCCTCGACCCATACTTATACTTTTGGAGGTAAATTTTTTGGCTTTGCAGGAGAATACAAATACCTCGCGTCCACCCGCGACTACAAAGTGACACTAAACCCCGACATGATTGCCGAAACTGTAATTATCGATGAAAAAGTAACTGAAGTGCCTAATGATGTCACTGCATTCAACAAAAGTGTATCCAGTTTGGAGCAAATGTCCCAAGCAGACAAGATGACAAGAAAGGATTTCAGGAAGCTTGTCAATGAATATGAAAAGGAGGCCTTGAAAGAAAGCAAAGAGGCTGAAGTGGTTTCCAATAGGAATTATACGGTCGACTCACTTGCCAAAAAGCGGGACTTGAGCTATTGGGACAGCATCCGTCCGGTAAAGTTGACAGCCCCTGAAATCCGTGGTTATCAAAGGGATGATAGCTTGGCAGTCATCGAAGCTGCCAAAGTCAGTGAAGTGGATTCAGTTGCGAAGAAAGCAAGACGTGGATTCAAACCCGGAGAAATCCTTACAGGAGGATCCTATTCTTTTGGTAAAGGCAAATCGGCAGGTTTCCACACCAACCTGACAAAAATCTCATTCAACACAGTGGAAGGTTTCAAATTTGGTCTTGCCGGATTTTACCGAATCGAAAAGTCCACCAAGATGGCAGATTCGGTAACCATGCACAGGAGATCCTGGAATTTCAGGCCCGAGTTCAGGTATGGATTTTCGAGCAACCAACCTTACGGAACACTTGATATCCGAAGATCAGTCAATAAAGGACGACCGGGATATACGCTTGGGTTGACCGGAGGGAAATACATTTTTCAGTTCAATGGAGACAACCCAATTTCCGAGCAGGTCAACATGTTGTATTCTTTGCTTTTCCGGCAAAATTACATGAAGCTCTATGAGCAATCATTCTTGAAAGGATATTACAACCACCGCATTACCGACGCTTTTACTTACCGGACCAATGTGACTTATGCCTTCAGGAGGGAATTATTCAATAATTCTGATGTCAGTCTTTGGAATCGACCTGAGCGGGACTATACTCCAAACAGACCTGAAAACATTGAAGCTGATCCAGCGGCTTTTGAAAATCATCATGCCCTGATTTGGACCAATAACATCGAATGGAGACCTGGATTGAAGTATTATATCAGGAACGGCCGAAAAAACCCATTGTATGAATCCGCCCCTTTGGTGAATTTCAGATATACCAAAGCTATTCCGGGAGTTTTCAATAATGCCATGGCCTCAAAGTTTGACTTGGTAGAAGCGAGCATTGAGCATTTCTTCAACTTTGGAGTAAGCGGCAAATTGGATTTCAATGTCAGTGCCGGCGCATTTCTGAATAATGACCGGGTGTACTTTATGGACTTCAAGCATTTTGGTGGTAACAGGACCATCTTTGCCAATATGGGTGTGGCGGCCAATTACAGGTTTTTGGATTATTACCAATACAGCACCCAAACCCAATATGTCAGCGGGATAGTGCATTACCAGTTCAGGAAGTTTTTGCTGACCCAATTGCCCATGTTGCGTTTTTCGGGTGTGAGAGAAAATTTATTTTTCAATTACCTCAAGACCCAAAATTCTCCTCATTATTGGGAATTGGGCTATTCCTTGGATAATCTCTTCAGGATCTTCAGGGTAGAAATGGGCGCCGGCTTCGAAAACAGCAATTACCAAAGAGGCGGATTCCGGTTTGGAATCGCAAGCTTTATTAATGTCAATTTTGAGGATTGAGGGCACTTCCAAAAAATTAGATTTTACTATATAAAGCTAGACGGAAGACGGAAGACCGAAGCTGGAAAAAACCGTCGAGGTCAAAAAAAGACCTCAAAGGTTACCGCCACCCAACCTTAAAACTTTTCAACCTTCCAACTTTTAGAACCCATTAAACAATTAACCAATTAACCCATCCCCCCACTAACCAAATTCAAATTTTGATATTACCACAAAGCCTTCTATATTGGGAGTTGTAAGGTTTAATATCAATAAAGATGAATAGCCTTTGGTTATTTCACTTTCATCGGGGCTTCTTAGAAGCCTTTTTTGGTTTATAGACTTTGATTAAGCCATGACAAGTCCTTAATTTAGCCACCCAAATCCCGCACATGTCATTAGAAGTAAACAGGCTGACAAAAACATATGGCACCCAAAAGGCGCTGGATGAGGTTTCTTTTGTGGCCGAAAAGGGAGAGGTTTTGGGTTTTTTGGGTCCAAACGGTGCCGGTAAATCCACGACTATGAAAATTGCCACCGGCTTTATTCTTCCGGATCAGGGTGATGTCATCGTCAATGGAATCTCCGTCCTTCAAAATCCCAAAGAGGTCAGCCGTTTGGTCGGTTACCTCCCCGAACACAATCCACTTTACCACGACATGTACATCCGTGAGTTTTTGGATTTTATCGGAGGACTTTATGGACTAAAGGGAAATTCCCTTAAAAATAGGATAGAAGAACTGATTCCACTTTGCGGATTGGAAGTCGAAGCCCACAAGAAAATCTCCCAACTTTCCAAAGGATACAGACAACGGGTTGGCTTAGCAAAAGCCCTGATCCACGATCCTGAAGTGATCATCCTCGATGAGCCCACCACAGGTCTCGATCCCAACCAATTGGTAGAAATCAGAAAACTGATCAAAAATATAAGTGCCAACAAAACCCTTATCCTCAGCACCCACATCATGCAGGAAGTGGAAGCTATCTGCGATAAAGTGGTCATTATCAATAAGGGGAAAATCGTTGCTTCGGACCTGCTGCAAAACCTTAAAACAGAAAAAGGAAAATCGGTGTTGGTTTTGGAAACGGAGGAGTCACTGGAGTTGGAATGGTTTGCTAAGTTGGGCGAAATTTCTTTTTCCGATTCCCAAAAATCTATTCAGATCAAAGCGACAGATGCCGCTGTTGCAAGAAAAGAATTACTTCAAATCCTTCAGGAAAGGAATCTGACACTTGTCAGCATTCAGCTAAAGGAAAAGAACCTCGAATCTATTTTTCACCAAATCACCCAAAGCTAAGCCGATGCGCGCACTGTATTGGAAGGAAGTCAATGGATTTTTCAGTAACCTGAGTGGTTATCTGATCCTTGGGGTCTTTCTGGTTTCTTTGGGTTTGATCGTTTGGGTATTTCCTGACACATCTGTTTTAGAATATGGTTTTGCGGACTTGGAGCCGCTTTTTGTTTATACTCCCTATGTTTTCACCTTCTTGATTCCGGCTATCACGATGAAAATGATTGCCGAGGAAAGGAAGTCCGGAACATGGGAAATTCTAATGACATCACCGCTTTCCATTCCCAAAATCATTGTAGCTAAATACGCTGCTGCTTTGACTTTGATCGTGGTGGCTTTACTTCCAACTTTGGTTTATTACTACAGTATCGTTCAGTTGGGTGATCCTGTCGGGAATATTGACCATGCAGGTTTCTTTGGTTCATGGATCGGATTGGTGTTTATAGGGGCGGTTTTTGCATCTATCGGGATATTGGGTTCGGCCCTGACTTCCCATCAGATCGTGGCTTTTATTTTGGGAGTTTTTATTTCTTTCCTGCTTTATTTTGGCTTGACCGCTTTGGTTCAGCTTCAGGTGATGAGTCCTTTAGCATTATTTTTGGAAGAAATGAGCCTGAGTTATCACTACCAAAGTATGAGTCGGGGGGTGATTGATGCCCAGAATATTGCTTACTTTCTTTCAGTGATTGTGTTGATGTTGGGTTTGACGGGGATTCTAATCCGTAGAAAATGAAAATATCCGCCAACATATCGCTGATCAAAAACCTTGGAATTATTGCAGGAATTCTTGTGGTGATCTGGGTATTGGGTATCTTGGTTCCTTACCGGATTGACCTGACTGCCGACAAAAGGTATTCCCTGCACCCGGCAACCATTAAAGTATTGGAATCCTTGGAAGAACCTTTGGAGGTGGAAATCTTGCTTACAGGAAATCTTCCCGGCGGGATGCGGAGATTGCAGCTTTCGATCGAGGAGACGATCAGGACTTTCAATGCTTACAGCAGCGAAAAGATTACTTTTTATTATCAAGATCCTTTGGCCTTGCCAAAAGAAGAACAGGAAGACTATATCGTAGGACTTTCGGAATATGGTATCAACCCCACCAACCTTTATGTCAATGAAGACGGTGGGCAAAAATCAAAACTCATCTTTCCCGGGGTAATCATCCGCAATGCTGAATTTGAGACCGGTTCGCTGCTCCTCAGGGGAGAAATGGGCATGGGTCCCGATCAGATTCTCAATCAATCTGTGGAAAATCTTGAATTTGAATTGATCAACGGCATCCGAAAATTGATCAGCAAACAGGCTTTTGAAATTGGACTTGCCATGGGTCAGGGGGAGTTGACCGGAGATGAAGGTTTTGGGATTGTTGAGGCTTTGGCGGATGATTATGAAGTGTACAAAGTCCCTTTGGAGCAAGCCAAAAAGCCTTTGGATCTGGATCCTTTCAAAATCATGATCGTTTCCGGTCCAAAGGAAAAATACACAGATACGGAAATTTATCTCCTCGACCAATACCTCATGCATGGCGGAAACATCATCTTTCTGATTGATGCCTTGGCTTATGACATGGCGCAGGCCGGTGGAGAGGGTACAGTAGCTATGCCCTTTGAAAATGGTTTGGATCAGTTGCTCTTCAAGTATGGCATCCGTGTCAATAAAGATTTGATTCAGGACATGAATTTTGGGCGCTACCCTGTCATGGCGGGTAATTTTGGTGATCAGCAACAGTTGGTGCCTTTGCCTTGGCCATTTTTTGTCCAAGCCGGAAAAATGGCAGCACACCCCATCACCAAAGGTTTGGATCAGGTGATGTTCAAATTTGCATCTTCTTTGGATACTGTAAAGGCAGACGGCGTCAGAAAAATCCCTCTGATTTTCAGTTCGGATTTTACCAAAAAATCCCCGGCCCCGGTAAGGTTGGCTTTTATTGACATGGAAAATGAGCCTGACCTGAATGAATTTGGGCTGAAAAATCTCCCTTTGCTTTACCTGTTGGAAGGGAATTTTACTTCTTTTTTCAAAAACAGGTTTCTTCCTGATGTTGCCGACAAAACCGATTTCAAAGAATCAGGATCGCAGGGAAAAGTCATTGTGGCGGGTACAGGCAGTCTTTTCCTAAGCGATCTCAATCCCACCGATGGAAATCCTTTGCCATTGGGACAAGATCCATTCAGCACGGTGCAGTATGCCAATCGTCAACTTCTTTTGAATTCGATCAGTTATCTGGTAGAACCGGAAGGAATAATTGCCACCAGAACCAAACAGTTTCAGATCCGTCCTCTCAATAAAATCAAAGTGCAAAACGAGAAAACAAAATGGCAAGTCATCAACATTCTTGTACCAGTAATTTTATTCTCCATCTTGGGAATTGTTTGGATCGCTATCAAAAAGAGCGCTTTCTCCAAAAAAGTGTAGTGAATCAAATTTTATTTTGTCGAAAAAACAAATTGCTTCTGTTTATTTTACATGAAAATGTAAGTCAAGGGCAGCTTTTATAATTTTATTTATAAATTTACCCTATTCAAAAAAATACGAAAACAAAGACCTTCCTATATGAAATTTATTGTTTCTTCTAATGCACTCTTAAAGCAGCTTTCTGCAATCAATGGCGTGGTCACAACCAATCCGGTTGTCCCGATTTTGGAAAATTTTCTCTTTGAAATTAAAGGAGGAAAATTGACCATCACCGCCTCCGATTTGCAGACTTCCATGATTACAGAGATAGATGTCGAAGCAAGGGAAGACGGAAATATTGCTGTTCCTGCCAAAATTTTGATCGAAACGCTCAAAAATCTTCCTGAGCAGCCGGTTACTTTCAGTATTGACCAAGATACCTACAGTATCGAAATCAGTTCTGATAATGGACGCTACAAGTTGGCAGGGGAAAACGCAACAGATTTCCCAAAAATCCCTACAGTTACCAATCCTACCACTGTAGACATGTCCACAGAAATCTTGAGCTCTGCGATTTCCAATACTATTTTTGCAACCAGCAACGATGAGTTGAGACCTGCCATGACAGGCGTCTATATCAACCTGAGCAGCACCAACACTACTTTTGTCGCAACTGACGGACACCGTTTGGTAAGATACAGAAGGGTAGATGTAGCTTCTGCTGATGGCGCAAGCATCATCATTCCAAGAAAAGCGCTTAACCTTTTGAAATCAACTTTACCTTCTGACAATGTTCCTGTGGCAGTTGAATTCAACAATTCCAATGCTTACTTCAAGTTCAACAGCATCAAGATGATCTGTAGGTTGATTGACGAGAGATTTCCCGATTATGAAAATGTAATCCCGGTAGACAATCCAAACCACATGACCATCGACAGGTTGGAGTTTTTGGGTTCACTGAGAAGGATCGCCATTTATGCCAATAAAACAACCCATCAAGTCAGGTTGAAATTGACCGGCAGCGAATTGCAGATCTCTGCTGAAGACCTTGATTTCTCCAACGAAGCAAATGAAAGATTGTCATGCGACCATGACGGTGAAGATATCGAGATCGGATTCAACGCCAAGTTTTTGGTGGAAATGCTGAACAACCTTTCTTCCAAAGAAGTGACCTTGAAGTTTTCAGCACCAAACAGGGCAGGATTGATCGTACCATCTGACAAGTCAGACAATGAAGATATCCTGATGCTGGTGATGCCGGTAATGTTGAATAACTACGTTTAAAAAAGACACAAGACGCAAGAATCAAGATACAAGACATAAAAATAAAAGTCCTCAGATTTCTGGGGACTTTTCTTAATTATAGGAATTACTATTCATAAATCCGGAGCATAGGCAGCAAAATGGTCTAATAATCTTTCAATTATAATTTTTAGGGTTTTCATATTTAATGGCTTTAAACCTTCGAGGTCTTAAAGACCTCAAAGGTTGATTTCAAGCACCCAACTTTCCAAAGGCTTCAGATCCACCCTTACTTTTCCTTTTCCATCTTTGACATTCAAAACAGGTTTGACAGCGCCATATAGGTTTTCGGTCATTGAATATTCACCTTCACTCAAACCCCAAGTTTGGATGATTTCGGCGGGAAGTTCAAGGTCAAATCCGTAGGATTCTGATGCATCAAAATTTGAAATAATGACCAACTTTTGGTTTTCACTCCACCTGACAAATGAAAAAACCCGGTCATTGTACCATTCGGTGTTTTGTCGGTTATGGCTGTGGATATCTCCAAATTCCCCTGCTAAGGCTGGACTTGTTTGGGTAAAATTGAGTAGACGGCTGTAAAAGTCTCTCAGGGATTTTTCAGCTTCAGATGATTGTCCGCCATCAAATTTTCCTCCGTTCATCCATCTCTGGTGATGGGGAACTCCTATATAATCAAAGATGGAAGTTCTTGTCGGAGATCCAAATCCTGCTTTTTCGGCACCCTGTTCGCCTACTTCCTGGCCAAAGTAAATCATGGTAGGGGATGAACCGATCATCGCGGATACCACCATGGCCGGTTTCCCTTTTTCTGCATTGCCTGCGAATCCCGGGCTTGCGATGCGCTGCTCGTCGTGGTTTTCTAGAAAATGCAGCATGTGGTGGTCAATATCTGCCAATCCTTTTTGGATCGGGAGGATGTTGTCCGTGGAACCTTTTCCCTGCATGATGTTTTTGAGCGTATCGTAAAGTTCTACCTTGTCGTAGAGGTAATCCATCTTGCCCAATTGGATATAATTTCTGTATTCTTTTGGATTGTAAATTTCTGCCAAAAGGAAAGCATCGGGATTCTTCATCTTGATGGCTGAATTCATATAGCTCCAAAATTCCACGGGAACCATTTCGGCCATGTCATAGCGGAATCCATCCATTCCTTTTTCTATCCAATACAGGGCGATGTCCTTGAACTTAATCCATGAATCAGGAACTTCCTTGCCTTGCCAAAATTCAAAATGTGCTTTGTAATCTTTCTGCGCAAAATCAGCTGGCAATTCAATGAAATCCTTGCTGCCATCCGGTTTGATACCGTAATTGATCTTGACCGTTTCGTACCAATCATGAAAATGTGGCTGAGCTTCACGTGAACCGTTTCCTGTCCATTTGGCAGGAGATTCTTCAAACTTTCCGTCAACCAGAGGATGGGTTTCTCCGCCCAAAGGTTTGTAGTTGTCCAATGGTGCCGGGACTTTAAAATCCTTGCCAGGGATATAATAGAAGTTGTTGTTTGTTTTGTACTCGACAGAAGTGTCGTCATTGGAACCAAAATCCTTAACCCCCTCCGGATTGCTTTTCCCTTCATACCTTCTAGCAACATGGTTGGGGACTATGTCGATAATCACCTTCATGCCTTGATGGTGTGTTCTTGCAATCAAAGCTTCAAATTCTTCTAGCCTAGTTTCCGGATTTTCCGCCAAATCAGGATTGACATTGTAGTAGTCCTTAACGGCATAAGGTGAGCCTGCACGTCCTTTGACTACTTCCGGATCGTCATTGGAGATCCCAAATTGTGTATAATCATTAATCAAAGCGTGATGCGGCACTCCTGTATACCAGATGTGGGTCACTCCCAAAGCTTTTATTTCTGATAGCGCTTTGTCTGTAAAATCATTAAATTTTCCTACGCCATTTTCTTCTAAAGTTCCCCAAGGTTTGTTGGTGGTATTGGTGTTACCAAAAAGTCTGGTAAAGACTTGGTAAACGATCACTTTTTGGGGTATCTCCATTTGGGGATTTGCTTCAGGGTTTTGGTTATCGGGAGAGTTGCAACAAGTCAAGCTAAAGAGCAATGTTGCAAAAAAGGTAATTTGGGTTAGAAGTTTGTTCATGGGGTTAAATATAAAAAGTTGTTCCCACGAAGACACAAAAACACAAATAAAAACAGATTGCAAAAACCAAACATGGCAGGTTTTTGATACCTGCCATGTTTAAAAATTATTTGTCTTTATCATTTTCTGAAGTAAGAGTATCCGGAACGGAAAATGGATCCAATTCTATTATTTTTCCATTCTGTTCTACTATAATTGGGCTGTTCTACTCCCGCTTAAATTTGACCAGGTTTTTGTAGGTTTCACCTAAGCCGAAAAGAATTTTTTCAAATTCCTCCTCTATCTCTTTTTCTTTCTTTGTCATAAATCCAATAACCGATAAACAAACAGAGTACTCCTTTTGATCAAATGGGGGTATTGCTTCATGTTGATGGTTTCGGCAGGGGAGTGGGCACCTGTACCAGATGCGCCAAGCCCATCGATGCAATCCAGGTAATCCGCGACATAGGAAATGTCACCTGCGCCACGCGAACCGGGATCTCCGGCTTTGACTTCACCATAACCCATATCCAAGCTGACTTGACTGAGGATGGTAACCAAACCCATATTACCTTCCGTCGGCGGCATGGAAGGAATCCCATCTTCAAATTCAATACTAGCTGTTGTTCCATTCAGGTTTTGGGATACGATTTGCTTCATCTTTTCCCGAGCAGCCTCTTTTTGTGGTTCGCCGAGAAACCTCAAATCCCCGGTTACAAAAGCCTCTCTTGCCACGATATTGGTTTTGCCAAGAGCAGAACCGGCACCTGTATCACCGTTATAGTTGATATCCGATCCACCGATGATTTGGCCGGGATTGAAAGTCAGGTATTGCTCGCCTGCCAATACTTCCCTGAATTGGTTGAGGATTCTTGCGGCCTCATAGATAGCGCCGTATCCCACTGATTCCCTGAATACACCCGAGGAATGTACCTGTTTACCGGTAGTTTTCAACGTCCAACCACTTGCACCTCTTCTGGCAATGGTGGCCGTATTGAATCCCTGTGCAGTCTCGTAACCTAACGCATAGTCATGTTGCTTGGCCCTTTCCACGAAGTCCAATCTGCTGACCCATGAGGGACTTCCGGCATTTTCCTCGTCACCGGGGAAGTATACTGTGATGGTTCTGTCTTTCAGCAAGCCCAATTCCTCCATTGCCTTCAAAGTCGCAAAGACCATGACATTTCCACCTTTCATGTCATTGACGCCCTGCCCTTTGGCTGTGGAATCATTGACCATGGTAAATGGATAGAAGGGCATGTCTTTTTCAAAAACAGTATCCAAATGACCTATGAAAAACAGCTTTTTACCCTTGGTGCCTTTTCTTGTAGCCACAAAATGCCCGGCTCTTTTGAGCGAATCGGGTAGATTAACCCATTCGGTTTCAAACCCGATTTTTGCAAATTCCCTCTCGAATACCCTTCCCACTTCCCGTACACCCTGCATGTTGAAAGTCCCGGAATTGATATTCACCACTTCCTCCAGCAGCGCCACCGTTTCCTTGTAGTTTTTGTCAATAGTTTCTACCAATTGCTTTTCCGTTTTGGTAAGTTTTTGAGAAAAGGAAGGGATAGAAAAAAGGAGAAATGTAAGAAGGAAGAACAGTGATCGGATTTTCATTTTCTTAGTTCATTTATTTTAAAATAATTTCTGAAAGCTCATTTGGCCATTAGGATTCCCCCATCTTCATTGGCTTTAAAAAACGCATTCAATGTTTCTTGGTATTGGGGATTTCCTTCAATGAAATATATTAATGGAGCTGTATCCAAAAAATAAAGTTTCTGCAAAAATTCCGGTTTTAATCCCACTCTCGTCCTTCTTTAATATAGTTGTCTATCTCAACTCCTTTCCAAATTTCAGAACCTAGATTTTGTAGATCCGATAATTTTATCCCTGTATTACTTGAGGGATGTGGACTTAGCTTTAGGGTCAATTTTTCCAAAATTTCCAGTTGTTCTTTGTCACCAAGTGTATCTATATCATGAAGGATTTCTTCTATTTTTTCGGAAGGTTTCATGTTTATTCTATTTTAATCCACCTAATTTAACTGTAATTTATTCCACCACGATATCTGAAAACCAGATAAACTTAACGCCGGCGTCATTTTTATGTTCGGTAGCAAACTTGATTCCTTTGAATTCCTGCTCATTCTCCCAAGTTATCGGTCGTCCTTCCAAGCCATTTCCTCTTCGGAAAACCCATTCTTTGATCATGTGGTTTTCATCCAAAAACAAGTCATAAGCATCCCCAGGAGTATAGCCATCGACATCATTGTAGACGATCGTCAACTGTGTCGTCGGCAATCCGGAAATGGGTGCTTTGATATCTTCAATTACTGTAAAGGTGTAACCTTGGTCCCAAACCAATTGAAAAGGGAACATCAGCCAATATTTGTCATTGATAAATCCGCCGTCAGCTTCAGGCATTTGGTCCTTTGGAAGGTCAAGGCTATAGGTATAGCTCGTGTCCGCATCGGAAAAGTAGACGCTCCTCTCCTTGATATTCCACTTCCAATTCCGAGTACGAAGGGTTTCAGGATTAGGCTGCACATTCCATTGGTAGGCTATCGAATTTATTTTGTCAAAATTGTCGTAGCCATAGGCTTTGGCTACTTTCATCGGGAGTGAATCTTCTTCTTTTTTGGCACAAGAGAAAAGCAAAGTGAAGGCTAGCAGGAAAATGATTAGGGATCCGGTTTTCATAAGTTTTAGATTTGGTCTTTTGAATGATTACCAATTTATTGTTTTCTTTTGAAAAAACAGATGCCATCCATGTATGATTAGCCACCCTTCATATTTATGTTCCATTTCATGAGTTTTTTTCTTTCTATGAAAAAATAGATTGGTTTGAAGACAGGCAGAATTCTGTTGACATACATGGTTGCCTGAAAAAGCCTGGAAGGATAAATTCTCTTTTTTCCTTTTGATACACCTTGGATGATATGACACACTACGGTTTGGACGGATTGCACTAGGAAGGCTTTTGGGATTTCTTTTCCTGCACTTTTGAAAAAATCGGTACTGGTGGCGGCAGGATATACCATCGTAATCCAATCTCCATCTCCTTCACTCCTGATAGTCTCCACAAACTGATGGAGTGCTGCCTTGGAGGCTGCATAAGCTACATATCCCGGAACAGGCCAATAAGACATCGCAGAGGCAGTTACCACTAACCTGCAGAAATGTTGCGCCTGCATTGGTTTCAAAATTTTGGCCGTCTCAATAGGGGAGAGGACATTGATTTGCTGCATTCTGGTGAAAGTTTCTAGATCAGTATCTTCCCAAGGTCCGAAGTTGGCAAAGCCCGCATTGGCAAAAAAGTAGTCAACCGTTTTCCAGTTGAGTTGGATCCAATCAAAAATATCCAAGACACTACCCGGTATGGTTAAGTCTAGGGTCAGGTTTTGGGAGGATCTATCGGAAAGAATTTCCAAACCTGCTTCATTGATATCAATTGCCAGGATTTTATTACCGCTTCCTGCAAGTTGGAGGACTAGCTCTTTTCCTATACCCGAAGCGGCTCCGGTAATGACAATATTTTTATTGCTGATCGGCATTTTGATGGGGCAAAGGGAACTCCATGTAAAACGGATTGATCTTCACGCAAAGTAACGGTTTGAGTTTGCTGATATCAGGAAAGTAATCTGCATTCACTTTCATAGATTCTATTTTGGCAAACTTTCCCCAACCATGACCTTTTGGGTCGGTTACAAATGTTTTCCCTTCCAATTCCTGAAATAGTTTGATGGGAAGCAGTTTGGTGGTCGCGGGGAAGGGTATTCCACCTGAGCTGATCTTGCAAAAAAGTATGGGATCGTCTTCCGACCCAACACCGATGGTTTCTGTTTTTCCGTTTTTGAGCCAGATTATGGGTACTGTTTCCTTTGGAATCCCCCATTTGTACCGCCCGTTCAGGGTACTGGATTCAGAATCCACGTATATTTTTGTAATGGTCTGTCTATTGTCAGGACTGAACTTTCCGGGAATAAAGAGCAATTCATTGTAAGGGCCTGCAGGGGACTCAGTATACCTGACAAGCATGACATACCCGAGTCCTCCTTTGAATTTCCCTTTTAATTCTTCCTTCAAAAACCCGTTTTGTTCTACCCATTCTTTCTTGAATTTATAAGCAAGGATGACGCCTTCCCCCTTCAGTTTCCAAGGACCTGCAAAGTAGTAATCGGGTTTTTTCGGACCATTCATGGTTATCTTTTGGTTAGTATGTAATCTGTGGGGATCGGTTCGAGTCCGGCATTTCGCACCAGCAACATCACCTGACCTCTATGGTAGCTTGAATGGTTGATGATGTGAAACATGATGTCCTTGATGGTATTTTGATAGGAGAGACCTTGGCTGTTCTTATAAGATATTACTTTATCCAGTTCATTGTTTTCTAGGATTTCCTTGGAAACGTGATAGTTTTCCTCGTTCATTTCTGAAAATACTTCTACAGAGTGAAGTTGCCAGACCTTAAAAAAAGGCTTTTTTCCTAAGATTCTTGCGTTCCAGACATGGTGTGCATTGATCATATGGCTGTAAATCTCGATGGCTTTTGGCGGAAGGCTTGCTTTGTTTTCGACTAATAGGTCAATGGTGGAATTGTTACTATTTTGGATATACTCCAAAAGGTCATGAATGGCAATTTTCATATGTGGGAGTTGGTTTGTTTTCAGGGTTTCCCTGGAATCAGTTGTAGAATAGTTCACAGTCTTTAGTTGGCAATTATTGCGCAATATTAGTTTTAATTTCAAAGCAAGAAATGATTTCCCTGATTAATTGTAAGGAGAAGGACTGATACACGTCCATCCCCCATCTATGATAAGGTTTTGGCCTGTAATATGTCTTGCTTCATCAGAAACCAAATACAAGGCAGTCTGGGCTATGTCTTTGACTGTTGCAGGCCGGCCCATAGGTGTGATTTTGGACCATGTTTTTTCATAATCAGGATCTGAGGCAGTTCTGGAAGTCAATGTAGCGCCGGGTGAGACGGTATTGACATTGATGTTGTACTCTGATAATTCTATCACCAAATTCTTTGCCAACATTTCGATCGCTGCCTTGCTCATGGCATAAGCTGCGAGATTTTTGTGCGCCTGATGGGCAGTTACGGAAGATGTAAACAAAAGAGACCCACCTGATTTTTGTTTTTTCATAATCCCTGCCGCCGCTTGGGCAAGGAAGAAAGTACCACTGGCATTGACACGCATAACTTCAAAAAAATCAGCTGGGGAATATCCAAAGAAATCGCCGTACAGCGTGATCCCGGCATTGGCAATGGCCACGTCCAGTTTGCCAAATTCCCGCTCTGCCAAACTGACCATTTCCTGAATGAAGGCCGGATCTCCGGAATCTCCCGAAATCCCCAAAACCTTGCCTTTGGCCTCTTTCAGAATTCCTGCTATAGCTTCTTCAGTAAGGCTCTCTTCAATGTCATTCAAAATGATATGATATCCTTTTTCAGCCAAAACCCGCGCTATTTCCAAACCGATGCCCTGACCGGCTCCGGTGATCAGGGCAACTTTATCATGGTTTTTCATCATTTTTAGATTAATGTGAATCTCGTTTCACTACAGGCCCTGAAGCTCCTTTGAGAAAATCAAAATCTACGCCTTCATGCGCCTGAGTTACGTTCTGAATAAACATGTTGACATATCCTCTGTCATATCCTAGCTGAAGGGGCTGAAAAGATGCTCTCCTTTTTGCCAGTTCCTCGTCCGAAACTTCCAAATTCAAAGTACGGTTGGGCACGTCGAGTTGGATCCAATCTCCGTTTTGCACCAAGGCGAGGTTGCCGCCAATCGCTGATTCGGGGGAAACGTGAAGCACGACGGTACCGTAACCGGTTCCACTCATCCTGCCATCCGAAATCCTCACCATGTCTTTGACTCCCTGTTGGATGATTTTCATGGGCAGTTGCATATTGCCTACTTCCGGCATACCGGGATAACCTCTTGGCCCTACATTTTTCAACACCATCACAGAATCAGGAGTGACATCCAAGTCAGGATCATCCAGTCTTTTCTTATAATCATCAATATCTTCGAATACTACTGCCTGACCTCGGTGTTGGAGTAGGGAAGGAGTGGCTGCGGAAGGTTTCAAAACGGCACCTTCAGGGCAGAGATTGCCTTTCAGTACCGCAATGCCTGATTCAGGTTTGAAGGGTTTTTCCAAGGTTCCGATCAGGTTTCTGTCCCAACATTCAGCATTTAGGACGTTTTCGCCGAGTTTCTTTCCGTTGGCGGTGACGGTATCGAGGTGCAAGAGTGATGAAATCTCTTTCATCACTGCCGGAAGACCACCTGCGTAGAAAAGGTCCTCAACAAAGTTTTCCCCTGATGGCTGCACATTGGCAATCAAAGGGATATGGGTAGAATGTTTGTCAAAATCATCAATGGAAAGTTCTATGCCCATCCTTCCTGCGATCGCCAACAAATGGAGGATGAAATTGGTGGAACCACCCAAAGCAGCATTGACCATAATGGCATTTTCAATAGATTTCCGGGTGAGGATATCACTCATTTTCAGGTCTTCTTTGACCATCTCCACGATCCTGATACCTGACATGTGGGCCAGAACTTTCCTTCTCGAATCGGCTGCAGGTATAGTGGCATTGTCAGGCAAGCTTAATCCCAATGACTCAACCATGGCCGCCATCGTGGAGGCTGTTCCCATCGGGGCGCAGTGTCCCTGCGACCTCGCCATGGCAGCTTCTGCCGCGGTGAAATCTTCTTGTGACAGTTCTCCTTTTTTGAATTCCTCGGCAAATCTCCAAAGGTCGGAAGTTCCTATTTTTCTTCCTTTGAATCTTCCCGCGAGCATCGGTCCACCTGAGACAACGATGGTAGGCAAGTTGACACTGGCCGCGCCCATGACTAGAGATGGTGTCGTTTTGTCACAACCGCACATCAGGACTACACCGTCCATGGGATTGGCACGGATGCTTTCCTCCACGTCCATGCTGGCGAGATTTCGGAATAGCATGGCGGTCGGCTTGATGGAGCATTCACCCAAAGACATTACAGGAAATTCCAATGGAAATCCACCGGCTTCCCAGATTCCCCGCTTGAGGGCTTCGGCAAGTTCGCGGAAATGGGCATTACAGGGGGTGAGTTCGGAGTAGGTATTGCAGATGCCGATGACCGGCCTGCCTTCGAAAAGGTGGTGGGGAAATCCCTGGTTTTTCATCCATGCGCGATAGATAAAGCCGTCTTTTCCTTTGCGGCCAAACCACTCTTGGCTGCGCAATTTCTTTTCTTCCATAACAATGGGTTTATTGGTTTGAATTGGTGGAGAATTTAGGAAATGTTTTGGAGGAAAAGGAAAAGATAGGTAAAAATGTTACCTGCGGAAACAAATGGATATTTAGCATGCGCTTCATATTTTCTAATGTTGAGGATTCACTTTTCATTTTTCAAAATGAATTGATGAACAGAAAAACTACATAATTGGACAAAAAATTAGCTTTTCTAAATTTTTGAACCTTGAAAATACCCAGTAATAGTTATTTATATCCTTAGTAATATTCCTTAGTTTTAAGCGTTTGAAGATTAAACCCAAAACTGAGAGACTCATTATGAAAAGTGCAACTCGTTTTCCGATTCTTTTGATCTTCATTTGCATTGTTTGTTTTTTTTCCTGTAGCACATTTGAAACTCCAAGAGAAGAAGTACCTGTGTTTTGGAAACAGTCACTAAGTTTCCAAGAAGGACTTACACATGCCAAAGAAATCAACGGAAAGCTATATGCTGCGTCGAAGACCAGAATATACAGTGAGGCGACCCTTTTTGGAATAAACAAATATTACGATCTCAGTCCTTTTTTACCTAACAATTTCTCCTACAGACTTCCAATCTCAGACCAAATCATGGCGACCATCAACTCCGATGAGCTGATCCTCATGCCCCTTGGAAAGCCTTTTGAAGAAGATGCTCTTATAATTAAGATGAAATATCTTGACCCATTATTTATTGGTTTCACCCAAATCTATTTTAGGTACGGTGACCAGATAGGTATTGATCCAAATGGCCATGTGCTGGTACCTTACGACTCACCAAAAAGTCCTGGAGTATCAAAATACACTCCTAATTTCCTTTGGCTCAAGACAGCCGTCATTAACGGCAAAGTTGAAATTTTGGAACAGAAACTGATCAAAGAGGAATTTTTCAATGATTGGGCAATTATTTGGGGTTTCAAGGTATTTGAAAACTTCATGCGGGTCACAATTAGCAATAAGACTTTTGATTTCGATCAAAACGGAAATATGGAACTGCGTTTTGAATCTTATACCAAATCCCTACAGGTGGGAAATGACATCATCACTTTTGCAAGTGCGGGATTTGAAACATTTCCCTTGATGGTTTATAAATCCGACCTGTTAGGAAAAAAACCTGAGTTGATCGGTACTTATAACTCCGACCAAGTCTCCAAAGAAGACCGAAGACGTATTGGGTATTACTTTGATAACATATCAAGTATAAACGACACCATTGTCCTCATCGAAGAGGAATCGATTTTTCGTCTGTCCATGAATGACCAAGCTATAAAATTGTTCCCGCTCGACAATGTAGGTCTTATAGGTACCTACTTAACATCTATCAGTCTACTTGACAATTCAACAGTCTTCGTTACCACAGGCTGCGAGGCTCTTGGGAATAACTGTAGTGGAGGATTCTACAAACCTCTTGATAAGTTTTTTACTCCAAAATAATCTGTCCCATGAAGTATAAAAGTTTAGCTCTGATAACAATGATTCTTTTTTTGGTAGCTGGATGCTTTCCAAAAATCAAATACAAGACCGGAAAATTCCCTGAGGAAGTTACTTCGTTTGATATATTGAACACCCAATATGATGAGATGAACAGTGATCTACATGTCATTGGAGGGAATTTCATAATGGTTTATTCTTCAAACTATTCAAGCTTCGGAAACCATTTTGACCTGATGGGTAAGATTATGGGATTTTCTTTTGATCAAGAAAATGGTCATTTAGGTTTTGGAGAAAAATACGACCCTGTAATCGATTATTCCAAAAAACTCCGGGAGCAACTTTATCAGATAAATGATCCATGCAACCAACGTGGCCCTTATTCTTTCCAGGAAAGCAACGGTAATTATGTCTTTCTGTACTCCACCGACTGCGATGGACTGAGTAAAATAGCTATGAATACCCAAGGCGTTACTTCTGTAAATTCCCGAAAAACCAATGAAAAATTGAGGTTTATGGAAGAAGACAGCAATGAAATGTACCCAAGCCTTTATGGGAAGAATTTTAGGAAGACAATTGATCATGCGGAGGAAATGAATGGGAAACCCGAGAAATTGATTTTTACTTCGGACGCAGATGGTAAATTCGATATTTATGAGGTTGATATTCCTGAGGGAGTTGTTGTTTCCGATTTTATGCAGGACAAACAAAATTTTCAACCAAGAAAATTAACTATAAACAGTTCCTTCAATGACCATGCACCTGCTGTTTTTGGGGATATTTTGGTTTTTGCTTCCGACAGACCGGGGGGATTCGGAGGATATGACCTGTATTACTCCCAATTCAAAAATGGAGCGTGGACTTCTCCAGTAAACTTTGGGGAAAGAATAAATTCTGCAAGCGATGAATTCAGACCGGTGGTTTATTTTGATCATGGAAGCTTTGAAAATCTACTGATGATTTTCTCCTCCGACCGTCTGGGAGGAAAAGGTGGATTTGATCTGTACTATGTGGGAATTCCTAAGAATTGAGATCTCATTTTACGAGTAATCTGAAAGTACATGAAATGCTTGATTCAGGATTTGTTTTACAATACAATTCCTTCTGACACGGTATACTTTGGTGGATAATTGTCCCGATGCTCTTTCAATTGTTCTCTCAAATTGGTTTCAATGGTTACACTCAGTGAAGACATCGGTGTGTCTTCCAGCCTGTTTTCAAATGGATCCTCTGTCCTTTCTCCGATAAGATCCAATGATAGAAATACAAATGATACAGCTAGTGCTATTGGAATCGTCTTCCAACCTAATTCGCTTATAAAGACCATGGGCAAAAGGGTACAGTGGATAAGGACAAAAACCCTAGAAAAAAAAGTGTACTGACGTGGTAAAGGCGTATTTTTGATTCTTTCACTTTTTCCCTGGATATCATTGAAGTCCACTAAAGTTTCTTCCATTTTGACAAATCGGTAATCGCTGATCCAACCGCTTTTAAAAGCAAACTGAAGATCTTCCCCTTGCATTTGAATCAGGAAATTGGGTGGATTATCCTGCTTTCTGAATTCCTGGTATTCCTCATCACTGAGAAATGGTATCGCATCGGAATAATTATTTTCTTCAGCAAAAAGCTCTTTTTGGCTTGTTTCGTTATAAAGGTGCTTTCTCCTCAAAAATACCCTCAATGCATTGACAAATGCAATGTGCCGATAAACCAATTTCTTTTGAAATGCATTAATGCTTTCCTTTTCTTCCTCCTTTTCGGTGAAAATCAATGTTGTCACCTGTCTTGCCCAGGCTCTGCTGTAATTGACCATCAGTCCCCATATTTTGCGGGCTTCCCACCATCTGCCGTAGGCGTGGTCGTTTTTGAAACCCAGAAATATGGCTAGGGCTGTTCCCAATGCAGCAATTGTATAGCTCGGGATATTGAATATTACTATTTCAAAATAATCATGAAGTACATAAACCGTCGTGGAAATAAACAGGTAGTATAGTAATTTCTTCCAGGTATAATAAAAAATTAATTTAAAGGTGAGGTTTCTGCTGACAATCATTGGATAAGATAATGAGATTCCATCAACTTGAACAAAAATACTGCCATAGAACCCAACTCCTATAAATGAAAAAACCTGAGTGATGAGCTCAGGTTTTTTTATCTGTTTCATTTAATGGTCTTCTAACAGAAAACCTTTCAACCTTCCAACTTTCCTAACTTTCTAACTTTAAAATTTTCCAATCTTCCAATTTTCCAATTCCTTAGTCTACCCTTTCAATCTCCGCACCAAGTGCATTCAATCTCTTGTCGATATATTGGTAGCCTCGGTCAATCTGCTCGATATTGTCAATGATGGAAGTGCCTTCTGCAGACAGGGCTGCAATCAACAACGAAACCCCGGCCCTGATGTCAGGAGAAGTCATACGGATACCTCGGAGAGGGTATTTCCTGTCTAGACCGATGACAGTTGCCCGGTGAGGATCACATAGGATAATCTGTGCACCCATGTCGATCAGCTTATCGACAAAGAAGAGACGGCTTTCGAACATCTTCTGATGCACCAAAACTGTTCCCTTGGCCTGTGTGGCCGTGACCAAAATAATACTGAGCAAATCAGGCGTGAATCCTGGCCAAATCGCATCGGCGACAGTCAAGATTGAACCGTCTATGAAGGTTTCAATTTCATAATGTTTCTGTGCAGGGATAAAGATATCATCCCCACGGAATTCCAATTTGATTCCCATTCTTTTGAAAGTATCGGGAATGATACCCAACCGGTGGATTTGGGCATCTTTGATGGTGATTTCGGATTGGGTCATGGCAGCAAGGCCGATAAATGATCCGATCTCAATCATATCAGGAAGCATGGTATGTTCTGTTCCTTTGAGGGATTTGACTCCATCGATATGCAAAAGGTTGGAACCCACGCCGGTGATTTTTGCACCCATACGGTTGAGCATGTCGCAAAGCTGCTGTAGGTAAGGTTCGCAGGCAGCGTTATAAATGGTGGTTTTTCCTTCAGCCATGACAGCTGCCATTACGATATTGGCTGTTCCGGTGACGGAAGCCTCATCCAAAAGCATGTAGGCACCTTTCAGGTTTTTGCCATCGATATGAAAAATCTCTCTTTTACTGTCGTAGTGGAATTCGGCTCCGAGTTTTTGGAAACCGTAAAAATGCGTATCCATTCTCCTACGTCCGATTTTGTCGCCTCCAGGCTTCGATAGTCTTCCATGTCCAAACCTTCCCAAAAGCGGTCCGAGGATCATGACAGAACCTCTGAGTGCAGATGCTTTTTTGAGAAAGTCATCTGTATCGAGGTACTTCAGGTCAACATTGTCAGCTTGAAAAGTATAGGATTCAGCTCCGATCCTTTCCACCTTTACTCCCATGTCAGACAAAAGCTCAATGAGCTTATTGACATCCCGGATATCTGGGATTTTGTGGATGGTGATTTTGTCGGAAGAAAGCAGCACCGCGCAAAGGATTTGGAGTGCTTCGTTTTTTGCGCCTTGGGGAACGATCTCCCCCTTCAGTTTGAGGCCGCCTTTTACTTTGAATGAAGACATTTATCTACGCTTTTTGGAATGGCCGCCGCTGTTATTGTTTCTTCTTCTGTCATTGCCTCCACCTGAGGTAAACTTTCTTCTGTTGGTATTGGTACTGGCTTCAGGCTCGGAAGGCAATTTGAAATCTCTTCGTGTGTTGGTTTCAAAAAGTCCCATCTCACGGACTTTCTCCAAGTCGATGTGCAATTTCCCTTTAGACAGAGTTTTGATATCATCCAAAATAATTCCATCATCAAAATTTTCTCTATTCCAGGTAGAGTGAAAACTCCTCATCAGCTGCCCGATATAAATGATCGCAGCTTCCTGCTCTTCATCATCTTCGATTTCAATTGCTTTTTCGATCAGTTTTTCAATGTTTCTGCCGTAATGTTTGAATTTGATTTCTCCTTTTGGATATCCAATTGGAGCTGGCTTTTTGTTAAGCAATTCCCTTTGAGGGCTTGGATAAGGTCCGTCTACATCGAGTGCGAAATCTGACATGATATGCAGGTCGTCCCAAATCTTCTGGTCGTTTTCCGCTTTCATGGAAGGGTTGAGCTGCTTGACCATCTCGACTAGAAGGTAGGCACTTTGGGTGCGTTTTTCCCTGTCTTCCATTTCGGATATATAGATGGAAAGGCGCTGGATGTTTTTTCCGTATTCTTTCAAAATAACTGAATGCTGATCTGTAATTTCCTGATTGCTCATAATGTCTCCCTGTGGTAATATTGTTAAAGTAAAAAAACTTTTAAGAGGGGATTGGTCTATTCGATGATTCGAAGCTTCGCAAAGCTAAGTAATAATGTCTTCTCTCCAAAATTATCGAATTGAATGCTTGCTTTTCTGTTGATTCCTTCGGTTTCGATTTTGCTCACAAGTCCAAAACCGAATTTTGGATGCTCCACTTTGGCTCCTTCTTTGAGGTTGTTGGTGTTGGAGGGTTTGAAATCAGGGCTCGGGGTATGGATTTTTGCGGTAGTCATCGGTCTTTGGCTTTGGTTTTTGATTCCGACAAAACCAGCTCTTCCTTCGCTTGACTCATTCCTCAATGCCCCTGCAAGTGCACTTGTCATCCTTTTATTGACTTTGAGGCACATCGGATCGACTTCCTCGAGAAAGCGGCTCGGTTCACAATTCAGCAACCGACCAAAACGATAACGTGTCAATGCATAAGTGAGGTACAATTTGTCCATCGCCCTAGTTGAAGCCACATAAAAAAGCCTTCTTTCTTCTTCCAGATCTTCCCTGCTCTGCATCATCATCTGCGAAGGGAAAAGGTCCTCTTCCATTCCTACGACAAAAACCTGTTTGAATTCCAATCCTTTGGAGGAGTGGATGGTCATCAAAGTGACAGCATCCGTGGTGTCTTTATTCCGATCGTTGTCAGTCAGCAAGGCGATTTCCTGAAGGAAAGCACCGAGACTTTTTTCCGGGTTTTCGGGATTGTCCACGTATTCTTTGATCGCATTGAGCAATTCTTGGACGTTTTCATAGCGGTTCAGCCCTTCGATGGTTTTGTCTTCATAGAGATCCTTCAGCAATCCTGATTGCTTGGCTATGCTCGATGAAGCTTCGAAAGCGTCTTTTCTTTCCACCTCGATCCCAAAACTTTTGATCATTGTGCAGAAATCATCCACAGAATTGGCAGCCCGCCCACCCAAGAAACTGGCTGCGTTTTGGATCACATCCCAAAGCGGGATATCGTGCTCATAGGCCGCGACCAGCATTTTTTCGACTGTCGTATCTCCGATTCCTCTTTTGGGATAATTGATGATCCGCTTGAATGCTTCCTCGTCTTCATGGTTGACCACAAAGCGGAGATAAGCCAAAAGGTCTTTGATTTCCTTCCTTTGGTAAAATGACAATCCGCCAACGATTTTGTAGGTGATGTTCATTTTTCTCAAAGCCTCTTCAATGGACCTAGATTGGGAGTTGGTGCGGTAGAGTACAGCAAAGTCGCTGTTGTTGAGTTTTTTGTTGTTTTTCTCTTCGAAAATTGTGGTGGCGACCATCCTCCCTTCTTCATTGTCGGAGCTGGCTTTGATCAGTTCGATCAGGTCTCCTTCGGTATTTTGAGTCCAGATGTCTTTCTTCAGCTGGGCTTTATTTTTGGCAATGATGCTGTTGGCAGCCTGTACTATATTTTTGGTAGAGCGGTAGTTTTGCTCGAGTTTGACGACAAATAGATCCGGATAGTCTTTCTCAAAATTCAGGATATTCTGAATGTCCGCACCGCGAAAGGCATAGATACTCTGTGCATCGTCACCAACAACGCAGATGTTTTGGTGGACAGCAGCTAGTTTTTTGGTGATGAGGTATTGGGAGACATTGGTATCCTGAAACTCATCCACCATCACAAATTTGAAGCGCTGCTGGTATTTGTTGAGCACATCGAGGTGATCTCTGAAAAGGATATTGGTATTGAAAAGCAAATCGTCAAAATCCATCGCTCCCGAGCGGAAAAGCCGTTTTTGGTAGTTTTTGTAGATTTCACCCATCCTTGGCTTCATCGCTGCATCATCGTCTGATTTGATGTAAGGATCATTCAGGTAAGTTTCCCAAGCGATCAACCTGTTTTTAGCACCGGAAATCCTTGATAAGACTGTGCTTGGTTTGTACACTTTGTCATCCAGTTTCATTTCCTTGACAATGGTCCTGATCAATGACTTGCTGTCGTCGGTATCATAGATGGTGAAGTTGGAGGGATAACCGATTTTGTCAGCCTCTACCCGAAGGATTTTGGCAAAAGTGGAGTGAAAAGTGCCCATCCAGGTATTGCGGGCATCGAGTCCAATGAGTTTTTCGATGCGGAGTTTCATTTCCGCAGCGGCTTTATTGGTAAAAGTCAGGGAGAGGATATTGAAGGGATCGACTCCTTTGGCATGGATCAGGTGGGCAATGCGGTAAGTGAGTACCCTTGTCTTTCCTGAACCGGCACCTGCGATGATCATCACCGGTCCATCTGTGTGTTCTACTGCGTCTCTTTGGGGGGGATTGAGTCCGTTTAAATAATCCATGCGTCAATTTAATCCAACAAGTCTCAAAGTTAAGGATTTTGGATGGGCAAAGGAAATTAAGTTTACTTCCACCTGTTGTGGCTCCAGAGATAAATTTCAGGCTGCTCTCGGATTCCTTTTTCGGTAAGCCGGATAAATTCATCTGTCACACTGTGGGCAGGAGTGTCGGCATAAGGGGGTTCACATACCAATTGGTAAGTGATGGTGTACTTCCCTCTTTTTGGCCTTTTCAAATTGACAAAGAAGACTGCATAGCCATATCTTTTGGCGAGTTTTTCGGGGCCTTCAAAAAAAGCCGTTTCCCTGTTCATAAAAGAGGCGCTGTACCGGATTTCGGCATTTCCGGGTCTTTGGTCGGCAGCTAGGCCAATAATCCTTGGTACATTCCTTTTCTCTAGGAAATTTCTGCTGAAGTTTGATTTTTCTACCAAAGTTCCCCCAAATCGGCTCCTGATGGCTATCATCAGGCTATCGAAAGTATCATTGCTAAGCTTGGAATATATGGTTTCCAATCTCGGGTCCACCAAGGCATTGAATCCCAACACAAACGCTTCCCAATTGATAAAATGTCCACTTACCATGATGACTGTTTCGCCTCTATCCAACCTACTCGATAAAATATTTCCGCTATGGATCTCAAGCATGTTGGCAAGCTCCTCTTTGCTGATGGTGTAGAACTTCAATGTTTCCGCAAAGGAATCAGTCAGATTTCGGAAAAACTTCTTTGAAATGGCTTTTCTTTCTTTCTCTGACTTTTCTGGAAATGCATGAAAAAGATTTTCTAGAATGACTTTTTGTCTGTATTTCAAAAGATGGTATCCTATTAGATACAAGATATCGGTAAAGATATACAATACCCAAAGGGGTAAAAAAGATATCAGTTTGAATAGATACATGCGTTAAAATCTGGAAGTAAGATTTCTGCGTTATTTTTTGCAAAGCTCAAAATAAGCCAAAAGCATGGACTTTATTCAAAAACATTAGTGATAAATTCTTCCAATGCTTACTTTTGAATCTTATGTCTGAAGTTCAGAGAAAAAAATATTCCGAACAGGAAAAGAGTAAAATTTTCGATCAGGAGTTTATGCCAAACATAGACTCTATGTATAATTTTGCCTACAGATTGACCTTTGACGAGGATGATGCCAAAGATTTGGTACAGGACACTTATCTCAAAGCTTTTAGATTTATCAATTCTTTTGAACAGGGAACCAATGCTAAAGCTTGGCTGTTTCGGATCCTGAAAAACTCCTTCATCAACGATTATAGAAAGAAGTCTAAACAACCTGCCAAAATTGATTATCAGGAAGTTGAAACTTATTACAATTCGGATGATGTTGACTATACGAGCACCACAGACCTGAGGGTAGATGCTGTCAAGGACATGCTCGGAGACGAGATATCCAATGCACTCAACAGTCTCGCAGTGGATTTCAGGACAGTTATAATCTTGTGTGATCTCGAAGGATTCACCTACGAAGAGATGGCCAAAATCCTAGATATACCGATCGGAACTGTCAGATCAAGATTACATAGAGCAAGGAACTTATTGAAAGACAAACTGCGTTCCTATGCATCTACTATGGGTTATGGCAATGACGAAGAGGAGGGATCATAAGCCGGACTTTCAAATCGGAAAAATTTTATTCAATAATAGTAAATCAAGTAAGATTAAAAATGGACGATAATTCAACACCATCCGGAGATAGGAAACTCTCGTGTTCAGATGTCAGTAAATGTTTCCAGCTATTGGAGAGCATTTTAGACGGGGAGAACTTGCCCAATTCTAAGGAAATGCTCAATGAAAAATTGGCCAAATGTGAACCGTGTTTCAAGCATTTTCACCTCGAGCAGGCAATCCGCGATGTACTCAAAACAAAATGTACCAAGCAGGCCGTCCCAAGTGAACTTGAGGCAAGCATCAGAGAAATAATACAGGATAGAAAATAACCCGCCATGTCCTCAGGAAAAGCCATCATTTTTTCAGCCCCTTCAGGTTCGGGTAAAACCACCATCGTCAGACATCTTTTAAGTAAATTTCCCAATTTGGGATTTTCTATTTCAGCTTCGACGCGAGACAAAAGAGGCAGAACAGAGGAAAACGGAAAAGATTACTACTTTTTGACACCAGAAGATTTCAAAAATAAAATTGACACCAATGAATTTATCGAGTGGGAAGAAGTCTATGAAGGTAACTTCTACGGAACTCTCAAGGAAGAAATCCAAAGGCTTTGGGACGAAGGCAAGCATGTAATCTTCGATGTGGATGTCAAAGGAGGAATCAACCTAAAAAAGTATTTTGGGGAGCAGGCACTTGCGATTTTTGTCAAAGTCCCTTCCTTGGAAGTGTTGCATGAAAGACTCAAAGATCGGGGCACAGAATCTGAAGAAAGCCTTTCACGAAGGCTGTACAAAGCAAAATTCGAAAGTACCTTTCAGGATAAATTTGATGTCATCATATTAAATGACGAAAAGGAAAAATCCTTTGCTGAGGCAGAGAGGCTTGTAGGGGATTTTCTAGCCAAATAATTATACTGTAATTTTGAAAATAGGATTGTTTTTTGGATCTTTTAATCCTGTTCACATCGGCCACTTGATCATCGCCAATGTGATGCAGGACAGGACTGATCTAGACGAAATTTGGTTTATCGTCAGTCCACAGAATCCTTTCAAGAAGCAAAAGTCATTGTTACATGAATTTGATCGGCTTAAGATGGTAGAGCTCGCCATTGCCGATCATTTTTATTTTAGGGCTTCCGATGTGGAATTTCACATGCCTCGGCCGAGCTATACCATTGATACACTTACCTACCTTACCGAGAAGCATCCCAATCATCAATTTAGACTGATAGTGGGAGGGGACAACCTGACACACTTCCACAAATGGAAAAATTTTGAAGTGATCTTGGAGCAATATGGTCTTTACGTCTATCCTAGGCCGGGAGAGCAACCGGATCTGAAGCATCCAAATATCCGATATGTAGAGGCGCCGCTGATGGATATTTCTGCGACTTTTATCCGGGACGCAATCAAAAACGGGAACTCGGTCAGGTATTTAATTCCACAATCTGTGGAGGATTATATCAGAGATAAGAAGTTGTTTCTGTGAAAAATTAAAATTGCTTTCAAGGTATTTTTTGGTAAGCTTAATAAGCCCTTTTCTTAGTTAAATTCTACAAAAAAATAATCTTTGATTATTGATTTATGCAAAAATGAAGCTCATAATTTTTTTTATAAGCTGTTGATTGTAAATAACTTTAGGTGTTAAATTTTATAATTTATGAAACACCTTAGGATATTTTTTATTTTGCTATTATTGGTCGGTTGTAATGATGGTTTTGAAAGGCAAAAAATTATCGGGGAGATCAATGACCAAGTTGCCTATCTGGATATGGAAATTATCGAGGGTGATAGCCTAGGATTTGTTTTTGAATTACAAACACCGGGTAATTTTCAAAATCTTTCAGTGATCGATCCCGATCTTATTTGTGATTCATTATCGGTGAATGACTGCTACAATTGGCATTCATTTTACCCGAGAAGGCCGGGAATGAAGCTTTTATACCATATTTCCGGGGAGGTTCTGTCACCCAATCCCAATGAAAAAAGAGTAGGAAAACCATTTATTCTAACAAAAGCGGAAAGGATTTTGAGTTGTCCTGTTGATTATCGAATAGTTCCGGGAGAAGTAGCTCTAAATGAAAAAGTTTGGAAAATGATAGGGTTTGTAGATAACGATGACCAGATTTATTCTCATCCTGCATGCGAATCAAATAATATGCGGATACAATTTTCAGATGTTTTATTGGATGATTATCCATTTAACCTGCCGGGCGGAAAAAGAGTGGAAGTGAGAACCGGCGATTACTTGTTTTCTCTCTCAGGAAGAGAAATAAGCTATTCTGTGATTGAAAACAGTAATAAAATCCGGCTAAAATATTTATCATCGCCATTTTTTATTCCCGGATTTAGAAATTACGTGCAGCATGATGGTCCCAGGACGCTGCAAACCAAACAAAAGTCAGATAGCCTACTCCGTTTACTTTCTACTGATACATTAGATTATATGTTGGAAAATAATATTCTAAAACTCAGTAATCCCAAGTCTAAGTTGAATGCGATGTTTGTGGCGAATTGATTCTAAATCAAACTATATCAGATATGAAACGGGTCGGAATCTTTTTTATTTTGGTTTTTTTGAGTAGTTGCATTTTTGATGAGGATCAGATTGAGAAAAGGAAAACACTTGTGGAAATTAATGATTTAAAGGCCTTTCTAGATGTAGAGCAGGTTGGAAAAAGTCTTGAATCCGGTTATATATTCAAATTAAAACCGATAGATAATTCTGTGCCATATCATGTTTTACATGTTGGTGATGATGGATTGATTTGTAGTTTTTTAAATGAACAATTTAAATACGGTTCATCCCTAACTGAAAATTGTGCGGGGGTTGTTTATTATTATGGCTATCTCTATAACGGATTAAAAAGTGCAAATTACCGCATGCAGGTAAACATAAGCGGTCTGATTAAAAAGAAGCTTGGCTCAAACGATTTTAATGGTGAACCTTTCCTCTTATAAAGTATCAGTAAGGTTCCTTCGTGCCCTATTTCTTTTGAAATACGAGAAGGCGAATTAAGCCTTGAAAATAAATTTTGGCAGCTTCAAGCATTTCTTGATGAAAATGGGGATATCCTGTCTTACCCAACCTGCGAAGATCCTGCGATAGGGATATATTTTTATGACAGCCTGAATTTATTTGGTGCATCAGGTACAGAATTGAAAAGTTTAGAAATCATTACTGAAGTTTGGATTCGTCAAAATTTCATTCCTGTTTATTCAACTGAAAATGAGAAAATAAAAATAAGTTCGTTTTACTTCCAAATTCGGCCTCAACCTAGTACCTATCCTACAGACAATATATCCAGAGTAACTTTAGATATTTACAATAAATATGATAGTCTTAATCTGCTATTAAAGGTAAATCAAAGCACTGAGTATTCTTTGAATCAAAATGTTTTGGAACTATACAATCCTGAAACGAAAGTCAAAGCCAGGTTTTTTAATCAATTTCCATAAGATTCCAAAAAATTTTTTCATTATAATTCGATAAAGCGATTCCAAACTTATAAGTGAAATATAAATAAACCCTATATATGATCCTCTTTTCCCGAGGCTATCTCATACAATAGCTCTCTGGACCGGTGAAGTTGGGCCTTCACTGTTCCAAGAGGCTTCTCAAGTTCCTGTGCGATTTCTTCGTAGGACAATTCATCAAAGTAGCGTAACTCCACCAATTTGCGGTATTTGGCAGGAAGCTTGTCTACAAAAATCCTGACCATCTCGATCCTTTGTGACCGGATATATTCATCTTGAGGATTATTGTCATCGTCCTCTACATCTATCGTGACCGAATTGCCGCCATCATCTGTCATACTGGTATTGAGACTCATGGTTTTGAGTTTCTTTTTCCTAATAAAATCGATGGTATTGTTGGTAGCTATTCGGAATAGCCAAGTACTGAATGTGTAGTCTTTTTTGAATTTATGGAGGTTTTTGAAAGCTTTGGCAAAAGCTTCCATGGTAAGGTCTTCGGCATCATCTGTATCCCTGATCATTTTCAGGATCATGAAATAAACAGCCTTTTTGTACCGCTTCATCAGCATGGCATAGGCCTGTTGGTCCAACTCAATAACAGCTTTGTCTATGAGTTCGAAGTCCTCTAAGGCCTTACTTGAAAATCCTCTTTCGTTTATTTCCATTTAACTTTTTTTGACAGGTACCCCAATGAACCTAAAATCCAAAAATACCCCATATACATGACATCGAAAACCAGCGACCAATAAACCTGAATTTTTCCTTCGAGTTTTTTTCTGGCCGAGCGGAATATCGAGGTGATTAATATAGAACGGACAAACATAATACCCAATATGACCAAAATTTGTTCCCATTTTTGATCAATTGCCAAAAATATAAGTAATACCGTACCCATTACCCAAAACAGGAAATGGGAAAAGGCATACCATCCCACCTTTTGTTTGTTGCCTGTAGTGTAGTATTTGCCGGCATGAAAATGCCTTTTCTTTTGGGTGAAATATTCCTCCCAGGTATTTTTTGGAATGGAATAGGTGATGCTTGCAGGATCGACTACCACCGCCACATTGGTACTGTTGGCGTGGAGATTTACAAACAAGTCATCATCCCCGCCTTCAATATCCCAAAGTCCTTTAAAGGCTTTTTTGTCCAAAAAGAAACTCCTTCTATAACTCATGTTGCGTCCGACTCCCATAAATGGTGATTTCCACAATGCAAATGAAATATATTGGATAGCAGTCCAGATGGTTTCCAATTGGATCCATTTGTTAAGAAAGCCCTTTTGTGATTCATATTGGGAAAATCCCAAGGCAAAATCTTTTCCTTCAAGCCTTACAGGTGCGGTCATCAATTCGATCCATTTATCAGTTTTGGGAGTGCAATCTGCATCCGTCAAAAGCAGGACGTCGTTTTTGGCCACTTTGATACCCAATGTCAAGGCATATTTTTTTGCGGTCACATGTCCCGGGGTGTAATGGACGGTCACGGTCCGGAGTCGGGGATAAACCGCCATCAATTGCTCAAGGACTTTTTTGGTGCCGTCATAAGAGCGGTCATTGATGACCATCACTTCAAAGTTTGGGTAATCCTGCTCAAACAGCAGAGGAATGATTTTCTTTAGGTTTGTACGTTCATTGTGCGCTGCAATGACCACTGTCACCGGTTCTTTTTCTTGGATTGGTACAGTTGACTTCTTTTTGTAGAAAAAAGCAAATCTTCCAAATAGAATAAGGAGGTAAAATAGTTGGATTGCAAGACTTACAAAAAAAACGACCCACAAAATTTGTATAAACATCCCCTTGTTATTGTGGGGCAAATATAAAATCAAATTGAGCATTCATTTAAGAATAAGCTTATATTTTTGTGATTCAAAAATGAAAAGAAATCTCTAATGCCTTTTGGGTACTACAGATCAATTCAAATAGAATGAAGTTTAAGTTAGAATCTACCGACCCGGACAGCAAAGCAAGGGCAGGAGTGCTCAAAACAGACCATGGGGATATCGAAACTCCGATTTTTATGCCTGTCGGTACGGCTGGTACAGTCAAGGCCGTACATCAGCGTGAGCTCATGGACGACATCAAGGCTCAGATAATCCTGGGTAATACCTATCACTTATACCTCAGACCGGGATTGGATATCCTCCAAAAAGCCGGTGGCCTCCATAAATTCAACGGATGGAACAAACCGATCTTGACGGATTCGGGGGGATATCAGGTTTTCTCCTTGGCAGCAAATAGAAAACTGACCGAAGAAGGAGCTATTTTCAAATCCCACATAGACGGTTCCAAACATACCTTTACACCCGAAGGAGTGATGGATATTCAGCGGATCATCGGGGCGGATATCATCATGGCTTTTGACGAATGTCCGCCATATCCCTGTGACTATTCCTACGCCCGCACATCTATGGACCTGACCCACCGTTGGCTCCAAAGATGCATTGAGAGGTTTGACAGCACAGAGGGGATTTATGGATATAGCCAATCGCTTTTCCCGATTATTCAGGGAAGCGTTTTCAAAGATTTGAGAAAACAGTCAGCGGAATTTGTTGCTTCCTGCGAAAGGGAAGGCAATGCCATTGGGGGACTTTCGGTAGGAGAGCCTGTGGAAATGATGTACGAAATGACAGACATGGTCACGGATATTCTTCCAAAAGACAAACCGAGATACCTGATGGGAGTAGGCACACCTGCCAATATCCTCGAAGGAATCGCCTTGGGCATCGACATGTTTGATTGTGTGATGCCCACCCGCAATGCAAGGAACGGCATGCTCTTTACTTCTGAAGGAATCATCAATATCAAAAATGAAAGGTGGAAGGACGATTTCAGCCCGATTGATCCAAATATCAATTCGTACGTTAGTACTTTCTATTCCAAAGCCTATCTCAGACACTTGGTAATCGGCAAGGAAATCCTTGCTGCTCAGATTGCAAGCATCCATAATCTGGCCTTTTACCTTTGGCTAGTCGGACAGGCAAGGGAAAAAATCAAGTCAGGTGGCTTTTTGGCCTGGAAAAATGAGATGGTAGAAAAAGTAAGCAGAAGGTTATAAACATGAAAATTCTCGACAAGCTCATCATCAAAGATTTTCTCAAAACCTATTTCTTTGTGGTTTTGATGCTGATCATGATTGTATTGGTGTTGGACTTCACCGAGAAAAACGATGCATTTATCCGCAATAAAGTCCCTGCCAAAGACATTCTGAGATATTTGGGAAACTATGGGCTTTACCTTAATAACCTCCTTACTCCGATCACTGTCTTTATTTCTGTCATTTTTATCACTTCCAAAATGGCCGGAAGAACAGAGATCATTGCCATTTTGAGCAGCGGGACGAGCTTTGTGAGGATGCTTTATCCTTTTCTGTTTTCAGCTTCCATGATCGGAATTGTGAGTTTCCTGATGAATGGTTGGATCCTTCCTGGAGCTACTGCGGGGGTGACAGAATTCAAATCAAGGTGGCTAGAGGATGATAAGTTTTTTACCCAACAAAATATTCATATTAAAGTAGCCCCGGATATTTACGCCTACATCTCTCGATACTACACTTCCGGCAATACCGGATATAATTTTACTCTGGAAGAAATCCGGGAAGGGAAATTGATCGCCAAGTTATCTGCCGACAGAATCGTGTGGGACACAGCCATCAATACTTGGTCTGCGAAAAATTGGAGAATGAGGGTGCTTCATGACGGCGGTGAGCACTACACCGTAGGCGAGTCTTTGGACACCTTATTGTCTATCACACCTAATGACTTTGACCTACCGACCAATCACCACGAAACGCTTAAACTTCCTGCCCTTAGTAGGCAGATTAAAATTTTAGAAGAAAGGGGGGCAGACAATGTCAATTTTTATAAAATCGAAAAATATGTCCGGTTCATGTCTCCTTTTGCGGCAGTGATCCTGACCTTTATTGGAGTCATCGTTTCTTCCAGAAAAACACGCGGAGGTTCAGGTTTTCAGATTGCTCTGGGATTCATGTTGGCCTTTGTATATATCATCATGTTTTTGCTTTCCAGGACTTTCGCCGAGGCAGGCACGGCCTATCCGATTTTAGCTGTATGGATCCCAAATATCGTTTTTGCGGCAACAGGGTTGGTTTTGTATAAAACAGTTCCAAGGTAGTATGTCGGAACACGCCACTGCCAAGGACTACCTCATGCTCCATTTTATCGTAGCAATCTGGAGTATTACAGCCATTCTCGGGATATTGATCAGTATTGCTTCTATTGAATTGGTGTTTTACCGGACACTGATTGCTTCAGCCATGTTGGGACTTATTTTCCTTTGGAAAAAAACCTCCATCAGAGTTTCCAGATCCGAACTGATTAAGATTATCGGTACAGGATTCTTGATCTCGATTCATTGGATTCTGTTTTTCTGGGCAGCGAGGGTTTCTACAGCCTCAGTTTGCTTGGCCGGGATGGCGACGACTTCCCTTTGGACGGCTTTTCTCGAGCCTATCATCAACAAGAAAAAGATCAAAGGATTTGAAGTTTTTTTGGGACTGCTGGTGATATCGGGGATCTATGTGATTTTCAGATTTGAGTGGGGATATTGGTTGGGATTGTCGATGGCGATCGGTGCGGCGCTGATGGGGGCATTGTTTTCGGTCATCAACGGAAGGCTTACCAAAAGACACAGTCCATATGTCCTGACATTCTATGAGATGCTTGGAGCTTGTGTTTTCGCATTCATGATGCTACCGGTCTATGCTTTTTTCTTTGCCGAAAATGGGCTTCAGCTTATCCCTGCACCAATGGATTGGCTGTGGTTGTTGATTTTGAGTGGAATCTGTACAGTATATGCCTTTTCTGTTTCGGTTGAACTGATGCGGAGGATTACCGCTTTTGCAGTCAACCTGACAGTGAATCTTGAGCCTGTCTACGGGATTATCCTGGCGGTGTTGATTTTGGGAGAAAGGGAAAAAATGACCGGAGGGTTTTATTTGGGAACTTTGATTATTTTGATTTCGGTGCTGATCTATCCGATATATAATTACATTTTAAAAAGGAGAATGGCCAAGAGAATGTTGGGAACCTAGCTCAAAACGGGGAGATTTTCCAAAGGTCGCCGTGATTTTTAAAGTACAAATTTATGACTTTACGGGAATGTAATCCTTTAAAATCATGACTTTACGGGAATGCAATCCTTTAAAGTTATAACTTTACGGGAATTTAATCATTTAAAGTTATATCTTTGTAATAAGATAATTTCAAACCCAATGAAATTTAACCGAATCATCAAAGCCTCTATTGAAGAAAAATTCTTTTCAGGGAAAGCAATTTTATTGCTTGGTCCAAGACAAGTTGGCAAGACAACTTTGCTCAGAGCAATATTGGATAACAGAAAGGAAAAGCATTTATATCTTGACGGAGATGATCCTACGGTCGTAGGGATTTTGGAAAATGCCAATACTGAGACTTTAAGGAGTCTGATTGCAGACAATCAGATTGTATATATAGATGAGGCGCAACGAATCAATAAAATTGGGATAAAAGCAAAAATACTCGTAGATCAATTCAAGGAAGTACAGCTTTTGATCAGCGGTTCTTCTTCATTTGAACTCAACCAACAGATCCAAGAACCCCTTACCGGAAGGAAATGGACCTTTAATTTATGGCCCATTTCTTGGGCTGAGTATGAAAAGGAAGTGGGATTTTTGAAGTCCGAGCAAAGCTTGGAAAACAGGTTGATTTATGGGTTTTACCCTGACGTCATCAACCAAACAAGCCAAGAAGAGAAGGTTTTAATTGAGTTGGCGGAGAGTTACCTGTACAAAGATGTAATGATGTATGGAAATTTGAAAAAGCCTAAGTTGATACAGGATATTTTAAAAGCTTTGGCTTATCAAGTTGGCCATGAGGTGAAATTCAAAGAGGTGGCTGAAACCGTCGGGGCCGATCCCAAAACAGTGGCTTCTTATATTGAAGTTCTTGAAAAGGCCTTTGTAGTGTTTGGCCTTTCTTCTTACAGTTATAACCTGAGGACAGAAATTAAGACGGCTAGAAAAATTTATTTTTACGACAATGGTATTCGAAATGCAATTATTAGAGACTTCACACCTTTGGCCATAAGGCAAGATGTGGGTGATCTTTGGGAAAATTTTTTGGTCAGTGAACGTGTTAAGCGAAATTCCTACTACCAGAGTTTGGCACGAAGCTATTTTTGGCGAACTAAGCAACAGCAAGAAATCGATTATGTGGAAGAATTGGCAGGTAAATTAACAGCCTATGAATTCAAATGGAATCCCAAGAGAAATGTAACTTTCCCCAAAACCTTTACAGTAGGATACAACAGCAATAACCTTTTGGTAAACAGGGGTAATTTCAGAGAGTTTGTGGGGAATTGAAATGCCCTAAAGTCAGTGTCTCACTGACTTTCTTTTTTGAATTTATGTGGTTTTTGCAATTTGGCATTAGAGACAAGCCAAAGTCGTCAAAAAATCCTATTTCTATTTACATCACCCCTTCAAAAACAAAATATTCCTTGTTCCATTCTTTAACCTCAGGTTTGTGGTCAAACAAACCAAACACAGTTGAACCTGAACCGGACATCGCGGCGTAGTAGGCCCCCATGTCGTACAGGGATTTTTTGATAGCCGCCAATTCTGGATATTGCGGAAAGATACTTTTCTCAAAATCATTTTGCAGCTCGGTTTTCCAAAGTGTTTGGTCCTTCAGGATTTGGGTGAGGTCTTTTTCCGGTTTTTTGGGACTTACTCCGGCATAGGCTTCTTTGGTGCCAATATGGATGGGAGGCTTGACGAGCAATAGGTGGTTTCCTTTGAGGTCTACTTCCACAGGTTCCATGATTTCACCTCGTCCTGTGGCGATTTTTGGGGCATTGTCGATAAAAAAAGCGCAGTCACTTCCAAGTTGGGCCGCATAGTCTTCCAAAAACCAGTTTTCCAGATGGAGGTCAAAGAGGTTGTTCATCAGTGTCAGCGCAAAAGCCGCATCAGCAGAACCTCCCCCCAAACCCGCACCCATGGGGATGTTTTTGTGCAAATGGATATGGACATTGGGTAGGTCATTGAAATCTTTCCTCAATAATTTGAAGGCTTTCAAGATAAGGTTGTCTTTTTCCTCACCTGGAATAGAAAGTCCGGAAGTATCAAACACCGTTTTATTTGACAGGATCATTTCCAAGGCATCATGCAGCGGAATGGGGACCATGCAGGTTTCGATGTCATGATAGCCGTCTTTCCTCTTGGCAGTGATGTGAAGTCCTAAGTTGATCTTGGCATTTGGGAATGAAATCATTTTTGAAAATAGGTTTTAATGAATCGAATTTAGATGTTGAAATTAGGATATAAAATTGAATTTGAAGGATTGAGGTCCTTTGGGATATTTGGATTTTTAAAATTGAGTATTTCACAGAAAGAAGTGTCTAAATTAATTTTGATATACTTTTTGTGAGATTTGAATGTTAAATGGTATTTATTCATATCCATTGTTGAATTTGATACATGGTTATTTTTCTTTTGAAGAAAATCCAAAAAAAATAGCTTTTGGTTAAAAATATGCGAAATCAATACATTCTTTTGATTTGTGAATAATTATGAGGTTAAGATAGGTAAAAGTTTTCCAATCGCTCATTTTGCAAAATAAACTATTATATTTAAATCTTTTTAATTCATTATCAATATATGTTTGCCATAAAAAATGAAATTAAATATTGTATCTCTCGAAATAGAGGTTTAATATTGTACTACGTTAGCCAAACAAAAAAGAATCATACCACATGTTGCAAATAGTCACTCCTCTAAGCTTTATTATTCTCATTTGTAATAATCACTGAGGCATCTGACATATTTGACCAACAACCATATAATGTTAAGTGCCTCAGATGATGGGGCACTTTTTTTATAAACCTATTAATCCAACCTGAAGTAACCATGAGTTTGAAAAAACACAGTTGGGAAATCAGTCAGAATGAAGAACATCCCGCAGGTAAAGCCATGCTGTATGCCACGGGAATGTCTGATAAACAGATGAACCAGCCCTTTGTAGGCATAGCTAGTTGTGGCTATGAAAGTAACCCCTGCAATATGCACCTCAATGACTTTGCCGGTCTGATCAAGGAAGCTACAAGAGCTCATGGTCTGACCGGTTTGGTTTTTAATACCATCGGGATTTCTGATGGAATTTCTATGGGAACCTCCGGAATGCGGTATTCTTTGGTGTCAAGAGAGATCATTGCAGATTCCATTGAGTCCTTTATTCTTGGTCATTCATTTGACGCCTGCGTCGCAGTAGCTGGATGTGACAAGAATATGCCCGGGGCGATCATGGGGATGTTAAGGATCAACAGGCCATCTATCATGGTCTATGGGGGAACTATCCGGTCGGGAAATTATAAAGGAGAAAAACTGAATATCGTTTCGGCTTTTGAAGCTTACGGCAAAAGGGTGAAAGGCGAGCTCAGTGATCTTGATTATCAAGGTGTAATTGAGAATGCATGTCCGGGTGCCGGTGCCTGCGGTGGGATGTACACTGCCAATACCATGTCTTCAGCCATTGAAGCCATGGGAATGTCATTGCCCTACAGCTCCTCGACTCCAGCCACAGCAGATGAAAAAATGACTGAGTGCAGGGATATTTCCAAATATATCACCATCCTTTTGGAAAAAGATATCAAGCCAAAGGATATCGTCACCAAGAAAAGTCTTGAAAACGCAGTCCGTGTAGCAGTGGCACTTGGAGGAAGTACCAATGCGGTGCTTCACATCTTAGCCATTGCCAAAACTGCAGGAGTGGATTTTACGCTTGCAGACTTCGCAAGAGTAAATCATGAGACTCCATTGTTGGGTGATTTCAAGCCTTCTGGGAAATTCCTCATGGAAGATCTTTTTGAGCAGGGTGGACTTCCTGCTTTTATGAAATACCTGCTGAACAACGGCATGCTTCATGGAGACTGTATGACAGTCACAGGAAAAACCCTTGCTGAAAATCTTGCAGATATTAATCCTGTGGTCCCATCGATGGTCAATGTCATCCATCCTTTGGAAACGCCACTGAAAGAAACAGGACATCTCTGCATCCTGAAAGGCAATCTTGCCCCTGAAGGTTCTGTAGCCAAAATCACGGGAAAAGAAGGCAAATCCTTTACAGGTCCTGCCCGTGTTTTTGATTCTGAATTGGAAGCAAATGAGGGGATCAAAAATAAATTGGTGAATAAAGGAGAAGTCATCGTTATCAGATACATCGGACCCAAAGGCGGTCCGGGAATGCCTGAGATGCTGAAACCAACCTCTATGATTATTGGTGCCGGATTGGGTTCGGATGTTGCTTTGATCACAGATGGCAGATTCTCTGGTGGAACCCACGGATTTGTTGTTGGTCACGTCACCCCGGAGGCTTATTCAGGTGGACCAATCGGTCTGCTCCAAAACGGGGATATCATCACCATCGATGCTGACTCTCTGACTTTGAGTTGTGCGGTAAGTGATGCCGAAATGGCAGAGAGGAAGAAGCATTGGAAAAATAAAGATTTGAGTGACCTCCAAGGAACACTCAAGAAATACAACAAACTCGTGTCCTCCGCTTCGGAAGGATGTGTGACAGATAAGTAAATTAAATCATCCAATTCTATGGTTAGAGGAGCAGACATCGTAGTGAGATCCTTGATCGCCGAAAATGCAGAATTCATCTTCGGTTATCCTGGCGGAGCAATCATGCCCGTGTATGATGCATTGTATGATTACAGTGATCAGATCAAGCATGTGCTGACCCGTCATGAGCAGGGTGCAATCCATGCAGCTCAAGGTTATGCGAGGGTTTCCGGAAATGTCGGGGTAGTACTCGCTACTTCAGGTCCCGGTGCCACCAACCTGATCACGGGTCTTGCGGATGCACAGATTGATAGTACTCCTTTAGTCTGCATTACAGGTCAGGTAGCTGCCCATCTTTTGGGATCAGATGCTTTTCAGGAAACGGACGTAATCGGTCTTTCCATGCCGGGTACCAAATGGAATATTCAGGTAAGAAGGGTAGAGGATATAGCTCCGGCGATTGCCAAGGCTTTTTTTATTGCAAAAACCGGAAGACCGGGTCCGGTATTGGTAGATATAACAAAAAATGCACAAGTTGAATTTGGAGAATTCCTCTATCAGCCTTGTTTAGGAATAAGATCCTTCAGGCCTTATGTCACCATCAATCCAACGGCCATTGCTGCAGCAGCCCAATTGATCAATGATGCAAAAAGACCTTATGTGCTCTACGGACAAGGTGTAATCCTTGCCAATGCAGAGGAGGAATTGAAAAGATTTTTGGATAAATCAGGGATACCTGCCGCTTCCACACTTCTAGGTTCTGGCGCACTTTCCCAAGATCACCCTTCCTATGTAGGCAAACTTGGGATGCACGGCAACTATGCACCCAATCTTCTGACCAACCAATGCGATGTACTGATTGCCATCGGAATGCGGTTTGATGACAGGGTTACAGGAGATTTGAAACGATATGCCAAGCAAGCGCAGGTTGTCCATTTGGAATTGGATCCTTCAGAAATCGATAAAAATGTAAAATGCGCAGTCCCTGTTTTGGGGGATTGCAAGACAAGTTTGCCTTTATTGACCGATGCTGTCAATTCCAATACCCACCACGAATGGTTTCAAAAATTCAGGGAATTGGACAAAGAGGAAAAGGCTGCTGTCATGTCTTATGACTTAGAATCTACCCATGGAGGATTGCATATGGGCGAAGTGATTCAACTAATCAATCAATTCAAGGATGAAAACGCCATATTGGTGACGGACGTAGGTCAGCATCAAATGATTTCCTGGCGGTATTTTCATTACAAAGAATCAAGGACCCAAGTCACTTCCGGTGGTCTTGGTACGATGGGATTTGCCCTTCCTGCGGCTTTGGGTGCACAATTGCATGATTTCAAAAGGCAAGTAATCTGTGTTGTGGGAGATGGCGGGATTCAGATGACTATCCAAGAATTTGGAACCATCATGCAGACCAAAGCCCCTGTCAAAGTGGTCTTGCTCAACAATAATTATCTTGGGATGGTGAGGCAATGGCAACAGCTTTTCTTTGATAAAAGATATTCATTTACAGAACTTGAAAATCCCGATTTTGTAAAAATTGCGGAAGCATACAAACTCAAAGCGGTAAAAGTAACCGAGCGCCACGAGTTGAAAGAAGCAGTAGCCCAAATGATTTTGCACGAAGGGCCGTTTTTCCTTGAGGTTGTCGTCGAGAAAGAAGACAATGTGTTCCCGATGATTGCTACCGGTTGTTCGGTGGAAGAGGTAAGGTTAAGCTAGGAATGAAACTGAATTTATGAATCGTTATACCATATTAGTATATACAGAAAACTTTATCGGGATACTTAACCGCATCACGATCATTTTCACAAGAAGGGGGATCAATATTGACGCTTTGACAGCTTCAGAAAGCCGTCTCGATGGGATCCATAAAATAACCATTGAGGTTACGGTCACCGATGAGCAGATTATCCAGCTTTCAAAACAGATCGAAAAAGTAGTGGATGTGATCAAGGTATATTATTTCATGGATGATGAAGTAGTCTATCAGGAAATCGCCCTTTACAAAATTCCGATCGAGAGTTTGGATCCGAGTCTGGAGAAAGTCATCAGGCAATTCAATGCCCACATCATTGCGGCAGAAAAGGAATTTGTGGTCTTGGAATTTACCGGACACAAAGAAGATACCCAGGCATTGCTTGAAATTCTAAAACCATTCAACCTGTTGGAATTTTCCCGGTCAGGTAGGGTTGCAATCGCCAAACCAAAATTTTCCATCACAGATTATTTAAATAATAAAACCTAATTTATCACACTATGAAACTGAAATTCGGATCAGTAGAAGAAAACGTAGTCACCAGAGAGGAATTTCCTTTGGAGAAAGCTAGAGAAGTATTGAAGAATGAAACCATTGCGGTATTGGGATATGGTGTGCAGGGCCCCGGTCAAGCACTTAACCTTAGAGACAACGGCTTCAACGTCATCATTGGTCAAAGGAAAGAATCCAAAACATGGGACAAAGCAATCGCTGACGGCTGGGTTCCGGGTGAGACCTTATTTGAATTGGAAGAAGCTTGCGAAAAAGGCACCATCATTCAATTTCTTCTTTCTGATGCCGGACAGATTGCACTTTGGCCAATGGTTAAAAAACACCTAACTCCGGGAAAAGCATTGTATTTCTCCCACGGTTTTGGAATTACCTATAAAGAAAAAACAGGCATCATTCCACCAGCTGACGTAGATGTGATTTTGGTTGCTCCAAAAGGTTCAGGAACTTCCTTGAGAAGAATGTTTGTCGAAGGTCGTGGATTGAACTCATCCTATGCCATCTTCCAGGACGGAACAGGCAAAGCCAAAGACAGGGTAGTTGCTTTGGGAATCGGGGTAGGCTCAGGATACCTGTTCGAAACAGATTTTTATAGAGAAGTAACCTCTGACTTGACTGGCGAAAGAGGCACTTTGATGGGAGCGATCCAAGGGATATTTGCTGCGCAATACGAAGTGTTGAGAGCAAATGGACATACCCCTTCTGAGGCATTCAATGAAACAGTGGAAGAATTGACTCAAAGCTTGATGCCTTTGGTAGCCGAAAACGGAATGGATTGGATGTATGCCAATTGCTCCACGACTGCTCAGAGAGGTGCCTTGGATTGGTGGAAACCTTTCAGAGATGCTACCAAGCCTGTTTTTGAAGAATTGTATAGCAGTGTAAAATCCGGAAAAGAAGCCCAAAAATCAATTGATTCCAACAGTAAGCCTGACTACAGAGAAAAGTTAGAAGTGGAATTGAAAGAATTGAGAGATTCTGAAATGTGGCAGGCAGGCGCTACCGTCAGGAAATTGAGACCAGAAAATAACTGAAAAAATTATGAGTGAAAAGCTATGGATATTTGATACTACCCTCCGGGATGGAGAGCAGGTGCCGGGATGTCAATTAAACTCCCAGGAAAAGATAGTGGTGGCGAAAGCTTTAGAAAAACTTGGGGTTGACATCATCGAGGCGGGATTTCCAATTTCCAGCCCTGGAGATTTCAATTCAGTAGTAGAAATTTCCAAAGCAGTTTCGGATCCTATCATCTGCGCCCTTTCAAGGGCAGTGGAGAAAGACATAGAAGTAGCTGCGGATGCTTTGAAATATGCCAAAAAAGGAAGAATCCATACAGGCATCGGAGTTTCCCCATACCATATCCAATTCAAGCTCAGATCTACTCCGGACAACATCATCGAGCGCGGTGTCAGGGCGGTGAAATATGCAAAAAGCTTTGTCGAGGATGTTGAATTTTACGCTGAGGATGCAGGAAGGGCAGAGTTGCCTTTCTTGGCAAAAATCATCGAAGCCGTCATAAAAGCCGGTGCAACGGTAGTCAATATCCCGGATACTACCGGTTATTGCCTCCCTGAGCAATATGGTGCCATCATCCGCTACCTAAAGGAACACGTATCCAATATCGACAAAGCGATCATTGCGACACATTGCCACAACGACTTGGGAATGGCCACGGCCAATACCATTTCCGGTGTGCAGAATGGTGCAAGACAAGCTGAACTTACGATCAATGGAATCGGTGAGCGTGCAGGAAATACCTCTTTGGAGGAAGTCGTCATGGCGATCAAATGCCATCATGCCATCCCTGTCCATACCAATATCAAAACCGAATTGATCTATGGGACGAGCAGGTTGATCTCCAAATTGATGAACATGCCAGTGCAGCCCAACAAAGCTATTGTAGGGAGAAATGCATTTGCACATTCCTCAGGCATCCATCAGGACGGAGTACTCAAGCACAGAGAAAATTACGAAATCATAGATCCAAAAGAAGTTGGCGTTCATGAATCTACCATTGTCCTGACTGCAAGAAGTGGTAGGGCTGCTTTGAAGCATCATTTGGATGCTTTGGGTGTAGAACTTGAAGGCGAACCATTGCGGGAGGTATATGAAGAGTTTTTGCTTTTGGCGGATTCCAAAAGAGATATCGGGACAAAAGATTTATTGTCCTTGGTAGGAAAGTTTATGGACAGTTCCACATTCATTGAATTGGGGAAAGTCAGCTACCAGTCAAATGGTGAAATCAAAGCCAATGTGGAATTGAAAGTAGGAGACAAAAGCCATGTAGCAAATTCCACAGGCAATGGGCCGGTGGATGCTGTTTTGAAAGCCATTGAATCCATTGTAAAACCGCAGATTGAGTTGGAGGAATTCCTCATCCAAGCAATAACACATGGAAGCGATGATGTGGCCAAAGTACATATGAGGATTATACAGGGTGACAGACCCTATTATGGGTTTGCGTCCAATACAGATATCGTAGTGGCTTCGGCTCAGGCATTTGTGGATGCCTTGAACAAAATACCTGTCAAAGAAAAAGTGATTGTAGCGTAAGTTAAGATGGAAAAAAATACATTATTCGATAAAATATGGGATTCACATGTGGTGCGTTCTGTACCCAATGGTCCTGATGTCTTTTTCATAGATAAGCATTTTATCCATGAAGTGACGAGCCCTGTTGCATTTCTGAATTTAGAAAAAAGAGGTATAGGCGTTCTTCATCCCGACAGGACAGTCGGAACGCCCGACCACAACGTGCCTACCGTAGATCAGGACAAAACCATCAAGGACAAACTTTCCCGCATGCAGGTTGAAAGACTCAGGGAAAACTGTAAAAAATATGATATTGAATTGCATGACTTGGGTTCAGACCACCACGGTATTGTCCACGTCATCGGACCCGAATTGGGCATAACCCAACCGGGAATGACCATCGTGTGCGGTGATAGCCATACATCTACCCATGGCGCTTTTGGTGCGATTGCATTTGGAATCGGAACCTCCGAAGTAGAAATGGTTTTGGCGACTCAATGCATCATGCAGACCAAAGCCAAAAAAATGAGAATCACTGTGGACGGTGAATTGGGTGGGGGAGTGACTTCCAAAGACATCATCCTCTATATCATTGCCAAGATTTCTGCCGCAGGAGCAACAGGTTATTTTGTGGAATATGCAGGTATGGCTATCCGAAGACTGAGCATGGAGGCAAGAATGACCATCTGCAACATGAGTATTGAAATGGGTGCAAGAGGTGGTTTGATAGCTCCGGACGAAACTACTTTTGCTTATCTCAAAGGAAAACAATATGCCCCCAAAGGTGAAGCTTGGGATCAGGCAGTAGCTTATTGGAAAACGCTGAAAACGGACGAAGAGGCTGTTTTTGACAAAGAATATACTTTTGATGCAGCCGACATCGAACCGATGATCACTTATGGTACCAACCCAGGAATGGGTATCAAAATCAAAGGCAACATCCCGACAACCGAAGGAATGGAAGGAAGCAACAAAATCTCCTACCTCAAATCTTTGGAATATATGGGTTTTGCTCCTGGTGAACCTATCAAAGGAAAAAAAGTGGATTATGTTTTCGTTGGAAGCTGTACAAACGGTCGCATCGAAGATATCCGCTCAGTAGCCGCTTTCGTCAAAGGAAAACAAAAAGCCGCTAACATAACCGCTTGGATTGTTCCCGGTTCAAGGGAAGTGGAGAAGATGGCGCATGAGGAGGGTTTGGTGAAAATATTGGAAGATGCCGGTTTCGAATTGAGACAACCGGGCTGTTCTGCTTGCCTTGCTATGAATGACGACAAGATTCCGTCAGGTAAATATGCGGTATCAACTTCCAACAGGAATTTTGAGGGAAGACAGGGACCTGGTGCGAGAACGCTTTTGGCCAGTCCATTGACTGTGGCAGCTGTGGCTGTTACTGGTGAAATCGCTGATCCAAGGGAAGTATTTTAACCTAAAAGAAAGAAAAAATGGCTTACGATAAATTCAATATACTTACCAGCACAATTGTTCCTTTGCCTGCAGAAAACGTGGATACTGATCAGATTATCCCTGCGCGTTTTCTGAAAGCTACCGAAAGAGAAGGTTTTGGCGATAATCTTTTCAGAGATTGGAGATATGATGTGGAAGGAAATCCCAAAAAGGATTTTGTGCTCAATGATCCTACTTATTCTGGTAAAATTCTTCTTTCGGGAAAAAATTTCGGGTCCGGTTCAAGTCGTGAACATGCCGTTTGGGCGATTTATGATTATGGATTTAGGGCAGTTGTTTCGAGTTTTTTTGCTGATATCTTCAAAAATAACTGTTTGAATATTGGTGTTTTGCCGGTGACCATCAGTGCTGAATTTGCTGAAGTTTTGTTTAAGTCTGTAGAAGCTGATCCAAAGACTGAAGTTGAAATCGATATTGACAAACAAAAAATCACCTTGCTCAATACAGGTGCGTCGGAGTCTTTTGACATCAATTCCTACAAAAAGGAAAACATGAAAAACGGTTTCGATGATATCGACTACTTATTGAACATCAAGGAGGAAATAGCAGCATTTGCTGAAAACAGATAGCTGATTCATTATTCATAATTCAATTTCGTTTAGATAAGCTTTTGGGTTATACAAACCTTTTCCAAAGTTGGGACCAGACCATGAAAATCTTAAAACATCCATTCCGAACCTTGGAAAAGTTTATCGAAGCAACCCTAACTAAACGACATTGATTCATAATTATTAATTCCATCAGCGCGAGTATATACTTTGTGCCAAACTCAAAAAAATGGGTCATCATAGGAAAATAGAAATCATGGATACAACCCTGAGGGATGGCGAACAGACCTCGGGTGTTGCGTTTCTACCTTCCGAAAAACTTCAAATAGCAAAGCTATTGTTGGATGAACTGAAGGTGGATAGGATAGAAGTGGCTTCTGCCCGGGTTTCTGAGGGGGAAATGGAAGGTGTCAAAAGAATTACCCAATGGGCTGCCGAGAAAGGATACCTTGATCGGGTAGAAGTATTGGGTTTTGTCGATACGCCTGATTCCATCAATTGGATCAAGGAAGCTGGAGGAAAGGTTCTGAACCTTTTGACCAAAGGCTCACTCAATCACCTGACCCATCAGCTTAGGAAAACCCCGGAGCAACATTATAATGATATTGAAAAAAGTGTCCTATATGCACGTCAAATGGGCATTTCAGTAAATGTCTACCTGGAAGATTGGTCCAATGGCATGAGAAATTCCATGAATTATACCATGGATTTGATCGGTGTATTGGTGCATCTTCAGGTGCGGAGAATCATGCTTCCTGATACTTTGGGCTTGCTCAATCCAAGGGAAGTATCCCATTTTCTCAAGGTGATTACAAGCGAATACCCTGATACCCATTTTGATTTCCATGCCCACAATGATTACGATTTGTCAGTAGCCAATGTCTTGGAAGCAATATATAACGGAGTGAGCGGCATCCATACCACTGTAAATGGATTGGGAGAAAGGGCGGGGAATGCACCTTTGGAGTCTGTAATTGCTGTTTTGAAAGATTTTACTGACTTCAAACTGAACGTCAAAGAGAATAAAATCTACCGCGTCAGTAAGTTAGTGGAGCAGTTCTCCGGTCAGCATATCCCGGCCAATAAACCTGTTGTGGGTGAAAATGTATTTACCCAAACTGCCGGAATCCATGCAGATGGTGACAATAAGAAAAATCTTTATTTCAATGATTTGCTTCCAGAGCGCTTTGGCCGTCAAAGAAAATATGCTTTGGGCAAGACATCGGGAAAAGCCAATATTGTCAAAAATCTGCAGGAATTAGGCATCTCTCTTGAACCTGACGAACTGACAAAAGTCACCCAAAGGATCATCGAGCTTGGTGACAAAAAGGAAAGGGTAACCACAGAGGACTTGCCATATATCATTTCAGATGTGTTGCAGAATAACTCCATCTCTCATGATATTTTCATCGAAGGTTATAACCTCAGCCATTCAAAAGGTTTGAGACCAACTGTCCAACTGAAGATCAACATCAACGGCGATAGCTTTGAAGAAGGTTCTTCTGGAGATGGGCAATACGATGCTTTCATGAAGGCCTTGAAAAAGATTTATAAATCACTGAATAAAGAATTACCGGTTTTGACTAATTATAGCGTGACGATACCTCCAGGAGGAAAGACGGATGCTTTTGTAGAAACCGTCATTACCTGGGATTTTGGAAAGATATTCAAAACCAAAGGTTTGGACAGCGATCAGACTGTAGCTGCTTTGAAGGCCACAGAAAAGATGCTGAACATCATTGAAAAGATTAAAAAAACAGAGCCGGTAACCGGAACTCATGCTGAAGAAAACCCAGAACTAGATAAAAAGAATTTCTATGGAAATGAATATAGCGCTATTGCCGGGTGACGGCATCGGCCCAGAGGTGATTGCTCAGGCAGTCAAAGTAGTAAATGCTGTAGCTAAAAAGTTTGGTCATACCATCCATTTTGAAGAGGCACCTGTGGGTGCTGCGGCGATTGACCTTACAGGAGATCCATATCCTGATACCACACACGAGGTTTGTTTGAGGGCGGATGCTGTACTTTTCGGAGCGATAGGTGATCCCAAATACGACAACGATCCCAAAGCCAAAGTAAGGCCCGAGCAGGGATTATTGGCAATGAGAAAGAAATTGGGATTATTTGCCAATGTCCGTCCGACCTTTACTTTCCCTTCTTTGGTACATAAATCTCCTTTGAAATTAGATAGAATTGAGGGTGTTGATTTGGTTTTCTTCAGGGAATTAACCGGAGGGATATATTTTGGTGAACCTCGTGGAAGAAACGAACAGGGTACCAAAGCTTTTGACACCAATGTCTATTCCAAAGAAGAAATCACGAGGTTGGCTAGAATGGGATTCGAAGCTGCCCAAAAGAGAAGAAAATTATTGACCTGTGTGGATAAAGCCAATGTTTTGGCTACTTCCAGGCTTTGGAGGGAGACTGTCCAAGAATTGGCTCCGGAATATCCTGATGTCAAAGTGGAATATGAATTTGTTGACGCAGTCGCCATGCGATTGATCCAATGGCCAAAAGCATACGATGTGTTGATCACAGAAAACCTTTTTGGAGATATTCTCACTGATGAAGCATCGGTGATTTCAGGTTCTATGGGATTAATGCCGTCTGCCTCTTTGGGAACTGAAAACAAGCTTTTCGAACCGATCCATGGTTCCTATCCCCAGGCTGCAGGAAAAGACATCGCCAATCCCCTGGGGACAATTCTGTCGGCAGCGATGATGTTTGAGTATGCATTTGATCTGAGTGATGAAGCCAAAGCGATTTCAGATGTGGTCAATAAATCATTGGAGGAAGGAATCGTCACAGAAGACATTGCCGAAGGCGGAAAAGCGTACAAGACCTCGGAAGTGGGGGATTGGTTGGCTGCAAATATTTAAAATCGATACTATTGATTCATTTGAAAACCCTCCTAAAGTTTTGAACTTTTGGAGGGTTTTGTATTTGGAGTGCTTGATGCCTTTATTTGTCATTCTCCCGTTAATCCAAAATGCAAACCCGACCGTTTACCTACCTTTTTTACCTGCAATATCTTGGACTTCGGTATCACGGTTGGCAAAAACAGCCAGGAGTCAAAACAATTCAAAGTACATTGGAGAAAGCTTTCCGGTATGTATTAGGTCATGAAGATTTTACCATCCTTGGAGCAAGCCGGACTGATGCAGAAGTTTCCTGCAGTCGTGGTGCTTTTGAATTGTTTTTGAAACATGAAATATCTCCCGATCTTCTTGATACCCTAAATTCATTCTTACCTTCAGATATCAGGCTTTTGGAGGTGGAACCTGTTCCCTTAAGCTTTAATATCATTCAGGATGTGCAGTGGAAGGAGTATCATTACCACTTTGCGATTGGAGAAAAATTCCATCCTTTTGCATCAGGGAACCTGGCATTTTTTCAAGGATCGCCTGATTTGGAATTGATGAAAATGGGTGCACTACTTTTTATAGGGAAACATGATTTTCGGCGATTTTGCTCCATTGATAAAGTGACAGATGATTATGTCAGGGAGGTTTACGAATCAGAGATTACCCAACATCCTCAAGCAGGAACTGGCCTTATCCCTGAAAGTGCCTTCACTTTTTCTGTCAAAGGAAAAGGATTCCTCAGGTATCAGGTGAGGATCATGATGGCCGCTTTGGTGGATTTGGGGCTGGGAAAAATAAGTTTAGATGACTTGAAAAATGCCTTCATTTCAGAGCAAACAAATCCCATTTCGATTGCAGTTCCGGCTAATGGGTTGGTTTTGGAGAGGGTAAGTTTTAATAAGGAAAGTTTTTAGGCCCTTTGCTATTGCTTCTTATACTGAGAATGATGATTTGATTTTTATCAATCTTATAATAAAGGCTTGAATGCTTTTTGATGACGGCTTTTCTTACCCCCTTAGTGGGTGATAAAGGAAATAATTCCGGGGACATTTTAATAAGTGCTATTACTTTTTCTATCCTATCCAGAAAATTGACGATTTCCTTTTCACTCCATTCTTTTTCTAAATACAAAATAATCTCTCCAAGTGAAACTTCAGCTTCTTTAGTCCAAAATACATGAAATTTCATTCTTTGATATTGGGTCTATATTTCTCCATAACAGCTTCATGGGGAACGATTTTACCTGATTCATAATCTTTGATCCCTTGTATGATAGACTTTTGGGAAACCTCATCGGTTTTATCCCAAAAATCTTCCCCCATTAATAGGGACCTGATTTGGTCTAAAATCACCTCGTCCTCTGAGATAATAATCTCTTCAATAATTTGATACTTTATTAATTTGTCCATTTTTAAATTTAAGAATAATACATGAAAAAATAAGGGCTGATAAAATTCAGCCCTATTTTTATTTTACCCCTATCGACATATTTACTTTTATTTTGTCCCAATTCGGGAAATAAATCTTTATTGCTCGAGATAGTAAAATTCTGCAATCTTTCAATTAATTACTCTTGAGCTTTTATTTATCAAAGATCCATGAATTTATTCATGATATCCTCAGATATACCAGTATTGGAATAACCACCATCGTGGAAAAGGTTCTGCATGGTGACCATTTTGGTCAAATCAGAGAACATCGTAATGATGTAATCGGCACAGGCCTCAGCAGAGGCATTTCCAAGGGGTGACATGGAATCCGCAAAATTGTAGAAGGTATCGAATCCTCCGATTCCTGTTCCTGCGGTAGTTTTGGTAGGTGATTGGGAAATTGTATTTACCCTGACTTTTTTCAGTTTGCCATATCTATAGCCATAACCTCGCGCAATACTTTCCAAAAGTGCTTTGGCATCGGCCATATCTGTATAAAATGGATATACTCTTTGCGCAGCAATGTATGAAAGTCCAAGGATGGAACCCCATTCATTCATAGCGTCCATTTTTTCTGCTACCTGCATCATTTTATGAAAAGATACCGAAGAGACATCGTAGGATTTTGCAGCCCATTCATAGTTGAGGTCACCATAAGAGCGGCCTTTACGGATATTTGGGGACATACCGATCGAGTGAAGCAAAAAGTCAAAGTTGCCGCCTAAATATTCACGGGCTTCGGTATAAAGTTTTTCAATATCTTCCAAAGAAGTGGCGTCTGCAGGGATAACAATGGTATTGCATTGCTCTGCCAATTCCTTGATGGCACCCATTCTCATGGCGATAGGTGCATTGGTCAATACAAACCTTCCACCTTGTTCGTGCGCTTTGAGTGCAGCTTTCCAAGCAATGGAGTTTTCATCTAAAGCTCCTGTGATTATTCCGAGTTTTCCTTTCAATAAATTCTCTGGCATGATATGTTCTTTTGATTTGGTCAAATAATGTGTAAAAATAAGATTTGGAGAAGCAAGAACCAAGTACAAAGTATCAAGTATGAAAGAGCCAGGTATAAGTAGATGGTGAGAAGTGAAAGGTAAGAGGGGAGCATTGAGTACCAAGTACCAAGTATCAAGTACTAAGTATCAAGTACCAAGTACCAAGTAGCGCCAACTCGAAAACATGTAGGACGGATATCAGTTAATCAGTTAACCAATTAACCAATTAACCAGTTAACCAAATAACCAGTTAAACCAAATAACCAATAACCCATTAACCCAATAACCAAAAATTAACCACCTAGCAACTCCCTAGCACTTTCAAACGCTGTTGGAGATGGATTGGCTCCGGCGATCATTTTGGCGATTTCAATGGTTCTTTCTTCGCCTTCTAGCAATTTGATTTTACTGATTGTTTTTTCTGAGCTGTCGTCCTTATAGACAAAGTAATGTTGATTCCCCTTAGCTGCTACCTGTGGCAAATGACTGATGCAGATGACTTGGTGCTGCTTGGCGATGTCCTGCATCATCCTGACCATCTGAAGCGCGATTTCTCCGGATACCCCTGTGTCTATTTCATCAAAAATCAAAGTCGGGAGGGCCATTTTATCGGCCATGATATACTTAATGGCGAAGATCAATCTAGAGAATTCACCACCCGAAGCCACCTGTTTTAAGGCCTGTGGTTTGACTCCTTTATTGGCGGAGAAAAGGATATCAATCTGATCAATTCCGTTTTTGGTTGGAGTGATTGGTTGATAGGAAAACTCGACTTGCGCATTTTCCATACCCAATTGCTGTAATAATTTGGCAAGTTGGGAAGCAAATGGCTGAAATGCTGATTTCCTTTTTTCGGAAAGGGCTTTGCCTTTTTCGGTCAATTCCTTTTCTGTCGCCTCTTTGATTTTCTTTAATTTTTCTAGTTCCTCATCGAGGTTCTCCACCAAAAAAACTTTTTCGGCAAGTTCGTTTTCTAAGGCAATCAATGCTTCGACAGTATCCAAGCCATGTTTCTTCTGCAGGTGGTAGATCTTGCTAAGTCTTGTCCTGACATTCTCAAGCTTGGCAAAATCCACTTCCACCTGTCCATCCTCTTCTTCCAGACTTGCCGCAATGTCTTTGAGTTCAATCAAAACACTCTGAAAACGCTCCCCATATGATTCAAACTTATGCGCAAATTTTGTGAGTTGTTGGACACCTTGATTGGCCAAAGCCAAAAGCTTCAAGGCTCCAAATTGGTCGTCTTCCATTTGGGCAAGGATTTCCTGAATTTTGGATTTGATTTCCTCCGCATTTTCTAGGATTTCCTGTTCACTTTCAAGGTCTGTTTGTTCGCCTTCATGAAGTTTCAATTCTGCCAACTCTTCCAGTTGAAATCTATTGAAATCAGCCTCTTTTTTCATTTCTTGAGCTTCTTGGCTTAGCTTTTCTAATGCTTTTTTTGAAGATTGAAATGATTTGTAAGCTGATAAATAATCATTTTTCTCAATTTGGCTTTTGACAAATACGTCCACCAAATCCAATTGATATTCACCCTCTCCGAGCTGAAGGTTGTCATGTTGTGAATGGACATCCATCAAGGCCTTACCAAGGTCTTTCAGGGTTTCAAGCTTTACCGGAGTATCGTTGATAAATGCCCTGGATTTGCCATTCGGACTTATTTCTCTTCGAATGATGCACTCGGGATCAAAATCCAAATCTTCACTTCTGAAAAAATCCTCCAATCCATAATTTCCAATCCCAAAATTTCCCTCGACCACACATTTTTGGTCAGGGTTTAGGAGTGCTTTGGTATCTGCCCGATTGCCTAACAGCAGTCCGACAGCACCCAACATGATGGATTTACCCGCTCCGGTTTCGCCGGTGATCATATTGAGGTATGAGCTTGGATTCATTTCCAAGCTTTGGATCAAGGCGTAATTGGCAATGCTAAGGGAGCGGAGCATTAAATTGGTTTAATTTTTATTTGGTCAAATCTAAAAAAAGAAATTAACCTTTCAGGAGGTCGTTGTACCTTTTTGAATTGTTTGGGTCAATTTTAAGAAGAACTTCGACTGCTTCACTTCGGGTTACCTTTGGGGCACCTTTAAAAACACGCAAAATTTCATCTCTTTTTGCATCCATAAAAGTGATTACAAAAATACTGTTAGGCTGTGGGGTATTTGCCTCTTCAACCAACTGGAAAGCTGAAATCATATTTTGATAGGCTTCCTCAGGATTGGTGAGTAGCAAATCAAGTCCTTTGCGATGGTATAGAAATATGGCTTCCCGTATCGGAGCAAAAATCGATGAGGTGTAAATGTCATTGATCAACCAATACCTGTTCCTTCTGTCATTGGGATTGGGTGCCCATCCTGCTCTGTTGGATTGTTGGGCATTGTTTACAATTCCATTAGCGATTTCAAAATAGGGGCTTCCTCCTCGGAGTGAAAAACTGTCATAATCAAAACCCAATGCGATGTAGGCATAGTAGGCAAGTAGTGAACTGATATTATTGAGAAAGGCGAATCTGTTGAACTCTAATGGCTGAGAAAGGAGGTATTCAAAAGCCCAGTTTCGGTCGATGAAATTGATGACCATACTTTCATAATTGGTGCCGTAGACAGGCCTCACAGTTTGAATCTGTACAGTTGCATTGTAGACTCCTACCTGTGGCATGTCACTGATGGTGATGAGGACATTGCCTTTGATTCTTTCAAATGCCTGAAATTGATCGCCTGTCCAAGTTCTCCCATTGAGAAACTGTTCAAAGCTATTTTTCATGTTATCGAAAATGGCAGTTTCTTGGGTTCGTGCCCGCTCACTATTGATAATAACCGAAAAATTTAGCTCTTGTGAGAACGATGGAAGCGTAAACAAAAAAGTAAGAAGGATAATCGTAATTCGAATCTTCATGTAGAATGGGTTTTCTTTTAAAGATAACGATATTCTTATAGTCAGATTTTTACAGGAAGATTTTTAATTTCCTTAATGATCAATTCAGCAATTTGATTCTTTGGAAGTAACTCAGATTCAAAAGATTTTCCTTCCTCAGTAAATATCCTGACTTTATTGGTATCATGCTGGAAACCCGCTCCTGCATCTCTCATGGAATTGAGAACGATAAGGTCAAAATTTTTCTTTTCGAGTTTTGACTTTGCGTAAAATTCCTCATTCTCTGTTTCCAATGCAAATCCAACATGGATTTGAAAAGGGGATTTGAGTTTGCCTAGTGTATAGGCGATGTCAATGTTTTTGACCAATTCAATGGTCATGCCGTCACCTTCTTTTTTTATTTTCTCAGCCGAAACGTTTTTTGGTGCATAATCAGCCACCGCAGCCGCAAAAACACAAATGTCCATTTGATGGTGAATATTAGAAGAAGCTTGATACATTTCTTCAGCACTCGTCACTGGATAGATTTTGATGGATGCATGATCAGGCTTGATTGCTCCTTTTCCCAAAACCAGATGAACTTGCGCTCCCTGATCTGCAAAAGTATCGGCTAAAGCAGATCCCATCTTGCCGGAGGAATGATTGCTGATAAATCTTACCGGATCGATGGCTTCTTGAGTTGGTCCTGAAGTAATCAGGACTTTTTTTCCTTTGAATTCCTGGCTTTTTGAAAAATGGGAGATTACGTATTCCAGAATATGTTCTGGCTCCATCAATCTTCCCTGACCCGAAAGTCCACTTGCCAATTCACCGGTTTCGGCTTCAAGAATGATGTTACCGAAATCTTTTAATTTTTTGAGATTAGCCTTTACAGAAGGATGTTGGTACATATCCAAGTCCATCGCAGGAGCGACCATGACAGGGCATCTTGCAGAAAGGTAGGTTGCTGTGAGAAGGTTGTCGCAGATGCCATTGGCAAATTTGCCTAAGGTATTGGCGCTGATAGGCGCTATTAAAAATAAATCTGCCCACAATCCCAGATCCACGTGGTTGGTCCATACTCCTGATTTAGGATCATGAAACTGATGGTGGACAGGTCCTTTGGAAAGGGTTGCTAAAGTTAAAGGGGTAATAAAGTCAAGAGCAGAAGTACTCATGATGATCTGTACTTCTGCTCCTTCTTTGACAAGTAGTCTTGTGAGTATAGCGGATTTGTAGGCTGCTATGCTTCCTGTAACTCCCAATAAAACCTTTTTACCCTTTAAAAGCATTATTCTGTTGGTGCTTCAGGTTTTCTGAAATAAAGTTTGTCTTCCAAAAACTCCTCCATAGCCAAAGAAGATGGCTTTGGCATTCTTTCGTAAAATTTGGAAATTTCGATTTGCTCTTTGTTTTCAAAAACTTCTTCAAGATTATCTACAGTTGAAGCAAATTCAGAGAGTTTGTTGTTCAATTCTTCCTTCATGCTTGAAGAAATCTGCTTCGCCCTTTGGGAAGCAATATGAAGTGATTCATACAAATTCCCTGTTTTTTCAGAAATTTTATCCAAATCTCTAGTGATGATTGACGGATTAACTGCCATATATATGATTGATTTTAATTGCTATTATATTATTTATCTTTTACGAGACCTGTGCTTTGGGCCGCTTCATTTTCTGCTTTGGCTTTTGCTAAATCTTCCTCATAATCCTTTTTGATTTTCTGATGGGCAAGCAACTCTACTTGGGATTTTTTGACGATATTTTCTATGCTGCCCAAATATTTACTTTCAGGATATTTTCTTGTGAATTGTGCTGCGTATTTGGAAACATCCTTCAATCTATCTTCCTTTTTGTCAAAAATACTTCTTTCGCCATATGCCAAAGATACTTCTACCAGTTTAAATCCAAGTTCTTCGTTGTGCTTGCTGTCGGGATAACTTTTGGCAAAATTCTGAAAATTTATGATGCATGCCCGATAATAGTCACCCGGGTATAATCCTTCAGTCAAGCTTAGATACAATAGTGATTCCCTGTATGCTTTTTCTTCAAACCTGACTTGAAGATCTTCAATCATCACAGTTGCTCTTTCGTAGGAATCGGACTGAGGAAACCTATTGAGAAAGATCTGAATGGCATTTACCGCGTCGTGGCTGCTTTTTTGATCCAAATTGTAATCAGGTGCATCTAAGTAAAGGGAGTAAGCATTCATAAATAATGCCTCCTCTGCCATCGGAGATCTATTATAAGTCTGGTAAAAGGTATTGAAATAACCTGCAGATTCTATGTATCTCTTTAACTTGAAATGGCTATATGCGTAATTGAAATCTGCCAACTCAGCCTTTTCGCTCCCCCTGATCACAGGAAGGACTTTGTCGTAAAGGATAATGGCTTTATTGAATTCCTCTTCATTATAATACTTGTTGGCTGCTGCGTATAGTTCTTCCCAGTTTGTGCTTTTTTCTAATTTATAGAATCCAGAGCAGCTGGAAAATGCAATAAGGAGGGTTGTAATGATGTATGGAAAGAATTTTTTCATTGCTTTTTCGAGGCGCAAATATAAATGATTATTCATTTGAAACCAATTCTAAACCGTAGGCGGTAGGAGTTTACTTCTTGACAACGAGTTTTTTGGTGACAATATTCTTGTTGTCTACGAATAAAGTATAAAAATAAACACCCGGGTTAAAATCAGAGACATTGATTACCAGGTTCTTTTGGAGAGGGTCTAATTGGTATTCAGCTACAGGATTACCTATAAAGCTGTTGATGCTTATTTTCACCACCGCATTTGGATTTTTGACTACATAATCTATCTGCGCCTGCCTGTTGGTTGGGTTTGGATAAGCACTGCCAATGCTGATGTCTTTGTGGTTTGTATCATCCGCCCTTGGGTTAAAAACTTCATAGACGGATTCAATTACGAATACATCTCTGACGTTTGTGCTATTGAAGAAATGAAGGTCAAAATTCCCTTTCGTTTCGGTTATGCCCAATTCAAATTCCAGATAAAGATCAGTGAAAATTTCTCCCGGTTTAAGTGAGATTTTGATTTTTGAAATGTCTCTTTTTGGATCGTAACACTTATCACCGATACATATTTTAACATTTTGGGAGGATCCGATATTTCCTCTGAGATATTTCAAGCTGTAATCCTTGACTTGATTGCTTTCGTTTTGGATGATGAGCGATTTTCTTTGGGAACTACCTATGACGCCGCTGAATTCGATGTTTTCAGACAATACCCTTACCTGAGCTTCCGTGTATAGTGGAAGCAATATCATGCAGAGAAAGAAAAGTAAGAAATACCGTTTCATGTAAATGTCTGTCAATAGGCCTGTTCGCTGAGTATCAGTAAATGTTGATACGGATAAATTTAACAAATAGGTTTGGTGTTTTTATACAAAGGCGGTTAAAAATTGTTAACCTCATATAAAATTTTTTCTAATCGAATCCGTTTGAAGAAACTTATCTTAAAAATTCGTTTTCAGGTTGTTGATTTAGATTCCTGATTTTAGTTTTTCCTCCAGAAGTTTTTGTATTTCCTCATCTTTTGGGGCTGGAACTACGGCATCCGGTTCATTGAAAAAATTAAATCGTGAGCTGTCCCTTTTTTTTGGAGTTCGCCATTCATTTATAGCTGCCATGGAGGGTTTTTCGTCTTCTCTCCAAACAAACCCTTCCAATTCCTTGTCTTTATCCTCAATCATATGTGGAGGTTTGAAGTTACCTTCCGGCTTGACCAACCAATTTATCTTTTTGATGTTCCCCTCTTCAAAGAACATCATGATATTGGCACAGAGCATTTTGTTCATCCCCCTCAGCAAGGTATCCCCGACGAGGTCAAAATAAATTGATTCACCATTACCCTGAATATGCAGCCGGCTGATCTTTTGATCAGTGAAATAGCCCGTCATCTTCCGCCCTTTCATCTGATTATAATTTCCGATTGTATCTCTGTTTACAGTAAATGCATTCTGAATTAAATTTACCCTGTCTATTTCTTCATTTACGATAAAAAAGCTGATGCTGTCGGCCGTAATCTGGCTTTTATTTTCCCAGATGACAGGATCCTTATACATATGTATTAGCGAATCTGAATTGATAAACACCAGAGAATCTGATTTTCCGTGGAGTTCAGACTTGATCAGTCGTACATTGTGAAATGCATACAAAAACCGCTGCTCTGAGTCATCCTTTTCTTCAGAGATGAGGGTGTCTGCGGCCACGTACATGGTGTCAGATTCCATATATTTTCTCACCAAGGCATTTCCATAAACAATGCTATATTTTCGGTCTTCCCAGTATTTTCCTTCTTCACCAAAAATTTCTATTTCACGCTCTTTATTGTACAAGCTGACATTTACCTTCCCTTCAAAGTATTTATTTTCTTCCTCATAATATAAAGTTTCTGCATAGACTAAGCTTGTTTCTGTTTCCACATCCCCATCATAAAATCTAAAAATTTTATTTTCTGTATCGTAGTAGCTCCCTTTTTGCGCATTGAGTAGATGACCTTCCTTGGAAACCACGTTGGTAATTCCAACTGTTTCAGCTGTTTTTGGTACGGTCCTGTATATCAAAAAATCAGTTTTTAAAGTATAATCCGGGTTGATCAATATTACTTTATTGGTAAAGGTGATTTTTTCCAAAGCTGTTTCGTAGGTTCCGTTTTCACTTGTCAGGACATTGGTACTGTCTATTACTTTCCCGTCATTGAAATAATTGGCAACTCCTGTAGCTCTGTTATAATCCAGAAAGTCGGTGAAAAGTGTGGTGGTTTGATTTTTAAACACCACCGTATTTCTCAGCTTGGCCGTTTTCGTATTGCCATCATATTCTGCATACCTACTGGTGGTGGTGATAGGGTCTTGAGTATCCACTATCCTTACATTCCCATAAAGAATGGCCCTATTTTCTACCCTATAAAAATGTGCTGAATCACAATAAATCAAAGAATTCTGATGCTTCATCCTCACGTCTATGAGCAATCTCTCAAATCCCTGTGCACCTTGGAGCAATTCGGCATTTTGGATCTCCAAGAGGTTCTGGGCCTGGACACCTGAAAAGAGTCCGGCAAAAAGCAATAGAAAGCACAATGAAGAGTATTTGATCATTAGATTTTTGAATCAGGGCGCAAATTAACCAAAAATGGTATTTTTGATTTATGGAAGAGCTTTTTAAAAACCATATACGTTCAAAAAAACTTTTGGATGAAAACAAATCCTACCTCCTTGCCATCAGTGGGGGAATTGACAGTGTATGTTTGGGTTATTTGTTGCAATCAGCAGGAATTAGATTTTCGCTTGCCCATGTCAATTTTTGGCTTAGGGGAAATGAAAGCGACGAAGATGAAATATTTGTCCGGATGCTGTCGGCAAAATGGAATGTCAAAATCCACGTAATTCATACGAATAAGGATGAAATGGATAAGCAGGGAATGTCAACCCAAATGGCTGCACGGGAATTCCGGTATAATTGGTTTGAGCAGGTCATCAGCGAAAACGGATATGATGCATTAGTAGTGGCACATCATGCCGATGACCAGTTGGAAACTATTTTTCTTAATATGTTGCGGGGGACGGGCATCGAAGGCATCTATGGAATGTCCGAGATAAGGGGAAATATCATCCGGCCTTTGCTCGGTTTTTCAAGGATGGATATTTCTGATTACATGACTCAAAATTCCTATTCTTGGAAAGAAGACAGCAGCAACCAAAAGAACGACTACAAAAGGAATATCCTTAGAAACAAAGTGTTTCCCATTCTCAATGAAGCTTTTCCAGAGGGACTTCAGGTCATGGATACAAGTTTCAAGCGGCTCAAAGATACCGGGAGGGCATTTTTCTTCTTATATGAAAAATGGAAAAAGGAAGCAATTGTTACCGAAGGAGACTATCAGTATCTGTCTATCAAAGAAATATCGAATATTACAGGAAAGCACTCCATGGTTTATTATTGGCTGAGGGATTTTGGATTTTCATTCGCAGATGTTCAGGATATTCTCCACTCTGTTGAAAAAAGTGAATCAGGAAAAACTTTTTACGCAGGCAAATTCATGTTGAATAAGGACAGGGATTTTTTGATTTTGGGAAACAATGATTTTGAATGGGAAGAAAAAAGGATTGAATTCCACGATATTTCTGTCCAGATGAAAGAAAAAAAATTTGACATCCTTCATCTCCAAGGCGAAATTGAGATAGATAAATCAAAAGAAAATGCCATGCTTGATATGGAAAAGCTCCAGTTTCCGCTTGTCATCAAAAAATGGGAGCAAGGGGATCGTTTTGTGCCCCTTGGGATGGACAAACCAAAAAAAATCAGTGATTTATTAGTAGATTTGAAAGTGCCGCTAATCCAAAAAAAGCAAGTTTTGGTGCTTTGGTCAGGAGATGAAATAGCTTGGGTGGTTGGTTTTAGGATTGGAGAGCTTTTCAGGTGCGGGCCAAAAACAAAAAGAGTACTATATTTCAAAAACCTTTAAGCAATGATCAATCCTTTTTCCAGGACATTCAATGAAAGCGAACTTGAAGTTTTCCAGTTCCTCTCTCAGGTCAATTTTTTTGAAAAACTCAAAAATATTGAGATGGCAAGATTCCTACCTGCCATACATCACCGGAAATATTTTAAAGATGAGGTTATTTTTTTCAGGGGAGATCCCAGCCAAGCTTTCTACATTATCAAATCGGGAAAAATTAACCTCACCATTGACATCAAGAATTCATTTGAGGTCATCAAGGAATTGGGAAAAATTGAGGCATTTGGTGAAAATTCACTCTTGGAGAATACCAAAAGAATTTACACAGCCCTAGTTGGGTCAGATCAAGCGGAACTGATAGTCATTCCTCACTTTGCCATCCAAGAGGTTTTTGACAGCAATCCTTCGATCAAAGCCAAAATGATGACCTCATTGGCTGAATATTACAATGAAAACAACAGGCGACTTTTCAGATCATACAAAAATTCCTTTGGGTTTTTCAATCTTGGAGAAATGTTTGAAACCCCTCAATGAGGTCTTTTTTCAAAAAAACGAAAATGAATAGAGGACTTTTTTCTCAAGAAACCTGATGTTTTTTAGGTCTTCTTTATAATCTGTTTCATTCATTTACTATTAAAAAAACAACTTACCCGATTTTCAAGTATTCAGCGGTAATGCTTTATTTAGACGGCTTTGTTTAATAACTTAGCAACTCTTTTGAAATAAATATTAACACTAAAAATAAACTTATATCATGACAAAAGTAACCGTTGTTGGAGCCGGTAATGTCGGAGCCACTTGTGCTGACGTATTGGCCTATAGAGAGATTGCTGAGCAGATTGTATTGATAGACATCAAGGAAGGAATAGCTGAAGGCAAAGCCCTTGATATCTGGCAAAAAGCCCCCATCAATCAATATGACAGCAGAACTGTCGGAAGTACAAATGATTATACCAAAACCGCTAATTCTGATGTGATTGTAATCACTTCCGGTCTTCCGAGAAAGCCAGGAATGACTAGAGATGACCTGATCGAGACCAATGCCGGGATCGTGAAGTCTGTGACTGAAAATGTGGTAAAGCACTCTCCAGATGCGATCATTATCGTTGTTTCTAATCCACTGGATGTGATGACCTATCAGGCACATATCACTTCTGGGTTTTCTAGAAATAAGGTTATCGGGATGGCGGGAATCTTGGATACGGCTCGATACAGGGCATTTATAGCAGAAGAGTTGAATGTCTCATCTAAAGAGATTCAGGCCATCTTGATGGGTGGTCATGGCGATACGATGGTTCCGCTTCCAAGATACACCACTGTTGCGGGGATTCCTGTGACTGAATTGATCGGAAAAGAAAAACTTGATGCCATCTTTGAAAGAACCAAATTTGGCGGTGGTGAATTGGTCAAATTGATGGGAACTTCGGCATGGTATGCACCGGGAGCTGCGGCAGCGCAGATGGTGGAAGCTATCCTTAAAAATCAGAGAAGAGTATTCCCTGTTTGTATCAAACTTGTAGGAGAATATGGAATCGATGACTGCTACCTTGGAGTGCCTGTGATTTTGGGAAGAAATGGTGTGGAAGAAGTCTTGGAGCTTGATCTTAATGCTGAAGAAAAGGCAATGCTTGAAACCTCAAGAGGACATGTGAAAGAAGTAATGAATGTTTTGGACAAGATTTCCGCGAAATAATCTCCAAACTCATTTTATTGAAAAAATCCCGGTCAACTATCGGGATTTTTTATTTTATTGCTGTCAGGGGAAAATTTAGCCACTTCCCAAAATGATTGAAAATTGAAAAATAGAATTATAATCCTTTCAGTTTTGGTTTGCCTTGGTATCGGGGTAATATTTATTTGGAAAATCTTCCTACAGAATACCAACAGAAATGCAGTGGATGTTATTTCTTCGGAAGCGTTGTTTGTCTTTGAAACGACAGAACCCGTATTGGCATGGAATCAGCTTGTAAGCCAACCTTTTTGGAAATCAATATCCGGAATACCAGCACTGAAAAACGCAGAGTATAATCTTTTGGTTTTGGATAGCCTGGCCGGAAAATCTGGAGTTTTACAGAAAAATTTAAAAGGAAACCAACTTGCTGTTTCGCTACATCTAACCGGAAAGGAAGAATTTGATTTTTTATTTGTTTTGGCCTATCAAAACCCTGAGGGATTTTCTTTGATGGAAGACTTAGAGAAAAAAATCCTAGCAAATGGGACTATATCTTCCAGAAATTACAGCGGAATCAATATCCGAGAATTGAAAACCAAAACCGAGGGTATCACCCTCGCCTATGCACAAATAGACAATCTATTAGCAGTCAGCTTCACCTCTTTTTTGATTGAAGACGCCATCAGACATTCCCAAAACGATGCGCTTTCGGTATTTGGAGGATTTTATTCAGAGCTTTTTAAAGACATTCCCAAATCCAAAGATTTGGGAATCCTGAGAGTCGGCAGTTCAGGAATCGCCGGAATCATCAATGGAATTGCTAAAAATAATAACCTCCCATCGATCAGGAATTTTGCAAAAAATAAAATGTCTGCAAACCTTCATTTAAAGTTCTCGGCAGACAGTATTTTTTTTGATGGAGCCTTATTTTTTGAAGGCAAAGGCAATGTCGGCATTAAGCATCTAGGTTCACCGGCTTTCGTTTATTTCCGTGACTTGGTTCCTAACAGAACAGCTACCTATTTTCAATACCAGCTTGAGGATCCTTTTCAATTGTTTTCGGGTATGGACTCGGACTTTTCTTCTAACAGTCTGGTGATGGGGGATATCGAAACAGGGTTGGTGCAAAAGGGATTTACAAAATACCTTACGGGCCACATGGCATTTCTCAATCTGGAAAAACTTCCAAAAGAACCACAGGATAAAATATTACTACTCAAAACCGAAAATCCCAATGTCCAGTTTGAATTGCTGAAAAAATTCGGTCTTGGGGAAAATCAGGAAATAGATGTTTCCAGATTAATGGATTTCTATCAGGGAAAAGAAATTTTTATGCTCAGTTCGGATGAGTTTCCTGCCCATCTTTTTAATGGAAATTTTATGGGGTTTGGAGATTCCTATTTCACCTTGGTAGATGATGTCATCATAATAGCGAATAGCAGTAAAGCCATTAAGCTCTTTATTGATGATTGGAAAAGGGGAAGGACCTGGGGCCAATTCAAGCAGCAAAATTCCATCTTGCCTTTCGCAAGCCAATCAGGATTCAATATGGTTTTGGATACGCAGAATTTTTGGAACAATTTAATGGAGACAAGTGCTCCCGGATGGAAATCCTTTTTTCAAAGATATGAGTCAGAATTTAAAACATTTGACAAGATGGTTTTAAATGCCCGTCAATCAGGGAATAAAACCCAGCTTCATATTGGAATTAGCCATCATCAGGGATTGAATACCACACCGAAGGAAGGCGTTTCTTTGACAGAAAATGTGTCCATCCCTTTTCCCAACAGGTTAGTCTATGGACCTGTTAGCATCCAAAACTTCATTGACAATAGCGTTGAATTTGTGATTCAGGATGAATTGAACCGACTCTATCTTTTAACAAATGATGGGGAGGAAATTTTTTCCACAGAATTGGATGGGCCGATAGTTTCGGATGTTTTCCAGTTTGATTTCTATAAAAACGGAAAGCTCCAACTTATTTTTGCCACCAAAGAGATGATTTATGGGATGGACCGTACAGGCAATGCATTGCCTGAATATCCTGTAGAGCTGGCAAATGAGTCGATTACCGAGCTTAATCTTCTGGATTATGAAGGAGACCGCAACTACAGGATATTTGCCGGTACCCAAAAAGGGAATCTTTATCTTCTTGACAAATACGGGTTGGTTTTGGAAGGTTGGGATCCCAAATCCATAGGATCCACCTTTGCCATAAAGCCGGCCCATCACCGGGTGGCCGGAATTGGTGATCGGATGGTAGCTTTGGGAACCAATGGGAACATCCATTTTTTCAACAGAAGAGGGCAACCTGAACCGGGAAGCCCTGTTCAGATCAAGGGGGAATTGGGATCAGAGTATGTGCTTTTAGAAAGGGGGACAGCTAAAGAAACCCAACTCATCACCGTGACTAAAGGTGGCGAAGTAGTCATGGTCAATCTCCTCGGGGAGGTTACTTTTCGCAATCAATTGCTTCGTCCCGACCGCGAAAGCAGGTTTTACCTTGTCAAAGATCAAAAAGAGGGCAGGTATTTGTTTGTTATCCACGAATACAATAAAGTAACTGTACTGGATTCGGATTTTAAGGAAGTGTTTTCTAAACCGATAATGTCGGAAGGATTGAAATTCCAATACTTCTCTTTTGGATCTACAAAAAATATTTTTGTCGTCGTGGATCAGACACAAGACTTTGTTTTTCTGTATGATATGGACGGCGAACTTCTAAATCCGATACCGATCAGTGGAAGCAATAAAGTGGAAATTGAGTACACTGAAAGTAAGAATGAATGCACTATATATGCGATTGGACCCAAAGGATTTTCAGCCTATAAGTTATCGCTGTAATTGATTTTCTTTTCGAGGAAGGTTATCTGTTTACCACCTTCAGAGGTTTTTTCATAAACTTCATGTTTCCATCCCCATCTTGATATCCTAATATAATTTCAAAATTTCCGGATATTTCGGAGCTATTGATTTCTAAGGGTGAGGTAATACCATTTGCCGTAGCATTCCAGTAGAGTGTACTTCTAAAATCAGGGAAATTTTCCTGTGAAAGATTGGAATTCAAATGGGGTGATTTGGGTGTTTTTACTTTTTGGATTTCAGGGTAATTGAGGTAAAGTGCATTAGGTGGCAGTTGAAATTTCCCGAAATCATTGTTGAATGAGGTAAAACTCAGGACACCGGAATATTTATCTCTATTGAAGGAAAACTCACGGGTCATTACCTCAAGTTTTTGGATGTTTACAGGATCAAATGCAGCCAAAGCATCCGTATCAAAAACGGGCATAGCATCAATCATGATCAGGGGATTTTCCTGAAAGACCGAACCAAGGGGATTGTTCAATACTTTAAATAGCGTTTTTTTGTCCTGCTTCCTTACCAATACTTCTGGAACATATTCACGGAGGGTTGTTTCCAGATTTTCAAATCGCGTATAGTCATCGAGCAGATAAGTTTTGTCAGCATCAAATCCAACTACAATCGGTGCAAACTCCACAGAGTCATTAGAATAATAATAATTACTGACTTGACCGGATGTGATCAAATCGGTGAGAAGTTCCCGGTCCTTTTCCTCCATTTGCAGCACTGGAAATATAAAGTCTTCTTTGAATTTCAATTTTAAGAATGGGAGTTCAGGGGAGAAATTGAGTTGATTTTCGATATGGGATGATTGGGCAATGAGGTAATTAAAAGCTTTCAATGCGCCTATTTCAAAATACAGGTCGCCACTTGGTTTTGGTTTTGCGGAACTTAAAAACGATTGTACACCATGTGACGAAAGAAAAAATGTTTCTGTCGTATCAATCATTGTGTTCAGGTTTTTGCCATATACAATATGTCCATAGGGTTCTGGGATGAGATCGGAATTATCTTGAATATCACGATAGATCTCCCTTCGGATATAGCCATGGTGGGTTTCCGGCAAAAATGGATTTGAAATTGAGACGGATATTGAGGACACTTTCCCATCAAAGGATGAAGGAAAATCAATACTAGTCTTTGATTTTAAGGAAAGGGAAGTCTGATTCTTTGGACTGATTTCTTCAGCTTTTATGAAACCATAGCTTTTACCGTTTTGGATGGTGGCTTTGACTTTCGATGGTTTTTTGGGGTTGATAATAGTAATGAATTGGTTGAATACCCCTTTTTCGCTTAACACCGGGCTGATTCTTGTATAGAATCTCAACAGATAATGGTCGGATTCCAAGCTATTTGGGATTTCTAGGATTCCCTCATATTTACCATTTTGTAATGGATAAATGACCTGATAGACCGCTAATCCATTCCTGTCTACCAATTCGGCGTACCCTATTTTAGAATAGAAATTGAGATTTTGATCCAATGCTTGGATAGAAAACCAAACCTTTTCCCCTGCTGCCGCAATATTTTTGGAAACGTGGGCAAATACTGATTCCGCTACCTTGTCCTGACTCCAACTCATCCTTGGGATGAATATTAAAACCAAAAAAATTAGGGTCAAAAGTCTCTTTTTCATCATTATTTAAATTAATCCTCCCAAAATTCAGGTTTGATATTGGTTCCTCTCAATGTGCAATCAGTACATTGTTTTGATGCTGCACGAAATCCAATCGTCGTGGTACCTACTATCACCGGCACAATAGGTATCCTATTTCTGGTGGAAAATTCCCTTTCATAGTTTTCAATATATACGGTGTCTTGGTCCATCCTACAAAATTCATATTCTTCGATAAAATAGGGCCATGGCGCTACCTCTTGCACATTGATAAAAATCCTTTTGGACGCTGATTTTCCCATGCTGACCATTCCAATTGCGCTGTCTCCATTTTCACTGGTTGCTTTAATATTACCTCTGATTAGAGAGGGCAGTGGACTGAATATCCCACCGATGTCATCTGAGTTTTTTCTTAAAATCTCCCAAAAATCATAGGTTTCCTGGTTGATGGCTCTTTGCCGAACGATGATGCTATAGCGCTGCATAAGTTTTTCGGAATTCGGAGGAATCCTCACCAACTCACGCTGGAGAATGGTATTGTCTTGGAATCGCGATGCATTTTGCAGAATTATTTTTGGAAATAAATTTGACTTCCAGCAGAGGTCTATTTTTTGATCTGCATTCCTGAAATCCACATCTTGCGTCAAGGGGTTAAAAATATATTGACTCCTGACTCCCGGCCTGAAAATCCAGTCTTCCTCATAATCCCACAAAAAATATTGAGCCTCTTCATTTCCCTTTGTACTCACAAATATTTCAACCCCGGCCTCGTCTTTCAAAAAACCTAGTTCTTCAATTTCTGGACTGATAATGGGATTCATTGATTCGGAAAGATATTGTTGTCCATTTCGGAGATTAATTCCCAACCGGTATTCCAAACCTGGATCAAAAAATCCTGAAAAAGAATAAACCCCCACCTCAGATTCTTGAAAAATCCATTCTTCTCCTGTTTCTGATTTTAGAAATACCGAAGCGCCAATTTCCGGTTCAAAATTTTGGATGCTTCTTATTGGATTGGTTCTGCTTATAATGATTTCGGATTTTTCACCATCAGTTTCTATAAATCCCTCTACGACGATTAGGGATAGATTTTGGTCGGTCACTTCCGGTTCGAAAGGGTCACGGCAACTTCCCCACAACAACATCAATAATACTGCTACAATATAAGACGTCCTCTTTCTCATCAGATTCGAAAATTATAAGTAATAAATGGAATCGGTTCTGCAAATATCGACAATTGGTATCCCTTCAATACGCCATTTACAGGAGTGAAATATACCGAGTAGGGATTCCTTCTGCCGAGAAGGTTATAGACCCCAATTGACCATGAGGAATGTGCAAGTTTTCGGACTTTATGGTTGCCTTCAATATTGATCGAGACATCAATCCTGAAATAATCAGGAATCCTGTAAGCATTTCTGTCAGAGAAATATACCCGCTCCGAACCACCGTAATTGAACTTCGCGACAGGGAGAGTAATCGGTCTACCGGTACTGTAATTGGCATTGACTGAGGTACTGAACCGCTTGCTCAAGGCATAGTTTCCTACCAATACAGCATTGTGGGGTTGGTCAAAATTGTTAGGATACCACTCCCCTCCATTGATTTTTTCGGCCATTTCATCCTGTGCTGTTCTCAGCAATGACCTCGAATAAGTATAACTGAGCCAACCATTGAACTTTCCTGTATTTTTTCTCAGCAAAAATTCTGCACCGTAAGCCCGCCCATCGGTTTTGAGGACACTTTGTTCTATGGCATTGTTCAGAATCAATGTGGCTCCGGAGCGGAAGTCTATGAGGTTTTTCATATTCCGATGATAAGCCTCTACGGAGAACTCATACTTATCTACTTTGATATTTCGATAATATCCAATCGATACCTGATCTCCCCACTGAGGCCTGATATTCGGATCGCTAAGCTTCCAGATGTCAGTCGGAGCGATGGCGGCATTGTTGGTCAGTAAGTGGATAAACTGCCTGTTGGTGTTGTATCCTGCTTTGACAGAAGATGTGTTGTTGAGGCTATACCTTGCCGAAATCCGGAATTCGGGGCCACTATAAGTTTTGATGGTTTGGCCGCTGTTGAAAGTCGTCTCCTCGATCAAGTTTGGTGGGGAAACAGGTAATCCCGGCTGGTATTCTCTGACTGTATTCGGTCCCAAATAATTGTAAATGGCGTAGCGCATCCCATAATTGATTGAAAATTCGTCAGTCACCTCAAAGTTGTCCCCAAGGTATATCGAGGTTTCCAGTGCCTGCTCGGGATTAACTTCTTCGGGCACCACAATGGATTCCGCTCCGGCAGGTTGGATAAACCCGGGATTCAACTGATACCTGATGGTATTTACCCCAAAATTAAAAGTGTGTCTCAAGTCATATTCATATTTAAAATTGGCTTTGAAAAAGTCCTGCTTGATACCAAAACCAAAATCATAGCCGTTGGATGGGTTATCTCTGCCCTCGATATCAAACCTATAATTGTCTCTTCCCGCTACAAATTCTCCTTCCAGCCTTTCGCTGAAATAATGAGTCCATCCAAGATTGATGCTCCTGTTTTGGTATGTAAAGGTGGTATCCCTGTCAAATCCAAAGCGGTCACTGCTGCCATAAGTATTCAGTCGGATGATATTTTTCTCGTCTATTTTATGAGAGACATTTAAATTGAGGTCATAGAAGTTTGCTCTTCCATCTTTGAAATCTGTGTTTTCTTCCAAAATATTCAACAACCAATCAGAGTAAGTGGATCTTGCTCCAAGTGCGAAAGTGGTTTTTTCACCAATCGGACCTTCGACTGATATCCGACCAGTCAATAAACCAATTCCTCCTCGGACGGTGATTTTGTCTGTGTTGCCATATTTGGCATGCACATCTAAGACCGATGAAAGCCGGCCTCCATATTGGACAGGAATCCCTGCTTTGTACAAATCCACTGATTCTACCAAGTCCGGATTGAATGCTGAAAATAATCCGAAAAGATGTGAAGGGTTATATATGGTAGCATGATTGAAGAGAATCAGGTTTTGGTCTGCTGCACCTCCTCGAACATTAAATCCTACACTTGCTTCACCGACTGTCTGCACGCCTGGTAATGTCAAAATGCTCCTGATGATATCAACTTCACCCAAGATGGCAGGAATTTGCCTCATCGTTTCCATATTCAGTTTCTGAACGCCCATCTCCGGTCGGGAAATATTGGTCATTTTCTCTGAAGAAATGGTGACTTCAGAAAGTGAAATGATATTCTCCTCAATGGCTACATCCAAAACACCATCACCCTGGAGGCTAATTTGTCGTTGTTCTACAAATCCCCCAAGATTTTGAATAAAAATGGTGTGCCGGCCAATAGGAAGTTTTATTTCAAAAAAACCGTCTTGGTCTGCGATGGCTCGGGTATAATTGATTTTTTCGAAAACTACTGCTCCAAAGACAGGATTCCCTGTTTCCAGGCCAGTAATCTTTCCGCTCAATATTGCCTCTGTTTTGCCCGAATTGTCCGGCTTTCCAATGACGTACAACTTGTTTCGTGAAAATGCCCTACTGATATCCTCCTGTCGAAGGGTACTGTCCTTTTCAAGTTCAGATACCTGTGAAAAAAAGTCTAAAGGTAAAGATGTGTCCAAGACCTTCCCTTTGGTTACAAAAATCCTGTTTTTTTCATCGAGGTAATATTTCAGGTCTGTACCATCAAAGACACCTGAAAGAACTTGGTGGATGGTGTTGTCTTTTGCGCTGATATTGACTACAAGACCTTCTACATCCTCTTTGGAAAAATAGAATTTGTAAGAGGTTTGTGATTCTATCTGGTATGCAAACCGTTCAAAATTCAGTGAGGGAAAGAGACCTGAAATCCTTTCTTCGACAGTTTTAATATCTTGGGCAAAGGACCTCGGGATATTTAATAGTCCAAAAAAAACAAGAAACAGTATCAGTTTATTCATGGACTGGGCTGTTAAAGGATTCTACCAAAAAAGCTAAGAAAATGCGTCGGTCATTCCTGAAATTCAGGTTTTTCACTTTTGCATTTTTATTAATTTGTTTCTTATCAAGTTCAAGAAAAGTAATTGCCTGTCCTTTACTTTTAACTAGTTGTATCTGATCTCCTTTTTTGATCAAGAAATCAAATTTATCCTGAAAAGTACTGCTATATTTAGACACCTCTCTTTTGGCCTTCGTTGTTTTATAATGTTTACAAAGCAGATTTGCCTTCTCTCCCTCTTCCACTAATTCGTAAAACCCTTTTCCGTGGTGGCTGTACCCGGGATTTATCGGAATCCGGACAAAACGTATGTTCTGAGGCAAAACAAAACCGTCAATTTTATCAGTCTTGATCAGTGTTTTCTGTTTGTGGATGGGGTGAAAAGTAACCACTTCATCAGAAAAAATATTATACAATAAAGGAACATTTTCATAGGCTAAACCATTGATGGTCAGTCTTCCATACTCAAAATTTTTTGACAGGAAATAGGGGTCTCCTTCTATACTTTGTGGAGGATCGACGTAATAGCCACCGCTGACGATTTCCTGATGAAGCGGAATATTTGCCTTATAAGCATCTTCTAACTCCTGCGAGGATTGTGCTTGGAGATTTGATAAAATACAAATACTAATAATGAGTAAAAAAATACAGGGTTTCATAGGTTTTGTTTGCGACATCATTAGTTGGGAAATCAATATAAATAAAAAAACATGTGGAAAACCAGAAGAATTATTGATTTATATAGGTGGTTGATTTTTCTTATTTGTAAAAAGTATTTTTAAGGTTTAGAGGAGTATTTTCAGAATTTTATTTTACAATCAACCAAAATTTATCACAAACCAACATGACAACAAGACGGAATGTTATCAAAGCCCTTGGACTTACTACCGGTGTGGTTGCCACAGCAGGAGTTTTTGGAGCAGGTCCCAAAAAGAGAAAAGAAAGTCAATTTAGTTTTTGCTTGAATACCAGTACCATCACGGGCCAAAAGCCTGGTTTGATCGGCTATCTGGACATTGCCGCCAAGGCGGGATATGATGGCGTAGAATTATGGATCCGAGACATTCAGGAATACCTTGCAGCCGGAAATTCTGTTGTTGGATTGAAAAAATATTTAGGGGATTCTGGTTTAAAATTTGAAAATGCCATCGGTTTTGCACCTTGGATGGTAGATGATGACGAAAAGAGAAAAGCCGGAATGGTTCAAATGGAGCAGGAAATGGAGCTTTTAGCTTCATTGGGCTGTAATCGTGTCGCAGCCCCTGCTGCCGGAGTTACGGCACCTTTGGATCTGTTCAAGGCTGGAGAGCGGTACAAAGCTTTATTGGACCTAGGAAGAAAGACAGGCGTCATGCCCCAACTGGAATTTTGGGGAGCATTTCCATTTTTTCATCATTTGGGCCAGGTGTTGATGGTAGCGGCAGTTGCCAATGATCCTGATACCCGGATTTTGCCTGATGTTTACCATCTTTTTCGGGGGGGATCGGGATATGATGGATTGAAAATGCTCAACGGAAAAACAGTTGAAATTTTCCATATGAATGATTTTGTGGCATCTATTCCGAGGGAAGACCAAGCAGATAAAGACCGTGTCTATCCTGGAGACGGCGCAGCTCCTATGAAAGAGATATTGATTGATCTGAAAAATATGGGTGGAAATAAAGTGCTTTCACTAGAACTATTTAATCAGGATTATTGGAAGCAAGATGCATTGTCTGTTGCAAAAACCGGTTTGGAAAAAATGAGAAATTTGGTTCAAAAAATATAATCTTCCGACTTCCGTCTTCCAACCCATTTTTAAAAGATTATTGGCCTACCGGCAAAGAAGTGGATAACCATTATGTTATTTATAAAAATAACCACCCGTATAGCATTACTGTCAAAAAGGAAAGTAAAGGTCCTATTATCATCATTAAAATTCCTCCTGGTCTAAAAGTTTTTTGTTCAACTAGGCCAGTTGAATAGGAAATTGCATTAGAAGGGGTAGACACCGGAAGTAGGAGAGAAGAGGAGCAACTCAGTGATATCATCAAAGGAACTGTAAATCCCCAAATACCCGGTAATGCAAGGCACAGGGGCACTAAAATCGCCGCAGCAGCAGTATTGCTCATGATATTGGAAATGGTCACTGCGACCAAAGAAAAGACGATCGCAACACCAATCATGGAAATCGGCAGTTGGGATATCTTTTTCATGATGATGTCAGTCAGTCCGACATCTACCATGGCAATACCCAACGCAAGGCCTCCTGCGACTAACATTAAAGTATCCCATGGGAGCCTTCTCACATCTTCAGCTTTGATCACTTGGAATAGTGTCAAGAAAACAATCGGGATGGCAGAAGTTGCTGCGATGGGCAAGCCATGAAGAGGCTCTGTCAACCACATGGCGACCGTTACCGAAAGGGTAAAAACTACAGCATTCCTTTCAAGAATATTTTTTGAACCACTTTTGGAAGTTATTTCGGAAAGGTCAAGTTTGATTTCTTTCAGGTGGAGGGTTTTTATAAGGAAAAACCAAAATATTAACAAAGAAATAAGAGCCATCGGAATCCCAAATATCATCCAGTCTATAAATGTGATGTTCAGACCCTTTTCCTGTAAGGCGCCCACAGCGATGGCATTTGGTGTACTTCCAATGATCGTTCCCATTCCCCCCAAAGTTGCTGCTGCCGGTATCCCAATCAAAAGTGCTTTGGAGTAGGGCGAATTTTTACCCAAAAGACGGACCACAGGTAAAATTGAAGAGATCATCATGGCAGTGGTTGCAGTATTAGACATGATCATACTGACCACTCCGGTAGTAAACATGATGCCTAAAAGCAATCTGTTGGGCTCCTGCCCAAATTTGTCTATGGTAAATTTAAACAAGGACCGATCCAAACCAACTATACTCATGCCCTCTGCGAGGAAAAAACCGCCCAACAAAAGCCAAATCACATTACTGGTCCAAGTACCAAGATACATCTCAACGGGTGTTTTGGAATCCTCTAAAATATAATCCGTGCCAAACCCCAGTAATAATCCGGTGAATATGAAGATGCCTACAGCAAACGGTGGGATGGCTTCTGTAATCCAAAGTCCTGTGGCTAAAACAGCAAGAAAAAAAACATAGTTAACATCCTCTCCATACCCAAGGTTATGAAAAAGGTAAGCGGTGACCAGAGCTATAACAAAGTTTCCGACAAAGGTACTGGTTGCCAATATCCAGCCGTATTTAAGTTTTTTGTAGAGGCGAAAAGCAGCCCTTCTTGAGTCGGTGTGAGCCATAAAAATTCCTTTGTTTCCAGAATAAAAGTAACCTATTTGAGTCGAAATAAGGATAATTCTTCAGTTTTATTTTTTATAAAATTTCTCACCTTTTCCAGATAATTTTATTAAAATTTATGCAATCGATTGAATAAATTTTAATAATTAAGATATCTACTTGATTTTGAGATTCTGAATATTATGGGAATTACCTCGTTTTCTGATATTTCAAATTTTGACATTGGCTTTGGAAAATTGAAAACAAAATCGAGAGATTAAATCTGAGGTTCTGACTTTTTATAAGTAAAAAATGGGAATGTGTATAAGGAACACATAATTTAAATTGACTTGGTTAATTTTGTTCCTCCAAGTCAATAGTATTGTAAAGACTATTTTAAATAATCAAAGAGATGAATCAGATCCCGCTAGCCGAACGTATGCGCCCACACAAGTTGGAAGACTTAATCGGTCAGGAACATCTTTCTTCTCCGAGTTCTTTTTTGCATAAAGCCATCAAAAGTGGAAATGTGCCTTCGCTGATTTTATGGGGACCTCCTGGGGTGGGCAAAACAACCATTGCCAATATCATTGCCAACGAGATCAAAGCACCTTTTTATACTTTGAGTGCGGTGAGTTCGGGTGTCAAGGATATCCGAGAGGTAATTGAAAAAGCCAAATTCCAACTTGGAGTCGTTCTTTTTATCGATGAAATCCATCGGTTCAACAAATCCCAACAGGACGCTTTATTGGGTGCGGTAGAAAAAGGAACGATCAGGCTAATTGGAGCCACGACTGAAAACCCTTCATTTGAGGTAAATGCAGCGCTTTTGTCCAGATGTCAGGTCTTCACACTCAATCCTCTTGGCCGGACCGAATTGGAAGCCATGATCAAACAGGCACTGGCAAAGGATGTGGACCTCAAAAAGAAAACTGTGGAGCTCAAAGAAACTGAAGCCCTACTCAGGCTTTCGGGTGGAGATGGGCGTAAGCTTTTGAATTTGCTAGAAATAGTCATAGATGGGATCAATAAGGACCCTTGTGTCATCACCAATGACATTGTCACCGAGATTGCCCAGCAGAAAGTGGCCTTGTATGACAAATCCGGAGAACAACATTACGATATTATATCTGCTTTTATCAAGTCCATTCGGGGATCGGACCCAAATGCGGCGGTGTATTGGCTAGCGAGGATGATCGAAGGCGGTGAGGATGTAAAGTTTATAGCGAGAAGATTGGTTATTTTGGCTTCAGAAGATATCGGCAATGCCAATCCAAATGCACTTCTTTTGGCAACCAATTGCTTTGAAGCAGTCAAAATCATCGGTTATCCGGAGGCGAGGATTATCCTTTCCCAATGCGTCACATATTTGGCAAGTTCACCAAAAAGCAATGCGGCCTACCTTGCCATCAACCAAGCCCAAGCTTTGGTGCGGGAAAAAGGAGACCTGTCTGTTCCGCTTCATCTCCGCAATGCGCCCACAAAACTCATGAAGGATCTCAATTATGGCAAGGAATACAAGTATTCGCACGACTATGAAGGGAATTTTGTAGCGCAGGAATTTCTGCCCGATGAAATCAAAAACCTCAAACTGTATGATCCCGGCAATAATGCGAGGGAAAATGAATTGAGAAAATACCTAAAAGATAAGTGGAAAGGAAAGTATGGGTATTGACAAAAACCTAAACTGATTCTTTTTCAGGTCGATTTCACACTGTAATTGGCGGAAGCCTCAGATTATTTTTCTCTTTTGAGGAATAACAACTCAAACTTTAAAAATAACCTCCTCGTTTGGTAATCTGAATCTTTTGCCATAAGTCCCTTCAGGCAATCCCTTCCCACAGCCAATGATCATATTGATTTCTGCTGCTTTTGGTAAATTAAGGAGTTTTTTGACCCTTGCTGAATCAAACCCTTCCATGGGACAAGTGTCATATCCTTCTGCCTTCATGGCGAACATGAAGGTCATGGCGGCCAATGCGGCACTTTTGTGAACTGAAACACGTACATCTGCCTCGGAGACCTCCCTTACCATGGGTCTTTTCAATGACATGAACCAAGAGATTACTTGCTTGGTCATGGACCAAAAAGGGTATTTAGAATAGAGCTTTGGGACTAGGTTGCCATAGTATGCTTCTGCCTGCTTTTGTTTTTTGCCTGGTGTGTCTTTGTATGTTTCTTTGATGTAAGCAAGATTTGCAGCTGCCCGAGATTTCCATTTGTCTCTTCTAGTGACGATGACCACAAGCTCACGTGCTGTAGTAGCTGCCTTTTGGCGCATGCATAAGTTGGAAATCTGATCTTTGAGTGGGGAGGATTCTGGTATTCGATAAAATTCCCAAAGCTGCATGTTGGAACTGTTGGGTGCCAAGGTGGCTGCCTCAAGGCATTTTTGGACGGATTGATGGTCAAAAGGAGTCTCTTGATCAAAAATCCTAACCGACCTTCTATTCTTTACTATATCGAAAAATCCTATTTCCTGTATATTTTCCGTCATTTGGTCAATTAAATTTTGGTTAGTTTATAGCCTTTTTTACTTTTACCTGTATTCCATCCCAAAAATACATTTAAATATCTTTTAACATTTATTCAATCCATTATGGTTTTAGAATTGATCCGGTTAGAATTACTGAAAAGTATCCGGTCTACGTCATTTGCCAAAAGTGCCTTGGTAGCTATTTTTCTAGCATTCTTGGCTCTTTTGCTTCTTTCATATGTGGTGATGCTCGGGCTGTTCCTTAAGCCAATAATAGAGAAAGGATTTGAAAGTAATGATGCATATGCCACTTTGAGTGGGGTTATGGTGTACTTTTTCCTATTTGAATTTATGTACAGGTATTTTGTGCAGAAGCTTCCCGTCATCGAACTGGAAAGGTTTCTGCACCTTCCCATCAAAAAAAGCAACATCATCCATTTTTTACTTGGAAGGTCGTTTGTGTCCCCTTTGACATTGATCCCTCTTTTGTTGTTCACTCCATTTGCCATTCAGGAAGTGACTCCAAGGTTTGGATCAGGCGCAGCGTGGTCTTGGCTGTTTTGCATCCTGTTTACAAGCTGGTCTTTGCATTGGCTGATGCTGTGGTTCAAGCAGAAGTTTGAGGATAGCCTGATCGGTATTGGGGCGGTGTTTGCGTTACTATTGATTGGTGCAGGCTCTACTTACTATGGATGGTACAATCTGGGTAGTCTGATCAAGCCGGTATTTGATTGGTCATTGACAAATTTTCTTCCAGTCGCAGTTTTGGGTTTGCTTTTTTTGGTGACTTATTCGCTAGCTTATAGCTATTACTATAAGAATGCTTATTTAGAAGACCTTACTGAGGAGGAAAATGTCCGATTCGTCAATCAGGATTTGGGTATTTTTTCCCGATTCGGTCTTGCAGGAGAATTGGCAAACCTAGAGTGGAAGCTCATCATCAGACATAAAAAAAGCAGGACTTACCTGATGTTGGCGGGTTTTTTCCTCTTATATGGACTGATATTTTATACCAATCCTATGTACAAATCTGAGACAGGTTTCAGCCATATGTTTGTTTTCGTCGGTTCTTTCATCACCGGGATTTTTATGCTCCAATATGGTCAGCTATTTCTGAGTTGGAATTCTGCCAATTTTGACTTTTTCCTTCAAAAAAGAACAGGGATAGAAGCATTGATCAAAGGAAAATACTTACTCTTTGCCTTGACATCCTGTCTATGTCTTTTGGCTTCTGTGCCCTATGCTTATTTTGGTTGGGACATTCTGCTGATCCATATTGCTACATTTCTTTTCAACATGGGAGTCATCATGCACTTGGTGATTTACCTTTCACTTTGGAAGCCAAAGCCAATGGATCTCAATAAGGGTGCGATGTTTAATTATGAAGGTGTCGGCATTGCACAGTTTCTAATGATCATTCCGATGATCGGTGCGCCTTATGTCATTTATCTACCATTTGCTCTTTTGGTCAATCAATATGCAGGGTTATTAGCCTTGGGGATAGTGGGGATTGCAGGGATTTTGGCATTCCCTTATTTATCCAAAGTTTCAATAGATAAAGTTTTACAAAATAGATACGAAATATCATCTTCATTCAGACAAGAATTATGATCAAGGTAGAAGGACTCAAAAAACAATACAAAGAAGCAGTAGTGCTCGATGTAGAATCACTGGAAATCCCCAAATCAGAATGTTTTGGATTGGTGGGAAACAATGGGGCAGGAAAGACAACATTATTTCGCATCATGCTTGACCTAGTCCGCGCATCAGCTGGAAAAGTAACCATTGAGGGCAATGATGTCAGCAAAACCGAAGAATGGAAAAGCAGAGTAGGGGCGTATCTCGACGAGCATATGTTGCTTTCCTACTTAACTCCAGATGAATATTTTGAGACTTTGAGGAAGATATACCGGCTATCTGAAGAAGATTTAAAGCTTCATCTTGAGAGTTTTAAAGAACTTTTCAATGATGAGATTTTAGGTAAGAAGAAGTACATCCGTGACTTGTCCAAGGGAAATCTCAAGAAAGTTGGTATTGCTGCGGCCTTGATGGGTCATCCTGAGGTGGTGATGTTGGATGAACCTTTTGAAAATCTGGATCCAAGTTCACAAAACCGCTTAAAGAAATTGATACTTCAATCTAAGGAGAATTTTAAAATCACGTTTTTGATATCAAGTCATGATCTGAATCACGTGACAGAAATCTGCGACAGAATAGTTTTGTTGGAAAAAGGGAAAGTGATCAAAGACCTAAATGAAAAAGCATTAATGTCCGAGGAATTGAATACCTATTTTGGAGTTTAAAAATTCCTTTTTGTAACCTTTCGGGTTTGAAATAAGGGTTAATCCCCTTTTTCAAGCCCGATTTTTTTTTGGATATAAATTTGCTTTATTCTTTATGCACACGATTGCGAAGGGTGTTTTGAAAAATTCTTTTGAACCTGTTGAAATATATTTTTACAAATATTTGTTTTTTAAATATATAAAAATGTAATTTGTATTAACATTAACGCTTTACGAGAATCATTCGCAAGTAAAAGGTACAGTTAAAGGCTGTCGAAAAGAATTAAAGTTTTTAGGTATAACATTAAAATTTGGACAAAATGGTAAAGTATGTAATCAAATTGGAAATCAATGGAATTGAGTTTCAAATCCAAACCTTAGCAGGTAGCGAAAGAGAAGCGAAAGACAACGCTTGGGAAGTAATCCGAAACAGGACTTCTTTTCTTTCCATTCAAAAAGATCAAAAGAAGGAACTTCACAGTTCTTTTAGTACAAAATTGGCACAGGGGATCAAGAGTGCCTTGTTGTTTTAAAAATATAAGCCTTAGTGGTGATTTTTTAAACTTTCATTTCAATGTTGTTCAGTGAGTAAAAAAGCCTTCCTTTATCCTTTTTAGAGGATTTAAGGAAGGCTTTTTGAGTTGTGGAGCTGGCGGGATTCGAACCCGCGTCCAGATAGGGAAACACCGTACCGTCTACATGCTTAGTCATCTGTTGGGTTTTCGTCAGTGTACTGCTGGATGACACACCTATCCACTGCTTAGATACTTGAGCTTTGCACCGACTTAGCATCATCACCGGCACTAGTCCGATCATTTCGACACCCCAGATTCAACCCCGAAAGGACGGGGGGTTGCGGGATGTGGCCGGGGAACTTCTATCGAAACTCAACCCTTTAAGCGTTATCTTTTCCCCGAAGGGTTAGATTATGCAGCCATGGCGTAAGAAGTTTCGCCAGTTATGTTCGTATGAATTATTCAAGGCCGTACATACTCCGGCCTGCATGCGAGCCCAATCTTTACACCTACTGTCAAAACCGGTCAGCCCCATTTTTCTGAATGGGTGACAAATATAGTGTAATAATGGTTCCTTGGTATGAAAGATTTAAGAATTTAGATGTGAGACATGAAAATTTGAGGCAAAGACTAGAAGTTAGAACCGAGAAGCGAGAGCCGAGAACCGAGAACCGATGTCTTGTCAACCGGATAACTTGAAAACTTGACAACAACTATTACAACTATAACAATTACAACAATTATAACTACTACAACAATTATAACTACCACAACCACTACAACCACTATAACCAATTCCCCTTTCCCTAGGAATCCAAATCAAAATTCAAAACCTTTGTAGCGAATCAAAAAATTATGTTTTGAAACAAACCATTTTTATTTTTCTTTTTTTAATCTCATTTTCCTCCCAATCTCAAATTTTGAATATTGAAAGGTACAGGCTAAAGGGTGACAGCTCCAAGGTATTTGTAGCCAAAGCAACTGCAGGTCTTGATGTATATAACCGAAGTGCAGCCGCGGATGCTCCTGTCAATCTATTTGGGTATAAATGGGACCTGAATACTATGTACCATCCGGGCAAACATGCTTATATATTTGTTTCAAATTTTGACTACCTCAGGATCAATGATGCAGATTTTCTAAATTTTGGTCTGATTCATGGACGGACGGTATTTAATTTTGAAGAAAAAAACAACATAGAAACTTATGTCCAATACTCATTTGATAATTTCCGGGGATTGGCACCACGATGGATCGCAGGGGGTTCTTTTAGGACGAGAGTAGTTGAAAGCGATCGTCTGACTTTGATTTTGGGACTTGGAGGCCTTTATGAAAACGAAACTTGGGAGCATCCTTACACTGAGGAATTCCTTAATGTGGAGTTTCTTAAAAGTTCAAATTATGTCTCACTTAGGCTTTCAATAAATGATTATGTGGATTTCAATATGGTCAATTACTACCAAGTAGGGTATGACAAGTCCATTCAGGTTTTTAGAAACCGTGTCAATGGGAATTTAAATCTCAATACCAAGATCACTGACAGATTTTCATTTACCAACAGTTTCAACTTTTCTTACGAGGACAAACCTATAATTCCCATTACACGCTTCATCTTTGCTTTCAATACAGGAATATCATTTGATTTTTAATTTTTCTCAGAATGAGATTGTTAGAAAAAAATTAGTAGCCTTTGCTCCATATTGAAAGGTCGGAATTCCAATTATTTTATATCTTGTGCCGATGGAAAATTTTGTCGTATCTGCCCGAAAATACAGGCCTTCTGATTTTAAGAGTGTCGTAGGGCAGCAGCATATTACGACTACACTTAAAAATGCGATCAAAAACAACCACCTAGCTCAGGCTTTTCTTTTTTGTGGTCCTAGGGGAGTTGGCAAAACTACCTGTGCCAGAATATTGGCCAAAACCATCAATTGCCAACACCGCACCGCTGATTTTGAAGCATGCAATACATGTGATTCCTGTTTGGCTTTCAATAACAATGCGTCTTTCAATGTCCATGAATTGGATGCTGCCTCCAATAACTCTGTAGAAGATATCAGAAATCTTGTGGAACAGGTTCGGTATGCACCTCAGCAGGGACTTTATAAAGTCTATATCATAGATGAAGTGCACATGCTCTCCAATTCAGCGTTCAATGCTTTTTTGAAGACATTGGAAGAGCCACCGAAGTACGCCATATTCATTTTAGCGACTACTGAAAAACACAAAGTCATCCCTACAATTTTGTCTCGTTGTCAGATTTTTGATTTCAATAGAATTCTGATCAATGATATTACAGAACATCTTAAGCATATAGCAGAGCAGGAAAAAATCGAAGCAGAGGATGAAGCACTGAGGCTTATCGCTACCAAGGCGGATGGGGCACTGAGAGACGCACTCTCTATGTTTGACCTGATTGTGACCTATTCTTCCGGCAATAGATTGACTTATCTAGAGACCATCAGTAATCTCCATATCCTAGATTATGATTATTATTTCAAGGTTGTCGATTCATTGATGGGAGGAAGTATCTCAAATGTGCTTTTGATTTTTGATGAAATTTTGAAAAAAGGTTTTGATGGACATAATTTCATTGTAGGACTTTCTGAGCATTTGAGGGATCTGATGGTCTGTAAAGACCCCGCAACAGTGGATTTAATTCAAGTATCGGAATCTGCAAGGGAAAAGTATATTTCCCAGTCACAACAATTAAGTATTTCTTTTATATTGTCAGCATTGAACATCTGCAATCAATGTGATATCCAATACAAAACAAGCAAAAATCAAAGGCTTCATGTAGAGTTGGCTTTGATGAAAATGGCAAAATTACCTCAGGCTCTTTCTTTGGCTGTTTTGGCTCAAGAAGAGTCAAAAAAAAAAGCTTGATTGAGGTAACTGAGGAAACTAAATCCAGTTCTTCCACGCCACTTTTTAAAGATTCGAATTCTTTTGCAGCAAAAAAAACACTTGTTCAAAAGACACTTTCTATACCAACAAGTATCTCTTCTGCAAAAATAGCCGTTGATCAAAACTCAGCTGCAGCAATAGTGGAGGTAGAAAGGAAAACGGGTAAGTTGACCAAACCTTCAGAGCAGCTTGCAGAAATTTTTGACCTTGCAAAGCTGAAGGCTGAAATCAACGAAATCATCGATGAATACAAAGAACATCATCGCAGCTTGGAAGTAACGGTTTTGAAGCAACCTGTCGTCTTGTTGGGTGAAACTATTACCTTCCAACTTAATGGTGAAATCCAGGAAGGAATTTTTAACAAGATCAAACCGGAAATTCTCCAAGTCCTTAGGCGAAAGCTGAATAATTATAGCATTCATCTTGATGCCGTGATCAAGGAAGAAGATGAAAATAATGGTAAAAGAAAATTATACACAAGTACTGACAAGCTCAATTACCTTCTAGATAAATCTCCTGCTTTAGGAGATTTGAAGAGAAGGTTTGGACTTGAAACAGATTTTTAAAAGTCTAGCCCAATTCCAAAATTGAACATATTTTGGAGCTGAACAGCTTGTTTTGGAGGCCCTGAATCCTGTTGAATCAATACTTTTTCGTCATAAATCAGGATTGTTTCTATCCTAGTGGTAATGAACTTATTGACACGCATTGAAATCACAGAATTGAGATTGACCACAAAATTTCCCAAACTTTCAAAATTGGTAAAGAGATTCAGATCCGCACGCCATCGGATATTTTCATATAGTTGGATATCGGTCGTTGACCCAAAAGAAAGCCCAGCCTCAGCCCGGACTTTTTCTCCCGGGATCACGCCAAAGGCTCCGGCATTGCTGAGCGAATCTTCCATGACTATCGTAAACCTGCCCGTAAATGGCGAAGCAATCAGGGAAATCCTGTCTTTGTTTTTAAAATCCCTCCTGTAATTTAAACCCGTGGAGGACTGTATATATGCCGGAGCTAAAAGGTCCGAAAGCTTTGACCTCGAATCCACTTCTGCACCAGAGGGCCTGAAATATCGGTAGCCTGCCAATAATTGGGTCCGGGCATCTAACTGCGTAGACAAAAACCAAAAGTTGGTCAGTTCTCTGCCATATTTGCTTATGAAGATAAAGTTGTCATTGGTTTTTCTGGTGGCATAGCTTCGTCCACCTTGCCTGTTAAAACCTGCATTTACATTCAGTTTGGTGTCCCAGATGATTACTTCTTTTCTATAATTGGCAAACAATGTCAAAGCAGTGTTCCAAGCTAAATTGCTGGATCCGCCAGCATTCCAATTAGAAAGGCTGACTTGCTGGATACTTAGGTTGAAGTTTCCTCCTTTTTCCCAATAGATTGGTTTGGCTTGTTGTTTGAAAATAATGGAGTCACCCAACATGATAATCGTATCCCCATCAATCAATAAGGTATCCGCTAGCTGAAGTCTGTCTTGTGCATTCAGAATGCAAAGGAAGCCGAAAAAAAACAAAAAGAATATTGATAGTCTTCTTTGCATGGTTCAATATACCCTAATAGGATCTTTAAGGTTTGTTGATGATGAGCTTTTGACCGACTTTGATATTGTTATCCAAAAGGTTATTCCATTTTTTTATTTCTTCGACAGTTACCCCATACTTTTGGCTGATTCTGAATAGGTTTTCCTCGGCACCTACAGTATGCGATATTCGATTGCTTGGTTCTATACTTTGGGAATTGACAGGTAGATTAATTTCAGGTCTGCTTGGCGGGGCTGTTTCGGAATTTGAAGGAACAGGATTATTTGTCCCTGTTGCAATGATTTTCTTGTATTCGGTAGAATTGATTACAGGAATGGCTTCGCCTCTTGGCCTTATATCCCTCAGGTTAAGAATCATCCCTGCCTTTAAATCCCGATCGTTATTGATTCTATTTTTGGATTTAAGCGACGAAAGTTTGATGCCATACATCTGGGAAATGGACCATAGAGTCTCCCCCGGTAGTACTGTATGTGTATCTAAATCTGCCTTTGTTTTCTTTGGTTGGGTATAGTAATATTGGCCTTCCTCGATTTTATCGGTTTTATCCAGGTCATTGATTCTCCGGAGTTTACCCTCTTTTACCCCTACTTTTTCACTGAAGTTGTCCAATGAAGTTGTTGTGGATGCTTTTACCCCATCGATATTGTTGACTTTGATCTGATTTGGCTGGGTGGCTAGCTGTGGGTTTCCGGTGATTTTTGGATAGTCCGTTTTTGTAACTTGGGTGATTGATACAGGCGGAGGGGTATAAGTATTTTCGGTCTGGGCGATCGCTTGTCTTGGCCTTACTGTCGCTTCTCTCAAATACAGAACCGAATATGGACGGTCATCAGGGATATTTCCTTTTGTTGTCCATTTGTTATATTCCTTCAGGTGCGCTTCTGTTACTCCTAGTCTTGGTGCCAATGCTTTGAGGGAAGTTGGGCCTTGTACTTGTACCTCTTCCAAAATGCCTTTATTACTTGCCAACATGACTGTTGGCGCTTCAAAGGCTATCTTATGGGCAAGAAATTTTTTAAAATACCAGTGAAAATTTCTATCCACTTCTACTGTTTTTTTTCCATTGTAAGTAGTTCCAAAATAAGACCTAGCTCCGCCAAGTCCCATCTGATAAGCTACCAATGCGCACATCCAATTGTCAAATGGTCCATTATTTTTCTTCAAATACCGCGCTGCACCTTGGCTAGATGCCACAATGTTTTTCCTTTCATCAATCTGTCCATCTACCCTCAAAGAAACCTCTTCAGCAGTTCCTTGCTTAAACTGCCAAAACCCAACTGCATTGGAGGTCGAAACAGCATCTGCGATCAGACTGCTTTCCTGAATCACAAGATATTTAAAATCTGTAGGTACACCGGCATTTCTCAGTTCCCGCTCAACTATTGGAAGATAAAGATTTACCCTTTCTGCTTTTACTTTGAAATAGGTAGGGTTGCGGTATAGTGCATCCACATCACTCTGGATTTCACGTCTTGCCTGTTCATCGATTTTAATTGTAAGGTCAGCAAATCTTAGTTCTCTAGGAACCTGAGGGACTTGGGCCATGGCCAAGAAAGCTGAAAAAAAATAGGCTAAAACAAATGAAAAAACAGATTTTAGTAAGTTAATGTATTTATGTTTCATAATTTTCTTGCCAGCATCAATCCATCCCTGATGGGAAGTAGTACATTTTCAACACGGGGATCATTTTGTACCATACGGTTGTAATCCAATATCACTTGAGTGTCTTTGTCAATTTTCTTGCCTTCTTCCACCAATATTTTTCCTGACCAAAGGACATTGTCGGCGATGATAATGCCACCCGAATTAACCCTTTCAACGACAAGATTATAGTATTGGATATAATTAGATTTATCGGCGTCGATAAAGACCATATCAAAATTACTTTCCAAAGTTGGTATGATTTCTAAGGCATTCCCCAGTCTGTAGTCGATCTGGGAGGAAAGTCCGGATTTTTCGAAAAAACCCCTAACCATAGTTTCCAGCTCATCATTGATGTCCAAAGTAATGAGTTTTCCATTTTTCCCTAGACCTCTTGCCAAACAAATACCTGAATATCCGGTGTACGTTCCGATCTCGAGGATGGTTTTAGGGTTTAACATCTTTACCAAAAGCTCTAATGTTTTGCCTTGTAAATGCCCCGAAAGCATCCTTGGCATCAGCACCTTGGCATAGGTTTCCCGCTTGATATATTGCAGCAGGTCATCTTCACAACTACTGTGCTCTTCACAATATGCCAATAATTCCGGTGCAATAAATTCCATATCAGGCTGGAATATAATTTAAGAAACTAAGCTGCTTAGGATCAAAGACTTCATTGGCAATGTCGATCAATTCCTCTGCGGTCGTTTCTCTCATGATGCCAAAGATAGTGTCTAAGGAATCTATTTTCCCTTTGTCCAATAAGTTTTTGCCAAAAACGAGCATCAATGCAGCGTAATTCTCCTCTGACATGGCCATTTGACCGATAGCTTGTTCCTTAGCCATATGAAGCTGCATAGTACCAAGTTTTTTGGTTCGGAGCTTTTCCATTTCGTTCAGTACAGACTTTCTTGCACGGTTGGCTTTGTTTTGTTCTGTAGCAAAATAAACCCCTATAAAACCCGTATCGGAATAAGTCTGGTAATGAGATTCCACACTGTAGACGTAGCCATATTTCTCCCGCAGGGCAAGGTTCAACCTGGAGTTCATACTCGGTCCACCGAGGATATTATTCAATAAATAGAGTTTGAACCGTCGCGGGTCATACATAGAATATGCCGGTTGGCCGATAGCGCAATGCGACTGAGTAATTTCTTTTTCTAAGGTTTTGGTCTTTGGTCCATAATTGGAAAAGCTGCTTCTCACATATAACCTTCTTTTGATCGGGATTTCTGTAAGAAACCCCTCCACTTCCTGAAGTACTTTTTTGAAAGAGACATTTCCGACAACCGAAAAGACCATTTGGGTGGTGTCAAATTTGGAGGACAAAAACTCAAAAAAGTCATCTTGACTGAAGTTTTTGACGGTACTTTCAGTGCCTAGAATATTTCTCCCCAAAGCATGTCCTTCAAAAATAATTTCATCAAAATCATCTTGGATCGAATCATCCGGCGAGTCGCGATACATGGCCATTTCCTCCAATATTACTTGACGTTCTTTGTCAATTTGTTTTTTTGGAAAGGTACTGTTGAAAGTGATGTCACAGAGCAATTCCGCAGCCTTGTCAAAATGCTCTTTTAAAGTACTCGCATAAAAGCAGATTTTTTCTTTGGTAGTGTAGGCATTGAGTTCTCCTCCCAACGTCTCAAGTCTGTTGATGATGTGGTAGGCTTTTCTTTTTTTAGTGCCTTTGAAAGCCATATGTTCCCAAAAGTGGGCAAGTCCTTCCTGTTCCTTGGACTCATCGCGGCTACCGATATTGAGGATAAATCCACAATGGACGAGCCTGGTATGGTTGACTTCTTGATGAACGATTCTGATGCCGTTTGGCAACTCTTTCAGATTGTATTGCATTATTTTATTTTCCCATGCTCAAAGTACAAAAATAAAAGACTTTTTGAAGTCTTTTTTTAGCCAATGGATAAATGGTATTTTTGGTTCAATTTAAAATCCATATCATCTGATAAGAAAGAACAGAATATGAAATATATCCCACTTCCTAAGTCATTATATATCCGTAATAGAGAAAAACTGAAAGAAAAATTTCCTCCAAAATCTATTGCAGTTTTCAATTCCAACGACATCATGCCGACCAATGCAGACGGGACAATGAGGTTCAGACAAAACAATGATCTTTTTTATCTTTCAGGAATCGATCAGGAAGAATCTATTTTGGTGATTTGTCCGGATTTTCCTGATCCCAATCTGAGAGAGGTGCTTTTTCTCAGGGAAACAAACGAACATATTGCCATCTGGGAAGGTCATAAATACACGAAAGAAGAAGCTTTTGCTGTTTCAGGAATCGAAAATATACAATGGGTAGCCAATTTTGACAATGTGTTAAATTCTTTGATGGCATTGAGCGAGCATGTATTTTTAAATGCCAATGAACATCTACGTGCTGCTGTGGTCGTTGAGACACGCGATGCCCGATTTATCAAATCCTGCAAAGAAAGGTATCCCCTTCATCAATTCAACCGTATAGCTCCATTGATGCATCAGCTTAGGGCGGTAAAGGAAAAGGAAGAAATAGATCAAATGCAGATTGCCTGTGACATTACAGAAAAGGGATTCCGTCGGATTCTTTCCTTTGTTAAACCTGGCGTGACTGAGTATGAAATTGAGGCGGAGTTTATCCATGAATTTATCCGAAACAGGAGCAAAGGATTTGCCTATGAGCCAATTATCGCTGCAGGAGGAAATGCCTGTGTACTTCATTACATAGAGAATAAAGAAGTCTGCAAAGATGGAGATTTGATCCTCTTGGATGTAGGTGCAGAATATGGCAATTACAATGCGGACATGACACGTACGATACCTGTAAGTGGCAGATTTACCAAAAGACAAAGAGAAGTGTATGATGCTGTCATAAGGGTTAAGAAGGGCGCTTCCGATATTTTGCGGCCAGGAATCAGCATCCAGGAGTATCACAAGGAGGTCGGGCTGATGATGCAATCCGAACTTTTGGGATTGGGGCTAATAGATCAGACAGATATCAAAAACCAAGATCCAAAATGGCCGGCATTCAAAAAATATTTTATGCATGGGACTTCTCATCATCTAGGAATGGATGTGCATGATGTAGGTACGATGCATGAACCGATCAGCGCGGGAATGGTATTTACTGTAGAGCCGGGAATTTATATTCCTGAGGAAGGATTGGGTATTAGACTGGAAAATAACATTGTTATTTTGGAAGAAGGATATTTTGATTTGATGAGAAATATTCCAATTGATCCTGAGGAGATTGAAGGGCTGATGAATTAGTCGGCCCTTATCCATTTTGAAAATAAATTGAGTTAATAATCAAATTCTAAATCTCAAAATCCTAGACTTTTTTCAAAAAGTTAAATAATTTTTTTTACGATAATATTCTTTAAAACACAATCAAATAATTTATTTAATTCTATGAATATTATTAAAAAATGATATTTTGAATGAAATAAATCAATGATAAAATATTTATTACTATATATTTTCCTACTTTATGGGTTTAATATGATTTTATGGATTGGGAAGTTACTTTTTTATCAAAAAAATATCTGTAATTTCAAGCAGTTGAGGCATTACGTCCCAATGAAAGTGTCCTTTATAATTGCAAAATTGTTTTATAGGATCGGGACAGAGAGTTAGTTATCGGACATAAATCGCAGAATTTAAAGAATTTCCAAAGTTGTTTTAACCTTATAAAAATCACAAATAGCAGAAATAATTTTTGACTGCTCTTAAATTTGAAAATGATATGAAAAAGAACATCAATCTAGTTTCCCTGTGTTTTCTATCGATCTTGATAATGGCAGGATGTGAGTTTGCCTCCCAAGAAGTTGTTATTGAAAAGATCGATGCAAATTTAAGAAAGGCAGATGTTGAGGATTTTAGAGTAGAATTGCCAGGATATTTTGCAGACCAGTTGGTGGAATTCGAAAATGTCAGAATCAACAACTATGATGTAGAATTCATTGGAAGAAATGTTGAAAAAACAAACGGTATTGCAACTAGTACCACATTCCACTATAAAGTAAGCGGTACCGGAAAATCCTCAGATTTAGAGAAATTCTTCCTTCAGGTGCCGTCATGTGCCGGTGCTCCAACTGATTGGGAGCCAAAGCAAAATTCAAAATTAGATTCCAAAGGGATCACCTGGAGTATATCAATTGGAAAAGATGAAAGTAAAAGCTTTTCAATGACCTTTCTCGGCGATGTGCCATTGGGTGTAATTGAAGGCAGTATTACAAGGAATGGCAAAAGAGAAAAGTGTGATATTTTGGGTCCCTGTGAAGGAGTGTCTGAAATCTGTGGCAGCATTTTCATAGATGCAAATGCTGATGGTGTCAAGCAAAACTCTGAATCAGGAATCCCTGAAATTGAAATCTTATTAAGAGATAAAAAGACGGGTAAAATAGTAGGTTCCGTAATGACGATAGACGATGGGACTTTTACATTTAAGGTTTTAGAAGGCGAATACTATGTCGAAACAACCGACCAATTGTTCAATCTGAGTTATAATGCTACTACCCCATCCAGCTTCCATTATTGCACTGAGGAATCTGACGGATCTTGCATCAATTTTGGATTCGAAATAGATTCAGAAAAAACGACTCGTGAATTGAAAGAAGGAATTATTAAAGGAACCGCCGAATGCACTGATTACTGGGTAGATCAATTGAAATACTGTGGGTCAAGTAAAGGTGATTATTCAGAAAAAGAAATACTTGAATTCCTTAGCCAGATCGAGAAACTATTGCTGAAAGAGCCATTTCAATTTGGAAATAAAAAAATCAAAACAGCATTAGAAATTCTTAATCCGGTGGGCAAATCGGATATTGAAAAGTTCCTGAAAGAATTGCTTACTGCTGAATTGAACGTAGTCAGCCAAAGAGGTGCACTTAAAGAGGTTGATGGAGAGCTAGTGATATGGGATAATTATAACCGAGCATTACTGATTCATTGCGAAGCTGTAGGTTGTGAAGAGTTAGGAACCTGTTCAGATGGTTATAATGATAGAAAATCCTATCCACAGCAAACTAATTCAAGAACTTTGTCGACTAGACTTGTTGATGCTACCAATACACTTGAGGCATTTAATGGTACAGGAGGTATCAGGAATTAATTAATGAAATTGATTATATTCAATCGATGAATCTCCGTTTTCTTATAACCATTTCTTTCATATTTTATACTTTCAAAGTGGCAGCCCAAGAGCTGCCCTTTGTTCATTATACCCCTGACAATGAGGTAAACCAATTGCCAACCGATCTTGCTACATATGTATTTCAGGACAGTGAAAGGTATATTTGGATGTCTGTTCATACCTCAGGATTAGTCCGATTTGATGGAGATGTGATGGAAGTTTACACTGATAAAAAAGATGGTTTAATTGATCATATGTATATGCGAGTTGTGGAGGACGAACTTGGCTATCTTTGGGTTTCTTCTAATGGAGGTCTGGTAGTTTCAAAAGAACCAGTTTCAAATTATAAAAATGGGCGACGCATTTCATTTACAGCCGAATTCGATGGGAAGTCACTTTACAAAGATCGTGTTTGGAATTTGATAGTGGATAAAGATGGGATGGTGTGGATTTATACTGAATTGGGTTTTTTGAGGTACAAAATCGATGAAACCCAAAATCTAAAATTGGACACTATATCCACGTATTTAGGTAGTGGGAATGAGGGAGTCACTTCAGTTTATTCGGGGAACAGTGGTGTTATATTAGGGCTTAGTGGGGGTAAATTGGCACGATTTACCGGGAATGCGATTAATGTAATTTATTCATCTCCTATAAATTTAAATGATCAAGATTTTGTATCAATCTTGGAGGAGAAGGACGGAAAAATATGGGCAATTAAACAAAATGGTGAATTAATTTGGTTTGAAAAAAATTCATTTACTCCTAAAATAATTTCAAAATCTGAAGATTTATATTATGCAAAATTAATTTCCATAGCTGGGGAGGAAGTTTGGGCTGTCAAGACTAATGGAATTTTGAGATTTGATATAGGGACAGGTGAGAAAATTGGTTCCATTTCAATGGCAAATGGATTATTGGGTTATATTGAACATGTAATTAATGATGTGGAAGGTAACGTTTGGATAGCTCAATCAGGGGGAGTTTCCAAATTGAGATATAACTTCAATGCATTTAAAAATTTTGGAGGAAGATTTATTCAAGGACAAAGACCGATTTTACCTTCTCCAAGAGTTAATACTATTTTAAAAGTTCCTGAAAAATCTTTCCCATTTAGTGTTTTGGCAGGTACCGAAGGGGGTGTCTCATGTATCTCCGAAGATGGGACTTCCACTTATATTACCCAAGCAGACGGTCTCATAGGCGATTGGGTAAATGGTCTGGAAATGGATATCGAAGGAAGGATTTGGATAGCCACCACACAAGGTTTAAATGGTTTGGTATTTGATAAGAAATTGGTTTTAAATGAGGCAGTTGAACTCAAAAACATCACTATAAATGGGGAAACAGGATTCCTGTTTACTATACCCAACAGTCCACCCATTATTGCTTCCGAAAAATTGATCATTAAAGGTCCCTCTGAGACAGAAGATATAAGCTCAATTTGGTTTGCCGGATTAAGAAGTATTTTTGGAGTCGTTGAAGGAAGAGTATTTGAATTTGGAGTGGATTCGGGATTACCATCTGTATTGTTCAAGTCAATTGCGATGGATGCAGAGGGTTATCTATGGGTAGGAACTCTTGACAAGGGTATTTACCGAAGTACCAAAAAGATTACAAAAGAATTCTTATACCAAACCAATTCTAATAAGAGAAATACTAATCTTTTTGAACAGTATTGGTCAATCTCCAATGGTGCACCTACCAATCACATTGAAAAGTTATTATGGTACAAAGATCAAATGTGGATTGGAACACAAAAAGGATTGTTTCTTGTGAATTTGGAAGCAGATAAAATAAATACCCAATTTACAATGGAAAATGGCTTGCCTGCGGATAATGCCATCAGTTTCGCAGTAAATCCAATAAACGGAAATATCTGGGCTGGCACCAATAAGGGCCTTGCCGAAATTAATGGGGAGTCAAATCAAGTTGTCAGGACTATTTCACGGCAAGAAGGATTGATTGACAACGAGGTATGGCTATATGGTTCGGTAAGGGTAGATGAAGATGGTTTGATATATTATGGAACCGCCAAAGGGCTTTCTATTTATAATCCACTATTAGACCGAAAGAATAATATTTCTCCCATTGTAGAACTTGATTCAGTACTTGTATCATATCAAACTGCAGGACGCAATGAAGCAGTCTTTAAATACCACTCAATTAGTTTTGCTAATAAATTAGGTGTCAAATACAAAACCAGACTGTTAGGGTATGAAGAAGAATGGTCTCCTGAGACCAATCAAAGACAGTTGAGATATACTAACTTGCCGGCTTATTTTTGGCCTAGATCATATACTCTTGAAGTGATAGCAATTAATGACAGTGGACTGGAATCCCTTGACCCACTGAGATACACTTTTATGGTAAAACCTGTTTGGTGGCTTAGATGGTGGGTAATTTTAATAACTGTAGGACTATCTGGATTAGGTCTTTTTGTTTTCGACAAAGAAAAGAAAACCAGGTTATTAAGAAAAGAACGGGAAATTGCCAAATTACGGGAAGCCGAACTTCATGCAGAAACTGCGATAGCCAAGTCATTGGCCTCGGAAGCCCAAGCCCAGGCACTTAAGGCAGACAATGAAAAGAAAGCAGTAGAACTGGAAAAAATACAGGAATTAGAGAAAGCCTATCAGGAACTCAAGTCCGCCCAAAACCAGCTCATCCAGGCAGAGAAAATGGCCTCGTTGGGAAGACTTGCCACAGGTATCGCACATGAAATAAAGAACCCGCTCAATTTTGTCAATAATTTTGCCGCACTTTCCAGTGAATTGGTCGATGAATTGACCCAAGCAATAAGGGATAATAATCAGGTTGAAATCGACTATTTGATGGAAAACCTAAAAATCAATGCAGGTTTGATCGAGGACCACGGAAAAAGAGCTGATGCAATTGTAAGGTCAATGATGCAACATACGCGACAGGGGAAATCAACTTTTGAAATAGTTGAAATCAATAATCTTGTCGAAAAGTACATCGATCTAACCTACAACAGTAAAGGCGTCCATAATCCGGGTTTTTTTACGGCAATTAAAAAAGATTTCCAGTCAAACTTGAAGAAAGTCAAAATATCGGGCCAAGAGATTGGTCAGGTTCTTATCAATATTATTGGAAATGCATTTGATGCGGTTTGGGAAAAAAACAAAAACAACCCAGAAGGATTTGAACCTGAGGTTTCTATTTCCACATTTATGGCCGGGGATAAGGTAGGAATCAGGATTTCTGACAATGGAATTGGAATTCCGACCGAAATCCAAGAAAAAATCTTTGAACCATTCTTTACGACCAAACCTACAGGAGAAGGTACCGGACTTGGCCTAAGTTTAAGTTATGAGATCGTCACTCATGGGCATAACGGTTCTTTGAAGCTGGAGAAGAAAAATGGGGAAGGCGCTTCATTTGTCATTTTGTTGCCTGTTTACTAACCGTTTCTTCAAAAGGAATTTTCATTTTTTATGAGAATTAATGGTAATAATCACTCTAGATCTTTGATCTAAAATCCCTCTGATCTTTAATTCCTTTAAAAGGATGGTAAAAATATGCCCTAAACAATATTCACCTAAAGCTAATTTGTCTTATTTATTTGAATGGAGGGCGATTTCATTTCCTTCACAATCATGAAATAAAGCCATGAAGCCGATGTTTGGTGCAATTTCTGTTTTGGGTTGAATGATCTTTCCTCCGGCTTTCTCAATTTTGCTGAGCTCTACACTAACGTCTTCAGAGGAGAAATAGATTTTGGTACCTTCTGTGCTTGGTTTGTAAAACCCTTCAGCTTTGACCAGACTTCCTCCCGCACCGAGTCTGCTTTCGTCCCAGGGAAACCATGCCATATCGATGGGGCCCATATGATGACGATCAAGTTTACAATCAAAAACGGCTTCGTAAAAAGCCATGGCTCTTTCCATTTTTTCGACTGGTATTTCAAACCAGCCAATGCTTACATGTTTCATAGTGGTAATGGTTTTAAAGAATAAATTTAAATAAATTCATCCAAAATTTCCCATTTCAAAATAACAGTCTTATGAAAAATAGAAGCCGTAATTCAAGAAGATTATTCTTAAAAACATCCACTATAGCTGGTCTAGGTTTAGGGATTTATGGGAATTCGTTTGGTTTTTCATCGGATCAAATAAATAAGTCTCAGGGAAAAAAAGTCGGGATAATTGGATTGGATACTTCGCACAGTATCGCCTTTACCAAGGTATTGAATGGACATAAAGATGACCAAATGTATCTTGGCTACCATGTTGTCGCTGCTTATCCCTTTGGAAGTAAAGATATCCAATCGAGCATAGATAGAATTCCCGGTTACACAGAAGAAATCCAGAAAATGGGATTGGAAATTGTAGGTTCTATTGCAGACTTGCTTCAAATAGTAGGTGTGGTTTTATTGGAAACAAACGATGGAAAGCTTCATTTAGAACAGGCTTTGGAAGTATTTAAAGCTGGAAAGCGCATGTTTATAGACAAACCTATGACAGCTTCATTGAAAGATGCCAAGGCTATTTTTGAAGCTTCGCAAAAGTATAAAATCCCGGTTTTTTCTGCTTCTTCGCTCCGCTATATTACAGGGATAGACAAAATTGACAAAAGCACCGTTATAGGTGCCAGTACATTTAGCCCTGCCGAATTGGAACCTTCGCATCCGGATTTATTCTGGTATGGGATACACGGAGTGGAAACCTTATTTACTGTAATGGGTACAGGATGTGCGTCTGTTGTGAGGGTGTCTACAAATGATACAGATGTGGTCACCGGGATATGGGAAGATGGAAGAGTGGGGACTTTTAGAGGAACCCGAACAGGCAAGCATGATTATGGTGGTACGGTTTTTACCCAAAACGGAAATGTGGTTTTAGGCCCTTATGCCGGATATGAACCTTTGCTTTTGGATATTGTAAAATATTTTGAGACGGGCATTGTGCCGGTGCAGCCTGAAGAAACGCTTGAAATTTTGGCTTTTATGGAAGCAGCAGATATCAGTAAGAAGCTGGGAGGGAAGCCTGTTTCTGTGAGAGAACTATTGGATAAAAAGTAAAAAGGTCAAGGTAAAAATTTGTCCTTACCTTGACCAGTTTTCTTTCCAAATATGGAATTCAGCTGGAGAAACCCTGAAACGGGCAAAACTTCCCTCATGAACGCCTAGTAATTCTGACTCCACATATTCAATGAACTTATTCTGATCGGTTTTCAGAATTTGATTAGCTTTCTTTTTGATCCTTTCTGATCCTTCTTTGGGACTCAGGTTATTTGAGATGATCTCAGTGACAAGTTCTCTGATTTCATTTCGGTATTGGGTCCTAAATGCATCAGGTTCTCCTACTGTTTGTCTGATAGCAGCATACCGGATTGCGGATCTTTCATAAGCCCAAATAAAAACATCCTTCAGCAATTCAATCCTGTTGAGCTCATAAACCCCCAAAATCGCCTCTACATAGACCTCATTTGGGACATCCACAAACGAAAGAGGAGACAGGTTATGTTTGAAGAACGGAATATTTGCTGCAAGTCTCGAGGTCCGTTTGTTGACATCATCAAATGGCTGCAAATAAGGGAAATGCACCATAATGAAGAAGGCTTGCTCAAATGGATTCTGAATCTCCTTGACTTTTTGCAAGATCAACTCAAATTGGTCTGCTATCAGTTGGGGAATTGACAATGGCGTATAGGCAGATTTATGGATTCCTACCGGAATGGACCTCAGGCGGCCTATGGAATTCTGGTCCTGCAGAAGGTTATCAGCCAATAGCGCATGAAGATTTAGAATGATATAGGAATTGAATTCCAAATCATCTCCCAACTGTACCAAAAATTCTATAGCCTCTTTATGGTTGAGGATCATTTGGGATTCTTCGATGGATTTTCCATCGGCAGATTCACCAAAATTCACCAACCTTTGTGTATCCAATAAAGAATAGGTATTTCCTTCCAATCTGCTGGAATTCCAACTCAGGTCAATCAGCAACCTGCTCAAAACCTCTTTGGCATGGGTTCCTGCCGGTTGGTTTTGATTTCCGGTTTTACCCAATTCTGTCAGTGTTTTAATTTCTTTTTCTGAGAGGTATTGGTCTACATTGGGTCGGTAGGATTCCAAGAACTGCATGTTGTACCCTACTTTTGGTCTGCTGATCAATGGTTTGGCTAATGCATCTTTGATCTTTTTTCCTTCTTTGGAAATTGGAATTTCTTCCTTTTTTTCCACGATATACTTTGGTGGTTCACTTTCTCTGACCACATTTCTTTCATAGACAGGATGGTATTTTGTGGCCTTTGAACCTCCGGTTACATAAACTTCCCCCTTTTCTTTTAGGATTTTGAGTCTTCGCTGTAATGTTCTTAGCTCGATTTCAAAATCAAGATTTTCTTTGATTTCTACCAAAGTGATTCCTTCAGGAAATTTTACCAAAATTCCCTTGATGGCATTTAATTCTTTGGTTTTTGGAATTTTCATCTCTTTCTATTCGCGACAAATATATATATTTTTATGTCGTGAAATTAATATTTGCGACAATTTATTCTTAATTCGCGACAATTATTTGTCGCGAATTAAATTAATTTGTCGCGAAAGGTCTGTTTTACGTCAAATTTTGAAAACCTCTCCGTTCTTAACGACTTTGTGGATTTTAATTTTTCCGCTGTCTCGGAGTTTGAAAAATACGAGGTCGGTATTGGTATTTGGTTTTTGAAAACCGATTCCTAAATAAGCCGCCGGTATGACTGAGGCCATTTTCCAAGCCATCGAAAGGTCTGCTAGCTTTTTTTCAATCAGGTATTCTATGCCTTCAAGGAGGGTTTTACTTGCTCCTGCCAATAATCCATTTCCGTTTTTCAGGGATAATTTTCCATTTTTGGACAGGATTACTTCATCTCCGATATGGGTTTTGTATTGTCCGGGAGGCATTCCGCAAAACTTTGTTCCATCACTCACCAAAAAAGCTTTTTCTCCTTTTACCTTCAAAACCACTTTCAAAAATGAATCCGGTACATGAAACCCGTCTGCGATCAAACTCGCATGTAGTTGATTCAAGGCAAGTTGATCCCAAAGGATATTGGGATGACGCGGAAGCATCAGCGGAACGGCATTTCCAAGATGGGTAGAAAGGCTTGCTCCTGCTTCTACTCCTTTTGCCAAATCCTCAAAGGTGGCATTGCTATGTCCAATGGCTACTTTTATTCCATTGTCGCAACATTTTTTGATGAATGAAAAAACATTTTCCAACTCAGGTGCCATGGTGATGAGCTTGATTCTTCCACCGGATGCATCCTGAAATTTGCTTACCAAATCCCATTTTGGTTTTTGGATATATTTAGAATTATGGGCTCCTTTCGCCCCCTCTTCTGAAGAAATAAAAGGACCTTCCAAGTGAATCCCTCCGATGCATGCAGCAATCAAGGGATTATTATCACAGGCTTCTTTGAAGGTAGATAAAATTGAGATGATGACTTGATCTTCGTTGGTAATCAGGGTTGGAAAAATGGTGGTGACGCCTTTGCTCAACAAAAAGTGTGTGGCACTTTCGATATCCGACACAGAGAGATTTGGATCATTGAAATCAATACCATTGACACCATTTACTTGCAAATCCACCAAACCGGGGCCAATAACAAAATGGTCATTCAACTGTTTTTTGGATGGTTTGACGCTTGTGGTTATAAAATTCCCACTTGAATTGAGAACAGACAGCTTTCCAGTCAGGCAATCAATTCCGATATATTCATTTTTATCATTTGGTTCCAAAATTTCAGGATTTGATTGGATATCCAAAAAGAGATGGCAATTGGCGTGGACTCTCAAAATTGAGGCCGGGCATTGCGTTTCTATCGGACCTGAAATGGTGTCGGTGACAGCATGTCTTTTGTTTTTGCCGGGCACGACGCAACAGATATAAGCCGTGTCAAGAAGGGCGGTAATTGTCAGTGTCAAAGCATGGCTCGGTACTTCTTCCAAAGCTGAAAAGCAACCATCATTGACCTGTTGCTGCCTGCAGACCCGGTCTAGCGCTACCATTTTTACTGTTTTTGAATCATTGAAATCTGCCACAGGAGGATCATTGAAGGCAATGTGTCCGTTTTCACCGATCCCCATACAGACCAAGTCAATAGGAGCTTGAAGGAGCAAAGAGGCATAGCGGTCACATTCTTCCTCCGGATTTTTGTTGCCATCAATGAGATTTATTTTCCCGAAAGGCAACTTGTCAAACAGTTTTTCTTTTAGAAAATTGGAAAAAAGTGCTGGTGAATCCTTGCTTAGACCCACATATTCGTCCATGTGAAAGGCGGTTACTTTTTCCCAAGGTATTTTGGAGGAGTTACTTAAAGCTGCTAAAAATTCATTTTGTGAAGGAGCCGCAGCAAAAACAATTCGCACATTTTCTTTTTCTTCCAAAACATTCAATATCCTTTCTTCTACTGCTTTTGCTGCAGCGTCGCCCATTTCTTTTCTTGAATCGAATACAGTCAGTTCCATGGTTTCTGATAGGTTTTATTCTTTACTGATTTCCTGAAGCATTGCTTTTACTTTGTCGGAAACAGTTCGGATTTGGGCAAGTCCAATAAATACATATACTAAGGTAGATACGATCAGAGGAAGGCTCACCTGCAAAGCCAAGCTACTGATTTCAACATTCTTGGTGATGATGAAAGTGATGAGTCCGGCAAAAATAGAACTGATGGCTGCAACTGGACCGCAAGATTTGAAGGCAGGAATAACCCCAAAAAGCATCGGAACGGCAATCGGTCCTACCAATGCTCCAAACCAAGTGATGATCAAGCCGAGAATTCCCCCAAAATATTCATATTGAAGGGCGACAATGATGGTCAGCAGGGTGAATATGAAAGTCGTAACCCTTGCCGTAAGCAATGAAATTTTATCTAAGCTGAATTTTTCCGAAATGTTTGGCAGGATATCTCTAGTGATCACGGCGGAGATAGTATTGATGTCAGAGGAAGTCATGGACATTGTATTGGCAAAAAGGGAAGCTATCACCAGTCCTACCAAACCTGAAGGTAAAAGCAAAAGGGTCAGCTGACCATAAGATTGACTTGGATCCGCAAGATTTGGAAGCAAAATAGGTGCAGCCCACATTGGGAAAAACAAAATTAAAGGCCAAATCAAATATAGCCATCCGGATAGCCTTGCTGCTTTGGTAGCCTGGGATTCCGAGGGGGAAGAAATATACCGGGTGGCAAGATTCCATTGGCCACCATTGTAGGATAGGAAATTTATAAACAAAAAAGCAAAAGCAAAACCGACACCATAGGGGTCATTAAATGGCTGACTGTTTCCTGATGGTAATTTATCCCAAATGGTAAATATACTTTCCAGTCCATCAAGCTTGTATAACACAGCGAAGAACATAACGAGTCCTCCCAAAAGTTGAATGATAAATTGTGCAAAGTCAGTCATCACCACCGCCCATAATCCTCCAAAGGTGATGTACAAAAGAGAGATTCCTCCTGATATCAGAATGCCAATTGGAAGACTGATGCCGGTAAAAACATTAAGCAAAATGGCAATAGAGGCCCATTTTGCGCCGATATCGAATAGTTTTAACAGCACGCCGCTCCAAGCCATGATCTGTTGGGTGAGGATATTGTAGCGTCGGGCAAGGAATTCAAGAGGGGATTGGATATGGAATTTCTTGCGAAGCCTGACCCACCGCACGGGAAATATTTTGGCACTGGCCAAAATTGTCAAGCCGATAGTAAATGCCCACCAAACATATATTGTAAATCCATGTGTGTAGGCAATGGCTGCATAAGCAACAAATACCGCCCCACTATATCCCGAGACGTGGTGGGAAATTCCTGATAGCCACCAAGGCAAGTTTCCTCCAGCGACGAAATAATCGTCAGCGCTTTTATTTCGGAAATAGGAGTAAACCCCGATCACCAACATCAGGAGAAAAAAAGCAGTGATTACAATCAGGTCAAGGGAAGTAAGCTTCATGGTAGGGTGGAGGTGGAGTGGGAAATTGGGTTTACACTTTTGGTTCCCACCCAGGTTGGTAATCCCTTTGCCAATATTTCTTCGCCTCTTTGCTCCCGATAATATGGCCGTTTTTAGGATCCACGTTCAATGTCTCACCGGTCCTTTGCGCAATATTTCCCAACTGGACCAAGAGTGTACTCGCCTGTCCCCCGATAATTTCTGCTGCTAGTGGAGTTCCTTTTTTGATTCCTTCAAACATGTTTTGGATATGGATCGCATCAAGTTCTTGGGTCGGATCAGAAAGATTTCGCGCATCAACAGGACGGTCGTATTTGACTTCTTTGACAAGTTTGTTTTTTAAGTCATAAATGGAGTAAGCATTGCCACCTCCGATATTCACAGAACCCTCTTCCCCGTAGAAAATCACACCCACACTCGATCCTTCATTGTTAATACCGTTACAACTTCTTCCTTCCCAACTGATCATACTTTTGTTTTCAAATTCCAGATTGATCATTTGGGTATCCGGGGTTTCCCAATCGTCCTGATAGCGGTACCTTCCACCTGCAGAAGTAACTTTTGTCGGGAATTCCACTCCCAATCCCCATCTCGCCAAATCGACCATGTGCGTACCATTGTTCAATGCTTCGCCTGTTCCCCAATTCCAGAACCAATGCCAATTGTAATGGATGATATTGTCCCGATAATCTTCTCGTGGGGCTGGGCCTTGCCATAAATCATAATCGAGATGGGAGGGGACTGCCACTTTTTTTCCGATACCGATCGGTCCCCGGTTGTTGGTGTACCATGTTTTGGCATAATAAGGCCTACCGATTGCACCATCATGGACTTCTTTGATGGCGGCGGCCACATTCGGCCATGACCTTCTTTGGTTACCCATTTGGATCAATCTTTTGTATTTGGCGGCAGCTTGAAGCAATATTTCTCCTTCGTTGGGATTATGGCTGGAAGGCTTTTCTAGATAAACATCCTTTCCGGCTTTGCAGGCGAGAATGGCTGCCGGGGCATGCCAATGGTCAGGGGCTGCAATCACCAACACGTCTACATCCTTGTCTTCCAGGCTTTTTCTAAAATCAGGAGTAGCTTTTGGCGTAGAGTTTTGGATTTTGGAAACCGCGCTGATGCATTTTTCTGCTGCTAATTGATCTACGTCGCAGATATGGATGACCTCTGCATTTGGTTGGTTTGCAAAATTCTGTGCCAAGGCATTTCCCCTGCTGTTGACTCCCATCACTGAAATCTTGATTCTATCATTGGCTCCAATGATTTTTCCATAGCTCTTTGGACTGAAGGCAGGAAGTATTCCTCCAATCGAAAAAACCGCAGTACCTGCGATGGATTTTTTGAGAAAATCTCTTCTGGAATCTGTAGATGGTTTCATATTATCAGGGGTGTTGTAAGTTAATTTTGTAGAAATGGCTCGAGGTTAGATATCCTTTCTTTACAATATATTGATTAATTGCGGGGCTCAAAAGATTTTTTACTGGACAGGTAAATTCAAAATCTCCACCACTTTCAACTTTGTTCCAATGGATTTTAATTGCCGCTATTTCATTTTTATTTATTCAAAGCTCCTTAATTCAATAATCTTTTAGTCAATCCTTCCAAGAAGGATTATAGGTTTGAGATTCAGGTCTAATTCTAATTCTTTTTGAAATAGTCCTGATAAATAGTATTTTACTGGTAATTAAGAATTTGAATGAATTGAAATAAATTCTCATATCGATACCCAAAATAATACTGCCACCATATGTCAGATAAAACATATTCACCCGAAAAAAAAGACCGGAGGGAATTCCTTAAATCCACCGGGACGGCCTTGATAGGAAGTGCCGCTCTACCTTTTGTATTTCAGATCAATCCTGCTTATGCTAGCAAAAACAATACACTCAAAGTGGGTTTGATTGGCTGTGGAGGCAGGGGAACCGGAGCGGCACTACAGGCTTTGAAAGCTGATAATGACGCCGTCCTGACCTGTATGGGAGATATATTTTCCGATTATTTGGATGAATCTTATCAGGCACTTTTTGAAGCAAATCCCAATCAGGTCAAGGTGGATAAAGAAAACCGTTTTGTGGGTTTTGACGCCTATAAGAATGTAATTGAATCCGATGTGGATGTCGTTATCCTTACTGCTCCTCCTGCATTCCGGCCTGGTCATTTCAAAGCTGCGGTTGCGGCAGGTAAGCATGTCTTTTGTGAAAAACCCGTAGCGGTGGATGCTCCCGGAGTTCGGAGCGTTTTGGAAACAGCCAAAGAAGCGAAGGCCAAAAATCTTTCTGTGGTATCAGGGTTTACTTTTCGATATGATTTTCCCAAAAGAGCTCTTTTTGAAAGAATCAATAAGGGAGAGATTGGTGAAGTAGCTTCCGTGCTTACGGTAAGAAATGGGGGAGGATTATGGTACAAAGACAGAAAGCCAGAATGGAAAGAAATGGAGTACCAATTGAGGAATTGGTATTACTATGATTGGCTTTCGGGCGATTATATTGTAGAAATGATGGTGCATAGTCTTGACATGATGTCATGGGCTTTTGGTGACAAACTTCCTGTCAAAGCCACGGGGTCGGGTGGAAGACAATCACGAACCGAAGAAAAATATGGAAACATTTTCGATCACTTTGCCATAGAGTATGAATATGAAAATGGTGCAAAAGGAATCCATTTCAGTAGACAGCAGCAAGGGGCTTCCAATGTCAACAAGGCAGAAATCATGGGAAGAAATGGAAATGCCATTGTGGACATCGGAAGACAAATCCATCGAATTGATGGTCAAAATGCTTGGAATTATGAGGGTGAAAAAAACAATCCTTATGAAACCCAACATGAGGAATTATTTGCGGCTATAAGATCTGGCAAACCAATCAATGAAGGAGACCTGATGGCAAACAGTACGATGTTGGCGGTTTTGGGGAGAATGGTCGGCTACACCGGGCAAACCATCGGATGGCAAGAAGCGCTCAACTCCACCCAAACTTTAGGGCCTAAATTGGAGGAATATGATTGGGATCTCAAATGGCCTGTCCCCGCTGTTGCCATCCCAGGAAAGACCAAGTTTTTTTGACCAAACTTTCCTTCCCCGATAGATTTCCTTTTTAAAAATCCTTTCCAAAAAATTTCCGCCAAATGAAAATCCTGAAATCATTGTCCTTTGTCTTTCTCCTATTTCTAGCGCAAAATTTCTCAGCGCATTGTCAGGAATATCTATTTGAGTTTGGAAAATCAAGAGGAATAGAAGCCCTCATTTCCGATCAGTCGCCAAAAGAAACTCCTTTAAAATGGTATAATGTCAATACAGAAAAAGACACCTGGTATTTTGAAGGGCAGGAACTGGTATGTAGGGGATTGCCCATTGGAGTGATCCGATCTGAAAAGCAATATGAAAACTTCATCATGCACATCGAGTGGAAGCACATGGAACTTGGGGGAAACTCAGGGACCTTTGTTTGGAGTAGTGCTGTCCCCGGAGAACAAAGGCTGCCTGATGGCGTAGAAGTGCAGATGTTGGAATTGGATTGGGTAAATCAAAACAAAAAAGACGGTGTCTTACCTCCAATTGCCTACGTTCATGGTGAATTGTTTGGAGTAGGCGGAGTGACTACTGTACCTGATACCCCACGGGGAACCCGAAGTAAATCCATAGAAAACCGTTGCTTGGGCAAGGGAGAGTGGAATACTTATGTGGTCATTTGCGTCGATGGTGTGATAAAACTCTCTGTAAACGGAAAGTTTGTCAATGGCATCAGCCAAGCAAGTCAAAAGAAAGGATATATCTGCTTGGAATCTGAAGGCGCCCCGATTCATTTCAGAAATCTGAAAATCACAGAATTGCCTTCAGGAGTTATCTCGGCAGAACAAATCGCTCCTCTTTTGACCTCTGGAAATTAAAGACTTGAAGGATTATACCCGTGTAAGTTTGATGGGATAACTTTTTGAGGCATTCCACTGACAGACATAGATATTCTCATCTTGATCTATGCATACATCGTGGCAATGTTTGAAAATTGGCTCTTTTTGAATCATCAATTGGAGCTCTCCATCGATGTATTTTGGTTGGGTACCACCAGGATTAGAGACGACTTTATTGTTTTCATCCAAAATCGTTACAAACCCTGAGTTGTCCATTTGCTCCAGATATTTGGATCTTGACCAACAAACCCCCGCATAGAGATTTTTGCCATGGATGACAGGTCGGCAAACAAAAGCTCCGGGAAGGAAAAGCGTTTCCAAATATTCACCTTCCATTGTAAACCTTTTGAATGAATTATGTCCACGGGAAGTACAAAGTAGGGTAGGAGTTCCTGCTTTTCTTTGATCGACGGCTATTCCATGGACTGTTTTGAATTGGGCATCACCGTGTCCATCACCGCCAAACATCCGTATAAATTTTCCCTTGCTGTCATATTGAAGTACATACTGCGAGCCATAGCCATCGGTGATATACAAGTCACCATTTGGTGCGACGACAGTTTCGGTTGGAGTGTAGCGCATCCCTTCTTTATAGATTCCCTGACTTGTCGGTGTAGCTGTTTCTGTGATTATTTTTCCTTTAAGATCGGTTTTGATGACCCTGCCGCCATTGTCTACGATCCATAAAAACTCCTCCCCACCTTCATTGGCAAGACTTAGACCATGTGCAGATCCCAAACCCAAAGTCCAAGAATCGATGTATTTTCCCGATTGGTCGTAGATAAGGATGTTGTTTTTAGCCTCATCGGTTACCATCAGCAGTCTGCCTTTTTTGTCCATGACCATTTCGTGGCAATTGACCACCGGAAATTTGGCGGGATCAAGATTTCCCCAAGAGGTATTTACTTTATATTTGAAATCCCCGTGACCAATGATGGTGTCAGGTTGGGTTGCAAAAGAAATAGAAGGAGCTATCGCCATTGTGGCGCCTGCCAAGGCGGATTGCTTGATAAATTGTCGTCTTGAAAAATCTTTCATGGGTTAATATGTTTTGGACAAGTAATTTAGCAAAGTATCGCAAAAATCACATTTTGTTTTTTTAGTATGGAAAAAATTCCATCAGTCACATTCTTGGATGTCATTATAATCTGATTTACTAACTTCCTCCAAACAAACCCATTAGGACCTATGAAAAACCTTATTTTAAAATTATTCAGTTTAGTTATTGTGATTATCATATCAGCACAGGTACATGCACAAGAGATTGCATTGCAGATGTATAGCCTGCGCAATGAAATGAAAACCGATGTCAAAGGTACCCATGCACTTATCCCCAAAATGGGAATCAAATTCCTTGAAGGTGGTGGAACTTACGGCATGAGTCAGGATGAATACAAAACTTTTATTTCAGGACTTGGCCTTTCGGTAGTGGGTGTCGGGGCAGATTATAAGCAATTGCAGGAAAATCCGCAGGTGATCATAGACAATGCAAAAGCTTATGGGGCAAAATATGCAACTTGTACCTGGATTCCCCATACTTCGGGAAAATTCAGCATCAAAGAGACGCAAGCTGCTGTGGAGCTTTTCAACAAGGCAGGTAAAACCCTAAAGGATGCCGGAATTACTTTGTGTTATCATCCACATGGCTATGAATTTACGGCACATGGCGAAGGTGTTCTATTTGATGAAATGCTCAAAAATGCCAAAAACTTCGATTTCAATATGGATGTGTTTTGGGTGCAGATGGGTGGAGGTGATCCTTTGGCTATCATGAAAAAGTACCCTAACAAATTTCCCTTGCTCCACTTAAAAGACAGGGCCAAAGGTACCCTGGGAAGTTCTGATGGAAAAGGAGATGTAGAGACTAACGTGGTACTCGGAACAGGAGATATCGACATTAAAGGACTGATCAAACAAGCTCAAAAGTCAGGTGCGAAATACCTGATTATTGAAGATGAGTCTTCTAGGTCTGTTCAACAAATCCCGCAAAGTGTGGCTTACATCAAAAAAGTGATGGCTGAGAATTAATCTTTAATGGATGAAATAAAAAAAGCCATGGGATCTTTTAGAAGTTTCCATGGCTTTTTTTATGATTTGATATGGCTTTAGAAGCAATATTGGTTTAAAAGAACTTCCATTTCCTGTTGTAGCTTTTTAGCTTCTTTTCTGGCTTCGGATCCAAAATCAGCACCTTTTCCTGCGTAAATGATTCCTCTCGAAGAGTTGACCAATAGTCCGCAGTTGCTGTTCATTCCATATTTGGCTACATCTTCCAGACTTCCACCTTGTGCCCCAACTCCAGGGACAAGAAAGAAATTCTCAGGGACAATGTTTCTTACCTCACCGATTTTTTCTCCTCGTGTCGCTCCGACTACATACATCATATTGTCCGGATTGCCCCATTTGCTGCTCTTTTCTAGGACTTCTTGATAGACTGGTTTACCATTTTTCAACTCAGAAAATTGAAAATCCAAACTACCTTCATTGGAAGTCAAAGCCAATAATATGACCCATTTGTTTTCGTAAGAAAGAAAAGGGCTAACGCTATCAATGCCCATGTATGGAGCCACTGTAATGGAGTCAAAATTCATGGTTTCAAAAAATGCTTTGGCATAAAGGCCGGAAGTATTTCCGATATCGCCCCGCTTGGCATCTGCTATGCTAAAAATATTTTGCGGAATATAATCCAAGGTCTTCTGAAGGCTTTCCCAACCTTTTGGACCCAATGCCTCATAGAATGCAATATTGGGCTTGTAGGCCACTGCAAAGTCTGCAGTTTGATCGATTATCTGTTTGTTGAATTCAAAAATGGGATCATCCTCTTTTTGCAGATGGCTTGGGATTTTATTGAGATCAGTATCTAGGCCTACGCACAAAAAAGATCGCTTGATTTTGATTTGTTCAAATAATTCTTGTCGGGTCATTCTGAATAATTTTTCCCAAAAGTAGGGATAAAAATCAAAATCAGCGGAGATCGATTATTTCTACCTTTCCGTATTTCTGCGGATTGAATGTGAAATAGTCATCTGTCAGTTCAGCATTGGTATTGACAGACTTGAACTTGTATTTAAAAATACCACCTTGGTCATCATAGATTTCCCAACTGATCAGGTCCTTTCTATTTTTATCAACAAACAACTTTACCCTTTTGAATGGTGCGTTGGGCTTTTCGGCGGTGAGTTCTACTTCTTGGATTACCACACCGTTTTCTGTCTTTTCCCCTAGCAACTTGTAATTATATCCTTTTTGGTAAATGTTGTACACAGAAGACGGGGTCAGTTCATTTTCCATATCGGAGGCATTGTTGATCGTCACCTCCTTGTAATTGTCAGATACGATGTAGGTCCACACAGTTTTTCCATTGTTGAAAATCTCCTGCTCAGGTAATTTCAGATGATATTTATCTCCTTTGATGGCGATTTCACCGTTCTGATTTTGGACGCGACTATCAGAAACATCTGAATAAGAAAACTCAAAACTTGCTTTGAGTCCTTTGTTGGATGCATATTTTTGACTGACCCCGTCCAAAACTGCTTTGGCTTTTGGATCCTTTGATTGTGCAAAAGCCAAACTGGCAAATGCACTTAGGAAAAATAAAATTAGTGGGAGTTTTTTCATTATGGTAGAAGAGGCAAAGGCCTCTGTATTTAAATTCTGAATTTTTACAGGTTGTTCAATAACCGTTCCAAACTTGCCTCATCTTGTATCAATACCTCCCTTGCTTTGCTGCCCTCGAAAGCACCAACAATTCCCGCAGCTTCCAATTGATCCACAATCCTTCCGGCCCGGTTATAGCCAAGTTTCAGTTTTCTTTGGATTAGTGAAGTACTTCCTTGCTGATGCAAAACAATCAATCTTGCAGCATCATCAAAAAGCGGATCCCTGTCAGACAAATCCACATCAGAGAGACTTCCTTCGCCTTCTTCACCCGCAAACTCAGGTAATAAATAGGCATCAGGATAGCCTTTTTGCGCTCCGATCCAATCACAGATGGAGTCCACCTCAGGGGTATCTAGGAATGCGCATTGAATTCGTGTCACGTCTGATCCTTGGGAAAGCAACATGTCTCCCATCCCGATCAATTGCTCGGCACCACCGGCATCAAGGATAGTTCGGCTATCAATTTTGGAAGTAACCCTGAAGGAAAGTCTTGCAGGAAAATTGGCTTTGATGATACCTGTGATGACATTGACAGAAGGCCTTTGCGTTGCCACGACCAAGTGGATCCCGATCGCTCTCGCAAGTTGGGCGAGTCTAGCTATAGGCGCTTCAATTTCCTTGCCGGCAGTCATCATCAGATCTGCCAATTCATCAATCACCAAGACAATGTATGGCATAAACTTGTGCCCTTTTTCAGGACTGAGTTTTCTTGCTACAAACTTTGCATTGTATTCTTTGAGGTTTCTACAACCCGCATCTTTGAGCAGGTCGTAACGGTTATCCATTTCGATGCAAAGAGAATTGAGGGTATATATTACTTTTTTGGTATCTGTGATGATAGCCTCATCAGTTCCCGGAAGTTTCGCAAGAAAATGTCTTTCAATTTTGTTGAATAGCGTTAGTTCCACTTTTTTAGGATCGACGAGCACAAACTTCAGTTGTGAAGGATGCTTCTTATACACCAAAGAAGCCAAGATCATATTTAATCCAACAGACTTACCCTGACCTGTGGCCCCTGCCATGAGCAAGTGAGGCATCTTTGCCAAGTCCATGACAAAGACTTCATTTGAAATGGTTTTGCCCAATGCAACAGGCAAATCCTTGTCGCTGTGCAAAAACTTTTCTGTTCCCAAAACCGCTTTGGCAGGAACCAATTCCCGGTTCTTGTTTGGAACTTCTATCCCGATTGTGCCTTTGCCGGGCATCGGGGCGATGATCCTGATTCCTAAGGCCGCCAAACTCAAGGCAATGTCATCTTCCAGATTTTTGATTTTGGAAATTTTCACTCCCGGATCAGGGATGATTTCATATAGGGTAACAGTGGGGCCGATGGTAGCTTTGATTTCCTGGATGCCGATTTTAAAATTGACAAGCGTCTCGACGATTTTGTTTTTATTTTCCTCAAGTTCCTGCCTTGATACAGTCACTTTCTGGACATCATATTCATTGAGCAAATCCAGAGTCGGATACTTATAATGCGGCAAATCCAATGTCGGGTCATATGGATCGAGGTTTTCTACCTCAAGGGCTGTTTTTTCTTCTTTGGGTTTGTTGATGGCAAATTTCTTTTCCTCCACTTTTTCTACAAAAGGCTCATCTTCTAAAATGTCATCTCCCTGAATATTGAAAACAGGGCCTTTGGCAGGAACAGTTTTTTCTTTTTCATCCGATTTGATGGTCCATGAACTTGCCTCTTCTTCCAGATCGAATTCTTCCAATTCATCTTCCAAATCAAGTTCATCCTGTTCTTCCTTTAGCTTAGCCTCGACTTCAGCCTCAAATTTTGAAACAGCATTCTCTTCTTTAATTTTTGCGGAACCAATATTCTGTATCCAATCGAGTTGGTTGATATTGAAATAAAAGATAATGAAAATTAAAATTGAACCTAGGATCAAAATGATGGTTCCCCATCCCAAAAATTCATCTGCCAATAATCCCAATTCAAATCCAAAACCTCCACTGATATATCCCAATGTGCTATAGCCATCTGCCAATTGAACAAAATATCCTGTCACGAGCCCAATCCAAAATGCAAAAAACAGCGCAAAGCCGCTATATCTAGAAAGTGAAACCAAAGATTTTTTGAAGGCCAATTTAAATCCAAGGAAGAATAGATAGGGGGGGAGAAGAAATGCAGCCAACCCAAACCACCTCCTGATAAAAATATCTGACATCTTGGCTCCAAACAATCCAAGCCAATTTCTCGCTTCAGATGCCGTGGTCCTGATTCCTTGTTCCATCTCGGAAACCACTAGACTTTGGTCAGCTTTTCCTGAAAAAATATAGCTCAGAAAGGCAAAAAACAAAAACACAGAAAAAGACATCAAAATAATCCCCAATGCCAGAGGTATCCTTTTGTCCTTAGCAAAAGCCAAAGAAAACTTCCCGGATTGGGTTTCTTGTGCTTTTGGTTTGGTTTCACCTTTTTTTCTGAAAGTATTTGTTTTTGGGGTATCCGAAGCCATATTTGGTTTTTACTGTCAATCTCAAATAAAAGGAAGAGGGGCGAAATATACAGATTTCAAAACAATGAGTTCTACAAAATGCTCAAAACGAATTTTAAAGACTTAACGAAAAGGTATTTAAAATAGTGAAGACTATTTTGTTTTGCTCCGCAAATATTTGACCAACCCTTTATTAATACCTTTAATCAATCCCGGGCCTTCATAAATCATCCCCGTATACACCTGCACTAGCGATGCACCTGCTTCCAACTTATCTATTGCATCTTGGGCTGAGAAAATACCCCCTACTCCAATAATGGGGAATGCGTTATTGGATTGGCTGGAAAGGTATCTGATAACTTCAGTACTTCTTTTTGCCAAGACCTTCCCACTTACACCACCGGCGCCTATGCTCTCAATCTTGGAAGAATCCGTTTTGAGGCCACTTCTGTCTATGGTGGTATTTGTGGCAATGACTCCATCGATTTTGGTTTCAATTACGATTTCGATAATATCGTCCAATTGCCCAACGGTGAGGTCTGGGGCTATTTTCAGAAGGATGGGTTTTGGTTTGGTTTTAAAAGAATTCGCTTGTTTCACAGCAAGGAGCAAATTTTTGAGAGGTTCTTTCTCTTGTAACTCCCGAAGGTTTGGCGTATTTGGGGAACTTACATTGACTACAAAATAATCCACATAAGGATGAAGGGCATGTAGACAATAAAGGTAATCGTCCACGGCTTTTTCATTGGGAGTCAATTTATTCTTGCCAATGTTTCCACCGATCAAAACATCGGTTTTTACATCCTGAAGTCTTTTGATTGCCTCCTCTACACCCCCGTTATTAAATCCCATTCTGTTGATCAGGGACTCATCTTCCGGCAACCTGAATAACCGTGGCTGGGGATTGCCTTCCTGTGGTTTTGGTGTCAAGGTTCCGATTTCGATAAATCCAAAACCTAGCATTGCCATCTCATCGATCAGTTTGGCGTCTTTGTCAAAACCCGCGGCAAGTCCCACTGGATTTTTAAAATGCAGTCCAAATACTTCTCTTTCCAAAATTGGATTTTGGTAATCATAAAGTGCTTCGATGATATTTTTTACAATTGGAAGATTGAAGGTTCTCTTGATCCAGGAAAAAGTAAAATGGTGGGCAGATTCCGGATTTTTTACAAAAAGTATGGGTTTCAGTATCGATTTATACACAATGATTGGGGGTTTTCAATGTGCTAAATTAATTGAATTGATCGGTAAATGGGAAGAAATTCTGGCTTATTTCCTTGGATGAAACTCATTGAGCACCTGTCTGAGATAATCTCTGTCCAAATGGGTGTAAATCTCTGTAGTTGTGATGCTTTCATGGCCGAGCATTTCTTGGACTGCACGCAGGTCGGCCCCACCTTCGATGAGGTGTGTAGCAAAGCTGTGTCTAAAAGTATGGGGGCTTACATTTTTATTGAGGCCGATAGCTTCGACTTGTTTTTTGATGATGAGAAAAATCATCACACGGCTGAGTTTCTTTCCTCTCCGGTTGAGAAAAACGTATTGTTCATGACCCTTGACGGGCTCTATTTCTTTTCTTTTTTCTTCAACATAGAGTTTCAGATATTTCAATGCATCCCTTCCTATGGGGACAAGTCTTTCTTTGTTGCCTTTTCCTATTACCCTTAGAAATCCAATGTCAGCATAGACATTTCCAATTTTCAGATCAGTCAATTCCGATACCCTCAAACCCGAACTGTACAGCACTTCCAATATAGCGCGGTTGCGGTGACCCTCCGGTGCGCCTAAAGTAATGCTTTCAAGTATTTGCGTGATTTCGATATAACTGAGTGTGTCGGGGAGTTTGCGGCCTAGTTTTGGAGCTTCCAAAAGTTGGGCTGGATCTTCGGATATGCGGTCTTCATACATCAGGAATCTGAAAAATGCCTTGATCCCTGAGATAATCCTAGCCTGCGTATATTCAGAGATTTCAAGTTCTGCTAGGCCATTGACAAAATAGCGTAGATGTTGCAATTTGACTTCCGTGGGTTTGGTGTCAGGAAAATTCTTCTCCATATACCTGCTCAGCTTTTCCATGTCTTGTTGGTAAGCGAGGATAGAGTTTTGGCTCAGCGACCTTTCGAGTTTAAGGTAATGTTGAAACTGACGGAGGGATGCATCCCAATGGTTGGACATGGTACTTATTCAAATTGAAAATGAGTTTTTTAACTGGAAAAATTCAGCCAAATATTTTAAGATTTGAATGCTTTGCAATGGCATCAAAATCCCTGTCCAAATGCCAAATAGATAAATTATGTTCGATGGCATACCAAGCAATGAGGCAATCGTTACTTTTTCTGATGGTAGCTCCTTTTTGTCTCAATTCGACATATAGTTTGGCGGCTCCTGCTGCCGCAAGGTAGGAATCAGAAACCAATTGGAATAATCCCGATAATCTATCTTCCAATAGATCAAATTCCTTTTTATTCCTACAACCTTGGAGCAATTCTTGGAAAATTGGTGGGCAAATACAAATCTTGTCTTCGACAAGTAAACTTTGAAATAACTCCGGTTCATTATCCTCAGGATTATTCAGAAACGAAATCCACTTGGAAGTATCTACCAAGATATCCATGATTTAAATAGACCTCATTTCTTCAAGATTCCCTTCCCATTTAATTTTCCCGCGAAGGTCAGCCAATTCCTGCAATTTGATTTTCCTCAAAAACTCGCGCAATGCGGTATCAACTGCCTCTTTTTTGGTTTTGATGGAAGTTTTCTGAAGGATTTCGTCCATCAGTTTTTCGTCTATTTCAATATTGGTTCTCATTCTATTTTTAATCTATACACAAAAATAATAATTTTTATACACAAGCTAAGTCCTTTAATGAGATTATCTGGGTATACTATTTTAAAACAAAGGTTTATCCTTTTTAAAACAAATCCTTCCTTAACTTTGAACTCCGATAGCCACTAAACGTAATTTGCCTTGAAAATCATCATAATCAACGGTCCCAATCTCAATCTCTTGGGAAAAAGAGAACCCGAGATTTATGGGAGCACTTCTTTCGAAGAATTCTTTGAGACGCTCAAAACCAAATTTTCCGAAATCGATCTTTCCTATTACCAAAGCAATATTGAGGGGGAAATCATCGACAAAATTCATGAGGTGGGTTTTAGCTTCGATGCGATTTTGCTCAACGCCGGCGGCTATACACATACTTCGGTAGCGATCTCTGATGCGATAGCGGGAGTGAAGACGCCTGTGCTGGAGGTACACATATCGAACATCTACAAGCGTGAAGAGTTTCGTCACAAGAGTATCATCACCAAAGAATGCGTGGGCATGATTTCAGGCCTTGGACTCAAGGGCTATGAATTGGCCATCCGTTATTTTCTCAAAAATTAATCGACCATGGTAACATTTGCTCCGGGACCTTCCAAAGTCTATGACAGCCTTCCAAAATACATGCAGGAAGCATACGAAAAAGGCATTTTGAGCGCAAATCACCGCTCGGCAGTATTTATGAACCTCTATCAGGAAACAGAAACCCTGATGAGGGAAAAGCTGCACATGCCCGATGATTACAAGCTCCTTTTCACATCATCTGCCACCGAAAATTGGGAAATCATTTCCCAATCCATTGTACAATCCGCCGGCTACCATATCTTTTCTGGCTCATTTGGTAAAAAGTGGTATGAATATGCCAAGCACATTGAACCCAAAACATTTGCACATAAGCTTGAAGCAGACAATACTGTTGAGGTGGAATCATTGCAAGTAGAAGAGGGATTTGACTTGATTGCCATCACCCAAAACGAGACTTCTAACGGCACTCAGGTTACGAATGAGTTGATTGCGGCAATTGCCAACAAGTATCCCGAAAAAATGATCGCTGTAGATACGACTTCTTCCATGGCCGGAATCGAACTCGATTTTACATTGGCTGACATTTGGTATGCCTCGGTACAAAAATGCTTCGGACTACCTGCGGGATTGGGTATTTTGATAGTTTCTCCCAAAGCCATTGCCAAAGCAAAAGACAAAGGGGAAAAAGGAAGGTACAACAGTTTGAGTTTCATGCTGGAGAATGCCGAAATCTTCCAGACACATTACACGCCAAATGTTTTTGGAATATACCTGCTGTACCGTGTACTACAGGATATGCCTGAAATTCAGCATATAGACCAACAGACCAAAGACCGGATGAGGAAATTGGAAGATACAATTGCAAATACTTCCAAATTGAGAATGTTGATTCAAAATCCGGAAGCCAGAAGCAGTACAGTTTTGGCAATTTCCGGTAAGGAAGAATTTATCGGGGAAATCAAAAAAGCAGCCGAAAAGGAAGGAATGCAGTTGGGCAGTGGATATGGTCCATTGAAGCCAACAAGCTTCAGGATTGCCAATTTCCCTGCTATCACAGAAGCGGAATTTTTAAATTTGGTGGAATTTTTAAAGAAATATTGACCGGATGTTCAGTCTCAAAGAAATTTTCTCAGTTACCCTGATCCTTTTTTCTGTGATTGACATCTTGGGTTCAATTCCCATAGTCATCAATCTCCGGAAAAAAGTCGGGCATATCCAATCCGGAAAAGCAACGATTGCAGCAGGATTCCTCATGATCTTATTTTTATTTTTTGGAGAATCTATCTTGAAATTGTTTGGTATCGGCGTCGATGACTTCGCTATTGCCGGGGCATTGATCATTTTTGCAATTGGGGCTGAAATGATTTTGGGAATAGAGCTTTTCAAACCTGATCCGGAAGCTTCTAATACAAGTGCTTCCATTGTACCCATCGCTTTTCCATTGATTGCGGGTGCAGGAACACTGACGACGATTTTGACTTTGAAAGCAGAATATACGCAAGCGAATATCGCTGTTGGGATGATCATCAATCTGGTAATCGTCTTTGGAGTATTGAAAAGCACCAATTGGTTGGAAAGGAAACTGGGAAAAACAGGATTAGATGTATTGAGGAGGATTTTTGGAATCATATTACTTTCTATTGCCATCAAGATTTTCAAAGGGGCATTATTTACGGGAGAGTTGGAATGATTTTTAACTTTCCAGTCTCGCCCGCTCATTTGATTAGGCTAAAGTTTACCAGAGAATTTATTTAGAATGATCACAATATTTACAGACGGAGCGGCCAAAGGCAATCCCGGGCCGGGAGGCTATGGGGTGGTGATGAAGTATAACCAACATCGAAAGGAACTTTCTGAGGGTTTCCGCCACACCACCAATAATAGGATGGAACTATTGGCTGTCATCCGTGCACTTCAGGAAATCAAAGTGAGAGATATCCCTGTCACGATTTATTCTGATAGTAAGTATGTAGTCGATGCCATCGAAAAAGGTTGGTTATGGGGTTGGCAAAAAAAAGGCTTCAAGGATAAAAAAAACCCCGATTTGTGGAGAATTTATATTCCTTTACATACCCGGTACAAGCCGAAGTTTGTCTGGGTAAAGGGACATGCCGGCCATCTGGAAAATGAGCGATGCGACCAATTGGCTGTAGCTGCTGCTGAGCGCCCAAACCTTCCGGCTGATGAAGAATATGAAAGAGGTGGTCAATAATTTTTGAATATTCTAAATCTCCAATGACTTCTACACCCTTCCGTTTCAAGCAATTTGACATCCACCATGACCGGACAGCCATGAAGGTGGGTACCGATGGGGTTTTGTTGGGTGCAATAGCAGGAATAGGAAATCCGCAAAGCATCTTAGAAATAGGGGTCGGTTCAGGAGTAGTTTCATTGATGTTGGCCCAAAGATTTCCACAAGCCAAAATCACAGGAGTTGAGATTGACTCCGAAGCTTGGAAGCAAGCCACCGAGAATGCCGAAAACAGTCCTTGGAGCGAAAGAATTGAATTTGTGAACATGTCTTTCCAAGAATATTGTGGGTTAACAAGTCAAAAGTTTGACTTGATTGTCAGCAACCCTCCGTATTTTCCCAACCATCTAAAATCAATTGATCCTCAAAGGAATCTCGCCTTACACAATGATGCTTTGCCTTTTACTGAGATGGCATCAGGGATCTCGGGACTTCTTAACCTTGAGTCAGAAATATGGGTAATACTTCCACCGAGTCAAATGGCTGAATTTGAGAGAATTTTAGATTCCTTAGGCTTAAAATTTTTTAATAAAGTAAATGTAAAGGACAAGCCTTCAAAAAATATTCTTAGGATGATTTATGGTTTTTCATTTTATAATCATTCTATTTCAGAGAAAGACCTATCCATAAAGATGGAAAATGGGAATTTTTCAGATGAGTATTCTGAATTATTAAGAAATTTTCTCACCATATTTTAGTTTAAAAACACACCTGCTTTGGGTAATCTGTTTTTTTAAATCCAATATTCCTGTATTTTTAACCCCGCATTAAGGGTGAATTACATGGAAAAAAGAAAAATTGGTATCATTTCATTGCTTGTCATTTTTTTGGGAATTTTTTCATCCTGCCAAGAGGAAAACCAAATCCCAACATCCTTAGTGACAGAAGATATTATTTACCTCAGCGGTGAAAGAGCTAGGATCTTAGGGAGGATACTTACTACCCAAAATGTAGCTGCAACTGACCATGGATTCTATATTTCTGAATCGGAATCATTTTTCCAACCCAAAATAATCACGTTAGGAGAAAGAACACTTCCAGGAAGATTTATTGGAGAAATAAATGAGCTAGAGATAGAGAAACAATATTATGTCAAATCATTTATTGCGCTTCCGGATGGGATCCTATTTGGCAATGTCTTGATAATCAAGACTCTTTCCCCTGATGCATTTGATATTTCTCCCAAAAATGGATCGGTGGGGATTACAGTTACGATAAAAGGTAAAAATTTCACATCGGATACCCGCGTTTTTTTTGGTGATCGTCCGGCACAGGTCTTAAAGATTGATTTCGAATCTTCAATCACGGCTATTGTTCCGGCAAGTGGGTCGAAGATTTTGGAGGAAGTAAGCGTTTTGGTTCAAAACAAAAAGATTATTCTGGAAGATAAATTTGAATATACAACGGGTAAATTTACCCGGTTACCGAACTTCCCCTCTAGTCTAAAATTATTTGATAATATTTATTTCCAAGATGGCGCTGAATTTTTTGCAGGATTGGGGGCTAATAATGGTCAATCGATCAATTCCCAAATTTGGAAATATAGTGTCGTAACCAAAAACTGGACAGAAGTTGGATTTTCAGGACGGCCTCTATGGAAGGCCTTTAGTGGACCAAATTATTTTGGAGGTGGGGCTTCAATAATCAGCCAATCATCATTGGTATCTACTACTAATGATTTTTGGAAATATGAAAATAATAATTTTGTAAAACTTCCTAACCTTCCTTTTATAGCGGTCAATGCTGTATCATTCGAACTGAACAGTAAATTATATGTAATGGGTGGCTTGACTGGCGGTGGGACTGATTCTTATAGGTATGATTTTGCAACACAGCAATGGCAAAAAATTGGGAATGCTATTTTTTCTTTGAATCGCAGTGTTTTAACATTCCAGTATGGTAACCAACAATTTTTTGTAAACCCGGCGTCAAAAGAAATATATTCCTTTGATGGAGGTTCTGAAATTTGGTCCTTTTTTGGTCTCTATCCGGGTGATATTAATTCGGGTTCTGCCTTTGCTGTGACTATAGGAAATAGAATAATCACAGGAATGGCAAATAGATCTCTTGAGGTTTGGGAATTGAATATGGATAGTGGAGTTTGGATTTCCAAAAATTCATTTCCTGGCAATCCGATAGCCCGAAATGCCGGTGTGTTTGTCCATGATAACCTTATTTATATCTTAAGGAGTGGAGAGGTCCAAGTTCAGGGACCGATGGAATTTTGGGTATTAGATCCATTTGGCCTATAATATTTATATATGAAAGAAACTTTACTTTATATTTTCCTGATTCTATTCCTACCGGGGAGTCTTTTTGCCCAACAAAAAAATGTGATTGGAAGGGATATAGGTCAATTAAAAGATATCAAAATCAGTGGTAGACTCATAGATCAGATTACAGGAGAACCGCTTGTTGGGGCCACTGTGACAGTTAAAGAGGTCAACAAAACTGAAGTTACCAATACTAATGGTAATTTCAATTTGGTCCTTGACAGAGCCGAGTATATTCTTGAAATCAGGTATGTGGGATATGAAACAGTCACCTATCCTTTTGTGGCAGTTGGAGAAGGTAGGATAAGCCTCACCATGATCCAAGAAGATTTCACGTTGGATGACGTGGTAATATTTGGTCGGGATCCTGAAAAAAATATCAGAAGTACAGACATGGGAGCGATTACGGTGAGTATGAATACCCTGAAGGAACTCCCTCCTTTCCTTGGAGAGGTGGATATTATCAGGTCCCTTGCAACCCTTCCCGGAGTAAGTCAGGTGGGGGAAGCTTCCTCAGGACTCAATGTCAGAGGTGGAGGAGCTGATCAAAACCTCATTTTGTTTGCAGGTGCGCCGATTTACAATCCTTCCCACCTTTTCGGATTATTTACAGCTTTCAATCCCGATGTAGTCAATGATTTTGTTTTATACAAATCGATCATTCCCACAAAATATGGAGGAAGAGGTTCGTCTATTCTGGACATAACCCCAAAATCAGGGAGCTTGGACAAATGGGGAGGAGACATGATGGTAGGAACAGTATCTGGAAAATTATCCTTGAACGGACCGGTGATTAAAGATAAAGTATCTGCAAAGGTCGGATTCAGGGGTTCTTATATTAACTGGCTTTTGGGTGCAATGAACAATCCCGATTTGAGGTCGAGTAATGCAAATTTCAATGATATCAATGGGATTCTATATGGAGAAATCAATGAGAACCACAATGTGACCTATAGCTTTTATAGAAGCTATGATGATTTTGCATTGGCTTCAGATACAACGATTTCGTGGACAAACCTTAGTCATACAGTAAGATATCAGGGTAAATTTTCAGAAAGATTATCAGCTGATGTAATCGGCTATTATTCAAAATATGATTTTACGATCTTCAATAAATCCGGAATCAATAATTTTGATCTTGAATCTGGAATAACTGACCCCGGCCTAAGGTTGAATTTCACATATGCTCTTGGTCCAAATAACAGAGTTTCTTTTGGTGGAGATACCAAAAGTATAACCATAAGACCTGGAGAGCTGATTCCTGGACAATCTGGTGGAGAATCTACAATTTTGCCTAAGAAAGTTCAGGATGAGTTTGGTCGTGAATCGGGATTTTATCTCCAACATGAATTGGAATTCGGTGAAAAGATTGGAGTATCGTATGGGATAAGGTATGATATGTATCAATATTTTGGTCCAAGGACAGTCAAAGAATATGCTCCAAACCTTCCCCTTAATCCGGGAAATGTAATCGGAGAAAGGACTTATGCTTCAGGTGAAACCATTCAGACTTATGATGGATGGGGTCCAAGGGCTTCTTTGAGGTATTCTTTGGATTCCAAAACTTCGATAAAAGCTGGATACAATAAAATGTACCAATTTATCCATTTGATTTCAAACACAGCCACGATTGCCCCGACGGATGTTTGGAAACTGAGTGATCAATTTTTCAAGCCACAGATAGTTGATCAATATTCCCTTGGTATTTACAAGAACCTGAAAGGGAATATTTTTGAAACCTCCATTGAGGTGTATTACAAAGACATCCAAAATGTATTGGAATACAAAGACGGAGCAAGGCTTTTGCTTCAGCAAAATCTTGAAACAGAGGTTGTACCCGGTCAAGGGCAGGCGTATGGAGTAGAGCTCTACGTGAAGAAAAATCTAGGAAGGACAACCGGTTGGGCAAGCTATACTTATTCCAGATCATTAAGAAGGGTAATTACACCTTTCGAAGAAGAAATTATCAATGATGGTGAATGGTACCCAGCTAATTTTGACAAGCCTCATGATTTGACTTTAATTGGGAATTATAAATTGGCGTCCAATGCTTCCATCTCGGCAACATTCTCTTACAGTACAGGAAGGCCTGTTTCTTTTCCTGAAGCAAAATTTGATTTCTCTAGAAACTCACTCGCTTTTTTCAAGGAAAGAAATACACAACGAATTCCTGATTTCCATAGGCTAGACCTATCATTGAATTTCAAGTTGAAAGGAACAAGTAAATTCCACGACGGTGACTGGACTTTTGCTATCATGAACGTGTATGGAAGGAAAAATCCATTTTCTGTTTTCTTTGCAGACCAAACGGGATCACCTCCCCAATCTTACATCTTGGCAATCCTTGGCGTTCCATTCCCAACCTTAAGTTATTCGCTTAAATTCTGATCCTGATGTTGAAAAAACTACTTTATATAATATTGATCTTGCCGATTTCGTGTATTGAACCCTACAAGGTTGAACTGCCACAGGGAGAACAATTGCTTACTGTAGATGGATTTATAACTACAGATTCTGGGCCACATATCATTAGGTTGACAAGAAGTGATACCTATGGGAGTGTATTCCAAGGACTGATCAGACCGGTCTCTCAGGCTAATGTGGTCATCAGGGACAGTGAAGGAAATGTGACTTTCCTCGAAGAAGGCATTGAAAGAGGAGCATATCAAACACCGCCTGATTTCCGAGCAAGAGTGGGGATTTCCTACACATTGTTAATCACACTACTGGGTGGCAAATCATATACTTCCTTGCCAGAGAGAGTGGCGGCTGTTCCTGAGATATTGGAGCTTAGCTACAGTGCTGTTGGGTTCAACACAGAAGACAGGCTGCTAGATAGATCAGGTGCTAGGATTTTTGCGCATTTCAATGATCCGAGTGACCAGACCAATTTTTATTATTGGAGGGTGGGTGCAAGAAATTATGTATTGGTGGCAAATCCTGAATTATATAGATTACCGGGTACACATCCAACAAATCCAAGAGGTGAAGCTCCCAAAGCATGTTGCGCAATATGTTATATCCAAGAACCCGGAAGGTTTCAGCGATTTGCAATTGCTTCTGATGAAGGATTTAATGGTTTACCGCAAAGACTACCTGTTGCTTTTGTAGAGGATGATGGACTGAAGTTTAAGCAGGCATACAGGGCAGAGATTCTCCAGATGAGTATATCTGCAAATGCCCATAGGTTTTTGAGATTAGTAGAACAGCAGACCAGTCTTACAGGAAGTGTATTTGATAGCCCACCGGCAAATATCAGAGGGAATATGATAAGTTTGGATGATCCTAACGAAATAGTTCTTGGGTTTTTTATGGCAGCAGGAGTTTCTAAAAAAGAAGTCTATATCAAACCTGGAAAACTAGATATCCGCCAAACTCCGAAAACTATTCCTGATGATTGTCTTACGGTTCCCGGTGCGACTTTGGATCCTCCGGCAGGCTGGAATCCTGACAATTGAATCGCAATAATCTTGAAATCAAATATTTGATTTTAGAAAATGGAGATCATGTTTTTTTATGGGATTCAATGAAATCATAATAAAACCATTTTAGGGCTATTGAAAAGAGGGAAATCTATTCATTTTTGGGTATTTGATTTTCTTGGAAAAAAATACCGTAACCTTCCAAAGCTTTTAAGATTGGATCATAAAATTCTTTTTGAACGGGTATCTGTAAACCCCTTGATTTGATTTTTCCATCCAAGAATAGATCAACTGCCATGGCAAGTGGTAGCCCTACTGTTTTTGCCATAGCGGTGTATTCTTCATTTTGACCTTTGCAGACCAGGCTTGAAACAATTTTGGTGTTCACTTTTCCACCCTTTACTTCAAATTGATGCTGAAGTACGATCATGTCTTTATCATCGGGGCTCAGCTGCCATTTCTCTTCCAAAATCTTCTGTAGGATTGTGGCAGGACTTCCTTTGGATATTGGGACAGGGTTATCTGAAAACAATCCCAACCATTCAATCTTAGGCATGGTATCCAAGTCCATATTTGGAAGATAAGCTTGTAATTTTTCCTCAACAGTTTTTGTGGGGTGATAGGGAAGAAAAGAATTAAGAAATCCTCGATAGCTTACACCATTTGGAAAGTCCACCTGAAATGTATCATCGGTCATGCCTAATTGGACAAATACATTCCATGCCTGACAAAATCCAGCTCTGCGCAGTGTTCCTCGCAACATAGTTGGGATTTTTTCCAATCCATAAATTTCCCTATACCTAAGAGAATCTCTGTTTGCGTACCCGTCAAAATCACCGACATCTTCAAAGTTTATCTTTTCTGTCCTCTCAAATAATTTGTGATAGGGAATAAATTTTAACTGGGCGTTTTGGATATACCTCGATACACCTTGGCCTGCAAGCACGACATTTCTTGGATTCCATGTGAATTTGTATTTCCACGGGTTGTCTTCACTTTCGGGAGATAGTATGCCACCACAAAATGATTTAAAAGAAATAATTTCATTCCCTTTTGCCTTTTGATGATCAATGATTTTCATCGCAGACATATGGTCAATTCCCGGATCTAGCCCACATTCGTTTAGGAAAAGCAGGTTTTTTGCTTTGATATCATTTGCTAATTTTCTGAGCTCATCAGATTCGTAGGAAGCTGTAAAAAAATGTTTACCTAAAGTCAAGCAATCTTTAGCAATGATAGGATGCATAGATGCGGGCAACATGGATACTACCAAGTCGGATTTTTGAATCAAGGCATTTCTTTCTTCCTGATTGGTGATATTGATGGATACAGCTGAAGCAAAAGAACTTCCCTTAATTTTTTCAGCAGCGGTTCTTTTTAAGATGTCAGCGACGATGATTTTTCTACTCTTGACGCCTGCACTTTCCAATAAATATTCAATCAGATAGGTTGATGACTTTCCGGCACCTAGAATTAGAATGGTCTGCATAGCAAATGGATAGGATTACAATTCCCGAAATTGTAAAAAAAGGATGAAGGCTAAAAATCAAATTGTGTTAAAGAGAAAAATAGCGCTATTCCCATTTTTTTTTTGTTAATTCCAAACAATTTTTAAATCCAATAATGAATAGAAAAATAGAAGTGACTGCTTCCCTTGAAGTGGTACCAATTGAGTTGTGGACAGAAGAGGAATCAATGTTAATTACAAAAGCCAAGGAAATATTGGAATCTGCTCATGCACCGTATTCAAAATTTTTAGTTGGAGCAGCGCTTTTATTGGAAAATGGTTCGGTTTTCGCTGCGAATAACCAAGAGAATGTATCCTTTCCGGTTGGGATCTGTGCCGAAAGGGCAGTGCTGAGTTATGTGATGGGAAATTATCCAAGAATCAAACCTCTTAAGATCGCCATAGCAGCCAAGAGGATAGGAGAGGATATATATGCATATGTCACACCGTGTGGCATATGCCGACAAACTATCAATGAATATGAAATGAAGTTTGGGTCTTCAATCGAAATTTTGATGCTTAATGGTCAGGAAGAAATTCTAAAAGCAAAGGGAATCGAACAGCTTTTACCTTTTAGATTTAATAAATTTAACAGCTGATGCAAGCTTCGGTTACTTATCGACATAGAGGGGTCTATTTTATGTCACATCTTCCGAATAGAAATGAGAGTGAAATTCTCATAGCACTTCACGGATATGGCCAACTCGCTGAGTTTTTTTTAAAAAAAATGGAACCGATTTTTCGGGAAGATAGGTTGGTCATCGTGCCTGAAGCTACCAATTATTCGTATCAAAAAGGGTTTTCCGGAAGGGTAGGTGCCAATTGGATGACAAGTCATCAAAGGGAAACTGCGATTGAAAACAACAACTACTATTTAAATGAAATTTTGGAATCAGTAATGTTGAAATATGCATCAAAGCCTACTATCAATGTTCTTGGCTTTTCCCAAGGTGCTGCCACTGCAACAAGGTGGGTAAGTCAGTTAGCTGTAAATGTCGAAAAGTTGGTTCTTTGGAGTGGGGGATTTGCACATGATTTGAATTTAAAAAGTGCTGGTGAGAAGTTAAAGAACAAAGAGGTTATTGTAGTTTTGGGTGATGAAGATCCAATGCTTACTCCTGAATCTATTCAAAAACAAAATGAATTAATTGCATCTTTACCTTTTGAAGTCAAGAGGATGGAATTTAAAGGAGGTCATGACATCAATATCCCCTTATTGAAAAGTATTTTTGTGTGACTAGCAGGGCACAGATTAAATGGAAAAATAGTTTGATTTAATCCGACAGTTATTTAATTTTCTTAAAATTTTATTTATTTCTAAAATGCTTACCCTATCTGAAAAAGAAGTAGAGAAAATAGCAGTTCAGCTGCTAAAGGGAATGATTTGTTTTTATCAACTGGACAATAAGAAAATATACCAGCTTCCCGATGACGAGGATTATTTCAATTATGATTTGACGCCTGAAGAGGAAGATATCCTAGATGAGATCGATGATAATCCTGATAATTTTGCCGAATTCGTCAAAATGGAACCAAACCAAGAACATCAAATGATGGAGAAGTTTGCCGACCGGGTAGTGAAAGAAAGAAATTTTCAGGATGAATTGGTCAATGCCTTAAGCAAACCAAAAGCTGCGACGGCATTTAAGTTTTTGATTGATAGCTCTGGCAAATACAATGACCTGTGGAAAGAATATCGACTTCAGAATTATAAGGACTGGATCAAGGAACAAATCGATAGCTTTAATTATGCAGAGGACTAAAAAGAGAAAGAGCCAAATTTGGCTCTTTCTCTTTTTAATGCCGGTTTAATGGGATTTAATTTGTTTTGATCCACCTCCAAAGGGTCTTATAATTTACTTTGCTGCCATGCATCAAAATCCCGATCCGATAGACTTTGCCTGCAACCCAAGTGCTAAAAAAGAAACCTATAATCAAAAGTGACATTGAAAGTGCCAAATCAAAAAATGGCACACCATAACTTACCCTTCCCATCATCGCAATCGGTGAAGTAAAAGGGATAATGGAAAGCCAAAATGAAACGTTGCTGTTAGGATCATTCAAAACAAAGACAAATAGTCCAAGATAACCGATTAGTAAGGGAATGGTAATGGGAAGCATAAACTGTTGGGCTTCGGAAGGCGCATCTACAGCGGCACCGACAGCGGCAAAAAAAGCTCCATATAGTAAATATCCACCCAGGAAATAAAATACAAAAGTCAGTGTCAATTGAAAGAAATCGATCCCGTTTATAACCTGAAGAATATTTTGGACATTTCCCTGGCTTTCCATCATTTCTCCGATTTCGGGATTGGCAAGTTCCATTGCTTGTTGTTGAGGCATTTGCAGACCAAAATACCCCATTACAATGGAGGAAATTCCTCCAATCAAGACAATCCAGATTAAGAATTGTGTCAGTCCAACGGCTCCTATTCCTATGATTTTCCCCATCATGAGTTGGAAAGGCTTGATGGACGAAACCAAAATCTCAATAATTCTGCTTGACTTTTCTTCTATGACACCCTGCATGATTTGATTGCCATAGATAAAAATAAACATGTAAATCAAAATGCCGGCGAGGAATCCGATGGCATAATTTACAGTGGCATCTGTCACTTTTTCCTCCCCAGTGTTATCAAAAGTAATGGCTTGGATAGAGACTTTGGTCCGATATGCATTGATAGCTTCCGGGCTTATTCCTGACTCAAAAAGCCTTTGCTCCTCAATTCTTCTTTTAATGCTTGATTCCAGAAAAGAAATCAACCCCATGCTAGGATTTTTCTCTCCGTAATAAATAATCCCAGAAGGATTCTTGAGATCGATTTTTGGAATGTAAAGGAATCCAAAACGTTCACCTTCATTTACCATTTTTTTCCCCTCTTCAATTCCGATTTTTGAAAAAGAGAAAGCATATTGCTCTGAACTTTCTATGAAAAATATATTATTCTCGTCCACCACTTCTATAATCTGTAAGGAGGGATTCTCGGACTCTCCGATTGAAATCCAGAGAAAAATTCCCATGATGGATGGGAATATCAGAGGGGTCAGCAAAGTGGCCAAGAGAAAAGATTTTTTCTGAACCCGCGAAAGGTATTCTCTTTGAATGACCAACCAGATTTTATTCATACGAATGTTCTTTTATCTGTTGGATAAAGATTTCTTCCATGCTAGGCAAGATTTCTTTGAAACCCACAACTTCACCATATTGCATCAGCTTCATTAAAGTGATATTTGGGGATTCTTTTCCGAGAGAAATGGTAAAAACAGAATTTCCGTTGATGGTCCTGAAATCCCAATCCTGAGGAAGAACTTCCTTAAGACTGGAAAGAATTACTTCATAAGTATTTGGTCTGAATTTCTGTTTGATATCAGCCAACTTTCCTTCGAGGATCTTATGTGAGCGATGGATCATCGCGATCTGATCACAGAGCAACTCTACGGATTCCATTCTATGTGTGGATAAAACGACAGTGATGCCTTTTTCTCTCAATCCTATAATTTCATTTTTGATAATTTCAGCATTTAATGGATCAAATCCAGAAAAAGGTTCATCCAAAATGAGTAGTTCCGGTTCATGAATGATGGTCGAGATAAACTGCACTTTTTGAGCCATACCTTTAGAAAGGTCATCTATTCTTTTGTCCTTCCATGAGCTGATCTCCATTTTATTCAGCCAAAAAGTTACTCTTTCCTTAGCCAAAGCTGCCGGCATGTCTTTGAGTCTAGCAAAGTAAATCAGCTGGTCCCAAACCTTCATTTTTTTGTATAGACCTCTTTCCTCAGGAAGATATCCGATTTGTGAAATATGCTTAGGGTGAAGCCTTTCGCCTTTAAACAAAACCTCACCGGAATCGCCTTCTATAATCTGATTGATGATTCTGATCAAAGTGGTTTTACCTGCACCATTTGGTCCCAAAAGTCCAAAAATACCTTTTTTTGGGATGGTCAAATTTATACTGCTGAGAGCTTTTTGGTTCCCGTACGTTTTGGTCAGATTTCGGATTTCAAGAATTTCCAAAGTGAAGGCGGTTTACTAAAAATAGAAATTTGTTCCTTTTTAGGGACTTACTTTATAGTAACTGAACCTACGGATACATCAATGGTAAAGATCATGAGATTTTCGCTATTTTCTCTGTAAGCCTTGCTCACATAAGTATTATTGCCAAGGTCTTTGAGATATTTTGGAATATAAGTCCTGCACATAGGAGTGGAGGTAATTTTAAGGATATAAGCATGATTTTCGCTCGGCAATTGGAGATTAACTTTCCCAACCCCAACCATAGCCTTGATATTGCACGATTCGGCCATTTTATCAGAAAAAGAAAGATCTAAGGTGCCGTAATTTGATTCAAAAATCATTTCTTTAGCATTGGTGTAATTAAGGTTATTTGCCTCCAGATTCCCCATATGGATGGAGACAGACAGCGTGTCCATTTTTACGGAATTGGCAAATTTTTTACTGTAGTCTAATTTGATATCTGCGCTGGTGGATTTGATCATGCAGTTAGAAATCGGCAAGTGCGATAAGTCAATAGCAGCATAACCGATTCCAAAGTAAAAATGAAGGTTGTAAAGGTTGTGAGAATTTAGACCTACATCCCATTTGTGGTCAAAATTCTCGTTTGAGCTTGAAAACAATTTATAAGAAAGGCTTTTACCGAGGTTTTCAGATTCTACATTACGATGGGAAAGATTTGCAAAAAGTATCCCGTCCTTGATTCGGTAAGAGAAAGACGGAAGAATATTCACTTTATTAAGTTCTGAGGAGATGGTCAAGGGTCCATCCATAAGATCCCTTTTAATGTCCGAGATTCCTTTGTAAACATTGAAATCTAGGTGGACAAGGTTATAGCCGTTTTTTTCCTCGACTTTGAACTCCTTAGTAATTTGGGCATCGGACCAAGACGTACTCCCTAGAACCAATCCAATTAGTAAGCAAAATTTGTTCAACATAGGGTAAGGTTACGGCGATCGATTTAAAAGGTTATTAAAGGTATAAAAAAAGCCGGATTTTCATCCGGCTGCAAGTTTTTTAGAAGAATTCTTTCATTTTGTCAAAGAAATTTTTCTCTGATTTACCCGGATCGGGTCTGAAATTTTCGGAATTTTTCAGATTTTCCAAAATTTGTCGTTCTTCTTTGGATAGCTGTTTTGGTGTCCAGACATTTACTTGGATTAGTTGATCACCACGGTTATATCCATTGATGTCTTTTATTCCTTTTCCTTTCAATCTTAGCATTTTTCCACTTTGAGTTCCGGAATCAAGCTTGATTTTAACTTTTCCTTCGATGGTTGGCACCTCAATTTGAGAACCCAATGCTGCATCAATGAAACTTACATACAATTCAAAGATGACATCATTCCCATTTCTTTGTAGAACTTCATCCTCAATTTCCTCAATGACGATCAACAAATCACCGGGAACGCCACCTGCAGTTTCGTTGCCTTTGCTCGACATGCTCAACTGCATTCCGTCAGCGACCCCTGCCGGAATATTGATTGATATAACTTCCTCTTTTAAAATAAGACCTCTGATATCTGCTTCAGCTGGTTTTTTATCTACTATTTGGCCATTTCCTCCGCAAACATGACAGGCACTTGCAGAGACCATTTGGCCAAGCATGGTATTGACTACCTTTTTAATCTGACCTGAACCTTGGCAAGTGGAGCAATTTTTGAAAGTAACTCCGTCAGCTAGAACATTACGCTTTACTTTGATTTTCTTCTCCACCCCATTGGCAATTTCTTTCAGGTTCATTTTTAATTTCACCCTGAGGTTGGTTCCTTTTTTCATTCTTCTTCCGCCTCTGCCTCCTCCAAAAAAGGAATCAAATCCACCTCCTCCAAATATGTCTCCAAATTGGGAAAAAATGTCCTCCATATTCATCCCGCCGCCGCTGTAACCGCCGTTTCCGCCTAGACCCTGATGACCAAACTGGTCATATCTTTGCTTCTTCTCGGCATTACTCAAAACCTCATAAGCCTCTGCAGCCTCTTTGAATTTATCTTCAGCTTCAGGATTGTCAGGGTTCTTGTCGGGATGGTATTGAATCGCAAGCTTTCGGTATGCTTTCTTTATTTCCTCAGGAGATGCACTTTTTGTCACTCCCAATATTTCATAATAGTCTCTTTTTGCCATAATCCTTTCTTAAGCTCCTATTACAACTTTTGCAAACCTGATGACTTTATCCCCAAGCATATATCCGTTTTCAATAACATCTATGACTTTTCCTTTCATTTCTTCATTGGGAGAAGCTATTTGGGTGATAGCTTCCTGAGTCTCTGCATCGAATGGTTTTCCTGCAAGGTTATCCATGGCTTTTAATCCTTTTTGCTCCAATATTCTTACTAGCTTGTGGAATACCAGTTGGTTTCCTTCTCTTACTTTTGAAGCGTCTGTTTCATTTTGATGGGCTTTGAATGCCCTTTCAAAATCATCAACCACAGGGAGTATTTCAGTCATCAAATCTTCAGAAGCTGTCTTGATTAGATCTAGACGCTCTTTGGCAGTCCTTCTTCTGTAATTCTCAAATTCAGAATAAAGCCTCAAATATTTATCCTTCAATTCAGCAACTTCCTTATTAAGTTTTTCAACTTGAGATAAATCAAGCTTTCCTGAATTTTCATTTCCTTCATTTACAGCCTGTTCGTCTTGTACCCCTTGTTCTTGGGAATCAATAGGCTCTTCATTGAATATTTGTTTTTCCTCCATTTTATATCTCAAAATTTGACTTTTTCATTGTTATCAATTTGTTTGCCAAGGGCTCAAAACTGACAAGTTGGCATTTATTGGGTATTGATGGCCTGCCAGAGCATATCCTTGAGTTTGTCAAGATTGTATCCCGAGACTGAAGAGATGAATATCGAACTCAGGTCTTTAGGAACCTCTTTTTTCATTTGTTCCATCAATTCTTCATCCAGCATGTCTGCCTTGGTAATGGCTAACAGTCTTTTTTTATCTAACAACTCTGGATTGTATTTTTGAAGTTCCCCAATGAGTATTTTGTATTGATTCTGGATATTGTCCGAGTCTGCTGGGATCATAAACAACAAAATTGAATTTCGTTCAATGTGCCTCAAAAATCTTAATCCAAGACCTTTTCCTTCGGCAGCTCCTTCAATAATCCCCGGTATATCAGCCATCACAAATGACTTTTCTTCTCTGTATGGGATGACGCCGAGATTTGGAACCAATGTGGTAAAAGGATAGTCGCCGATTTCAGGCCTTGCAGCAGAAATACTGGAAAGTAAAGTGGATTTTCCTGCATTTGGAAATCCTACCAATCCAACATCCGCCAATAATTTAAGCTCAAGGATGATCCATTCTTCAATGCCTTCTTCGCCAGGTTGCGCAAAATGCGGTGCCTGATTGGTTGCAGTTTTGAAGTGGTCATTACCCAAGCCACCCCGTCCACCTTTAGTGAGGATGACTTCCTGTCCTTCTTCGGTGATCTCAAACCTTACCTCAAAAGTTTCAGCATCTTTGGCAATTGTTCCCAAAGGAACCTCTAAGACTACATCTTTGCCGTCTCTTCCCTTTCTTCTTCCCCCTTCACCACCTTTACCCTCCTCTGCGATCACATGTTTTTTATATTTTAGATGGAGTAAGGTCCATACCTGCGTACTGCCTTTTAATATGATGTGTCCACCCCTACCGCCATCTCCACCATCAGGTCCACCTTTTGGCACATGCTTTTCTCTTCGAAAATGAACTGAACCTGCTCCCCCTGCTCCTGACCTGGAGCAGAATTTTACGTAATCTATAAAGTTGGAATCTGCCACTTTTTCTACAAGTTTTAAACAAAAAAGGCTAAGCTTGAAGGCTTAGCCGGATAATCTTCTCTGCAAAGGTAAGAAATATTCAGTATCAGTATCTGTCAATGACTTTTGTAATGTCAGCAAAAATGTCTTCGATGGTACCAACACCATTTATTTTGGTGAATTTTCCCTGCTTTTCGTAATACTCAGCAACAGGAAGGGTCTCGTCCAGATATACTCGTATCCTGGTTTCGATTTTGGCTTCATCCTGATCATCGGTTCTTCCGGAGGTTTTTCCCCTTTCCCTGATTCTTTCTTTCAAAATATCCTCTGCCACATCAAGTGCAATCATTCCAGAAATTTCAATTTTGTTTTTTTTCATTAATTTATCCAAGGCTTCTGCCTGGGCCACAGTTCTTGGAAATCCATCGAAAATGAAGCCATTGGTTCCTAATGTATTAGCGATTTTGTCATCCACCATGTCGATGACAACTTCGTCGGGAACTAGCCTGCCTTCATCCATGAATTTTCGGGCGAGTTTTCCTAGTTCGGTGCCTTCCCCAAGATGTTTTCTGAATAAATCTCCTGTGGATAAATGTGTCAGCTTGTATTTTGAAATTATATTTTCGCTTTGGGTTCCTTTTCCTGCCCCTGGAGGGCCAAATAATACGATATTAAGCATGTTATGAATAAATTAATATTTTGGTTCCTATTTCAATTGATAAAGTTCGGGAAGGTTTCGGCCAAATCCATCATAGTCCATCCCATATCCGACTACAAACTTGTTTGGGATTTCAAAGCCGATGTAATTTACCTTAAGCAGCTCCACTAAAGCATCTGGTTTTAGTAAAAGGCTGGCAATAGCTATCCTCTTTGGTGTTTCTTTTTCTATCATTTCCACCAAGTGTTTCATACTCAAACCTGTGTCAATAATATCTTCTACAATTACTACTGACCTATTATTTAAATTAACATCAAGACCGAGAATATTTCTAATAGATCCTGTTGAGTTTGTTCCCGAATAAGAAGAAATTTTAATGAAGCTTATCTCAATAGGTATTGAAATACTTTTAGCCAAATCTGAAAGGAATATAAAAGAACCGTTGAGGACACCAATTAATATAGGGCAATCTTCTTTGAAATCTTTCGATATTTCAGCCCCAATTTCTGCCACCCGTTGTTGAATTGAATGGGCTGTTATATAAGGTACAAATACTTTGTCTTTTATTGATATCATAAAATCAAATAAAAATGCCCTTTATTCAAGGGCATTGCAAATATAAAAAAAAAGATTTCTCTACATCTAAATTATTGCTAATCCTTACAACCGCTTCATTAGATAGCTGTAAAGATCAATCATAGATTGGAGGTCTTTCAAAGAAATTTTTTCATTTGGGGTATGGACATTGTCTTCCGGAGGTCCAATAAAACACCAATCTATCGCATAAGGAGAAAATTGAATTTCACGGCCATCACTGCCGCCTATACCTTCTACTTCCAACTGAAATGGAATGCCGCTCTCCTCTGCCAGTTTAAGGATTTTATCTAAGAATTTTTTTCTTGGGATATATTTATCCCTTAATGAAATAGCTACTCCTTCATGGTGTTGTACTCCCTCAGTGACCCATGTGACATCAGAAATAAGAGCAAACTCAATAGGAGCCACTTCTTGGATAAAGTGAAGTAAATATGGAACGCTGCCTCCCCCGTGTTCTTCATAGGTTGAAAAAATTATCCAGCCATTTTCTAAATTATCACATAAGTTAAGGCAATTGTATATGCCAATCCTATTATCCAAGTAGGCTGCTTGGATAAATTCTTCGTCAAGAATAATAGACTGTTCATAAGAAAGCAAGGTTCCCCTGTCTATTGCTCGGGGAAAATCATGAAAAGCAAAATCATCATTTAAAATTATTTTACATGAGATAAGCCCGAGACTATCTTCTCCTACCAACCTTGTTCCATTGTCAATTTCCGGACCGCCGATTGGTAAGAGCTGATTTTCATATCTTGCCGAAAACCCCACAGTATCTATGTGCGCAAAAACAGCTCCGCGGGGATTTCCAAATTTAAGTAACAGACAATCATGTAAGTTGTCTCCAAAATAAATGTCGGGCTGAACCTTCCATTGACCTTTCCGTTTGTTAATGTGATCTATCAAAAATTCAGTCATTGCCGTTTCATTTCCCGAAACACTGATTACATTTAGAAGATCAAACAGGGTTTTTATCATCGTATTTATAATTTCACATTGATGAAAATTGTAAATTGATTAAAAATCAAAAAGAATTTTGGTATTGTTTTAAAATATTAATATACATTTGTGAATAGTTAAAAGTTTATAAATTTGCAGTCAAATCAATTAAACACCTAAAAATCTGAACAAAAAATTTTTTATTATGAAAAAAATATTACTATCAACAATCATGGCGGGCTGTTTAGCTTTAGGAGTTAACGCCCAAGACGACTATAACAAGTGGTCTTTAGAACTTAACGGAGGTTTTAACAAACCTATGGCTCCTTTGTCACCTGGATATTTCTCACCAACATTAAATCTTGGTCATGTTGACTTTGGTGTTAGGTATATGTTCAATGACAAATTCGGTGCTAAATTAGATTATGGACTGGGTTCCTTCAGTGAATCTGGAAAAGACAATAATCCTGCGTTTTCTACCAATTATTACAGGCTAAACCTTCAAGGAGTAGCTAATCTTGGTCGAATAATGAAATGGGAAACCTTCACTAGAAGGGTAAATTTGTTAGGTCACCTTGGTGCCGGTATTGGACAAGTTAAACATGACGGTCCTCCGATTACTTTTGATGATAATGTATACAACATTATTGCAGGTTTGACCGGTCAAGTGAAACTTAGTGAAAGAATTGCTCTTACAGGAGATGTAAGTACAATTCTTAACGGTAGACAAACAGTTACCTTTGATGGTAATACCAATATCGGTCCCGCAGATGCAGGTTTTTATGGAACAAATGGAACTTGGTGGACAGGAACTTTAGGATTGACATTCTATCTTGGCAAAGGTGCAACCCATGCTGACTGGTATATCGAAGCAGATAAATATGCTACCAAAGCTGAATTGGCTCAACAAATCGGCGAAATTAAAGATATGTTGAAAGACTCTGACGGTGATGGTATCCCTGATTATCTTGACAAAGAGCCAAATACTCCATCTGGATCAAGAGTAGATTCACAGGGTAGAGCAATGGATTCTGACGGTGACGGAATACCTGATCATTTGGATAAATGTCCATTCGCTCCAGGTCCGGCCTCAAATAACGGTTGTCCAATTGAACAAGTTAAGGAAGAAACTGACTTCTTTAAGAGAGCTATCAATGAGAACTACGTAAACGTTTATTACGCATTTGATTCAGCAAAACCACTAGGTTTTTCTGCATCCGCTGTAAACTATGTTGCTAACTTCTTGAATAGAAATCCTGGAGTTAAACTAGAAGTAAAAGGATTTGCTGACGAAATTGGTCCTGCTGATTACAACATGAAGTTGTCTGAGAGAAGAGCAAAAGCAGTATATGATCTTTTGATCTCTTCGGGTATAGACTCTTCAAGACTTTCCTACAAAGGATATGGTGAAGATACTAGCGTAGATAAAAATTCTGCCGATGCCAGACAATTGGCTAGAAGAGCTAGCTTTGAAGTTAAATAATACTTAATTAAAATAATGAAAACCCGATTCATAGAATCGGGTTTTTTTTTGTCTTTTTCTTAGTGAATATCCGATATTTGGAACAATACATAATTTTAATGGATTTCACATGTTTATTTTAGACCAAACAAATAGCATAGCAAATAACTTCCTAGCTGAACTTAGAGATGTTGCAATACAAAATGACAGGTTGAAATTTAGAAAAAACCTTGAAAGATTAGGAGAAGTAATGGCCTATGAGGTTTCCAAAGCATTACACTTTATTGATTGTGATGTGAATACTCCTTTAGGAAATAAGCGATCAAAATTGATTTTAGAACAACCTATATTGATTGCTGTACTTAGAGCGGCTCTTCCCTTTTATAATGGTTTTTTGAATTATTTTGATCAGGCTGACAGTGGTTTTATTGGGGCATATAGAAATGAAGGTGGAAATCAGGACGAAGGAGTTGAAATTGAATATTTGTATCAAGCTACTCCTGATATAAACGATAAAAACTTGATTTTAATAGACCCTATGTTGGCATCAGGGAAATCTGTTTTGAAAACTATTGAAAATCTTCTTTTGATTGGAAAACCCAAGGTAATCCATATTGTAAGTGTTATTGCCGCCCCTGAGGGAGTCAAGTTGATCAATGAAAGCATCAAGATTCCCTACCAATTATGGATTGGCTCTTTGGATGAATGTTTAAATGATCGATCGTACATCATTCCTGGCCTAGGTGATGCAGGTGATCTTTGTTTTGGTAATAAAGTTTAAATAAGATATGGTTTATATATTTTTATGTTTGGGTCTACTGATTCTTTTGGCAGGAGGAAAATTTTTAGTAGATGGTGCTTCTTCCCTTGCCTTGAAAATTGGTTTAAGCCAAGGGTTGATTGGGTTGACGATAGTTGCCTTTGGTACCTCTTCACCGGAATTATTGGTAAGTATTTATGCTGCTTTGGAAGGTAAAAGCGATATCTCTATTGGAAATGTAATTGGGTCTAATATTGCGAATATTTCTCTTGTTTTGGGAATCAGTGCTATCGTATTTCCTATTAAATTAAACTCAAGTATATTAAAAGTTGAATACCTTGTACTTTTAATATCTTCTTTCATATTCTATTTTTTTTCTTACAATGGACTTATATCGAGATTAGATGGTGTCATACTCTTAGTTATCTTAATCCTAATCAATACTTATTTCTTTTTTAAACTTAGAAAGATCAATTTAAGTGACCTAGATGATCCTGAGGTTCTGCCTTTGCCGATTTGGAAATCTCTACTATTGCTAACAGGTGGGGTATTGGGATTATATTTTGGAGCTGACATGTTCATAGAAAATTCGGTAGAAATTGCTACGATTTTCGGAGTCAGTGAAAGGATCATAGGTATTACAGTAATTGCCGTTGGAACAAGTCTCCCTGAAATGGTGACTTCAATTATTGCAGCCATCAATAAAAAAACCGATATAGCCCTTGGAAATATTCTTGGTAGTAACATCATGAATATCCTTGCAATTATTGGTATAACTGCTGTAATCAGTCCGATAGCTGTTTCAGATTTATTTCTCAATCAGGATTTTTTATGGATGTTGGGTTTGACAATTGTTTTATTTCCGATTTTAAAATCTGGAAACAAAGTTTCCCGTCTTGAGGGCATATTTCTTTTTGGATTTTATATAACTTATATCCTTATCATTATATGACTGGATATTTATTGAAATTCATTGGGATCTACTTTGCATGCCTCTTTAAATTTATTTCTGGTCCCGTATTGGGCGCTGCAGCAGGGTTTTCATTATTTGAGATTGTTCTCGTATCTGTTGGAGGAATGATGACGACTGTCGTCACTCTGACCTTTGTTGGAGATTGGTTTAAATCCTATTGGGATTTAAAGATTTCGCCAAACAGGAAAAGATTTTCTCCTAAGTCTAGAAAAATAGTTAGGGTTTGGAGAAAGTTTGGACCAATTTGGATTGCAGTTTTTACACCACTGTTTCTAACACCGATTGGTGGAACTATCGTGATGAATGCGTTTAATGTTGAAAAAAAGAAAATAATTCTTTACATGTTTGGGAGTGCTCTTTTTTGGTCTGTCGTCCTTGGAGGATCAATTCATTGGATATTAAGCATTCCATTTTTTGACACTTTACTCCGGTAAATTCTCGTCAGGTAAGATTTCAATATCCTTTATCAAAACTCTTTTGGAAATCTCCTGCCCCGTCAATGTGGCTGCTAATCCTCCCATTGCAGTTTCTTTGTACCTGCTTTCCATACTTGATCCGATTTCACCCATAGCTTCAATGCATTCGTCAACAGGAATGACGGAGTTGACTGCGGATATGGCTATTTGAGCTGAGCTAAATGCAATGGCTGCAGCACTTGCATTCCTAACCACACAGGGAACTTCTACAAGTCCTGCAACAGGATCGCAAACAAGACCAAGCATGCATTGTATAGTGATCGCAACTGCATTGAACACTTGGTCAATAGATCCTCCCAAACAATACACAACCGCTCCCGAAGCCATTGCTGCCGCTGATCCGGTTTCTGCCTGACAGCCTCCTACAGCACCTGCCAAACTCGCTTTTTGCTCTATGATTAGGGCGATTCCTGCGCCAACCAATAATCCTTCAAGAATCTTTTGGTCCGACAAACCATGGATTTCTTGCAGTGTGTATAGCACCCCGGGCAAGATTCCGGATGCTCCTGCTGTGGGAGCGGCGACAACTCTTCCCATACAGGAATTAACTTCTTTTGCTGCTAAAGCCCTTGAAATCAATTTTTGAAAATCCAATGAAAGAACTGTCAAAGGATGGTTAAACACTTTTTTGGCACCATTGTCGATCATTCCTGATCTGGAGGTCATATTTTCACTTAGCCCAATCTCCACCGCCTCTTTCATGACATCATAGGCTTTTTGCAACCCCAACCAAATATCCTCTTCAATTCCATTTTTTTGTGAGAATTCATATTCCAAAACAGCTTGGTGTAAGCCAATTTGATTTTTTTCACAATGGGATTTCCAACCCACAAAACTATCAAATAGAAAATTCATAACAATTGAGTTTTTAGTGTCAGCAAATTTGGATAAACTATCCATGAAAACAAAAAGCCTCCAGATTTGAAATTTGGAGGCTTATAAATAAAATTTGAAAATTGCTACCTAATATCGGTTACAGTCACTCTGAATATAATCGGTTCAAATGGTCTTGCGATTTGGTTTATATATCCTTTTTCAAACAAATCCTTCCTGATTACCAAAGGATAAACTTGTACTGTCAACCCGAATCCTAACCTTGAAGGGATGATTGCTTCTATTTCCTGTCCCTTTTTCAAACCTTTCAAACTCAGGTTTAAAAACTTTTGATTAGACTCAGTTCCAACCGTAACTTGAAATGGCGTTGTTCCGGTAGACTGTGCAAAAGGGGATTCGCTATCAAGCTGAAGTAGCTTGTAGGTAAAGCTGACGATGTCTCCATTTGCAGTCACTTTACTTCCTGCCTCTCCTTCTTTAATAGTTTTTACATAAATGCTGTCGGCTGTTTTTACGAATCCTTCAAGGTTTTTTTCAGAGATATAGTTTAAGATCATTTCGTTCTCAATTTCCTTGATTTCATCGTTGGTATATGTTTCTACATATTTTACCTTGACCACAAGGTTGGCATTTGGCAATATCAATTGCTGGTAACTATATTCCTGATAAGCAAGATAGGATGGTATATATAGCATGAAAGTCTCACCGGTCTTTGCCAGTCCCGAAGCGAAATTTATAGCTCTTGGGATCAAACCTCCTTCAGAATGCTTATATATCCTTGGACTCTTGGATTCATCTGTATAAGCTTCAATTAATTGTCCATCAATCGTCCTTATTTCATAATATACGCCGACAATATCATTGTTAATGATTTGATTTCCTGTTTCATTTGGAATCTCTTTTTTGTAGAAATAACCCAATTGTGTCTCAATAGCATTGATATTATTGCGTGAAAGATAATCCGCTAGCAATCGGTCATCTCGGTTAATGGCATTTTGTAAGTCTGACTCCACCTTTGGAAAACATCCTGCTATTCCAAATAACAACACAACTAGGACTGGTAAAGCAATTTTTCTAATCATTTTATTCTTTTTTAGATTTTAATTGAAAATTCATTCTAAGATTTATTCCCCCAATAGAGAATTGTTGGTTTGTAAATGTTTGGTCGCCTAATGGCAATTTATAAAACGGTTCTATGGACAGAGATGTGCCATTTTTAAGATTTTGCTCAAATCCAATTCCAAAATTCAACATTCTTCCAGTATCTATTCCATTAGATTGGGGATCAGGCTCAATGGTTTGACTGAAGGTATTCAGCATGGATTGGGAACTTGCAAAATTAACCGTGGCAAGGTTTGCAGTACTGTAAGTCGTGACATCCTGTTGGTTTAAATAGACCATATTAGACAGTCCCGATATCAAATATATGCCGGATTCTTTTTTGTCCATTACCCTATACTTCAGATTAATGGGTATTTCCAATTGTCCGAAACTTACTTCTCGAGAAGTATTGATAACATTACCTGTAATGGACGCGGCTTTCAAACTTCCAGATGCCATGTCATTTGTGACCCCTGCCAATAACATATTACCTCCGGAAGTTGGTGAAATATTTTGCCGGGCATAAGCCATTCCTACATCAAGTTTTAATTTCCTTGAAAATGATAGTTCAGACATCAAGCCTGCTCCAAGATTTATACTTTGAGTGGAATTGGAAATCGTCTGAGGTGCTACCAAAACTCCAAGTTTCATAGGATCTTTGAAATTTGTTTCTTCTAGGGCCGTCTCTTTGGAAGGGATATTTTCCTCTCCTTTCCATTCTTGGATCTGTGCTATGGCCTCCTTTGCAGTCATTTCCTTGGGGTCAATATTGGAAGTTGACGATGTGCTACTTTTTTCAGCAATGGTGACCAGTAACTCAATCCCATTATTGTTTTCAACCACAAGGGAGTTGCTCTTTTTAACCTCGGAAGATGCAATGTTTACATTCTCCTGTTTTTGGTTGATTGATTTCAGAGTTGATTTGCTGGTTTCAGTTTTTAATGGGGAATTTTGAAAAGGGTTTTTTTGATTTTGTGCATCCTGGATTTCGGGTGGATTATTAGATGCTAATGGTTTTTCTGGAATGGGTTTTTCCTCAGTATTACTTAATTCCTCAGAAGGTTTTCCATCCGAGCCTTCTTCACCCTTATCCGCAATGACAATTTGGAGATCAGTTGCTGGATTTTTTGCAGGCTGGATCAAAGTGTAAATAGAAATTCCAAAAAGGAAAGCAGCAGCGATTCCTGAAATCCATTTAATCCAGATAGCCATAGGATTAGCTTCCTTGCGGAAATATTTTTTTGAAAATTTATCCCATTCTGAAGGATCAAATTCGCCTTCCAAGCCTTGGAAAGAGGATTTGATTTTATCTGCAAGTTTTTTATCGAATTGCTCCCGCATCTTTGATTTGGTTTAGCTCTTGTATTTTTTCACGAAGTTTTTTCTTTGCCCTAGCTAGATAGGTTCTTGAAGTACTGGAGGGGATACTTAACTGTTCGCTGATTTCGTTGTGGGAATAGCCTTCGATTTCGTACAAGTTGAATATGATTCTTAGGATTTCAGGAAGTCCCCTCAAAATCTCAAGGATATCCTCGGCTGAAAGTTGGTCGATTACATCCGCTTCCATGGTTTCCGCATTTGCTTTTTCAATGTCCATCAGTGCGGTATGTTTGATGTTTTTGCGGTAATAATCAATGGAGGTATTAATCAAGATCCTTCTCAGCCAACCTTTAAATGAGTTTTGTGGATCATAATGATCCAACTTTTCAAAAACTTTCATGAAGCTGTCATTGATGATTTCGCATGCTTCCTCTCTTGAATTGGAATACCTCAGGGCAACACTCATGGCATACCCATAGAATTGCTTGTAAAGCAGCTCAATGGACTTTTTGTCTCCAGTCTTTGCTTTTTGGATGAGGTGTTTTTCCAAAGATTATGCTTTTAATAAGCCTTCCTTTTCAGGACGGCATTTAATGGTTTAATGCGACATCAGTCAAAAAAAGTTATTTCTTTAAATACAATCCCAACTTCACCTTTTTCAATTACGGAAAGGATGAGTAGGTTGTTTTTAAATGCAATGGCAAAGATAAAATTAAAAAATCCGTGCACCTTGCTGTGAAAATATGGATTTAGACTTGCCTTCTTTTTCGTCACTCTAAGTTTTTTTCTTTTTTTTAGAATGAAAGGATGAATTTTTCGTCAAAAGATTTCTTTGCGGCAGATTTTTTATCATTGTCCTAAACCCTTACTTTTATATTTTGTTAAAAACATACTGTAGAACTCTCCGTTTAATGGTTAACCAATTTATAATGAGAAGAATCGTCTATATTTCTATTTTCCTTCTTTTCCTTTCGGCTACGTTCTCTTATGCCCAAAGAGAGGATATGGGAAATTATGAATATGACAGAGAAGTCCTTTTTGGGGTTAACAAAAATACCAATGGCGGATTGATAGGGGGGTTTGTTTTGAAATTGGGATACCGGATTGATGAAAGCCAGTTTCAGTTTTTTGGATTGGACCTTGTCAATGTCAAAAATCCAAAGGAAGTCAGATACAATACAGTTCTGGGCAATTCCTATATTTTCGGAAAATCAAATTACCTGTACTCCATCAGGCCATATTATGGACGGGAGCTGATAGTGTTCAAGAAAGCACCACAGCAAGGTGTTCAGGTATCTCTTTTGGGAGCTATCGGTCCATCGATTGGTATAATTGCCCCCTATTACATTGAATATGCGCCCAATAGATTGGAAACGGTCAGAGAGCAGTATGATCCTGAAAGGCATCAAAGCAGGTACAATATCCTAGGACCGGGAAGAATTTTTGAGGGATTGGGACAATCTGATATTGCTTTTGGAGGGAACGCAAAGGCAGCTGTACTTTTTGAGTTTGGAGTATTCAAATCAAATGTGACTGGTTTGGAACTAGGATACCAATTGGAAGGTTTTACCAAAGAAATTCCGCTGATGCCCACTGTAGAAAACCGACAAGTATTCCAATCAGTGTACTTCACGTTTTTCTATGGTTTTAGAAAATAACCCAAATGTTGGGTCAGCTCTTTCCTAATAATAATTTCGCATTTCTAATCTTTAGATCATGATCGAACTACCTATAATTTCCCAAGAAGCAACAAAAAGAAAAAAACCTGATTGGTTGAGGGTGAAGTTGCCAATCGGGAAGGAATATGCCAAAGTTAGAAAGCTTGTCGATGAGCATAAGCTTCATACGATCTGCGAAAGTGGCAATTGCCCAAACATGGGCGAATGTTGGGGTGCCGGGACGGCGACATTCATGATATTGGGAAATGTCTGCACCCGATCGTGCTCTTTCTGTGCAGTAGCAACAGGGAGACCACCCGAATATGATACCGATGAGCCAAGAAGAGTAGCTGAGGCCATCAAACTGATGGGAGTGAAGCATGCTGTGATCACTTCTGTAAACAGAGACGAGCTAAAGGATAAAGGATCCGAGATTTGGTATCAGACCGTGGTCGAGACAAAAAGACTATCTCCACAAACTACCATTGAAACCCTTATCCCAGATGTTAAGTCAAATTGGGAGGCTTTGTATAGAATGATCAGTGGAGGTCAAGAAGTTGTTTCCCACAATATGGAAACCGTTGAGACTCTTTATAGAAGGGTGAGGCCGCAGGCAAAATATAGCCGATCTTTGGAACAAATTAAATTGACCAAAGAATATGGCAAAAGAACCAAAACCGGAATCATGCTTGGACTTGGTGAGACAAAAGAAGAGGTCTACAAAGCAATGGATGATCTTGCTGCCAATGGATGTGACATTCTGACACTTGGTCAATATCTTCAGCCTACCAAAATGCATATCGAAGTGGCAGAGTTTATCCATCCGGATTTATTTGCCCATTATAAAGAGGAAGGATTGAATAGAGGAATAAAATATGTCGAATCGGGACCTTTGGTGAGATCCTCTTACCATGCCGAGAGACATGTGAATGTCTAAAAATAAAAAAAGAGGATGAGGTTATCACCCATCCTCCTTCTTTTAAGATTGATTTTTTTATCTGAGATATGCAGAAAGCATCCACACAGTTTTTTCTTTGGCTGTGATATAATCGCTCATCAATGAAACTGTTCCTTCATCGCCTTGTTCCGTAGCCGCTTCCAAAGCATCTCTTTCAAGGTTCAAAAGAGTATTTAGGTTGTCTCTGACGATTTCTACCATGGTTTTGGAATCTTGGATTTTTTTAGCCTCCTTGATTTCTGAATTTTCTATGTAATCTTGGTAAGAAGAAAATGGCCTTTCTCCCAAAGTCAGGATTCTTTCTGCTGTTTCGTCCACACCAAGGTTTGCTACATTGTAAAGTTCCTCAAACTTGGCGTGAAGTTCGAAAAAATTAGGTCCCGAGACATTCCAATGGAAGTTTCTCAGGTTCTGATAATATACCTGATAATTGGCCAATAGGATATTCAGTTTCTTGACCAAAACCTTGCTTTCTTTTATTTCTAATCCAATATCGTTTGTGCTCATAATATTTATATTTATGGTTAGTTATACCAGTAGCTGTACAAAAATGAAGCCACAGAAGGTGGATAAGTAATTTTGTCAGATTGATAATATCTATGGCAAAATCGAGTTTTCTATTACAACACCTTTTGACCAATAATAAATACACCCAATGAGGAATACACTGCAGGATATAGGGATTTTAGATTTTTACCAAAATAAAAACCGGATCAAATGGCTCATTTTCATAAGTTCTGTAGTAATCAGTTTTGGTTCTATATACTATACCAATATCTTGGTGGAAGAGCTGAAGGAGAGAGAAAAGCGTCAGATCGAACTTTTAGCAAGGGCACTCGAATATGCTTCAAGTGCATCCATTGATACGGATAACCTCAGTTTCATTACCCAAGAAATCATCCAACAAAATAATTCCATACCTGTAATTGTTGTCAATGCCGATGGTGATCCGATAGACCATAAAAACATCAAGTTCAAAAAAGATGCAAATGAGGAGGATATGGATAAGGTGTTAAGGGCAGAGCTGGTTAAAATGAAGGCAGAGTATGAGCCTATTAGGAGTGAAGATTCCCTTATTTATTACCGTAATTCAGAGCTCTTAACATCTCTTAAATATTACCCTTATGTGCAGCTATCGGTGATTTTGGTTTTTGGGGTATTGGCTTTCGCAGTTTTTAACCAATCTAAGGTCGCTGAACAAAACCGTGTCTGGGCAGGCCTGACCAAAGAAACCGCCCATCAATTAGGAACTCCTATTGCTTCATTGATGGCTTGGATGGATTACCTCAAAAATTCTCCCATTTGGGAAGAAAACAAAGAAGTTATCCATGAAATGGATAAGGATGTGGTCAAATTAAGAATGGTCACAGAGAGATTCAGTTCGATTGGCAGCAAACCATCGATCCAACTGGAAAACGTGTTTTTAGTAGTGGATGAGGCTATAACCTACCTGCGTCCAAGGATTTCTACCAAAGTGGATATTCAAGTCAACGGCTATGCTGATAATATTGAGGCGATGTTGAACAAATCACTTTTTGAATGGGTGATCGAAAATATTGTCAAAAATGCCGTGGATGCCATGAAAGGCCAAGGTAGTATCTCGATAGATATCGTTAAGGAAAGTGAGAAATTTGTCTTTATAGACATTACCGACAATGGCAAAGGCATGGATAAAGGAATGTACAAAAAGGTTTTTAATCCTGGTTTCACGACAAGAAAAAGAGGCTGGGGACTTGGATTAACACTAGCTAAAAGGATAATAGAAGGATATCATAAAGGAAAAGTCTATGTCAAGCATTCCGAAATTGGTGTTGGCACTACTTTTCGAATCATCCTCCATGGAAGCAAAGATGGAATTCAGGGATTCAAACAAGAGGATTTTTTGGGTCAAAAGGTATCCTGATATGCGATTATTCTCCTCCTGGATTTTGATCAATCAACTTTTAAACTTTCCATCCTTCCAACCTTAGAATTAAAAGTCTACCTTTGCAGGCTGAAAAATTACAGAATCAGGACTTTACATGAGTTTGACTAAGGAAATACAAAAGAGAAGAACGTTTGCCATCATTGCCCACCCGGATGCAGGAAAGACCACTTTGACCGAAAAGCTCTTGCTATTTGGCGGCGCAATCCAGACAGCAGGCGCGGTGAAATCCAACAAAATCGACACCGCTACCAAATCCGATTGGATGGAAATAGAGAAACAAAGAGGTATCTCTGTGGCCACTTCGGTGATGGGTTTTGAATATCAAGGTGTCAAAATCAACCTGTTGGATACCCCGGGTCACCAGGATTTTGCGGAAGATACCTATCGGACTTTGACTGCTGTCGATTCGGTCATCATGGTCATAGATTGTGTGAAGGGAGTTGAAATCCAGACCGAAAAACTTATGGAAGTCTGTAGGATGAGAAATACGCCTGTGATCTGTTTTATCAACAAACTCGACCGTGAAGGTAGAGACCCTTACGAGTTGTTGGATGAGGTGGAGGAGAAATTGAACATTCAGGTCAGACCGCTTTCTTGGCCTATCGGAATGGGAAAGGGATTCAAGGGAGTCTATAATCTGTATGACAAAAAGCTGAACCTTTTCACTCCAAGTCAGCGGAAACTGAGCGATGCCAGAGAGACAATCCAAAACCTTGATGATACCAAACTGGATGAATTGATTGGGGGGAATAATGCTAAGCAACTACGGGAAGATGTGGAATTGATTGAAGGAGTTTACCCTGATTTTGATCCCAAAGAATACCTTGAAGGTAAAGTCGCTCCGGTATTTTTCGGCTCAGCCGTAAATAATTTTGGAGTGAATGAGATGCTTGACACCTTTATCCGGATTGCACCTTCTCCCAAAAGCAGATTTACTGAGGAGAGGGAAGTCAAACCGGAGGAATCCAAATTCTCTGGATTTGTGTTTAAAATCCACGCCAACATGGATCCCAACCATAGGAATAGGATTGCATTTTTGAGGATAGTTTCTGGGAAATTTGAAAGAAACAAACCTTACAACCATGTCCGTGGACCTAAGCCGCTGCGGTTTTCTAATGTGACCCAATTTATGGCGCAGGACAGAGAAATCGTAGATGAGGCATTTCCAGGTGACATTGTCGGTTTATTTGATACCGGTAATCTAAAAATCGGAGATACCATGACTGATGGAGAAAACATGACTTTCAAAGGTATCCCAAGCTTTTCTCCCGAAATCTTCAAAGAAGTCATCAACAAAGACGCCATGAAGACCAAGCAATTGGAAAAGGGCTTGAAGCAGCTGATGGAAGAGGGAGTTGCCCAATATTTCACTTACGAAATGGGAAACCGTAAAGTAGTGGGTACCGTGGGTCAGCTTCAGTTTGAGGTGATTCAGTTCAGGCTTAAAAATGAATACAACGCTTCGGTTGAATTTGCGCCAATGAACTTATACAAAGCCTGTTGGATCAGCAGCAAAGACAAAAAGCAATTGGATGAATTTATCAGGTCCAAGAGCAGACACATTGCGTATGACAAAGACGGGAAAGTGGTCTTTATGGCCGAATCAAGGGCGTGGCTTCAGATGGTGCAGGACAACTATCCAGAAATAGAATTCCATTTCACCTCCGAATTCTAAAGAAATATGTTTCCCGCAAAGACGCTAAAACGCCAAGGATTTTAGTCTTTGCGATTTTGCAGCTTTGCGGGATTTTTTAAACTTGTAAAACTTATCAATATGAAGAAGAAACCATTTTCAGTAGTCTATGAAGACAATCACCTCCTGATAGTCAACAAGGCTGCGGGTGTGCTCGTGCAGGGAGACAAGACCAAGGACAAAACGCTGACAGATTACTGCAGGGAATATATAGCCAAGAAATACAACAAGCCCGGAGATGTTTTTTTACATCCTGTTCACCGTCTTGACAGGCCTGTCAGTGGATTGGTGGTTTTTGCCAGGACTTCCAAAGGACTTGAGCGCATGATGGAGCTTTTCCGCAAGCGGGATATCCATAAAGTGTATTGGGCAATAGTCAAAAACAGGCCAAAGGAAGAAACCGGGAAACTGACCCATTATCTGGTGAAGGACGAGGTTAAAAACTTCGTAACCGCTCACGAAAAGGAAGTCGAAGGATCGCAAAAAGCGGAACTCAATTACAAGACTTTGGGAAAATTGAATGACCATTGGTTGTTGGAGGTACGCCCGGTTTCTGGAAGACCGCATCAGATCAGGGTGCAATTAGCCTCAATGAATTGCCCGATCAGGGGGGATTTGAAATATGGTTTTCATAAACCCAATCCAGATGCGAGTATCAACCTCCATGCATTCCACCTGGTATTTGTCCACCCAATCAAAAAGGAAAAGATCTTCCTCAGAGCAGCTTTGCCGGAAGAAGCTTTTTGGGAGCAATATTTGGAATTTGAACCGGTTAGGGGCAAAGACCAGCAACTGGAAAATACTTTTAGTGGGTAATTTTATTTCCGAATTGTTTTTTGCTTGCCACTGTTTTCAGAATAGTTATTAAATTGATGTTTCAAAGCCTGAATTTATGAAAACAATACAAGTCAAAGTAAGTGAAAAGGATTTAGAGAAGTATAATCTGGACAGTGACCCAATCATTGATTTCAAGCTCCTTGTTGAAAAAATAAACCTCGATTTTGCAAGGAAAGCACTAGAAGAATGTCAAAATATTGCAAAAGAGGTAGGATTATCAGAATTGACATTGGAAGAAATTGATGCGGAGATCAAGGCGGTAAGGAATGAAAGTCATTCTTGATACAAATTGGTTATACTTTTTTTTGCTCAAAAAAATTCAAATAATTGAAATGAAAAGTCTTTTCACCCTCTTGATAGTTTCATTTTTGTTGCTCGCTTGTTCTCCCAAGCAGGAGCCAAAGACCATTTACATTGTCCGCCATTCAGAGAAAATCCTACAAGGCGATGACCCCGGGCTGAGCGTGGCCGGAACAGCCAGGTCCAAAAAACTAGGGCAAATCCTTGAACAAAAAGAAATCCAACACATCTTCAGCACCAATACCATCCGGACCAAATCCACAGCACAACCTTTGGCGGATGCGATAAGCATTACTATAGAAATATACGATGCCAAAAACCATGATGCTCTAGTCAAGGAGCTGAGGGAAAGAACAGGTAACATCCTTGTGGTCGGACACAGTAATACTGTCAATCAGTTGGCCAATTATTTTGTAGGCTCAGGTGATAAATACGCCGAACTTCAAGACATCGAGTATGATTTTATATTCGAAGTTTCTCTAAAGGAAGATGGCAGTTCAGTAGAAAGGAAAGTTTTTAAGGATTTTTGATTTTTTTCACCACAGAATAATTTTTTAAATACTATTCAGGCTGACTTAAATCATCTTTTAAACATTTGCCTGAATTTTAATTTCCTTATTTTTTCTATTAACTTGGAAAGAAAAATTTTTCGTTATGAACAGGTCAGCCAACCTCAGTAAAATCAAAGACAATCAGGAAAAAGTTTGGGACATTGCGGTCATTGGAGGAGGTTCTTCCGGTTTTGGAGTCGCTTTGGATGCGCTTTCGAGAGGGCTTTCGGTGGTTTTGTTAGAAAAATCGGATTTCGCCAAAGGCACTTCCAGTCGCAGTACCAAACTACTTCATGGCGGCGTCCGCTACCTTGCCCAAGGAGATGTGTTGTTGGTTTTGGAAGCTTTAAAAGAAAGGGGAAGACTTTTGGAAAATGCCCCACATCTCACCTACAACCAGCCATTTATCATTCCCATTTACACTTGGTTTGACAAGTTGCAATATTCTGTCGGTCTCAAACTATACGACCTGATGGCTGGCAAATGGAGGTTGGGTAAATCCAAATTTATCAGCAAAAAGGAAACTGTCAGCCGCATGCCCCAGATCAAGCAGGAAGGACTGAAAGGCGGGGTGGTCTATCATGACGGTCAGTTTGATGACGCTAGGATGATCATAGCTTTGGCCCAGACCTGCGATGAGCTCGGTGGTTGTGTGTTGAATTATTCCAAAGTAGAATCCCTGACCAAAGATACCCACGGTAAGGTCGACGGCCTGAATTTTATAGACCAATTGAATGGAAGCCATCTACAGATCAAGGCAAGGATGGTGGTCAATGCCACGGGTGTTTTTGCTGACAAGATTTTAAGGATGGATAATCCTGATGCGAGAAAGAGCATTCAGCCAAGTCAAGGCATACATTTGGTTTTTGACCAGTCTTTTTTGGGAGGCAAGGATGCGTTGATGATTCCCAAAACTTCTGACGGCAGGGTGTTGTTTGCCGTGCCTTGGCATGGAAAGCTAGTCGTCGGGACCACAGATACCTTGAAGGACAAACCCCAATTGGAACCGGAAGCTTTGGAAAAGGAAATAGATTTTGTGTTGGAAACTGCCCAAGCATACCTGACCAAAAAACCTACAAAGGCTGATATACTTTCTGTTTTTGCGGGATTGAGGCCATTGGCTGCGCCAAAAGAAGATGGAGCCAAAACCAAGGAGATTTCCCGTACACATAAAGTGATTCTTTCAGATTCTAAGTTGGTCACCCTGACAGGGGGCAAATGGACCACTTTCAGAAAAATGGGTGAGGATACTGTAGAATATTACCCTAGAGTGACTGGTAAATCCATGTCTGAAAGCAAATCTGTCTCACAAAAACTTCATGGATTCACCATCAAGCCGGATGAAGGGCATATGGCCATCTATGGATCTGACGCTTTTCAGATCAGGTTTATGCTCAAAGACCACCCCGAGTGGAGAGAAAAACTACATCCAAAATATCCTTATACCATTGCCGAGGTGATTTGGATCATTAGGAATGAAATGGCCGTCAAACTGGAAGATGTGCTCTCAAGGAGGTTCAGGATTCTTTTGCTTGATGCCAGGACTGCCATGGAGATGGCGCCAAAAGTGGTGGAGATCATGGCCAAAGAACTTGGAATGGATCAAAATTGGATAGAGGATGAATTGAAGGAATTTAAAAAGACTGCCAATAAATACATCATAAAACCCTAAGCAATGACCCAAAATACCCAGTACATCATGTCTTTGGACCAAGGAACGACAAGTTCACGGTCCATCATTTTTAACAAACAGGGCGAAATAGTATGTGTTGCCCAAAGAGCTTTCAAACAACATTTTCCAAAATCAGGGTGGGTAGAACATGACCCTATGGAGATTTGGTCCACCCAATCTTCGGTTTTGGCAGAGTCCATGGCCAAAGGTGGTATCAAAGCCAAAAATATTGCTGCCATCGGAATCACCAACCAAAGGGAAACCACTATTATTTGGGATAGGAAAACAGGAAAACCCATCTACAATGCCATCGTGTGGCAGGATCGCAGGACTTCCACCTATGTTGACCAACTCAAAGCAGAAGGCAAAGAAGAAATGGTCGCCTCCAAAACCGGTTTGGTGTTGGATGCCTATTTTTCAGCCACCAAGATCAAATGGTTGCTTGACAATGTCGAGGGAGCAAGAGAAAAAGCTGATAACGGAGAATTGGCTTTTGGCACAGTAGATACATGGCTAGTTTGGAACCTGACCCAAAAGCAGGTGCACGTCACGGACGTTTCTAATGCCAGCCGTACCATGCTATTCAACATTTTTGAAAAAAAATGGGATACCAAACTCTTGTCACTTTTTGATATTCCAATGTCCTTATTGCCCGAAGTGAAGTCAAGTTCTGAGGTGTATGGACATACTTCCGAATCGTTGTTTCCTGTGCCGATACCCATTTCCGGGATCGCAGGTGACCAACAGGCAGCACTTTTTGGACAGTTGTGTACCCATCCCGGAATGGCAAAAACCACTTACGGGACCGGTTGTTTTCTCATGATGAATACTGGCGAACAACCAGTTAAGTCAAACAACAAATTGCTGACGACTATTGCTTGGGAAATCAATGGAAAAGTCAACTACGCTTTGGAAGGCTCTGTGTTTATTGGCGGCGCAGCTATCCAATGGCTCAGAGATGGAATTGAGCTTTTTGGTCATGCCAAAGAAAGTGAAGTATTGGCCCAAAGCTTAAAAGACAATGACGGGGTTTATTTTGTGCCGGCTATGGCAGGACTTGGAGCACCGCATTGGGACCAAAATGCTAGAGGTGCTTTTTTTGGAATTACCCGTGGGACAACAATCGCCCACATGACTCGGGCAGCTTTGGAAGCCATAGCCTATCAAGTCCGGGATGTATTGGATGCGATGCAGAAAGACAGTGGTGCACCTATCAAAGAACTTCGGGTCGACGGTGGCGCTACTGCAAATAATTTCCTGATGCAGTTCCAGTCGGATATTTTGCAGACCAAAATCAAAAGGCCCAAAATCATCGAAACCACTGCAATTGGAGCGGCGTTTTTGGCTGGCTTGGCGGTAGGTTTTTGGGAATCTGAAGAAGAATTACAGGCCCTATGGGAATCAGACAAGGATTTTGATCCAAAAATGGATGTTGAGAAAGTTGATTACTTTCTTCATTTTTGGCACAAGGCAGTTGAACGTTCTAAAAACTGGGTAGAATAATGAATACACTTGTTGCAGAATTTATAGGAACATCACTTCTGTTGGCCATGGGTTCGGGGGTGGTGGCCAATGTGGTTTTGAACAAAACCAAAGGGCAGAATTCAGGTTGGATGGTGATCACCACCGCTTGGGCATTGGGAGTTTTTATTGGGGTTGTGGTGGCAGGTCCGCACAGCGGTGCGCATCTCAATCCCGCTGTAAGTATCGGTTTGGCTATTGCGGGACTTTTTGACTGGGCGATGGTTCCCGGATATATTTTCGCTCAGATTTTGGGAGCCATGTTTGGGTCAGGGATTGCCTGGCTGATTTACAAAGATCACTTTGATGCTACTCCAGATCCAGGTCTCAAGTTTGCACCATTCGGGACGGCACCTGCCATCCGAAACTTGTCTTCCAACCTGTTTTCAGAAATCATCGGAACATCCGTTTTGATCATCGTGATCCTGTATTCTACCAGTCCTGTGATTACCTATATAGATGGGAAGGAAATTCCAATAGGACTTGGAGCGCTTGGGGCTTTGCCAGTGGCGTTTTTGGTTTGGGTGATAGGATTGGCTTTAGGAGGTACTACAGGCTATGCCATCAATCCTGCAAGGGATTTTGGACCAAGATTGATGCATCAATTGCTTCCGATCAAAGGAAAAGGAACAAGTGATTGGGCCTATTCTTGGGTTCCGGTAGTAGGTCCGATTCTAGGTGCAGGAATTGCTGCTGGAATTTTCCTTTTGTTGGGTGAAGGGAACTTGGTTTAAAATAGAATATATAAGTATTAACCCTCCAAGGATTTTTATGCCTTGGAGGGTTTGATTTTTTCCTATCTCAGTACTTCCCTCGCAATCACAATCTTTTGGATCTCCGAAGTGCCTTCTCCAATGGTACAAAGTTTGGAATCTCTGTAGTATTTCTCCACCGGATAATCTTTGGTAAATCCATAGCCGCCAAAAATCTGAACTGCTTCATTGGAAACAGATACCGCGACCTCAGATGCATATAACTTTGCCTGCGCACCTTCCAAAGTCACTTTTTGGCCTTTGTTTTTCAAGGCTGCTGCTTTGAAAGTCAATAGCTTTGCTGCTTCTATTTGAGTGGCCATGTCTGCCAATTTGAAAGAAATTCCCTGAAAACTGTTGATCGGTTTGTTGAATTGGTGACGTTCCTTGGAATATTGGATGGACGCTTCCAAGGCACCTTCAGCAATACCCAACGAAAGTGCGGCAATAGAGATTCTTCCCCCATCCAGAACTTTCATCGATTGGATAAACCCATCCCCAACTTCTCCCAAAATCTGACTTTCATGTACCCTGCAATCTTCAAAAATCAGTTCCGCAGTTTCAGATGCACGCATGCCGAGTTTATCTTCTTTTCTCCCGCCTTTGAATCCTGGAGTTCCTTTTTCTATCACAAATGCAGTCATCCCATGGGAATCCCCCACTTCTCCTGTCCTTGCGATGACCACAGCTACATCACCGGAAATTCCATGCGTAATGAAATTTTTGGCACCATTGAGAACATAATGCTCGCCATCTTTGATCGCGACAGTTCGCATGTTGCCGGCATCAGAACCGGTATTCGGCTCGGTCAATCCCCAAGCTCCGAGCAATTCGCAGGTGGCTAATTTGGGTATGTATTTTTGCTTTTGGGCTTCATTGCCAAACATCAGGATGTGGTTGGTGCAAAGTGAATTGTGCGCCGCCATCGATAGACCTACTGATGGATCTAATTTGGATAATTCCACAATCGCAGTCACGTATTCGAAGTAGCCAAAACCTGAACCTCCATATTCTGTTGGCACAAGGACCCCCATCAAACCAAGATGTCCAAGTTTTTTGAAAAGTTCAACAGGAAAAATCTGCTTGTCATCCCACTCTTTTCTGAATGGGGTAATCTCCTTTGCTCCAAAGTCCCGAATCATCTTGGCGATCATCGCCTGATTTTCATTGAGCTCAAAATTCATCATAATTCTATTTTATTAATTGGGTTTATCTGTACTAAGATACAAACTCCAAGTTCATGGGGAAGGTTTGTCTTAAATCTGGGATTTCAGTCTTTGCCCCTGCAACATGACAAACGGAGCAACTTCCGATTTTGAGTCAAAGGTTCTGTGGTATTTTTAGGAGTAAATTTAGAAAATCACAAAATTTAATTTTGATTAATATCTTAAAAATATTTATACAACTGGTTGGAAGCTAGGATAGAAACACGTCAACAAACTCAAACCGCTGTCCGTCAAACAATCCTCTGTCGCTGAGTTTGAGGTCCGGGATGACCAATAGTGCCATGAAACTCAATGTCATGAAGGGTGATTTGAGAGCTGAACCCATGTCCTTTGCCATTTTGTCGATGTTGGTGTAGGCTTCCGCCACTTCATAGCCATCGTTCGGTGACATAATTCCTCCAACTGGCAAAGCCAATACCATTTCCTCGGTTCCGTTCACCGCGGAAATGCCGCCTTTTTCTTGGATCAATAAATTAACCGCCCGGCAAATGGACGCATCATCCACGCCGACTGCAATGATATTGTGTGAATCATGGCCTACAGAAGAAGCGATTGCTCCGGATTTCAATCCAAAATTTTTGATAAAAGCAATGGAAGGCGGTGCATCTTGGTAACGGTTGACTACCGTCAATTTTAGAATATCAGATTCGGGGTTTGATTCGGCAAAGCCATTCTTTAGAAGGATTTCTCCTTGGATTTCTGACGTAATAAGTTGTCCGTCCAATGCGCTGATTACCCTGACTTTATTTCCTTTTGCCAATACCTGATAATCCGTAATCGTTTTTATTCCTGTATTGAAGTTGTTGATAATCGGATTTTGGATTCGGTTGATCAATGTTTTTCCCTTTTCCGCTACCAATTGTCCATCGATATAAGTCTCAAGAACTTCGAAATCCATGAGGTCTTTGACGATAATAAAATCTGCGGGATCACCGATTTGCATTTGCCCGACATCCATCCGATAGTGTTCGACAGGCGTGATGCATGCTGCCTTTAAAACATCAAATACGTCCTTTCCTTTTGCCACCGCCCTGATCACAAGTTCATTGATATGGCTGAAAGCCAGGTTATCAGGATGCTTGTCATCCGAGCAAAACATCACCATATCAGGATAGTCATCGATGATATCGATCAATGCATCAAAGTTTTTGGCTGCGCTCCCTTCACGGATGGAGATTTTCATTCCCAACTTCACTTTGTCCAAAGCCTCTTCCAAAGTAAAACATTCGTGGTCGGTGGTAATGCCCGCTGAGGCGTATTGGGCAGCAATTTCCCCTCTCAATCCTGGCGCATGCCCATCGACAGGTTTACCGTATTTCTTAGCAAGGGCAATTTTTTCCATGACGATTGGGTCTCTGTTGACAGTTCCCGGCCAATTCATCATCTCTGCGAGGTAGCTGATTTCTTTTCTTTCCAATAAATCATGGATATCCCGTACACTGATTTCCGCACCGGCAGTTTCAAAAGGAGTAGCGGGAACGCAGGAAGGAGCACCAAAATAAAACTTGAAGGGAACCTGATTTCCATTCTCAATCATGTAATTGATTCCCTCCATGCCGCATACATTAGCGATTTCGTGCGGATCAGAAACGGTCGCAACAGTTCCATGGACTACGGCCAACCTTGCGAACTCGGAAGGAACGAGCATGGAAGATTCAATATGGACATGTGCATCAATGAAACCTGGGAGAAGATATGGAAGGGTTTTGTCTTCGACAGTTTTTCTGATAGACACAATCCTACCTTTTTCTACAGAAACCTCCGCTGAAAAAATCTCACGGTTGGAAATATCAACTAGCTGTCCGAAGACAATAAAATGCGCCATTACAAAAAGATTTTGAAGGATTGAAAATAAATGTTTACAGTAGCATGGTATAGCCTTACCAAGTTATGGATTACATACATATTGGAAAGGAAATAGATTTAAAACTACTATATTTGCGCCTGAAATTAAAAAAAGCCAAGGCTACTTTTCATTTGATGCAAAAAATTGTAATTGCAATTGACGGATATTCTGGGTGTGGCAAAAGTTCTACTGCTAAAGCGGTGGCTCAAAATCTAGGTTATACCTACATCGATTCAGGGGCAATGTACAGGGCAGCCACATTGCATTTTTTGAATAATCATGTCGTACTTTCCAACGTCAAGGAAGTAATTAAAAATCTTGAATCACTCGAAATCACGTTTCACCCAAATCCTGACAGCGGAAGACAAGAAACCTACCTGAATGGGCTCAATGTGGAGGATGAAATCAGGTCCATGAGGGTGTCGGATTATGTGAGTGAAGTAAGTAAGCTCAAAGAAGTGAGACATGAACTCGTCGCCCAGCAGCAAAAGATGGGAAAGAAAAAAGGAGTAGTCATGGATGGAAGGGATATCGGGACAGTGGTATTTCCTTCAGCAGAATTAAAGGTTTTTATGTCAGCGGATTTGAACATCCGTGCAGAGCGAAGACAAAGGGAACTTCTCGAAAGGGGGGAGTTGGTAACATTGGATAAGATTATCCAAAATCTAGCAGAAAGGGATCAGGTAGATACTACAAGGAAAGAGAGTCCCCTTAGAAAGGCAGATGATGCCTTGGAGTTGGATACTAGTTTGTTGGAATTTGATGATCAGGTAAATAAGATTGTATCATTTGCCAAAGAAAAAATCGGCAATTAAAATTTTGACTATGGAAGTTACCATTGACAAAAATTCTGGGTATTGTTTTGGGGTAGAGTTTGCCATCAAAATGGCAGAAGACGAAATGGAATCGTCCGAAAAACTATACTGCCTTGGAGACATTGTCCATAATGACATGGAAGTAAAGCGTCTCAGCGAAAAGGGTCTGGTAGTGATAGATAGGGAGCAGCTTCAGGAATTGACCGATTGTAAAGTCTTGATCAGGGCACATGGTGAACCGCCCGAAACATATAGAACAGCAATTGAGAATAATATAGAATTGATAGATGCCTCTTGTCCGGTGGTTTTAAAGCTTCAGCACAGGGTGAAAACTGCCTTTGATAAAATGGAACGCGAGCAAGGACAGATTGTCATCTATGGAAAAAAAGGTCATGCAGAGGTAATCGGTCTTACGGGGCAGACATTGGAAAAAGCAATTGTGGTCATGGAAGACCAAGATCTGGATAAAATTGATTTTTCCCGTCCGGTTACCTTGTTCAGTCAGACAACCAAAAGCACAAAGGGTTTTTACGAATTGAAAACCAAAATCGAAGACAGAATAAAATCAGAGAAAGGGCAACTTTCTGAGGTTGATTTCAATGCAAATGATTCCATCTGCAGGCAAGTTTCCAATAGGGAACCACAGCTTCAGAGATTTTCCATAGAAAGTGATGTCATCATCTTTGTTTCGGGCAAAAAAAGCTCAAATGGAAAAGCCTTATTTCAGGTCTGTCTTGCTGAAAACAGTAAAAGTTATTTTGTTGAAAACGAAACCGAAATAGATCCAATGTGGTTTAGCGCTGAGGACAAAATCGGCATTTGTGGCGCAACATCGACACCTATGTGGCTGATGGAGCGAGTGATGCATCACATTCAGTCACTTGAAGCAGGGATGGTTTTGGAAAATTGACCTTTGTCCCGTTTAGATAAAACCTTTGATATCTGTGTCGAAACTCACAAATATTACCAGAATTATCTTCTAATAACTGATGTATTTTATTAGATTTGAGGCGTTTTTAAAAAGACCAAACAGTTCATAAATCATATGTCTAAAACAATAAAGCTTAAGAAAGGATTTGATATTAAGCTCGCCGGAAAAGCTGAAAAACAGCTCGGAGATTTCCAACGGGCCCAAACCTTTGCAATCAAACCTGCTGATTTTATTGGAATGCAAAGACCCAAGGTCACTGTAAATGAAGGAGATTCGGTTAAGGCCGGTACGCCTATTTTGTTTGACAAGGCCATGGACAGTGTTCAATTTGTTTCCCCTGTTTCAGGAGAGATAGTTGAAATCAAAAGAGGAGACAAAAGGAAGTTGCTGGAAATTAAAATCCTCGCAGATGAAGTTGTCAGCTATGAATCTTTTGAAAAATTCACAGAATCTTCTTTGAAAACCATCGGCAAAGAGACTGCAATAGCCCAACTTTGCAAAAGTGGTGTTTGGCCACAGTTGATTCAAAGACCCTTTGGAATCATCGCAAACCCGCAAGATTCACCCAAATCGATATTTATTTCCGGTTTTGACACTAATCCTCTTGCACCCGACTATGCTTTTGCATTGAAAGGAGAGGAAAAATATTTTAAGGCGGGAATTCTGGTACTTCAAAAACTGACTTCAGGTAAGGTTCATTTAGGACTAGAGCTTGATGCCGAGATTGCACCCGTTTTTGCCAACGTGCAGGGAGTACAGATCAATAAATTTTCAGGCCCCCACCCGGCAGGCAATGTAGGCATTCATATTCACCATATCGATCCGATCAACAAGGGTGAAATTGTCTGGACTATTAGCCCGTTTGGAGTTATTCAGATGGGTAAGCTTTTCCTTGAGGGAAAATATGATGCTTCCAAAGTGATCGCTGTTACAGGATCTGAGGCTAAAAAGGCTGTTTATGCCAAAACTTATCTTGGAGCCTGTGTGGATACTTTAGTCAAAGGTAATCTTAAGCAGGATCATATCAGAGTTGTCTCCGGAAATGTATTGACAGGTGAAAAGATAAACACAGATGGGTATTTGGGTTATTACGCCAATCAGATTACTTTACTTCCTGAAGGAGACTATTATGAGTTTTTAGGTTGGATGAAGCCAACTTCAGATAAGTTAAGCTACCATAGGGCTCTAGGTTTGCTTTCTTTTCTTACTCCAAACAAAGAATATGTTTTGGATACCAATGTAAGGGGAGAAGAAAGGGCCTTCGTTCAGACTGGGGTTTTTGAAAGTGTAACTCCAATGGATATTCTTCCGGTTTATTTGTTAAAAGCTATTTTAGCAGAAGATTTTGACGAAATGGAAGAGCTTGGAATCTATGAAGTGGTGGAGGAAGATTTGGCTTTGTGTGAATTTGTAGATGTATCCAAACATCCCGTGCAGGAAATTATCAGAAAAGGAATAGATTTAATTCAATACAGTTAAGTAATATGAAGTTTCTAAGAGATCTGTTAGATAAGCAGAAACCGCTTTTTCATAAAGGCGGAAAGTTGGAGAACTTATTTTACCTCTATGAGGCAGGTGAGACATTTTTGTTTTCCCCAAATCATACCAATGGTATAAAGGGTGCTCAAGTAAAAGATGCCATTGACCTTAAGAGGATGATGATCACCGTGGTGATTGCCATGATTCCATGTCTTCTTTTCGGTATTTATAATACCGGTCATCAGCATTTCCTTGCCACAGGTCAAACTGCCGGATTGTGGGATGATTTCGGTCCAAAATCCCTCTTGGGATTGCAGCTTGTGCTGCCGATAGTTATAGTGGCTTATGCTGCTGGCGGTTTGGTTGAAGCTGGTTTTGCAGTTGTCAGAAAACACCCTATCAATGAAGGCTTCCTTGTAACGGGAATGTTGATTCCATTAATTGTGCCCGCGACGCTTCCATTATGGCAGGTTGCATTAGGTACCATTTTCGCAGTTATTATTGCAAAAGAGGTATTTGGCGGAACAGGGATGAATATCTTAAACGTAGCGATGACAGCAAGAGCATTTTTGTATTTTGCTTATCCTGCGCAAATATCAGGTGATCAAGTTTGGACTTACTTGGGCGACAAGGCACCTGTAGATGGCTTCTCAGGCGCTACAGCCTTGGCTGTAGCATACAATGCAGGAGTTGATGAGCAACCGGTCACCCAAGCACTTGCGGAACACAATTCAGTTCTGGGAGATGGGTTATTCAGTTTCTACAACATGTTTATGGGTTGGATTCCGGGTTCTATCGGAGAAACCTCCACCTTGATGGCATTGGTTGGAGCATTGATTTTGGTGGCAACAGGTGTAGCAAGTTGGAAAATCATAGTAAGTGGGTTTGCCGGGGCATATCTTATGGGCTTGGTGATGAATCTCTTTGCTGTCAATGAATACATGGCTATGTCTCCAGAGTATCATTGGGTGGTAGGTGGCCTCGCTTTTGGAATTGTTTTTATGGCTACTGATCCTGTATCAGCAGCCCAAACCGAAACTGGAAAATGGATTTATGGTTTGTTGATTGGTATTTTGACCGTTATCATTAGAGTGACTAATCCGGCTTATCCGGAAGGCATTATGCTAGCCGTTCTTTTCATGAACGTGTTTGCGCCATTGATTGATTATTATGTAGTTAAAGCAAATAAAAACAGGAGGTTACAACGTGCAACAGTCTAACACATATATTATCACATTTTCCATAATACTGACTGTAGTATTGGGTCTGCTGCTTTCGGGCACATCGCAGGTATTGGGTCCATTGCAACGGAAAGCAGAAGATTTGGATAACAAAAAGCAAATTTTAGGAGCTGTATTGGAAAGTGATCAATTGAGAGCTATGAAGCCTGAAGAAGTACTGAGCTTTTATGAAACTAGAATTGCTTCCCGGGTAGTTGATATCGAAGGAAAAGAAGTAACACAAAATCCCGATGGAAGTCCAATCGTTGCCGAAAAAGTAAATGTCGGCAAAAATTACAAAATGGCTCCTGAAAGAAGAATGTATCCAATATTTATTTATCATGCCGAAGGAAATCCCGAATCAGTGGAATCTTATATTCTTCCGGTATATGGGGCTGGCCTATGGGATGAAATCTGGGGATATGTTGCTTTGCAGACTGATCTCACTACCATCGAAGGTGTGACTTTTTCCCATAAAGGTGAAACTCCAGGTCTAGGTGCAAGAATCACTTCTCGTGATGTGCAGGAACGTTATCAAGGGAAAGAAATTTATGATGAATCAGGCAATCTTCAATCTGTTTACATGCAAAAAGGTGAAGGGAAGGATTATTCAGGAGAATCTCATAAAGTTGATGGGCTTTCCGGAGCTACCATTACTGCGAATGGTGTAAATAACATGATGAAAAATTACCTTCAGTACTATAGTTCGTTTTTGAATAGTCAAAAATCAGGACAACAAACTGAAGCTGTTGCCGCAAATTAAATCTTGAACGTTTCAAACTATAAATAAATGAGTACAGAAACCACAGTGACAGAAGTAAAAAAGCCCGCTGAAGCGCTTTTGTCAAAGAGAAGAAAGAAGTTGATTTCAGATCCCTTGGTGGATAGCAATCCTGTTACCATTCAGGTTTTGGGAATTTGTTCCGCTTTAGCTGTCACCACCCAAATGCAGCCAACCTTGATCATGGCTATTTCGGTTATTTTCGTTATTGTCATGTCAAACTTTGTCATTTCCTTGATGAGAAATACTATTCCATCCAGAGTGAGGATCATAGTTCAATTGGCAGTGGTGGCGACCTTGGTGACCTTGGTAAGTGAATTGCTCAGAGCTTTTGCCTACGATATGTACAAGGAGCTATCAGTTTTTGTTGGCTTGATCATCACTAATTGTATTGTAATGGGGAGACTTGAAGCTTTTGCTCTGGGAAATAAACCCTACGATTCTATTCTTGATGGTTTTGGTTCTGCGTTGGGTTATTCTTGGATAATCTTAGCGGTGGCCTTTTTCAGGGAGTTGTTAGGGTCAGGCAGTTTTTTTGGAATTCCTATTTATGATTCAATTTCAGGAATTTTCGGTGATAATTTCAGCTTGGCTACCAATGGCTTGATGGTTTCACCGGTGGGTGCTTTCATCATATTGGGATTGATCATTTGGGTACAGCGTACCAAAACAGGTTATGTTGAACATTAATTAAAGACACGAGACATGGAATTATTTAGCTTGGCCATTCGGTCAATTTTTATTGAGAATATGGTTTTCGCTTACTTTTTGGGAATGTGCTCTTTCTTGGCAGTTTCCAAAAAGGTGAGTACGGCTATCGGGCTTGGTGCCGCAGTTATTTTCGTTTTGACTGTGACCACTCCAGCCAATTGGCTCTTGAATGAATATGTTTTGAAAGAAGGTGCATTGACTTGGGCAGGTGATACCTTTGCCACGATTGACCTTTCCTTTTTGAGATTTATCATGTTCATCGCCATTATTGCTGCCATCGTTCAGCTTGTAGAAATGATAGTTGAAAAATTTGCACCTGCACTTTACGGTGCTTTAGGTATTTTTCTTCCTTTAATTGCTGTTAACTGCGCCATTTTGGGTGGGTCCTTATTCATGGCACAAAGGGATTATACTTTAGCTGAAGCCACCGTTTATGGTTTTGGATCTGGGACGGGATTTTTTTTAGCTATCATTGCTTTGGCAGCTATTAGAGAAAAACTAAAATATTCCAATGTGCCAAATGGTTTGAAAGGACTCGGAATTACCATGCTTTTGACGGGCCTGATGGGGATTGCATTTATGTCATTTATGGGAATAGATCTTTAGTAGATTTTCCTCCTAAATATTGAAACCCCGGAACTCTCATTTCGGGGTTTTTTATTGCCTTTTGCGAACTGGATCTGGATAAAATGTTTTTATCGATTAATTCCTTCCAAAAAGCATTCTTTTCCTTATTTTTATTTCAAATGTTTCGATATGTCTTTCACTTATAAAAGAATGATTACCTACTTTTTTAGAGGATTACTTTTTGTAATTCCAATTACACTTACCATCTACGTCATCTATCTCATTATCCAATTTTTGGATGGGATTTTACCAATTCCTATTCCCGGACTTGGGATATTGATCATGTTGGCTTTCATCACTTTTGTTGGTTTTTTGGCAAGTATATTTATTACCAAACCATTGTTTGACATCTTTGAAAAGTGGATTTTTAAAATTCCTTTGATCAATATTTTATATACAAGTATCAAGGATTTGATGTCGGCTTTTGTCGGGGACAAAAAGAAATTTAATATTCCTGTTATTGTAAAATTGTCGGAAGGGATGTCCCGGCTTGGCTTTATTACACAGGATGATTTGACGATTTTGGAGGAGGATAATTTGGTAGCCATCTATTTTCCCCATAGCTACAATTTTTCTGGGAACCTTTATTTAGTTCCTAGAGACAATGTACGGATTTTGAGAAATGTGAAAAGCGCTGACATTATGAAATTGATTGTGTCTGGAGGGGTTTCTTCCATGCATGAATGATTGTTCCGGGTATTTACCAACCATATAGATTATGGCAGATCAATCAATTTTTCCATAATAGTCAATATTATTTTTGTTATATTTCCTCATAACCATCTTCCAAAATACCATGAAAAAACTACTTGTAATCCTTATCCTGTTTTCCGTTTCCTCCTTTTCTTTTGCTCAAAAAGATGGGTGGATTTCCTTGTTCAATGGCAAAAATATGGACGGATGGAAGATTTCAGAGAATCCATCTTCATTTGCGGTTGTAGATGGAGAGATCAAAATTGATGGACCACGAGCCCATGCATTTTATGTTGGTGAAGTCAATAATGGGGAGTTCACAGATTTTGAATTTTCCGCTGAAGTAAAAACCATGCCTAAAGCTAATTCGGGTATTTTTTTCCATACCAAGTATCAAGAAACAGGATGGCCTGACAAAGGGTATGAAGTGCAGGTAAACCAATCTCACAGTGACTGGAGAAAGACTGGCAGTTTATATTCATTCAATGATGTGAAAGAAGTCCATGTCAAAGATGGAGAATGGTACACCGAACACATCATCGTCAAAGGCGATCATGTTACCGTAAAAATCAATGGCAAAACTGTGATGGAATATGTGGAGTCAGAAGATAAAAACAGGCCTGCCAATGCCGGTGAAAAGAAAATCGATAAGGGAACATTTGCACTTCAGGCGCATGACCCCGAAAGCGTGATTTATTATAGAAACATCAAGGTGAAAATCTTAGATTAAATAACTTTTACTTTACTGGCTGATTGGGAATTAAACTCCCCGATCAGCCATGCTTTTTGTTGGTGTTGTTCCAGAATCGACTCAAAAGCTTTTTGAAATGTAGGGTTGATCGCCACCATCAATCCTCCGTTGGTCTGCGGATCGCAGAATTTGACCAACTCCATGCCGATGATTCCTTCGGATTTGCCACTGTAGGCATTCCAATTCCTGTAGGTATTGTCAGGAAAAATAAATTGGTTGATATATTCAGTCACACCTTCGATCAGCGGAAGGCTAATTCCTTGAATGACAGCCGTCAGACCTGCTCCTTCTGCCATTTCCACTAAATGCCCCAATATTCCAAATCCTGTCACATCGGTCATTGCGTGGACATAATCCAATAGTCCAAAATCTTTTCCAATCGAGTTGATTTGGGTAGCATAGAGGATCATATTGGCATAATCCTCCTCTTTGATTTTGTCCCTTTTCAGTGCAGTAGCCAAAACCCCGATACCCAATGGCTTGGTGATGTAAATCAAATCTCCTTCCTGTGCCCCTTTGTTGGTTTTGATATTTTTTGGGTGAACAACTCCATTCACAGAAAGGCCAAAAATTGGATCTTTAGCCGCAATGCTATGTCCTCCTGCCAAAGGAATTCCTACCAAATGGCACATCTCACGACCTCCTTCCAATACTTCACTTGCTAGAAGTGGATCTATTTTTTCCACCGGCCAACTTAAAATAGCATTGGCAAAAAGTGGTTTTCCTCCCATTGCATACACATCCGATAGGGCATTTGCTGCGGCAATCCTCCCAAAATCGTAAGCGTCATCCACAATCGGCGTGAAGAAATCAACTGTATTGATCATCGCTAAGTCATCGCTGAGTTGATATACTGCAGCATCGTCCTTGGAAGAGTTTCCTACTAATAGCATTGGGTCTTCCAAATCCACAGATTTTCTATTTCCAAGAATACTGTCCAAAACAGCAGGAGCGATTTTGCAGCCACAGCCTGAACCTTCACTGAATTGGGTTAATCTGATAGTTGGGTTTTCCATTTGATTTTATTTTTTAGTGCTAAAAGTTGTTGAAGAGATTTTTCCAAATCCGTATTGCTCAAGTCAAGTTGAAAGTTTTGTTCCCTTTGATGGCTGTCAAGTTCATAGCCGTATGTTTTGTCATAATAGACGAGCATGTTTGCAATCCAAGATTCATGACGATGTTCCATGATATCATTCATTGCCTCTGATGTTCTTTTTCCACCCAATTTTTTTTGAAGTCTTTTAACTGCTTCAAGGAGTTCACTTTGAGGTAAAGCAGCATATTCATTTGTAATATGGTTAATCCTTTCAATATCGGATTTTGTGATTTCTATTAAGGGAGATTGGATGATGTTGGCGTACAATTCATCGGCAATATTTACTTTTCCTATTCTCCGGCTTTCATTTTCTATCCATATTTTCTCAGTGTGCCCAATTTTGAATAGTTGTTCAGCGAGCAAATTTTCAAAATGCTCGATGCTTGGTTGGGGAGGTTGACCGATTCCGCCAAAGGAAGAACCTTTGTGTTGGGCAAGATTTTCAAGGTCAATGACGGATTCACCTCTTTTTGCTAGTTCATGGAGCAAAACGGTTTTACCAACTCCGGTTTTTCCACCCAGAATGATGAAATCCCTTTTTGCCCGGACGGTTTCATAGGTAAGTGTCCGGTATGTTTTGTAGCCACCCTTCAACCGTAAGATTTCGAACCCTGCCACGCTGAGTAGCCAAGACATGATTTCACTACGCATACCTCCACGCCAACAATAAGTCATGATTTTTTTGTCTGGAAAAAGCCGCAAAGCATCTTGAATGATAGCATGGAACCGAGGTCCGACGAGGTCGAACCCCTTCATGATGGCTTCCTGATTCCCTTGTTGCTTGTAGATCGTTCCGACAATTTTCCTTTCCTCGTTATTCAGGATTGGTAGATTGGTGGCACCTGGAATATGTCCCTGCTCAAATTCCCCTTCACTACGCGAATCCAAAATTGGGATGCTTCCCCGTAGTTCCAAAAATTGCTCAAGTTCAATCAGGGTTTCTTTCATGAATTCATTTTACTTAAAAATAAAAATAGCCACAAAGATTTGATCTTTGTGGCTATAATTTTAAATTCTATATGAATTAAAGTTGTGCGTCTAGTTTTTGGGCTAAAACTGCTTTTGGAACTGCACCAACTTGCTTGTCTACTATTTTGCCATCTTTGAAAAAAAGAAGGGTTGGGATACTTCTGATTCCAAACTGAGAGGCGACCATCGGATTGGAATCGACATCTACTTTTCCAATCACTGCTTTACCTGCATAATCACCGGCCAATTCTTCTACGATCGGGCCGATCATTTTACATGGTCCACACCATTCTGCCCAAAAATCCACTAGAACAGGATGTTCTGAATTAATTATTTCTTGGAAGTTTACGTCAGTAATCTCTATTGCTTTTGCCATTGTATAATATTTTTGGATGTTTCTAATTTTTCAAATATACTTCTAAAGCACTTTACTCGTGAATAAGTTCCGACTTGATATAAAATTATTAGACCTGATTTTTAAAGAATTCAGGACGAAATATGGTGAGATTCAAAACGCTTAAAGTTGAAGGAAGGGGTTAAGTTTCCGAGTGACCTTAGTTCTGATCGGTTTCCAAAGTTATAATATCTGATACATCACTTCAGGAATCTGACCTAAAGCCTTGATCATTTCATTGGAAGGATCTACTGAATATCTCTTGGACATGAGGTCCAACGTGATGTTTTCCCTGCTGTCGATGATATTGATATACAGTTTTGCATCTCCTTTATATTTTTGGGTTATGATCTCCAGCTTTTCCATTAATTCAAAATTCAAATCATCCAAGTCAATATTGACCCGTAAACCTTTGACCATTTTTGCACGGACTTCACTCAAGAGCATCATGGAGTTGATTTTGAACTCATATTCATTCTCCTTCCATTTGTTGAGGTGTGTGGAACCTGTCAAATAAATAAACCACCCATTCATGAAATACTCTTTGAACCGGATATAATCTTCTCCAAAAATAAAGAAGGTATGTGCCCCGTGATAATCCTCCATAGTAAGCGTCCCAAATGGTTTCCCAGTTTTGGTAGTCCTATGGGCAAATGAGGTCACGGCACCGGCGGATTTGATATCGCCTTTTTTTCGCAAAGTATCGATATCGTTAAATTCTGTCAAAGGAGTATTGGTAAATGATTCAATCTCTACCCTGAACTGATCCAATGGATGCCCTGAGATATAAAGTCCCACCACTTCCTTCTCAATGTTCAATTGCTGAAGCTGACTGAAAGGCTCCATCGGAGGGATGCTTGGCAATGGAACTTCCATTCCGATACCTCCGCCAAAGAGACTCACCTGTGAACTGTCTGCTTCCTGCTGCACTTTTTGTGCATATTTAGTGGCTTTTTCCAATACTGTCACATCACCATCCAAGGCTTCGAGATACTGTCGTCGGTGGTGTTCTTTGAAGCAATCAAAGCCACCTGCCATTGCCAACGCTTCCAAAGTTTTCTTATTTACTGCTCGGGAATTGACTCTTTTGCAGAACTCAAAGATATTTTTGTAAGGTCCCGATTTTTCTCTTTCTGCAATAATCATATCCACGGCAGCACTTCCTGCACCTTTGATGGCAGCAAGACCAAATCGGATCTGACCTTCCTTATTTACTGTAAACCCATTATTCGATTCATTGATATCCGGTCCCAAAACTGCCATGCCTCCACGTTTACATTCTTCCATAAAGAATGTCACCTGCGTGATATCGTTCATGTTGTTGCTGAGAACCGAGGCCATGTACTCTGCCGGATAATGTGCTTTCAAGTATGCCGTCTGGTAAGCGATCCAGGCATAACAGGTAGAGTGGGATTTGTTAAAGGCGTAGGAGGCAAAGGCTTCCCAATCTTTCCAAATCTTCTCTAGTTTTTTAGGGTCGTGTCCTTTTGTGGAAGCTTGTTCCACAAATTTGGGTTTCATTTTATCCAAGACATCCTTTTGCTTTTTACCCATCGCCTTTCGCAGAACGTCGGCTTCACCTTTAGTAAATCCTGCCAGTTTCTGAGACAGCAGCATGACCTGTTCTTGATAGACCGTAATACCATAAGTTTCCTCCAGATATTCTTTCATGTCATCGAGGTCATAGCTGATGGGTTCTGTGCCATGCTTCCTTCGGATAAAACTCGGGATATATTCCAATGGCCCCGGTCTGTAAAGCGCATTCATCGCAATCAAATCAGCAAAAACTGTCGGTTTCAATTCCCGCATATACTTCTGCATCCCCGCAGATTCATATTGGAAGATCCCGACAGTTTCTCCTCTTTGAAAGAGCTCATAAGTCTTCACGTCGTCAATCGGAAACTCATCAGGATCGAGGTCTATGCCATGTCTTTCCTTGACGATTTTGACAGCGTCTTTGATCAAGGTGAGGGTTTTCAAACCCAAAAAGTCCATTTTCAACAAACCGGCGCTTTCCACGACGGAGTTGTCAAACTGCGTACAGACCATGTCCGAATCTTTGGCCAAAGCCACAGGGACGTAATTGGTAATGTCTCCCGGTGTGATGATCACCCCACATGCGTGGATGCCGAGGTTTCGTACAGATCCTTCCAAAACCGTTGCCTGCTTGATCGTGCGGGACAATTCATCCTGACCCTTATAAATACGGATCAGTTCATCAGCTTTGCCGATATCCTCTCCGTTGTTTTTGAGCTTATCTGCCAGTTTTGCCCTGTCATTGGAAAGGTCAAAAAGTGCCTTTAACTTTATGTCCGGCACTAGCTTAGCCAATTTATCCGCCTCTGCCAAAGGCAGGTTCAAAACCCTTGCGGTGTCCCGAATCGCTGATTTGGCAGCCATGGTACCGTAAGTGATGATCTGCGCGACTTGGTTGGAACCGTATTTGTTGATCACATAATCGATGACTTTCTGACGGCCTTCATCGTCAAAGTCAATGTCAATATCGGGAAGGGACACCCTGTCCGGATTGAGGAATCTCTCGAAGAGTAGGTCATAAGCGATAGGATCCACATTGGTAATACCCGTACAGTATGCTACTGCCGAACCCGCTGCCGAACCCCGACCAGGCCCCACTGATACACCCATCTTTCTCGCTGCCCCTGTAAAATCCTGTACGATCAAGAAGTAACCCGGGTAACCTGTTTTTTCAATTGTCGCCAATTCAAATTCCAGTCTTTCTCTGATTTCGTCAGTGAGAAGGGGATAACGTTTCTTTGCGCCTTCGTAGGTCAGGAATTTCAAATAAGTGTTTTCTCCTCTTTTGCCGCCATCTTCTTCATCCAAGGAATTTTTGAATTCCTCAGGAATCTGGAAATTGGGAAGCAAGACATCCCGTTGGAGTTTGTAGGTTTCTATTTTTTCGACAATCTCATTGGTGCAGGCAATGGCTTCAGGAAGGTCTGCAAAGAGCTTTTTCATCTCTTCGGGACTTTTCAAATAGAATTCGTCATTGGGAAATCCATATCGGAATTCACGACCACGCTTGCCGATATATTTCTTCGGCTTCTCTACCAATTCCCCATCCTTGACACAAAGCAAAATATCATGCGCTTTGGCGTCATTTTTATGGTTGTAATAAGTATTGTTGGCGGCAAAGTATTTAACCCCATACTTGTGGGCAAAATGTAACAAAACCTCATTCACTTTTTCTTCTTCGGGAATCCCGTGACGGTTGAGCTCTACATAAAAGTCTTCTCCAAATTGCTCCTTCCACCAGACAAATGCCTCTTCTGCTTGCGTGTCACCCACATTCAAAATCAGGTAAGGAACCTCTCCCCAAAGTCCGCCTGTGGTAGCAATGAGGTCTGATTTGTATTCCACCATAACATCCCTGTCGATCCTTGGGAGATAATAATACCCTTGGATATTGGCATAGGAGGAGAGTTTGGCGAGGTTATGGTATCCTTTTTTATTTTTTGCCAATAAGACAGTCTGGAAACCGTCGTCCTTTTGACTTTTGTTATTTCTGTCTTTGGTCAGGTTAAATTCACAACCGATGACGGGTTTGATATCTTTTGCGAGGGCTTCTTTGACAAAATTGAAAGCCGCCATCATATTGCCATGGTCAGTCATGGCAATGGCGGGCATCTTCATTTCTTTAGCCAAGGCAATCATAGCCGGAATCTCTGAAGTCGCCTGAAGAACTGAATATTGGGTATGGACATGGAGGTGTGAAAAAGGCATGTCTGTCATGACCGAGATATCAGCCGTTCCGGCAGCTTTCAGGACATCTTTTGCCGCAGTTTTTTGAGTGTCTTTTGCATTGGCAAAGTTGGCAACATCCAAAATAGGTGCCTCATATATTACCTCGGAAACTTGGATACCATTGGCAGGAGCAATTACTTTTTGGGTAATCAGCCCAAAAAAACATTTGGCAGTAGCCGCCACGTCATAAGCTGCATCGTGGGCATCCTGAAACCCATTGCCAAAAAGTTTGTGGTGTAATTCGGTCAGCGTCGGCCATTTATATTTTCCGCCTTTTCCACCCGGTAGCGCACAAAAATCAGTGGAAAGGTCCTTGGTATCCATTTCTTTCATAGACTGCAGCTTCATGGGGATTTGCTTTCGCAAAAACTCAGAACCCACCACATTGATGTCAAAACCGATGTTATGGCCTACGAGAAACGTAGCCTTTTCTACATCCTCATGAAAAATTGAGAGAACTTTATCCAAAGCATGACCTTCTCTAGTCGCACGCGCTGTGGAGATGCCGTGCACTTTTTCGGCATTGTAAGGTATGGTGAAGCCTTCCGGTTTGACGATGTAATTATGATTGGAAAGGAGCTTGCCTGTGGCGTCGTGAAGTTGCCATGCCACCTGAACCAGCCGTGGCCAATTGTCATCATTAGACATAGGGGCATTATAACTTCTTGGTAATCCGGTGGTTTCGGTATCGAAAATAATATACATAAGTGCTACTCAAAATTGGATGGTCTAAAATAAGACATATCCTCGGGAGCTGCTATTTGAGTGGCGGAAATTGTCGGGATTTAATTTTAGATTTTCACATTAACCAATTTGAAATGGATAAGCTTTTTTGCTAAACTTAACCCATGAAAAAATACAAGGCAAAAAAGGGAATAGGCATAAAAATGCTTTTGGCTTTTTCAATACTTTTTCCTGCTGTTGTTTATATTTCTGATAGGCAATCGCTTTTCAATTTTTTCGGGCTTTTTTTGCTTCTTTTGATTCCGCTTTTAATGCTGGGTTGGGTTTACTTAAGCACCGCTTATTGGATTGATAATCAAAAACTTTATTATAAATCAGCATTCTTAAAAGGTGATTTAGACATCCTTCAAATTACCGGAATTACTAAAAATAAAACCATGTGGACAGGGGTCAAACCTGCGATGGCAGGCAAAGGACTTATCATAAAAATGAAATATGATGAAATTTATGTAGCACCTGAAGACAATGAGGAAATGATCAAAGATTTATCGAGGATAAATCCAAGGATTGAAATTATAGGATGATTTTACCGAGATGAAGACCAAAAATAGACCATAATTCATTTTTAGAAAATGAGTTTCCTTTTTAAAGTTAATTTCTAAGCATTTTTCACCTTTTGGAAATGATTTTCCTTTTTAGACAAAGTTAGATCCTAGATTCTATCACCATTTTTTTTCTACTGAACCCACTTTTTTTATTTCAAACCCTCAATGCAAAATCCTATGAAGATAATAGCGGGATAATTGGATAATCCTAAAAATCATATTTATCGATGATTCAGATTCCTTTTCCTTTTGCGCCTGTATTTATTAATATTATGTATTTGCACTCGTTTTTCTTGTGTTGCGCCTATTTATTTTTTACTTTGCTCCTATTATAAATTCAATATGGCAAAAAGCGCTCATTTTTCATTTTCCGCAGCTATTTTTCAAGGAAAGCAATTACCTGAACATGGGACTGTAGTAGGTTATGCGTCGATCATTCAAGGCTTGATGCTTGAAATACCTGTTCCGAGCACAATTTCTATTATCAGCAATCAGAATAGAAAGTATCAGCAGGAGGGGTGGTTGGTCTTTCCCAAGATATATCAGCCTAATGATTCCTTTGCAGTATCTGAATTAGAGGCATTGTTTATGCAATTGGTCTTTGCGTTAAAATATGAGGGTGTCAATTTATTGGTTTTTAAAAAATTGACTGAATATTATTCTATAGATCAGCTCCATGAACTTTCCAATTTAGAACCGACTGGTCAGTATAGCAGACGGATTTGGTTTTTGATTGAGTGGTTGGGAGGGTTCCAATTGTCACGTAAGAAAGATCTTGAAAAAAAAGGATATATAAAGTTGGTGAATGATACTATCCAATACACAATTGAAGGTATAAAATCCCCGCGCCACCGTGTCATCAACAACCTCCCCGGGACAGTGGAGTTTTGCCCGTTAATTTCAAAAACTGAAAAATTAGAGCAATACGTCCATGCCAATTTAGCAGACAAACAAACAAAGTACTTGAAGGACTTCAGCAAGGATATACTTCAAAGAGCATCTTCATTTTTATTATTGAAAGATTCGAAGGCTTCCTTTTCTATTGAGGGAGAAAGTCCAAAAAGCAAAAGAGCGGTTCGCTGGGGACAAGCAATAGGACAAGCGGGGTTGCGAGATCTGTCAAAGGAAGAATTGCTAAGGTTACAACAGTTGGTCATTGAAAATCCGCGATTTCTGGAATTGGGATTTCGGACCAAAGGTGGTTTTGTTGGAGAACATGACCGAAGCACTGGGGAACCTATTCCTGATCATATTTCAGCAAAATGGGAAGACCTTGATAGGTTGATAAGTGGATTTCTGGAAACAGAAAAGCTTTTATGGAAAAGCGAAATGAATCCGGTTTTGGTTGCCACTGCCATAGCTTTTGGGTTTGTTTTTATACATCCGTTTGAAGATGGAAATGGGCGGATCCACAGGTACCTCATCCACCACATTCTCAGTAAAATGAATTTTTCTCAACAGGGAATCATTTTTCCTGTTTCTGCTGCAATTTTGGATAAAATCCATGAATACAGAAAAGTTCTGGAATCCTACTCTTTGCCCATACTGGATTTTATCCAATGGGAGGAGACTAAAGACCATAATGTAAAGGTTCTCAACCAAACTGCAGATTATTACAGTTACTTTGATGCCACAAAACATGCCGAGTTCCTTTTTGAATGTGTGGAAGATACGATCTTGGAAATCATTCCAAGAGAAGTCGAATATTTAACGAAATACGATGCATTTAAGCGATCTATGGAGGATGAATACGAGATGCCGGATAAACTGATATCCTTGTTGGTAAATTTTTTGGAACAGAACAATGGTATTTTGTCAAAAAGAGCAAGAGAAAATGAATTTGCCAATCTGAATGATAAAGAAGTTCAAGAAATAGAAAATGAATTTAGGAGGGTTTTTAGCGATGTATAATAAACCCAATACCCGAACAATTGTACCTTCAACAATACAATTTCTATTGAGAATTGTATCTTGAAAAATACACTTTAAGACCAGCCATGAAAAGTATTCTCATTATATCCTTGTTATTCCTCAGTTTTGGGACTTTTGCCCAAACTGTAAACCTTCAGGTCGAAGCCAATGAATTCATTTTTGGAGACGACAGGCCATTTGCGCAGTGCCATGCTTCCTCGATCGAGAAATTGGGAAATGGGCAATATATGATGGTGTGGTTTGCAGGGTCTCATGAGAAAAACGACGATGTCGGGATTTGGATGTCCAAAGGCCAACCGGGAACCTGGAAAGCGCCACAGATGTTGGTCAAAGTCAGAAATGATCCTCATTGGAATCCTGTGCTGTTCAATGCCCCGGATGGAAAATTATACCTCTATTTCAAAGTAGGAAAGGATATCGACGATTGGGAGACTTGGGTGCAGTATTCGGAAGATGGTGGAGAAACTTGGTCAGAGGCGAAAGAACTGATAGAAGGAGATCGTGGGGGCAGGGGTCCTGTCCGTAACCATATCTTGGTTTTATCTGACAGCACTTGGTTGGCTCCTGCTTCTTTGGAAAAAAATAAAGTTTGGAATGCCTTTGTGGACAGGTCCGAAGATGGGGGGAAAACTTGGCTCAATACAGAAACATTGATCTTGGATAGGAATTTGGTGCAAGGAGAAGGTGTCATCCAACCGGCTCTTTGGGAGTCCAAACCAAATCTGGTACACATGCTACTTCGTACATCTTCAGGAAAAATCGGAAGGAGCGATTCCAAAGACAATGGATTTACTTGGTCGGCTGTGGAATTGACAGACTTGCCCAATAATAACAGCGGCATAGACCTAGTCAAAATCAAGGATGAAACCATCGCTTTGGTCTTTAATCCGGTCGGCGAAAATTGGGGTAAACGCTATCCGATGCAGTTGGGGATTTCGTTTGACAATGGGCTGACCTGGCCAATCAAGGAAGTAATCGAAGCAGGGGAGGGGAAAAATGAGTTTTCTTATCCCTCGATCATTTATGATGAAGGTTATTTGGTATTTTGCTACACTTGGAATAGGGAAAAGATCAAATTTGTGAAGGTTGAGGTTGGATTCTGATAGGTTAGATGATCCATTTCCTTGGTTCAATTCAGAGGTAAGATTAATTCAGAGGATAGCCAACTGGCTTAGAAGCTTTTTCATTTATACCCTTTTTAATAAGTTCTTCCCCATCAATTCATTTTTTGCTTTTGGTGGCAGGAAAGTACAATCCACACAAATCTCTACTTGGGCCCTATTGCATCCCAAAGTATAATCATCTGAAGAACTAACATTTGTGTAGATAATGATTCATATCCAAGAAAACAAAAGTTAAAGCCAGGTTAAGCAAAAAACAATAATTATTAAAGAATCACTTAAGATGTTATAATAAATAAAAATTGAAAATGTTAAAATTTGTGAAGTTAATATTACAAAAACATGAATAATCAAATTTCCAGTTATCTAAAAATAAGTTTATTGTTTTAAGGTCTCGATTCATAGAAAAATGATGGGGAAATATTCACGATAGTCAGATTACTTAATTTCTTGGAAACTAAAAACAAATAAAATATGAAAAGTCTCGTAACATTAATTATTCTAATGGCTACTGTAGGAAGTGCCTTTGCTCAAAGTTCTTTTAAACCTGGTGTTGGTTTAAATTCCCAAGTATTTCAGGAACACTGGATGATGTCAATGGTAAGATGGGCTGGCAAGCAGGTGCTTCCGTTGAGTTAGGTAACAAATTTTATGTTGAACCCGGGATATTCTATACGACTCGAAATGCTGAATCAACCACCATCAACAATGGTGTATCCTCATTATCTGATGCGCAATTTCGTGGTTTTAGAATCCCTGTGGCAGTAGGCTATAATATTCTGGGCAATACAAATTCCTCTTTTGCTTTCCGTGTTTTTGGAGGAGGATCGGCCTTTATTTTATCGAGTGTGTCTGATGGATATGCCATAAGTGATTTTAACAACCCTGAATGGGGAGTATTTGCAGGGGTAGGTGCCGATATTTCCATTATCTTCATTGATTTGAGTTACCAATGGTCCGTAACCGACGTTCAAAAGAATATTTCTGATGTTGATTTTGGAAGAACAAACGGAGTGTTTTTGACGGCAGGGTTTAGATTTTAATAGAATTTTTATCGATATCTGAATTATAGGGTTTACTGGAGTTTCTTCGGTAAACCTTTTTCGATTTAGTAAACATCTACATAAAAAATGAATTTTATGGACTCTGCCCCTCCTCGAAAAAAATCTCCCCTGGTAGGTAGGTCAAGGCGAAGTTGTTTCTCACCCCTTACCTTGGAATCCCAAATACTTCGTACTTAGTGTCATCGTACTTCGTACTTCTCCCTCCCAACTTCCAACCTTCCCACTTCCATCCTTCCAAACTTCCTTCCCACCTCCCACCGCCACTATCTTTTCCCTTCCCAAGGCACGTAAACCACTTTCTTGGTTTCAAAAAATTCCTCTTTGAAATAGTCATCCAAGTGGTAAGACACATAGCTGACTTCTCTTTCTTCCATTTCCTCATCGACTTCACCGCCTTTCAAGAGCAGCAGGCCGTTCTGGAGTTCGTTGAAGTCTTCTTTCTTGAATTTATTTTTGACCCAAGGAAGGATATTGGCAAATCGGGTAACCGCTCGGCTTAGGATAAAGTCGTATTTCCGTACCAAATCCTCTGCACGAACTTGTTGGGCTTCAACATTGGATAGCTTCAGTTGCTTGGCAACGTCCTTGACAACATTGATCTTTTTACCGATTGAATCTACCAAATGAAAGTGTGTTTCCGGAAACAAAATTGCCAAAGGTATCCCCGGAAATCCCCCTCCGGTACCGATATCCAATATTTTTGTTCCAGGTTCAAATTGGATCACTTTTGCAATTCCCAATGAATGGAGGACATGCTTTTCATAGAAATGTTCCATATCCTTTCTGCTGATGACATTGATTTTTTCATTCCAATCAGCGTACAAAGGGCCTAGTTTGGCGAGTTTCTCTATTTGGGATTCGGTAAGGTCAGGAAAATATTTGAGGATAAGGTCCATAAAATCATTCGGGGTTAAGGTTCAAAATTAAGGTATTCGATCAGGTAAATTATCCTTGATGCGGAATAAAAAATAGAAAAGGGGCAAATGATCGTTCACTTGCCCCTTTTTTAGAAAACGGATGTCCTATTTTATTGAATTGTCGGCAACAGGAGCGAATGCTGTAGATTTGGTTTTTATATTTTCAATCAAATGGTTTCCTACATTTTTTCCTTTTATAGAGCCATTAACAATCGCCGGCATATAATGGATACCACCATATAGTCTGCTGATGGCAGCTTCGTCCGCAGCCATTCTAAACGAGTCAAACTCTCTGATAGGAAGACCGTAGGCCACTTCAGTAGAATCTACAAAATGGAAAGGTTCACCAAATAAACTGGTCAGAGCCTCAGCGGCTGCATTGGAGGCCACACTGTGTCCACTGGTATATTCTGGAAATGGAGGGGTCTGCAAAAGCGGTAACCAATCTTCATCAATGTACCTGTTGATATAAGTTTCAGGTCTGATGAGCGGACTTTTGTATTTTTCGTCCCAACAAGCTATAAATGCATCAAAAATCGCAATACTTGTGAAAACTAATGTTTCGGAGGTTCCTTTCCAGTCTTGTCCGACTGTTTTGGAAGAAATAGCTGCTATTCCCATCCAATGTCCACCGGGAGTGATTTTTTTCTCAGCAAACATCACGTGACCTTTCACATTGACTTTGTAAGGATTGCAATCCCAAAACATCGCAATGTCTTTTTGGTCTTCATCTAAGGCATTGACTATTTTGAATACCTCCTCGGCTTCTTTGTAAAACTGACTTGAAGGATCGGTGCTAAAAGGTGTACCTCCTTCGGTTAAAAATTGGGATGCCGAATCGAGCACAAAGGGCCTGATTTTGTTCCAATGAGGTTCGATCCCTTCCATGTATGCAGGTGGCGTAGGCTGCCATGTCGACGGGTCATTGCTGACTGTATATTTTTCAAAAGAGCGGCTTTCATGGTAATTGTCTTTCTTGTAATAGGCGATCACATGTGCTCCTACATCATCACCTAGTTTGACTGACCTTTCAAATACTTCTTCCGGAATTCCTTTCTCTCTGAGTTCTGCATAAGCTTTATCCCTGTGCTCGGTCATCAGATTTTCTGAGAAAATCAATGCAGTTGCCACTTTGTAATAAGCCGCCAATGAAGCCAATGGATAGTAGATTTGACCTGTTGTGTCAAACTGGGCTTTTTCAAAACCTTTGATCTGACCCATTAAAGATTGGTAGTTGGCATCTGATAGCACCGAGACCTCATAGGCTGCAAGTGATGAATAAGCATAAATCCTACTTGCTACAGGGGGTGAAAAAATATCATTGATGATTACATTGGTGAGTTTGTCTTGGGCAGCAATCTGGTAAGAACCATCGGTGATGGCATTCTGATAATCTTTATTTTCCTGACATCCAAAACCCATAAATGCGGTGATGGCAATAATCAGTAATTTATTGAATAAACTTTTCATGTGTTGTATTGGCTATTTCCCGGTAATGTATGGTTCACATATGGGTTTACGGAACTTTTTTGTTGTGGGTTTGGAGCCTCAAAGCTAAATATAAATCCTTTAAATCCATCGATTTTTAAAACCAAATCAACTGATTTTAAGCATGTTTTAAGGATTGATCTTCAAAAAGACAGGAGTATTGTTGTTCCTCACAGCCACCAAAATATCCTCTTTGCCGACTTTAATTTTGGACATGTTTCTGAATTCCCCCCAAAATTCCATAGCTGCCAATCCAACCGGTATACTCCTCCAAGCCCCATTTTCAAACTGCATCAAAACCATAGGTTGGGCGTCGGCTTTGCCATAATCGCTTCGAAACCCATGGAAGTTTCCGATTCCAAGTAGGTATTGTTTGCCTTTCTGTGTCTGAAAAGTGGCAAAACCGTGTAAGGGGCTAAACTGCGCTTCCACAGGAAATGGACTGAATTGGAATCCATTTTCTCCCTTGTTCCAAAGAATTCCCGAGCCGAGTTCTGTAATCTGGTATTTCGAAGCTTTACCTAATTGTGTTTCAGTAAAAATATCTTCTGGAGATTGGATTTTGGCAAAATCAACATATTTACTATGCTTGCCTTTGATCGAGGGAATCTGTTTGATCAGGTCATCACGAGTTGCAAAAGGGACCAAATGTCCTTCCATGTAGTGAAATATCAAAGGGTCTTTCTGCCCGTTTTCATCAAAATCTCCATGGTAAAGCCAAACCGGTTTTTCAGGATTTGCTTTCAGCTTAGAATTCAATCCCAAGTTTCCCAAAATGATATCTTCCTTCCCGTTTCGGTCAATATCCATCACTTCCAATCCAAAATACCAACCTGAGATTTGTAGGGATTCCTCTTTGGATAAAGAAAATTTGCCTGATTTATCCTGACTGTATACCTGCACAGCCATCCATTCCCCAACTAAAATAAGTTCTTTGATCCCATCATTGTTGAGGTCTGCCCATTTGGCTTTTTTGACCATTCCAGGTTGGAAATCGGCTCCAAAATAAGCGGTTGTTGCTTCTGTGAATCTTCCTTTTCCGTCGTTGAGTAAGAAATAGCTTTTTGGGATTTCACCATAATTTCCGGTGACGACGGATGCTCCTACAAAGATATCAGGAGCGCCATCTCCATTGATATCATGGATGGCAAGTGTGGAGGTATTCTCAGAGATGGGAGGGAGGGAATTCATGGAAAAGAAGAAATTCCCTTTGCCATCATTTAGGAAAAGCCTGTCAAAATTGAAAAATTCCTTTCTTGTAGATTCATTTCCACCGCTGCCGATATAAAGGTCAAGCGTACCATCTTGGTTGAAATCTTCCAAAACAGCCACGACATCTTCTGCCATTTTCAGTTGCTCAAAGACGGGATGATTACCTTTTATAAATTTGCCATCTGCTTGTTGAAGATAGAAGACCCCGGCCTGACCTTTGGCACCACCGAAGAATATATCTTCCAATCCATCGCCGTTAATATCCCCGACAGCCAAGGCAGGACCTTCAGTAGAATACTTTCTTGGGATTAAATATTCTCTTCTGAAATCATCAAAATCAATATTTTCTTCATGGGTCCAATCAATACCAAAATCCCTGATTTCCAAAATTGAAGTGGAGACAGGAATCGAAATTGAAGATTTCCTCCCTTTTCCTTTTTCCAATAGATGTCTTTTATTGATCGGAATATTTCTGAAAACTTCGGTATCTGTGGCATTCCAGACAACTTTAACAGAATCGACAACTGAAATTGCGCCCAAACCAAAAGTCAAAGTTGTTGACGTTCCCGATTGGAATCCCCGAGATGTACTCAAAGTTTGATGCATGATTTTATCGCCACTGTGGACGATAACCTGTGCCCCGATTCCAAAGAAATTCAGGGTTTCACCTTTTAGGTCAAATTGGATAAAATGGTTTTTGAGTTTGGTGGCAGTTTGGTTTTGGTATAGAAATGCTTCCTGATCAATATTGTTGATTACCAAATCCAAGTCACCGTCATTGTCGAGATCAGCATAAGCGGATCCGTTAGAATAGGAGAGTTGGTCTAAACCCCATTCTTTGGCTGTGTTGGTAAATTTCAGACCTCCTTCATTCCTGAAAGAAAAATTGGAAAGCTTGACCGTGGGCAACATGTCAATCTGTTTCTTTTGGATTTCCTTTTCAGACAAACCCGGACTCGGTTCCTGACTGTATTGAACAAAATCAAGGTCATTTGGACGCTTTACTATGCCATTGGTGATGTGTATGTCTTTTTGCCCGTCATTGTCCATGTCAAAAATCAAAGGCGACCAACTCCAATCTGTGGCGAAGGTATTGGTCAAGAGACCGATCTCGCTAAATCTTCCATCGCCCCGATTCAGTTGAAGGTGATTCCTTACATATTGATCCTTGTAGCCAAGCCGCTTTTTGACATCAAATACTTCCTGTTTGTCTTCACCGATGGACTTCATCCAGATTTGGGGATCGGAAGGAAGCATGTCGGTCGTGAAAATATCGGTTAAACCATCGTTATTGATGTCGCCCAAATCATTGCCCATGCTATACCGGCTGGTATTGGAGATGTATTCTTGTAATGATTCTTTGAAAGTTCCGTCTGCCTGATTGATATAGAGGTAATCATCTTCTGTAAAATCATTGGAAACATACAAGTCCATCCAACCATCCCCGTTGATGTCAGCGATGCCGACTCCCAAGCCGAAACCCAAACTGCTTGAAAGGATTCCTGCTTCTTCGGTAACTTCAACCATCCTGTTTTCCCCTTCTGCCAAAAGATTTTTGAAAAGCTTGTCTCCGCCTTTTTCATCTTGATTGGTGAATTTGGTGTCTGCATTGGCAAAGACCTCGGGCTTTTTGATGGAATGGTTGAGCAAATAGAGGTCTAAATCTCCATCTTGGTCATAATCAAAAAACAGGGAATGGGTAGAAAAACCCACAAAATCAACTCCGTATGCTGCGCCTTTTTCGGAGAAAGTCAAATCACCGTTGTTGATGTAGAGTTTGTTTTTTCCGGTCAAGCCTTTGTAATCCCCCACTTGGGTGACGTAAATATCTAGGAATCCGTCCCCATTAACATCTGCCATCGTGACTCCGGTCGACCATCCGCCATCTCCTGTTACTGCGGCGCTAGTGGTGATATCTTCAAATTTGAAATTCCCTTTGTTCAGGTACAATTTGTTTTCACCTTGGTTGGAAGTAAAGTAGATATCCACTAACCCATCATTGTTGATGTCTCCAGTGGCCACACCTCCGCCATTATAGAAGTATAGGTATTCAAGAATATTCATCTCTTCAGAAGATACGAGGTCATTTCTGAATTCGATACCTGTTTCCTTTGGGTCTAAAAGTTTGAAAAGTGTTTCCTCTTTGGGTTTGGAACAAGATAAAAATCCAAATACAATGAAGAAAAACATTCCTATTTTTAAAAAGGGAGATGAGTTCAAATCAAGATTTCCGAACTTTAAATCTTTGCGCCTTTGCGTCTTTGCGGGACCAACTTTCATTTCTTTATCTCCCAAAACTCTACCGGTTCATTGTTTTTGACCACCATCAAGACCTTTTTCCCTTTTAGCTCCAAGATTTTCATATCCCTGATTTCCCCATCGAGTTTCAACCCATGATCGCTGTTTTGCCAATAGTCAAATGTGCCGTTACCTTTTCCTATCAGCACTTCTCCATAACTTCCGTCATATTGCCCGACTTCAGGTTTGGCGCCACGGAGATTTCCTCCCATGATTAAATCCTGATTGCCGTCCCCATTAATATCTGCGACCAAGATCGAGTACATCCATGAACGCTGAGCGAATCTCGGTAAAGGTTTCATCTCAAATTTGCCATTGCCCTGATTGAGCATCACTGCTGATGCTAGGAAATTTACTTCCTTCATGACTGAACTTGCCAATTGCTCGGGGGTAAATATATCTTCCAAGGTTTGGTTATTGAAGGAGCTATATTTGAGGTATTTCTTTTTGATGCCTGGTAATTGTCCTTCCAATTGGTGCTTTAAAGTGAATGGTATGTGCTTTTCTCCCTGCTTTTTGACATAAACATGTTCCACTGATCCATTTTGATCAAAGTCATTGACATACATTCTGATCGGGCTTTCTTCTGAGGCTTTGAATCTGGTATTTAATCCATGATTGGCCAAAGCAAAATCCGGTTTGCCGTCATTGTTGAAATCACCAACCACAATCGACTGGTACCAACCTTTATACTTATCCATTTCCGGCATTTCGATTTTCTCCAATTTGTTGCCAGTATTCCTGAAAAATGTAGGTGCCATCCATTCTCCTACAAGTACCAAGTCTTGCTTTCCATCTCCATCATAGTCGATTACAGCCGCATCGGTTACCATTCCAATCTCTTTCAGTTGGGGAGCATATTGGGCAGTTCCATCAGTGAAGTTTCCTTTTCCGTCATTGATCAAAATGGAAGAATTGGGATTGACTCCATAGACAAACGGTACCAATCTCGAGCCTGCAAAGAGGTCCAAGGCGCCGTCGCCATTGATGTCCAATGCTCTGATCACAGCCGTACTATTGGTCAGAAACTGGAGTCCGCTGTTTTCTGATTTGGTAAAATTCCCCTTTCCATCATTCAGGTACAATCTATCCGCCAGATCCGGCGAACCGAATCCTGATTCATTGCCGCCTGATGCCACCACCAAATCAAGGTTTCCATCTCCATTGGCATCGAAGAATATCCCGTTTCTATCTTCAGAAAATTTATCAGCCTCAAATACCTTTTGGTCTGTTGGCCTGAAATTTCCATTTGCATTTTGGATAAAAAGCTTTCCTGCATAGCCTTTAGCACCACCAATAAATAAATCTTCCAAACCATCCCCATTGACATCTCCCCAAATCGCTTTTGGACCTTCGGTAGAGAGCATATGGTAAGTCAGTCTGTCCCTGTCAAAATCAACCATGAGATTTTCCTGATGCTTGAAATCCAAAATGGTATTCGGATCGATTTTGGAGAAAATTTGGCCGGTAGGTTTTTCGAAGAAGTTAAAGCCTTCTTCTGCATCTTTTGCATCTTCCCATTTCAATACCAAAACTGTATCGGTGACCACATCTTGGAGCAAAGTAATTTTGCCATCCGGCCACCTGACCTGAACCTGATCGAGTTTGTCTATTCCACCCAATCCAAAATTAAGCCTTGGATCTACCGAAGATTGAAACCCTCGGTTTGGCATCTGCTCTTGATAAAAAATCTGTTCTCCCGCCACCAACCTCACTTGGGTGCCGATGGCTGCGGTATTTTTGCCTTTTCCAATGAGCTGGATTTTAAGGAAATGATTTTCAGGTGCAAGTTCCTTAGATCTGTTTTTATAAATCAGGACTTCATTGTTGACATTGTTGATGACTAGATCTAATGTTCCATCATTGTTGAGATCGCCATAAGCTGAACCATTGGAATGGATGGGATCGCCCATACCCCATTCGTGGATGACATTTTCAAAAACCAGGTCACCTTTGTTTTTGAAAGCATAATTGGAGACAGGATTGATGGGCATCGGATCAACCAAGGCTTTGTAATCCACTCCCGCTTTGCTGATGATTTTCCTCTTGGTTTCATCATTGTCGATAAAATTGAGGTAATCCAAGTCTGTCAGGTCTTTATAGATACCGTTAGCTACGAAGATATCCTTCAAGCCGTCATTATCCATGTCAAACATCAATGCCGCCCAACTCCAATCTGTCGCTTCCACATTGGCCAACCTTCCCATATCTGTAAAGGACCCATCACCATTGTTGATGTGGAACATATTTCTCGTGTATTGGTAATGGTAATCATGCTGGACGTTGAACTGAAACTTGTCGTAGCTTTCAAAAGTTGTGATCTGTTTGAGACGTTCTGAGGGCTCGGGGAGCATTTCAGTGACGAAGATATCCAAATGGCCGTCATTGTTGATATCCGCGATATCCGCACCCATGGAAGCTGCTGAGATGGCGCGCATGTAAGTCGTCAGGCTTTCAGTAAAAGTCCCATCCTGATTGTTGATATAGAGATAGTCCCTTTCAAAGAAATCATTGGAAATGAAAATGTCCATCCAACCGTCCTGATTGACATCTCCGATGGTGATTCCCAATCCAAAACCGATTGTGCTTCCATATATTCCTGCTTCTTCTGATACGTCTGTGAATTTTTCCCCGTCGTTTCTGAATAGTTTGTCGCCGCCGACAGGATCTCTTTTAGGCCTTTCATTTTGCATCTTGTTGAAGCTGCCGATAGATTGATAGCTGTTGTTGAGCAGATAGACGTCAAGGTCTCCATCATTGTCATAGTCAAAAAACACGGCGTGGGTGGAATATCCCTGATCGGCTAAGCCATATGCTTCGGCTTTTTCAGTAAAAGTGCCATCTCCATTGTTGATAAAAAGCTCATTCTGCTTGTAATCTCCTGCGATATCTCCGGAGTTGCAGACGTAAATATCCAAAAACCCATCTCCGTTGACATCTGCCATCGCCACACCTGTACTCCAAGCCCGTGTGCCTGCGACTCCGGCAGTTGCTGTCACATCTTTGAACTTGAAATCACCCTCATTCAGGTAGAGTTTATTTTCTCCCAAGTTGGAAGTCAGGTACAAATCAATGAGTCCATCGTTGTTGATATCGCCCAAGGCCACGCCACCGCCATTGTAGAAATTACGGTAGGTGAATATGTTGAACTTCTCATCAAAAGGAAGGTCATTTCTGAAGGTCACGCCTGAAGCGGAAGAATCTATTTTTTCAAACAGGGTTTCCTTTTTTTCAAGTTCGGGTGATTTGCAGGAAGCAATGGCCACAGCAATCAAAAAGGGAACAAAGAGGGGTTTTTTAAGATGCATCTTCTACTTTTTTTATCATTTCGGTGATATCCTTGACACGCAGATCGAGGATTTCAACTCGGACAGTATTGATATTTTTTTTAAAAACTCTTATCAAACGGTTTCCATCTATTTTGACCATTGCGCTGATGGATTTGTCTTTGTTGGCTACTTCAAAGAAGCCTTCACCATACCAAGATTCCATCAGGTCAACGACATCTATGGTCAGATTTTCATTTGAAAGTTCCTCATTTCCCGGAAACCATTGCGTATAGCCAAACTCCATCGGCATGAAAAACAGTTTATCATTTTCAAAATCAGGGTAAAAGTTCATCTGTACACTTTTGCCTGAGGCCAATTTTGGAATGTACTGAATCTGAAGGTAATGGTCGCCATTGACCAAAACTCCATTTTTATTGTGTTCCCAACAGGTGCCAAAAAACTCCTTTCTTCCCATCCCAAACTTGATATCCAGAAAAAGGTCTTCCACAACCTTTCCGGAGGCAAGTTCCCTTTCTTTTACCAAATCATATTCTGATTTAGTTTGGCATGAAACCACCAAACCCAAAGCGAATAGCAACATGAATACTCTAATCATTTCTTTCAATTTTTTTTTATGCTTCAATCCCTGTAAATATTTCTCCTCCGTCGAAATGACAAGGAGAAGTTATCTTGTAATTTTGAAAGTCTTCCAAGACAACCTCTTCATCCTTCCCAACTTCCTACTTCCCACTTCCCACCAAATCCCAAACCACCGGCACATCATTATTTCTACTCACAACAATCCGAATTCCTTTGGAAGTTTTGATGCTTTTGATATCCCTGATTTCTCCTCTGACGAAGAATCCCGATTGGTTGGCAGGAATCACACGAAGGTCTTTTTCTGTGGTCCCGGTTAGATGCCATCCGAAACTGCCCATGTTGATTCCCAACTCAGGTTTGATCCGGCTTTGGTTTCCCCCGAAGAGTAGATTGATTTTTCCCAACTCATCCTTGAAAGAATGAATGGCATAGACAGGGCTACTTTGCACGGGAAAGGGCAGTTTGGCTTTTGCAAATGTACCATTTCCCTGATTGATAAACAGGCACGTTTCCAAGGTATGTACATCCATGACCATATTTCGGGACAAAATTTCCTGCGGAAATAGATCTTCCAGTCTTTTGTTTTTATAAGAATCATAAGTCAATAATTGCTTCCGTAAAGCCGGTAATTGCTTGATCAGCGTGGATTTCAAAACCAAGGGATAAGTGATGTCTCCTTCATATTGTGTCAGGATTTGTTCGATGCTTCCGTTTTGGTCAAAGTCGTTGACGTGCATTTGAAGTGGTTTTTCAGCGGTGGCTTGAAGTCTTGTATTCAATCCCGAGTTTCCTGCCAGAATATCCGGAAATCCATCTCCATTCACATCTACTACGTGGAGGGTATTCCACAGCCCTCCGGTGTTGTCAAATCCAAAGGCAGCGGAAACATCGGCATATTTTCCATTGGTTTTTTTAAAGACTTTAAGAGGCATCCATTCACCGGCAATCAAAATTTCGGATATCCCGTCTCCATCCAAATCGCCTATCCAGGCATCTCTTGTCATTCCAATATTCTTGAATTCAGGAGCCAACTCCATTGTTTTATCCACAAACACTGCATTGCCCTGATTTTCCAACAAGGTCACATCACCCGGTACACCATAGGCAAAAGGTACTGTCCTTGCTCCAATCAAAAGGTCCATTTTCCCATCTCCATTATGGTCAAAAGCCTTGGCGAAAGAAGTGCTTTGAAAAACCATTGGAAGTCTTTCCCCCATCTTGGCGAAATTACCACGTCCGTCATTGAGGTAAAGCCTATCGAGGTAATTCATATTATAGGCACTGAATTCCAAGCTTCCACTTACCACATAGAGGTCCAAGTCTCCATCTCCATCAGCATCAAAAAACAATCCGTCAACATCTTCAGCGATTGAATCGGCCTCAAATGTTTGGTGGATTTGAAAGTCTCCCGAAGCCCTTTGGATAAATATAGCGGAGGCCTGTCCTTTTGCACCGGGAAGAAAAAGGTCATCGAGCCCATCTTCATTGATGTCTCCGACAGTCATTTTTGGGCCTTCATTAGAGATCATGTGAAACCGCAGCCTATCCCTGTCAAAATCTATGTAATCACTTTCCTGATGTTTCCAGGGAAGTTTGACAGAGGAAGGTTGGAGAGTTCTTGTGAATTCCGGTTGGATAGATTTCCGATCTTCAGTGGCCGAGGATGGATCCAAGGAAAGCAACTGATCTGGTAAAACATCGGTTAATTTTGTTGTTTTCCCATTTGGCCAAAGGACGATTACAGAATCTAATTTTGTCACTTGTCCAAGACCAAAATGTAGTCTATGGTCCACTGAAGACATGTATCCTTTGACAGGATTGTGCTCTGCAAAAAACATTTGATTTCCTGCATAAACTGTCACTTGGGTTCCAAATTGGCCTTTTAGGTCCAATTGGAGGTAATGGTTTTTGTTGATCTCACGGCTGTTGTTTTTAAAGACTGACACCTCGCCGTTTAGGTTATTGACCACAAGATCTAAATCGCCATCATTGTCCAAGTCAGCATAGGCCGCACCTGTCGAAAAAGTCAATTGCTCCATCCCTGATTCTGCAGCTATATTTTTAAACTTAAAATCACCCTCATTATGAAACAGAAAATTCATCTGAGGGTTGGAAGGAAACTCGTCAATCATCTTTGTCAAGAGGATACTATCACGCTTGAATTGGGAGATCAGGTCTTGGTTGTTGACATAATAATCCACATAATCAAAATCAGTCAGGTCTTTGACAATGCCATTCGCTACAAAAATATCTTTGAGTCCGTCATTGTCTGTGTCAAAAATCAAAGCTCCCCAACTCCAATCTGTCGCATGCACGCCGGATTGTCTTGCAACTTCAGAAAAATGGATCTGTTTGCTGTTGGGTAGGTAACCCAAATTTCTTTGCAGTGTGTTCCTGGTAAATTGATGGAAATAACCACCTGCGACATTGGCTTGGTACTTGTCCCATTCTTCAAAAGGGGTTTTCGTCTTTACCCTTGCCATGGTAGCAGGAAGCATCTCGGTGACAAATACATCCTGCCAACCGTCATTGTCGAGGTCTGCGATGTCCGCACCCATGGATCCCATGCTGATTTCGGTCATCATGCTTTCAAGGTATTCGGTAAATGTACCGTCACCGTTGTTGATATAGAGGTAATCTTTTTCAAAAAAATCATTGGAGACATACAAGTCCGGCCAACCATCCTTATTGAGGTCAGCCACTGTCACACCCAACCCATAGCCGATGGCTGAACCATAAATTCCTGCCGATTCGCTGACATCGGTATATTTTCCATTGTCATTTCGGTAAAGCTTATTTCCTCCAAAAGGATCCCTAATGTCCCTTTGTCCGATTCGGAGATCGTTTATACCGATTGACCTGGCGGAATTGTTGAGCAGGTACATATCTAGATCACCGTCTTTGTCATAATCAAAAAACACAGCGTGCTGTGAAAGTCCTTCATCGGCGATGCCGTATTCTTTTGCTTTTTCGGTAAAAGTCAAGTCACCATTATTAATGAAAAGCTCATTGTATCGCTGAGATCCGCCCAAGGGCCCGGATTTGCAGACGTAAATATCCAGCCAACCGTCACCATTGATATCCGCCATGCTTACACCTGTGGACCAGATTCCCGGAACAGCCAATCCTGCTTTGTCCGTAATATCTTCAAACTGAAAATTTCCTTTGTTGAGGTAAAGTTTGTTAGGATGTTGGTTGCCTGACAAAAAAATATCGACCAAACCGTCGTTGTTGATATCGCCTAATGCTACACCCGCGCCATTGTAAAAATTCCTGAAAAGGTATGGGTTGAATTTTTCATTGTAGTCCAGGTTATTGTTGAAGTCGATTCCTGTCCTATCTTCTCCCATCAACTCAAAAAGTTTCAATGTCTCTTCCTCTTTTTTGGAACAGGAAAACAACAAAAGCAGCGTGGGAATGAAAAGGAAGAAGCGGCTGATTACCAATGACATTAGGAAAGGATTAATTTGGGATACTGGTTTTTTCACAAATTCGAAGGTATCCATTAAATCAAAAAGAAGTGCACGGACGTGCACTTCTTTTATCATTCTGATATCAAAATATCGGGATTAATATCCTGGGTTTTGTTTCAAGTTAGGATTAGACTGAAGCTGGTTTTGAGGAATCGGAAAAATTGCTCTGAATGCCTGAGAAGTTGGCTTCTCCCACCATGCAGCAGTATATCTTCCAAATCTGATCAAATCTGATCTTCTTTGACCTTCGGCAAAGAACTCTCTTCCTCTTTCTGCCAATAGGATATCAGCATTTAAAGTTGTCAAAGCAGGAGCAGAAGATCTTGACCTGATCTGATTGACTAAAGCAATGGCATCACCAGTTCTTCCAAGTTTCCAAGCACATTCTGCTTTCATTAGGATGACATCGCCATACCTGAAGATGGGGAAATCATTGCTCAAGTTAGGGGCAGATCCTAAAGGAATTTCGAATTTGTTGATTCTTGTTCCCGCCTGTCTGAATGCATTTGGTGCCAATTGATTGATATTTGGAGTGAAATTTAAAACAGGACCATCAGGATCATTTGCCTCCGCAGCAGCATCGGTAAGAATAACTCCTGTAGAAGATCTTTGTATACCCTCTCTCAATGAACCAATCCTTTGGTCACCAGCTTCGAAACTGTTGTAAAATTCCTCCAATGCGGTATAACCATTCCAAGGCTGATCTACTAAGTTAAATGTAGCTTGACTTGAATAGTGGAAAGTCATTTGGTGAATATTGAACCCACCGGCATTGTTTGCATCGTAAGGAAGGGTAAACATGTTCTCAGATGAATTTGCATTCGTCGCTGAGAAATTTTGAAAGAAGTTTGGTGTCAAACTGTACTGACCTGAATTGATAATTACATTCAAAGCAGCTTCAGCGTCAGCCCATCTTCCTTTAGAAGGATCCAAGACACCTGGAGTAGCGCTCAAATACACTTCTGCATTAAGGTATAACTTGGCCAAAATCATGTGTGCAGTCCAATAATTCAAATTGGTCTTCACATTGGTCCTAGGAAGTAATTCCACATTGTCTTTGATACTGCTTTCGATGAAAGCGAAAACTTCAGCCCTTGTTTTCTGAGCAGGGTTTCCACCTCTATCTGTTTCCACAATAATGGGTACATTTCCGAAGTTGTCGATCAACCATAGGTAAGCCAATGCTCTTAGAATCCTCAATTCAGCTCCTAAAGCCTCTACATCAGGATATTGCTGCAACAATAAGTTGGACTCACCCACGATTCTAAAGCAGTATTGCCAAGCACCGTTGTAGGCACCATCACCCACAGCCCAAGTATGTCTGTGGTTCCTAAGCCAGATGCCTCCATCTTCCCAGTCAGCTCCTTTTTGAGGAATGGCCAATTGGTCAGAAGAAACTTCATTGATACTCCACATACCTCCGTGACCTCCCCAGTTGCCAACTACTGCAGCATAGGCAGATTGCTTTAGTACTTCAATCAACTCAGGACGGGTGCTGTTTGCCAAATCGTCTTGAGTTATCCCTGTCAGAACTTCTTGTTCCAACTCCCAGCACGATCCCATGGTAATTGCCATAAGACCTCCAACAAATAATGATTTTATTGATCGTAACATATTTATTTTGAGTTTATGTTATTTTAAAGTAAACGTTAAGCCTGCAGTCCAAGTTCTAGGGACGAAATAGGTATTTCTTCTTTCGATGCCTGGCGCCAAAGGATTTCCACCATCTGTCCATCTTACCTCAGGATCCACACCAGAAAACTGTGTGATCGTGAAAAGGTTTTGTACACCTGCATACAATCTAAAATTACTGATTGAAGCAGATCTAACAGGAAGGTTATAACCCAATTGTAAGTTGTCTAACCGGATGAAATCTCCTCTTTCCAGATAAAGGTCAGAGAATGTTGGTGTGGAGGTCACAAGTGGGTTGGTTGGGGTATTTTTGGTAATGACTGAGTTCCAAGTGTTAGAAGAAGCATCTGCATTTTCATAGAACCCTCTGAATGAGTTATAGATCAAGTGACCTACACTTCCTCTTAACAAGAAATTCAAATCCCAATTTTTGTACATGAATGAGTTTGAGAAACCAAAGTCAGCAGTCGGAAGACCGTTTCCTAAGTTTTCAAATTCTTCAGGTCTCTCTGTGCTTAGGATATACTCTCCGTTTGCTGTCAAGCCCAAGAATTTGGGACCGTAGAAGTTACCTATTTCTTCACCTACCCTGTTCCAAACGATTTCGTTGTTGTTTTGTCCCGGAGAACCAGGTGTTGCCTGACGGATTTCAGGTAAGCTGATGGATCCTACACCAATCCTATCAATAGTAGTTCTTTTGTAGATTGTGAAGTTTGCAGAAGGATTCCAAGTCACTACACCCAATTTCACATTGTTGACATTCAAAAGGAATTCAAAACCTGCACTCGACAAATCAGCAATGTTTGCCCAAATAGAGTTAGCGGTGTAGAAGTTTCCCGGATCGAATTCATTTGGTGCACCCACAGGAACTTGCGTATTGAACAACAAGTCAGAAATATTCCTAGTCCAATAATCCATGGTACCGGTGATTTTTCCATTCAACAAAGCATAGTCCAAACCAAAGTTGAGTTCTTGCATCGTTTCCCACTTCAACTGAGGATTAGGATTTTGCAATTGATTCACCCCAACAAAAACCGAGTTGATAGGTTCTGCCAAGTTCAATGGAATCCTGTTTCCATTTCCAAAAATACCCAAAGCCAAAGTTGGGGAAGGAGGCAATTGACCCGTTACTCCAAAAGAAGCCCTAGGCTTGAACTGACTAAACGGACCCATATCCAAAACCTGGGTCAAGTCTGCACCTGCGGTTACAGCAGGGAATACCCCTGTTTGGTTGTCTTTACCGAATCCTGAGAAAGTTTCAGCTCTCACAGAAGCGGAGAAGAAGTAAGTGTTGTTATAATTGAAGTTTGCTCTACCAAACAATGAGTTCAATACTGATCTCACAGCATAAGAACCCATGTCTGTTCCCGGTCCGAATCTCAAACCGCCCGCGCCAAGGTTATTTGCACCTTGATCAAAAAGGTATCTTGCTGAAGAGGCATTAAATCCGTTAGCATTGAAAATCTGTGTTTCGGCACCTCCTAACAAAGTGAAATCCATTTTGTCAAAAATCTCATCTTGAAATCTGATGGTACCGTTCCATATACTAGTTGTGTTATTGAACAGATTTTGTCCCGCAGAACCGCTACGTCCAAATCCTGAATTGAAATCCTGGTAAGAGAAAAACTGGGTAGAATTCACCGTCAATCTGTCTTCAGAGAATTGAGTAGCAATAACAAACTTATCACTCAGGTCATATTCCAATCTGTAAGAGTAGATAGCACTCTTGATGTCATTTGTGAATTGTTGCTGATTGATGAGTGCAACGGGATTGAAATAATCAAACAACGGTCTTTGGAAATAACCACCAAAATCCCTGTTTGCATTTGCTAACCTGGTTTCCTTTGCAGCTGCGGTTTCTTCTGCAGGATTGAAATCTCTTTCAAAGATTGGAGCAGTTGGGTTGTAAATTGTAGCATATCTTACTGCTTCACCATTTACGTCTTTGGTGCTTGTTTGGGTATATGCTAAACTCATGTTCATTCTCAACCTGTTTTGCAAAAGACCATGGTTCAAGTTGAAACGTGTGTTCAATGTTTCTCTATTGGTGCCTTTTACAATACCGTCGTTATTACGGTAGTTGACAGAAGCAAGATAATTGGTGTTGTCAAATCCGCCTGTTACAGAAGCATTGACAGTTCCGTTCAATGCAGTCTGGGTCACTTGGTCTCTCCAATCGGTCCTTGAACCATAATCTAATCCGCCTCTAGCCACAAATTCTTCCGGAGAAAGGATAGGGATTAGGTTGGTGGGAACTTCAACAGCTCCGAAAGTATTGATGGTGACATTGGCACCTCCTTTTTTGGAAGAACCTTTTTTGGTAGTGATCAAAATCACACCTGCAGATCCTCTTGTACCATAGATAGCGGAAGCAGATGCATCTTTCAATACGTCAAATGATTCGATGTCATTGGGATCGACAGCATCTATAGAAGCGCCAATTACTCCATCCAATACAATAAGGGGAGACTGATTCGCACCAAATGAGGAAATACCTCTCAACCTCAAAGTTGGCTGTGAGTTGGGGTTACCACCTGCCCTTGTTACGGATAGACCGGCTACTTTACCTTGTAGCAATTGGGTTGGGCTAGGGAAGTTACCACGGTTAAATTGCTCGGATCCGACGCTTGTCACAGCAGAAGTGATTTCCTTCTTGTCCTGTGTACCGTAACCGATGACGACAGCTTCCTGTAAGCTTTGGATATCCTCAGCCAATTCGATGTTGATTACACTTTGGTTTCCGATTACGATCTCTTGGGCATCAAAGCCTACGAAGGAGAAAATCAATGCGGCGTCTCCCGGCTGTATTTCTAATTTAAATTTTCCGTCCAAGTCAGTAGTGGTACCACGAGTGGTGCCTTTGACTAGAACAGTTACTCCCGGAAGGGGATCTCTAAGAGTGGCATCCAGGACCGTTCCTGTTACCTCCCTGCCCTGGGCAAATGCCGAGGCAATACCGATCAACATCAGTACTGAAACCAGGGCGAACGCCTTTAGTTTTTGTAAATAATTTCTCATAGGGTTTGTTGTTTTGAAAAAAACGGAATTGTTTTTAAAGTTGATTTCTGTTCCAAATTGAAGGTTTAAATTATATTTTGCAATTTTTAACATTTGAGAAAGAAGGCTTTTGAACTAGTTCCTGTTAATAGAATAATGATATTTTTTACTAATTGTTAATGAAATCAATAAAAATAGATTGAATCCGCAACCGAAAACGTTTGAATTTTTCGAATACTTAAAATTTTTCAATTTTATTAAAAATGTGAAAATTGATCCAAAAATTATTTTTTTAGGTTGTTAAATCGCAAAACATACCAAATTACCATGCAGTAAGCTTTTTTTTGCCTTTTTGTTTAAAGTGAGATAAAACTTCAATAATCGTGAATTCAGACTCTCATATTTGTCTGTCCTTCGGAAGACAAATATGCTTAAAAAGGAACTGTTTTTCGGGCGTTATTCTGACATGAAGCATACTTTTCGCTTGTCCAACTATTTAGAAATTTCTCTCTTTTAGACTTGACTAAACAAATTACTAGGATTGCGAATACCCGCATTTCTGAAATCTGTTCAATTGGACTTCAAGGTTATAATTGATATTTTTTCTCTAACAGATGCAAATATTTATCTTAAACTGTATCTTAGTATTATGAAACTTTTTGATAAAAAGAAAAGAGACCATGAACGGAAAAAATGGGCAATTGTCTTCCTGATTTGTATTGGGACAGGGATTTTTTACTCCCATCAATCTGCAAAAAACACCATGGCTTACCAATTTTTCAATCCTTTTTATGCTTGGAGTAATGCTGATGAAAACCCCATCCGCAATATTGTCACCAAATTTATCCCCCAATCAATACCCGATAGACTTAAAGAGTGGAGATAAGTTGCAACATACCTTTGGTTAGAATTAAGTAATATTCAGAGGTTGATAGGCTATTTATTTAGAAATATTTCCCCAATCAATTCTTTCAAAATCAGGTTTAAAAGATTAAAATCGAAGCATGATGTATTTACAGGACATTTATATTTATCCAATTAAGTCACTTGGGGGGATTAGGTTACAGGAATCCATTCTGGAGGAAAGAGGCTTGCAATATGACAGGAGATGGATGTTGGTGGACAAGGAGGGGATGTTTTTGACACAAAGAACATTTCCCGAAATGGCTTTGCTTCAGGTTGAGGTGGGTGAATCAGGTCTTTTGGTTTTTCACAAAAATGATAGAAATATCTTCATCCATATTCCTTTTCAAGCCCAATCCGATAATTTTTTATGGGTAAGGATTTGGGATGATGCCGTCATTGGGCAGATAGTGGATCAGAAAGTCAGCATATGGTTTTCAGAAATCCTAGGAAGGGCTTGTGACTTGGTTGTCATGCCGGAATCTACAGCCAGAAAATTGCCGTCAAAATATGCGGTCAATAATGAATCTGTAAGTTTTGCGGATGCCATGCCTTACTTGCTTATCGGTCAGGCTTCTTTGGATGGCCTCAATTCTAAATTGGAGCATCCTGTGACTATGAATAGATTCAGGCCAAACCTGGTATTTGCAGGAGGTAGTCCATTTGAGGATGATGGATGGGACAAAGTTCAGGTCGGTGATGCGGTATTCAAAATCACCAAACCCTGTGCCCGCTGTTTGATGACCACCGTTAATCAGGAAACTGCCGAAAAAGGCAAAGAACCCTTGAAAACTTTGGCTACTTTCAGGACTTTTGACCACAAGGTGATGTTTGGCCAAAATATGCTTTTGCTTCAAGGAGAAAAAATCAGTGCGGGGGATGAAGTCGTTCCTTTCTTCAAATAGGAATTGAAATCAAAGGAAAAAATATACCTCACGCGGAGACGCAGAGGAAAAGGAGAGAAATTAAGGGTATCGGCGGTGACCGACCACGTAGCGGTCAAATATCGGCAGCCCCGAGTGAGGAACATAACTCGGGGTAAAAAACGAGAACAGCGATTCCGGTTTTTGGCCGAGGATGTTTAAATAGAGAATTAAGGTTTCCGCCAAAAACATAGAAGTTCAAAATCCTTAACGCCCCTTTGCGAAACCATTGAGTCCTTTTCAGTAAAAGCAAGATTATTATAAATCAATTTCTTTCGCCCTTTCAGGGCTTTTATGAAACCATTCCTCATGATAACGATGGGCTTCACCCATCGCTTGGGTATTCCGCACTTTCAGTGCTTATTTTTCAAATTCGGCAGCCTCCACAAGTCGTATCTCCACTTTGCGACCCTTGAGAAACCTTTGTGTCCATTGCGGTAAATAAAATCTCCTTATAATTAGGAATAATTTTTAACCGTTTGAATAAACACCTTTACCATTTCAGGATCGATATCGGGATAGACACCATGCCCGAGGTTTGCGATGTGCCTAATTCCCTTGAATTGACCCATCATCTCTCTCGTAGCGGCCTCGACTTCCTTGGCGCTGCCATATAAAGCAGCAGGATCCAAATTTCCCTGCAAGGTTTTATTGGGCCCGATCATTTCCCTTGATTCAGCTATTCCCATATTCCAATCCAAACCGATTGTGTTGCAATTCAACAAAGACATTTCTTTTCTCGCAAAAAAAGCACCCTTCGCAAAAACCGTGGTCGGTACATTTTGGATGGCATTGCAGATTTGGGAGATATAAGGAAGGGAGAATTCAAGGTAATGGTTTGGTGGTAAGATTCCTGCCCAACTATCAAACAATTGTACCAGATTGGCTCCGGCTGCGATTTGCGCTTTCAGGTAATTGATCGTGCTGTCAGTAATCATCTGGAGCAGCTTATGCGAAAACTCCGGTTGGGTATAGAGCATGGCCCTAGACTTCGAGAAAGTCTTGCTGCCTGACCCTTCGACCATATAGGCAAAAATGGTCCACGGTGCTCCTGCAAATCCAATTAATGGAACCCTACCATTAAGGGCTTTTTTGGTGATTTTAATGGCTTCAATTACATAGCTGAGGTCATCAACTCCATTTGCAATTCTCAATTTTTTCAAATCAGAGACATCCTTTACTGTTTCAGGGAACCAGGGTCCTCGTTTTTCCTGCATTTCATAAGGCAATCCCATTGCTTCAGGAATCACCAAAATGTCCGAAAAAATAATTGCTGCATCGACATCCAAGATATCCACGGGCTGTATTGTCACCTCAGCAGCCAATTCTGGAGTTTGTGCCAGTTCAATAAATCCACTCACACTATTCCGGACCGCACGGTATTCCGGGAGAATCCTTCCAGCCTGACGCATCAGCCATACAGGTGTTCTTTCTACTTTTTCGCCTTTTGCGGCACGGATCAATAAATCATTCTTCAATTGCATGCTGCAAATATAGAATCCGAATTTGAATTAGGAGGTAAGGAATTGAAAACTTCGGTAGTCTTTTGCTCAGGAACTTTTATTCAATATGTTTTTGAAATAAAAGTTTCAAATTGCTAGAGGTATTTGTTTCTGATTCCCTAATTACGTTCTGTTGGGAGTGTTGGATTTTTGAGTAAAAAAAAGCCTCCATGGCGGAGGCTTTTAAATTTTATTTTTTCGGTTCAAGATTTACAAAATCCTCCTCGCTGAGACCAAGCATTTTGACCACGGCCTCATAATCAGTGTAATCGATCCTTGAACTCAAATCTGCAGGCACGATTACAACTCGGAACCTTTGGTTTCTAGTAAAACTTGGGGAAAGAATTCCTGGATCAAAAGAGGATTCTAGAAAAACACTGAAATCAATTCTACTGAAATCGTAATTATACACAAGGACACCTTCTTCAAGGAATACAGTCTGCGGCATTGCCCTCCAAATGGCATTGCCATTAAAGATTTCCCATCTAATAAAAATTAACAAAACATCCCCTTCAACAAGCGCAGGATTTAATGGAAATTCTACTAAATATTGGTTTTGGGGAGTAAAATTCACATCTATTTGAAAAGCTTCGGCAACAATATTTATCCCCGGTTGACCTTGTTGTCCCTGTGGTCCGGGAATTCCTGGAGGTCCTACAGGTCCCATACAGGCGGAAATGGTAGCCAAAGCTCCCAATAGCAATAAAGAAAGTAATTTTCTCATAAGGATTCTGATTTAAATTTTTGGATTAAAAACTAAGACGGAGACTATTTTATTTGGTTGTTTAGAATTTCACTGCCAAGAAAAGTTTTTGGTCAATCTGACTTTTTGCTTGTTATTCCGATGACTTTGACCTCATCAAGTCCGATAATCTGATCTATGAATATGTCAGGTTCGGGCAAGCCATTTTGTTGCGCAAAATCGATGATTTTGTTTTTGATTTTTAAAGGACTCGGCATCACAAAACGGTGGGCTTTGATACTAGCGACAATTGCTTTTTCTCCTGAGTAGGAGACCTGATCAAAATCGATTTTTTTATCCATCCATTGGGATTCCAGACCAACAAAAACCTCCATTGTATCCAATTTACCGGCAGGTTCTGCAAAATAAATGGTATGCAACGTTGACCCCGGAGTGGCATTTTTGATTTTCTCCATTTCTTGAAAGGCCTTCCCAAGCTTTTCATCCTGAGGGATTCCTTTAAAATGTCTGCCCAATAAATCAATTTTATCAGTGTCAATAACTTCCAACTGCACTTCGTTAAAACCTCCCATCCCATTGAATAAAATCAAACCTGCTGCTGCCAACAATATGATGGAAATGAGAATAATCTTTTTTTTCATATGTGGGTGTATCCTTTTGCAAAATTACCTGATTTCCAAAAACCTCTTCATGTCAATAAGAAAGTAATCAAAACAAATACCTTACCCCAATGGCTCCCTGCAATCTGAAGTGGCCGAATCGGTCTAATAATTCCATGAAGAAACCTATTTCTCCAAAAACACTGATCGGAGCTTCATCAAAATAATACTCAGCACCAGTGAAGACTTCAGGGCCGAAATCCATGTTTCTTCTCGTTTCACGAAGGGCTATAGGAGAAATGGAAGTATCGGTATAAGCGTAATCGACCAATATGGACCGGAGTTGAACACCTGCTCCTACATAACCTAACAGGTAACCTGCTCCTATATTAAAATCTGAAGTGAAATCTTCATGATAAGCTCCCCTGAAATTGATTGACCAAGAGTTGGAGGTGCTGTGTCCCAAATAAAAAGCATTTGGGCTTGGCCTGTTGTTGTCAAAATCCCGCTGATAGTATTGGCCGCTGTTGGGACCGCCTCTTCCTATCATGCCTTCCAGAGAAATATTATCATCTATAAAGGTTTTGTATGTGATTGAAAAGGGTTCCCCTAGCCTTAATCCTATGCCTCCTTCTTGGGCAAATGCAAACAATGGAAATATGGCAAATGCCAAAACAAGTAACTTTTTCACTGTATTTTATTTTTGGTTTAGTTTTTTTATTTAGATATGAGATGTGAGACATGAGATTTGAGACCCAAGACATAAGATTCAAGACTTAAGACATTCCCAATTTTCCCCACTACCCCAAAGCATCCGTCATCGGTCATTATTTCACTTCCAAACCTCTA
>NZ_JAMFLG010000019.1 GCF_023502205.1 Aquiflexum sp. TKW24L | reverse complement strand
CCTTTCAGGGCTGATGTGAGGTTCGATATGTGAGGATCGATGGGCTGCACCCATCGTTGGGATATTTCGCCCTTTCAGGGCTTTTCGCAAAGGGTCCTTCCATCTACCATGGTCTGCGCGATCAGCGGGAAAATGTAAATACGCCAAAATCAGAAGAGGGTGTGGGACAGGGAGCCTTGAGGATATTGAAGCTTTCCAAATAGATGAAAGAAAAGCGGGGGAGAGGCCCCAGAATTCATTAACAGCAATGATCGCCAAGGTTTCGCAAAGAGCAGCTCTTTAGTTTTTGTCCTTTATTATAATCCCCGCAGAATTTGCGGTTTGACTCAGAATTGGAATCGTTCTTGGGGCCAATGTATTTTTTAACAAAAACATTCATCATTTTTCATTCTTCATTCTCAAAAACACAAAAGATTACAACGGATAGCAAAGAAAAAAGCCCAGACACAAGACATTCCTGCATCTGGGCTCTTTCAATTGCTTCTATTTAGCAGCAACCTGATCCTGGTGCACAGCTTCCTACTTCTTGAATAGATGCCAAGGATAATTTTGGTTTGGCTACCACAGCTGGACTGCAACAGGCAGAAGCTTTTTCCTCAGGAGTAGTCGCCCGGTCTTTTGCTTTGCAGGTGGTTTGGTCAGGTACTAGCTGCACGATCAGTGCATTTCCCGTATCCTTGATCTGATGGATAGGAAGTACAGCTGTTGGAAATACAGCATTGCCATATTCAAATTTGATTTCAGCATTGGGATAGGTTTCTCTGACTCTGTTGACTACATCAAATATTTTCATGGCTTTGCCGGAATCCACGGAGTGGTTTGGTTCAGGGATTTCATTTTCCCACAATTGAATATGTACTTCTGACCATTGGTTTCGGATCCCGCCGCAGTCCACGGTATCGAAATTGACATTTTTAATTTCGGTGATGTGGTAGTCGGTTCGCACATATTGACCGGTCTGGTATTCGAAGAAAAGCGCCTTTTTTGGGTTTTCTTGAAGGGTTTTTGTGAATTGGGCTGTTTTCATATCAGTAAATTTTTATAGTTACGATTTAAAGATTTCTATTTGTGCTGAGCTAGGCGCTCTTTTTTTGTTTGGGTTAATACTTCCATTTATTGGCAAGCGCTACCAAGCTTAGCATGACGGGGACTTCCACCAATACGCCCACAACTGTCACCAAGGCCGCCGGACTTTGAAGACCAAATAAGGCAATAGCCACTGCGACAGCCAATTCAAAGAAATTACTTGTGCCAATCAAGGCCGCAGGAGCACAAATGGCATGTGAGAGTTTGAGTTTTTGCCCGGCAAACCATGTCAGGAAGAAGATGAAGTACGACTGGATGATCAGCGGAACAGCCACCAATAGAATGATCAGAGGATTATCTAAAATTGTTGAACCCTGAAATGCAAAAAGCAGCACAAGAGTAAGCAATAATGCGATGATGCTCACCGGTTTCAGTCGGGGGAGAAATACAGTTTTAAACCAATCCTCTCCATATTTTTTTATCAGGATCTTATTGGTAATGACACCGGCGACCAATGGCACGACTACAAAAATCAATACTGAGGCAATCAGCGTGTTATAAGGAATTACTATATCCGTAATACCCAATAAAAACCCAACAAGCGGAACAAAGAGAACCAAAATGATCAGGTCATTGACAGATACCTGCACCAAAGTGTAATTTGGATCACCATCTGTAAGGTATGACCAGACAAAGACCATGGCGGTACAAGGTGCTACTCCTAAAAGGATGGCTCCTGCAATGTATTCACCGGCCAACTCAGGTTCTATCCAAGCAGAATAAAGGTGCTCGAAAAAGATCCATGCGAAGAAGGCCATGGTAAATGGTTTGATCATCCAATTGACGACTACGGTCAAAATAAGCCCTTTGGGTGCTCGGCCCACGTTTTTGATGCTGCTAAAGTCTATTTGCAGCATCATCGGGTAAATCATCAGCCAGATCAGAATCGCAATCGGAATGTTGACTTTGTAGATTTCGGCATCTGCCAAAAACTGCATGCTGTCTCCTGCCACTTGACCAATACCTATTCCTGCTGCGATACAAAGTGCCACCCACAGACTGAGGTAGCGCTCGAAAATAGGAAGTTGCTTTTTATTTGACGTCATTTTACGCTGACTTTAGAAAACACATAAAACAGTTCTGTGGCAATTTGTAAGCTACGTTCGAGGTATTTTTCTGCCTGTTGGGGCGTGCCGTCAAAGGCCTTTGGATCATCATAAGTGAGGGGGACACGCTTGGCTGCACCTGCTATAAAGGGGCAACCTTCATCCGCTTGGGAACAGGTCATGATGGCTGCGAAATTAGAAACCGGATTAAAAGGGCTGTCAAACGTTTTGGAAAATGCTATAACAGGATGTGCGTTTTCTGCATACTTGATCGCATACACAGGATTCTTGCCTTCGGAAAGCGGCATAATTTCGAAACCTTGCGCTGAAAGCGTCTCTCCAACTTTGGGAAACATGGCTGTAGCTTCGGTTCCTCCGGAATAGGTGAAGACCTTAGGAATTCCAAAATGGGCTGCCATCACCTGCGCCCAAATCTGAGAAAGATGGCTACGGCGGGAATTGTGTGTACAGATAAAATTCAAAATCACATCTTCCTGATTATTCACTTTATCCTGAATAAAATCAATCAGGGAGTGTAATAACCCTTTCCTTTCATCAGGTATAGGGGAGACATCCATGCTTTTGATGGTGTCTTCAATTTTTGTAAAAACAGATGTTTTCATCTTTAGATTTTAACAGGTTGAACAATTGTTAGGGTCATAGCTATCGAAGAGATCTAATAGCATATTCTTGATGTAATGCCACTTTTCGGGGTTGATGCAGTAATTGACCGACACTCCCTCCACCGTCCCTTGAATGATGCCTATATTCTTGAGCTCCTTCAGATGCTGACTGATAGTAGCCTGGGCCAAGCCCAAATCACCGACAAGGGTGGTATTGCAGCAGGTATTTGTTCTCAACAAATATTGAATAATGGCAATCCGGGCAGGATGTGCCAACACTTTGGCATAATTGGCCAATTCATTCTGTGTTTCGGTAAATAAATCCGATTTGGTTACCCCCATTGTAATTATATTTTTTTAGTTGACGAATCTTGATAAATATTTAACAAAGCAGGAAGCACATTTTCTTCGGGAAGAAAAGGAATGCCATAGGTTTTGTTGGCATGCTTATTTTCGATTTCCTTGATGACTTTCAGTTCTGCATGAGCTCTTTTTTTCAATAAAGCATCCGATATATCTGATTGCATAGAAAGGCTTTGATTGATCACCCATGCGAATGGGTTTATTCCGGCCCGTTTCAAATCTTCCTGCAGGGCAGCTGCCTCCCGCATAGGAGTTGTCTCAGGCAGCGACACCAATAAAACTTTAGAAAGTGAAGCGTCTTGCAGATTCATATATGGTGTTTTGATTTTGGAAATATCCATGCCTGTGTTCCGCATGATTTCCCTGTGGTAGCTTCCTGCAGTGTCTAACAATAAAAGCGTATGTCCTGTAGGTGCAGTATCGATTACTACAAATTTTCTTTTTGCTTCGTGAATGGCTTTGGAAAAAGCATGAAAGACAGCCACTTCCTCAGTACAAGGTGATTTCAAATCCTCGAGCAAAAGCTTTCGCCCTGCCTCGTCCAAGTTTTTTCCTTTTTGTTGCAGGACCTTCTCCGTGTAGCGTTGGGTTTCTGTTTTGGGATCAATCCGGTCGATGGTCAAGTTCGGGGGTAATTCGCCCAATTGGTTGATAAAATCCTGCACATGAGCGGCAGGATCGGTAGTCGTCAGGTGCACTTCATGTCCTTTTTGCGCTATCATCACGGCGATGGCCGATGCGGCCAAGGTTTTGCCAACTCCGCCTTTGCCCATGGTCATGATCAGTCCATGATTCTTTTCACCGATAATTTCTTCCACCAATATATCCAAGCCATCAAGATTGGATGTCCAATCAGCGATCGAATCAGTTGAGGTTGATAGAATTTCCTGTTGCCTCTTCACATCTAACAATGAGCGGAGCTTTTCTGCACCAAGCACATTGTATGGTAAAAGGGGAAATGTTTGTAACGGAAGTTCCTTCAGGTTTTTGGGGATTTGGTTGAGATGGTCTTGTGCCATCGCTTCCATTTTTTGGGCAAAAGCATCCTGTGAATCAGTGGCTTTGAAAACCCCATTGATAAAGAGTTGCTGTTGGTTGAGACCGAGTTCGTGCAATTCAGCACTCGTTCTGGAAGCTTCTTTGAGGGAAGACTGATCAGCCCTTGCGACAAGGTAAAAGGTAGTCAAGCTGCCATCTCTTAATGTATTTACCACTTTGTTGTAGCGCTCTTGGCTGCTTTTGAGTGCCGAGGTAGGACCAAGGCAGGAAGCGCCATCGGGGTTTTCTTCCGAAAATGAAGCCCAAGCTGCGGGCAATTCCAATAAGCGCAGGGTATGACCTGTTGGTGCAGTATCAAAAACGATCACATCAAATTCTCCGCCCTCACGCTCACCTGAAATAAATCGGGAAAACTCATCAAAAGAAGCAATCTCAGTGGTACAGGCACCGGAAAGTTCTTCATTTATTTTTTTGATCTCAGCATCCGAAACCACTCCTTTCATGGGTTCAGTCACACGCTTGCGGTATTCTTCGGCAGAAACTTCAGGATTGATATTGATGGCAAAAAGGTTTGGCACTCCCTTTACCTGCTCGATCGTTTCCTGCACGGGACTGTCCAATACATCAGAAAGATTCGATGCGGGATCGGTGCTTACGATCAACACCTTTTTCCCTTCATCTGCCAATTTTATTCCATGAGCACAGGAAAGCGAGGTTTTTCCCACGCCACCTTTGCCGGTGAAAAATAGATAATGTGTCTTCAGTTGGGTCATATTCTTTGCTCATAAGAGCATGTTAAATTTTTTCTAGATCATTCTGGATATGGGTTGATCTCAAACTGTCGTCTAAATGATTTGGTCATTCAATTACATTGCAATATTACGATTTAATAAAACAAAAATCAACACCATTCTAAATTGTAGGAAGTTAAAATTGATTTAGAATTAAGTAATTCTCCTAAATCATCTAATGGTTTAACAAAGGAATTTCGCTTTGCCCTGAATTCTGAAAAACTATTTCCGCCTTATTATTTCATTCACAAGCTTGTTGGCGAATTCGGGACTTACTTCCTTTTCGTAAAAATGATAAATTTCATCAAGCTGGGATTCTGCGAATTCCGACCAATTAATCTTCAACTCCATTATTTGTATTTGGATAAAAGTTCGGAGCTACTTTTAAATCGGCCCTTATCGAAATCAGATTCCGATTGGTCAATCCGGCTTTTTCTCTTAGCTATTGATTTTTCCATCTTGCTCCTGCTTCAATCTAGCATCGAAGTTCATTTTCGACGTGCCCAAAACTTTGATTTTTGAGAAGTCAGGATGATTTGGGTTTATCAAATAATTGAATTCTTGTGGAACGATGCTGCATGGTACTTTCAATATTGCCGCTTCTTTCAGATTAACAAAATCATCGCCAATGACCTGAGTCACTAATATCGGAGGTTGGGAATCCCAACCATTTGGCAAATCTTCCAAATTTACCTCTTGGATCAATACTTCATCCGGAACTTCGATTTCTATATAATAACGGTCATTTGGTAAATCTTCACTTAAATCCAAATGAACAGACACCTCAAGTGTAGCCAAAGCCCTACTTTCAGCCGTGTAGACCAACCTGATGTTTAAGCTGTTCCAACGAAACCCGTCTGATTTGGAAGCTCCGATTCCCCCGAGGGTAGTCTCCAAATACTTTTCTCTTTCAATCCTATAGACGATCATCAGGCTAAATTTCCAAACTCCAGGCGATTCAAACTATATCTCACCTCATTGATTCCGGTTACGGTATCGAGCATACTTTCAGGGGAATTTCCTCCAAGTGAAATATTCGGCTTCTTTAACCAGCGTTGAAATTTTTCTTCTTCGTTATTGAAAACTTCCAGTCCAAAGTCTATTAATTCCTGAATCAACATGATCAATTCACTTTCCCTACTTTCAAGTAAGAGGTGTTCACTTTTTTTCTTGTTGTAGGTAGTTTGGGGTATACCCAATATCTGCAAAACTGATTTTATCGGATTATTCAGTCTTTTGCTGATTTCCTCAATTGAACCATAAGGAATACCCGCCCTGATGGTTTCCACTTTTTCTATGCCGGTATTCCATTTGTATTCTTTGCCTTCAAAAAAAATAGCGGATTTCTTGGATCCACTTGCTTTATCAGCATTTTGGATGCTTCTTTTGGTATCGAAGGGTTTTGTTTTTTGTGGGATCTTTTCCATGGAGCAACAGATTTGCTATAAATATATAACAAAATGGTTGGAGTATAGTGGTGATCTATATAAAAAATGATTTAACTCGAATGGGCTGAATTCCCCCGAATTGAACAAATAGTTATTACCAAATCAATTGAGTCCACTAATTTTTTTATCACCAAAATGTCTCGTCTTGAACAAATTGATGGTATAATCAAGCAGGCTGCTGTTGCCGTGATTTCCGTGTCCCGGAACAACAATTTCTACATCAGGGAATCTTTTTTTGATATCCTCCACGGTACTAGACCAAATCTCAACATTAGCATCCCCTAGAAATCCTTTGCTTGCATTCATTTCTTTTATCAAGCAACCTCTAAAAAGCACTTTTTCACTTGGAAAATATCCCACGATGTTGTCTCTAGTATGTCCTTCTCCAAAAAACCGGGCCATGATAATTTCATCCCCTACCTTTAAGACAAGTGAATCCCTGAAACCATTTTGGGGGATAACAAAATCATTTTCCTTGGCAAGTGCTATGGTTTTGACATGTGCGTAAGACGGGATGTTGTGGTCATTAAATGCCTGAAGCCCGGCAAGACAATCATTATGGAAATGGGTTGGAATGATGGCGTTTATCTTACAATTCAGCTCCTGATTGACCCATTTGATCAATTCTTCGGAGCTTTCATTATTGGTAGGGGTGTCAAAAATGATGGTTTCATTGCTATTTCTTACAATCAGCCCGTTGCAGGGAACGTTTCCAAAATCATTTGTCTGCAAAAATGAGATATGCACAAAAGAATTCGGGGCAACTTGGGTAATAATCAAATCATTGGATTTGTATACTTCTTTAGGACTGAAGGAATCTTGTCCTTGTGCAAAACAACTTAAAGCCGTCAAAGAAATTACAATTATAAAAAGGCTTTTGATGATGGCTTTCATTGGTTCAGTAATTTGTCTATATCAAGTCCTTTATTTCCAAGCCTTGTAAATTGACAGAGTTAATTTTAACTTTCTTCACAGATATGCAATTCATTAAGTTTTGGTCAAAAAGAACCACATTGTTCCCTTTCGGGTGTAATGAGCTATTAAAACGAATACCGAAAGCACCTGTAAAAACTTTAATAAATTCACATATGAACTGGGTAGGAATATATTCTAAGTCACTGTCATATCTCCGCATTGGCTTTGATAAGTCACCACTAATTTTCTGTCTTAATAATTTACCTTTTATTGTTTTGTTGATTTTCGGTTCATTAATTAAACTTGATTGAAACAAAGGTGTGTCTTCTGTGAAATCAACTATTTTAATTGATTCAATTTCTGGTTTTAATTGGAAAGAACCTACGCTCAACTCGTCTAAATATGATGCTCTTACTTCATAAAGGACAGTTTCTGGGTTGTCGCTCAAGTACAAAAATGGAATCCCTGATGGATTTGCTCTACCTCCACTAGCAACTTCTTTTTTTGGGCTGGACATATCCTCTGGTTTATAAACAAGCAGGCCACTTTGATGGTGAATTCTGGCACGAAACAATTTCACCTCTTTACTTAATTCATATTGTGTTTCGAAAAAACCATCCCAACCTAGTTCTACCAATCTGTCAATATTGATTACAAATCTATTCTTCCACTTTAACTCTTCTTTGAGGATTTCCCAATGATTATAATTTTCTATAATATCATCTGTATATTCAACATTTGTGTTTGATGAAATTACCTCTGTCTGTAATTTTGGAAGGACATAATTAAGAATTTTGTTGGATGAATCATGTGAACTAAAAAAACTCCAATTTGATTGAATTTTGGAACTTAAAGGCATTCCATTTTCATATACTTTGAAGTTATCTATTAACTCTTGAAAAAAATCAAATAGCTCAGAAACGTCAAGAATTGGCTGATTTTTTGATTCGCAAACTACACATTCTCCAATTTCAGATGAAGAGGAAATAAATCCTTTAAGTTCTTTGTCAGAAAAACAACTTGCACAAACCTTCATAAAATCATCTATTTCTTAAAAAATTACTTAGAACCAATAAATGATTCTTGATAGATAATTTTTTCACCGTTCCTAACCCAGGATAATGTTCAGTATCAAAATATGTTTCTAATTCAGTAATCGCTGAATTAGATAGACCATTCCGCCTACAATAATTTACAGCCTTAGCTGCTGCTTCTGCAAACTTACCCTGAACGTTGGCAATTGAATCATTGGTTTCTGATGTGAAATGTCTAATCCAAATTTCATTTTGACTATTTAAATACGTCAAATGAATTACCACTGCTCTAGGTGTACTGCCTCCTTCAACATATTCCTTTGGTAAAACAGTGTAATCTGAAAATCCTTCAAAACCTTCGTTGGTATAATGAATATGTTCCTCCGAAAACCTATGTTCTATGATGCCAAGGAAATCGCTGTTTCTGTCTTTTTTTTCAAATAAATCATCAAGTCTAATAAAATCTTTTTGCAAACCTCTTATATACCTATTTAAAGACCTGTTTCTTCCAGGATCGTTAACTGTAATATGACTAATTGCAGCTAATTCCGCGATTGATTTGAAATTTATATCATCTCCCTCTATGTCGTTCTCACAAATAAGCATACAATTGGTTAGTCCAAATTGCTCAATGCTTTTATAAATATATTCAGCATTATTTCTGTAATGAAATGCTGGCATAAATACTTCATCATTTATAGTAGCGAGATACCCAATATAATATGGATTATCTTCCTCCAGTCCTCCTTTGTTAGAGTTTACAATTAGATAAGCTGTTTGATCTTTTTCTTTAAAAACCTTATGCGCTAAATTTAAATTGTTGTGAGTTTCTTTAACAGGCTCTAAAATCGGAATAATGACTCCTTGAAGGGCACCTTCTATTGCTAACTCCCTTAAAGCTATTAGTTCAAATTGTCTCGCTCTTAAAAATGGATAGTACATATATTTAAATTTGGATAGTTGTTTTTAATGATTCTATCATTTTATTTTTTGAATTTTGATTCATTCTAAGAGCTAAAAACAACTGATTAAACTCTTTGTAGTATCTAGATGATAAAGCACTACTTGAACTTCTTTTTTTAATTGTATTAATGAAAAGCTTATTTAATTGATTTAACGGGATTTCAAAAATTAATTCGCCACAAACGTTATACTGATTAAAACTTGTCATCGGAGGCAGATAACCGTAATGTTCTCTTACAATGGATTTATATTCGTTTGTATGCAATATTGACATGATAGTTGAAGGCTCTATTTCAAAATTTGCAATAGCATTGCGATGAAGTGAAAATGAATGATTGCTCTTTGGATTATATGTTATAATTCCAATCGAAGCTTCTTGTTTCTCATAAATATTCAACTTTGATTTAGGAATAATAATAAATATCTGATTAAATACCTTCTCGTAGTTTTGAAGTTGTAGCTTCAATCGCGAATCACTATCAAATTCTGTTTTTATCTCAAAAATTTTAGAGCAACCATTGAACATAGCTAGATCTGCAATTGAGTTGCCCACTCTAAACTCACTGAATATTTGAGAATTTGTCTCACCAAGTTCTTTTATCAGCCAATTATTTAAGAATTCATTTTTGAAAATGTATTCATTTTGATAACAGTCTGCAAGAATTGAATATATGTGTTTCAGATAGTCTAAATAAGTTGAATTTTGGTGTTCCAACCATTTTTCATCATATCTTTCAATTTTGTAATTGATAGAAGTGAAGTCCATTTTTAACCAAGAAAGAACTTCACTCCTAGAAAACAAGGATGAATAATCTCTTAATTGATTAATATGGTATTCCATTGTTTAGCTATTTATTATTTGGTTTAAATTTACTATTATGTTAACATCTTATCGCATTTTCTTTTGGATATTCGCTTTCTAGCAATGTATAATCTACTTAAATTTTTCGTATCAATAACCCGCCAAAATGGAAGGGTTGATATACCTCTTGCTGTTCAATTAAAGATCTTTCAATCGGGACTTTACTAGGTTCCCTCATATAAAATCCACCAAACCTTCCAACTTCATTCCCCTGCTTCCTTTGATCAGGATGAGGTAATCTTCGAGTTGGGAATCCTGCAGCCAGTTTCTGAAGGAAAATGGATCGGGAAAATACAGGGCAGAAATCGGAGCCTTGGAAAGTGCCGCCTGCACATGCTTGCCGGTAAAGCAGATCTTGTCAAACTTATATTGGCTGACCCATTCTCCAAGTTTCTGGTGTTCGGGTTCGGTATGTTCACCCAATTCGTACATATCGCCAAGGATGATCATTTTATGCTTTTTACCGCTCATTTCCCCAAAAGTCTTGATCGCCACTTCCATGCTCGAGGGGTTGGCATTGTAGGCGTCGAGGATGATGAGGTTGCTTCTTTTTTCGATCAGTTGGGAGCGCATATTGGAAGGCTGGTAGGAAACGATGCCTGCCACGGCTTGGTCCATCGGCACACCGAAGTACTTTCCTACTGTCAGGGCAGTCGCGATATTTCCAAAATTATAGGCTCCGATCATTGCGGAAAGGTGGACTTTATCCTCTCCTTCCACGCGGAATCTCACAAAAGGATCGGCCCCTTCGAAAGTCACTTCACAAAAATCTCCATTGGCTGGGTAGAGTATCGGATTCTCAAACCGCTTTGCCATATTGGAAAGGATGGGGTCTTGGCTGTTGATGAAAACAGTTCCTTTGTTTTCTCTCAGGTGCTGAAAAAGCTCGGTTTTGGTTTTGAGCACGCCTTCCGGACCGCCCATTCCCTCAAGATGCGCTTTACCGATGTTGGTGATAAATCCATGGGTAGGCTCAGCGATATCGCAAAGTTCCTTGATGTCGCCCTGCTTGTTTGCGCCCATTTCTACGATTGCGATTTCGGTATCTTTTGTGATGGCGAGCAAAGTCAGGGGCACACCGATGTGGTTATTTAGATTGCCGACGGTGGCGGAAGTATTGAATTTTTGCTTCAGGACGGCATGCAGGAGTTCTTTGGAAGTAGTCTTTCCATTGCTTCCTGTCAGTCCGATGATCGGAATATGAAGTTGATGTCGGTGGTGATTGGCCAACTTTTGCAAAGCCAATAAAACATCCTCCACCAAAAAATACCTAGAATCACCTTCCGGAATTACCCTTTGCTCATCGACTACCACCAAGCTTGCGCCGGCTTCCAAAGCCTTTGGAGCAAAGTCGTTGGCATTGAAATTTGGACCTTTCAGTGCAAAAAAGATATTGCCTTGGCCGATCTTTCTTGTGTCTGTGCTTACACCTGTGGATTGTAGAAAATGGGAATAAAGGGATTCGATGCTCATAAACATTTTTGTATGGCTAAAATTATATGTTTATCCTGTATGTTGCCAGTAAAGTGGTTTTAAGTTAAAAAGTCCATAGTCCATAGACCATAGCATCTTTGGGGTATTCTTCATCCTGAGTCGTTAAAATTGGCATTTATAGCAAGGAGATGACGATTGATGATGCGTCATCCTGAAGGAGGGACGACTGAAGGATCTCATTAATTCTCGGTGAGACTCTTCGCTTTACTCAGAGTGACGGCTCCGACAAAATCGTCATCCTGAACCGTAGCTTGCAGAGGTGAAGGATCTCAAAATTCAATATAAGAGATCTTTCATCCTCGTACCTCGGATTCAAGATGACGAGACACCAATCGGCAATTCATTCCTATCACGTTTAATCTCGCAATATCAAATTAAAGGAACGCCAAACATCTTATATCAAATTCATTCGTTTAATTTTAGGACTTAAATTTTCCCGTTTGATGAGGTATTTGATCTTGGTTTGGTTTTTTTTCTCGTGCACATGGGCAGTTGCGCAACAGACTTTTTCTTTTGACCAAAGCAAAAAAATAATCCAAAATGGGATTGAAATCCCGCTTCCTTTTGCAGTAGGGATCAATGCTTCGCAATACCAGAGAATGGACGTGAATGGGGATGGGGAAGAAGAATGGGTCGTTTGGGATATCAATGCAAGAAGGGTTTTGGTTTTTGAAGAAATCGGCGGGGAGTTCAAGTACCTTCCTGAAATGAGCTATTTTTTCCCCAATGACATCAACGGGTTTTTGATTTTGGCAGATTTCAATCTCGACGGGAAAAAGGATTTGTTTACCAGTTCTCCTTTTGGGATCAAGGCCTATAAAAATGTCAGTAACTCAGGAGATTCATTTCCAAAGTGGGAAGTAGCCCAAAACTTCCTCCGGCTCGACAATGGCTCCAACCTCACCGCCAATAACCTCGACATTCCCATGATTCTGGACATTGATGGGGACGGGGATTTGGATATTGCCTCCTTCAATTTAGGCGATTATGTGGACTTTTACCTCAATACTAGTGTGGAAAGAAAGGGAACCGCTGACATCGATGGCTTTGCTTTTCCCGATCCTTGGTGGGGCAAGTTTGAATTTTGTGGATGTGGGACTTTCAGTTTTGGAATTACCTGCGAAGGACTTCCCATGGGAAGGTTGGCTGATTCCGGAGCGGCAAACCGGATCCTGCATACCGGAGGACATTCTGTTTTGTATTCGGATTTTGATAATGATGGGGTCAGGGATTTACTTTTGGGAAGGGATGAATGCAATATGCTTTATTATTTACCCAACAAAGGAACAGACCGGGAACCTTTGTTTGATGCTTTTTCCAATGAGGTTCCAGGTTTTGGGATTTTACCTGAATTCCCCATTTATCATGCTGCTTATCTTTGGCAAAACAACCTGATCATCAGCAGCAATTCCTCGGCTTCATCAGGAGTATTCAAATCCAATTTTACTGAGAATGTATTTGAAATATCCAAAGGAAGCTCCGGCTTGCCCTCAAAAAGACCTTTTTTGCAGTCGGACATGTTGGACTTGGGAGAAAACTCCAGGCCATTCTATAAGGGTCTGACTACCTCAGGTGAGTTGGTACTGACCGCCAATTCATTATTAAATGGAAAGGTTTTGGGAATGGCCTACCGCTATGCCATCAACGGTGAGGAATGGGAATTAATAGAAAGGGACTTCTTAGATCTTTCGGAATTGGACTTTACGGACCTTCAATATTTTGAATATCTCAATGCAGCCAACCAACAGACCTTTTGGATCAGTGGGGTAGACACGGTCAACAATTCTTTGCAACGCAGGATCTTTTCCGGAAAAAATCAGGATTTCAGTCAGATGCAGGAAATTTTCATTCCTGGAACTATTGTCAGGGCTTTTGACAACATCGAATTGTTTGTTTACGAAGGGAAAGATTACCTGCTCTTGGCTAGGCAAACGGGAGAGTTGGTGATTTATTCGGTAAATCTTACCTCCAATCAGCTCACATTTATAGGGGGAAATTTTTTGGGATTTTCTGATAATCCCGGTTCCAGAAATCTCAGTGTCCATGTAATACCCGGGCAAAACCCTTCCGTATTTGCCGTAGACCAAAGGGGGATTTTGTTTTATATCTCCGATTTTATGAACCAAAGCGAAAGGGAAACTGCCCAAGTAGTTCTTTCCGAAAATCAGACCTCACAAACCAAATTTGGAAGAAACACATGGATCACCTCATTGCCAAAACCTTTTTCGGAAGAAAGGGATTTACTGATAGGAAATAATGCAGGGGGACTGGAGTATCTGAAATATCAGGGGGAAGGCACCTTGCCGGGGAACGGAGAGTTTTTGGTTAAAATCTATCCCAATCCCAATTCTGGGTTTTTTAAGGTTTTGGTATCCCAAGCCAGTACAGGCAGATTGGTCAATAGCTTGGGACAGATCATGGTAGACAATATCCTGTTTCCGGCCAATGCGGAACTTGAAATCCAATTGCCTTATGCCGCACCGGGGCTATACATTTTTCAATTTACCAATGAAAAAGGGATAGGAATCAGCAAAAAAGTGGTTGTACTGTAGTCTACTCCTCCAAATCTGGAATCAATAACTCTCTTCCTTGGTAGGAAAATCTTTTGATTTTACGTCACTGATATAATCCTGTACAGCCTTGGTCATGATTTCCTGAAGGTTTGCGTACTGTCGCAAAAATCTTGGTTTGAATTCCTGATTGATGCCAAGCATGTCATGGACCACCAAAACCTGTCCATCAACATCCGGTCCTGCACCGATTCCAATGACTGGAATGCTGACCGTTTCGGCAACTATTTTGGCCAAAGACGCAGGAATTTTTTCTAAAACAATCGCAAAGCAGCCACAGGCTTCGAGCAATTTAGCATCTTCAATCAACTTGTTTGCTTCCTCTTCTTCTTTTGCCCGGACGGTGTATGTTCCAAATTTGTATATCGACTGCGGTGTCAATCCCAAATGTCCCATCACCGGTACGCCTGCACTCAAAATGCGGACGACAGATTCCTTAATCTCGGCACCACCTTCTACTTTGATGCCATGCGCACCGGATTCCTTCATGATCCTGATGGCAGATCGCAAAGCCTCCGAACTGTTGCCCTGATAGGATCCAAAAGGGATATCCACCACGACAAATGCACGGGAAACTGCCCGCACCACAGAAGTCGCGTGGTAGATCATCTGATCCAAGGTTATCGGAAGGGTGGTCTCATGTCCGGCCATCACATTGGAGGCCGAGTCACCGACCAAGATGATGTCTATCCCTGCTGCATCAATGATCCCCGCCATAGAAAAATCATAAGCGGTCAACATCGAGATTTTTTCACCACGCGTTTTCATTTCCTGCATGATGTGGGTGGTGATTCTTTTGATATTGGAGGAGTTATGAACAGACATGGAGGCTCAATGAAGGTGGACAGTGTGGTTTTCAGAAGATAAATCTACGGTAATGTGCTCGCTTAGTGTGGTCGCCAATTCCAATCCCGTGTAATCCGGCGATACGGGAAACAGTTTATGGCTTCGGTTGACCAAGACAGCGACTTCTATTTTTTTGATCGTAGATTGGAGAAAAGGCAACAAGGCATAGACCAATGTTTTCCCCGTGTTGAGGACGTCATCTACGACAATCACACATTTATTGGACAGGTCTATTTTTTCAGAAAGCAATACATCTCCCCTGTTTACATCTGATTTGTCTAGGATGATTTCAATCACGGTCACTTCCAAAGGAGATATTTCCTTCAGTGCTCCGGCAAGGGATTCTGCCAAATGATGACCCATTCCTGTAATCCCCGCAAAGACAATACTGGATTCTGAAGCATTGCGCTCATAGATTTCATAAGCCATTCGGGTGATTTTCTGACTGATTTGACGGTGACTCAGTACCAAAGTCTTGGTCTTGTTCATGGGGATGTTATTGAAAAACGAAAATTAAAGCAATTGGCGGTGGTTTCAAAGCATCTGACTCCAAACTTCTAACCCCCTCTTATCGGTGGTCATCTTCCTCATTCAGGATATTGACGTAACTGTCATAGCGGTAAGGATGGATAAATCCTTCCTCGAGTTTTTGAAGGACCACACATCCCGGTTCATTGAGGTGCTGACAGTTGTTGTACCGACACTGACCGAGGTATTTCCTAAACTCCGGAAAATAGTGGGACAATTCGAATTCATCTATATCCAAAATCCCAAATTCCTTGATTCCGGGAGTGTCAATCAGGTAGCCGCCACCTTCGATTTCAAACATCTCGGCAAAGGTGGTCGTGTGGACTCCTTTGGCGCTAAACTTTGAAATCTCTTTGGTGGCCTGTACGGCTTCGGGGACGATTTTATTGAGCAAAGTAGACTTGCCCACACCGGAGTGACCGGAGAGCAAAGTAGTTTTTCCTTGTAGCAGTGGCAGGAATTGTTCTTGCAATACGGTACTGTTCAAAGCCGAAATCTCAAACACCGGATAACCCAAGGGCACATAGATATCCTTGATGTCCTGCAGGTATTCCATGTCTTTGTCCTTGTATGTGATGTCCATTTTATTGACCAAAATGGAAGTGGGGATTCTGAAGCTCTCTGTACTCACTAAAAACCGATCAATAAACCCCAATGAAGTCCTCGGATTCTTAAGTGTGATGATCAGGAAAGCCTGGTCAATATTGGAAGCGATGATATGAGAAAAATGGTTTTTTCGGGTGGATTTACGGATGATGTAATTATCCCTTGGCAAAATGTCATTGATAACGGAGGAAGGTTGGTCGGCCTCCTGCTCGAGGAGGACATAATCACCGACTGAAATCGGATTGGTCAACTTGAGGTCATCCTGCTTGAATTTGCCACGGAGCCGCGCATTAAAGAGACCTTCTTCAGTTTTGACCGTGTACCAACTTCCCGTGGATTTGAGGACCCTTCCTTTCATGCTCGGTTGATTTTGGTGATGACGGTATCCATGATTTTTTTGGCGCTGCCGACATTGTCGCTGACAAGTTTTTCGGCAGCTTGGCAGGCTTGAAGGTAATGGCTTTGGTCTGACAAATACAAGGTTGTCTTCTCCAATTGTTTTGTGGTTGATACCGAAAACCCGCAGCCGTATTCCTGACTGATGCCCGCTTCGGGAAATTTTCCTTCTTTCTTGAGTTCGCCAAAAATCACCGGAATCCTGTAAGCAATGGCTTCCAAGATGTTGTGAAGCCCTTTCCCAAATGCACCACCCACATAGGCGATAGGTGCAAATTGGTACAGAGAGGACAACATACCGATATTGTCTATAAACAACACATCGGCAGTTTCTTGACCCGAAATTTCAGAGTATTTCAGCGATGGCCTGCTGATCTTGGATTTCCATTCTGCCAAAGTTTCAAGATTGATATCATGGGGTGCGACAATGAAAAAATACTCCGGATGGGCATTGATAAAAGGAATCAGGACTTTCATGTCCTCCTCCCAAGCTGAACCAACCACCATTGTTTTCCTCCCATTGACAAGGGGAAGTATTTCCGGAAAAGACTTGGGGGCCTCCGCTATCGACTTTACCCTGTCGTATCTGGTATCGCCCGCGACACTCACCTGATGAAAGTCCAATCCTTCGATCAGGATTTTGGTTTGGGTATTTTGAGTAAAAATATGATCAAATGAAGTCAGGATTTTTTTGAAGAATGTCCCATAACCTTTGAAGTAAATCTGGTCTTCCCGCATCGATGCGGAGAAAAGAAAGAGTGGGATGTTTTTTTCTTTCGCTTCCAATATATGGTTTGCCCAAAGGTCGTATTTGACGAAGAAGCCAATTTTCGGATCCAATATTCCCAAAAAATTCTTGGCATTCGTGGCCGTATCAAAAGGAAGGTAAGTGATGAAGTCCACATTTTCCTGTGGCTTTCTATTCGCTATTTCATAACCTGAAGGACTGAAAAAACTGACCACTACCCCGAATTCAGGCTTTCGGTGCTTCAATTCGGCAATGACAGGTTTTGCCTGTTCGTACTCTCCGAGCGAAGCCACATGAAACCAGGCAATGGGTCTCGAAAATCCCGACTTGAATGCGGTCAATCTTTCGAAAAGGTCCTTTCTGCCATCCACCAGTTTTTCTAGCTTGGCATTGCTCCCCTTGGAGATTCCCGCCAATTTTGAAAATGTCCTTATCGAAAAATCATATAGTGGTTTCATCCCGCAAAAATAGGGATAAAGATTCAAATCCCTCTCAAAAGGAATTTTCACCCTGAGGCAAAAAATTTACTTTAGTAGGTTTTCTATTGCTTTGAGGTGTTTGATAAATGCTTCTTTTCCAGAGTCAGTGACCATGTATTTGGTATTTGGTTTTCGGTCCACAAATTCCTTCGTGTAGGTGATGTAACCTTCTTTTTCCAAAGTTTTGAGATGGCTAGCGAGGTTGCCATCGGTGGCATCGAGGATTTCTTTCAAGGCATTGAAATCCAGGAAATCATTGACCAGCAAAGCTGACATGATTCCCAGCCTCAGCTTGTTTTCAAAAGCTTTGTCCAAATCCTTGAGAATGTCTTTCACGATCCGTAGCGGTAGTGCATGATGATGCCGTACACAATATGCAACAGGCCAAAACCGATTGCCCAAAATAAAAGTCCAAATCCGATAAAATAGGCCGAAAGCAAGCCAAGTGCAATTTCGATAAGGCCCAGACTCCTGATTTCTTCATGGGTATATTTGGAGGCATTGACCAATGCAAGACCATAAAAAATAAGTGTTAACGGGGCAATAAACCCTATAAATCCCCTTGAAAGAAAAATGAGGCAAAGTACACCGCCTGTGACCAAAGGGATAGACAAGTTGATCAGCAACCTTTTGGCTTGGGAATTCCAGACTTTTTGGTTGGCTTTTTTTGCTTTTTGGGCGGTGAAAAATATTCCCGCACTGATCGCCAGGATCAAAATCACTGCACCAAGTCCTATCAATGAAACGATGGATTCTGAACTGAGTGTCACTACCTGGTATCCATAAAAATCACTTTCTGTGTAGATATTCCGGTAGGCATACCAAGCTCCTACAAGTGCAATAATCCCGGCAGCGATTCCTGACAATCCGCTGAGCGAAATAAACTTGGAAGACCTGTCCATGATCTCTTTGATCTGCCGGAGGTCTTGGATATATTTTTCTTTTTCCATTTAAAAGTACTTTGTAATTCAAAGTACAATAATTAAAAAATAGAAACCAAGAGTTTAGAAATATTTATGGAGAAAAGCTCTCTTGCCTTTATCAAAAACTTTGTATCAAACAGGACGGAAGACCGAAGATTGGCCGGCTAATTCTGGAACCCATCCTTGATCTGTAAAGCCATTTTTTTTTCGACTTTACTCCATTTATTTAAAAAAATTGATTTGGTTCAAGAGACGCTAATCCATTTGGTTTTTCTCTGTTCAAAAAATTGGTTCAAAAAAAAATTTAAATTTTTATCAGAATTTTGTTTGGTTTCTTTTCTAGTTAAACCATAAAACTTTATATAAATAAGGGAAATGTTTAATTTTTTGAGAAGTTATAGACCCAAATACATGCTCAATCCAAATTATGTTTTGATTAGGTATTTATCTTTTTAAGCTGTCTTTCTTTTCATACAAAGACATCCACAAAAATTTTATAACTTGTATTCCCTTTCACCTCGAAATTGTATAAGCCCTGTAGTATGGTCAAAGTCTTGTTCATTTGTTTAGGAAATATTTGTAGATCTCCCTTAGCGGAAGGGATTTTTAACCATAAAGTCAATCAGCTTGGACTTGAAGGGAAATTTACAAGCGACAGCTGCGGTACCTCGGATTACCATATTGGCGAATTGCCTGACGAAAGAACCCTCGCCTGCGCCCAAAACCATGAAATCGCAATCTCCCACCGTGCTAGACAACTAAACCGCGTGGATATCCGCGAATTTGATTACCTCGTAGCCATGGACATGTCCAATAAAAGGAACATCCAAACTGTCATGACGAGTCACAATATCAAACATGAACAGTTGTTTTTGTTAAGGGAATTTCATCCCAACCCAGACCATATCGAGGTTCCAGATCCTTACTATGGTGGGGAAGAAGGTTTTGAGCAGGTTTTCAAGATAATCGATGAATCGCTCGACCATTTTTTGGAGCGACTCAAGGTAGACCATAACATTTATGTTTGAGTCCAAAGAGGTCTTTGAAAGGCTTCTTTTTCTAAGTTTTGGTCCTTTAGTAAAATTAAAACAGGCCCGACTTATCGCTGCAGGCAATGTCAATCAAGGAGTATTGTTGGAGACGTCTGATGGCCAGTTTTTTTTGAAAACCAATTTTGAGGAATCAAAGGATATCTTCGAAAAAGAGGCTGATGGCCTGAATATAATGCGGGCCCATTGTCCCTTAAAAATTCCCGAGGTTTATAATTTTGGTCGGGATGAATCTTACAATTTCATTTTGATGGAATGGATTGCTGCTGAAAAGACAACTGCCACTTATTGGCAGGAGCTTGGTCTTGGCTTGGCACAGATGCACATGGCCACACAATCTGATTTTGGCTATAAAATCCCCAACTACATCGCTTCCATCCCCCAACAGAACGAACCCAACTATTCTTGGTCTGAATTTTTTGTTCAATCCAGGTTAGACCCACTGATCGGAAGGGCATATTATGAAAGTCATATTGATTTAGATTTTTTGAAAAAATTCCAGAAGATTTATCCGGTTTTAGAAGATTATTTTCCGAAAGAAAAGCCCTCTCTGCTACACGGCGACCTTTGGTCTGGGAATATCATGCGGGGGAAAAAAGGAGTTCCGGTCTTGATCGATCCGGCAGTTTACTTCGGTCACCGGGAAATGGATCTCGCCTTTTCAAGGATGTTTGGTCCCTTCGAGGAGGAATTTTATGAAGCCTATGACATTTTCTTTCCTTTGGAACCGGGATTTAAAGAACGGGTGCCTGTGTACAACCTGTACCCGCTTTTGGTACATCTCCTTCTTTTTGGCAAAAGCTATTTGCCCGGCATAGAAAAAACCGTCAGCAAATTACTCAGCTAGTGGCTTGACTACAATCTGAAAGGTCGTTCGGGTAACCTGTTCCAAAAGCACCTCTTTAACCGACATCAATTCTTCAGTAATCTTGGTGTTATGATTTTTGACTGTAATCAATTGAAGTGATTCATTGTATCGGATATCAAAATCCTTTGCCAAGGCAGCAATCAGTCTTTCCATTTTGAAAAGCTGCTTGTCAATCACAATCGAAATGCTGATGGCGGAAGTTTGCAAAAGATTTACCCTCAGTTTGAGTTTTTCGATTTCGGTATAGACCTGATGGATATGGGATTCATTGATAAAGGTAAAATCCGTCACCCGAAAGCTGACCAAAACCTGTTCATCCTTTACTACGATGCAGGGAACGGTATTTGGTTTTTCCACATGGTGGATTTGGGTCCCGCTTCCGTCGGGATTCAAAAAAGATTTGACAAACAGCGGAATGGAAAGGTTGGCCAAAGGCTTGATGGTCTTAGGATGGATTACGGATGCGCCATAATAAGTCAACTCGGCCGCTTCCCTGTAATCCAATTCCTCAAACTTTACTGTATTGGGGAAGCGCTTCGGGTCGGCATTGAGTACACCTTCCACATCCTTCCAGATGGTGACTGATTGCGATCGGAGGCTGTGTGCCAAAATAGCGGCGGTAAAGTCCGAACCTTCCCTTCCAAGCGTGGTGGTTTTTCCTTTATCGTCCGAACCAATAAATCCTTGTGTGATAACAGGGAATCTCTCCAACTTTGCCATCAGGTGTTTTTGGCATTGGGCAGCGGTTTTTTCCCATTTGACCTTGGCAAACCTATAATCAGTGTCTGTGGAGATGATCTCCCGAGCATCTTGCCAAAGGCAAAAAATCCCTTCGGCACAAAGGTATTCCTGTACAATCCTTGAGGAAATCAGTTCTCCAAATGAAACTACCTGATCGTAATATTCATCATAGTTTTCTTTGCTGAGTGGTTTTTCTAAGATCCTGTCGAGTTGGGAAAAGAAATTCTCGATAGTAGGGAAAATGAGGGATTCTGGAACGAAAAGTTCACGGCAGATATCAAGGTGGTAATGTTTTAACTTTGTACTATTCTCATAAAATGGCTTGTCTTCTAATTTGAGATTTAGTAGTTCCTCAAGGGCATTTGTGGTTTTGCCCATGGCAGAAACAACGATCACAGTATGATTCCGCAATCGATTGAATAAAATTTGACGCAAGTTTTTGATACTTTTGGCATCTTTCACCGAAGCTCCGCCAAATTTGAACACAAATGTTTTTGACATAAAAATTAATTTGTAATTTTAAGTTTATAAACCCAATACTTGCATTTTTCCTATACTATGAAAATCAAACATTACATCCCTTCTGATTCCTCTTTGGCGTATTCTGTCGGCACCACTTTGGACCGTTTTATCAAAATGAAACAAGAGGAATTTTCTTTTGCCTCCGGGGAATTGTCCCAACTGCTGAGAGATATCGCCCTTGCTACCAAGATTGTAAACCGCGAAACCAACCGGGCAGGTCTGGCAAATATCGGTGGCGCATTTGGACAAACCAATGTGCAGGGCGAAGAACAGCAAAAACTCGATGTCATCGCCAATATTCGATTTACGCGAGCCCTGACCAAAGGTGGCGAAGTCTGCGCGGTCGTCTCCGAAGAGGACGATGAAGTGATCGACTTACAAAATGGATCCGGTAAATATGTTGTGGCTATTGACCCTTTGGACGGTTCCTCCAATATTGATGTGAATATCTCGATCGGGACGATTTTTTCCATCTATAGGAGGGTTACTCCGATCGGAAGTCCCATCCAACCTGAGGACATCATGCAGCCCGGCAACCAACAGGTGGCGGCAGGCTATGTACTCTATGGCTCCTCGACGATGTTGGTTTATACTACCGGGCATGGTGTCAATGGCTTTACCTATGAACCATCATTGGGTGAGTTTTTCCTTTCCCATCCAAATATGTGTGCGCCAATAGATGGGATTATATACAGCGTGAATGAGGGAAGTTACAATCTTTTTGAACCGGGACTAAAAGGCTATATCGAAAAATGTAAATCCCAAGAATACAGCGCTAGGTACATCGGAAGCTTGGTGGCGGACTTTCACCGCAACTTGCTCAAAGGCGGCATTTACATGTATCCTGCCACCGCAAAATCTCCAAAAGGAAAACTCAGACTTCTCTATGAAGCCAACGCTTTGTCCTTTATCGCCGAGCAGGCAGGCGGGATGGCAACAGATGGGCATGGCCGGATTTTGGATATCCAACCCACCTCATTGCATCAGCGGACCCCTTTGTATATCGGTTCAAAAAAGATGGTGGAGGAAGTGGGGGAGTTTTTGAATGTGGGAAAAGTATCTGCCGTAAAGAATTAAAAATATTCAGCTTTCTGAATACTTCCTTCTGATTTCGGCTTTCAGGATTTGTCTTGCGACCAAAGCACGCGCAAGGTCGGAAGCCAAAGTCTCAGGGTCGGAGGTGTGGAGGATGGTTTTCAGTTTTTCTTCCCCCAAATCAACCCTGTAGCAAATCTGAAGGAGTTTTTCGAAATCTCTATCAAGCATGGTTTTGATCAGGGGAGTCAGCAGAGAAACCAAATCTTCATCGGAAAAGGCTTCCACGATTGCGGGAAGCGCAAAATCTTTTTGAAGGGAATGGGCGACTTCTATGATCAAAGGGTGATTCATGCTAAATCGTAGTTTGGTATAAACAAAGAAAGTGGGGAAAGACCCCACTTATATTCTAAGATTTGAACCTCAATATTTTGATTGAAATCAAGCTTCCGGTTCTGTTTCTTTGGTTTCTTCAGTGTTCTCAACTTGATCTTCCAAAACTTCGGGCGCATGTTCGCGGATGATTTTGTACCAAGCGACGAGTTTCTTGATATCAGATGGATATACTTTTTCTTCGTCAAAATCAGGAAGCACATGCTTGAGAAATGCTTTGAGTTCGTCGGCATCTGCATCCGCATCCAATCCCACATCTCCTTTGAATTCTTTTTCGATACTCTTCAGGATATTTTCCAAAGGAGTTGCACCTTCTTCGGTCATGGTGTACATGGAGATTTCGGCAAGGACAGATACCCTGTGGTTGGCACCTGCGATGAGTTTGCCTTTTTTCTCGTCCATGGATTCGAGGATGACACCTCCACGTGAAGGTTTCAGGATTTTATAGAGACCCGGTTTACCGGAGATGGTAGCGATTTCGTTGAATTTCATTTTCTAATTTGATTTAAAGGCTGCAAATATAGGAAGATATTTTTATGGGAATAATTAGCTTATAACTATCCTTTGGATATTGATTGATACTGGATACTAATTGATATTACTTCGGATTCAGAATTGGTTTTTGGAATTTGAAGGGCAACTCTCTTTTTTTTTTCCTTTTAAAAGAATTTCGGAAGAAGAGAAACCGTCACTAATTTTTTATCTTTTTAATCTGTAAATGAATGGGATTGGGCAATATCCTAATATCCAATATCAACAAATATCTTAATATCAATAAGTACCCATTTTCAAAATAACCAAATCACTTTTTCGATTCCAAATATTCCCTGACTTCTCCTTCAATGAACGCACTCAGTTCCTCGCGGCCTTCTTTCTTTTCGGCGGAAGTGATAAAATATTGGGGTTCTTCGCCAAAGATTTCGATGGCTTTATCTAGGAAAACACGGGCATTGGCAGTGGATTTTTCCATTCCTTGTTTGTCAGCTTTGGTAAACACCAAGACAAAAGGAATTCCGTTTTCCCCACACCATATTATAAATTCCAGATCAATTTTCTGTGGTTCGAGTCTGCTGTCTATCAGTATGAAAATGGCCGCAAGGTTTTCCCTTTTGGTCAGGTAATTTCGGATCATTTTTTCCCAAGTTGCTTTCATAGCTTTGCTTGCCACTGCAAATCCATATCCCGGCAAATCCACCATATACCACTTGTCATCAATGTAGAAATGATTGATCAATTGGGTTTTTCCGGGTTTTTGGGAGGTTTTCGCCAATCCTTTGTGGTTAGTAAGCATATTGATCAAAGAGCTTTTGCCTACATTGGAACGGCCTATAAATGCAAACTCCGGTTTATCCGGTGCCGGGCATTTTGAGTAGTCGGTGTTGCTGGTTAAAAAGGTCGCTTTTTTGATCATGATTGGAATCGTTTGCCACAAAGGTAAGTCATTTGGGTTAAAAATAGTCAAGCCACCACAAGAGCCAAGATTCGAACTGTTTTTGGAGATTTTCAAATCCTCATCAAGGTCATTTTAAGTTTTTAAATTGGCGTTACCATTAAAAAAGGAATGAAGGTTGTTCCTCCGTCAATCTGAGTGGTCAACATTGATTTGAATGTTCAGAAAGAGTAATGACATTAATGTGAAATAAATTGGCCTCGTCCACGATAGCGATCGGGATCGGCCACCGCGGTTGTTCTTGGGAGAGGGGCAGGAGGGGAAAAGCGGCGGTGCCACTTTTCCCCTCCTGCCCCCTAAATTGCCAAACACTAGTTCCCCGAGCTTGCCGAGGGGGTCATTTGAGTTTATGTCATTGGTAACCGCAGCCTGCGAAGGTGGAGAATCTCTATTAATTAAGACCCTTAGCTTCACTCAGGGAGACGCCCCGCGAAATCTGTTTTTGGTAATACAAATCAAATTAAAATCCAAAGGAGGAATTGAAAAGGCTTTAATTTCCAACAATTTTCTATTGCTCGGGTTTCCTTAGTAATATTGCAGCACATTTTGAAACACGTACATGTCAGTAGTTCCATATAAAGACAAGCAGGAAGGCAAAAAAGAACAGGTTGCCGAAATGTTCAACAACATCAGCAAGAATTATGATTTTTTAAATCATTTGTTGAGCTTGGGTATAGATATCATCTGGAGAAAAAAAGCCATCAAGTTATTACAGAAGGACCAACCAAAATTGATTTTGGACATAGCCACCGGTACGGGAGACTTTGCCATTGAGGCCTTGGCACTTAACCCTGATAAGGTAATCGGGGTGGATATTTCTGCAGGAATGCTGGAGGAAGGCAAGAAGAAAATGAAGAAAAGAAACCTTGACCATATCATCGACCTCCAGATGGGTGATTCAGAGAAGTTGCTTTTTGAGGATAATAAGTTTGATGCCGTCATCGTTTCATTTGGTGTCAGGAACTTTGAAAACTTGGAGAAAGGGCTCTCGGATATGTACAGGGTGTTGAAGCCGGGAGGGAAAACGGTAATTGTCGAATTTTCCAAACCCAAAAAATTTCCGATGAAGCAAGGATATAACTTTTATTTCAAATATATTTTGCCTCAGATCGGTAAATTGGTGTCCAAAGACAATTCAGCCTATACTTATTTGCCTGAATCAGTCCAAGCCTTTCCGGATGGGGAGGATTTCCTTTCAGTATTAAAAAAAGTAGGATTTAAACAAACCCAATGCAAACCGCTCACTTTCGGAATCAGCTCAATTTATATCGGAGAAAAATAGCCATCTCCATTTTTGGCGTCCTCATTCTGATCTCGGAGGCCAGTGGTCAGTCCAGGTTTAATGAAATCAGTAAATCAGGTCAAGATCAAAATTTTATTTCCTATGGATTTTTTCTTGCGGGTCATTCTAATTCTTGGAGGTTAAAATATTCTGAGGCATTTCTTGATCCTACCAATAATGACCTGAGCAATATTCAAAGTATTGTACCAGTATTTTCCGGTGGTTTTTCATTGGGTTTTTTGGTGACTTTCAGGTTACATGACCAGCTCAACGTCCTTTTTACCCCCAAAGTCGGTTTTTACGAGTTCAGGACAGATGTAAACTATTTCACCGCTGTGCCGGGTAATGGGAATGCGGGTAACGAAATCGTTTACAAACGAGATACTTATATCAATGAGGCCACAATGGTCGAATTTCCCTTGATCTTCAAGTATAAAGCCCAAAGGTTCAACAATACAAGAATGTTTTTTACAGGTGGAGGTTCGGCCATGTTCCGTACCAAAGACCAGGATGAAGCAAATATTGAAGATATTGTCACCGCGGGAAGAGATTTTACTGTGGATGTAGGAATGGGCTTCGACCTATATTTCAAATATTTCAAATTTTCTCCAGAAGTTCGTTTTTCCCACGGCTTGCTCAATATGTACAGACCGGAAGAGTCCAATCCGGCATTCAGGGACGCCATTTCTGAAATCAGGAGAAAATCCATCACCCTCTACCTGAATTTTCAATAGTTTCCAAGTTCATAATCCACGGTCAATAGTCCATAGTCGCTACATTAGATTCTGCCCACTGAAAACTGATTACTGAAAACTGCCTACTGAAAAACTGAACACTAAACCCTCCCCAAGTCTTTTTTCCTCCTTTCATAGATTCCATATTTTATTCCATGTCAATAATTTTTAGATTCAGGCTATGGAAAGGAAAATTGCCTGCATCACCGGTGCTACTTCAGGAATAGGAAAAGCCACAGCCATTGCTTTGGCAAAATTGGGATATGCCATCATCGCTACCGGAAGACGCAAAGACCGCCTAAATAATCTCTCAAAAGATTTGCCTGTTGGGACTGATTTATTGACACTTTGCTTTGATGTCAGAGAAAGGGAAGCGGTGCAAAAGGAACTTCGAAATCTTCCTGAAAATTGGAAAAACATCGATGTACTCGTCAATAACGCCGGAAATGCCCATGGTCTTGATCCGATCCAAAGCGGAAATACCGACGATTGGGATGCCATGATGGACATCAATGTGAAGGGATTGTTGTACGTTTCCAAAGAAATCATGCCAAATATGATTGCAAGAAAGTCCGGTACAGTTGTCAATATCGGATCTATTGCGGGAAAGGAAGTCTATCCCAACGGCAATGTCTACTGCGCTTCCAAGCATGCTGTGGATGCGATTACACAAGGGATGCGGATGGATTTGAATCCATTTGGAATCCGGGTGATCGGAGTACATCCAGGTTTGGTAGAAACAGAGTTTTCCATGGTACGATTCAAAGGCGACGCCGAGCGTTCCAAAAAAGTATATCAGGGGCTTCAGCCGCTGACTCCTGAAGACATCGCCGATACCATCGCTTTTGCTGTCAGCCGACCGGGACATGTTGTATTGGCGGATATTGTGATACTTCCAACCGCTCAGGCTTCAGCCACGGTCATAACTAAGAAACTTTAATGAATTTTCCCTTGAAAAATATATCCTTCATATTCTTCCTCCTCATCTTTATTTCCTGCGAGTCCAAGATCAATGAAAAGACTTCCAACGGGGTGGAAATTGATGACTTGGTTTCTATCGGAGACGAACAGTTTAAGATCAGATATGAAGTAAGTGAACTGGAACAAAAAATCATCGATGCAGGATTGGTTGATGTGGAGGTGGTGATTCCCGGGATTTTTGTGGATTTGAAATATTCTACCACCGATAATTTCTTTGGAAAGGATGTCTATGGTGATCTGACAAGATGCTATGTGCAGCCTGAAGTCGCGGAGATGCTCAAAAAAGCCCACGAAAAACTGAAAGAAGAATATCCTGACTTGACTTTTTTGGTTTATGATGGCGTCCGTCCCCAAAGTGTGCAACAGATCCTTTGGGATGAGTTAGACAAACCCGATAGTGTAAAACCGCTGTATGTGGCGGATCCCAAAGTAGGTGGTTTGCATAACTTCGGAGTTGCTGTTGACTTGACTTTGGCTAACCAAAAAACAGGTATCACATTGGATATGGGAACGCCTTTTGATTTCTTTGGCTATCCGGCTTATCCTGACAGGGAAGCCCAGATGCTGTTGGAAGGGAATATTACCAAAGAACATATCCTCAACAGGGAAATTCTCCGGATGGCAATGAAACATGGTGGATTTACAGGAATTGGCTCAGAATGGTGGCATTTTAATGCTTTCACCCGAAAAGTTGCTGGGGAAAAATTTGCGATGGTGAGGTAGAAATTGGAAAATTACAAAATTGAAAAATTAGAAAATTGACTCTTGCCTTTCGCTACTTGTCGCTCGCCTCACGCTTCTTGCCTCTCTTCTTGTCTCTCGTTTCATAATACTTGATACTAAAATCTTAATACCTAAAAATAACATGAACCTAAAAACCTATCTTTCTTCCCTACTGCTCGTCTGCATCATGATGTTTGGCTTGAGCTTGGAATCTTTTGCTCAAAGCAATCCCCAATTCCGTGTTCTTGTTTTCAGCAGAACCAAAGGATTTAGACACCAATCCATCCCTGATGGCGTAATCGCACTAAAAAAACTCGCTAGGGACCAGATATTTGATATTTTCACCACTGAAGATGAAAGCTATATCACCGACAAAAACCTCGAGCGCTATGATGTCATGGTTATGATGAGTACCACAGGCACGATTTTCAATGACGAACAAAAAGCCGTGATCCAAAGGTTTGTCCAAGCAGGAAATGGCATTGTCGGTATCCACAGCGCGACCGATACCGAATACGAATGGCCTTGGTACACCAAGCTGATTGGTGCGCAGTTTTTGAATCACCCGGATCAGCAGACTTTGAAACTGAACGTCGTCAACCGTGAGCATCCGGCAACTTATCACCTGCCTGAAAAATGGGTTTGGTCAGATGAGATTTATGCCTTCAAAAATTTCAATCCTGATGTAAAAGTACTGATTACAGCTGACGAAAGAACTTATGATCCCAAAAACGGCATGGGAGAATTTCACCCGATGTCTTGGACCAATGAGTTTGATGGGGGAAGGATGTTCTACACTGCCATGGGTCATACAGACTGGGCATTTTTGGATGATGACTTCCTCAAACATATCTATGGGGGAATCTGGTGGGCAGCCAAAGGATTTCCAATTGATTAAAACCTTGAATTTCATCTCTTTAAAACAAGGCAGGTATACATAACCTGCCTTGTGTTTTTTTAATCTATCTATCAAGAAAACATCATATTCTGCCCATATTATTTCAACTTTATTTCAATTTACATCTACCATATTTCCTTTCATACTAAAAACTTCCTGAACATCTTGTCATATATCCCTAACTTTTTGACACTAAAGATCAGAAATGAAAAAACACTGGCTCGAAACCATCCTCAAAGAACTTCATTCCGAAGCTTACCATTGGTCGCGGCAATGTTGTTCGTTTGATGAAGAACGGGCCAAGGATGTTTTGCAGCTTGTGTATCTGAAAATACTGGAAGGCAAAGCTGTCTATAAAGAAAAATCCCAAGTGAAAACCTGGCTGTTTTCTGTGATCAGGTATACGGCTTACGAAGAATTGAGAAAGGGAAATAAAAATTCCTCCTTAGACCAGCTGCCTGACATAGCTTATGAAGATGATCTTCCAGAAAATGATTCCCATGAGGCTTTGCTCCAAGCGCTTCCGGATCGGCAAAAGGAAGTGTTGCTGATGGTATTCTACCACGACATGACTTTAGAGCAATGTGCAGAGGTGATGCAGCTGCATATCGGCACGGTACGGACACATTATGACCGCGGAAAGAAAAGACTGAAAGATTGGATTGAAAAAACAAGAATCGAAAAGTGATGAGAAACGAAACCGATAAAGAAATACAAAGCTTCTTTGATCAATTAAAGGAGAATGATCGGAAGATGGATATTCCTGTTTTCCCAGAACCAACAAAATCAAGCAGCATTAATTGGTGGATCCCAATGGGGATCGCTGCTTCTTTGGCTGTGGGGTTTTTCCTTTGGCCTCAGCAAAAACAGGAACTCAATCCTCCGGCTGAGGTAATTGTAATCACGCTTGAGAAAGATGAAAATGACAACCAACAAATCCTGATCGAAGAAAAGACATACCTGGAAACTTGGGAATCTCCCACTGCCTCCCTTTTGACTGAATACTAAACCAACAATAAATCTACTTGACTATGCTAAAGAACTATTTATTCTTGCTCCTGTTCCTCACCGTAAGCTTGGGCAATGCCCAGGATATGTTTCAGGAATATCTTTTCTCTGCGGATGTCGTCATGAAAAACCGGGATAAAATCTCCCTTTCTGATGTCCAAGCAGAGAAAATCAAAAAAATCCACAGCACCAATGCCGCGGACTTCAGTACACTCAAATGGGACCTTGATGCGGCAACCGAAAAGCTGAAAAAACTGTTAGCAGAATCCAAACCTGATGCGGTAGCTGTTTCCAAGCAGATGGATGTTGTTTTGGACATAGAAAATCGGTTGAAGAAAAAGCAGCTCAGTACTCTGGTTGCCATAAAAAATGAGCTGACAGAAAACCAACAAGCTTCTTTGAATGGGTCCAAAAATTGGATGCTATATGCTTCTCCGTCGAAGATCCCGCCTACATTTCAAAGCACGAGTCCACAATTTAGAATTGGTACAGGGCCAATAGATTCTGACAGCCCCCCCGTCCAAGAACGAGTAAAAGCCTTAACCGGCACAGCAAGCCAATCAGGAGATTGGATAATAAATGCTGATCCAAATTCGAAGATTTATCTTCAAATGGACCAAAAATCTAAAGGGGATAAACCGGTTTACTACCTTAAAACAAAAAATGGACTGGAGGAATTTTTCGATTTTGATAATATCAACCCCGGTGATATTCAAAGCATTGAAGTCCTGAAGGGTGAATCAGCAACCATAAGATTTGGGGAAAAAGCCAAAAACGGAGCAATCATTATTACTCTGAAAAAAGATAAACAGGAGGAGTTGGAGAAGTGAAAGTGAATAGACCTTTGAGGTTTTTACAAACCTCGAAGGTCTATTCTTTTTAAAATAAATTTCTAAACCCTCGAGGTCGGAAAGACCTCAAGGGTTCAAAAACCTCCAATTACTCTTAAAATTCCGTGGGAGATTTTCTTCTTTCATCCGCGCACGCAGCAGTTCGATAGGCATGTAGTTTTGGCTGATAAAGAAATCATGGAATTGCTTTTCGGTCATTTTTCCTGAGGCCAACATCTCATTTTTCAAAGCATAGACCTGCAGTCCACCGATCATATACGCCAATTGGTAAAGTGGACCATAACTTCCCTCAAATGACCTTCTGACTTCCGCCTCAGCATTTGCCCGCTCATGACCTACCTTGTCCACGAGGAAGTCTATGCACTGTTGCGGCGTCCATTTGCCAAGGTGGTAATTGAGTGAGAAAACAATCCTTGCTGCCCGGTGCATTCTCCAAAACAACATGCCCACTTTGTCCTCGGCATTTCTTGGAAAATTCTTATCCCAAAGGTTAAACTCCCAATACAAAGTCCATCCTTCCACCCAAAACGGCGTATTGAACATCCTTCGGTGAGGGAAATGACGCTGATTCATGAATTGCTGCATGTGGTGTCCGGGAATCAGTTCATGCTGCACCGTGGCCCTAGAGAAGTGGGGATTGTTTCCCCGCATGCTCATCATTTTGTCGGCATGGGACATTTCGGAGGTGGGATAGGAAATGATGATTGTTTCCCCACCCAAAAAGAAGGGACTGACTTTTTGCCTTTCAGCTGACATCATGGAAGTTCGCCAGGTTTCTTTGGCCATTTCAGGAATGGTCATCAAGTCTCTTTCCTCCAAGAAGGTGATCGCTTCCTCTGCCATTTCGGTTACCATCTGCGGCCATAATCCGGCCGGGACATAAGTATTTTTGACTTTCTCCAAGGCTGCTTTCCAGTCATTGCCAAATCCCATTTCCTGTGAGGCTTTGAGCATTTCCCGCTCACACCAGGCATATTGCTTTTCCCCTTCTGCCAAAAGTTCTTCCGCAGTATAGGGAATCATGTTGTAAGCCAATTCTTTTTCGATGGCTACTTTGCCTACCACTTTGCCGATGATTCCCGATCCATCATCCTTCACCACGGTATTTTCAAAATGGTTCCTTAGGAATTCAGCATATTCGGTCATGCTTTTCGATAAACTTTCCGACGGCATTTTCATCCACCAAGTGAATTCAGGATCATAGTCGTTATAAAAATTATAAGCCTCCGCCGTACTATTTCGCATCGCTTCTACTACTCCAGCTGCCAGTTCCGCTTTTTGCCAATTGTCGTAAGGCTTGGTTTTTTTGCTTTGCTCCCATTTGGTTTTCATGGCCATTTCGACCTGGGTAAAAGTAGCAGCCAATTCCTGTGCATTGGGTTTGATGGCCATCCTTCTTGCCTGATAGAATTTTTCCAGCGGCGCTGCAAAATCCACCACATTTTTTACGGCTTTATATTCTTCAAAGGCAGCGGAATGAAAGTAGCTTTCCTTTTCGAGGTAATTTTTGAATATCTGATAGTCCAATTTGCCATCTGCCGAATAAGAATCATAGGGCATATTCTCGAGGGCCTTCAACCAATCAAGATACAAGCGGTCGATCCTTTCAAAATATTCATCCGAGAGGAAATTGTTATACTTTCTGTTCAGGGCAGTCCGGTCAGCTTGAAAGCTCATGATGGCAGGATAGAGTTCGGAGGCGGATACCTGCCAAGCCATCAGGAACATGAGGGAAATGAGGAGCAATTTTTTCATAGGTTTTGAAAATGGATTTGTTTGCGGAATGATTTCGGGGTGGTCAGTATATATTTTTTAAAAGCCCTATTAAAGTAAGAAAGATTTTGGAAACCTGTCTGATATGCGATTTGAGAAATGGAATGGTCGGTTTCTTGGAGCAGGTGACAGGATTTGTGGATACGGAGTTCGTTGAGAAATTCGGTATAGGTCTTGCCGGTCCGCTCTTTGAAAAAGCGGCAAAACGCTTCTTTGCTCATGTTGGCGGTTTCTGCTACTTCTTTTAGGCTGATGTTGCGGTGGTTCTCTGCAAGGATAAAAGCCATGACATTGCCCATGCGCTTTCCTTCAAGTTCGGAATAATCCCTAATAGGAAGCAGGCGATTTAGTGCTTGCATCGCATTGGGTTGTTGCAGGGACCGGATCATTTCCAAGGCTGCAAGGACTTTTTCCATCCCTGTTTTTAAAGCAAATGTCTGGATGCTGGTTTTAAGGAATTCCTGATTTTCGCACCTGACCACGTAGCAACCTTTGATGGCATTGACCCATTGTCTGAGTTCAAGGAATTCTTCTACTTCCCAGATTCCTTTACCGAGCGCCTCAAAATCAAAGAAAATCGTGTTGCTGACGGATTTGATGGTATAGGTTTTTTGGAAGTACTCCTCATCAGAACGGAAGACATGCGGCACATTTGAACCAAGCAGGTAGATATCCCCCGGTTCAAATCTCCCTAGATAATCCCCAACCATCAATTGGCCTTTTCCCTCCAGGATGAGGGTAAGTTGCCACTCCGGATGCTGGTGGAGTTTATCATAGAAGTGGCTCCCTTCATCCACCTGGAAGCGGACAAATTCCTTTTGCGACTTGGGGATTTTGAAGGGGATTATTTTTAGACTCATAATTGAGAAGCAAGAAACGAGAAGCGAGAAACGAGAAGTGAGAAACAAGAGAGTAGAAGGCACTGTCTAGTTTTTCATTCACGTAGCCAAACAAAATAATGGTTGAGAAACGATTAGCATTCTGTTGACTGTCATCTATGGACTGATTGATTTTCAATATGATATTAATTTATTTTTACCAAAATATCTAATTCAAAATCAATATGGTATTACAATTGACTAATCAAGTGTAAGCATCAAGCCATTAATCCATTTACCTTTGGGTAAAAAAAGAAAAGAATATGAATTGGCAAGGTGTATTTCCGGCAGTGACGACCAAATTCCATCAGGATGGAAGCTTGGACATGGACATGTTTTTTAAAAACCTCGATGCGCAGCTCGAAGCCGGCGTGCATGGTATCATCCTTGGAGGCACTTTGGGTGAATCCTCTGTACTCAGCCTGGATGAAAAAATCCAGTTGACAAGCGAGACGGTAAAGTATGTCAATGGCAAAGTCCCTGTTATCCTGAACATTGCCGAAGGAGCAACAAGAGATGCTATATTCTGGGCACACAAGGCAAAGGAAATGGGCGCTTCAGGTTTAATGCTTTTGCCTCCGATGCGGTATGGTTCTGACGCGAGAGAGACCGTGGCTTATTTCAAGGCGGTGGCCAACAGTACAGATTTGCCGATCATGATCTATAACAATCCCGTGGATTACAAGACTTTGGTGACCTTGGCCATGTTTGAGGAATTGACCGATTGCCCCAATATCCAAGCCGTCAAAGAATCTACAAGAGACATTTCTAATGTAACGAGGATGAGAAACCTCTTTGGTGACAGGTTCAAAATCCTCTGTGGCGTCGATACTTTGGCAATGGAAGAATTGCTCATGAGTGCCGACGGATGGGTTGCCGGCTTGGTATGTGCTTTTCCAAAGGAGACTGTTGCCGTCTATAACCTCGTGAAGGCCGGAAAGACAGAAGAGGCTTTAAAAATCTACCGTTGGTTCTTACCTTTATTAGAACTCGATATCCATCCGAAGTTGGTGCAGTACATCAAACTCGCTGAGCAGATGGCAGGAATCGGTACAGAATGGGTTCGCGCTCCAAGATTGACTTTGATCGGAGAAGAAAGGGTGAAAATCGAAAACATCATCAAGATTGGATTGGAACACAGACCGAAGTTGTCCTAGGTACGAAGTACGATGTACCAAGTACGAAGTAGGGAAGGAAGTACGATGGACGATGGACGATGTAGGGTGAACTTTATTTGATTTCTTGGCCTTTTGATTGGAAGAATCTGGATGTCACAAAACTCGACAACTTGATAACTCGACAACAATTACAACAAATAGAACAATTACAACCAATTAACCATTAACCAAACTCCATGACCAACGACCAGATTTTTGCCAAAGCACAGGAAGCATTTTTGTTTTATAAAAACCTTCCCGGAAAAGAGAAAGCGGCTTTTCTCCGAAAAATCGCAGATGGATTGGAAGCTGAAAAAGCAACCCTTATCCCTTTGGCATCCAAAGAATCCAACCTTCCCGAAGGAAGAATCACCGGTGAACTTGGAAGGACCACAGGTCAAATCCGCTTGTTTGCCAAGTTGGTGGAGGAAGGAAGTTGGGTTGAAGCAACTATCGACCATGCAGATCCAAACCGCACTCCGGCACCAAAACCGGATCTCAGAAGGTTTTTAACTCCACTCGGTCCGGTCGTCGTATTTGGAGCAAGTAATTTTCCATTGGCATTTTCTACAGCAGGAGGTGACACCGTTTCTGCCTTGGCAGCGGGTTGTCCGGTCATCTACAAAGCACATCCCGCACATCCTGAGACTTCCAAACTTGTTGCCCAGGTCATTCATAGAGCGGTAGTAGATTCAGCTTTGCCGGATGGAATATTTCAGCATGTGGAAGGGGGAGCCAAAGAAGGACAAGCCCTGGCAGTCCATCCGATTGCAAAAGCCATCGCATTTACCGGTTCACATTATGGTGGCATGGCCTTGTTTAAGACAGCAAGCCAAAGAGTGGAACCGATTCCTGTATATGCCGAGATGGGCTCTGTGAATCCGATTTTCACCTTCAAGCAAAAACTGTCTAAAGATATTGCAGGTAGTGCGAAAGCATTTATCTCTTCTTTGACCCTTGGAGTGGGGCAGTTCTGTACCAATCCGGGTTTGATCTTTGTCCCAAAAAGTCTGCAAAAAGAATTTGCGGCAGCAATAAAATCAGAAATCGAGGACATAGCCGCAGCACCGATGCTGCATGAAGGTATTGCGGATGCTTATTACAATGCACTGCAATACCTGCAGGGTAGGGAAGAATTAGAATGGGTGAAAGTTGCCGCCGCCAAAGACTTGATCAAAGGCCATCCTGCCTTGGCAAAAATCAAAGCCAAGGATTGGTTGGGAGATAACAAATTCCAACAGGAAGTTTTCGGGGCATTTGCGCTGATGGTGGTGTATGAAGGGGAAGATGATTTGCTCGCTATTGCCGAAAAACTCCATGGACAGTTGACCATCACCATTTGGGCGGAAGAAGATGAACTCAGCGACAAACTTTTTCTGATCAATCTGTTGGAGGAAAAATGTGGCAGAATGCTGTACAAAGGCGTTCCGACCGGAGTCGAAGTAGGCTATGCCATGCAGCATGGCGGTCCTTATCCGTCCACATCTGACAGCAGAAGTACTTCTGTCGGTATCTACGCGATCAAGAGATTTGCTAGACCGATAGCCTTCCAAGACATGCCTGATATATTATTGCCAGATGCATTGAGAGAAAGCAATCCTTTGGGGATTTGGAGAACAATAGACGGCGAATTCAAGAAATAAGGTGGATATATACTTCGTGAAATATGCCTTCGGCGATATAAAATGGAAATAGGGGATCGCTTCCCTTTTTATTTCAACCTTATATCTATCGTATTTCAACCTTATTTCTATCATATTTCACCCTTACTTCAATTAAAATATGAGGTCCACTTTCCAATGTATTGACGCCCATACCTGTGGCAATCCTGTCCGTCTTGTTTCCGGTGGAGTTCCTTTTTTGGAAGGGAAAAATATGGTCGAGAAGCGACAGTATTTTCTGGACCATTTAGATTGGATCCGCAAAGGGCTGATGTTTGAGCCACGTGGACATGATATGATGTCGGGCTCGATGCTTTTTCCACCCCATGATCCTGCCAATGATGTCGCGGTTTTATTTATCGAAACAAGTGGTTGCCTGCCCATGTGCGGTCACGGCACCATCGGAACTGTTACCATTGCGATCGAAGAAGGATTGATTATACCAAAAATTCCCGGCCAACTGAGAATCGAAGCACCTGCCGGATTGGTAAGGGTGAGCTATGTGAAAGAAGGCAAAAAAGTCAAATCCGTCAAGCTGACCAACATCGCTTCCTACCTTGCCGCCACAGACATTGAGGTAGATTGTGATGACTTGGGTACACTCAAGGTAGATGTGGCTTATGGGGGAAATTTCTATGCCATCGTCGATCCACAGGAAAATTTCTCAGGAATCCAAAATTACCGTGCCGAGCAACTCATCATGTGGAGCCGGGAAATCCGCAAAAAAATCAACGCTTCCCACCAATTTGTCCATCCCGAGCATCCTTCTATCCGGGGACTTTCGCATTTGCTTTGGACAGGCGAACCTATAGATCCCACTTCTACCGCCAGAAATGCGGTTTTCTACGGAGACAAAGCCATCGACCGCTCACCCTGCGGAACAGGCACTTCGGCTAGGATGGCACAGTGGCATGCCAAAGGTTTGTTGAAAAAAGGGGATGAATTTATCCATGAGAGCTTTATCGGATCCAAGTTTACAGGCAGGATAGAAGAGGAGACCACCGTCGGGGGATTCTCGGCCATCGTTCCAAGTATCGAAGGTTGGGCAGTGGTGACAGGCTACAATACCATATTCCTCGACGACGAAGATCCTTACGTGCATGGATTTCAGGTAATTTGAAAGAAGCGAGAGGCGAGAAATGAGATGCGAGAAACGAGAAGCGAGAAACGAGAGGCGAGAAATAAGTATTAAACATTGTACAAAGTACCAAGTATCAGAAACAGAAAAGCCCATCTTTACAATTTTGAAATTTTCCATCCCGATAGCCATTAGGATTTCAATTCTCTCCTAACCTTACCCGAATCCAGTCTCATGTCTCAAGTCTCCCATCTCACATCTAAAAAATGAAACCAACCATCATCATCGGCGGCGGGATCGTCGGATTGTTTACTGGGTATTTCCTTCAAAAATCAGGAACTGAAGTCATCATCATCGACAAAGGTGACATGCAGGTCAACTGCTCCACCGGCAATGCCGGGATGATCGTGCCGAGTCACATCATTCCCTTAGCCGCTCCGGGCATGATCAGCAAGGGGATTTCCTGGATGTTTTCTTCTAAAAGCCCGTTTTATGTACACCCCAGATTTGACCGTAAACTGTTACAATGGTCTTGGCTTTTTTACAAATCTGCCAACAAATCCCATGTCGAGAAGAGTATCCCCTACCTGAAAAACCTCAGCTTGATGAGCAAGGCTTTGTATCAGCAGTTTAATGCTGAGCATTTGGATTCGAACTTGGGTTTGGTAGAAAAGGGTTTGATGATGATCTACCAAACTGCTGAGGTAGAAAAAGAAGAGATTGAATATGCACATTTGGCGCAGAAACATGGTTTGGCGGCAGAAATCCTCAGTAGGGATGATATCCGGAATATCGAGCCCAACCTTGAGGTAAAAGCCCGTGGTGCGGTTTTGTTTCCAGGAGATGCCCACCTTTCTCCTGCTGCTTTGTATGGCTTTTTGAAAAAACATTTGGAAGAAAATGGTGTGCAGTTCAAAAACCAAGTGACAGTCACCGGATTTGAAACAAAATCCGATAAAGTCATCGGCGTATTGACTTCGGAGGAAAAAATCGAAGGGGATAATTTTGTGCTTTGTGGAGGCGCTTGGTCTTCCGAATTGGCTAAGATGTTGGATTTTTCACTTCCCATGATGGGCGGAAAAGGATACAGTTTTATTCAGGAAAACAAGCCTGAGATCAAGCAGGCAAGTATTTTGACAGAAATGAAAGTTGCCGTCAGTCCTTATGGAAATCAGATCCGATTTGGTGGCACGATGGAAATCGCCGGTACGGACGAGTCCATCAACATCAACCGCGTCAAAGGAATCTTCGAATCCATCAACCGGTATTATCCGGATTTCCAATCCAAATTTCCCGAAACCGATCAGATATGGAAGGGCTTGAGACCCTGTTCACCCGATGGTTTGCCTTATATAGGTTTTGCGCCGAATTGGAAGAATGTCCTTGTCGGCAGCGGCCATTCCATGATGGGAATCAGTTTGGCACCTGCAACGGGAAAGATCCTCGCAGAACTCCATGCCCAAAAATCCCCAAGTATGGAATTGGCAGGGTTTAAGGTGGATAGATTTTGACTCTCGACCTCAGAATGGGGCGAATCTGTTGTACAGGTTAGCCAATTTCATACACACACGAACCCAAAATAAAAGGCTTCTCCGACAAGAATATTTGGAGAATGAAGTAGTTTTACGAGATCACAGGGCTACGCCCCTTGCGTTCATATCCCATATCAATTTGCTACGAAGATTTGAGGGCTACGCCCTAGAATCGGGATAACTGCTCTTCAATCTTCATATTTGATTATTATCCCCATTTATTTCTTATCAAATATTTCAGATAGATAATGGGGGCGTAGCCCTCTGATCTTCGTAATAAGAAACAACAACAACGGACCCAAGAGGGGCGTAGCCCTGAAATATTAAAAACCTGTGGCAAATAAGCATGAATAATAGATCTCAGGGCTACGCCCCTTGCGTTCATACCAATCAAATTGCTACGAAGATTTAAGGGCTACGCCCTTGACAACAATAGAGATTCTGCTCTTCAATCTTCACATTTACTAATTATCCCAATGGATTTCAAATCAAGAACATTTCAGATTGACAATTGGGGCGTAGCCCTCTAATCTTCGTAATAAAAAACATCAACAACAGACCCCAGAGGGGCGTAGCCCTCTGATCTTCGTAATAAACAACATCAACAACGGACCCAAGAGGGGCGTAGCCCTGAAATCTTAAAAACCTATGGCAAAGACGAAATAACGATAGATCTCAGGGCTACGCCCCTTTCGTTTTTGATTCACACATTTTTCTACGAAGATTGCAGGGCTACGCCCCTACTGTATTTCCCTTGATAAATTTTTGCTACGAAGATGGCAGGGCAACGCCCCACCTTAAAGTGCGAAAAAAAAGATAAGAAGCAGATAACCTCATAACCTATTTCTCAAAAACCTGATCTTCCTCATCGATAATAATCCTGATAAACCGGATGATATGGTCTATTTCCTCCCATGAAAAACCAAGATTTCCTTGGGAGTGGGCTAAGGCATCGCGCAACTGACCGATTTCATTCATCATCTTGACAAAGCGGTCTCTGCTATACTCCGGATCAAATTTTTTGAATCGTTGGTTTTTGGAAAAGATAGAACCCAAGTCGCCGAACTGTAAACATTGCACCAAATCAATTTCTTCTTTCCGTCCTTTTTTCCACTCATAAAGTGATCGGGCACTGTTGAGCCGGTTTTCGGAAATGCTTTGTTCCCAATGCGGCAGCTGTTTGCGGATCAGTTCCTTCAGGTGTGTTTCTAAAAGGCTGATCAAGCCAAAAAAACCTAATCTTAGGGGAATCTTGTCCAGGTCGGTTCGGGTGACGATGTGGGCGACCCTTCCATCTTCTTCTATAAAATACCGCCTTTTGCCTATCAGCATTCTGAAGGCAATCAAAAGGGGAGTTTCCGATGGCATGATGTCTTCCTCAGGGATGGGAATAGGAAGTTCGTCACCGATATCGAATTTCATCAAAACCCCATCTACGTCTACCACGGCAGATTGAAAATTCCGTTTTTCCATTTCCTCCCTGTAATTACCTTGGTCAAAAATCATCAGGTTTTCTGCAATGGTCATAACATTGATCTGTTCCTCAAAAAGTAAACGGAGTCTATCGATTGATTTCATAAGATGGGTATATGTGGCTGTGAAATTATAAAAATAGCTTATATATTGACCTGATCATTTGGTAACAAAATTAATATTATTATGTCAGCAATGGAATTGGGAATCGGCAGTCAAGTCAGACATCCAAAGTTTGGGAAGGGTGTAGTCGTGGAGGCAGATGCCTCATTTTACAAGATTTATTTTAACTTTATCGCGGAGGTCAAAACCATCGCAAGGGACTTTCAGCATTTTGAACTGATCGAAAAGAAAGAAGCAGATCCGATTGCGTTCAGCCTTGCGGATATCGAAAGGGCGGTAGAAAACGCCATCAAAAAAATCCCGCCTGCGGAAGCTTTGCCAAAAGTCAGCATGGCACAAAAGTGGCTCAAAGGCAACATGATTCTCAATCCCTATAATCCCGAAATGAGCAACAAGGAAGTACCGATTGCCACATTTTTTCACAAGATCGTCATGGTCAGGGAGCGGCTCCGCGTCCTCGAGCAAAATATCAATAACCACGAGAAACTCGACGATCAGGACAGGATCGCCTTGCAGCAGTACATCACGAGAGCCTATGGTTCACTGACCACTTTCAATGTTCTTTTTGCCGACAAAGACGATTTTTTCAAAGGGTCGGGGAAGGAGGATTGATTTAATTTGAAAGTGTCAAGGTTAAAAAGTTTCAAAGTTAGGGAAAAGGGTAAGAGGTAAGAAGAAGGTACGAAGTTGGAAGTCAGGAAGTCTGAAGTAGCTGTCGGAAGGGGGGCCCTCTTCACTATGTTCCAGGTGACGCCGAGCGAAAACTGTCTTTGAAAGGAAAACAAAAAATCCCTGCAAGATCAAAGTCTCACAGGGATTTATTACTGGAATTGAAAAAAACCTAGTGGTCGCCGCTCTCTGAGGCGAGGGCTACTTTATCAGGAGATCTCCAAAGTGCCGACAGTAGCAATTCCCTCATGAAGAAAAACTCTTTTGGGACTTTATCATAAGCTTTTTCGAACAACTCACTGTGGCCAAGCAATTCGGTTTTCCAAAGCTCAGGTTCAATCATCATGATCTTGTCAAAATCCTCCTTGCTGAAATCATGCATGCCTTCCCAGTCCATGTCTTTGTATCTTGGTCTCCAGCCTATCGGACATTCTACAGCTGAAATCTTTCCTTTGCATCGTCCGATGATCCACTTCAGCACTCGCATATTGTCACCGAATCCCGGCCAACTGAAGTTACCCTCGTCGTCTTTTCTAAACCAATTGACCCCGAAGATCCTTGGAGCGTTTTGCAGGTCTCTGCCAAATTGCAGCCAATGGTTAAAATAATCCCCCATGTGGTAGCCCATAAATGGCAACATAGCAAATGGATCTCTTCTGACTTTTCCTACTTCGCCAAAAGCTGCTGCGGTAGTCTCTGACCCCATAGTAGCGGCCATGTACACACCAAAATTCCAGTTGAAAGCCTGATATACCAAAGGAATTGTGGTACTTCTTCTTCCTCCAAACACAAAGGCAGTGATGGGAACGCCCTCGGCATTGTTCCACTCAGGATCTATCGCAGGGTTTTGGTTTGCCGGAGCTGTAAACCTTGAATTGGGATGGGCAGCAGGTTTTCCACTTGCTTTGTCAAAAGGTTTTCCATGCCAATCGGTTAGTCCTTCAGGCACTTCTTTGGTCATTCCTTCCCACCATACATCTCCGTCTGCAGTTACAGCTACATTGGTAAAGATTGTATTTGCCCGTATGCTTTCCATGGCATTGGGATTGGTCTTGTAGTTGGTGCCGGGGGCTACGCCAAAATATCCCGCCTCGGGATTGATGGCGTGAAGCCTGCCGTTGTCTCCTTTGTGAACCCATGCAATGTCATCTCCGATGGTAGTGATGCGCCAACCTTCCAATTCCTTTGGGGGAATCATCATGGCAAAGTTTGTCTTGCCACAAGCGCTTGGAAATGCCGCGGCGATATAACTTTTTTCCTTTTGTGGGCTTTCCACTCCGAGAATCAGCATGTGCTCGGCAAGCCATCCTTCTTCCCTACCCATGGTGGATGCGATCCGCAGAGCAAAGCATTTTTTACCCAAAAGAGCATTTCCGCCATAGCCGCTTCCGTAGGAGATGATCAATCTTTCTTCAGGGAAATGAGAAATATATTTGACAGCAGGATTACAGGGCCATTTGACATCTTTCTTTCCTGCTTCCAATGGGGCCCCAAGGGTATGGATACATTTTACAAAGTTTTCATCGATGTATTTCAAGATCGGAGCTCCCATCCGTGTCATGATCTTCATATTGACCACTACGTATTCACTGTCAGTTATCTGAATCCCATATCTCGAAAGGTGCGAACCCACAGGACCCATGCAAAAAGGAATCACATACATCGTCCTGCCTTTCATACTGCTGGCAGTGAGACCGTTTAAAATTTCCTTCATTTCTGTCGGATTCATCCAGTTATTGGTCGGTCCGGCATCTTCTTTTCTTCTGCTGCAGATAAAAGTTTTGTCTTCTACCCTAGCCACATCGCTTGGATCAGAAAAACAGGCAAAACTATTGGGTCTCTTCTCAGGATTGAGCTTGATGAAGGTTCCTTTGTCTACCATTTTTTGGCAAAGTGTATCATACTCGTGTTCAGAACCATCGCACCAATGGACGTTTTCAGGCTCAAAGTGGCTTGTCATCGAATCCACCCAGTCCTTTAATTCAGTTTTGATTTGTGTCAGCATAGTTTCTTGATTTTAGCAGATTGTTTTTTTAAGTTAAAATTTGGGGTTAAAAGTTAATTGCAAGTTTTTTTTGCTGTAAAAACCCATGAATTCAATCCAAAAAGCATATTCTTTCTTTGTTCAGAATTTTATATTTTTTGATTAAATTTTACCTGATTTTCACAACCCTAAATTATTCATTTCTGGGCGAAAAATAGCCTAAAGTCCGGTGATTAAAATTCTACCAAAATATGATAGTTATCATTTTCAGGTAATTATGAAAAGTATTCCCGAATTGATTCCATCGGGATTGTTTCGTATTCTTGGAGTTATTGGGGATAGTTGGCTGATTACTGGAGACAGGCCACAGACCTTCATGTGAAATTTGAGACATTGCCCATTCCATTAAAGTCGAATTTAAAACTCATAATCAGTAAAATCATGGGTAAACTTTCATTTGTACTCGCACTGGCATTCTATATTGGACTGCTGTTTCTGAATTATCCCAAGCCCAATTTGGGAGGAGACAGTGCCATGGGTTATGCGCTGGGGTTAGCTTTTCTGGGATTTGGCTTCGCCTTGAGCAGTATTGGTCTGTTTGTTGGATTGGCAAGCGTTGGGGTTTTTGGAAATTTCGTTCAGGATCCTTTTTGGAGAAATCTTTTGGCAGTAATACTCTGCATCGCATTTGGTATTACTGTGTTTTTTTCAGCCGCACTAAAATGGGACAATATCACTGAGGCAGTGAGTTTTTCCCCTTGGCTAGCCAACATGAATTCCCTGATTTGGTTTCCTTTGTTGATTTTCATTCCCTCGTTTCTGGTGCTTTTTTTGGGGAAAGAGCCAAGTTTTGCACCCGTCAGAATCTTTTTCTCCATAGGATTTTTGTTCAGTCTTGTCTTTACGATCGGCATGTTGGTTGATTGGCTTGTCTATCAAAGTAAGCAGCAAAAAGAAATGATTTCCCAAATCCAGACACGGGACAAAGAGCAATATGATACTTTCATGCGGGAAATAGCAGACTTGGATTCTACCCAAAGTATCCTTGGGATTTTGCCGCTCACCGGAAGGTATCACGAGGCGGAGATAAGGGAGGCGGCAGTGGCAAAAATCAAATCAAGACCTGATTGGGAAAGTGAATTGATCGGGATTCTGGTGTCTGAATTCAATTACCAATATGCTTATGATTTTTTGGATGGCAACTCGGTGGACCATCCGGCATTATTTACCGAGCCGGTCCGACTCAGCATCCTGCAGATGGCAGCGGATATCAGGATGGCCATCCCCAATGCGGACAACCTGCAGGATTGGACATTTGATCATTTTGGGATCGAAAGGTTACTCCGTGTGGTTGATGGGCAGCTTGCCGGACAGGGAATGGATTTCTATCCTGCCATCCTCGAAGTCAGAAAAGCCTTGGACACCTCACCTCCGGAGCAATACAAAGGAGTTAAGTATTCTGTGACACCTGTTTTGGATAAATGGTTGAAAGATAATTTGCAGTAAGCAGTTAATGCAGTTTTGAAATAGTGGCTTTGTATTAGAGTGTTCAGTATTCAGTATTCAGTTTGCAGTTTGCAGAATCTGAAATCCATTGCGCTATTATGTGAAAAGCCTTAAAGGCCAATAAAAGTTATGTAAACAAAACAATATCAACCAATTTGGATTTAGCAAATGATCCAAGTAATGTGGTTATTTATAAAATTCTTGGATAAAGCTTGAATTTCCGGCTACATCGGTCTTCGGTCTTCCGTCCCGATAGCGGGATCCGTCCCGACTGAAGAAGAATATTGGGTCACTGGCAAAGAAGCGGATATCCTATAATTTTTAATATTCCCTCCACCCAAAAACCCCCAAATCAAACCCCGCCTTCTTTCCAAGGATTTTAGCTGCAATGCCTTCTCCGAGTCCGGCGGAATGCTTGAACCCATGACCGCTGCAAGCCGATGCCACCAAGACCTCCGGAAAATCAGGTAATTCATCCACCACAAAATACGAATCTGAAGTGACAGTGTAGATACAGACTTTGGATTGGACTACCTTTTTTTCTATGTGGTAAAATCGGTTGGCGATTTTATTTTGGATAAAATCACTTTGTTCTGCCTCTGAAACATCCCTCAAAATCGTGTCGGGATGGTTCCTTTCCAAAAATGATTCCGAGGCGACTTTGATCGTAGCGCCATCCAAAGAAGGGAAACCGTAGATAAAATCCTCCGGACCGGCTCCAAATCCCCACATGAATACCGGAGTTTTTCCCAATTCAAAAGCTTCTCCATTTTTGGGAATCCAATGCAGGATCTGTCTGCAAATTTTGAATTGGGTCTTGACGAAAGAGGGGAGGAAATCCTTCACCCACGGACCTGCGCTGATGACTGCACGGGCAGCTTCGAATGTCCCTTGGTTGGTTTGGATCTGCACCCCGCCACCCGGTAAGGGAGATATACCCAAAACTTTTGTATGGGTTTTGATGACTGCGCCGTTTTGTTCTGCCAGTTGGAGTTGGGTAGATATCGCCAACTCTGGTCTGAGAAATCCTGCGCTTGGCTCGAAATAGACTTTGCCGCTCTCTTCCAAGTTGAATTCCGAAAAGCGATTTTGGAGTTCTACGGCATCAAAAACCTCATAGGGAATGTTTTCTTCTTGGGCGAATGTCACTGTCCTTTCGAAAAAACCTTCCGAGCCATGCTTCGCCCAACTTTGGATTCCGGAATCAAAAAGCAAACCTCCTGTGGTCGTCATGATGGAAGTCCCGGTTTGGGATTCAAGATCTTTCCAAATTTCATGGGACCTTTTTACAATTGGCACAAAATCCATTCCTTCGCCCACTGCAAGTCTGGTAATCCTCGTTTCCCCATGTGAAGAACCCATGGTATGTGGAGGTGAAAACTGGTCAATACCAAGAATCCTTTTACCTGATTTGCTCAATTGCCAAAGGGTCGAGGAGCCCAAAGCTCCCAAGCCGATCACCGCCACATCGTAGGTATTTCTTTCCATTGGGGTTTGGATGGATTTCTATTTGTCAAAAAATGGAGGTCTCTTTTGCTGCCAGTCGGTTTTTTCCTGATAGGCTTTTCCCAGCATGATCAATTTTTCTTCGTCAAAAAGATTGGCGAGAAAAGTAATGGAAGTCGGGCTGCCGTTTTCAGCAAAACCGTTTGGCATACAAAGGGCAGGATGTCCGGTCAGGTTGGTGATCTGAAGTTGATTTCCTGCAAAAGAGGGTGTCACGATCACATCATATTCCTGAAACAAGGCGTGCATCTCTTCGATCAAAATGCTTCGGTACCTGTTGGCCTGAATGTATTCGACTGCAGGGATAAACCTTGCTGCCCGAAAAAGATTTGGCCAAGCATTCCGGTTTTGAGCGACAAGTTGGTCATCGAGATTCAGCCTAGTAAGGTCATCAAAAGCTGCGGCACCTTCCACATATAGCGATATCAGCATGCTGCTCGGATCGACAGAAGTATTGAGTTCGACAGGATGAAGTTCCAATCCCATCGCCCTGAGGTCTTCCAATACTTTTTGGTCTTTGTCAATGTTGGCCCTTGTTCCTTCGAAGAAAGAAGCAAAATACCCGATCTTAAGTTCTTTGATGGACTTTTTGGTATTGTATTGAAAGGCAGCCGCGATGGTACTTTTGTCTTTGGAGTCAAATCCGTTGATGACCGAAAGCACGATACCGTTGTCCAATGCAGACCTAGAGATAGGACCGATTTTGTCCATGCTCCAACTCAGCGCCATGGCTCCGTGACGGCTTACCCTTCCAAAGGTAGGTCTCAATCCCGTCACGCCATTCCTTGTAGAAGGGGAGACGATGCTACCGAGTGTTTCGGTTCCGATCGCAAAAGGCACTAATCCCGCACTTACCGCGGAGGCAGAACCCGCTGATGAACCGCTCGAACCTTTCTTCATGTTCCAGGGATTTTTGGTTACGCCTCCATACCACACATCTCCCATAGCCAAGGCGCCCAAGGTAAATTTACCCACCAAGACAGCGCCTGCTTCATTGAGTTTTTCTACCACCGTGGCAGTTTGATCGATCGTCTGATCCTTGTAGGGCATGGCGCCCCAAGTGGTTTTGGTACCTTTTACTGCCAACAAATCCTTGATGCCATAAGGAATACCATGCAGCGGGCCACGGTAGATTCCTTTTGCAAGCTCGGCATCCATGGCTTTGGCTTTTTGCATGCCTTCAGTTTCCATCAGGGTGATGAGGCACTGAAGCGTATCAGAATAAGTTTTGATCCTATCGAGGTAGATTTTGGTCAATCTTTCCGAGGTCAGTTTTTTGCTTTTGATCAAAGAGGAAAGTTCGGCCACAGACATGTAAGCGATATCGGCTTCCTTATTGGGCAAACTGACATTGGCAGGTATGCCCCAATCACTAATTTCCTGAATTTGGTTTGGTACAAAACCATGGGGAAGGGGATTGAAGCCAATGGCCGGAGCCACGTTATTGGTGATCGGCTGCTTGCGCATGGTCTCGTAACTCGACCTGTAATTGGTGAGGTTGCGGTTCATGCTGTCCCTTTCAGCCGAAGAAAATTCAAGTCCGATCAGAACTTCGGCGTTGGCAATGTTTTCGGGAGTGATGTCCGCCATCATTTTGCCACCGACAAATCCGGCAGACAGGAGAAGTATTCCCCCTACAATTAAACCTATCTGGTTCTTATTTATACTTCTCTTCATGTAGATTTACGTTTTGGAAAAAACCTATCCGAGTGGATAAATGTTATTTTCGAGGAATATAGCCAATTTAGATTATGGACAAAAACAGCATTACACCAAGTTTCCCAATGCCGCTGCGGGGACTGCTATTGCTTACAGGAATGTACACCTTTGCCTGGTCGGCTTTCTTCCGATACTTCGGGGAAGACTTTTTGAAATGGCTGTCCATGAATCCGGACTACCTTGCCGAATCGAATACCAATGTCTTTGGGATCTTTGGGATGATTCTTGGATTTCTGATTTTTATGAGTGCATTTTACCCGATCAGTTGGCAATATTTAATTTTAGGGGGGATCATCGGGCACTTGGCTCTTTTGCTTTGGGTTCTTGTAGCCTTTATCCCTGATTTGGGATGGAATAAAAGGACTGTGTTTCAAATCGGTTTCAATCAAATTATATGGATAGTTCTGCTCACAATTATATTTTTGCGATCCATCAAGGTGAAGAAATATTTGAAAACCATAGATAGTTGACCCAATGTCTTTATTATTTTTTGGTTCATTCAAAAGTTATCAAATGAAAATCCGTAGTACACAAACGGAAACCCAAAATAATGGGAACTACTGAAAAGGAGTTACTTATGAATGCAAAAATGCAATGTGAGTAAAAAAAATCAGGAGCCAAGCAATTTCTCCATTAGAAATTTACCTGACTCCTGATCCCCCAAATTCCCTTCAAAAAAGCTTTGATTACCTCTCAGCTTTGAATCTGAAGTGCTGACTGTTTTAAATAAGAATAATCAAAAGGATGATAATGATAATCAAAGCCCCTGTGGAAATGTAAAGTCCGCTTCCATTGAGGGCTTTGGCTTCTTCTTCGAGGCTTTTCAGTTCCGCTTTGATTTCAGCTTTTTCGGCTTTCTCAAGATTGGATAATTTCATATCCCGGATTTCAAGAACCCGCGCTTCTATTTCCTCAAGTTTTACCTGCTCTTCAGCAGTCAATACTTTGGGTTCTTTTTTGTCTTTGCTTTCAGCAAAAGTAGGGGTGGTGGAAAACAGGAGCAGCGCAGCGGCTGAAGTCATCAAAATATTCGTTTTTTTCATATAGGGGTAAATTGATTTTTTATTTTAAACTGCCGATCATGTCCTCCGGCTTCACCCATTCGTCAAATTGCTCATTGGTCAACAAACCCAAATCCAAAGCCGCTTCTCTCAGGCTAGTGCCTTCTTTATGGGCTTTCTTGGCGATGGCAGCAGCGTTTTCATAACCGATATAAGGATTTAACGCCGTCACCAACATCAGGGAATTCTCTAAATGTCTCTTGATAAATGCTGTGTTTGGCTCAATGCCGATGGCGCAGTTGTCATTGAAGGACACACAGGCATCTCCGATCAACCTGGCGGATTGGAGGAAGTTGGCAATCATCATCGGTTTGAAGACATTCAGTTCAAAATGTCCGTTGGATCCGCCGATGGATATTGCCACGTCATTTCCCATCACCTGTGCCGCGACCATGGTGATTGCTTCCACTTGGGTTGGATTGACTTTGCCCGGCATGATGGATGAACCGGGTTCATTCTCAGGGATCAGGATTTCACCGATTCCTGATCTTGGACCAGATGAAAGCATCCTGATGTCGTTGGCAATTTTCATCAGACTCACAGCCAATTGCTTCAAGGCTCCATGTGTTTCCACGATGCCGTCATGGGCCGCAAGTGCTTCAAATTTATTGGGTGCAGTGACCATCGGCTGACCGGAGAATTGGGCGATTTTTTCAGCTACCAATTCAGAATAACCTGCGGGAGTATTCAATCCGGTTCCTACTGCAGTTCCGCCAAGGGCGAGTTCTGACAAGTGAGGCAAGGTATTTCTCAGAGCTTTCAGTCCGTGTTCAAGTTGGGCGACATAGCCCGAAAACTCCTGACCCAAAGTAAGCGGCGTGGCATCCATAAAGTGTGTCCTGCCGATTTTGACTACACCCATAAATTCCTCGGATTTTGCTTTCAGCGTATTTTTGAGTAGTTCAACTCCGGGAATGGTTGTTTCCATTACCATTTTGTAAGCCGCGATATGCATCGCTGTAGGAAATGTATCGTTGGATGACTGTGATTTGTTCACATCGTCGTTGGGGTGAATTTTCTTTTTGGCATCTTCCAATGAACCTCCCAGAAGCACATGTGCCCTGTAGGCGATTACTTCGTTGGCGTTCATGTTGGACTGTGTGCCTGAACCTGTTTGCCAGATCACCAGTGGAAACTGATCGTCATGTTGTCCTGTCAATATCTCATCGCAGACTTTGGCAATGATGTCAGCTTTGTCCTGTGTCAATACGCCGAGCTCGGCATTGGTAATGGCAGCGGATTTTTTGAGGATCGCAAAGGCCCTGATGATTTCGATCGGCATGCGGTTTCTTTCTCCGCCGATTTTGAAATTGTTGATGGATCTTTGGGTTTGTGCTCCCCAATATTTGTCAGCAGGAACCTCCACAGGCCCCATCGTATCTTTTTCTATCCTGATGCTCATATTATTTTACGTGGTTATTTTTCAGTCTGCTAAAATACTACCTGTGTGGAAGAATACATAAAGAATGGGGGAATTAATCCTTCAAATTAAGGTTAAGAATTTCATGAAAAATACCCTTCGAAATGCTGATTTTTCTTTTGAAATAATTCCAGACAAATAAATAATTGCCCACACAGGCAAGGAAACAGAATGCCGCGTAAGCTGGCTTATGAGAAATAAATCCAAAGAATACTGTCAAAGCTAATGTCACTACGGTCCAAAACCCCAAGAAAAACGTGGAACTAGGGAACAGCTTGTATTGCAGAAAAAGGATGCAGCCTTTTGGAGTACCTTCTATTTTTCCCAAAATCAAAGGTAAAAAACTGTCAGGATTATCTATGGCCAAGGAAAGTCTGAATGCATCCTTGCCCACTTGCCCATTGAACTTAAAACCTTTTTGAAGTCTTTGTTCATAATCCAAAAAGTTGATGTCATGGGTTACTTTTTTCAATCTTACTTCCACTTCCTTTTTGGACAAGGCGGAGACTAGGACTTCGCTATGATTGGGAAATGGATTCATTGCAACCTAACTCAAGTCAATACAAATAGTTAGATGTAACGCTGAGGATTTTATGGATTTAATAATTGAACCGTTGAAAGGGTAGGTTCACTTCTAGCTGCTATGCAGGAAATCTCCACATTTACATTTTTGGGAAGCTTACTGACTTCTACTGTTTCCCTTGCAGGAGGATTTGATTTGAAATATTGGCCGTAAGCTTCATTGATGGTGCCAAACTCACCCATATCTCTGATGAAAATCGTGCATTTGACCACGTCAGCAAAAGTGAAACCTCCTGCTCTCAAAACCGCATCCATGTTTTTCATTACAGCATGAGTCTCTTCGGTAATGTTTTCGTTGATCAATTCGCCGGTCACTGGATCCAAGGCAATCTGACCTGACAGATAGAGTGTATTTCCTATTTTAATGGCTTGGCTATATGGCCCTATTGGCGCAGGGGCATCACTTGAAAAGATTATTTCTTTGGACATGGGTTATCTATTTTTGTGCAAAATACAGATTCAGATACTACCACCGAAATCAAATCGGTTTTTTTCAAAAAGGAAACATGGTATTTTTGAAGATTGTAAGAAACCTATTCCTGAGAACTTGGTTAAACGAACACGACTTTATTTCATTGATTTTCAAAAAATGGATAACACTAACTATAGCTTTTCAGAAGCATTTGCTCGGGAAATGGACGAAAAAGATCCATTGAAAAGCTTCCGTTCCCGATTTTATTTTCCAAAAGTTGGTGGTCGTGAGGCGATTTATTTTTGTGGTAATTCCCTTGGGTTACAACCCAAAACCACCAAAGAATATATCCAAAAAGAATTGGACAATTGGGCTGAAATGGCAGTAGATGGACATTTTCATGGAGAAGATGCCTGGTACCATGTCCGCAAAAAATCCAAACCCGCTTTGGCAGAAATTGTCGGTGCCCATGAACATGAGGTAGTAGCCATGAATAACCTGAGCTCAAACCTTCATTTTTTGATGGTTTCATTTTACCAACCTTCCAAAGATCGCTTCAAAATCATCACCGAAGCAGGTGCTTTTCCATCTGACATGTACATGCTAGAGACGCAGGTCAAGTTTCATTTTCTTGATCCAAAGGATGCAATTATTGAATTAGAACCAAGGGAAGGAGAATATACCCTACGGACAGAAGATATCCTGAAAGTCATCTCTGACCATAAAGACCAATTGGCTTTGGTCATGATGTCGGGATTGCAATATTATACGGGGCAGGTTTTTGACATGGAAGCAATCACTGCTGCAGGTCATGCTGCCGGAGCAAAAGTGGGATTTGACCTGGCCCATGCTGCAGGAAATATCCCACTACATCTTCATGAATGGGGAGTAGATTTTGCCACTTGGTGCAGTTACAAATACATGAATTCAGGGCCTGGGAATATCTCAGGGATTTTTGTCCATGAGCGCCATGCCGAGAGTCCAGATTTGCCGAGGTTTGCAGGCTGGTGGGGACATGATGAAGGAGAGCGGTTTAAGATGGAAAAGGGCTTTAAACCCATGTTCGGTGCTGACGGTTGGCAACTAGCCAATTCCAATGTGCTTGCTTTGGCGGCACATCAGGCATCCTTGGATATTTTTCAGGAAGCAGGCATGGGACAACTCAGGGCAAAAAGTGAACTATTGACAGGGTATTTGGAGTTTTTGATTGGACAGATCAACAGAGATCGTGCTGTAATTGAAATAATTACGCCAAAAAACAAAAATGAAAGGGGCTGTCAATTATCTTTGTTGGTCAAAAAAGGAGGAAAAGCAGTCTTTGATGAGCTGTATCAAAATGCCATCGTCGGAGATTGGAGACATCCAAACGTCATAAGAATCGCACCCACACCATTATATAACAGCTATCTGGATGTTTTTAGGTTTGCAAAAATCTTAGAACAATCCCTTCACAAATTAGCTTAACCAAGCGGATAGTATCTCTCAAACCATGAAAAAAAATGAAATCAGCATCCTTGGTTCCGGTCTTATCGGATCATTGTTGAGTATATATTTAAAGAGAAGGGGTCTTGATGTAAATGTTTACGAGAAAAGACCTGACAACCGAAAAGGGCAATACCAGGAAGAAGGAAGATCCATCAACATGGCCTTGAGCGATAGGGGTTGGAATGCCTTGGAAAAAGCCGGGTTAAAAGAAAAAGTACTTCCTTTGACCATTCCAATGTATGGAAGAAAAATCCATGATGAACATGGCAAGACAAGTTTTATTCCATACGGAAAAGAAGGTCAGGCGATATACTCCATATCCCGTGGCAGATTTACCCATCTGTTGATAGATGAAGCGGAAAAATTAGGGGTAAAGCATAATTTCGGACATAGGATCGAGGAGGTAGATCTTAGGTCCAATGAACTGTTGGTAGCTGATCCTGAAGGGAACAAAGAAAAAATATCCTCCAATGTAATTATAGGATCCGATGGTGCCTATTCAGCTTTGAGAAATGCCATGTTGAAGCAAGTCCGATTTGACTTCAAGCAGGAATATATCACCCACGGGTACAAGGAATTGAGCATCCCGGCAACCGCTGAAGGTGAATTTGCCATGGATCCCAATGCCCTCCATATCTGGCCAAGAGGAAGTTTTATGCTGATAGCACTTCCCAATCCGGATAAATCATTTACCTGCACACTTTTTCTGCCGTTCGAAGGGGAAAGGGTGAGTTTTGAGAATATCAGGGACGAGAAGGATGTAGCAGGTATTTTTGAGACTTACTTTGATGATGCTTACCAAATAATGCCAAAATTGAAGGAGCAATATTTCAATAACCCAACTTCTGCATTGATCAATATTGAATGCTATCCTTGGATGCTCAAAAGTGCCCTACTTATTGGGGATGCCTCCCATGCCATGGTTCCCTTTTATGGACAGGGTATGAATTGCGGTTTTGAGGATTGTTTCATTTTGGATGAATTGATCGAAAAATTTGGAACCAATGCTTGGGAACTGGTTTTTGCCAAATTCCAAAAAAAGAGAAAGAAAGATACAGATGCCATTTGTCAACTCGCCTTGGAGAATTTCGAAGAAATGAAAAATTCGGTGGCAGATCCAAAATTTCAGATTAGAAAAAAAATAGAAGCCAAGTTGCATAGCCTTTATCCCAAAGATTGGGTTCCTCTCTATACGATGGTCACTTTCTCTAACATGCCGTATTCAGAAGCATTCGCTCAGGGAAAATTGCAGGAAAAAATCATGGATAAAGTAATGTCAAGCCCATTGATTTCCCAAAACTGGGACAAATTGGACTATGAAGACATCCTTTACCAAATGGACAAAGCGAAAGCTGTATAAATGTAAAGCCCATGGTAAAAATACCATGGGCTTTTTTTATCCCTATTTTTTAGTCCATTTGATGGAGCATCCAATGGCTTTTGTCGATTCGACAGCCACTTTTTTACCATTTATGACGGCATCCAAGGCATCTTCTACATATTTTTCCGTCACCGCAGAAGCATCCTGGTAATTATTGTCGATAGCACCGATATACTTCACATTGTATGCTCCACCTTCTTTGTGTAAGAGATAGACATGTGGAGTTTTAGTTCCTCCATAAGCTTTGATCACCTCCTGACTTTGGTCATATAGGTATGGAAAAGGAAATTTCTTGTCTTTTGACCTTTCCTGCATTTTTTTGAAGCTATCTCCGGGACTTATTTTTTCATCATTGGAATTAATGGCTATTACCGGATATCCTTTAGACGAATAGTCATTATGCAAGTCTATCATCCTGTCCTGATAGGCCACTACGTAAGGACAGGTATTGCATGAAAATATCACGATTGCACCTTTTGCGCCTTCCAATCCACTGAGTGAAACCATACTGCCATCGACACTTTTAAGGTTGAAATCTGAGGCTTTATCCCCAACCTGATAACCCCCACCATGTGCCTTGATTTCAATGGAAAATACCATCAAAATCAAAAGACCGATTGATAATAAGATTGACTTTTTCATACCGAATTATTTTTGTTGTTTGATGAGTTGTTTCAATTCTTCTTCACTGACTTCACCTTCGTGGAAACTCCTGCTTCCGTCAGGTTTTATAAATAAGGTGGCAGGAATAGCTCCCGACCAATCCCTATCAACTTTTCCTATCCATTTATTAAAATTGACTTCATCTAATAAATAGACCGGAGCCTTGATTTTTCGTTTTGAAATAAAATTGGTGACTCGCTCAGGATTTCTTCCATCATCCATAGATATGAAAAACAATTCCAAATCGGGATCCTGACTTTTGACTGATTCGAAATAAGGCATTTCCTTGATGCAAGGTGCACACCATGTCGCCCAAAAATTAAATATTCTTAATTTTTCAGAGGGGTTGTTGATCGTAGATTCAAACTCATCGAAGTCAATAACTTTAAAATTCTGCACAGCCCTTTGTTCAATATAACTATCAGCCTGAGGGTAGATTAAATAAAGCCAAAAGAAGGTAAGGTAGCACAAGACCATGATTAATTGAATTTTACGTGTTAAAATTGAACTTTATTAAGATTAAAATTTACTAAATTTGTTATAAAATTTCCTAATAAGAAAATAGTATTTCATATGTCTTTTTTGCGTTTGTAATTTTGCTGATCTAAAGAAGGCATTTAAAAGTATACCTACATCAAAAAATTAACGAGCAGACAGATTTTTGGTTTGCCCGTTTATCAAAATCTTCGAAATCAGCGCTTAAGGACATATCGAATAAAGCAAGTCTTTTTTATCCACAATTTTCAATACTTTTCCACACAGCCTAAAAAAAGACGTATAACCTATTGATATTCAGTATTTTAAACCTATTCACTTTTATATGATTTTGTGGATAATTCTCTGTAAATGAGAAAATTACAAAAATGAGTTGTTTTTTGAAGTGGGTAAATCAATACAATATTATGATAAAAAGGGTCAATCTATTCTTGGTTTTGTCTAATCAATTTCTTCCTGTAGGCATGAAAAATCCTGGCTTTAGAGATAAATCCAAGGTATTTTCCTGATTCGATTACAGGTAGGTTCCAAGCACCTGATTTTTCGAACTTTTTCATAACAATTTGCATATTTTCGTTACTGTTTATCACTTCAGGAGGAGAATGCATCAGTTGCTTGACTTTCAGTGTTTTCTGGCTTTCGGGGTCAAACATGAGCTCTCTGATGTCGTCCAAAGTAACAATCCCATTCAGAATTCCCTCATCATCCACTACAGGGAAAATATTCCTTCTCGAAAGCTTGACCAGATCACAGAGGTCACCAAGGCTCGACTCTGGAGCAACGGGAAGTAGGTCGGTTTCCATTATTTTTCTGATATCCATGAGGTCAAGTACTTCCTCATCTTTGGTGGAGGGAAGAAATGTTCCCTTGGCGATGAGCTGTTTTTTGTAGAGAGAATCTTTGTCAAAATAGGTGGTGGTGACAAAAGAAATCGATGAAACCAGCATCAGGGGAATCAGAAGCTCGTATCCTCCGGTCAGTTCTGCGATCAAAAATATGGCTGAAAGTGGGGCATGCTGCACCCCACTCATGACGGCACACATCCCTACCAATGTAAATGATGCCAAGGGAAGAGTTATTGGCAGGTTAAATAGATTGACAGTATAGGCAAACAAAAATCCAGCTATTCCTCCTACAAAAAGCGAAGGGGCAAATATGCCTCCACTCCCTCCAATACCAATGGTAATGGCAGACGCAATTGGCTTGATCAATAAGATCATGGATAGAAAAAGAATGATAAAATAGGGATTATCTATTTCTGAAAAGAATGGACTTTTGGAAAGGATGTTATTTGGTTCACCCGAGACCAAATGATTGAGCGTATCATATCCCTCACCATATATCGGAGGGAAAATAAACAGTATTATCCCCAAAAAGGCACCGCCATAGAGAAGTTTTAGGAATGGCTCGTCAAATTTATCCAAAAATCCTTCGGTACCCAGAATGGTTCGATTGAAATAAAGAGAAACTATTCCGGTAAAGACCGCCAATCCGAAATAGTAGGGAACATGTGAGGCCACAAATTCTTCTGAAATTGAAAAATCAAACATACTTTCGCTGCCTTGCAAGAGAATGGAGGTCAGCGCTCCGGTGACTGAGGCAATCAGTAATGGGATGAAGCTACCGATGCTGACTTCCATCAAGATTACTTCTATGGCGAAAATCACTGCCCCGATAGGTGCACCAAAGATGGCCGAGATGGCACCAGCAGCACCACACCCGATCAGCAATGTTCTTTTTTTGGCATTGAGGTGCATCAAAACACCAACATTGGAACCAATCGCCGACCCTGTCATCACAATTGGAGCTTCCAATCCTACAGAACCCCCAAATCCTACTGTCAATGCCGAAGTGATCACCCGGCTGTACATTTTTATTTTTGGAATCAAACTGCTTTTCTTGGATATGCTTAGCAGGATATCCGCAATGCCATGCCCTCCTTTGTCTTTGAGCACATAATGTCCAATGAAGTAAGCAAGTGAAATACCTATTATCGGATAGACGATGTAGAAAAAATTGGCGTATTCTTCATAAAAGCTATTCGTCAGGAATTCCTGAATGGCATGAACTGAACCCTTTAAAATCACAGCAGCGAAGCCTGAAAAAATGCCAATAAGACCGCTTACTATCAGGACAAAGTTTTTTGTACTCAGATGGCGAAGCCTCCAAATCAAAAAACGTGTGATTAAATCGGTTTTGGCCAAAGCTACCTTTTGATTATTTTAAATATACCTAAATCAGAATTATGTACGCACCTAGTCTTTGACCAATTCCTGATCAAAAGCGAGGATAATATCCAGAATCAATTCCACCGCACCAACATAAAACAGGGGCTGAATCCGCTCAAATGTATCTGTTTCTTTATGGTAATCTTCGTGATCTTCGACTCCAAAGTAAAGGAATGGGATTCCATTTTTATGAAATTGTGAATGGTCAGAGGCGTAGGTCCAATCACCGGGTTGGTCCGGAACATCATGACCAAATACTAATTTGGGAAAACGACCCGCAGCAACCCTTTCAGCAGTGGGTTTCAATTGAGGATAATGGTACGTTCCTACAGCATAGATTTCGCCGTCAACATTTCGGCTGATCATGTCCATATTGATATTAAGGACTGTCTGTCCAATGGGGAAAGGGAAATCATCCACCAATTTTTTTGCTCCCTGATGGCCCATTTCCTCTGCGTCCAAGGCCACAAAAAGCATGGAATGGTTTGGGCGGTTATTGGAAAAGTATTCAGCCAATGCCAAGACACCACCTGTTCCCGAGGCATTGTCATCAGCGCCGTTGAAAATCATTTCTCCATTCGTGCCGATATGGTCATAATGAGCCATGACTACAATCAATTTTTCGGTTTCCTTCCCACCGATAAAACCAACAATGTTTGCTGCTTTCTCATAAAGTCTGCCCTCTCTTTGGTTATGGAAATCAAAGTATTGGGTAAAATCCGGGTATTGAGTTCTGAGTTTCAATTCCCAATATCTCTCCTGAATGAATTTTCTTGCTTTAATACTTCCTTCCGAAAGGGGTTTTCTTCCCCCAAGTTCATCAGATGAAAGGTATTCAATGTCGTTGAGCAATTTGTTTTGGTCGATTTTTTGTGCTCTCAATCCCAAAGGGGCGATAAGAAAAAATAGCATGAAAAATTTCAATAAATTAATCATATGTCTTTTTAAATTGGTCCGTTATGTATATTCGTAAAAATAGTAAGATATAATCGCTCGAATCTTAACGCTTATGAAATATCTTTTTGCCCTGCTGATGGTTTTGGCTTTTCAAATACCAGGTACGGCACAAAATGCCCTTCCGGAGACTTTTTTGGATGGAAAATCCGTGGTTCTTATTTCAAATTCTCCCCAATCTAGACCCTCTATGACTTGGGAGGGCTTAGCACTGGAAATCCATACCGCTTTGGTTTCTGCTGGTGGTGATCCCGTAGCATATTACGAACTTGAGAATGTGGCTATTTCGGAAGAGGTACAGGCTGGTTTTGCAACGATGTTTGCCAAAAGAATGATTTCCTCAGTTGTAATCCTTACCCGAAAAGCCAACGGAAGTTTGGTTTTGAATATTGGATCCTTTACAAATAATAAGAATATGATCCCTACCAATGGCATGTGGAGTATGGAGGTAAATGGGATTGAATCACTCCAAGTATCACTGATTGCTATGGGACAAAATACCAAATCCAAAAACCTGATGGTATTGGAAGTGCCGGAATTTCCATCGGGAGCCAATGCCACCGCATCTGCTGCTCAAAGATACTTTAACAGAAACCCGCTCAACTTGGATGTATTCAAATTGGGTATCCCACTTTCGGGTTCTGCAGGAGAAAGTGGGTATTTAAATACATTCCGTTATGATCTCTTGGGAAAATCTGAGGAAAGAATTCTAGCGGAGCAAAATGCCGAGAAAAATGGTTTGGAAGCTATTTTTACACAGCTGTATCCACATCAGGTAGAGTTTCTCACAAGCCCAAAGTCTGATGCGGATCTCATAAAGGAACGAGTTCAGTTTGTGCTTATGCGGGTGGAAGCAAGAGAAGCTGACCTGATGAAGAATATGGGATTGGCCACTGATGGTCTAAATGATGGGGATAGAATTGTGGTGAAATATTATATCCGGTTTTTGGTGCGTAATGAGTTGTATATCGGTCCGGTTTGGGACGCAGATCCTGACTGGAAAACATCACTGGAAAATTTCCTGACTAACCTAAAAATAAAATGAGCCCCCAAAAGGGCTCTTAAAAATTATAGTTGACTGTTTCGGTGACCAAACACTTCCTGCTATTATCAATTGTGCCTGACGTTATTTTTCCAAAAGGTTTCAGGTCTTCGTCTTATTCTTTTTTCTTAATATCAATATATAACAACTTCTATTCAAGCCTCCAATTGTATTGGCTTAATTATGAAACACTTAACCAAATTTAAATCCTATGGTTTTTAAAAACAAATTGAAAAAATCTATCAGGCATGTAGATAATTCTAATACAGGTCTTCTTTTAGAAATGGTATCAAAGCCAGGATAACTGCCTGTTGGTAATAATTTTTCCTATTAAGTGCTCCTTTGGTCAAAATACCGACAGCACCGTCTTTTTCTTTGGAATTTTCCTGTTTGAAAAACTCATCGTCAGCTGTACCTAATTCCATGCCTCCATCAACAAGGTCGGCAATAGCTTTTGGCAGGAAAAACAAAGAAGTCTTCGCTTTACCGATTTTACCATTTTTATTCATAATCACTACCCAAGCAAACGCTGCTAGTTCTCCTTGAAATTTTTCAACACCTCCTTCTATACCAACCCAGAAGTCAGCTTCAGGAAATACTATTTTTGAATTTTTGGCACGGTTAAAAGCTCCCTTATAAGTTTGTTCGTCTCCGATCGGCTGTGCATCTACATCCGAGCTGACATTCAGCCCTTCCACAAGGTAGGTTCCTTCAAAGACCTGATGGAATCCTCCATCTGTGCAACTGATTTTTACAGGGTTTCTACTGCCGACTATTACTAAATTTTGTCTTTGTTGGTCTTGGATATTCTTTCTTTTTGGAAAACTCGTTGTTCCGGTCATGGATGATCAGCAGTAAGGATTATAATAATGTGAGAGGGAGGTTTGGGATATTGTTAGGAAACATTGGTAAATACCTGATTGACGTCATCGTCTTCTTCAAGTCTTTCAATCATTTTGTTGATTTCTTCTTCATGTTCTTCGGTAAGGTCCACAGTAGTGGATGGGAACCATTGAAAATCAGCATTGATCACTTCAATATGTCTGTCTTCAAGGGCTTTTTGCATCTTTCCAAAATCTTCAAATTCGGTGTAAGCAAAAATTTCCCCTTCATTTTCGTCTATTTCTTCAAGCCCATGGTCGATCAGTTCTAATTCCAACTCTTCTATGTCCATATCTTTTTGGGCAAAACGGAAAACAGCCTTTTTGGTAAACATAAAGCTAACTGATCCAGAAGTGCCTAAAGCCCCACCGGATTTGGTGAAATAGCTTCGGATATTGGCTACGGTGCGGTTGATATTGTCTGTGGAGGTTTCGATGATGACAGCCACCCCATACGGACCATAGCCTTCATATAAAATCTCCTCATAATTTTTCTCGTCCTTGTTTGAAGCCCTTTTGATAGCAGCTTCGATCGTGTGCTTAGGCATAGAAGCGCCTTTCGCATTTTGGATTATAGTGCGGAGCTTGGTGTTGTTGCTGGGGTCAGGACCACCTGCTTTGACAGCCATGACGATTTCTTTTCCAAGGCGTGTAAAGACCTTGGACATCTGACTCCAACGTTTAAATTTTCTTTCTTTTCGGAATTCAAATGCTCTTCCCATTACTCATCTATTTTAAAAGGTGGGTAAAATTAATAAATCTTTTGAAATGGCCTAAAAACAAAGAAATCCATTGCTAACAAATCTTCTTCGAGCGGTAATCATAATTCAAAATTTAATAGATTTACCAGCATTAAATAGAACTTTTATCATGAACGTTTCAGAAGCCCTTCCGATTCCCAATATTCCTCTTCCAAAACATAAAAGAATCTTAATTGTAGGAGCCGGTTTTGCCGGTTTGAAAATTGCGCAAAAGCTTGCCCATACCGATTATCAAGTGGTTTTGATGGATAAAAACAATTACCACCAATTCCAACCTTTGCTCTATCAGGTGGCGACAGCTGCACTTTCACCTAGTGCTGTTTCGTTTCCTTTAAGAAGGATTTTCCACAAAATCGACAATGTGATTTTTAGGATGGCCGTAGTCAGAGAAATTGACAAGCATAATAAAATCATTCATACCAATCTTGGGACAATTCAATATGACATATTAATCTTGTCCCAAGGTGCCACCACCAATTATTTCGGAAACCAAAACATCCAAAAATTCTGTGCGCCGATGAAGTCCACTTCCGAAGCATTGTATATCCGGAATAAAATCATTTCTAATTACGAGCGAGCTGTCAATATCGCAGATTTTGAGGAGCGCAAACCCATCATGAATGTGGTGATTGTGGGAGGGGGTGCCACCGGTGTGGAGCTGGCAGGATCTATTGCGGAGTTGAGAAACAAAGTACTTCCCAAAGATTATCCACAGCTCAGTTTCCAAAATATGAGGGTAATATTGATCGAGGCAAGCGGTTCGCTGTTGAACGGGCTGTTACCAAAATCCCGTGAAAAAGCCCTTGAGTACGTCCGGGGATTGGGAGTCGAAGTTCTTCTCAATACCATGGTGGAAGATTACGATGGATTTATTGTCAAATTGAAAGGACAGGAATCTATCAAGACTCTGACCTTGCTTTGGGCTGCCGGGATCAAGGCCAACTCACTCATCGGTGTGGAAGATGACCAAAAAGCACCTAACGGGAGGTTATTGGTTGATGAATTCAATAAACTAGTCCGCGAGGAGTCCATTTTTGTTGTCGGTGACCAATGTGTCCAAAGGGATGCAAAATATCCAAACGGGCACCCTCAGGTAGCGCAGGTAGCGATCCAACAAGCGGCTAACCTTTCCAAAAATCTCAAGAATGAATTGAAGCAAAAGCCTTGGCAACCTTTTAGGTACAAAGACCTTGGATCTATGGCGACCATAGGTAAGAAAATGGCTGTAGTGGACCTTCCATTTGTAAGTTTTCATGGCTCCTTTGCCTGGCTCGTATGGCTTTTCGTCCATTTGATGGCCATTTTGGGAGTAAAAAACAAACTCATGGTTTTCCTCACCTGGTCTTGGAAATACCTATCCTTTGACCCAAGTCTGCGGCTTTTGATCCGTCCGAGGTACGTAAAAGATTTCAAAAGACAATGGATGCTCGAGGAGAAAGATTATGAGGATTGATAAATAATTACTGTTTATGTACGCTTCTCTGCGAATAACTCAACTTTCTACAACAATTGGGTAGGAAGACCGAAGTCGGAAGACCGATGTAACGAACATTTCTGAGTCTTGCCTTGAATTATTTTGGATTTCCAATTCACTGATATCATAGCGTACATATAAATAATTATATTCAGTATTCAATATGCCAAACTTTATGAGAAATGCTATTTTACTTACCATAATCCTTATTGCGGTAGTTGTATTCAATCCTGCGTTGGGACAAGCAAACAAAAAAAGAATTCAGCCAGGAAGAATGTATAATGCACAAGACACACTTTTTGCGCCAAGTTATGGCTTTACTTCCTACGTTCCTGCCGGCTGGATCGGAACCTTACCCCGCGAAAGTGAGGTTTTTTTATTGACAACCGGAAGCAACGGATTTGGTGAAATCTTTGTCTTCGGCAGAGCTGCTACGGATTTGAATCAACTTTCTGAACTTTGGAAACAGGGGGTGGATGTGACAGAGACATTGAGGTTAAAAGCAATTGACCCAAAAATTTCAGGCCAAATCTTACAGTCCGAAGTTGTGGCTGATGGGAATTTTGTCGGCAACAAATCAAGGGCTTTTGCCGCTACCAAATGTGGCAATCAAGGAACCTGCATTACTGTTTTGGCCGTAGCTACAGAAGGTTCTTATGAGTCTATTGCAGGTGCTGCTTTGGAATTCTTAGAAAAAGGAACATTTGAGGTGCCCTCATTTCCGTCTCCTTATGAGAATTTTGATTGGCAAAAATTCCTTGCAAATAAACTGATGATCACCTATGATGAAGTATTGGGAGGCGCCAGGCAAACACAAATCAACCTTTGTGAGAATGGTACTTTTTCTGCCAATGTCAAAAAAAAGGGAATCATGCGGAAAACCAATCCTGAATACAAAAACAGGATGTCAGGTAATTGGACAGTAATGGGAGAAGGACCTGAAGCTATTTTAAATTTGACATTCACCAAAAAGGGGTTGAGTCCTCTGACTGTTCCACTGACTCTGCGGGATGAGGGACTCTATGTCGGCGATGAGCGATATTACGCAAGTGAGGCAACCGAATGTAATAGGTGATCAAACGAAATTGGTAAGGTATTTTTGGGAAATTGACATTTTCGGGAAATCATATTTTCCCTACCCTATTAATGATATGAGCGAGATAGGAATCCGGAATTCCGGATTCTTTGCCTCCTTTCAAGATGACTTTCCAATACGCTTCCTTTGGGAATATGCCTTCCCGCGTTTTAGTAGAGATAAAAACCAAAGCGTTGAGTCGACCTTTTTTTGTGAATATTTCTTTTTCCACAAAATCATATCCCGGCTCTGAAGTCAGGAAATAACTCAGGTCTTCTTTTTTAATCTCGAAGACAAGCCCGTACACCGATTCATTTTCCCTAGACACAATGTTAGCCCGAGCGGATCCATCAGGATTGGGAAAATTGAATCGAAAGCCAAAATGAGGGAGTACGCCCACCCCGATAAGGATTGGTTTTGTTTGGAGCCTTCCTTGCAAGGTACTTACATCCAAGTTGCTCGCATATCCGAAATAATAGAAACTTTCCATATCCAAATTTAAGATTTGTTAACAGTTTTTTCATAAAATCTGATTAAACCATCATACCTGCATCCAGTCTAATATTCAAATTCAAAGCATAGAAACACAAATGGTTTGTCCGGGAAACCAAAATTTCTTAAAAAATCTTTGAATAAACTTACTTAAATAAAAAGGAAATATGAAAAAGCTATTAATGATTGCCGCAATATTCACCATGACATTTGCAGGTGCATTTGCACAAAGAGGACATGGGGGTTCAAAATCCGGTCAACAAAAAGAGTCAATGACTCCAGAACAAAGGGCTGAGAAAATGACCACTAAGATGACGGATGAATTGAGCCTTTCTGAAGATCAAAAACAAAAGATCTATGACATCAATCTCGAAAATGCCCAGAAAAGACAGGCACAAAGGGAAGCAATGCAAGAAGAGCACAAAGCCAAAAGAGCAGCGATGCAGGCCCAAAACCAAGTTCAAAATGAGCAGATAGTGGCTGTTTTAACTCCTGATCAAAAAACCAAATGGGAGGAAGTCAAAAAAGAAAACCGAAAGGAAATTAGAGAACGTAGTGGAAGCGGAAGAGGTCACCGAGGAGGTAAAGGTTCTTCGGGAGGAAGAGGAGGCTCTGCTACCAATTAAAAAAAATTAGATTGATTGGGTTTATTTGTAACAAAAAAGCAGGCCATTGGTCTGCTTTTTTTGGTTTATTCAATGTCTACTTGCGGAAATAAGTGATTGGACCGGCGCAAAGTTCATTGGGTGCGCATTTATAATCAAGCACCAATTGTGACTTCCTTTCTTTTAGGTCTATGGTGTATTCTCTTTCTATGTTCCAGTCCGATCCGATAAGGTTATCCAATGCAGTATACCATTCCGTACTCCCTTCAGGAAGCGTCAAAAATTGGTCCCCTTTAAGAGTCAAAACATTTCCTATTAATCGGTATGTTCCGTTTGTGATTGAATTATACCCAAGGTCCATGTTGTTATCTTGCTGTCTGGCAGTACTTCTGTTTTCAAAGGTTCCATCTTCCTTAAATTCGTAAGTATCGACATAAAACAATTCGGACTCTGCCTGATACCTACTCAATTCCCAAGTTCCATGAAGATTTTCCTGACTAAAATCTTTGTCATCAATATTACAAGATAGCGTGATGCAAAGGAGGGTAGCTAGGGCAAGTGAAGAATATATTTTCATGGTTTCTACAAGTTATGGTTTTTTTAAGGACGTAACCGAGTATTAGGATGTCCTGATTGAAGTTTTATGTTTTTGAAATATTCAAAAAGAAAGGTTTATAAGATTGTTTTATCGGTTTTTACTCAAAAAATTATCTATGAAACAAAACAAAAAGAGCAGGCCACCGACCTGCTCTTTCTTATTAGATTGCTAAAAATCATAACAATCACAAACTAAACTTATTATCACACTTACTCTTATATTAGGCTTATTGCTTCATTAGATTCAATTGTGGATATGTTTTTCAACTTCGTAATATCCTTCATCTTTTCTAGGTAATACAGAATTGCCTTGCAGATACCTGTCGACTCTGACGGCGGCTTCCCGCCCTTCCGATATTGCCCAAACAACAAGAGATTGACCTCTTCTCATGTCCCCGGCTAGGAATACTTTTTTATTTGTGCTTTGATATTCTTTTGATATTGGTAGTGTATTGTCCATAGTCTGTACTCCGAATGCTTCAAGCAGTCCATTTTGTGCAGGCCCCGCATACCCAATGGCGATAAAGGCAAGGTCACAAGGGACTGTCCTTGTCGACCCCGGAATCTCCACAAACTGCATTCTACCGTTATGTTCTTTCCACTCCAGATTTACTAACACCAACCCGGTGACTTCCCCTTTGTCATTTCCGACAAATTCCTTTGTTAACACCGAGAATACTCTATCCGCGCCTTCTTCGTGAGAACTTGAGTTCTTCAAGGTCATCGGCCATTCCGGCCAAGGATTCAGTACAGTTCTTTGTTTTGGAGGTTTGGGTAGCAATTCCAATTGCGTAATGCTCGCGGCACCGTGTCTGTTGGAGGTACCGATACAGTCACTTCCGGTATCTCCACCACCAATGACCAAAACATGTTTTCCTTCTGCAGAAATTGGATTTGAAGCCACCTCACCGGCGACTACCTGATTCTGTATGCCGAGAAATTCCATTGCAAAATGGACTCCTTTTAGGTTTGATCCTTTGATTTTAAGTTCACGCGGCTGCTGAGCCCCAGTGGAAAGTACCACTGCATCAAAATTCCGCAGTATATTTTCGGCTTTAATATTGAAACCAACTTCGGTATTTGTACTGAAAATGACCCCTTCCTTTTGCATGATTTCAACCCGTCGGTCGATTACCCATTTCTCGAGTTTGAAATCAGGTATGCCATACCGTAACAATCCCCCCACTTTTTTATCTTTTTCAAAAAGAGTGACTTCATGTCCCACCTGATTTAGCTGGTCCGCTGCTGCCAATCCCGCAGGTCCCGAACCGATCACTGCGACTTTGAAACCAGTCCTTCTTGTTGGCATTTTTGGCTTAACAAAGCCAAGTTCATAGGCTTTTTCTGCGATGTTTTTCTCGATCAGTTCGATTGCCACAGGATCTTTATTGATCCCAAGAACACAAGAACCCTCACAGGGAGCCGGGCAGATTCTTCCTGTGAATTCCGGAAAATTGTTTGTACTTCTTAATATCTGAAAAGCCTCTTCCCATTCGTTTCTATATACAGCATCATTAAAATCCGGAATAATATTTCCCAAAGGGCATCCCTGATGACAGAACGGAACTCCGCAATCCATGCACCTAGCAGCTTGGTGGTTGAGTTTTGCACCATCAAAGGGCTTATAGATTTCTTTATAATCGTGTATTCTTTCCTCCGGATTTCTGGTTTCCGGAAGTTCTCTTTTGAATAATATAAATCCCTCTTTAGCTCCCATCTTACACCAATGTTGTTGATTTTTCCACTGCTTTTTTTCTCAATACTTCTTTGTAATCTCGCGGGATCACTTTGATAAAACGTTCCCTGTATTCATCCCAATTACTTAGGTATTCCGTGGCCAATTGGCTGTTTGTAAATGAAATGTGTTTATGCAACTGTTCTTTGATGGTTACAAAATCGTCCTCGTTTAGGGAATCGAGATCGACCATTTCCTGATTGATCAGATGGATATAATCTTTGAGGACATAAGCAATACCGCCACTCATACCTGCGCCAAAGTTCCTTCCGATTTCCCCAAGGTTAATTACAAGACCGCCGGTCATATATTCACATCCATGGTCTCCGATCCCTTCGATCACGGCTTGGACCCCGGAGTTTCTCACACAGAATCTTTCTCCACCTTTTCCATTGATATAGGCCTCACCTGAGGTGGCGCCGTAAAATGCCACGTTGCCTATAATGATGTTTTCATGTGCTACAAAACTGGCATTTCGGCTAGGATAAATGATCAATTTGCCGCCCGAAAGCCCTTTTCCAAAGTAATCGTTGGATTCACCTTCAAGTTCAAAAGTGACTCCTCTTGCAAGGAAACCTCCAAAGGTCTGTCCTGCAGATCCTGAGAAATTGAAATGAATGGTGTCTTCGGGTAATCCTGGACTTCCATATATTTTGGAAATCTCATTGGACAGCATCGCGCCGACAGTCCTGTCTGTATTGTTGATTTTGAATGTACCGATTACGGGGCTTGCCTGCTCCAAGGCAGGGATTGCCGCTTGGATCAGCTGTCGGTCCAATACGTTTTTCAAGTCAAATTCCTGATCGATCTGCTTGTGGATGCCGACATGGTCAGGGACTTCTACTTTGTGAAATATTGGGCTCAAATCTATTTTGTCCCACTTCCAATGGTTCATATGGCCTGTTGCTTTCAGCACATCACCTTGTCCGACCATTTCGCAGATAGTATGAAATCCAAGTGAAGCCATTATTTCCCTTAAGTCTTGCGCCAAAAACATAAAGTAATTGACAACGTGGTCGGGATCTCCTGTAAAGAGCTTCCTCAATTCAGGATCTTGTGTGGCAACACCAACAGGGCAAGTATTTAGATGGCATTTTCGCATCATGATACAGCCTTCCACGACTAATGCTCCGGTAGAAATCCCCCATTCTTCTGCACCGAGTAAGGTGGCGATGGCAATATCCCTTCCGGTTCGTAATTGTCCATCGGTCTGCAATACAACACGGCTTCGCAAATTATTTTTGACAAGCGTCTGATGTGCTTCTGATAATCCAAGTTCCCAAGGCAATCCCGCATGTCTGATCGAACTCAATGGCGAAGCTCCTGTGCCACCATCTGCGCCTGAGATCAAAATCACGTCAGACATGGCTTTTGCCACACCCGCTGCAACAGTTCCAACACCAGCTTGGGAAACAAGCTTGACATTGATCCTCGCTTTTCTGTTTGCATTCTTCAAGTCATAGATCAGCTGGGCTAAGTCCTCAATAGAATAAATATCGTGGTGAGGTGGTGGGGAAATCAACCCAACTCCGGGAGTTGAGTGCCTTACCCTTCCGATCCATTCATCTACTTTGTGGCCAGGAAGCTGTCCGCCTTCTCCAGGCTTGGCACCTTGAGCCATTTTGATCTGCAGCTCGGCAGCATTGGTGAGGTAGTTGCTCGTCACCCCAAATCTTCCTGAGGCAACCTGTTTGATAGCAGATCTTTCCCAATCCCCATTTTCTTTCTTTTCAAAACGGATTTCGTCTTCTCCTCCTTCACCGCTATTGCTTTTGGCACCAATCCTGTTCATGGCAATAGCCAATGTGGAATGCGCTTCATGGGAAATAGATCCGAATGACATTGCACCAGTTGCAAATCTTTTTAGAATTGATTCAACCGGCTCAACTTCATCAATGGGAATGGAGATTCTTTTCTTAAATTCAAATAAACCCCTCAGCGTCAAAGCATCTTTTGTTTGCTCGTTGATCTTCTGGGCGAATTTCTTGTACATCCCATAATCATTGAGTTTGGTCGACTTCTGAAGTAAGTGGATGGTTTCAGGATTGAACATGTGTTTCTCACCCCTTCTTTTCCACTGATACACACCTCCTGTTTCCAAAATTGGACTCTCAGTTTGATAGGCAGCATGGTGTCGGATGAGCACCTCTTCTGCCAATTCATCAAATGAAATCCCTGAAATCCTACTTACAGTTCCTTTGAAACACCTGTCAATGACTTCAGGTCCAAGACCTATGGCTTCAAAAATCTGCGAGCCCTGATAGGACTGTAGCGTACTGATTCCCATTTTGGAGAGTACCTTCAGAAGCCCGCTTCCCACCGCTTTTTGGAAGTTGTAGAAAAGTTGATTTTGTGGGATGTCTTTAGCAAAAGCACCTTTTTCATTCAAGTGGATCAATGATTCCAAAGCCAAATAAGGGTTGATGGCCGAAGCACCATAACCGATCACTGTTGCGAAATGGTGGGTTTCCCGGATATCTCCAGCTTCTACTACAAGACCTGCACGGGTTCTTAGTTTCTTTTTGACCAAGTGATGATGAACCGCTCCAATAGCTAGAAGGGTCGGAATTGGAGCCTTCGATTCGGTGCTTTTTCTATCTGAAATAATAATGATATTCTTTCCGGCATAAATCGCTCCTTCAGCTTCTTTGCAGAGATGGTTGAGGGCCTCAAGTAACCTTCCCGGCTGATGATCTGTTTCAAAATGACCGTAAAGCGTGACTGTTCTATATCCCTGATCTTCGAGATGCTTGATTTTTTCCAAATCCTCATTGAGCAATACTGGCTGAGAAATGTGGATTTGTCTTGTGTGACGGGGACTTTCAGCCAAGATATTATGGCTTTCTCCGATTCTGGTAAACAATGACATGACTAATCTTTCCCTGATCGGATCGATCGGTGGGTTACTGACTTGGGCAAATAATTGTTTGAAGTAATTAGAAATATGCTGACTCTGTTTGGAAAGTACCGCTAAAGGCGTATCTGCCCCCATCGAACCGACTGCCTCATAACCGGCCTCGCCCATCGGTGAAAGGATTACTTTCAATTCCTCCGAGGTGTAACCAAATACGGTTTGGCGTTTTTTTATTTCTTCTGTGGTATAAGGATGCTCCAATATAACCGGGTCAGGCATTGATCTTAGTTTGAGACGCTCTTCCCTTACCCAAGCCTCATAGGGTTTGTTGTCGCAGACAGAAGATTTGATCTCATCATCAAAGGAGATTTTTCCTTTTTCCAGATCTGCCCAAAGCATTCTTCCCGGACTGATTCTTCCTTTTTCTTTGATGGTAGCCTCCCTAATCGGTAATGCCCCAGCTTCGGAGGATAAAATCAACCTGTCGTCATTGGTTATGAAATAACGTAAAGGTCTCAGTCCGTTTCTATCCAAAGTCGCACCAAGCGATTTGCCATCTGTGAACAACAAGGCGGCCGGTCCATCCCAAGGCTCCATTAGGGAAGCATGAAATTTATAGAATGCCTTACGGTCTTTGTCCATCATCTGATTGTCCTGCCATGCCTCAGGCACCATCATCATCATCACATGTGGAAGTGTCCTACCGCTCAGTGTCAGCAACTCCACCATGGCATCGAGATTTGCACTATCGGAGTTTTTCTTGTTGGTGATGGGCATGAGCTTTGATAGCTCGTCATCTGAAAAGTGGATTGAGCGCATCAAAGTCTCTTTGGACTTCATTTTATTGAGATTTCCGCGGATGGTGTTGATCTCACCATTATGGGAAAGGTATCTGAATGGCTGTGCCAATCTCCAATTTGGGAAAGTATTGGTAGAGAATCTAGAATGGACGATGGCCAATCCTGAAGTAATATTTTTATTTTGGAGATCTTTGTAAAACGGAAGCACCTGATCGGTTCTTAGCTGACCTTTATATATCAAGGTAAATGCTGAGAAGCTCGCAAAATAAAAAGCCGAATTGACTCCGGGAATTGCAAGGTTTATTGTTTTTGAGGAATAATTTCTTAAAACATAAAGTTTTCTTTCGAGCTCGAGGCCACACAGTCCGTTTTTGTGCGTAACAAAAACCATCTCAATATTGGGCATCACATCTAAAGCCCCTGAACCGGGAACAGTTTCATCCACCGGGACATTTCGATATCCAATCAGGTTAAAACCCAGTTCTTCTATGATTTGGTTAAGCTGTTCTTTCGATTTTTTATAGAGCTGTTTATTTTTGGGAAAAAAAGTCATTCCAACCCCATAGCTTCCTTTTTCCGGCAATTGAAATCCTGCCCTTGTTGTTACTTCTTTGAGAAAAGAATGAGGAATTTGAATTAAAATGCCTGCGCCATCACCCGTCTTTGGATCACTGCCCCTTCCTCCTCTATGTTCCATATTGCTGAGCATATTGAGTGCATCGCTGATGGTCTCATGGCTTTTGAGGCCTTTGATGTTCACGACAGCACCAATACCGCAGGAATCATGTTCGAATTCCTCATGATAAAGTCCATTATTCATTATAATCGGGGTTAATAGGTTTCAAGAATTTGTTGCGAATATTACAAAAAAAATTGTGTTTTTTAAAATACAAGCAATGAAACAGCCTTATAAATACATAGTTTGTACCTAAATAGAGATATGTTTACACTTTATAAAAATTATTATGTGGTGATTTTTTAAACCTACTTTAAGAATAAAAACCGAATAAACTCAAATTTTACATTGTATTTGAGCCAAATATTTGAAATTAAAGAAGAAAATTACAAATTTTGGATTAAGTCAAAAAAAGGAAAATTTATTTAAATTTTTTATATCGTAAAAAGTAAAAGTGAATCCATGAAAAGTTATCAGAGATTCAATTTAAAGAATAAAAATAATGTTTTCGGAAATAGTAAAGAATAATATTCTATGAATGATAGTCCTTAATCTAGATTATGTCCGCCATTTTCCTTCTCGGTGCCTAGAATCCTGACCTTTACCTTTTTGATCTTTTTGGTGTCAACAGCCAGAATAGTAAACTCAAAATTATTGAAAGTTATTTTCGTTCCATTTTTTGGAAAGCTTGAATTAATTTCAAGCAACATTCCGCCTAATGATTCACTTTCTCCCTTGACCTCGTCAAACATTTGCTGATCCAGCTCCAGCTTTTTGCAGAAGTCATTCAAAGAAATTTTACCTTCAAATATAAAAGTCGTAGGATCTAATTCTTTGAAGTAATAGTCTTCAATGTCGTCAAATTCATCATTGATCTCCCCAATGATTTCTTCAATCAGGTCTTCCAAGGTCACCAATCCTGATGTTCCCCCATATTCATCAACCACGATGGCCATATGAACCCTTTTCTTTTGAAAATCCTTGAGAAGTGTGTCCACCTTTTTATTTTCCGGGACGAAAAAACCTTTCCGGATCATTGCGTGCCATTCAAAATTTTCATCCTGATCGATATGTGGCAGCAGGTCTTTTATATATAAAATCCCTTCTACATTGTCTATGGTTTCTCTGAAAACAGGAATTCGTGAATATCCGCTCTTGTTGATTTTATCCAACAGTTCATGGAAATCCATGTCGATTTCAATGGCAGTAATATCCATCCTTGATTGCATTACCTGCTTGACTGAGAGTGTACCAAAGTTTACAATTCCTTTGAGAATGTCCTTTTCCTCATCAGAAGTATCTTCTGTGGTGATTTCCAATGCCTGATGGAGTTCATCGACTGACAGGGAATACCCCTTTTTGACGATCCTTTTTTCAACCACTGTACTGATCGCCATCAAAAATGCGGACAAGGGTCGCATCACTATAGAAAAAAAGTATATTATGGGAGCCATCATGAGCGAAAACTCAAGTTTCGCTTTTGTAGCGTAGACTTTTGGAACAATTTCACCAAAGAAAACTATGGCAAAAGTGACCCCTATGGTCTGTACCAAAATGACCAATATTCCCGTGGCATTGAGCCCAAAAAACTTCCAGGTTATAAAAGTCGTGAGCGTAACTATTCCTATGTTGATAAGATTATTTAAAATCAGGATGGTACTGAGAAGATTTTTTGGTGATTCGACGAGCAAAATGACCTTGGTCGCTCTTGAATCTGCTTTTTCGTCAAAGGAGGCAATATCATCAGAATTCAAGGAAAAAAAAGCTACTTCCGAGCCGGAAATCAAGCCTGAGGCAATCAAAAGCAAAATAAAAATCAGCGAGTTAAACAATATGTAACTGGCTGAAACCTCAACAATTTCAGCCAGTAAAATAAGACTCGGGTATGGGTCTTCCATTAATTCCAGAATATGATCGACACAAAATTAATCAAATACTCAGGAAATTTTCAACTTTTTGATTTAGAAGGGCAAATCATCATCTTCCATTGGTGGTTCACTTACAGTAGAAGGTCTATTAGCTGGTTGATTTGTATTGTAATTTGATGGCGTAGATGACTGCCCTGAACCTTCAGGTTTACCTCCCAGCATGGTAAAACTTAATACTCGGATTTTAGTCCTTTTTCTGTTTTGACCTTGGTCATCCTGCCAAGTATCTGTTTTTATTTTCCCCTCTACAAAAAGTTGCATGCCTTTTTTCAGGTATTGCTCCGCGATTCGGGCTTGTCCATCCCAAAGCTCCAAATCATGCCATTCCGTATTTTCAACACGGTTTCCTGATTTATCCTTATATGTTTCTTTTGTAGCGAGACTAACATGAGCCACTACTTTATCCCCCTCCAAATGCTTCACTTCAGGATCTGCCCCTAAATTGCCTACTAAAATGACTTTGTTTACTCCGGCCATATTTTTGTTTGTTTATATTGTTGACGAAAACTTTGTCTTTAATTTAATAATTATTTCTGATCCTCCAAAAATTTAACAATTAATCTAGGTTTTCCCAACTCATCCAGTTTTTCTGAGCTTACCAACTGGAATCCATTGGAATTTGTCCATTCTTGAAGATTATTTCTATTTTCTTTTGGGACAATCAGAGTTGTAAAGTTGGCGAAAATTCTTTGATGGGTAAGGATGTGTTTGTACCACTTCTCAGATTCCATGACAGTATTTGTCTTAAAATCTTTCGATTCTTCGATATAAACCCTTTCGTCACTTGTTTCAGACGCCTCGGATAATTCCTGCATCGGAAAATCATGAAGTCCTTGCCAAATATCCCCTTCACCTCTGCGCTTTACGACTACCTCCCCATCACATACGATATAGGAATATCTAAAGTATCTTTCTTTGATCTTCAGCTTTTTGATTTTGACAGGTAGCGAATCCACCAAATCATTCTTGAAAGCAACGCATCCTAATCTCATCGGGCAATTGGCACAATCAGGATTTTTTGGAACGCACTGCAACGCGCCGAATTCCATGATGGCTTGGTTGAATTCTGCCGGTCTGTCTTTTGGAATGAGGGTGTTGGCCAAGGCTTCGAATTCCTTTTTTCCCATATTCCCAGCTATGTCTGTAGCAATACCAAAGTATCTCGCCAAAGCCCTAAAGACATTGCCATCTACGACCGCGACAGCTTCATCAAAGGCAAAAGAAGCGATGGCAGCTGCTGTGTATGTGCCAACACCTTTGAGCTGAATCAGGGCTTGATAATTGTCAGGAAAGATCCCGTCATGGTGATCCCTGATGAATTTTGCACAAAAGTGTAGGTTTCTAGCACGGCTATAATAACCAAGTCCCTGCCAAAGTCTCATGACTGTTTCTTCCGATGCATTGGCCAAATCTTCTAAATGTGGGAAGTTTTCCAAAAATTTTTCAAAATAAGGAAGTCCTTGCGCCACTCTTGTTTGCTGTAGAATGATTTCTGACAGCCAAATGATATATGGGTTATTAGTGCTTCTCCATGGCAAATCACGCTTATTATGGGGGTACCACTCTAATAAAGTATGGACAAACGGATCGGAATTCAAAATCAACGCAGTTAAGGTGTTAAGACAATGTTAAACATTTCAATCTAATTTTGGGCTTTTTGTTTTTATATTGGATTGCTTCCTTTAAATTTGCAGTCCCAAAAATAGTTGGTTAATAGGTCGTTAAGCTTATTTGATAATAAATTAAATCCATTAAACAGTGACTAAAGCAGAAGTAATCACCAAGATTTCGGACAAAACCGGTATTCAAAAAGACGATGTAACTCAAACAATTGAGGCATTCTTCAAAGTGGTAAAAGATTCCATGGCAGATGGAGATAATATTTATGTAAGAGGCTTTGGCAGCTTTGTGAATAAAAAGAGAGCTAAAAAAATTGCTCGAAATATCTCTAAAAACACTGCGATCGTGATCGAAGAGCACTATGTGCCATCTTTCAAACCTTCTAAGGTGTTCATTGAAAAAATCAAGAACAGTAAAAAAATCAAAGAACTAGCACCTCAGGATTAATCCTGAGTGCTTTTTTCCTTATGAAAAAATCCCAAATCCTAGTTTTAATCCTTGGGGTATCAATGATTGCTGTTCTTTATTCTCTTCCCCGGATTGTGGTAGACAATGAAGAGGGCAACACTGAAATCACAGATGATAAGACCTCCTCTCGAGACTCTGGTGTTGAAATCCATGATTCACCTATGGACGCGGGGGACAGAAGTATTCTAAAGGAATTATTAACTGATCTGGAAACAGAAGACGATAAGGGAAAAGTCTCAAAATTGTCAGACGAAATTGCTTCGCTTTACATCAAAGCAGGAAAGTTTGACAGTGCTGCCTATATATTTGATTTGGTTGCAGTAAAACTTGAAACTTCCGAAAGTTGGGAAAAAGCAGGGGCTGCATATTATGAAGCCTACACTTTTGCCTTAGATCAAGAAAAAGTTTCGCTTCTTGCTGAAAAAACCCGTACTTACCTCGGTAAAGTTTTGGAAAAAGATCCAAAACGTCTTGACCTGAAAACAAAAATGGCCATGACATACGTCTCTTCCGCCAACCCTATGCAGGGAATCACCATGCTAAGGGAGGTGTTGGAGGAAGACCCGACCAACGAGGATGGACTCTTCAACATGGGTGTCTTGTCAATGCAGTCAGGGCAGTACAAAAGAGCTGGAGAAAGATTTGAAGAATTGGTAAAACACCACCCTAACAATGTGGAGGGTCAGTTTTACCTTGGCGTAAGCTACTTCGAATCCAAGCAAAATAACAAAGCAAAACAGCAATTCGAGTTGGTTGAAAGCATGAGCAAAGACCCTATGGTTTTGGCGAGTGTGGAAAGTTACCTTGAAAGGTTATAAATAATTGTTCACTATAAATCCTTAAAACTATGCCTTGCGGTAAAAAAAGAAAGAGACATAAAATCGCTACGCACAAGCGTAAAAAAAGACTTAGAAAAAACAGACATAAGAAGAAGTAATACACTTCTTCTTTTTAAGTTTTTACACTAAACGTTCATTTACATTTTAAAAACAGACACGATTGAGCACAGAATTATTAATCGATTCTGCTCAAAACGGTAGTCGTATTGCCCTTCTCAAGGACAAAAACCTGGTAGAAATCCACTCAGAAGGTGGTGAAAACCAATTTAAGGTCGGCGATATTTATTTGGGTACAGTGCGTAAAATTGTCAATGGGCTCAATGCAGCCTTTATAGACGTCGGATATGAAAAGGATGCTTTCCTGCATTATCAGGATTTGGGTCCCCAGATTTCCAGTCTTAACAAGTTTACAAAAGTCGTACGCAACAATAACTATTCTAGCCTCAACCTGAAAGGCTTTGAGAAAGAACCTGATATAGAAAAACTTGGGAAAATTTCCAATGTATTGACTAAAGGAAATCAGGTTTTGGTGCAGGTGGTCAAAGAGCCCATCTCCACCAAAGGACCGAGACTATCGTGTGAGCTCTCCATCGCAGGTCGCTATTTGGTATTAGTCCCATTTTCTGATACAGTCAACGTATCCAAAAAGATACGCAGTGCCGAAGAAAGAAAAAGGCTGGTACGCTTAATAACCTCTATCAAGCCAGCCAATTTTGGTGTCATCATCAGAACAGTTGCTGAAAGTCAGTCAGTTTTAGAACTTGACAAAGACCTCAGAAATCTCCTGATGACATGGGAAGAAGGCATGAAAAAACTGGCTAAAGCCAAAGGACGCGACAAAGTAATTGGAGAAATGAGCATGGCTTCCTCTATCATTAGAGACCTGCTCAACGAATCATTCGATGCAATCACCGTAGAGGATGAATTGACCTATGATCAAATCAGGTCTTACATCAGATCTATTGCCCCTGAAAAGGAAAAAATTGTGAAGCTTTACAACGGTAAAGCAAAGCTCTTTGAAAGTTTTGGAATAGAAAAGCAAATCAAAAGCTTGTTTGGTCAGACGATAAGTCTTCCACAGGGCGGTTATGTCATTATCGAGCATACCGAAGCCCTCCACGTCATCGACGTCAACAGTGGAAATAAATCCAACCAAGAAAGTGATCAGGAAACAACGGCATTGAAAACCAACCTGGTTGCAGCAAAAGAAATTGCACGACAGCTTCGACTCCGTGATATGGGAGGCATCATCGTCATCGACTTCATCGACATGAAAAAGGCCGACAACAAAAAGGCCATTTACGATGCCATGAGGGAGGAGATGAAAGATGACAGGTCAAAAAACACCGTCTTGCCATTGACCAAATTTGGTCTGATGCAGATTACAAGGCAGCGCGTGAGACCCGAAGTCAACATTGTCACCAAAGAAACCTGTCCGTCTTGTAACGGTACAGGCAAGATCCAGGCCTCCATCTTGGTGGCCGATCAATTGGAAAAAGACCTCGAGCATATTGCTACTATCCAGAATGTTTCCAACATCCAGATCGGATTACACCCTTACCTCTATGCGTATTTCACGCATGGAGTCATCTCTCAGAGAGTAAGGTGGTTTTTCAAATACTTTAAGTGGGTAAAGCTGACTAAAGACTCTTCACTCCCGGTGACGGAGTACAAATTCCTGGACGACTCAGGAGAAGAAATAGAACTAACTGTAAAAAGCGAGACCGAATAGGTCCCGCTTTTTTTTTGATCTTGAATCAATGTAGTTTAGATAAGCTGTTGAGTTGCGAAAAGCTTTTCCAAAGTTGGGACAAGTCCAAGAGGATCTTAAAACAGCCATTACGAACTTTGGAAAAGTTTATAGAATCCTCAAAAAGTAAACGACATTGAATTATGAATTTTTAATTCAAAATTTCTCACCTCACCCCATAACTCAACCGCATCGTAATCGAAGCGGTTTTTTCTTTGGAAGAAGTATTGAACGTACCGCCCCAAGAATAGTCCTCAGCGGAATTTTGACCGGTGATCTGGAAAATCCCCATGTTGGCGGAGATCAGCCTGCCAAGCTTGGAACCTGAATTTTCGGCGATTCTCTCTGCCCTGACCCGTGCATCCTCCGTGGCTTTGGAGATCATTTCGATCTTGAGGCTTTCGAGTTGGGTATAATAATAGCGTGGAGGTTGGGAATAGAATTTCACTCCCTGAAGCAAGAGTTCGGTGATTTCCCTGGATATTTTTTCTACTTTTTCCACTTCAGTCGATTCTATCGAAAGACTTTGATTGAGTTGGTATCCCAAGAAAGTCTGCCCGGTAAAATTCCCGCTGCTGCTGTAGTTTTGTTGGTAAAGTGGGTTGGTGTTCACTGCTTGAAAAATGATTTTTTCCTTGGGAATTCCTTTTGAAACCAAATAATCGGTGACAGCTTTTCTGTCTTTCTCTAAATCAGAATAAGCTATTTTGATATCAAAATTGTCCCTGCTGAAATTTCCTTCCCATACTACGAGGTCGGAGGTAAAGTTCTTTTCTCCCAAACCTGTCACATCAACAGTTCCAGATTTTTTGTTTCTGTTGATCACAGCATTGCCAAGAATCGCCGCGGCAACGATGATGGCTATGGCGAATATGATTGAAGTCAGGTGTTTTCTCATGGGTTTCAAAATTGAAAGGAGTTTAAAGAAAGTAATACTTAAATTTATAAATAAAAACGGAGGATTATCAGCAAGAAGATCAATTGATTTTTGAAGATAATTCCATTAGCCATAAATCCAATCAAAATCAATTGACGCTCATTCGGTAGGTTTTGTCCATTGGTTTTTCAAGATCAATCAGGTATCCATTCACTATGGCGTATTTCAAAATACCGTCTTTGGAAAGGAAGAAATTGGGACTTCCGCCTGTACGGATTCCAAACGGTATTGAAGTGGCGTTTTTGAAAACCAAAATCGGCAATCCATGTAACTCTCGGGCTTCGGCTTCTTTTACCTTGACGGCAAGATAACCGGCTTTCAATAACTCCAAAGCTTTTTCAGGACTGATATCGGAGACTTTACCAAATGCAGTTTCGTAGATTTCCCCTTCTGTGATTTCCATCCCACTCGCATTCAACTCCTCGTAGCCATAGAAAATCGACAAATCTCCCAAGTCGTCAATTCCTCCACTCACATAAAAAGCGCCATTTGCATCTATTTCCCTTCTGCGAATGCCCAGGTCTACTGGATAAGACAATGAATCTTTTTTCATCTGAAGGTTTCTGACCATGACATCCATAAGCCTTGTGGCATTTTCGGGAATGGCATCATATTCGTCCAAAGAATAATTCACAAACGACTGATCGGCGATTTCTTCCATGGCATGCAGCATGATCATAAAATTCAATTTGCGGATATATTGCTTTTCGGGATCATTGGGGTAGCCGCCGGATTCGATCAGGATGGTACTCGTACCCCATTTTTGGAAATTATCTCCAAAAGCCCTTGGTTCAAAAGCATCGTCGTATTTGCCCACATGTGCAGGAGCGACCGCTTCCATCATCCTGTTCATCCCGACGATCACCTGCATGGCTTTCATCCGAACATCATTGATCTCTGTCTCAAAATTGTAGGCCGGTGCCAAAACCGATATGGTCGCAGGCGTGGCAACTTCGCCCGATGTGTAGTAAGTCTGCTGGTCGTGCAGGTTAAACCCAAATGCCGGTGAAAATGTGTCTCTCGCATTTTTCAAGATGACTGCTTCGGGTGAGGCTAGTTTTGCGGCATCTCTATTGAGGTCAATATCCAACGCATTTCTCCTCATCCAATTATCCATGCCGTCGGGATTGACGATGGGAATAAAACGGATGGTCAGCTTTTCCAATAACTTGTTTCTCAACTCATCCATGCCATCATTTTCTCCTTCAAAAAAATTGAAGATGTCAAATAAGGCCATCGTCGCCGTGCTTTCATTACCGTGCATCTGCGACCAAAGCATGACTTTGGTTTCGCCTCTGCCAATGGTCATCTGGTAGATTTCCTTTCCTTCTACAGATTTTCCGATTTCTTCCACTGCGAATCTACCCTTTCGGTCTTTGACCAAATGGATCACATCCGCATGCTTAAACCGGCGTTCGGTGATGCTTTTTTCCTGGTATTTCTCATAGGCAAGATCCAATTCGGTTATATCAACAGGCGTCGATACTGTTTCTGATTCTTTTGGCTGGCAAGAAATACTGAAATACAAAATCAAGGAAAAAGCAAACAGTGAAATGGATTTTTGAAGGATATGCATGGTCGGCTGGGGATTGAAATTATTCGTCTAAGTTATGAACTTAGCCAAAAAAATAAATTTACTTTTGCCCATATTCCAAAATAAACCGAAATGAAGCTCTTTTTCTTTGTCCGCGACCTAGTTCTCAAACATACTTTTACCATCGCCCACCAAAGCCGTGATGTGCAGGATACGATCATTGTCAGATTGGAAGACGGGGATTTTTATGGTTTGGGTGAGACGACGACCAATCCATTTTATGGGATGACGGCGGAAAATATCTGCAGCAAACTCGAAGAAAGCAGGAGCATTTTAGAAAATGGGAATTGGTCTTCTCCAGAAGAACTTTGGGACATGGGCAAAGTTGTTTTCAAAGACAATCCTTTCGCCCAATGTGCATTGGATTTGGCCGCATGGGATATTTTTACCAAGAAAAAAGGAAAGAAACTTTACGACTATTTGGGCTTGGACCCTCATGATATTCCCTTGACCAATTTCACGATCGGCATTGATTCCCAAGAAAAAATGGTAGCCAAGATGAAGGAAGTCGATTGGCCACTGTATAAGATCAAACTGGGTACAGGTAATGACCTTGAAATCATCCGTGAACTGAGGAAGCATACTACTTCAAAATTCAGGATTGACGCCAACTGTGCATGGACAGTACAGCAGGCGATTGATTATTCAGAAGAACTTGCCCAACTCGGAGTAGAATTTATGGAGCAGCCTTTGGCAAAAGACGACCTTGAGGGAATGAAGGAAGTTTTCAAATATTCCAAACTGCCTGTGATGGCGGACGAAAGCTGCATCGTCGAATCAGACGTCAAAAAATGCCATGGACTTTTTCACGGGATCAATGTGAAGTTGGTAAAGGCAGGAGGAATCACGCCGGCATTGAGGATGATCCGTGAGGCAAAGTCATTGGGGATGAAAACGATGGTCGGCTGTATGACCGAATCATCGATTGGCATCACTGCCATCGCCCATATTGCCCCGCTGTTGGATTATGTGGACATGGACGGGGCAATGTTGCTCACAGAGGACATTGCCAAAGGCGTGGTCATTACTCCCAATAGCGTGACTTTTCCCGCAGGAAATGGAATCGGAGCGGAATTGGTATAAAGGAAAAATGAATCATTTGACAGAAAGCCTGACATAAGCCAATTCATCATCCAAGTTGAGGAAAAGGTAAATTTTCCCATCCTTCACAAATTGAGGATTGGGAAACTTAAATCCCAAATCCGTAATTTCTTTTTCACCCAAGAGCTTCAAATCAGGACTCAAAATACTAACAAAACTCTTCGTCTTTATTTCCTCGTCAGCAATTTTTGGCAAACCAATATAAGTAAACCGGTAGAATAACTTATTTTCGTCGTCCCAAACTAGCCTAGTGAAATTCACTTCCTCTTGGATACTCCTTGACACATCTCTCATTTCTTCCATGGAAGTCACCTCGTTTTTATACGTTCCGGTTTTTTCATTTGCAGTAATGAGATTGTTGTAGCTCTTTAGCTGAAGAGAATCAGTTTTTGGATCAAGGATATAAACAGAATTTAATGCGTTGGTGTAAAAAAGCAGTTTGCCCTGCCAATGTTGCAAACTTATATTGGGATGAGACATGGACATGCTATTGCCTTCATCATTGGTCCAAGCAATCCTAAATTTGTCAAGTTTTTCAAATTCCGGCAAATCATAAACTTTCTGGGTCTTGCTTTCAAGGTTCAGTTCGAGGACATCTGTTTCAAGCTTTTTGAAATTCATGAAGCTGCAATAAATCTTTTTTCTGTCATTCGAAAATCCCATGAAGTTGATGGATCCTTTTTCCTCCAAGCCTTCTGTCATCCATGGTTCGTCCAGTTTCATCCTTTCCACAACCTTACCTTCCAAATCTGTTATGATGATGACATTGTCCCAACTTATAAAAGCAAATTGGGTATCTCCAAACATTCTCATCAGATAAGAATTTTGACCAACTCCATCCGGGCCGTCTTTTTCAAAAGGCAGTTTTTTTAACAAACGAAATTCAGTCAAATCAACATATTCCACTTGGGAAGATTTAAAATCCCAATTATAAAGCACGCCTAAATCGCTGGAATGCGCATGACCAAAGCCATTGGTAGCTGCCATCAAAATCTCACCCCCAGAATCTACGACTACCGTATCGGCCTCAATGCTGATGTCTGCATAGCTTTCACCCGAATTTGTCTCTTTGTTTCCACATGAGTAAACCAGTAAAACTGAAAAAGCGAAGATAATTTTTTTCATAACAGTGATAATTGAATGTCAACTTTAATCCCTTAGCCAAAGAGAAAGCTTAGGCCGGTGATTCTTAAACTATTCGTGAAAAATAAACGTAAAAAATGATTTTTGCCAAAAATTAAAGTAAGAATTTATAGGTTTTTTAGTTGATTTACTTCTCCGAGCTTCTGACTTCCAACCTCCTCTCACCAAAAAATCTCTCCCCCAGGGCGATATTTCAAGGATCGGTTTTTTTACTATCTATCCAAGATCTAACAATGAAGGAGAAGTCTTGATCTTCTTCAATTTCTTTGCTGTTTATCGGTGGGTTTATAAACGATCGGGGTCATGTAGTAACAGTATGATGCTAAAAGTACACGATAGCCACAGGTATCAGAAGATTTATAGAAAAGTAGCAAAAGATCTTATTGATAATAGTGGAAAATATCCTCCAGATCGTCAGAAATCTTCATTTGCGACCTCCGCACACCAATTCTTTTTCAGTAACTGGGAATATTTACTTGAGTCTAGGCACAAATCGAATAGAATAAAGTACTGTATAGTTATCTATTTATTGCAAGTTTCAATAGAAGGTTTATACATATCCTTGTCGCAACCATGTTGCCTTGCATCCAGCCACCCTTTTATCTGTTGCCAAAAAACCCTGTTAAAATGCCTTTAAACCACCTTATTAACCCCAGAAGTTAGTATGACAATCACTTGAACTGGCAATATTATTAATTAATTTGTATCAAACAACATATTTTTAGTGGCTGAGGGTTTGAAATATGATTATTTTATTAAAAACTTAAATAATATTATTATGAAAAAAAATGTATGGCTACCTTTTTTGGCCGCAGGAGGGCTTTTCTTACTTGCTTCCTGTGACGTAGACGATAAGCCTTTCGTTGACGAGCCAACAGATCCGGCAACGGTCCAAACGGTAGAATGGACTGCTGACCATGTCCGCTTGATTTCCAGAAATGAAGGAAACACCATTCCTAGGGTGGATTTTGACGAAGGTGTGGATGTAATGCCCGGATATCATCAGTGGGATTACTGGCCTATCCTTAACTTGGATGGTTCGATTGCAAGAATTAATGGATACCGTGTCATGATCGTTTTAACGGCACCTGATACAGTGCTATCCGGTAAGCGACACGATATTGTGAGACATCGTTACGCCATTTCTAAAGATGGTGTAAACTGGGAAGATAAGGGCATGGTGTTTACAGAAGACGAAATCATAGGTTCCCGTCAATGGGCTGGAGCTGCTTATTATGATCAAGGCATGGTGTATTTCTATTATACCGCAACTGGTGAAAAGGGTGAATTAAATTCCGGTAGACTAAACAGTGGAGCTCCAGGTGATGATGCGGGAATTTCCTATGAACAAAGGATAGCTTTAGCGACAGCTCAAGTGGCTAATCAGTCTGAAACTGTTGTTTTTGATAACTATAGCCAACATAAAATTATCTTGGAGGCTGATGGTCAAATCTACCAACCTGCCACAGGTATGGATGATACAGGAACCGTATTTGCAATGAGAGATCCTTTTATATACAAGGATCCTGCGACCAACAAAATTTATATGACCTTCACAGCTCGAGAGGCTGGTGACATCACCACCTATAACGGTGCTGTAGGTTTAGCTGAAGCGGTTGGAAATGACTTGACCAAGTGGAAATTACTCCCACCTTTGGTGGTTACCAACATCAATTCTGAATTGGAAAGACCTCATTTTATCAAACATGATAATAAATACTATTTGTACTTTTCTACTCACATAGAGAAATTCTCTCCTGAGGTGATGGATAGAGTTAATTCCCCTGAAGGAATTTACGGTTTTGCCTCTGATAGTTTTCTCGGCCCATATGAGCCTCTCAACGGAAGTGCGCTTGTAGCCGGAAACCCAATAGAGGATCCTTATGCCACCTTCTCATGGCACGTGCTGCAGGACAACACTGTATTGAGTAATACCAACTATTACAATATACAGCCTGGACTGGAAGTTGGAGAATTTGGCGATTTGGGAGAAGAATGGGACAAACGACATTTTGGAGGTACACTTGCCCCAAGATTAGTGCTCTCAGTAGACGGAAACGCTGTGACCTTGAGTCATAGACTTCCCCCTTCTTTACCTTAATCTTTTTTAGAACAAATGCCGGACAAAATCCGGCATTTGTTTCTTTTCTTTCACTTCCTATCTTTTGCCTTTGGGAGACTTTGTACTAGGATCATTGTACTTAGTACATTCTCCAAAATAAATGTTCAGAAAGTGGTACAAATCGGTCAACGTTTTTTAGACATCGACAACTTGATACTTCGTACTAACCTACCTCTCTCTTCTCCCTTCTAAAACGCTTCTCCGATAAACAAATAAAACCCACTTCCTTCCTGCGTAAATGCCACGTCAAATCTGGTGTAAATGTCTTTTTTGGGGAAAAGCAAAAACCTCAATCCTCCACCTGCTGACCAGACTATTTTATTGATGGATGCCAATGAAAAGTCAGGAAAAACTGTTCCTGTACCGACAAATGCCGCAGCTCCTATCCTTTTGGAAAAACCCAAGGGTAGCGGTAAAATCCTGAATTCTGCCTGGGTTGCAATCTGATTTTTGTCCCTAAACCTTCCCAAGTAATATCCCCTCATCATGCTGTCCCCTCCCAACAAAGACAATTGGTTGAATGGGACATCACCTGAAAAAAACTGTCCGATCGCCTGCCATGCAAGGACACCGCTCTTGCCAACAGGTCTGAAAATCCTAGTATCCATCAATACGGCATCAAATCCAAAAGAACTTATGGCCGGAGAATATTTAAGATAGGCCAATTCTGCAAAATTGCCTTTCCGGACATTCAATACATTGTGTCGGTCATCATATACCAGTCCAAAACCTAGACCAATGTTGGTTGAACCTTCATAGCCTAAGGGTAGGGGGAACGTAGGGGCTTCCGGGGAAGGCTTAAACTCTACCCTTGACATACGCTGGAAATCTGCTTCAATACCAAAAAACAAATTGTGACGGAGTTGCCGAAGCACCCTTTCTTTGATCATAATCTGATTGGCATCCACTAGCGCCAAATAATCTTTTGGAGAATCAATGCCTATACCGTGGTATTTGAGTGGGAAACTTTGCAGTCTAATCTTTCCGAGAAAAAACCACTTGCTTTGATCAGAATAGATGGCATGGTCAAACCAGAGACCATATTGGTTTTCCAACGTAATGAATGTAAAACCACTGATTTCGCTGAGTCGGTTGGAAGTATCCCTATTGGCATAATACACCACAAGAGATGAAAGTCCGATTTCCCAACTTGTCTCAGGTGCATAGGCGACGGTGGGATAAATCAAAAATTGAGGTCGGCTGATGTCAGAGGTGTCATTGACGATCCCATTGACATATTTTTTGAAAAAGCTTTGAGAAAGAGCCTGTCCTGAAAAAAATACAAGTATCAATAGAATCTTTAGCTCTTTGGAAAACATAGGAATTGAACAGCAAGATTTATAAAAAGGTTTTTCATGGTTTTTAAAAAACCAAGCTAAGGGAAATTTGTGGAATTTGGATTTTCAATAATGATGAATCATATTTTAGATATTTTCCCGATTACTATTTGGTGTCGCCATCGTCAAGGTCTTCACTGACGACTTCCTAATTTCAACCTCAACCTTTATTAAACCGAATATGAAGTGACTGATGACACTCGCTTTGGCAGGAAGAATTGGTTTGAATTTTATAGAATGGTTTTGAAAAACCGCTGACAGTTTTTGTAGGCTAATTTTTCCAATTGCTCTTGAGGAAGTAGATCCGACAATTCATCCAAAAAGGAGGGATATCTGGAGGCATCCTCGACCAAAGGAAAATAAAACGGATGGCGTTTCTTGTCAGGGAAATCTTTGGTATAAAAGAAATCAGCCCCGAAACAGAGACAATCTTCCCCGCCAATTTCAATTGTGTGAAGGATATGGTCGAAGATCGTTTCGGGATTTTTGTCATCCAAAAATGCCCTCAGGAAGTTGATGCCGATGATTCCTTTCCTCCTGATTACCTCTTGGGCAAATTCATCCGTAATATTTCTCTTGTGGTTCCAAATGCTCCTCATGTTGGAATGGCTTGCGATTACAGGGATTTGAAGTTTGTTGGTATCAAGGTGCTTCAGTATTCCTGCTGCCAATAAATCAGAGGTATGCGAAAGGTCGATGGCGATTTTCCTGCCTGAGATATAATCCAAGATTTTCTTTCCATCATCTTTCAGGCCGATGCCTTCGGTATAGTTACCTCCGCCAAACCTGTTTTCGGTATGGTGGGTAAGGCTGATGTAGACGATTTTGGAAGTCAGCTTGATCAGGTTTTCCAATTGCTCATAGGCAGCTGCGATTGGTGCTTTTTCGTCTGCCAAGCTTGCGGCATTTTCCACGGCCGTGATCAGTCCGATTTTGCTTGTCATATCCATGCTTTCCAAAAAATCTTTGTCCACCTGTGAAACATCCTTTGCGTGATCCCTGAGCATCATGCTGTATTTTTCCGCTTGGCCTGTAGCGGATTCCATGCTACCTGCCGCGACATCCGTGTAGATGGCACAAACCTGCATTTTGACATGTCCTTTTTTCAACAAAGGTAGCGCACAGGCAATGTCGCTGGATTTGTCAGGAGCTGCATTTGGGATTTTGGCGAGGTAAGAAAGGATGTCGCAATGGGTATCAATGACGGGAAGATTCATAAATCAAAAGGATTGAACCTCAAAGTAAGGCATAAAATGAGAGTTTTTTTATACTTTTAAAATTCATTCAAGTTGAAAAACTATACTGACTGATCGGAGTTCTTCCCTTTTGAACAACCAATCTGATTCTCCGATTTGTTGGTTATTGTTCTAAAAATTAAAATGAATGTCAACTTCAGGAATAGTATCTACTAATATCTTTTAATATCCAATAATATCTGGTTGAGAAAAAATTGAAGGTTCCATCTAGATAGCCAAAGGACTCTACATACCTAAAAAAAATATAAAAATGCCAATTTCAAAGCCTATCAATTTTCAAAAGTGGATCGAAGAAAACCGTCACCTGCTCAAGCCGCCTATCGGAAATCAGGTCATCTATCAGGGCAATGATGACTTTATCGTCATGGTAGTCGGTGGACCCAATTCTAGAAGAGATTTCCACTATGATGAGGGAGAGGAATTTTTTTACCAGATCGAAGGCGATATCACGCTGAAAGTCGTTGATGAAGGCGTGGTAAAAGATGTGCAGATCAGGGAAGGTGAAATGTTCCTCCTTCCGGCTCGGATGCCACATTCACCGAGAAGACCGGCCAATACAATCGGGTTGGTTTTTGAGCGGTACCGCAGAGCGGGCGAAAAAGATGGGTTTATCTGGCACTGCGAAAACTGCGGCAACAAGCTCTATGAGGAATATACCGAAATCACCGACATCGTCAACCAATTGCCTCCGATTATGGAGCGGTTTTGGAGCAATCCCGAGCATACCACCTGCAAGAAATGTGGGACGGTGATGCAAAAATGAGCTTGAGAAATTAACCCTGTTTTATCAGATTTCGGAATTTTGATTTGAAAACAGTTTTTTAGATAATTCTGTATATGGACAAAGTCCCTGTCTCGCCGACAGGCAGGCCTTTAGGGACATAATCTGGGTAAAAAAATCGATCAATCAAATGGCTATTGTGCCTTTAGGTACAATATATATTTCGTACCTAAAGGCACGTAAATCCATTAAAACCAAACTCTTCTACCCATATACTGTCCCTAAAGGGACACCAACTTCAATGTATTTTACCCAGTATTGCTTTACTTCAATTAATGGATTATTGAATCCCAACTTAAATTTAAAAAGTTTCGCCGATAGCAAAATAGAATCCCCTCGATCCATTTTGTCCAAAAGCCATATCTACAGCCAAATTCAACCTTCCGGTTTTATTCAACATCACCCTTGCACCAAATCCTCCGGCTGGTTTTGTTGCTTCAAACAAATTGAGCTTGGGTGCGTCAATGTCAAAAACCTGAAGTGCATTTCTGGAAGTGGTGGTGATACTGCCAAATAATACCCCGCCGATCAATCCATTTCTTGTAACAGGAAACCGATATTCTCCCTCTGCCGATACCCAACTTGGTCCCCTAAACCTTCCTGCGACATATCCCCGACCCATCCTATTCCTCATGTCACTTGCATTGAAAGGCAAGTGCATATAGGGAACTTCGCCCGACAGGATGAAATGACCGATTCCCCAAAATCCAAGAATGTGCCGTGGTCTATTTGACGACAAGGTTTTGAAGAGACGAGTTTCAAGATACAACTGGTCAAAATTTGTACTTGAAGCAAGAAACCTGGAATTGACCCGGTAGGAAACCTGCAAAAATTTTCCCGAATAGGTATTGACAGTATGGTCACGGCTATCGAGCACAAAGTTGACGCTTGTGCCGGAGGTTGTATATCCTGTGGGGTCGATCCCGTATAACCATGAATACCCGTAATGACTCGTAATGACCGGTGCGGGAGCTTCTAAATCAAGCAGAAGGTCTCTGATATTGATGTGGGCATCGAGGTGGTAACCAATCCCTGCATACATTTTTTTGCCTATGGATCTCAAAGCCGTGTAATGAAATCTGAGTTGATTGAATTCCAAAGGTTGAGAACCTTCAATCCCACTAGTCACAAATTCTCCAATATTCCAGGCATCCTTTATCGGCTGGTTGTTGTCGCTTCCTAATCCATAAGTATTTTCGGTAAACTTGGCATATTTGATATCGACGAGCATTTCCCATTTGTTTTCATTGGTCATGATCGTTCCCCGGATATTGGCGATGACCTGGTTTTTGGTGGTGAGTGAAACAGAACTTGTGATGTTGGAAACATTGGTGGTCTTAGGATCGCCTAAGTACATAGCACCTGTGAATCCTACTCCGTAAAAGAATCCCAATAATGGATTGGACCCAATTGTCGGCACCAAAAAATACATCAGTTTTCCCTTTTCCGGAATGCCTGATGCAGCATCCTTTGCGGCTTTATTTCTCCTGATGACTTGGATCAGATCCGTGGAGTCCACATAATTCAACACGTTGGGTTGGGTCCGGTTGACTTGGGCTAAAACATGATTATTGTTGACTATACATCCCAAAAGCATCACAGCACCTAACAGAAAAGTTAAACGGGTTTTGAATTTGACTGTACACATTGCCTCCTAGGTTATAGAGTAAAGTTAATGACAAGAATTTCAGAAAAATGAACATTGCCGTCTAGAATTATTGACGGAAAACCGGAATTTGTTTAAAAGACATTGGTCTATTTAATGCTTCTTGATAGCAAAGTTTTCTTCTACTTTATTAATTGAAAATAAAAATCCCTCAAAAAGTCAGTTCACCCGATTCATTGTCTTTGTATAAAATCAAGCTTTTTGGGCTTTTTTCCAGATAAAAATTGATGATGTTTTGCTGGCTTTCAAAATTGGAAATCAGGACCTCATTTTTGATTTCTACTTTCTTTGGAAGAGGGACATTCGCAGCTTCCAAATAAAACCAAGCTGCCTCTTCCTCGATTTCATATCCCAAATAGGTCATGCTTACTTTTTGACCATTGACCTTGATTTCGTTTTTCTCCAAGAGATACACTTTTGCCATATCCTCCAAGTCAGCTTTACTTTTTGGATTCAGAAAATCCACTTTGGTGTTGAATTTTTCACCCAAGGCTATTTCCAAATCATCCCAAAATATCTTTTGGGCGATTTCGAGACTTTGGTTCGTAGGATTGTAGCGGATTTCGGTCAAACTGATGTAGAAAGGATGAAATAAAGCCTTCCATCCCAAAAAGAAGATGAAAATGTAATTGAATTGCATTTGGGTCACCATATTTTATTTTCTTTGCAAATTAGACAGAAATCAAATAGCCTTGTGCGCCTATAGGGCACAAATATCTATAAACGCAAATGGGACAGTTTCAGCTGTATTTTCAATTAGGGATTCAACATATTCTAGACATAAAAGGATTTGACCATATCCTCTTTGTGGTGGCGCTTTGTGCGATCTACGTAACGAGGGATTGGAAAAAAATCCTGATTTTGGTTACCGCCTTCACCATCGGTCATTCGATTACTTTGGCTTTGGCTACTTTGAAATTGGTAAGGGTCAATTCGGATTGGATCGAATTTCTGATTCCGGTAACCATTGCTGTAACTGCCGTGAGCAATATTTTCAGCCCAAAACCAAGTTCGGGCAGAGGCATTCAGATCAATTATGTCTTTGCTCTTTTCTTTGGCTTGATCCACGGATTGGGTTTCTCTAATTACCTCAGGTCACTGTTGGGTAAAGAAGCATCGATTTTCCAACCACTTCTCGCTTTTAACCTTGGTCTGGAAGTAGGACAATTAGTCATCGTGACGATCACCGTGGTAGTTGCCGGATTGCTGGTAGGCCTCGTTGGCGTGAACAGAAAAGACTGGGCGCTGGTTATCTCTTCTATCGTATTAGGGATGGCCGTCATGATGATGATCGATACCAAGTTTTGGTAGCCAAAATAAAATTTGCCTTTGGTAAAAAATTGAATAAATCATTTACAAAAAAAGTATTAATTGGCGTTTGGATTAAAATTATACCGATTACAGAATTCACCCGCTTTAGAATAATTACCATAATATGAAAAGAATCTTATCAGCAGCAATTATTGGCTTTAGCTTATTGCTATCATTGCCGGCTTTGGCACAATGGTCAGAGCAAAACCATGCAGAGCGTTTTGAGCAGCTTGGACCCATGCTTCGCAGTCCCAATGTGTACCGCACTGCATCCGGTGCTCCCGGACACCAATATTGGCAGCAAAAAGCTGATCACGAAATCCAAGTGGAACTGAATGACGAAAACCAATCCATCAAAGGCTGGCAGAAAGTCACCTATTACAACAATTCCCCTGATCCGCTCAAATACCTTTGGATCCAACTCGACCAAAACGAAAGGGCGAAAGATTCCAATACGCCGAAAATCGCAGAAAGCAGTATCAATTCTAGGATGAACTTACGTCAATTGGAAAGCATTCTTTGGCATAACCTGGATTTGGGTTACAAGATCCTTTCTGTAAAAGACCTTTCCGGTAAGGACATTCCGATCACGATCGTCCAGACTATGATGCGTGTGGATTTGCCACAGCCGCTGATGCCCGGTCAGAAGACAGAATTTACCATGGATTGGACTTTCAATATCCATGACAGGATGAGCTTCATCGGAGGACGTCCGGGATATGAATATTTTGAAAAAGACGGAAACTACCTCTACACCATGGCGGAATGGTTTCCAAGAATGGCTGTTTATTCTGATTTCCAAGGATGGCAACACAAGCAATTCGTCGGAAGAGGAGAATTTGCTTTGACATTTGGAGATTACAAAGTGAAGATCACCGTTCCTGCTGACCACATGGTGGGTTCTACCGGGGTTTTGCAAAATGCAGACAAAGTGCTCAGCGCTGCAGAACTTGACCGTTGGAAAACAGCACAGAAGACTTTTGACACGCCTGTTGTCATCCGTACCCAAGCTGAAGCCGAAAAATTAGAAAAAACAAAAGCCAAGGACAAAAAAACTTGGGAATTCCATGCGGAAAATGTGAGGGATTTTGCCTGGACTTCTTCCCGCAAGTTCATTTGGGATGCCATGGCTGTGAAGCAAGGCGGCAATGAAGTAATGGCCATGTCTTACTATGCCAAGGAAGCCAACCCGCTATGGGGACAGTATTCTACCAAAGTGGTAGCCCATACACTCAAATCATATTCTGCTAGAACTTTTGATTATCCATACCCTGTTGCGATCTCCGTGGAGGCAACCAACGGCATGGAATATCCGATGATCTGCTTCAACTATGGACGTCCTGATGCAGATGGTACCTATTCTGATGCAGTCAAATACGGCATGATTTCCGTGATCATCCACGAAGTGGGACACAATTACTTCCCGATGATCGTCAACTCAGACGAAAGACAGTGGTCTTGGATGGATGAGGGTTTGAATACATTTATGCAGTTCCTAGCCGAGCAGGAGTGGGACAGAGACTATCCCTCAAGAAGAGGTCCTGCGCATAAAATCGCTCCTTATATGGCTAGCGAGAAAAGCACGTTGGAGCCGATCATGACCAACTCCGAAAACATCATCCAATTTGGACCCAATGCCTACGCAAAACCTGCAACTGCATTGAACATCTTGAGAGAGACCATTATGGGCCGCGAGCTTTTTGACTTTGCTTATCAGGAATATGCGACACGTTGGATGTTCAAGCACCCGACTCCGGATGATTTCTTCAGAACAATGGAAGATGCTTCAGGAGTGGATCTGGATTGGTTTTGGAGAGGTTGGTTCTATGGTACCGAGCCGGTTGATATTTCTCTGGAAACAGTAAACTGGTACAAACTCGATAACAGAACTCCTACAGAGAAAAAGGCAGACCAAAAGAAAGCCTTTGACAAAGAGGAAACTTATGTCAGCAAAGAGTACAACCAAAAGGACATTCCCCAAACTGTGGTGGAAGCGGATCCAAGTACCAAGGACTTTTACAATTCCTACAATCCGTTTTCTGTAACGCCAGAGGATGACAAGGCTTACAAAGACTTTATGGCAAGCCTCAATCCCAAGGAAAAAGAGTTGGTCAACTCAGGAATGAATTTCTATGAAATGAAATTCAAGAATGTGGGTGGATTGGTGATGCCTTTGATCATCCAATTCAACTATGCAGACGGAACTTCCGAGGTCGAAAGAATCCCTGCTGAAATCTGGAGATTGAATGAATCTGAGGTAAGCAAAGTATTTGCCAAGAAAAAAGAGGTAAAAAGCATTGTCCTCGATCCATACCGCGAGACTGCTGACATCGACGAATCCAACAATGCCTGGCCAAGACAGTATGCACCAAGCAGGTTTGAGATGTTCAAGGGAGGAGGAAGAGTGAGGGGTGCTTCGGCAGGTGACAATCCTATGAAGAAAGCAGCTGGAGCGAAGAAGTGATCAGTTTGCAGTTATCAGTCTCAGTAGGCAGTATCAGTTCTCAGTGGGCAGTTATCAGTCTCAGTAGGCAGTATCAGTTTTCATTAGGCGATAAGTTTTCAGTGATCAGTTTTCAGTCTCAGTAATCAGTGGTTAGTCTTTAGAAGAGGATTCAATCTTGAATTAGAAAAGAGATTTGATAAAAATGAAAAGGGAAGCAGGTATTCAATCTGCTTCCTTTTTTTTACTTTAAAAACAGGTGATGTTCCATTTCCAATAGAGGTGGTTATCTTATTTATATTTTATCATTGTCGTCTAATTTTATTGTCTTTTCCTCG
>NZ_JAMFLG010000018.1 GCF_023502205.1 Aquiflexum sp. TKW24L | reverse complement strand
GGTTCAAAAGTTATAAGGTTAAGATTAGTCAGATTTTAAGGTTAGTTTTTAAGAAAGCTCTTTAGAAATAAATCTTTCTATTGGTTTTCGACACTGAAAACTAAATGCTGATCATTTTACATTACCTTCAATTTCAGCCACCAATTCATCGTACCATTCAGGTCCAAATTTGCGGACAAGAGCATCTTTCAAGAATTTGTATACAGGCACACCCAAATTGCCTCCCAAAACACATGCTGCACTGCAGATGTCCCACCTATCGTAATTTAGGGCTTCAAACTCATCATATTTTTTTATCCTGATAGGATAAAGGTGACAACTGATCGGTTTTTTGAAATTGGTCTTGCCATCCAAATAAGCCTGTTCAATCCCACATTTAAGAATCCCCCTATCATCATAAAGTGCATAGGCACACTCTCTATTATCTCCAATGGTGGGAGTCACCTTATCTCCGTCTTTGTCCAGAACCCAAGTTCCTTGTGATTCAATTGCCTCTCGGCCTTCTGCCGTGATATAATTTTTTACGATGGGATATATTTCTTCCAAAACAGCTGTTTCCTCATCTTCCAATGGAGCTCCTGCATCACCCTCCACACAACAAGCTCCCTTACACTTTTCCAAATCACAAACAAAAAACTGCTCCTTGATATCATCACTGATGACTGCATTTCCTACTAAAATCATTTTTCGACCATTTGATTACAAAGAAACAGATAACAATAGTCAAAGCCTTAAAAAAACCGAATTTTATTGGGATCAAAGCTTTCCCTAATTTCTCAAAAGGTCAAAAAAAGAACCGTTCCACAATAATGGAACGGCTCAACCCAGCACTATGAAGAAAAGCTATTTAAGCCTTTGAGAATAGAACTTAGGATAATTTATTTTGTTTGATATTTTTTGAAATATTTTGAAATATTCCTTAAAACCTGAATTCAAAGCCGGCAGTTACCATCCTTGGAAGTCCCAATCTAATTCCCTGAGGCCTTCTTGACACCATATATCTTTCATCAGTCAAGTTTTTGACTGTAAGGTTAAATGTTGAATTCCATTTTGACACATTGTAATTGACCATGGCATCTAACAAAAAATAAGAATCAATTTGTCCTGTTTCTCCATTTGGAATAGGTAGAACAGAATTTATTTCATCAGTGAACTGACTTGCAACATAATTTCCAAGCAATCTTGCCCCAAATCCAGATTGCGATTCAAATGTAATGGCAGAATTAAAGAAGAAGCCTGGAGAATAAGGTGTCCTATTTCCTGAAATATTGACATCTCCCAAAAATCTATCCTCAGAAAATTCAGCATCAATTATTGCCGTATTAAAGTCATATACTATTTTATTTCTCTGCAAACCAAAAAGTTTGCTCAATTCCATCACAATAGCACCTTCTACCCCTCTGTGGGTGGTTGCGCCACCGTTAACAAGACCTGTACCCTGACCTCCTGAAGACTCAGAAATAGAAATGATTTGATTTGAAAAATTCATCATGAAGCCTGTAAATTCAAGGAATATCCAATTTTTAATATCAGTTCTGAAACCCAATTCGTAATTCCAGCTTTTTTCAGCTTCCAGTTCATAGGGTTCCCCGAGATTTGAAATTGCATCTTTAACTCTTGGAGGAGCAAAACCTCTATGTGCTCCACCAAATAAACTGAATAGCTGAGTCGGCTTGTAGTTGAAGCCGACACCCGGAATTACCTCAGTGATGGAGTTATTGGCTACTAAAAGTGTATCCCTTATGCCTATTCCGGGAAAGCTTCTCCTATTGATCTGCCTGTCATAATCAAAGTTCTCCAACCTGACTCCCGCACTCAAAAGGAATCTCTCGCTTATGTTCAGTTTATTTTGAGCGTAAGCACTGAATGCTTGGCCAGTTCTGACCTCATCTTCTACAAGGTTTCCACTTGACACTCCGACTTTTGTTCCATTGACCCGTTGTTCATAAGCTTTTTCATAGAGATATCTGGTTCCAATGATCAGCTCATTGTTTTTTGAAAAAAGGTTGTGGTCAATCTCCAATCGTGGTTCTACACCTGCTACCTCAAATTGCCTATCCCTGTTGCCTGTTGAATTCCTCATAAAAATGGCTCCATTGGGAACGTTAACGTCACCCCAAGTCACTCCTGTCCAATTTGAAGGGGGGGTATTTGAAGTTGTATTCCTAGAGAAGTCCTGTCTGTTCCAGTTTCTAGTCGTCGTATATCCATAGGCAATGGTATTTAATCTCACTTTTGGAGAAAACTGATATTTGTGTGAAAAACTCAGCGAATATCTCTTTACGTCCAAAATATCATCCGGTGCCATTCTCACAAAATCCTGCCCACCGGCATCATACATAGTTTGGCTTAATCCGATATATGTCGCATCAGACATTTCATTATAAACTCCCAATTTGACCCCAAGGCTAGATTTGGAATTGATATCGAAAAGCAATTTGGTATTGAAATCTGTAATGTCAAAACCAACATAACCCACTTGGTCAGCACGCTTTTTCAAAAGATTAACCGAAATGCCTGTGTTTCCAAAAGTATTTCCATAAGAAACCATTCCTGCAAAAAAGCCACCATCACCTCCCTGGATTTTTACTAAACCTTCTTCTTTCTGAGGGGGATTTGCGGTGATATAATTGACCACGCCACCGATTGTCTGCGGACCGTAAAGGATTTGTCCAGATCCTTTTAATATTTCAACACCAGACATCCTGTCTATCGCAGGCGTGTAATACATTTCAGGTTCCCCATATGGAGCAAGCGCAATAGGCACTCCGTCTTCCATCATCATCACTGAACGGCTTCTGTCCGGGTCCAAACCTCTGATTCCAATATTGACACGCATTCCAATACCCTCTTCATCCACTACATGAACTCCCGGAGATCTCCTGATGGCTTCGTTACCACTTATAGGACTAAGATTTCTTAATTCGTTTTTATCAATGTAAGTCACAGAACCTGGAACCTTACTGAAAATCCTGTCTTTATCGGCAATGACTGTAAATTGGGGCATTTCTACACCTGTTTCTTCAAAAGCTAGGTCTAATTCTGAGATCTGGCCATTTGTTATTTTGACTGATTTGGAAAAAGACTTGTATCCAATGGCTGAAACCTTGATAGTATAATCACCTTCTGCCAAATCATAAATCTGGAATGTACCATCCGGGTTGGTGTAGGTACCTTTGACCGTACCCAAAATCATGATATTTGCATACGGAACCGATTCACCTTCTACAGAACTTACCTTGCCTGATACTACCAAAGTCTTTCCGCTGTTAGGGTCAGAATTCGAGTACGCTTCAATTAAAATCCCGTGACAAAAAACTAGAATCCAAATTATCCGGACAGTCAATTTTATAAATACCATAACAATTATTGATAATCTATATATAGATTTTTTATGATTTGATTTGGCAAAAATATCTTCTATTTAAACTTAATCCAAATAAGAAGAAAAGCCTTTTCATTATATTTTATTATAGCTTTTGGGAATCAATCGTTTTTATCGATAGGGAATAAGATTAGTCAGAATCCAGAAAATATAGAAATCCTAAAATATTTCCTTCAATCAACTTCCATGGCTAACATTAGATAAATTGACTTAATTTGCACTGTGCAAGCCGACTTGTCGCTGGTCCGAGAATAAAATCTCAGACAAGAGGAAAGTCCGGGCAACATAGAGCGCCATACTTCCTAACAGGAAGGTGCCGTGCCGGAGACAGCACGGCAACAGAAAGTGCCGCAGAAAATATACCGCCTTATCCTGATAGCTATCAGGATGATGGTAAGGGTGAAAAGGTGGAGTAAGAGCCCACCGCTTTCTCAGTGATGAGAGAGGCAAGGCAAACCTTATGGGTTGAAAGATCAAATAGGTCCCGCGATGAAACTTGGTTTCATAAAAGGTTGCTCGTCTTTATGCGGGATGGGTAGATCGATTGAGCCTGTGTGCAAATACAGGCCTAGATAGATGACAGGAGATTCATCCATATAGGATGTTGAACAGAACCCGGCTTACAGGCTTGCACTTTTTTTAAAACCCTTAAAATCAAAATATGTCCAAAATCCTAATTATTGATGATGAAAGAATCATCAGATCCACGTTGAGAGAAATACTTGAATATGAAAAATATGAAATATCCGAAGCACAAGATGGCGAACAAGGTCTAAAAATGATGCAGGAGGAAGATTACGATCTTGTCCTTTGCGATATCAAAATGCCGAAGATGGACGGAATCGAAGTTTTGGAGAAAACTGCTGAAATGGATAAATCACCACTATTCATCATGATATCTGCCCACGGTTCTATAGAAACTGCAGTAGAGGCAACAAAAAAAGGAGCTTTTGATTTCATTCCAAAGCCTCCTGACCTCAATCGTCTACTTCTTACCGTAAGAAATGCATTGGACAAAAAGAATCTGGTTTCAGAAACAAAAGTTCTGAAGAAAAAGCTTTCTCAAAAATTAGACATGGTGGGTTCTTCATCTGCCATCATGCATGTAAAGGACACTATTGAAAAGGTAGCACCCACAGATGCTCGGGTTTTGATTACAGGGCCAAATGGCACAGGAAAAGAATTGGTAGCTCATTGGCTTCACCAAAAAAGTAATCGTTCTAATGCTACTTTTGTGGCAGTTAATTGTGCCGCTATTCCTTCAGAATTGATTGAAAGTGAACTTTTTGGGCATGAAAAAGGATCCTTTACCTCTGCAGTGAAACAAAGGATCGGAAAATTTGAACAAGCTGATGGCGGAACTTTATTCCTCGACGAAATCGGAGACATGAGTCTTTCAGCCCAGTCAAAAGTATTGAGGGCACTGCAAGACCATAAAATCACCCGGGTGGGCGGAGATAAAGACATTAAAGTCGATGTCAGGGTGCTAGCGGCTACAAATAAAGACCTTAAAAAAGCCATCGAAGAGGGCAATTTCAGAGAGGATCTTTATCATAGGCTTAGCGTGATCCTGATTCAGGTACCGGCACTTAAAGATCGCAAAGAGGATATCCCACTTTTGGTGGAAAAATTTCTGGAGGATGTAGCTACTGAATATGGTACTGCCAAAAAAGAAATTTCCAAAGAGGCTCTTTCCAAACTTCAGGAATTCCCTTGGACAGGAAACATCCGCGAACTAAGAAATGTGGTTGAAAGATTGATAATCCTGGGTGAAAAAACAATCAGTCTGAATGACATCAAGAAATATGCTGACTATTAAAGGTCAGCATACTTTTTTATCCTTTAATTTCTTTGCTATCCAATGCTTTAGCGTAAGCGGGACATGGTTTGCTTGATGCGCATGCACCCAATGCTAAAAGACCCACTGCCATAACAATAATTGCTGCTTTTCTCATAAATATTAGAGTTTTAAAATCAAAGATGTTTAATTAAATAAGCAATACAAAATTAATTGACCATTAAATTACAGCCTCGGATTTCACTGTTGTCAAATCTTCCCAAAACCTCAAGCCTGTCCTCTCCTATTTTTCTACCCAAGTCTTGGGTTTCTATGAATGCACAGGAGTGAAAATTAGCCAAATCAATGATATTTATACCACCTTGAGAACGGTCAGACCAAGACAAGGGATCATTGACATCTCTAAGATAAACGTGCATACAATTGGGTAAATTGTATATCCCATCTCCTTTGGAATAAGCCTGCGACATCAACTCTGTCATTCCATATTCTGAATGGATTTTTTCAACCTGAAATCCCACTTTGAGGATCTGATGCAGTTCCTCTCTGACCATTTCTTTTCTCCTCCCTTTCATCCCTCCAGTCTCCATGACAATCAAATTTTCATTTTTTTGGACTGAGAACCCACTCTCAAGAAGATCAAGTAAACCAAATGTCACACCCAACAATAAAACTTTTTGATTGGCTTCTGAGAGGATTTTCAGTTTTAAAACAAGTTCTTCATGATTATAAAGGTAAAAACCCGAATGGTTTGAACCCGATTTGGCAATAAAATATTCCGCCATACTCACCAATGAACTGCCTTGTCTCTCAAGGTAAGATGGCAGTAAAGCCAGTACATGGAAATCTTGGATATTGCCATACTCCAGTTCGAAAAGGCGGAGAGAATGCTTCAGGTAAAACTCCTCCGACCAATAATAATGTTTGCTTGTTATATTTCCTGTAGTGCCACTCGAAGAGTAAAATCCCTTATAATATTCCAAAGATCCTGATATGACCTGATGGTTCTTAAACAAACCAATCGGTAAAAATGGAATATCTTTTACTCCTGTCACCTTTTTATGCAAAAGTCCTCTTGCCTCCACATAGTACCTGTAGATCAAATTATTCTTTATTTGGAAGGCGTACAATTCTAAAGCAAATTCTTCAAACTCATTTGGTTTAAGCAATGATATCCTTTCGGCAAAACTTTTAAAATAATGGAGCGTTGTATATTTAGTCATTCAAAAGTTAAGATATTTTGACCTCGTAGAATTTCTTGTAAATTTACGTCAGCATGAGCAATGTAAAAAACTATCTGATTCTAATATCCGTCATTTTCGCTTTAGGAGCTTGTCTATCACCACCGGATAATTTTCCTTCAACTCCTGAAATTTCATTTAGAGATTTGAATTTTTCAACAACAGACGGCGCAGATTCCTTGATCCTTTCCATCCGGTTCAAAGATGCAGAGGGTGACCTTGGACTAAACCCAAGTGATATCAATCCACCATTTAATCCTGTAACTTATTTAAGAGATGCCCAAGGGAATCTAATTGTATATAGTAAAAGACCGCCACAGGCTCCATCATTTAATCCGATCGATTGGGTAATCAATCCTATCATTAACAATGTTGTAGTGAGAGATACTGTTTGGGTAGAACAGAATAGGGATCACAACAATATATTTGTACGATTTTTTATAAAAAGAAATGGTGTTTTCTCAGAGTTTAAATGGGAAGAACCACCTTTTTTCACCACTTTCAACGGTAGATTTCCAAGGATTATCAATGGAACGGAGGCTCTTCCTGTAGAAGGTACTATCCAATACTCCATGCTTTCATTTGGTTGGAATTCCATTTTTAGAAATGATACCTTGAGGATCGATGTGGAAATCCAAGACAGGGCATTGAACAGAAGTAATATTGCATCAAGCCCTGAAGTTACTTTGAACCAAATCCGGCGAAATTAATTATTGTCACAAGTATCCTTAAAACAAAAGCAGTCTTCAAATTGATTGAAGACTGCTTTTGTTTGGGGCTAATCCTATTTCTCTTCAATAGATTTTGGGAAATTGATCCGGATTAGCATCGTGCATCAAACTGTAAACCTTTTCTACAACATCATCCACTGAAGGTTTTGAAAAATAATCACCATCGGAAGAATAAGCAGGTCTATGTGCTTTTCCTGCTAGGGTTGCCGGTTCTACATCTAGAAAATAATAACCTTTTTGATCTTCTACCACCTGCTGCATCATGTATGCAGTGGCACCTCCGGGCACATCTTCATCAGTAAAAAGAATTTTATTGGTCTTTTTCAGGGATTCTACAATATTATGGTTAATATCAAAAGGCAGTAAGGTCTGAACGTCAATCACTTCAATGTCGATTCCCATCTGACTCAAGTCTTCAGATGCTTCCATCACAATCTTGCACATCGAGCCGTAAGTGACTACTGTAAGATCCCGACCCTCTCGGATTATCTCGGGTTGTCCTAAAGGAACTTTAAATTCCCCGATGTTTGAAGGCATTTTCTCTTTAAGCCGATACCCATTCAGACACTCAATCACCAAGGCCGGCTCATCAGCTTCCATCAAAGTGTTATACATACCTGCTGCTTGAGTCATATTTCTTGGGACACAGATTAACATTCCTCTCAAAGAATGGAGAATCATACCGATTGGGGATCCAGCATGCCAGACACCTTCTAATCGATGCCCTCTAGTCCTGACGATCAAAGGAGCTTTTTGCCCACCCTTAGTCCTATACTGAAGACATGCAAGGTCATCCGCAAGGGTCATCAATGCATAATATATATAATCCAGATATTGGATTTCTGCCATGGGCCTAAGCCCACGCAAAGCCGCTCCTATTCCTTGACCAATTATAGTACATTCCCTAATTCCTGTATCCGTCACCCTAAGTTCGCCATACTTTGATTGCAGACCTGCAAAAGCTTGATTTACATCACCTATTTTCCCTACGTCTTCACCAAAAGCAAAAAATCTAGGGTCTCTTTCAAGCAAATTATCAAAACAAGCCTGTAAAATTTCCCTTCCATCTACTAAAGGTGCTTCATTTGGATATTCGGCAGGAATAGGTGCTATATTTTCAGCTTTCCATGGTGATTGACTGTATAAATGGGAATTATATCTATCCTCATTAAGTTTCTGTTGATTTGCATACCATGCTAGTAAAGCAGTTCTAGCATCGGAATTTTCACTTTTTGTTGCCCAAAGAGCCCTTCTGATGGTACTGATTACATCTCTGCGTATAGGATTCAGTGCTTTGGTAAGTTCATCGTTGAATTGCTCGATCTGAGCTGAATTATTAGAAGACTTCCCCAAATTCTGAAGCATTTCGGAAGCCTCTTGCAATTCTGATTTTATTTCTCCTGTGAAGGCCTTCCAAGCAGCTTCTTTTTGACTTTTGACAAATAATTTGGCTTGCTGTTCAATTTCAATAAGTTCATCTTCTGAGATACTCCCGCCTTTTAGCAAATATTCACGAAACTTAACTATACAATCATTTTCCTTTTCCCAAGCAAGTCTTTCCTTTGACTTATATCTTTCATGGGAACCCGAGGTTGAATGACCTTGTGGTTGTGTCACTTCGATTACATGGATGATAACCGGTACATGTTCTTCTCGGGCAATCCGAGATGCATTTTCATATACTTTATCCAATGCTTCAAAATCCCACCCTTTTACCACAAATATCTCAAAACCTTTTTGGTCGTCATTCCGCTGAAATCCTCTAAGGATTTCGGAAATACTTCCTTTGGTGGTATGGTATTCATTGGGAACAGATATCCCATATCCATCATCCCAAATAGAAACAACCATAGGTACCTGAAGAACTCCAGCTGCATTGATGGTTTCAAAAAACATTCCCTCCGATGTGGAAGCATTGCCAATAGTACCCCAAGCGACTTCATTACCATTATTACTGAATTGGTCCAATCCCTCTAAAATCTCATTTTCTCTAAACAGCTTTGAAGCATAGGCCAATCCTAGCAACTTAGGCATTTGACCGGCCGTAGGGGAAATATCAGCAGAAGAATTTTTCGAAGAGGAAAGATCTTTCCACGATCCATCAGAATGGAGAGACCTTGTAGCAAAATGACCATTCATCAGCCTTCCAGCTGAAGCAGGCTCTTGCTCAACGTCTGTATGGGCATAAAGCTGTGCAAAATATTCTCGAATTGTCAATTCACCGATTGCAAGCATGAATGTCTGATCTCTGTAATAACCCGCACGGAAATCACCATTTTCAAAATGCCTTGCCATGGCAATTTGAGAGAGTTCTTTACCATCCCCAAAAATCCCAAATTTTGCTTTTCCCATAAACACCTCTTTTCTACCCATCAAGGAAGCCTGTCGGCTTTCTTGAGCGATCCGGTAATCCTTGAGCAAAGACTCTTTATCAAACACAGGTGAGTTTTTCTGTTTGGAGTATGTTACCACTTCATTCATTTTTAATATTATTGAGGCTATTTGGGTTATTCCTATTATAATTCAATCATTCCAAAAATAAAGAAAATTGACATTTTAACAAATTTAAAAACAGAATAATTTCGAATATTTTCAATAAATAATTTTGTATAAAGAATAAATAAATAGATTTTTCAAAATATTATTCTTTTTTTTAAATAAAAGCATTTAAAATAAATTATAAAAGATAATATTCACAGATTAAATTATCAGCAAAAAATTAAAACATAAAACCTTCAAAATTTTTAATTCCAAATAATTTATTTTTGAAATTTTATTCATTTTTGAGATCATTTTTAAAATAATATTTTTAGAAACATTCATTTTCTTATACCAATCAAAATAATTGAATGGATTATGGGTTTTAATAGCTACCTGATATTATCTTTGACATTGTAATTTGAAAACCCAAATTTTAACAATATGATAATTGGTACCCCAAAAGAAATTAAAAATAATGAGAACAGAGTCGCCCTTACCCCTGCCGGCGCTAAGGAGTTGATCAAAAGAGGTCATCAGGTTTTTATACAGCAAACAGCCGGTATAGGCAGTGGTTTTAGTGATGAGGAATATACATCCGCCGGAGCTATTATTTTGCCAACTATTGAAGAGGTTTATGCTATTGCGGACATGATCATTAAGGTAAAGGAACCAATAGAAACTGAATATAGACTCATCAAAGAAAATCAATTATTGTTCACATATTTCCACTTTGCTTCATATGAGCCACTTACCAAAGCCATGGTAGAAAGCAAGGCAACTTGCCTCGCATATGAGACGGTTGAAAAAGTTGACAGAAGCTTACCCCTTCTCATTCCCATGTCGGAAGTTGCCGGAAGAATGGCAATACAAAAGGGGGCAAATTACCTAGAAAAACCGCTTCAGGGAAGAGGAATTTTGTTAGGTGGGGTACCTGGGGTATTGCCTGCAAAGGTTTTGATTTTGGGTGGAGGAATAGTAGGAACTCAGGCCGCATGGATGGCAGCAGGATTGGGAGCTGATGTGACTATCATGGATGTATCGCTTGCCAGAATGCGTTATTTGGCTGATGTCATGCCTGCAAATGTCAAAACAATGATGTCCAATGAATTTAACATCAGGGAAATGATCAAGCATGCTGATTTGGTAGTGGGTGCAGTTTTGATCCCAGGCGCAAAAGCACCTCATTTGATCACTAGAGACATGCTTAAAATCATGAGGCCAGGTACTGTTTTGGTTGATGTGGCGGTCGATCAAGGAGGTTGCATAGAAACTTGCAAGCCAACCACACATGAAAATCCAACTTACATCATTGACGATGTTGTCCACTATTGTGTGGCAAATATGCCGGGTGCTGTTCCTTACACTTCAACACTTGCGCTTACCAATGCAACCCTTCCATATGAAATTCAATTGGCAGATAAAGGTTGGAAGAAAGCCGCTCAAGAGAATCCGGATCTTGTACCGGGATTGAACGTAATCAATGGTGAAATAGTCTATAAAGCAGTTGCAGATGCTTTCAATATGAATTATGTCCCTGTAGAAAAATATCTTGCGGATTGATTAACCAAATTCAATTAGAAAAAAAGCCCAATAGATCATCTGTTGGGCTTTTTTGTTGGTCAAAATTTACATTTTTCTAAATGACAGTGTATGAACCTTTAAAATCCTTTGCGAATTTCTTACCACTTCCTCATCCTTCTGAGCTTGCCAAAGCAGATCTCGGCCCATCTTTCCAGAAAGCTCATGGTCAACTATTGGAAATGGATAATCTTTGCCAAGTTCAAAACCTACTACCATTTGATCAAATTGGGTAAGTTTCCAAGGTTCGTGGATTTGAAGGGCCGGTAAATTTTCCAGTTCAGGAACCCATTTTTTAATAAAACTTGCAGTGGGGTCTTGTTCATAAGATTGCTTAACCGGATTATAAATCCTGACTGTATTTATCCCTGTGACACCAGCCTGCATCTGGAGTTGGGGATAATGAATTCCGGGCTCAAAATCCAAAAAACAGCTAGCTAAATGATCTGCACCATCTCTCCAATCTAACATTAAATGATGCGTCAAAAATGAAACAACCATCGCTCTCATCCTGAAATTTAGATAGCCAGTCTCTTTCAGACATCTCATGCACGCATCCACAAGAGGAAAGCCTGTCATTCCCGCTTTCCAAGAATTTAGCTTTATTTCATTTTTTTCCTTCTTGAATTTATCAAATCCCGAATTCAAGTTTTCAAATTCCATTCTGCATTCCATTTCAAATTTTTGAATAAAATGACAATGCCATTGAAGCCTAGACTGAAAATTTTCAATGTTTCTTTTCGCAAAATTTCCATTTTTGTACTTCTCAGCTTCCTGATAAACCTGTTTGATCGATAAATTTCCCCAAGCCAAATAAGGAGACAGACGACTGCATGACCTTCTGCTTTCTTCCGGTTTACTGATATGATAATTGTAATTCTTTACCCTATCGTTAAAAAAAGAGTTCATATATCTCCAAGCAATCGCTTCTCCCCCTTCCTGCATGAGAGGTTCTTTTAATTTCCATTCATCGGGTATTTTCTTTCCTTCCTGTACTAAATCTTCTGGATACAAATAATATTTCCCAATTTTAAAATAAGGTGTATCTACCGGAGACGTCACAAACTTTTTCCAGTTTTCAGCCCATTTATTCCTGTTTTTTAATCCTCTTACAACGCCATTTTGGGGTAATTCTATCCAATTGATGCTGTGATCCTGAAAAAATCTCTTCATGATCTTGTCTCTTTTATATGTAATCGAAATCCCTGTTTCAATATGAGAGTAGACCGTTGAAATTTGAGCGATGGAATTTAAAAGTTTAAAAAAATCGAGAGTCTCACCATAATAAATAAAGATTTTCATTTGAAAAGCAGCCAAATTTTTGTTCACATCTTGTAGGCTTTGGTAAATAAATCGCCAATGTCTTACATCATATTTAGATGATGCAACCAATTCAGGCTCGAAACAATAAACCAACATTACAGGAAGGTTACCGTCCATAGCAAGCTTCAAAGGCAAATGATCGTTTATTCTGAGATCCCTCTTAAACCATACGATATTGATTTTTTCCATCCCGTCCAAAACAATAGAAATCCATCATTGTTTATGATAAAACTTTAAAATGGAATCAATAGACAAAGACAGGATAATCGAGATGGCATGGGAAGATAGGACTCCTTTTGAAGCGATTAAAAGACAGTTTGGAATCCCGGAGGAAGAGGTCATTAATCTCATGAGAAGAGAAATGAAAAGATCTTCCTTTAACCTTTGGAGAAAGAGAGTCAGCGGAAGAAAAACAAAGCATCTTAAAAAATATTCCATTGAATCTGATCGCTTCAAATGCAGTCTTCAAAGGGTAATAACATTAAACAAAATAAGTAAAAGGTAAATTACGGTTTTATAATTTTCAATTTAGCCTGTCCAAAACTTCAAATCTTGAAGAATTGCTTTTGTATTCCGGTAGCATCGATTTCAGATGAAATACCAAATCGTTTTCAGAATTTTTTCCGATGAGATTCTCAAAAATTTCAATTTGTCCTTCAATTTTATAAAAATGTACTGTTGAAACTTGGGCGATTTTTATCTTAGGATGGTGGGTGAACTTGACAATCTCAGAATCATTCAGGAGTTCCTCAAAAAGTTTTTCCCCTTCTCTCAATCCCGTGAAGACTATTTTCACATCTTCACCTTCTTTTTTGCCACTTAATCGGATCATATTGATGGCAAGGTCCACGATTTTTATTGGTTCCCCCATATCAAACACATAGATTTCTCCTCCATTACCCATAAACCCAGCTTCAAGAACTAACTGACAAGCTTCGGGAATAGTCATAAAGTACCTTGTGATATCAGGATGGGTAACGGTAATTGGCCCACCTTTTTGGATCTGTTTTTTAAAGAGAGGAACGACTGACCCATTTGAACCAAGCACATTTCCAAAACGCGTGGTTATAAATTTTGTGTGTGCATTATTATGGTGCGTTTCCAAATAGGTATTTAATGCTTGTACATACATTTCTGCCACTCTTTTTGTAGCACCCATCACATTTGTAGGATTCACAGCCTTATCTGTACTTACCAAAACAAATTTTTCAACATTATGTAACACTGATAAATCAGCAAGAATTTTTGTTCCGAGAATATTACTTTTTATGGCTTGCTCGGGAAAATTCTCGATCATTGGTACGTGTTTGTAAGCCGCAGCATGGAAGACCACATCAGGACTGTATTTTTTAAATATATTCTTGAGGGTAGTATAATCTCGGATATCAGCCAAAATAGACATATGTGGTGTAATCATTCCTGCTTGAATAAATTCAAAATCAAGGTCATATAAAGCTGATTCTGAGAAATCCAAAAGAAGTAGCAATTTGGGATTGTAATACATGATCTGTCTACAAAGTTCACTTCCAATGGAACCAGCAGCACCTGTCACCAATACCACTTTATTGGCAAGTTCCTCCTTGATTTTAGGGTTTTCCAACGTAATCTGCTCCCTACCGAGCAGATCCTCAATCCTAAGATCACGGATTGCCTCAGTATTTAAACCTCTATTTATCCATTGATTAATAGGTGGAACAATCGAAACATGAACGTTGAATTTATAACATTCATCAATAATTTCTTTTTTTCTCTGCACTGACAAATCTTTGACAGCAATGATCAACTCGGATACTTTATGGTTTTGGACCAAAACTTTCAATTGTGGCAGTCCCTTAAAAATTTTCTTCCCCTCAATAATTTTTCCCTCTTTTTTCGGATCATCATCCAGAAATGCTGCAATCGTCAAGTTAGACTTGCTGTCTCTTTTAATGACATCTAAAGCAATGATTCCTGCTTCACTTGCTCCGAAGATCACCCCTACTTTTGCATCATTGGATACAAATCCACTTTTCAGGTATATAAAGGATTCCTTTACTAAGAATCTATACAAAATCAATAAAAAAAGTGAAGTCAACGAAGATATTATCAAAACCGAATATGGAATGAAGTAGGTAGTCGAGATTAATGTTTCGAAAACAAAATTGGCGGTGAAAACCAATATAAATCCAATTGAAATTGTCTTAAAGATATTAACACTGTCTTTTAATCCAGTATGTCTTACTATCCCCTTGTAACTTTTGGTAGTTAACATTACGAGGAAAACAACCGCTGTAAAAACCAAACTCCCCAAAACTGCATTAGTATTATTTACAATCTCAAGGTCGAAATTAGACCTTACTACATATGCAAAAAAGGCTGATTGAAATAAAACTATAGAATCTAGAGTAATGATGATCCATCTAGGAAGGATCCTTAAATCTTTTAAAAAATTCATTTCGCAGTGTGATTAAAATGTTTATTTTTCAATTTAAACTATTATAATTTATAATCAGTTTACCCAAATATATCATCGATTTTTACAAAAAAATAACTTTATAGAATACAATTTTCATTAAATAAAAAACATACATATTTTCTTATGTGTGCTTCATTTTTGGATGTAGTTATTTGCTTTTAAACTATCTTCAAATCTTAAGAATTATTTAAATTCACTCTTGAGGCAATGGTAAAAAATTACCTAATCCCTTTTTTACAATTTTTTAATTACTAAAAATGAAGATTTTTTCACGTTTAATTTTTGTTTTAAAAAACCTAAATGTTTATTTTAAAATATACTTTATAATTCCCAACAACGATTAGACTGTTAGTTTCCTTTAAATCTAGGCATAGTCACATGACCTTCTTGAGAAATTCCATCTGAATTGAATATATTTTTGATTGTTTTTGCGAATATTTCCATATCAAGTTTGAAGGAAAGATTATCAACATAATACACATCATACTCAAATTTCTTTTCCCAAGAAAGAGAATTTCTTCCATTTACCTGCGCCAAGCCTGTAATCCCAGGTCTGACCAAATGTCTTTTTGTCTGAAAGGAATTGTAAAGAGGCAAGTATTCTTCTAAAAGAGGCCTTGGACCTACCAAACTCATATCCCCTATTAAGACGTTCCACAATTGAGGTAATTCATCAATAGATGTTTTTCTGATTATCCTTCCAAGACCTTTCAATCTTTCCTCATCAGGCAAAGTGTTGCCATGGGAATCCGTAGCGTCTATCATTGTCTTGAATTTAATCAATCTAAAAAGTTCTCCATGAAGACCCGGCCTTTTCTGAAAAAAAAATGGGTTATTCCTTGTAACGATTGCAAGTAAAATTGCTACAAAAATGATAATTGGAAAAAATAAAATCAACAAGAACAAACTTGCAAATAAATCAATCACTCTTTTTAAGAACAAAGAATACATTGTCAAATAAATTTCAAGTATACATTCTTTTAATTATACCGATTATTCTTTCTTGATCATCCATCGATAGGTTTTCACTGCTTGGCAAACAAATACCTTTGGAAAATAAATCTTCTGAAGCGCCACCACCATAAAATGTGGCATCTTTAAAGACAGGTTGAAGGTGAAGTGGATTCCAAAGATACCGGGTTTCTATATTTTCTTTCAGAAGCGTTAACCTAACATCCTCATTGGAAAATCCTGCTTCTGATTGATTCACCAAAAAAGTGGATAACCACCTATTGGAAAAATACCCATTTGGTTCAAGAATTGTAGAAAAACCATCAAAACCATTCAATAAATTTTGATAATTTTCAAATACTTTTCTTCTTAATGCGATTTTTTTGTCCAAATTCAGAAATTGGGCAAGACCAATTGCGGCGGACATATTATTCATCCGGTAATTAAACCCGATTTCTTTGTGTACATAATACTTATAAATTTCACGGGCTTGTACAGCAAGATATTTTGATTTTTCAATAGCCTCAAAATTTGCAGAAATCAGGGCTCCTCCAGAACCTGTCGTTATGATCTTATTCCCATTGAAAGAGAAAACACCAAACTCACCAAACGTTCCACACTCCCTTCCTTCTATTGACGAACCTAAAGCCTCTGCGGCATCTTCAATAACCGGAATATCATATTTCTGTGCAATTTCTAGAATTTCTTCGAATCTTGCCGGCATGCCAAAAAGGTCAACCACGATAATGGCTTTTGGCTTTTTCCCTTTTTTGATTCTGTCTAGAATGGCATCTTCCAAAATATCAGGACACATATTCCATGTAGTTGGCTCACTATCAATAAATATCGGTGTCCCGCCCAAATAAATTATGGGATTAGCCGATGCACAAAAAGTAAATGACTGACATAATACCTCATCCCCGGCACCAATTCCAATAAGCCTCAATGCCAAATGAATAGCGGAAGTACCTGAATTTTTTAGGGCAACATTATATTTTCCAAGACTATTTTTGATTGTTTTCTCAAAGTCATTAATAAAATCTCCTGCTGTTGATATTTGTTTTGTTCCAATTGCCTGAAGGACGAAATCATTTTCATTACCATCAAAAATAGGTGTGGAAAGTGGGATGGGTTTTAGCATTATTAACTACAATTAAACAAAAACAAATCTATATTAAAGTTTGGTTAATCAAAAAGGCAAAATAAAGTTGTCTAGCAAAACAAAATGTTTGAGATATTAAAAAAAAGAAAAAGCTCCGAAATCATGGATTTCGGAGCTTTTTTATAGTTTTATTTTTTAAATTAGTTATCACTGATATTAACTTGATCAAATACTTCACCTTGTATAGTAGGCTTTTGGTATGATTTTCTTTTTGCTCTTTTTGATAAAATCGGAGGTGCTTTTTTGTACAATTTCTTCACCCTCTTCAATGTAAGAGAATCTAATCTTAAACCTAATACTACAGCAATACAAATAACGAGTGGTAACATTACATGGTCATTGAAGTTTGAACCAAGGAATATCAAAGCAATAAATCCAATTTTAATAAACACAAGCGTTAAAGTAACCTGGTCATGTCTAAGTCCCATTCGTAAAAGAAAATGATGGACATGACTTTTATCAGGGGCCATTGGAGATTTTCCTTTCATCATTCTCTTAATAAAAATCCTTGTGGTGTCATAGATTGGAATAATCAATAAGGCCACGCCTGAAGCAATAGGTGCATTAAATTTCCATCCTTCATAACTAGCCATCGTACCATTTTTATCAATAAAAAGTATCGTAAGAACAGCTAAGGCAAAACCAAGACTCAAAGAACCTGTATCCCCCATAAAAATTTTTGCAGGGTGCCAATTATACACTAAGAAAGAAAGAATTGATCCAACCAAGATGAAGGAAAACACGGAATAACTTGTAAGATCAGCTTCCAAAAACCACCAACCAAGAAACAAAAAGGTTACAAGACTGATCGAACCTGCTAATCCATCCAATCCATCAATTAGATTAAATGAATTTGTAAGTACCAAAATGGTAAACATGGAAATCGCATAACTAACCCAAAGGGGAATATCATATACTCCAAAAAAGCCATAAAGGCCCGTCAATCTGATATCAGCCATTACGACTACCAAGTACGCAGCTATAAATTGACCTGCTAGTTTCTGTAAGGCACTCATATTGACCATGTCATCACGAAGGCCCACAAAAAACATTAGGCCAAATGCGGCAAGTAAAAACCTGATTTCCATAATTAATTGGGAATCAAGCCACGCCAAAACCGAAACGAATGTTGCAAAAACAAATGCTATGCCTCCCATAGATGGAATGAATCCGTTATGAATTTTCCTTCCACCAGGACTATCCATAAGCTCCATTTTTTTCAGGAATAATATTACAATGGGAGTGAGTAAAAACCCTATGAGAAATGCAGTGCTTATTGCCAGAAAAATTACCATAAAAATATTTTTTTTACAAACTTAATAACAATCAACTAAAATTCAAATCTTAATTTTAGGATTTTTTACTAATTAAAATCAAAGCAAAGTGTAACTGCTTGGGATATTAATTTCCTTTGATTTTCCTGAACAGGTAATCACCATATTCATTTTTTCTCAAATTTTGAGCCAATTCCAGCAACTTCTCTGAATTTATAAATCCCATATCGTATGCGATTTCTTCCAGACAAGCAACTTTTAACCCCTGTCTTTTTTCAATGGTATGAATAAAATTGGACGCTTCAAGCATAGATTCATGTGTTCCTGTATCCAACCACGCAAATCCCCTTCCCATCAATTCAACTTTAAGTTGGCCATTGGTCAGGTATTCTTGGTTGACAGTAGTAATCTCCAATTCACCTCTGTGGCTAGGTTTGATGTTCTTAGCTATTTTTATAACCGAATTGGGATAGAAGTAAAGACCTACCACAGCAAAATTACTTTTTGGGACTTCCGGCTTTTCCTCAATACTTACCGCATCGCCTTCTTTCGTAAATTCTACTACACCATAGCGTTGGGGATCTTGAACATAATATCCAAAGACAGTGGCTTTTTTTTCTTTTTCAACAGTTTCAACAGAACTTTTGAGTAACTGGGTAAATCCTTGTCCGTAGAAAATATTATCACCAAGGACTAGGCATACCGAATCTGTTCCTATAAATTCCTCTCCGATGATAAATGCTTGGGCTAATCCGTCTGGGGAAGGTTGCTCAGCATAGGATAAGTGAAGTCCCAAATCTGACCCATCACCAAATAATTTTTTGAAGCTTGGAAGGTCATATGGAGTGCTGACAATCAATATTTCCCTTATTCCGGCCAACATCAATACGGACATTGGGTAATAAATCATTGGCTTGTCATAGATGGCAAGCAACTGCTTGGATGTTCCTTTTGTAATCGGATAAAGTCTGGTTCCTGAACCTCCGGCAAGTATAATTCCTTTCATATGTCAAAATTATAAATAAATAGCAAACTATACTAAACAACAAATCCCCAAACGGTATGATTGACCATTTGGGGATTTTAATCATTTTTTTCAAATATTTATTTAACTATATATTTGTATTATTTTAGACACTATTCTTTCTGCTGATTTCCCATCCCATAAGGGTATTCCCTTGTAAGATTTCCATTCCCCTTTAAGAAGCTTTTCCAAAGGATGTTTAAGATTTGTAGGATCGGTTCCGATCAACTCATTTGTACCAAGGGTTACTGTTTCAGGGCGTTCTGTATTGTTTCTCATGGTGATACATGGAACATTCATTACAGAAGCCTCCTCAGTAATCCCACCGGAGTCTGTGATTACACCCAATGCATTTTTCACCAAATAATTGAACTCTAAATAAGATAACGGTTCCACCATTCTCAATCTTGGATGTTTGATACCAATCTTCTGCAGATTTTTAGCAGTCCTTGGATGAACCGGAAATATCACGGGAAAATTACCTGTTCCTATCATGATGGCATCTATCAAAGCTTTAAGCTGTTGCTCACCATCTACATTTGCAGGCCTATGCATCGTCATCACAAAATAATTCTTTGATTCGAGGTCATCGAACAATTCTCCAACCGGGCTAATAAATCTATCTTGACTGGAAAGTAGTGTATCAATCATGGTATTCCCAACAAAATGAACCCTATTCTCAGCCACTCCTACAGACTTTAGATATTGGTTGGCAACTTCCGAGGTCGTGAAAAAATGATCTGTGATACTATCAGTAACAATTCTATTTACTTCTTCGGGCATACTCATATCACCTGAACGGATACCACCTTCCACATGCGCTACATCAATAACCAATTTCTTTGCTGTAATGGAACATGCTAAAGTCGAAGTCACATCTCCAACCACAATCACTAAATCAGGCCTATTAGCAAGAAGTTCTTTTTCAAATGCCACCATAATGGCTGCGGTTTGCTCTGCCTGACTCCCTCCTCCCGCTTCCAAATTGATATCAGGTTCAGGAATATTCAATTGTTCAAAAAAGTCCCCAGACATTTTTTTATCATAATGCTGGCCAGTATGGACGAGTCTATATTGGATTTCTATGCCTAAAATTTGATTTTTTTTAATTGCTTCGATGATCGGTGCAATTTTCATGAAATTGGGTCTTGCGCCTGCAACTAAAGTAATTTTTATCATTGGCCTGTTGCTCAATTATTAAATAAATAAATCAAACTAAGCTGGGAATGAACTGAAAATAAATTTTCCCCTTTTGGAAAGTCAGGTGTACTGTTAGGAGAAAGTTGCCATTGGTAATTAATCCCATTTATTAACTGAAGTTTTGAGCGAAGTAACAGATTATTCCATTGTTTGTCGAAGAGGAACCCGATACTTAAATCAATCCAGGGTTTATGTTCTGTTTTATTTAATAATGCTCCATAATAAAAATCCTGGTGGTTTTCCAATCTTTCAAACAAAATACCATACTTATTGAAGTTTTCTACAACTGAAAATTCTACTGTTTGTACATTGGAACCAACTCCTATCCCAACTCCCAAAGTCTGTCCATGATTTGCAAAAGCCCTCGAAGGGGTATGCGTATGCCAAGTCAAACCACCTAATTCACCAAAATATCTAATGTATCTATTCACCGATTCTTGCTGATGAGTAATTTCTGCCCTTATCTGAAAAAACCTGTTTGGTTTGGCCATTTCTATAAGTTTTTTGAAACCCATCAAATATGCCCTAGCATGTTCCGGATTTATGATAAATTCCCTCCAATTAAATGCATGATCCCTTCTTCCAAATTCACCATAAAATTCAAATTTACTTTTGGGGAGAACATACCTAAAAGAAACACTTATTTGTTGGTCTGCCCCATCTTCATCAAATTCAACTGAATTACCATCTTCAAAAAACTGCTCTTTTGTAACTCCCATAAATACTGGAAAAAAATCAAAAAATTCATTTCCCATATTTTCTCTATACAATTGAAACGTCCTATTAATTCCCAAAAATAACCCAGGAATCCATTTGGGATTATATGTAATTGCCAAGGCGTTGACATATTTCCAATCTCCTGAAAAAGGGGAGAAATATTCTCGGTCAAGATCATGGTTTTGAGAGGGGTCAAAACCAGAATCATCAATCCTTCCGCTTAGAAGCTGACCTTCGAAATTTCCTATAAAAGTCTTTGCAGGTTTTATTGTATTCAAGGTCAAGTGGGCAAAACCTTGTGGGTTATTTGAAAAAATTAGAGAATTAAATTGCCCTGGCCCCCAACCAATATTTTGGGTCGCAGCTCCTATTTCAAATGCCCCAAATTCCAAAGAAAGTTTCGATTGTCCCCACCAAAATTTTGAATATCCATCTTCTCCATACCTTTCAGGGTAATCACCGTTATTCCAGTATAGATATCTAGCAACGTTTACTGTTTTAGAAAAATCGGAAGGGTATCCAAACCATGGTTTATTCTCAGCTAAAACAAGTTCGGGCTGAAATTGAAGCTTAATAAATTTCCATTTTGAAAAAACTCCGCCTGTCAGGTATTGCTGAAACCCCACATTCGGGATCATCGCAAAATCTCCCCATCCATAAGGTCTCTTTGAGTTAAATTGAGTAGTACTCAATAATGGTAAAACTATAAATTTAAAATCAGAATTGGGCTTAATTACATTAGATGTGTCTGAAAAAGGATAGTTTTCTTGAAATTGAAGTGGTCTCAGTTGAAAGGAAGATGCTGAATTTGATAAATCGATCAATTGGCGCCTCCGCAAATATTCTTCAAGAACAGGGAAATTTACCGGCAATGTTTGCCCATTTATTTCTTCATGGAAGAAAGAAAAAAAGAAAAAAATTAAACCAATATTTTTTAATTTCATTGTGGAATAATTTTCATCCCAAATATTTTTAGGATTAGTCTAATTTATTTTCGGCAAATCTTTAAACCACATTTCATAAATAGTAGAATTCGGAAAAAAAATTACCCAAATTGTTAAGAATATCAATATCAAATCCAAACCAAAGCTTTTGTTCTTTTTGTACCAAACTTCAAGTTTTCCCTTGTAGGGTGCTATTTCATCCTCATAACACTGTAAGTGAGGTTTTGACGATTTTGATAAAATGCTTTCTTCATCACGGAAGACAATACTTCCAATTCCAGTAAGACCAGGTTTTAAATCTTTAATCTCTTCCTGTATCTCCTTTGGATAAAATCCAAAAGTTCGAGGTGTTAAAGGTCTAGGACCTACTACACTGATATCTCCAAGAATGATATTCAGCAACTGTGGCAACTCATTAATTTTGGTTTTTCGTAAAACTCTTCCTACCGGTAAAACTCTTGGGTCATTCCCCATAGTCACATCACCTCCCGACATATTGGGACTGTTCTCAAGCATGGTAGCAAATTTTAACAGTCCGAAATTTTTTCCTCCCTGACCAACCCGCTGTTGCACATAAAATATTTTTCCTTCACCCGTAAATCTCAAAATTACTGAAAGGGGAATCAATAGTGGGGATAAAATTATTGTCAATATTCCTGAAGAAATCAAATCAAAAGTTCTTTTCAGCATCAGATTACATTTTATTGTCTAAAAATTTACCTGTTTCCTTGTGGTTAAAGTTTGGGATCAATTCGTTAAATAAATCCACAATTTGTGCTTTCTCCCACTTCTTGGAATTTTTCATTTTAGCAATTTCAGAAGTAAATTTTTCCAGTAAGTCTTCCTCATAAATAGGATTGTTTTTAATAATACCCAAATTTTCAAATCTTTCCATTTCCAAAGTTTCGTTTTCAGTAAAAAATTCTTCAAAATCTTTTTCGCCAGTAGTGTCGCTATTAAAGAAAAAACATGGATACATTCCTTTTGCTTTTAGTTTTTCCACTGAATTTCTCGCTTCATCTTCGGAAGCGCATTCATACGCCTTGTAGCCTAATTGGTCCAAATATCTAATAGCAATTTCAGCAAAAGTAATCAGGTGTAATTTCTCACTTAATTTTGGGAAAAAAATATCGCGGTTTTCTCCAAATATTGTAGACATTAGACATAATTCACCAGATTCTTGTGGTGTAACGAAATACCGTTTAATATCGTTGGGGGCCGATATTGGTTGACTTTTCTGTATTCTTTGGTTGAAACCATACAACAAACTACCATCAGAAAAAGCAACATTGGCAAAACGCGCAGTAGAAATAGTAATCTCTTTGCTTTTGCGCATTAAATACATTTCCATGATCCGTTTGGAAGCACCCATCATATTAACTGGATTTGCTGCTTTATCGGTAGAAACACAGAAATATTTCTTGGCTTTGGAATCTATGGCTTGCTGTAATGTCTTCTCAGTATTAAATATATTAACATTGACAAGTCTCATCAATGTAAATTCATCTTTTTCACTGCGAACGTGCTTTAGAGCTGAAAGATTTAAAATATAATCATAAGGACCTTCCTTCTCAAACATCGCATCAAATTCTAGGCTACCACAATCCAAAGCAAATGTTCTAAAATCACCATCAATGTATCCGAATGAACTTCGGATATCACGCACAGTTTCCACCATGTTGTTTTCACTAATGTCAACCACATGTAATTTTTGAGGATCGCGTTTAAAAATTTCCTTGGTGACAGCTGTTCCAATTGACCCCGCTCCACCTATTACTAAAAAACTACTTTTGCCAACAATTTCACGCAATTCTTTGTCATGCTTTTGTATGTCATTTTCAAAAAGTAATGAATTTCTTCCTATTAATTTTAATATGTCCATGAGAGAAAATTAGATTTTGGTTTCTTTATAAGAATAGTTAAAAGAGATTAATTGATAAACATTTATAATTCAATAACTTTAGTATTCAAGTCACTTCGAAAAAATCTAAGGCTTCACGGGGTTTCCAATTTAATTCCCTCCTTGCTTTATGATCATTAAATGTTAAATCATTTGCCATTTTTAAATATATTTTTGAGTTAAATGGAAATTTTATCAACCTATCACCAACAACGCAAAGTATTTTAGCTAAAATTTTAGGCATATTCTTTGGAGTTTTTACACCCAATTGATTTACAATAACCTTTTCTATTTCTTTAAATGTCGGATGAACTCCATCTGTTAAATTGAATATCCCCGATTTACCTATATTATTAGGTATGCATTTTACAACATCATCGGCAAGTACTAAGCTTCTCCTTGCTCGTCCATTATTAATACTAAAATATTTACCTGACTTTATCCCTGTAATCATCTTCCCCAAATTTCCAGGAGGATTTTTACCAACAATTAGTGGAAGTCTAAAAATCAAAACTGGAATATTGTTTTTTTTCCCCCAATCCGTTACTAGCACCTCCGCTTCTATTTTACTCAAGGCATAAGGAGTGTCACCATTTAACGGGAACTCCTCGTTTATATCAATTCCATTTTCTTTGCCATAGACGGCAACAGTACTTATTAAGACCAATTGACTTAACGTGGCCCCAGAACTATCAATTCCTTTCAAAAGATTATAAGTCCCTTTTGAATTTACAAGAAAAAATTCTTTTTCTTCCGCTAATGTATTCGGGATCACATGGGCTTTTCCGGCATTGTGTATAATTATATTTGTGTTAAAGGGAATTTTAGGAACTTCATTTGATAGATCACAAATTATAGCATTATCTGCAGTTCTCCCTAATGAAATAACATTGCCATCAAATCCTGCGACCAATACTTTCCCGAGAAATCCCTTCCCCCCTGTTACAATAACATTATTAAACATTTTCTAAAATGTTTTTCATTTTACCTATAAAATTGTTGAAGGAATATTGATCCTCAGCAAGTCTGCGAATCATTTTTCTATCTATTTTTGAAACAGAATCTTTGCTTATTGTTGTAAGCATTCTTGGTAGTTGATCAAAAGAGTTTAAGGTCCAGCCAATTTTATGGGACCTTATTAATAAATCTACTTCGCTATCTTTTGGCCCAATATATAATATAGGTTTCCCACAAGCCAAAATATTGTATGTCTTTGAAGGAACACCTAGACCATACATTTTTTCTGACAAGGAAATAATAGATACATCAAATGAATTTATAAAATGTATTTGTTCTTCTCTTGGTAAAGCACCTAATATTTTAATATTACTAAAATCATTTTCTGCAATTATCTTTTCCAAATCTTTTTTTACGGCACCATCTCCGATCAAACTCAATGTTATTTTATCTTTTAGTTGGCCAAAATAATTTATCAAAGTTTCCAAATTCTGCAATCTTCCTAAGTTCCCTGCAAAAACAAAACTAATACGATCATCTTTAAACATATTAAATTTCTCGCTTTCAATTTGTTTTAACTCTTCAACCTGTCCCCAATTCTCAACAATCTCAATTTTAGAAGCTGACTTAATTTTTGATATCACTACCGATTGCATGTCTCTCCCCAAAACAGTAATAAAATTAAAAGAAGCATAAGCCTTGTCAAAGGACTTTTTTAAAAACCTATAAAAAAAACCGTCTTTTAAAATCCCTCCTGCCACCAAGTTTTCAGGGAACACATCATGAACAATTAAGACAATCTTTGCTCTTTTGAATTCATTTAAAAGTGAAAATCCAAGTAAACCTAATGCCGGATTTGTAACTATAATCACCTTGTCATTTTTACTTACGTTTTTAAGAAAAAAAGCTAAGAATTTAAATGAAATACCGATTAACTTAATTACCCTTTGGAATAAACTATTTTTATCAAGCTTAAAATTATTAAATCTATATACTTGAATACCTAATAATTCATCTTTTCCTGTTGCATAAATTCCATAAGAATTTCCTGATTCCGTAATTACATTTACATCATAATCATCCACCAAACCCTTTGCTATTTCAGTTAGGATATACCCTGTTGATGTTTGATCAGGATAGAAAACTTCTGAAAAAATCCAAATTTTTTGCTTTGTTCTATTCACTCCAAACTACTCTTTTTACATAATCAATATATGATATTATGATTCTGACCATTTTGGCTGAAACATTGGGCATACTATAATCTGATACCTTTCTAAAATTTCTGGTCTCTCCTATTTCTTGTTGCTCAAGTTGCACAATACCTTGAATAATCCTTTCGGTATTCATTCCCACCATCATTACAGATGCTTCTTCCATCGCCTCCGGCCTTTCATGGGCATCCCTGATATTCAAAGCACGAAAGTTTAAGATCGAAGATTCTTCCGAAATAGTTCCGCTGTCAGATAATACGGCAAATGAGTTCATTTGCAATGCATTATAATCAATAAAACCAAGTGGTTTTAATAATTGGATTAAAGGATGGATTTCAATTCCTTTTGATTCAATCATTTTTCTTGTCCTTGGATGGGTGCTGACAATGATCGGATATTGATATTTTTCAGCCAAAAAATTAAGACTATCTATCAGTCCTTTAAAGTTCTTCTCACTATTGATATTTTCCTCACGATGCGAGGATACAACAAAAAATTCCCCTTTTTGTAAATCAAGTCTGTCAAGTACATCAGAATATTTTATTCTATCCAAATGGTAATTCAAAACCTCATACATAGGTGAACCTGTTTTGATAATTCTATCAGCAGAAAGACCTTCTCTCAACAGGTATTCCCTCGCAATGTCACTGTAAGTAAGGTTGATATCGGAAATATGATCAACAATTTTTCGGTTGGTTTCTTCAGGCACCCTTTGGTCAAAACACCTGTTTCCGGCTTCCATATGAAAGATGGGAATATGTCTCTTCTTTGCGGGTATTGCACACAGGCAACTGTTAGTATCACCCAACACCAAAAATGCGTCGGGTTTTAATGATTCCAATAACGGGTCAATTTTAATTAAAATTTGACCTACAGTCTCAGTAGGTGTTTTACCAGCTGCATCCAAAAAATAATCCGGTTTTCTGATTTGGAGGTCATCAAAGAAAATCTGGTTCAATTCATAATCATAATTTTGTCCGGTATGAACTAAAATATGTTCAATTGCCTCCGAAGCATCCAACGCGGTTAATACTCTCGATAACCTGATGATTTCGGGTCGGGTACCTACCACAGTCATTACTCTTATTTTTTTCATATCTTGTTTTCAGGAGAAATTTTGAGGTAATTCAAAATTACACAGTTACAAAAAATGTATCGGGATCTTTTGGGTCATAATGTTCATTGATCCAAAAGATGGTTAATAACTCTTCCTCACCTATATTTTTTATATTGTGGGTGTACCAAATCGGCATATCTACATAGGAAGGTTCGGCCTCATCAAGAAAGAACTCAAATACCTTATCAGTTCCAATTTTCCTCAATTGGATCAATGCCTTGCCCTTTATAACTGCAAACCTCTCAATTTTTCGGGTATGGAAATGATTACCTCTTGTGACACCGGGAACCGTAGTGGAGTAAGAAACCTGCCCACCTATTCCCAATCGGATCACTTCCACAAAAGCACCTCTTTGGTCCTTGTGTTGGGTGAATTTACGGGGAAAGTAATTTTCTATGTCCATGTAACACCTGAATGTGTTGAATAGGTTATGTTCAAATCTGCTACTCAAAGATGGAATTTCCCCCTGTTCCTGGTAGTGGGTCTTAAATTTTTGGAGTAATTGTAATATTTCTGAAACTTTCGCTTCAGAAGTATGTCTAATTTCAAGAAAAGAATCATTTTTTTGTAACCGGATCGATTCTAGGATTGCCTCCACCAATTCCCCCACGTAGATCAATTTTAGATTTCCGTCAACTTCTATTTTTGGCGTTTCATTTCTACTTACCTGATGAGCAAAAGTTGCTACAACAGAATTGTAGAATGGATGTCCAAATGGCCCAAAAACATTTGGAATAATCAAACCTGTGAATATAGCATTGTTCTTTTTTGCCCACTCAGCCAATAGCTCTCTTCCTGCTTTTTTTGATTTTCCGTAAAGGTTGTCCTTTTCCTCTTGGGTGGAAGATGAAATCAAAACATGTGGCTTGCTTCCTGTTCTTTCAAAAGAGCTTATGAGTTTTTCAACAAGATTGATATTGGTTGAAAAAATTACCTCAGGATCATTATGTCTATTAAGTGCAGCCAAATGAACGATGACGTCGCATTTTTTGACAAATGAATCAAGAAGGCCGGCATCCAAAAAACTTTGGCGATCAAATTCTATCCTTTCAAATTGATCCGGAAACAATCCAAGAGTATTGAAAAGATAAGATCCAACAAAACCGTTTTGACCGGTAATTCCGATTTTCATAGACATACGGATATCAATCAGGATATTGTTCGACGTTGGTTTCCCCTAATATTTCCTTCCTGATAATCGGAAGTTTGAAAAGTAATTTTTTCATTCCTTCAACGTCCAACCTCCCGGTATTATGGGAATGGTATTCTTCATAGTTAGATACATCAGGCTCCCCTTCGGAAAAGAATTGCGCATAATTAAGGTCCCTTGTATCTGCAGGAATTCTGAAATAGTCTCCCAAATCTTGGGCTTTGACCATATCTTCCCTATTTACCAATGTTTCATATAGCTTTTCCCCATGTCGGGTACCTATCACTTTTATTTCATTGGAAGCATTATATAACTCCAAAAGTGCTTTGGCCAAAACCTCTATGGTAGCTGCCGGCGCTTTTTGAACAAACAGATCTCCCTGTTTACTATTTTCAAATGCGAACCAAACTAAGTCGACCGCGTCCTCCAAGGTCATCATAAACCTTGTCATATTAGGATCTGTGATAGTTATTGGCTTTCCCGACTTGATCTGTTCGATAAATAACGGTATTACTGAGCCCCTTGAAGCCATTACATTTCCATATCGAGTGCCACAAAATATGGATTTAGAATCATCAAGATTCCTTGATTTTGCAACCATCACTTTTTCCATCATTGCTTTGGACATTCCCATGGCATTGATTGGATAAGCAGCCTTGTCCGTACTAAGTACAACCACCCGATTTACTTCAAATTTTTCAGCAGCTGAGAGAACATTGTCTGTCCCAAAAATATTGGTTTTTACCGCTTCAAGCGGAAAAAATTCACAGGATGGAACTTGCTTCAAAGCTGCTGCATGGAATATGTAATCTACTCCTTTGACAACATTTTCAACACTTGCTATATCCCTGGCGTCACCGATGTAAAATTTAACCTTTGGATCGTTTATCTTTTTTCTGAGATCATCTTGTTTTTTTTCATCTCTACTAAAAATTCTGATTTCACTAAAAACATCAGAATTCTTAAATCTATTCAATACCGCATTACCAAATGATCCGGTTCCGCCTGTTATTAAAAGTTTTTTATTATTCATTTCAAAGGTATTTTTTTATTAATTCATCTTTCAAGTTCGGTGATGGGTAATTGATCAGAACAGCTTTATATTTCCCCTTAAACACAAACAAGCTCCCAGCTGCTGCACCAATTATCCTCAATTTTTTTATGAGTTCGCCAATATCTTCCAGGCTTCCTGCTCCTCCAAGAATTGTCAAGGGTAAAGTAGTTTTCGCCCTGACCTTTTCTGCCAAAACCATGTCATACCCTTTCATTTTGCCGTCTAGGTCAATATTATTGATGATGATTTCACCAGCTCCCAATTTTTCTGCCTCTTCGATAAAATCAAAGACGTTTTTATTGATGGTTTTCTTTCCATTTAAAATTGACATTTCATATCCGCCTAATAATTTTTTCCTGACATCTACAACAACAACCACACTCTGACTTCCCACGCTTTCAGAAATCTCCTTGATCAATTTTGGATTTTGGACTGCTGCGGAGCTAATAGCGACCTTCTCTACTCCCAAGGCAAATATCCGCCTCGCTTGTTCAACGGACTTGATGCCTCCCCCATAGCATAAGGGCATCCTACACTCTGAGGCCCAATGCTCAATCATTTTGTAATCAGGCTCCCTATTTTCTGCACTTGCATCTATGTCAATAATCATCAATTCATCGACTTCTTTTTCATTGAAAATCCTTACAGCATTGATTGGATCACCTACATATTTGGGATCTTTAAAATTGACAGTCTTTACCAATCCTTTCTCCTTCACAAGAAGACAGGGTATAATTCTCGGCCTAAGCATAATTAAAGTTTTGCGAAATTATCAAGGAATTTAATACCGAAACCATGGCTTTTTTCAGGATGGCACTGAATGCCATAAATATTTTCATGGTTTACTATGCAAGAGAAGGTTGATCCATATTCGGATGTGGCAATTATATCGGATACATTGTCACACGCCATATAATACGAATGCAAAAAATAAAATTTGCTTTGGTTTGGGAATCCAGTTAATATTTTATCATTTTTTACTATATCGACATCATTCCAACCCATATGAGGAAGATGGGGTCTGAAATCAATTTTTTCAATATCAAACCTTATAACATCAGACTTCATCCATCCAAGTCCCAACATTGAACCTTCTTCACTTTTTCTGGCCAACATCTGCATTCCTACACAAATGCCCAAAGCAGGTATTTTTTTATTTAAGACAAGGTCATTGACTGATTCACTCAAGCCTGATTCCAAGAATTTTGTCATTGCATAATCGAAGTGGCCTACTCCGGGCAGGATTACTTTGGTAGAACCAATCAGGTCTTCTTCAGTCTTAGCCAAATGGGCTTTATGTCCTAACTTATTATATATGTTGAGAAATGCCTTGACATTTCCAACCCCATAGTCAATAATTGATATCATCTGAAAAGTCTTCTTTCTTTGCCAATTAATGAGAGAACTTTTGTACCTAAAGAAATGATTTTCTTTTTGTTTCGATAATCCTTGTATGTTTTTTTGGGTAAGTCAAACATAGCTTGTAATTCCTCAACAGTCAATTCTAATTTATTAGCGACATACTCAAATTCCTGATTTAAAAATTTTTCATCCATTTCCGGCATTGAAATTCTTTCTAGCGCTTCATCTCTGGTCATTTGGCCCGTAAGAATTAAACTTGAAAAGTGAGCTCTTCTTTTTTCATATCCAAATCTTCTAGGCAACCAATAATCTTCATAGAACCTGGTCCATCTTGATTCGTGGTGCTTATGTTTAAACTTTTGCCATCCAAATCTTTTTCCTAAAAATTCTTCAGCATCTTTTTTAACAAATGGAACTAGATCCAATGGTTTGAAAACTTCCATACCCAAAAAGGTCATGTAATAAGCCTTATAAACAAGTATATCAATTAAAGGAAAGGTTTTTAAGGGCTTCTTTCCAAATTTTTTGTGAATATCTAATATAAAGGTTTTATCTATTCCAGGTCCATAGCCCCCCCATTCCATAGGTTCTCTGCAACATTCCGTTGAAATATTCGATCCGGTAATCACATATTTGATTCTATGTTTTCTTGCAAAAATGTACAACGTGGAGAAAAAGGCATAATCTTGAGGCAAGTCTTGGTCAGAGATTCCAGACTTTAGTACAGCCACCTGTAAGTCTTTCATTTCTTCCCAATTAATTACTTCAGTATAAAGATCCAAGCCTAATCCATCAACTAATTTCTCAATATTTCCCACTGCTTGGTCTGTATTCCATCCCGCATCCACATGGAATAGCAGTGGTCTTAAACCCATCACTTCTTTGGTAATGTAAGTGACATAAGAGCTATCTAATCCTCCGCTTAAACCAATAATACAATCAAAATCTTTACCCTCTCCTTCTATCTTAATTTTTTCGGCAACTCTCATCAGCTCCTCATGCCCTTCTGCATTAGGATGCCAGCCTTTCATCATGACATTATGAAAATTATGGTAATAATCTGAAATCCCATCTTTGTCAAATATGATGTTGGGATCTGATGTATCCATTATTGTTTTAGTGCAAATTTGATACGGTCGGTTTTTCATTTAAAATTGAGTTTTGTAAGATACCACTGAGTTTGAAGGCTTGGCTTTTTCTAGAAAACCTTTCTTTAGAATCAAGAGAAAGAGGAAGCAATTTACCATTTACAAATTTTTCTAATACATTTTTGATGGCAAGAACATCATCCGGTGCACAAACTCCTCCTGCATGATCAATTGATTTTAGTAGTTTTGCACACTCTCCTTCAGGTTCAACACAAGCTATGATTGGTAAACCCACTCCGATATATTCAAAAATTTTACCTGTGAGGGCTACAAAATCACCTTTACGAAGAAACATTAAAGAACAATTGGCTCCAGCTAAAATATTTAATGCTTCAAGATGTGGAAGATATCCTGTAAAAAAAACAGTATTAGTCAAATTGTTCTTCACTACAAATTCTTCTGACCAATCTTGTTTGTCTCCTACAAAAACCACCTCCAATTTTTCAAGAACACTTTTTTCAAGGGTGTTTAATGCCAGACCAAAACTGATAAATGGATCTTTCCTGTCTCGGTATACTGCCCCTGAATAGACAATCCTCAATTTACCATTATGAAGCTTTATAGGTTGGAGACCTTCCAAATCCTCGGGATCATATCCGTTGTTTATTTCATAAATAGAAGCTTGCAGATTAGGATACCTTTTTTGAAAAATTTCCTTTTGAATTTCACCAAAAACCACAATATTTTTAGCTCGATAAAGGACTTTCTTCTCAAAATAGGCGTGGAATTTTCTATGGAAATTTGAAGGGAAATCAGTATATGGGTCATCAATCCAACCATCCCTAAAATCGATAACATAGGGGGTTTTTGTCGCTAAGTGTAAAAAATATGTCACAAAAGCATTTGAAACATACGGGAAGGTACATAATAATACGTCAGGCTTTTCTGACTTTATTATTTCGAGTCCTTTAAAAAATGCAAAAGGTATCCACCCACCATATCCATCCGGAATCAGTAACCAATCCCGTACTGATCGATAAACTTTTATAAGTAAACCTTCCTCATTTATCGCTTTACTTCCTTGATTTTTAGCGGATTTTTTGTTTTTAGATAATCCTTTTAGGTAACCAAACACAAAACTCGGGTCTAATGAAGAAGTTCTAAAAATTGAAGTTTTATTCTCAAGCTCATCAAGTAGAGTATAATCATATACATAATATTCTCTATTCTTAACGGTTAACACAGATGTATCCCAACCAAATCGGTTCAAATATTTTAAAAACTTTAAATTTCTTTGAACTCCCCCTCCCCCGACCGGAGGAAAATCATAAGATATTAATAAAACCTTATTTCTTTTCTTCATTTGCATAACTTAATATTGATGAAACAATCTCTACTCCGGTATTTCCCTCCCCGTATAATTCTGTATAATTACCCGGAATTACATTTACTAGGTCACTCAATTCTTCCAAATTTTCGAAAACCAAAGTATTCCAACTATTTTCTAATGTTTCTACCCACTCTGTTTCAGTACGAATGGTAATACACTTTTTCTTCAACCAGTAGGCTTCTTTTTGCATACCCCCACTATCAGTTATAAATGTCGAGCATCTATCTAATTTTTTAAGGTTTTCAAAATATCCTAAAGGATTACAAAACTCTATATTGCCAAACTGAGCTTTTGGTATATTATATTCATCTAAAAGATTATTAGTTCTTGGATGAATCGAAAACAAAATCCTTTTACCTATTTTATTCAAGCTTTCCAATATGTATTTCAACCTTAGTGGATCGTCTGTATTATAAGGTCTATGTAAAGTAGTGTAAATAAATTCTTCCCCGATTTTCTCATTTGGAACATCTGAAAATGAATCTTTGTAAATTTTTACTACATCTTTCATAATGTCGCCCACATTGAAAACATTTTTGGTAATACCCTCCTTAGCAAGATTTGAAGCAGGTTGATTAGAGGGAACATAGAGTAAGGTACTGATATGATCTGTCAACACCCTATTTATTTCCTCAGGCATTGATTTATTAAAACTCCTCAAACCAGCTTCTACGTGAATAATTTTTATATTAAGCTTAGCCGCTGCAAGGGCACCTGCGAGCGTAGAATTGGTATCACCAAAGACTAAAACAAAATCAGGACTCTCTTTTATCAATATATTTTCAATTTCGAAAAGCATTTTTCCAGTTTGTTCACCATGCATACCTCCTCCTAGATTTAGCAGGTAATCTGGCTTTTTCATTCCAAATTCATCAAAAAATACCTGACTCATATTTTGGTCATAATGTTGACCGGTATGAATAGTCATCAAATTAACTTTCCCATTTGCTGCTTTTTCAAAAGGAAAACTTTTAATAAATTGTGGCCTAGCCCCTATAATTGAAATTATTTTTATCATTTTACTTTTATTTAAACATTTTAATAAACCCAAAAGCGAGTGAAATTCTCCTTAACCTGCTAATTACTCTGGTTTTAAATTATAAATACCATTTTTGAGTTTAGAAATTTCTATAGAGTTAAATCATGTAGGAATATCCTACTACTTACTTGCTGTGATAAAAAGTGTTAGTACTAGGAAGATAAAAAATTTTTAAAAATATTAAATCAATAAGGTTGACTAGGCTTTTTGTTTTCTGGAGCATATTATTGTTAGATTATTATTCGACTGCCCATTTGCATCAAATATCAAATTAGACAAATCAAACAATAAAGAATTTCTAAATTTAGGGTTAGCAAAATAATTGAGCAAGAATAAAGGGTCAAAAACCAAAGGTGCAAAACTAGAATTTTTTATAATAAATAGCTCTTCCGGTAAAGAAATTTGTCAAAAAAAGTTAAGATATAATTGGAAGGTCAATTTTATTAGCTTTACACCTCTTAAAATCATAATGCATTAATTTGAAACTTTACAACGTTCCCAGTTTTTTTGTAATTTTTTTGAACGTTTTCATGAATAGAATAAAATTTGTTTTCGATAGAGTTTTAATTTTTTATCAATTATTAAATCATTTCAATTTTACAAAAACTAAAAATAAAATAAAAAACAAAAGACCATTGCTTAATAATATTGCAATTAAACCTGCATTATAGATGTGAAATAAAAAAAGAGGAAGAATCGATTTTAAAGCAACATCATCAGAATCGAGGGAAGTTTTAATGTATTTAGCTACAAAAATGGTGAAGATTGCAACTCCAAAATACCCAAAATTTATAAATGCCTCCACCAAGTAGACTTGATTTGCATTTCCTGTTTCTGAACCTCCAAATTGGAATTGGTACAGATAGCGTTCAAAATTTATGTGAGTTGAACCTTTTAAATATGCAATAAAGGAACTTGTATCCCCATTAAAAAAACCGGACTCAAAGGTATAAGTAAATACCCTTAAGCCATCCAAAGCCGAGACTATTGGGACTATAGTAGACCGCCAAAAAAATGCTTCTAAACCATTCTGCGGAGTGTAAAGTATCGAAAAAAACACCTCGTTACTATCTGCCTCTGATCCTGTAAATCGAGAAAGGGAAAACATTAAGGCAAAAATTAAAGCCAAAACTGTTGCTCCCTTGAGAGCGAAAAAAAATTTATTCTTGGCATTGTAGAAATAAAGGAAAAAAAGAGGGATCCCTAACTTCAAAAAATAAGCTTTTTCTAATGAAAGAATAGTATAAAATGAAAACAGAGCAATTACTATATATACATATTTATTTTTTCTAATTAAACCTAAAATTATCAAATAAGGCAAGAAATATGAATTGATAAAACCTATTAAGTAGCCGAGCAAAGAAAAAACCCCTTTTCTTGCCTTCAGAAACGCCTCTCTTCCTTCACTCAATTCAAAAGCGTCCGCACCGCGAAGTGAATCAATCAAGGGTATAGAAGGTGCTGTAAAAACAATTACAAAAGATGTCAACAAAAAAAAAGAGAAGAATAATAAGAAAATCTTATCAAAATCTAAACTAATCTTCCTAATCTGTAATGGAGGCAAAAAATCGAATGATAGAGAAATGGTGTATACAATTGTCGAAACTATAAATAATTCGAATAATTTATTAGCAATTGGATTATCACCACTAAAAATAAAATAACTTGGGATCACTCCATATGGAACCAAAAAAATTAAAATATATACAAAAATATAAATCACGTAGGAATAATTTAGTTTCATTCCTTAAAATTAAAAATACTGTAAAATATGAGTAAAAAATATATGGTGTAAAGAATCAAATCATTAATTACGTAGTGCCAAATAAAAGAGTCAATACTTAAGTTTCTTGCAGAATACAGAACCAATACTGTCGATATAAAATATCCAATCTGCCAAATTGACAACAGTTTTACTTTGGACAATGCAATCAAAGTAATACTTAACGGTGAAACAACAAACTTAATCAATAGGCTAAAAGAAATAACCTGTGAATATTGACCTGCTGAAATCCAATTTTTCCCAAAAATCAACTCAAATAAAACATCACCAAATAAAATAAAAGGAATAAATATTACAATAGAAATTGTTACCAACAATCCTAAAACTTTTAAAAAGTATGGATAAAGGTTTTTTCTATCGTAATTAACTTTATTTGCGATTTCCTTGAAATATACTTGCCCTATTGATACACTTATTATACCGATTGGTGCAACTAATATCCTATTTGCAAACGAAAAAAATCCGAGCAAAGTCGGGTTATAAAACTTTGAAATAAAATAGACAGGGGCTTGACTCGCAGCAGTATTGATGGCGCTTGAGGACATAACATATTTTGGATATTGGCTATATTCTCTCAAAATATTTCGGGCATATTTGTTAAAAGAAAATTGTGACCTTAATCTAAAGATGGTATAATAAATGAAACAATTGCAAATAAAATATCCACCTATAAAGGCAAATATCAATCCTTTAGAGTTAAAAATAAAGCTAAATAGTAATGAAAAAAATACTATAAAAACGCTTTGCAAAACCTTTATAAGGCTTAACTGCTTGAACTTGTTTCTTTTGGTCAGCCAATATATCAAGCTTTGAAATTGAAACACTTGAAACAAACCTACAGGTATTAACATCAGTAGTGAATGATTGATTTGTTGGTCTAAAACCAAAAAATTAAAATTATGCAAAAAAGCCAATATCAGGTATAACAAAACGGAAAAAATTAAAGAGAAGATACTTGCAAAAACCAACAAATTAAATGAATCAATTAATCTTTTTGGCTTCAATATTGCAATTTCATACTGTCCCGACGAAATAATTGCTAGTAGCGAAGAAAGGGATACAAAAAATGTAAGCATCCCAAACTCATCCGGCATATAGATCCTTGTCAAAATTGGACTGAATAGCAGAGGTAGCAACTGGGCTAACCCAGTTCCAAAGACTAAACTAACAGCATTTTTAATCTGCCCTGAAAAAATAACCAACTAGCCTTTTTTATCGAATGGATGCTTGGTCAGTTGAGTTTTTGCCAAAGGATGAAAATCCCCTTTCAAACCAACTGGTGCCATATGCCTGATATCATGAACAAGCTGAATACTGGGAATAGCATCTTCTAACGGGAAACCCTTTCCATCTAATATATTCTGGTAACTATGAGTGTGAAGTTCTGTAAAACCGTCACTGAATTCAATCTCATTTTCCTCCATTGTCAAAGACCTGTAAGTTTTGCCTCCTTTAGTTTTGACAAAATCAGGGAGTGTATCAGAATTTATACTCAGAAACCATCTCACTCTTGCTTTTTCAAGCTGTATAAATCCGGCAGCTCTGTCATGGGTATTAATATGGACGACATTTTCCCTTACGCTTCCAAAAACCCAACTAAGCATATCATAAAAATGCACTCCAATATTGGTAGCAATTCCACCTGATTTATTTACATCTCCTTTCCAAGAAGTAAAATACCAATGGCCTCTAGAAGTTATATATGCTAGATCTACATCATATATTTTATTTTTAGGGCCATTTGCCACTTTTTCTTTCAATGCTATGATTGAAGGATGCAAGCGTAACTGAAAAATATTAAAAACTTTTTTACCATGTTCTTTTTCTACTTCTTTCAATGCATCAATATTCCATGGATTCAAAACCAAGGGTTTTTCACAAATAACATCCGCACCAACTCTTAACCCAAATCTTATATGAGAATCGTGCAAATAATTTGGAGAACATACACTTACAAAATCAATTTTATTTTCTGTCCGCTTCATCTTTTCGACATGTCTGTCAAATCGTTCAAACTCTGTAAAAAAGTCAGCGTCAGGGAAAAAACTGTCAATTACTCCAACACTGTCAAATTTATCAAATGCTGCTGTTAAGTTGTTTCCTGTATCTTTAATGGCTTTCATGTGCCTTGGAGCTATGTATCCTGCAGCTCCTATTAATGCGAAATTCTTCATTTTATAATTTTTTTTACGCTATCATTTTCTAAAATATATTTCTCTTTACTTTCATGACAAATAGCTATCCCATTATCATCAAAATTCAATTTATTCCCATATTCCGACATCCATCCAATTTGCTTAGCAGGGTTTCCTACCATAAGTGCGTAGGGCTTCACCACTTTAGTAATAACTGACCCTGCACCTATAAAAGCGTACTCTCCAATTTCATTTCCACAGACAATGGTAGCATTCGCTCCAATTGTTGCTCCTTTTCTCACCAATGTTTGTGCATATTCAGCCTTTCTGTTTATTGAACTACGTGGGTTTCTAACATTTGTGAACACAACAGATGGGCCAATGAAGACCTCATCTTCACAACTGACACCAGTATAGATCGATACATTATTCTGAACTTTTACACTATTACCTAAAGTAACGTAGGGTGATACAACAACATTTTGACCAATATTACAGTTTGTACCGATTTTACTGTTTGGCATTATGTGTGAAAAATGCCAAATTTTGGTTTTGTCACCTATTTCAGCCCCTTCGTCTATGACTACAGAAGGATGAGCAAAATAATTACTTTGATTCATAAAACTTTTTTATGGTACTAATAATAAAATGTTGAATTTCAACATCCAACTCTGTATGGATTGGTAAAGAAATAACCTCTTTAGAAAGGCTTTCGGATACAGGAAAATCTCCCGGAGAAAAACCAAATGGTCTATAGGCCACCTGGAGGTGAAGCGGTATTGGATAATAAATCATAGTGGGAATACCATGTTTTTCCAAGAATAATTTCAAATGATCCCTATCATTTGGGTTAACTCGCAGCGTATATTGATTAAAAACGTGGCTTGAATTGTTTGACCTAACCGGAATACAGATGTCATAAACATTCCTTAAACCCTCGTCATATAATTCAGCTACCTTATTCCTAGCCTCAATATAATTCCCTAAATACTTCAATTTAACCCTAAGTATTGCTGCTTGCAAAGTATCAAGCCGGGAATTTACACCAATTACATCATGTTGGTATTTTTTCTTTTGGCCATGATTTGCAATCATTTGCATTTTGATAGCTAGCCCTTCATCATTTGTAAAAATAGCTCCACCGTCACCAAAACAACCTAAATTTTTTGAAGGAAAAAAAGAAGTGGTTCCAATATGACCCATTGTACCTGCTTGAGCATGCTTTCCATTAGAAAAAGTACTTACCGCTCCTATGGCTTGTGCTGCATCTTCAATAACTTTTAAATTATGTTTCTCCGCAAATTGAAGCAAGAATTCCATGTTGGCACATTGACCATACAAGTGTACAGTAACGATACCGACAGTTTTATCTGTTAGCTTTGAAGATAATTGAGAATAATCTAACTCAAAAGTTTCGGGAATGATATCAATAAATACCGGAACCAATCCCAAAAGTGCTATTACTTCCACTGTTGCTACATAAGTAAAAGTAGGTACAATTACCTCATCACCTAGTTTAAAATCCAAAGCCATCATAGCAATCTGTAATGCGTCAGTTCCATTGGCACAGGGAATTACAAATTTGGCTCCTGTAAACGATTTTAATCCTTCAGCAAATTCCTTAACCTCACCTCCATTGATAAATGACGTTTCATTCAAAACATTCTGGATTGCAGTATTAACTTCATCTTTGATCTGAAAATATTGTGCCTTCAAATCAACCATTTGGATTGTTGTATTAATCATAAAATTCAAGAGGTTTTTATTGAAATTAAATTAGAAATTAAAACATAGCCAATCGAAAAAATGAAACCTAATACAAAAGCTCCTATCACGATAAATGCTCTTTTGGGACCTGATTTTCTACTTGGTATGGAAACTTTATCAATAACAGAAAAAACAGGTGTTACTTTACTTACTTGGATTTTTGACTCTTCGACTTGAAGTGCCAATTCATTGAAAACATTAAAAGCGATATTATATTCTGCTTCCAATCTTAATAATTGATTTTGGGCAAATTCAGTATTCAGGTTTTGGTTTCTGTCTCTGAAAACAGCCAATCTATTTTGGACGGAAATAAATTCTTCCTTTTTTTCCTCCAACCTTTCGGAGGCAAATTCAAAATGAGCCTGGGCATTTTTTACTTTAAAGTTAATCAAATCATTTTGAAGAATTTCTAAAGAAAACTGGGCCAACTGTGCTGCTACTTTAGGATTTAAAGATGTGAAAGTCAAAGTCACAAATCCTTCTTTATCATTTGGAAGAATATAAATCTGCTCTTCAATTCTTTTAATATTTCTAAATTCCTTTTCGCTCAATGCCTTGATTTCTCCCAAATTATCAGGTATAAAACTATCATCACTTAATCCAAGCACTGAAACAACTCTATAATACATCTTTCTATTTAGAACTGAATCCAGATAATCTATGTATTTGATTTTTTGGCTCCCATCATCAAAAATAATCTCCTTATTCAAAAGTTCCAATTTGAACTCTAAGCTACTGATTATTTTAGGATATATACTTGGAGGAAGATCATTGCTTCCCATCATACCACCCAAATTGACTCCTGCAAGCGAAGCAAGGCCACCAATACCTCCACCTAACTTCATATTTTCTGAAGTTTGTGGGATAAAAACAGTACTTGCAGAATATTTATTATCAAGTACAAGTGAAATCAAAATTCCTAAAGCACCAAAAATCAAAGCGGTAACAAAAATAAATTTTAATTCACTTTTGACCAAAGCAATCAATTCAGATACAGAGATCAAGTTATCGTTTGAGTTTTTTGAATTCTCCATTTAAATGTTGTTGTTATTTAAAACTAGACAAGGTTTTTAAGTGTATCAATTTTTTTTATTAAAAAATAAAAATATAATTTGAAATTCTGTATTCTTTTGCTGGCTTAATTAAATTCAAAGTAATTGTGTAATTTATTTTAGAGAGCTTACTTCAAATGGGAGAAATTTATTTGCCTCGAATAAAACGAAGAAAAAATAACACTGAAACAACTATTGAAAACGAAATTTTTTAACTATAAACTAAATTATATTGAAGAATTTTAAATGACTATTTTTTAAATATTAAAAAAAGGGCAATTAATTTACACTAAATTTTCCCTATACCAATTAGTCGCTTCCAATAATCCTGTCTTAATATCATACTTAGGATCATAACCCAAAATTTTATTAGCTTTTTCAATTGAGGCCAAAGAATGAGGGATATCTCCTCCCCTATTTGGACCGTACGAAATTTTGATATCATTAATTTGGGAATCAAATTTTGACAAAGTCATTTGCAAGATTTCAACCAATTCCTTTAAAGTCGTTCTTTCCCCATAGGCCACATTAAAAACCTCTGAAATCGTAATCTCCTGATCGTAAGATTTTCCAATGCCTTCGGAATAATGCTTCAACTTATCTTTAAAATCAATTGTGGGAGTGATGGCAGCCAATTGATTGGCTTGAATAACATTGTCGATGTAAGTGAAATCTCTAGAGTAACTTCCATCCCCATTGATCAGGGGACTATTATGTGCCATTAATTGGGAAACAAATTTTGGAATCACGGCTGCATAGGCGCCATTTGGATCCTGTCTTCTGCCAAATACATTAAAATACCTTAGTCCAACTGTTTCTATCCCATAAATATCGGAGAAGTTCTTGGCGAAAAGCTCATCAACATATTTTGTTATTGCATAGGGAGACAAGGCATTTCCAATAATGTGCTCGACTTTTGGCAAAGCTTTATGATCTCCATATGTAGATGAACTTGCGGCGTAAACAAATCTTTTGACACCTGCTTCTTTGGAGGCAAAAAGCATTTTGACAAATCCCCCAATATTGACATCCGTGGTTGTCATTGGATCTGTTATTGACCTTGGAACAGATCCTAATGCAGCTTGGTGTAGCACATAATCACAGCCTTGAACGGCAACAGTACAATCTTCAAAATTCCTAATGTCACCTTCAATCAATTTGAATTTTTCATTTTGAAGCGCTAATTGTAGGTTCTTCCTTTTACCGGTGGCAAAATTATCCAAGCAAACAACCTCGTTTCCTTGTTTAAGGAGTACATCCACAAGATTGGATCCAATAAATCCGGCTCCTCCTGTAACTAGAACTTTTTTATTTTCTATGATTCTAGATTCTTTCATAACCGAAGAATTTTATAATCTAGCATCTACTTTCGATTTTTCTAGAATTCCTTTAACGTCATAGACTACTTGGTTCTCAGACTTTTGGATAAGTAATTGCTTAAACTCCTTGTGAGCAACAGCCAAAATCACTGCAGAATAATCCTCTAAATCAGGTCCATTTTCCCCATTCAAAATATCAACTCCATATTCATGTTTGACCTCTTTGGCATCGGCCCAAGGATCATAAACATCAACTTCTATATCAAAGGATTTTAGTTCATTAAAGATATCAATTACCCTGGTATTTCTTACGTCTGGACAATCTTCTTTGAATGTAAAACCAAGAATCAGAACTTTTGAATCAATGACTTTGAGATTTTTTCTCATCATCAGTTTAATTACTTCGGTAGCCACATGTTTTCCCATGGAGTCGTTCAATCTTCTTCCTGCCAGGATAATCTCTGGATGGTAACCCATTTCTTGAGCTTTTTGAGCTAAATAAAATGGATCAACGCCAATACAATGACCACCTACCAGTCCAGGTTTGAAGGGTAAAAAATTCCACTTTGTACCAGCCGCGGCTAACACTTCGTGAGTATCGATTTCTAACAAATTAAAAATTTTAGAAAGCTCATTTACAAAGGCAATATTAATATCCCTCTGGGAGTTCTCGATTACTTTTGCCGCCTCAGCTACTTTTATGGAAGAAGCTTTATGCGTCCCTGCCACAATAACCGATCTATATAATTCGTCTACATAATCAGCGATTTCAGGAGTACTTCCTGAGGTTACTTTTAAAATCTTTGTAACGGTATGTTCTTTATCACCAGGATTTATCCTTTCAGGAGAGTAGCCTGCAAAAAAATCAACATTGAATTTTAATCCTGAAATTTTTTCCAAAACAGGCACACATTCATCTTCTGTCACGCCCGGATATACAGTTGATTCATATATTACCACATCCCCTTTTTTTAATATTTTACCTATCATCTCAGATGCCTTGAGCATGGGTGTGAGAACAGGCCTGTTATGTTTGTCCGTAGGAGTGGGTACAGTGACAATAAAAATATTGCAGGAGGAAACAGGCATAATTGCATCAGTTACCACCAACCCTTTATTTTTATGCTCTAGTTCAATGGTGGTTTTTACAATGACGTTTTTTAATTCATTTTCATTGATTTCCAAAGTGCGATCACTTCCTTTTTGAAGTTCATCGACCCTTTTAGAGTCTATATCATAACCTACAGTCTGAAATTTTTCTGCAAAAGCAACAGCCAAGGGAAGTCCAACATATCCCAAGCCAATAATTCCAATTTTCGAATTTGTTAATGAAGTCAACATAAATTTTTTTTAGAACTTTCTAAACGGAAAAAATACCTGAAAAATTAGGGTTATTTATTTCTTGTGAAAGTATTAGTATTTGTTCTTTTTTAAAAATGATCAGATTAAAGCAATATAAAATTTATATACCAATCCCATAAAGAGTGAATCCAAGTTCAGAGAGGTATTCTTTTTCATAAATATTTCTACCGTCAAAGATTACTTTATTATGCAATAATTTTCCTACAGCAGACCAGCTTGGAATTCTAAACTCGGACCATTCTGTAACTAACAATAATGCATCTGCATCCACTAAAGCATCATAAGAATCTTTTGCATAGGTGATTTTGTCACCGATATAAATATGTTGAGCCTCTTTCATTGCGATAGGGTCATAAGCTTTCACTTTTGCCCCTGCTGCAAGGAGTTCATCAATAATCACTATTGAAGGGGATTCACGCATATCATCAGTATTGGGTTTGAAACTCAAACCCCAAATCGCAAACGTTTTTCCACTTAAGTCATCGCCAAAATGCTTTTTGACTTTTTTTACCAACACATGCTTCTGATCATCATTTACATCTTCAACAGCTTGCAAAACACGAAGATCATAACCATACTTTTTGCCTGTCTTGACAATAGCTTTTACATCTTTTGGAAAGCATGACCCACCATAACCTACGCCAGGATAAATAAACCTAGTACCGATCCTTGGGTCCGACCCAATCCCCTTTCTAACCATATTAGCATTTGCCCCAACCAATTCACAGAGATTGGCAATATCATTCATGAAAGAAATCTTTGTGGCCAACATAGCGTTAGCAGCGTACTTGGTCATTTCAGCAGATGGAATGTCCATGTAGATTATCCTATCTCCATTTAATTGAAATGGTTTATATAACCTTTTCATTATTTCTTCAGCCTTTTCATCATCCACACCAATGACTATTCTGTCCGGCTTCATAAAGTCATCTACTGCAGCTCCTTCTTTCAAAAACTCAGGATTGGATGCTACCGCAAACGGAAGATCAGAACCTCTTTTTTCAAGTGCTGCTTTGATGGCTGCCCTGACTTTCTCTCCTGTTGTTACAGGTACAGTACTTTTTGTTGCTATGACAATGTAATCTGTCATGGTCCGCCCTATTTCATCGGCCACGGCCAGTACATATTTTAAATCTGCAGAGCCGTCTTCTCCGGGAGGGGTACCAACGGCAATAAATGCTACTTTAGAATCCTTAATTGCTTCGCCAAGATTGGTTGAAAACTGAAGCCTTCCACTTGAAAAGTTTCGTTTCACGATCTCTTCAAGACCTGGTTCGTAAATCGGCATAATGCCGTTTTTTAGATTGTCAATCTTTTTTTGGTCAATGTCAACGCAGACAACTTCAATGCCTACTTCAGAAAAACATGCCCCGGACACCAAACCGACGTATCCTGTACCTACTACTGTAATTTTCATTTTATAAAAATTTTATGGTTGATAAATTTTTGAATTATTTTTTGTTGCCATTGGAATTATCGGCACATAATTCTATCGAGATAGATTTATTGATTTTGTAACTTAAATTAGTGGATTGATACATTGAAAACTTTGAATCAAACTTGTTTTTTTAGACGATGCAAAGAAAATAAATTATAAATACAAAAAAAAGTAATTCAAATATTTTTTTTTGTATTTGAAACAAAATTAAATTACTTTTTGCGAATTTTATTTAAAAGCTGTTAGGATTTATAGACAAATAGTTTGCTTACACTAAATATATTTCAAAATAAAATCGATTACATTATCTATTTTACGCTTTATATTTTGTGATTTTACTGTTTTGGTTTATTTCAAATTTACAAATAGACAAAGCTTATCTTCTAACAAAATCATTGATTCAATTGGTTTATCACAAGAACCAAGGTAGTCAACGTGGTCGTAATGGCTAGCCACCCTTGTATCGACAATGGTTCTTTGTCTTTCCTAGAAGGAATAATTATTTCTGAACCCGGCTCAATCTTAGGATACACTCTGAAGAAAAGAAATCCTGAAGTTCTCCTTACATCGCCATTTGCATATACTACATATGACCGTTTTTTTCTAGATTTATCTGTAAACCCACCAGCTCTTGAAATATAGGATTTAAAACCGTTTGATTCCTCGTACCGCGCGGTTGTTGGGAATAGAACTTCACCTCTCATTCTGACTGTTTGCAGTAATTTAGGGATGCTCAACACATCGCCTTCCTGAATTATTAAATCAAATTGACTACCCGGATTATTTACGATAGAAACTAAGTCGATCCCAATCATGTCCTGAGTTTTCACCACCTCCTGTGGTAAAGTGTCATTTTCTGAAACCAAATCCTCAATTGTTTCCTTTTTAAAATCATCAATCAAGAGGCCTCCACGTTTGTTTGAAATACCCCCACCTTTTTCTTCAATTTTTTGGTCTATCCTCTCTAATAAAATCTTCTCGGCTTCTGTAGTATCTCTTTTTATCCTTTGTAGGTTTCTTTTTACTTCCATCAAATTTGTGGACTTGATTTCCTCTTCGCTCGGACCTTCAAAAAACTCATTTCTCCTAATCAATGTGGCACCTTTTGGGTAAGCAAATTGGTTTAATCCTCCTGCCCTTCTCAATAAATCAGAAATTCTTTCATTGGCATGCGCGATGGCAAATTCTCCCGGAAAAAGCACTTCTCCTTCAACACTCACAAAACGACTTCTTTGAAATCCTGAACTTCTACGAACAATAACATTGTCAAATGGCGTCAAAACAAAATTTTTGTCTTCGCCCAAAATCTTGAGGTCTTTGTCAATATCTATATGGATGATTTCCGCCAATTTCCCGGAAACGTCATCTTTTACCCTTCTTGCTATTTCTATTTGGGATGATGTTGCAGATTCTTTTAAACCCCCTGCTCTAAATACCAAATCAGAAACACTCATCTGTTCGGCAAAAGCGTATGTCCCCGGTCTATTTATTTCACCTCCGATAATTACATAAAACTCTTCTCTTAGATCATAAACGCTAGGAATATATAAAACATCTTCTCTTTTTAGCGAGATATCATCTTCGTTTCCTTTTACAATTTCACTGATATTTACAGTGACCATTTCCAAAGAAAAATCTTCTCTGGTTCGGTAAAGTGCAGCTCTATTCATAAAAGCATCAGCTCGCAACCCCCCTGCTTTTTGTATTAAATCTTTTACTCCCATACCTTCCTCCAAGGCATAAGTTCCAGACCTCAACAATGCTCCAGAAATCTGTACCCTATTTTCAAATCGATCTAAAAGTTCTCCAAAAATAAACTTGTCACCATCTTTTGGAATGAAGTTCTCAAAATTTTGACTTTCTATATTCTCTACTTTAAATTCATGGTCCGTTGTTCTAAAAACAGTTCCCAAATTAGAATAAGCATTGCTTGAAAATCCTCCGGTAAATTTGATAAGGTCTTGAAGGTTTTCATCATTCTTCATTTCAAATAATCCCTCTCTTCGGACAGGACCTGTGATTTCTACCCTCTTTTCAACAGGCGGAATCAATATAACATCATTATATTCAAGTCTAATGTTCGACGACTGATTTCCATTTACCAAAAAGTCATAAATGTCTAACTCTGCAATCATCTTACTATTTCTGTAAACCCTTATATTTCTAAAAGAGCCATCCGACTTGATACCACCTCCTGCATAGAGGGCATTGAAGACAGATGCGAAGGAAGAAAGTGTGTAATTGCCCGGAGTGAATACCTCACCTACCAAAGAAACTTGGATGGATCTGATATTCCCTACTCTAAGTTTCATGAAAGTATTTGGGGAGGAACCACCTAATCCGGAGTATATCGAACCCAAAGATCTTGAAAGTCTTGAGGTTGCGGCTTCCACCGTCAGTCCGGATAAATTCACAGGGCCAACATTGGGAATAAAAACCAACCCATCACTATTGATATTCAAGTCATATTCAAATTGGGAAGCTCCATAAATATCAATCAATAATTGGTCACCGGCACCTAAAATGTAATTTTGGGGAGTTGGGATATTTAAGTTTGGCGTAAAATTGAGGTTTTTGTTTCTGAATAATTTAAAACCAAATATTTTTTCTTCCTCCTCAGTAAATTCAATTTCTTCTTCCACAAATTCTTCTTCGGATTGAATCCATTCCCTTCCTTCGCTGTTCTGCGCGGGTGTGGTTTTACTCTGCGAATCTGTCCCTTTTCTCCTTAACTTATTGATTCTTTGTCTCAGTTTGGCAACTTCTATTGCAGGCATCCCTCTTTCTCTTGCCATTGCCTCAAGCTGTTGTTCGCTCATTCCTGAGGTTTCGGCTCTTTTGAGAAGCTGCTCAAGTTGGGCATCCGATAACTCATCCACCTTAATGTTTTGGATATCAGCGACAGATTGGCCATAAGAAGATATTGCCAAAACGACTAAAAATAACCCGGTAAAAAGAAGTCTTAAAACTGAAATTTGATTGTTGTTGTTTTTGTTCATTTTGAAAATATTAGCCCGTGTTCGGAAAAACAAAGGATTGGTTATCTCAATTCCTAAATTCAAATTTTCTTATTATTAATAATTACCCCGAAAAATAATTCAAACTATTTAGAATATAAGCAAAAACTTGACCTAAACTCATTTTGGTTGACACAGCTTCGCCCTTTCAGTCACATTTATAATTGTGCTTATTCAGATTATTTGACTATTCTCAATTTGTGCTAAATCAAGAATCTACTTTTTAAACAATGTCAGGCAATCTTTTGAATCAATCTCCTGATTTACTTTGAATTTTACTTTTCTCTCTATCAATTCCTCAATTCTTCCTGTGAGGTGTTCTAGGTAACTTTCGTTTAAGGCTTCTCCTTTGATCATCACCTCAATGGTGCCTGAATCAATACCTTGGGCATAATCACCAGTCAGTATCACTTCATTCACTTCTCCCATTCTCTCCAAAACTGCCTCAACCAAACGGTCAAAACCAAGGTAATTGCGAATAATATCCTGCAAATTAGAAAACAAAGGATGATGGGGATTGGCTTGGTATTCTATTCTGTTTTTTTCAGCAACTTTTACCAAAAATCCTGCATGGGACAAATTATTAAGTTCCTTTCGTATTGAATTGGTGGATTCTCCAAACTCATCTGCTAGCCCTCTCAAATGCCCTTGGTTATTAACATTGCTGAAAAATTTTACCAAAAGTTTTAAACGGGTTTTAGATGTAATAAGGTTGTCGAGCATAAAAGTGTCTGTGCACAAAACGAGCAACAAAAGTACTCGTACTCGAAGTAAAAGCAAAATATTTTAAGTTTTTTTGATTGGGACATTACTTCTGATCAGAAATAGGATTTAAAATACAAATAATACTGAATTTAAGGGTAAGGAAATTTTATACTTATCATGATTATCAAACTTTTCTTTGGAATAACTTCTTAGCCATCGAACCGGTCAGTCCGCTCAAGGATCCGATTAAAAATCCTAAAATCGCAGTTCCAAACAGAAGTAAGTTGTCATTTTGCATTCCCATCAACTCAGCCATTCTTATGGGGAGTTCTGAATCAGTTTTAATTGATATGAATAAAGCTAGTCCCATCCAGGTCAATCCAAAGGATAGCCCTGCGCTAAAAAATGACGGAGCATTCCTAGCTCCTATTAAGAAAGCTACAATGGAAACTCCAATCATTAAAACCCAATATGGAGCATAAGGGCCTATTAACAATACTAAGAGCGAAATAAGTATGAACAATATTAGGGCTTTTTTCATAAATCAATTATTAAAAAGGGTGGAGAAGAGAGGATTGATAAAAGCATTTTCTGATTTGATAGATACATCAACGTATTCACCGTTTGCCCACTTTTTTAGGAGGTTATCATAATATTTACTTCCGGGATTTCCTGATTGACCGCCGGGATAAATGCCGAAAGCTTCTCCCCCATCACCCATTTCCACGACCATCCGCCAACTCGCACCATTTCTTTCACTTGTAGCATTCAATATCCCAGCACCTCCTCCTGTGTAGACGTTGATATGGCTAAAGGATTTGAAATTTGGCACTAGGTGCATGATGGATGTTTTCTTATAATTTGCCCAAGAATAATCTTTGTCAATTTCTTGCAATTCTTTCATTTTGGTCACCATCTCGATAAAGGAAGCATTGATCAAAGATTCAGCTGTTTCTATTTCAGCTGTTTTAGGATTATCAAATAGCTCACTTCTCGGTTCCTCCTTCAACAATTTTGTTGTTTGGTACTTGTTGGGCAAAATAATTGGCCTGCCTTCTGTTCTCAATTTTGACCAGATTCCGTCATAGAGTTTTTCCCACCAAATTTGGAATAGGGTTGGTTCTTCCTGATTTGGGAAAGCATTGAAATTCCAAGTCTTTAGTTGGTTCAGAAATTTTTTACCTGAATCATCCATTGACCCAACTTTAATTGAATCAAGTAGGCTCAACATAATTGGTAGAGCTTCCGAAGCATGAAGGTGAAAATTATCAAATTGTAGCGCCATCATGTCTTTAGGAGTAATCTGATTCATTTCCTTCAAGCGACTATTCAACCTCCTATTCCGATAATGTTCAAAGCTATGGTCAAAGATGTAGTAAGGATAAGAGGGATCGACAGAATGCTGATTAGCAGAAGATACAAATCCACGAGCCGGATTCAGCGTCGAGGGATTTTGCTCGTTTGGGATATATCCCAGCCATTCAAAATCCGGATTTTTTCCATCCATCAAAAACTTTCCTTGACCTTCCCATTTCAATGGAAACTTACCCTGAACCTTCATTGCAATATCTCCATCCTTTGATGCAAAGACAAAGTTTTGAGCCGGTGAGGTATAATGGTTTAGTGCATTGATATAATCATCATGATTTTTTCCTTTGTTGAGCAAAAGGAAAGTCTTTTGTTCATTTGATTCCTCGTGTGCAGTCCATTTCAATGAGAAATTTACATCCTTGCGGTCAGACCTGAAGTTTTTGTCATAGACCACAGGGCCATAATGCGTGTACACCACGGTATCCAAAAATGAATCTTCCCCTTTAACTTTAATTTCCTCAATTCGAAAAGTGCTTTTTACCCAAACCTCATCGTAAAGGTATTCTGTTCTGTCTTCATCCTTAAATTGAATTGCATACCAATCTCTTGTATCTCTGTTTGCATTGGTCTCTCCCCAGGCAATGTTTTCATTAAAACCTGATATTATTCCCAAAGCTCCCGGCAATGTAGCTCCCTTGACACTATTAGAAGATGTGGAAAGCTGCATTACATACCATAATGAAGGTAAATTCAAGCTCAAATGAGGATCATTTGCTAAAATGGGATTTCCACTTTTAGTTTTTGTCCCCGCTACTGCCCAATTATTTGAGCCTATCCCTTCCACAGGTTGAGGCATGGTATTCACAAAAATATTAGAATCAGGAAAGCTAATTCCTTCCGGTCGGTTGGCTTCCATTGGAACAAAATCCCATATCTTCTCCGACTCAATAATGGGATCATTATCCTCAGGAAAATCAGGATAAAGCTTATCCAATAGGGCTTGACCTATCTGATTTCTCAGATTGGTATATTCCAGATCCCGGTCGTCAACCAACATGTCGGCCATATACTTCAAAAGCAACAAAGATTTGTATGCGCTCCAAGCTTCCGGTTTATAATTTAAAATTTTATACTCGATCGGAAATTTTGAGTGCGGAAGGTTTTCAATATATTGGTTTACTCCATCGGCATAGGCCTCAAGTAGCTCATAAGTGTCCGGATGCTCTTTTTGGATGAAAGTCAAAGATGTTTCTGCACCAAAGGCAAGCCCTTTCCTCCTTGTCATCCTGTCAAGTTCAATTGCTACAGGGCCTACGATTTCGGATATCCTGCCTGCCGCCGCCATGGTCTGGAATTCCATTTGCCAAAGTCTGTGTTTGGCAGTGACGTAACCTTGAACTCTATACAAATCCTTCTCATTATCAGCAAAAATGTGTGGGATAAGATTTTCATCATAAATCACCTTAACCTTGTTGCTTAGGTTTTTGAGATCCAGCTCTTCCTCATAATCCATGTCTTCACTGAAGGAATTTTGCCAAAAACCCTGATTGGGATCAAGAAGCTTTCCTAAGGGCGGGACAGACCCAAACTGTTGGGATAGCATAATCCCCAAACCGACAGTAATCAAAAAAATCAAGAAAAAACCAATGTATTTCATAGGGGGGTGTTCAAGAATGGTGTTTGAAATTAACGGTTGAACGTGGGCTTAATAGATCAATTCAACTCAAAAAAAAGTACAAAAAAGACCCTGTCAAAAATTCAACAGGGTCTTTTTTGGAAATTGAAAATTACTGGATTGTTATCGGCAGCATTAATTTTTCCCAACGCACCACGATTCCGGGAGATTCAATCGCTATGGTTAGTTGTTCCTGACTTTCAGCCACCCACTGTGGGGTAGATTCTACCCTAAGGACATCATTTTCTTCTTTGTATTGGAAGTGACCATGCTCTAGATTCCATTCCGAATTGAAAATCACTGTCCAAGCTCCGGTAGCTTTTGGAATAGTAAATAAAGAATATTTACCTGCTTTCAATGGCTTCCCTTCGACGTTAACGTCAGAACTAAAATCCACATAAGTCGCCTCATTTGCGCCAGTTCTCCACACTTCATTATAAGGTACGAGGTCGCCCCATACCACCCTTCCTTTGATGGAGGGAGCTCCATATTGAACCATCAATTTTGCCGTACCTACATTTCCATCCAAAGTTCTGAGTGGACTTGGTCTTTCTTCCGACTCGGCTTTTTGTTCTGAGGTGACTTCTTCAGTTTCAGTTGTTTCGGTGCTTTTTTCCGCTCCGCAAGCTGCAAAAAACATTGTTGTGGCTGAGAAAACAGCCAAGGTGAACAAGTTTGATTTTTTCATAAAGTGTAGTTTTTACGAATCGAAGATAATTATTTTTTTTTCAACAAAACCAAACAAACGTCTAGATACTGAGATAAAGTCCTTTGGAAGCAGTTTAAATCATTGATTAAACCAACAATAAACCCCTGATTACCTGAAATAAATCAGCGTCTTAAAAAAAGGCTTTTTATTCTTCCCTTGTTAAGTTAAATTTCTCACTTCATTCAAACCAAAATTTATAATGTTACATGTTTTGTTAAGGAATGGTATTTCCACCATCCATGCTTTTGCACTTATTTTGATATTATTTTCATGTCAGGCCGAGCCCCAAAAAGAAGAATCCATTGAAAATCCCTTTTCAGGACCAAGTCCATGGCATGAGATTCGAAAAGAACGAATTCAAAATTTACTTCCGGAGGCAATGAAATCAGCCGGGGTTGACGCCTGGGTGATTTTATGTAGAGAAAATAACAATGACCCAATCGCTCATCATATAGGAGGGGAAAATGCCGGAGGTCAGGCCTTATTTCTTTTTTACTTGGATGGAAATAATGTAAAGTCAGTGGTATTCTGCCCCATCGGGGAAGCAACTGCATTGGCTGATCTAAAAATCCATGACGAAGTTATTCCTGTGCAAAGGGGAAATTCTGCCCTCGCAGATGCCTCAGAATTTATCAAAGTAAAACTGTTTAACAAGATCGCAATCAACAGCTCATTTGAAAATGAATTGGCAGACGGATTGAGTTTTACCCAAAGAAAAAACTTGGAGGAGGCATTTGGAAAAGAAGCTGGAAAGTTAGTGTCTGCAGATGACCTGATTTATGAATGGCTGTCTGTCAAACTTCCGGCAGAAGTCGAAATCATGACCCAAGCTGCAATCCTAACCTCCAAATGGCAACATGAAGCCTATGCCAGTGTCGTTCCGGGAAAGAGCACTGATGCAGACATAGCTAAATTTCTCAAAAAGAAAATGGAAGAATATGGTGTCAAAGATGGATGGTCACCTGACCAAAACCCAAATGTCAATTCCGGTCCAGACAGGGGGCACTCCCACTCCACTGAGAAAGTCATCATGCCAGGTGATGTCATCCAGACTGACTTCGGAATCAGGGTTTATGATATGTGGGTATCAGATATCCAAAGGTTTGCTTACGTATTACGAGAAGGTGAAACCCAAGCCCCTGATTCCGTCCAGTTTTATTTTGAAAGCTCTATCGGCGGCAATAGGATTGCTTTGGATGCCATGAGACCTGGAGTTTTGGGATACCAAGTGGATAAAGCGCAAAGAGATTGGATGGCAGAGAGAGGGTCTGAACCTGTCATGTGGAGTACGGGTCACCCTGTAGGCTATGTTGCCCACGATATCGGACCTAATCTTGGAGGAGGGTTATTGCCTGACCCAACGGTAAGGCCGGCTGCCATGAAACCCTTAAAAGAGGGGATGCTTTTCGCCTTTGATGGTTTTCATGCATGGAAACTGCCTGAGTCAGGTACCAAAACCATGTCTGTGGAAGAAACAGCAGTAGTCACAAAAGATGGTGCGAGGTATCTGATGGAGCCGCAAAGCGAACTCATCCTTATAAAATAACCCCTAGGTTCCATGAAATGGCTCGTCCATTTTGCCGTTTCATGGATACCGCTTTTATTTGGAATGAGATTGAATTCCCTTTATTTTCGCGACAAATTATAATAGCCAATGATTAGATTCCTTACGTCCTTTTTCTTTTTGGTTTCATTGGCATTATTTTTCAGCGTTTATATCTCCCCAGAATATTTCCCTTATGTGGGTTTGGCCACGCTCACAATACCTTTATTACTTGTCATCAACGGCTTCCTTTTTGTCGCTCTGGTATTTGCAAAAAGGAAATTGGCTTTGCTTCCATTAATTGCTTTGGTAATCGGATGGAAGTTTGTAGGCGTAACAATTCAAATTCGTACTCTGCCTGAATTAAAAGAAGGGCTATCTGTTTTAAGTTACAATGTGCATATGTTCAGTTATCAGAAATCAGAAAAGGGAAATGCAGACGTTTCCAAAAACCTGATTCAATGGTTGCAGGACGATCCTTCTGACATCAAATGTTTTCAGGAATTTTACCAAGACCCAACCACTCCATCAAGAAACACTATCCGGCTTTTGGGCAAAGAGGCAGGATACCATCATTATTATCAGGTAATTCAGGGAAATCCAAAGTCAAGCACCTTTGGAATGGCTATTTTTAGTAAATATCCAATCGTCAATGAAGGTGTCGTCCTTGATTCCAGAAGTACAAATGGGATCATTTTTGCAGATATCAAAGTAGAAAAAGATACCATCCGGATCTATAATGTCCATCTTGAATCTATGAATATTCCCTCTGCAGAACTCAAGGATCTGGAAGGGATTAAAGAAAACTACAAGCAAACACTTAGAAAATTAAAAAGAGGTCAGGTGACTAGAGCGACCCAATTAGAAATATTGATGGAACATATGGATAATAGTCCCTATGCCAATATTTTGGTCGGTGATTTTAATGACGTCCCTTACAGTTATACCTATTTTACCCTGAGAAATCTTATGAACAACGGTTTTGAAAAAGCCGGGAATGGCTTCGGTTTTACCTACAACAAAGTACTTTTTTTCTTAAGGATTGACAATATCTTTTTTGATGATGTCTTGGATATCCTTCATTTTAAAACACATTCAGAAGTGGACTATTCGGATCATTATCCTGTTTCTGCAGTATTTTCATTGGATAAGCCTATCAAAAAAATCAAAACTGCAGTTGAAGAATAAGTTTATTTTCTTTTTCCCGTTCGCAAAAAAATCAACATTACCGGAAGTAAAACCAAATCAGAAACCAAGGCAAAGACCAAGGACATTCCTATCAATAAACCTGAATAATACGTGACACCAAACTCACTCAACGTCAAGACAGAAAATCCCAAAACCAATACAAGCGTAGTAAGTATAATTGCTTTTCCTGTTTCCAGATAAGTCCTTTTTATTGCATAAAGCCAAGATTTTCCTTTATTCAATTCCATTTTTAATTTTGCCATAAAGTGAATGGTATCGTCTACAGCTATCCCAAAAGCAACAGTGAAAATAATGGCGGTGGTGAGTTTCAATTCAATGCCTAAAACAAACATCATCCCACAAACCCAAATAAGCGGAATGATATTGGGAATCAAAGCCACGATGGCTAATTTCCATGACTTAAATAAAAAACCAACAATCAATGCAACAATCCCAAAAGCAAATCCCAATCCTTTGGCTAATTGGGAGGTGACACTTTCATGACTGATATCTATAAGATGGGAAGTTCCTGTAATCCTGACTTTTAGCAAATCGGGATTGATTTCAGTTTCCAGAAAATGAGAAAGCTTTGCTTTCATAATAGAGGATTCATAGCTACCCATATCTTCAGTTCGGGTAGATAGTCTCCCAGATCTAAGGTTAGAAGTCAAAATCTTAACAGGTGCCTTTTCCAAAGCATTATCAACATAAGGCAAGATTCGCTGGATCTGCCCTTTGGAAGGAGTTATAAATGCCTTTTCGTTACCTCCGTTGACAGCTTTATTAACTGTCTTGGCAAAGGTCAAAGGAGATATAATTTGAGATGCCCCAAAAACTTCCCTGACAAAACCTTCAAGTTTCTCCTGTTCTCTTAGGACCTCATACTGCACAAGATTTTTTGCGGCCGGGCCACTCTCCAATGAAAACTCCAGTGGCTTTGAACCTCCAAATTCCCGGTCAAAAAATCTAAATTCGGCTATCAGTAAATTTTTTTCAGGTAAATCATCCAAAATAAAACCATTAACTTGAAGTCTTGACATGGCCAAACTTGACATCAGTGTAACCAAAATAAATATTCCTACGATTGGTTTAGTATTTGAAATGGTCCACAAAAAAGCTTTTCTCATCCATTTTCTCCACATTTTGGAAAAAGAATCGTTTTCTGAAACTTTGAATGGAGTCAACAGATACAGCAACCCCGGAGCAACCATCATCACGGCCAAAAACATCAACATTACCCCAATGCCAGTATAAAGTCCAAAAAACTTCAAACTCGGGATATTGGTAAAATAGAGCGAAAAAAAACCCAAAGCTGTGGTAAAACAGGTCAAAAAAACGGCCATCCATAACTCTGAGAAACATTTTTGGACAGCTTCATTTTTCGGAAATCCATTCCTGATCTGAGCCAAATAATGATTGAAAAAATGGATTAAACCCGCCAATCCAACAACTGAAAGAATGGTCGGCTGCATCACAGACATCACATCCAGAGGCTTCCCAAAATACAGCGAAAATGAAATAGTCCATAAAATCCCCAACATAAGTACCACGACAGGTACCACCACTCCCCACCATGTCCTAAAAATAACAATGAGTAGCAATACGATCATCGCTATGGAGATGCCTAAAAATAAAGAAAACTCCTCCTGCATTAGTTGGACAAATTCTCCCTGTGCCCTGATTTTTCCTGCAAGATGGTAATTTGAAATCCCTGAATCAGATACAAGTTTTTCGATTTCATTATATAAAACATCCCCATCTTTTTTACTGATCCCCTGTTGATTTTTCAGAATAATCAAAAGGTAACCGCCATCCTCACTGATAAGGCTTTCCAGATATTGATTTGACCGAAGAATGGATTTCTTTGAAAAGTCAAGATCCCCTGGATTTTCCCATGACAAAACTTTTTGGTATCGAATCCCAAAAGGATTGATAATAGGATCCGCCAAATCCAAAAGTGAAATGGTACGCTCCACTTTTTCCAAGTTTTTTAGGCTTTCATTTAGGGAATTGGATGCCGACAAAAAAGCTGAATCAAAGATATCAGGTTCCTGTCCTAGCGCTATCAGGAGGTAATCATTGTCATTTTCAAACCTATTCCTGAAATCCTGATAAAAGGAAAGCTCCTCATCTTCCTGAGGGAAAAAACTTTCAAAATCATAATCAAAAATAACCAATGGCGGGAAAATAGCGATGCCCAATGTCAGCAACACTGCCAAAGCCAATAAATAAATCGAAATCTTTTTTGTAAACATAAGGACTTCGAAAGATACAGGTTAGCCTTTGTTTTGTTTACAACTTCATAAAAAAGTAACACGCAATAACTTTATAGAATTGGTACAAATGCCCTGTGTGAGAATTTATCTTTAATTGATTATCTGCTTTTTTACAAGTGAACTCCAAAAGCCTATCTTTAATCCCACCTTCAGATTCAATATCGATGAATATCTATTTGATTAAAATTTATGGATCAACAGGATAGTGGTAAGATTACGTACAAACAAAATCATCATTCCCTAACAAAAGCAAAATCCTCCTTTCCTAATTTTACATATCTTCCTATCTTGCCGACAATAAAATTCCCTCTTTGATTATGAAGCAATACCACGATTTGATGCAGCACATTTTGGACAATGGTGTCACCAAAACTGACCGGACAGGTACAGGAACCATCAGTGTCTTTGGATACCAAATGCGCTTCAATCTTGCCGAAGGTTTTCCTGTGGTCACCACCAAAAAACTCCACCTTCGCTCTATCATCATTGAGTTGCTATGGTTTCTCAAAGGAGACAGCAATATCAAATACCTCAATGACAACAAAGTGAGTATCTGGGATGAATGGGCAGATGAAAACGGAGACTTAGGACCTGTTTACGGTTATCAATGGAGGCATTGGCCAGATTGCAAAGGAGGAGAAATCGATCAGATCAAAAACCTGATCCATCAGATCAAAACCAAACCTGACAGCAGAAGGCATATCGTCAGTGCATGGAATGTGGCAGATGTGGACCACATGGCACTCCCTCCCTGCCATATGATATTCCAGTTTTATGTGGCGGACGGCAAGCTTTCCTGCCAGCTCTATCAAAGAAGTGCGGATGTGTTTTTGGGAGTTCCCTTCAATATTGCTTCGTATGCTTTGTTCACCCTGATGGTTGCCCAAGTTTGTGACCTTGTGCCGGGAGAATTTATCCATACTTTTGGAGATGCCCACTTATATAGCAACCACATTGAGCAGACCAATCTGCAGCTCAGCCGGGAATTGAGACCACTTCCTACCATGAAGATCAACCCCGATGTGAAAGATATTTTCGCATTTGAATACGAAGATTTCGAACTTCTCAATTACGATCCTCATCCACATATCAAGGCAGTGGTGGCAATCTGACTCTTGAAAGCGCTATTTAATTTTAAAAATCCCTTCTAAACCTTCATTTAGTCTGCTATCATAATCTTTATTTTCAATTGACTTGACGAAGCTGATTCCTGTGACATTGCTTGTAAAAATCTGATCAGCAGGCAGAAGTTCATCAACCTTAAAAAGACCTTCAGAAAAAGGGATGTTGGTTTTCTTAAAATATTCAAGGATCACTTCTCTTCCTATTCCTGCAATACATCCTGAATCCAAAGAAGGGGTGAAATAAATACCGTTTTTTACCCAAAACATATTACAAGAGCCTGCTTCACTTACATATCCATCAGCATTGGTCAATATCACTTCATCATAACCTTTTGTCTTTCTTTCTTGATTTGCCATGACATATGTCAGGGCACTTAAAGTCTTACAGTGGCTCCAAGATGTTTTTTGCATATGGATATTTTGACTGATATAGGCTTTTTCTTTAAGCTTTGGAGCAGGATAAAAAGTATGAATCTGAAGGCTTTCAAGCACATAATTTGTTTCGGGAGTATATTTGCCCAAGCCTGACCTATATATATTCCACCTTATTCTAAGATTTTTTTTATCTCCCCATATTTCATTGAGGAGAATCTCGATTTCACTTATTTGAGAAAGCCCCTCAGTCCCTAAAGATAAAGTCCTCATGCCTTCCGCAAGTCTATTGGTATGTTTTAAAGCAAACCTGATTTTACCTTTTGTGAAAACCATAGTTTCAAACAGCCCATCACCAAAGAGAAAGCCTCTGTTGTGGAAATCATCAGCGTGGTCTGACCAAATTCCATCTTGGTGTTTGTAAAGAAAAATTGTATCAAATCCGACCATAGTAGTGTTCAATATTGAACATAACTTATTTTTGTTAATTTTTACCTACGTTAAAAATAATTAAATAATGAACATTTAATCCTTATTGGGAGCAAACTTACTGAAAATGTCTTTTTCAATTTAAAAACCTTCCTACTTTAGCATACTAATTGAAACTAGGTTTTTCCATGGGAACAAAAAGCGGAATTTTTGATATGATCGGTCCGGTAATGATAGGGCCTTCCTCTTCCCATACAGCCGGAGTTGTCAGAATTGCAAGAGCTGCAATACGGGTCATAGGTGGAATTCCGGATTCAGCTTCCATCACTTTTTACAATTCTTTTGCAAGGACATATGAAGGTCATGGTAGCGACAAAGCAATTATTGGCGGTCTACTTGACTTCAAAACCGATGATGTTCGTATCAAACAATCATTTGAACTTGCTCAGGAAAAAGGTCTCCTTTTCACCTTTAAATCAATTGGAAATGCCTCTGTCTATCATCCTAATACCATTAAACTCAATCTGATTAAGGGAGAGAGAAAGGTAGAAGTAATCGGAGAAAGCCTTGGCGGAGGAGTGATCAATATTGCCGAAATAGATGGCTTCAACGCAAATTTTTCTACCCAATCCCATACACTGATCATTAAGGCAGATGATGTCTCAGGTGCAATTGCCTTCATTTCAAGTGTAATCGCCCAAGAAAAAACAAATATTGCAACCATGTCCGTGTCCCGAAAAGGAAAAAATGACATGGCATGCCACGTAATAGAAATGGACAGTGGCATCAGGCCGACTACTATAGATTACCTCAACAGCCTGACTTGGATCAAAGAATTAATTTACATACCTGATATCGATTAACTTATGATGAAAAAAATTTACCTATCAGCAGTTGCTTTTTTGCTGATTTCATTTTCCACCAGTTTCGCCCAGAATTTTGATTACAGCAGATTGGATCTGGAAACATGCATAGAAATCGCTTTGGAAAACAACCTCACCCTGCAGCGAAGTCAGACCAACCTAGGGATTTCTGAAGCTAACCTGATTGAAAGCCAGGGTCAGCGACTACCCTCATGGTCAACAGGCGCAAGTTCCGGATATCGTTGGGGTAGGTCAATCAACCCTGTTACCAACCTATTTGAAAATAATAGGATTGGAAATATCAACCTGTTTTCGAGTTCTAATTTGACACTATTTGCCGGTCAGCAAATCACCAATTCGATCCAACAAAACAAAATAGATATTGAAGCAGGCAGATTTAATGTTTTGGCCACTGAAAACAGCATAACATTGAACGTAATCAACTTTTTCATTAATGTTGTATTCAATTCAGAACAGTTAAAAATTGCCCAAAACCAACTATTAAGTACCAAGGAACAATTGACTAATACCACGAAATTGGTAGATGCAGGTTCGCTTCCTTTGGCAAACAAATTGGACATTCAGGCTCAGAATGCCACCAACGAACTAGAGGTCATCAATGCCACGAACAACCTTCGAATAGCAAAGCTAAATTTAGCCCAAGCTATGCAAGTTCCTTTTAATGACAATTTCAATATTGTAATTCCAGAAGTGGAGGCAGAAGAATATTCCATGGCAGACAAAGAAGTGGGTGAAGTATTTGAAAGTGCTTTAATACTAATGCCAGAAATCAAATCGGCTGAATTGGGTGTTGAAAGTGCAGAAATGGGAGTAAAAATTGCTCAGGGAGGTTATTTCCCGACATTTGGAATCGGAGGCAGTGCATTTTCCAACTATATTGACCAACCCAATTTCTTTGGGGTTCGTGATGGATTCGGTACCCAAATAGGTAATAACTTTTCCTATTCAGGAAACCTCCAGCTGAACATTCCACTCCTCTCAAATATGAGAAACAGGGCAAATGTCCAAAGGGCAAGACTCCAAAAAAGACTGAGTGAAATTCAGGAAGTGGAAACTGTGAACCAATTACGACAAGATATAGAAAGTGCCTATACCAGCGCAGATGCAGCAAGACAGTCTTATCAAGCTTCACATGTGCGTGTATCTTCTTTGAGGGAAGCATTTAGAATCTCACAACAGCGTTTTGATGCCGGAGCGATCAATTTTGCCGACTTCCAGTTAGCACAAAACAATTTCTTCAATGCCCAAGCAGACTTGGTTACGGCCAAATACACCTATATATTCAGAGTAAAAGTCTTGGATTTTTACCTGGGTAACCCTCTTAAACTATAACATTACCAATAATCAAAATGGCAAAGAAAAAGTCAAATAAGCTTATTTATATCCTTTTAGGAGTTCTGGCAGTAGTTATCATTTTCGCAATCATCGGAAGGTCAGCAGGCTGGATTGGTGGAGAAAAGGAAATCAATGTAGAAACTTCCACAGCCAAAAAAGTAACCATCATCGAAAAGGTGAGCGCCTCCGGGGTAATTGAACCCGAAATTGAAGTCAAACTCAGCCCAGATGTGGCCGGGGAGATTATAGAACTCAATGTATTGGAAGGGGATTCTGTCAAAATCGGTGACCTATTGGTCAAAATCCGACCTGACAATTTTATTTCTGCACTTGACAGGTCAAAGGCCAACCTAAACCAAAACATGGCCAACCTTGCCCAATCAAGGGCAAATCTAAAAAGGTCTGAAGCGCAATTTGTAAGAGCAGACCTGGAATATAAGAGAAATGAAAAACTCCACAAAGACAAAGTAATTTCCGATTCTGATTGGGAGCAGATCCAATCCACCTACCTGACTGCAGAAAATGACCTTGATGCCGCCAAGCAACAGGTAATCGCAGCTGAGTATATAGTCAAAAGCTCACAAGCCACAGTCAATGAAGCTTCAGAAAATCTCCGGTTGACCAATGTCTATTCACCCTTTAGCGGTGTGGTATCACAACTTTTGGTAGAAAAAGGAGAAAGGGTCGTTGGAACTGCACAAATGGCCGGAACAGAAATGCTAAGGTTAGCCGATTTGAATAAAATGGAAGTCCGGGTCAATGTCAATGAAAATGACATCGTAAGGATCAGTAAAGGCGATACCACGATCATTGATGTAGATTCATATTCTTTCAAAGGCAAAAAATTTAAAGGAGTGGTAACCTCCATTGCCAACTCTGCCAATACCAAAGCAAGTGTGGATGCAGTGACGGAGTTTGAAGTCAAAATTAGAATTCTTAATGAGTCTTATGCTGACTTAATTACCGATAAAGTGAAATATCCATTCCGTCCGGGAATGACAGCTAGCGTAGATATCATTACCCAAAAGAAAGACAATGTATTGGCTGTGCCTTTGGCTGCAGTGACTACAAGAGAAGACTCCACTGCCAAAAATCCTGAAGGAACCAAAGCAAAAGAATTGGTTTTCATCATTGAAAACAATAGGGCCAAAATTACTGAAATCAAAACAGGAATCTCTGACTTTGACAATATTGAAGTTCTTGAAGGCTTGATAGAAGGTCAGGAGATAATTTCTGGGCCTTATTTCGTAGTTTCCAAACAACTTAAGGACAACGATCCAATCAAAAAATTGGACAAAGAGGCAGTTTCAGTTCCTGCCAAAAAATAATCAAGCCAATATCTGATTCAGCATAAAAGTCCGCGAATTTCATTTGCGGACTTTTTTTACCAATTTTTTAGCACATCATAGACCAAATGAATGGGAAGTCCCATTACAGTAAAATAAGAACCTTCAATTTTCTCCACTCCTACAAATCCGATCCACTCTTGAATACCATATGCCCCGGCTTTATCAAAAGGCCTAAAATTGGATATGTAGTAGTCGATTTCTGTATTTGACAATTCTTTGAAAAATACTTTTGCAGTATCTGAAAGGGTCAATGTTTTTTCTTTACTCAAAAAAGTTATCCCTGTGGATACAAGATGCGATTTTCCTGAAAGGGCGTAAAGCATATTAAAGGCATCTGCTTCATCTACAGGTTTTCCTAAAATCTTCCCATCCAAGATGACGACTGTGTCTGAGGTAAGGACAATTTGACTAGGTTCGATTTCTTCTTGAAAGGCTACTGCTTTCTTTGCTGACAAATATCCGGCGACATCAGATGGATGCAGATCGGTTGGGAAATCTTCTTTAATATCCTTTATCCTGACTTCAAATTCAATACCTAATCCCTTCAACAACTCTTTTCTCCTGGGAGATTGGGAAGCAAGAATGAGTTTGTAAGTACCTAAGTCAATCATGGCAAAAATGCTTGGTATGGAAACTTGAATTCGTCTTCATTTACCGAGGCAAACAACAATCCTGAAACTGTTTTGGGATAGAAATAGGTGGATTTTTGAGGCATCAAAAATCCTGTTTTGCAAACTTCCAAGACCTGTGACATAGAAACTTCTTTGGTAATAACCGCAAAATCAGCTGAACCCTCTCCTACTCTTCCTATACATCTTCTCAGGTTTCTTTCATATTCCAATTTTTCCGAAAAACGTTGTTCTTCCATTTTGATTCCCAAAACTTTTTCAATGAAAAAATAATGGAGCACCATTAGGTCTACCGATTTGACAAGATCAGGAATGGCTAAATCAAATTCATTGAATTTTTCGGGCCGCAGCCTAATTTTATAGGCACTTTCTTTGAATACCAACCCAAATGCCCATTGTTTATTCAAAATCAATTCTGAAATCTCATCCGAATCATCGACTTTTCTTATTGTAAACCATTCCTCTGTTTTTGTAAGAATGTCATTCTCTGAAAGCGGAATTCCCATAAATAGCCTATGGGTCGGAAGTATTCTCAAATCCTTCGAATGAGCATTTGTAAAATACATCAAATGATAATTGTATGCCTCTCTTCCAGTATGATCAGGATTGGAAGAAGTCATTTCCTCTCTGTATTTAATGGCTGCCTCATACCTGTGATGGCCATCAGCGAGAATGATGGACTTAGCCGCAATCAATTCCTTGAAAATTTTAATGGTAGGCAGGTCATGAATCACTGACAACACCTCTCGCACACCTTGATAATCTTCCACATCATAAATCGGATCCTGAATTGCCATGTCCATGTAAGGTTCCAACAAATGCATTGGGTCTTCATAAAGACCATGTGTAGGACTAGGTTGAAATTGCGTGGATTTCAACATTTCCACTCGGTCATTGACAGATTTTGGTATGGTGTTCTCATGTCTAAGTACCACGCCTTCTTTCCAATCATAAGCCTGGATCTGCGCAATAAATCCTTTTCTGCATGATTCTTTCTCTTCCCCTGGCAATTTGAAATATTGGTAATAAACATAGATTCCCGGTATCTGATCATGGGAAATCACAGCTTCTTGTTTCCATTTTTCAAGTTGGTCTTTCGCCATGAGGGCAGGATGTTCTCCCAAAGGAACAGACAAATGGATGCTGTTATGGGGATTTTCATATAGAACTTGCCTTTGTTTTTGGGAAACAACATCAAAGAGCGGAGAAATCAAATCCTCCATCTTGTCTTTGAGTCTATCATGATACCGCCATGCTTTAATCGGTAGAATTTCAGCCATCAGATCAACCTGTTTTTCCAGTTGGTTTTGCTTCCGGTCAATTGGCTATCGGGGGACACCTTCAGGCTCGATTTATTTTTTTCAAAAATATCTACAGCAAGAGCTGCCAAAAGAATCAGCTCCTCCTCTTTCCATTGAATGTCCAATTTGTCAGGTGAAAAGTATTTTTCCACAAACTTTGTATCAAAATCCCCGGACTTAAATGACTGATGCTCTAATACAAAGCGACAAAATCCCAAAGTAGTCTCAATACCGGTAATCTGATAGTCATCTATTGCCCTTACCATTCTCTGAATGGCTTTATCCCTACTTCCATCATGAACGATCAGCTTGGCGATCATCGGATCATAATAGATCGGAATATCCATTCCCTGCTCGAATCCATCATCCACCCTTATTCCCGGGCCCTGCGGCCTGATGTAAGTTTGAAGTTTGCCTATATCAGGGAGGAAGTTATTTCTAGGATCTTCAGCGTATACCCTGATTTCAAGAGAGTGACCATTGATCGTCAAATCTTCTTGTTTGAAAGAAAGAGGTTTTCCTTCTGCAACTAAAATCTGTTCTTTTACCAAATCTTTTCCTGTGATCATTTCTGTGACAGGATGCTCAACCTGGAGCCTAGTATTCATTTCAAGAAAATAAAAATCCAGGTTTTCATCCACAATAAACTCGACAGTCCCCGCTCCATAATAATTACAAGCTTTGGCGACCAAGACGGCAGCCTCACCCATCGCCTTTCGCATCTCAGGAGCAACGACCGCAGATGGTGCCTCTTCGATTACTTTTTGATGTCGTCTTTGGATGGAGCATTCCCGCTCAAATAAATAAACTACGTCTCCTTGTTGGTCTCCCAAAACCTGTATTTCAATATGTCTTGGTGAGGTGATGTATTTTTCGATAAAAACCGCACCATCCCCAAAAGCAGATTGCGCTTCTGATATTGCCCGGTTCATCTGTTCTTCAAATTCGGATTCATCTTCCACGATCCTCATTCCTTTCCCGCCACCGCCTGCGCTTGCTTTGATCAAGATGGGATAGCCTACTTCTTTGGCTTTTTGTTTTGCTGCCGGAATACCACTGATCGCATGGTCAGTTCCGGGAACCATTGGGATGCCGTATTTCAATACCGCGTTTTTTGCGGCTAGTTTACTCCCCATAACCTCAATCGATTCGGGCGATGGCCCCACAAATATGATCCCGGCCTCAGTAACTTTTTTGGCAAAAGCGGCATTTTCAGAAAGAAATCCATAACCCGGGTGGATTGCGTCAACGCCCATTGCTTTGCTTACTTCGATAATTTTATCGCCCAAAAGATACGATTGGTTGGATGGTGGAGGCCCCAAGCAAACCGCTTCATCAGCAAATTTAACATGGGGAGAATTGCGGTCGGCCTCGCTGTAAACTGCTACGGTTTTGATACCCATTTCTTTGGCAGTCCGCATGATCCTAAGGCTAATTTCTCCTCGGTTGGCTACCAAAAGTTTTTTGATTTTATACATAATTGGGTTTATTTCTTAAAAAAAACGATTCCTGCGAAGTAAGTAAATTAATGTGAGTTAGTAAAAGAATATTTGAATTGGAATTGGCTTTTTGCAAGGATGGACAATTTTTGTTAGTTTTGCCAAATTTGATGGACGACAAATCCATTCACAGTATTGTAAAACTTAAAAGTATTTAGCCTTGGATTTATTCGCAAAATTACAAACCAACCTTGGCCCTTTGGGCAAGCACTCAGAGCTTGCAGAAGGCTATTTCGCATTTCCAAAATTAGAAGGAGAAATCGCCCCTAGGATGAAATTTATGGGTAAGGAAGTCTTGACCTGGAGTCTAAACAACTACCTCGGTCTCGCCAACCATCCCGAAGTGAGAAAAGCTGATGCCGATGCGGCTGCGAAATGGGGAGCTGCTTATCCAATGGGGGCAAGAATGATGTCAGGTCAGACGGACCTTCATGAGCAGTTGGAAAGAGAACTTGCGGCATTTGTTGGCAAAGAGAGCGCTTACCTGCTCAATTACGGTTATCAAGGCATCATGTCTGTCATCGATTCTATTTTGGATAGAAAAGATGTGGTGGTATATGACAGTGAATGCCATGCCTGCATCATTGATGCATTGAGGATGCATTTAGGAAAAAGATATGTATTTCCACACAATGATATAGAAAGTTGCGAGAAGCAATTACAAAGAGCCACCAAGCTTGCTGAAGAAACCGGCGGCGGGGTCTTGGTCATTACCGAAGGCGTATTCGGTATGACCGGAGATCAAGGCAGATTGGCTGAAATCGTTGCCTTGAAGAAAAAATTTGAATTCAGACTTTTGGTTGACGATGCACATGGATTTGGAACCTTGGGAAAAACAGGCGCAGGAGCAGGTGAAGAGCAGGGTGTACAGGATCAGATAGATTTGTATTTCTCCACTTTCGCAAAGTCTATGGCTTCTATCGGAGCATTTATTGCAGGGGAAAAACATGTCATTCAATTCCTTAAATACAACATGAGGTCTCAGATATTTGCCAAATCATTGCCAATGCTTTTAGTAGAAGGAGCATTAAAAAGACTGGATTTGATCAGAACCCAACCGGAATTGAAAGAAAATCTTTGGAAAATCGTCTATGCTTTAAGAAATGGATTGAAAGAAAAAGGATTCAGCACCGGAAAGTCTAATTCGCCTGTAACTCCAGTAGTATTGAACGGCACTATCGGTGAAGCAGCCACATTGACAAGGGATTTGAGAGAAAACTACAATATTTTCTGCTCGGTAGTCATCTATCCTGTAATTCCAAAAGGAATGATTATCCTTAGATTGATCCCAACAGCAGTACATACCATTGAAGATGTCAATGAAACAATTGATGCTTTCGAAGCTGTAAAAGACAAACTAACAAGCGGTTATTATAGAAATACTGAAATGGCGATGTCATTTGGAGAATAATTAAAGGCAAAAAAGGGCTTTATTCTGTTGTTTTATAAACAATTTAGCTATATTGACCGCACAAATAAACTTATCATCAACCTTAAAAACTGACTTTTAATATGAGCAGATTTAGCGAACTAAAAGATCTCGTCCTTGGACTTGAAGGAGATTTTGAAAAATTCTATGACAAAGGCAATCAAGCAGCAGGCACCCGTGTGAGAAAAGGTATGCAGGATCTTAAAAACTTGGCCCAGGACATCCGTACTGAAGTACAAGAGAAGAAAAACGCAGAGTAATTCAAGAAATAAAAAAAGATGCTAAAAAGCATCTTTTTTTATTGTAATCATCAAGTAGAAATGCCTTCAAAGTGAATATTTTGAAGGCTTTTTTTATTACTTTTTCTCAAGCATCGTGGTAACATCCACTTTATTGTTAGCTCGGTTGACATCTGCCAATCTTAGACTCGGGTCTATCTCCACTGATTTAATTGTAGAAATAGGTCGGGCTAGTTGAACCTCCTGTGTAAAATTCGTCCAAGGCCATCTTTGTGTCATTACCCTTGATGGCATCCCTTTTTCTTCAGGCTTATTCCCTCGTTGAATTACCAAAGGTAAATAAATCATTTCCTGTGTCCCGTCGGTATAAGTGACGACAACATCCAATGGCATTGGCATCAAGCCAACCCTTTCCAATGTAATTTTGGTTTGATTGTCTACAGCTTCTACAGATTTGACTCCGTAATCAATTGTTTTGGTGGAGGCGATGAAATAATCATAATACCAATCCAATTCTAATCCGCTTGTTTTTTCCATCACACGGATGACATCATGGCCATTGGGATGCATGTATTTCCAATCATTCCAAAGCTTGATCATGGCTTTATCAAAGTTTTCCTTTCCGATGACATAGATAAGCTGCTCTACGAAAACCGCTCCTTTATTGTAGGTCCCAGGTCCATAAGCTGAATTAAGGTTATAATGATCACCGTGCGTGGTCAAAGGCTCTTCGTATCCGGCCTTTGCTAACCTGAAATAAGACGTATAAGCCCCATTCTGTACAAATTTATCTTCTTTGAGAAAAACAGCATCCATCACTACACTAGTGCCCCAAGTTGTAAATCCCTCATCCAACCATGGTTCTGATGACTCATTGAAACCGAGGACACCGTAGTACCAACTGTGGATAAGCTCATGCACCGTGACACCCACTAAGCTCTGCAATCCTCTATGGCCAGTGATCAAAGTGGACATTGGGTACTCCATGCCTCCGTCACCACCTTGTACCACTGAATATTGCTCATACAGATATTTACCAAAATTATCACTCATATATTGGATCGCATCAACGGTATATCCTTTAAGCTTTCCCCAGTTTTCTTCGGTTTTATCATTTTTGACATAGAGAAAATGAACCATAGGCCCATCATTCATTTTTACTTTTTCATGCGTGTACTTGGGATCTGCTGCCCACATAAAATCATGGACATTGGGGGCAATAAAGTGCCAAGTGAGATTTTTCCCTTTTGCAACCGGGACTGTCACTCCTTCGTCTTCATAGCCATGACCGATCTGATTGGCGTTTTGCAAGTACCCGGTCCCACCTAGAATGTAGGTTTTGTCTATGGTGATTTTAACATCAAAATCCCCAAAGTTGCCATAGAATTCTCTACCTACATAAGGGTTGGCATGCCATCCCCTCCGGTCGTAGGCGGCCATTTTAGGGTACCATTGAGACATAGAGTATCGGATACCCTCGGCATTGTCCCTGCCTGCTCTTCTGACCTGAAGAGGAACTTGGCCCTCAAACTCCATGTCAAAAACAACGGTCTGTCCAGGTAAGATGGGTGTATCCAAATTCACTTCCAAGATGGTCTCAACATGCTCAAAACCAACCTTCTTTCCATTCATCGTAAGGTTATTAACTTTTAATATTCCGATTTCGGATGGAGATAGCTTTTGGATTCTGTCCATTACCCGTCTATCCGGATCGGGAATAGTTCTCGAGCGAACATCCATCATGCTGTTTGGCTGGAAAGCATTGAAATAAAGGTGGTAAAATGCACGTGTCAAAGTATCGGGGGAATTGTTGGTATAATGTAATTTTTGGTTACCCTGATAAGTATTATTTTCCACATTCATGGTTACCTCCATGATATATTTGACTTTTTGTTGCCATCGGTCGCTTTGGGCGTGGGTGAGATTGAAAGCAAATAATAAAGCAAATATTGATACTGATAAACTGAATCCTTTAATCATAATTTAATTGTTTTGACTCTAAATTAAGGCAAAAACATTTTCACCCACAAACCAACGATATAATTTAGGTTTAACACTTGTAATGGAATATTTGGTATATTCAAAATTCAATTAGCATTCGACATGAAATCCCTTTTAACATCAATTTCAATAGTAATTATTCTCCTTTTTCAAGTAGCTGAGGCTTTTTCCCAAAATGATCTTTCCAAGGAAAAAAAGAAAATCTATGTCTTTAAGATTGATGACAATATCGATCCAAGGATGAACCGAAAAGTAAAATTGGCTTTAGAAGAAGCCAAAAATCAATCCGCGGTCATGGTGATTATCGAGATGGATACTTATGGCGGGGCTGTAAATGATGCCGACGATATCCGGACGATGATCTTGGAATCTGAAATACCTATACATGTCTGGATTAATAAAGACGCAGCTTCAGCGGGCGCATTGATTTCTATTGCTTGTGACAGCATCTATATGGCTCCCGGTGGAAGCATTGGAGCTGCTACCGTTGTAATGGGTGGCGGGGGCGAGGCCGCTCCTGACAAATACCAATCTTACATGCGCTCCATGATGCGCAGTACTGCGGAAGCAAAAGGTAGAAATCCCAAAATCGCTGAAGCGATGGTGGACGAAAAGATAGAAATTGAGGGAGTCAGTGAAAAAGGTTCAGTCATTACATTCTCCGTATCTGAGGCTATCAAAAATGGGTTTTGCGAGGGAGAAGTTGATTCTATCGAAAAGGTAATCGAAAAACAAGGTATCTCCGACTATGAGATCATTGAGCAGACTACGTCCACGGTAGAATCGGTTATTTCTGTTTTTCTAAATCCAGCAGTAAGCGGTTTTTTGATCCTCATCATCTTTGCAGGCATCTACTTCGAATTACAGACTCCGGGAGTGGGTTTTCCTTTAGCAGCTTCGATCACTGCAATTATTCTTTATTTTATCCCCTATTACCTCAGCGGCTTGGCCGAAAATTGGGAGATTGCTGTCTTTGTCGTAGGGTGCGTATTGTTGTTGGTAGAAATCTTTGTGATACCCGGGTTTGGTATTTTTGGAATTCTTGGGATTCTTGGGATATTGACTGGATTGACCTTAGGCATGATTCCAAATGATGCCTTTGATTTCTCTTTTGTACCTGCCGGTGATTTGTTTGTGGCATTGCTAACTGTAATTCTGGCTGCCATTGCAGCTTTGGTTTTAATCTTCTTTTTGGCACCCAAAGTCAATAAATGGGGAGCTTTTAGCACTATTGCATTGTCCACTACCCAACAGCGTTCAGCAGGGTATACATCTTCAATCTACGAAAACAGCCTTTTGGGCAAAGAGGGAGTTGCCAATACCCGACTGATGCCAAGCGGAAAAGTAGTGATCGAGGATGAAATGTATGATGCTTATTCTAGGGGTGAATTCATCGATCAGGGTGAAAAAATCAAAGTGATCAGTACTGAAGGGACTTCTTTGAAAGTGAAGAAAATCTAGAGTGGTTAATTGGTTATTAAGTTATATTGAAAATGAAAATTCTTGTTTTAAACTCGGGCAGCAGTTCCCTGAAATACCAACTTTTTGAAATGCCAAACGAATCCCCGCTTTGCAGTGGATTAGTGGATAGAATAGGTTTGGACAATGCCACTCTGACCCATAAGCTTTATGTAAATGGCTCGGAAGAAGTCTTCAAAATCCAGCAGGAAATCAAAGATCATGAGGCTGGTCTTTTGGCTGTCACCGACTTGTTGATTGATGCCAAAAAAGGCGTTCTATCAGATATGGATGAAGTCAAAGCAATTGGTCACCGTGTTGTCCACGGAGGTGAGCAGTTTGCTTCCACCACCCTAATCACTGAGGAAGTCAAAAATAAAATTGAGGAATTGTTCGCATTGGCTCCTCTGCACAATCCACCTAATCTGATTGGAATCACAGTTGCCGAAAGCGTTTTTCCTTTGGCAAAACAAGTTGCGGTTTTTGATACCGCTTTCCATCAGACCATGCCGCCAAGGGCTTTTCGCTCAGCGATTCCTAAAGAAATGTACAGCCAAATGGGAATCCGTGCCTATGGATTCCATGGCAGCAGCCACCAATATGTATCGAGAAAAGCTACTGAGTATCTCAAAATACCTGAATCCAAAATTATCACCATCCACCTCGGTAATGGCAGCAGCATGACCGCAATCAAAGGCGGCAAATCCATAGACCACTCTATGGGACTGGGTCCGATGGGGGGCTTGGTGATGGGAACGAGAAGCGGAGATATCGATCCTTCGATCATTTTCCACCTAATCAATGAAAGGGGTTTTACTTCCAAAGAAGTCAATGACATACTAAATAAAAAGAGCGGCCTACTCGGCCTTTGTGGATTCAGCGATATGCGGGATGTCAAACAGGCAATAAAGGATGGGAAAGAAGATGCTTCACTCGCCTACGAACTTTATGCTTACCGCATCCAAAAATATATCGGAACATTTACCGCGGCCTTGAATGGTCTCGATGCTATCATTTTCACCGCCGGCATCGGGGAAAACGATTCAGACATGAGGGCTGCCGTTTGTCAGAATATGGAATTTTTTGGAATCTATTTGGATCAAGAGAAAAATTCAAAAAGGAGCTCAGACATCAGAGAAATCAATACAAAAGGAGCCAAAGTAAAAATCCTCATTATCCCAACAAATGAAGAATTGGAAATTGGGCAACAGACATATGAATTGGTAAAGGGATAATGGTTATTTGGTTAATTGGTTAAAGTAAAAAGTTAGAGGTTAGAGGTAAAAAAAAAGAATGCAGAGAGGTTGAATAAAATTGGATTTTTATGGAAATGAGCAATGCTGACCGGTTTTTAGAAGCCTTCAATGCTATCGAAAATTTCTTAAGGAGAAATTTAGAAGCAAGGAATTTTGTGAGTTACTTCAATTTGGTGGATGACATGAGTGAAACCAACCTCATTATACGCCAATACCGTGACCAACTAAGGCTATTTGGAAATCTCCGAAATGCCATCATTCATTCTGAAAGAAAACAAGGCAAACCAGTAGCGGACCCTAGGGAAGATGTGGTTCTGGAAATAGAAAAAATCTCAGCCTTTCTGATGAATCCTCCCCTTGTATCCCAACATTTTTTGACTGATGTATTTTCTGTAGCTCCAGAGGATAGTTTGGTTACTGTGCTGCAGACTCTTGTAGAAAAGGATTTTTGCCAAGCTCCCATCATTCAGGATGGTTTTGTTTTAGGTTTGATCAATTTTGAGGCGATTGCAAGGTGGATGGCCGAATTAACCAAAACTCCTGAACCCCTAAAGCTTTTCAAGGATTCTTATGTCAAAGATATTATCACCAAGACCCTCAAACTCAAGAATTACAGGATCATTAAAAAAGAAACAGATTTTGTGACAGCAAGGGAATATTTTGTAGAAAGTCTTGGCAATCCGCATCCTGCTGAAGCATTGTTGATCACTGAAAATGGAAGAAGGGATGAACCAATCATCGGCATCATCACCATTAGTGAGGATTTGGAAAAGATTATTGAGGTCCTGAGGAGGTGACGAATTAAGATTGGTTATTTGGTTAATGGTTATTTGGTTATTGGTACTGGGTTGTTTGATTAAATGATTGTGCGGGGAAAATTGTAGGATTGTAAGGAAGTGAAAAAATCAAAAAAAATAATAAATCAGAAAATCAGGAGATTAGCCATTGACAAAGGCATTTTGGAAAGGTGGGGTTTGCAATTTCAAAGTTAAGGCATACATTTGGAATCCGTAAATGACCAATCCGTTTTACAAACAAATAGAGGAGTGGCAGAGTGGTCGATCGCGGCGGTCTTGAAAACCGTTGTACCGTGAGGTACCGGGGGTTCGAATCCCTCCTCCTCTGCACTTTAAAGCCTGGCTCATGCCAGGCTTTTTGCGTTTGAGAACTCGGGAGCTACCCAACAACCTGGCCCTTCGCTATAACAGTCCCCCGGACTGTTATTTAACGCTCAGTCCTCTCCTCCTCTTCACTTTAAAGCCTGGCTCATGCCGGGCTTTTTGCGTTTGAAAACTCGGGAGCTACCCTGCAACCTGGCCCACACTCCCCCGGACTGTTATTTAACGCTCAGTCCTCTCCTCCTCTGCATTTTAAAGCCTGGCTGATGCCAGGCTTTTTGCGTTTGAGATTCGGAGATGATTGATTTATCAATTCATTTTAAATTTCTCCCTCTCCCATTATGACCATTATTTTAAGGAAACTTCGATCAACTTATTGATTTCAAACAGAATCCGTTAATTTGGACTATGCATCCTATTCTAAAATCTTACTTTCAGGACCTAATCCAAATCGACGAGGAAAAACTTGAGTCTTTGTCTCCTTTCTTCAAAGAAAAAACAGTCAAAAAAAATGAATTTTTACTTCGCGAGGGAGAGGTTTGCAAATTCAATTATTTTGTCCTTTCGGGATGCCTGCGCTTATTTTCGGTAAACAAGGAAGGACTAGAAAATACAAGATACATTGCCTTTGAAGGGAAATTCGGCACTTCCTTTACAAGTCTGATCACCGGGGATCCCTCTATCGAATACATCCAAAGCCTGGAAAAATCCACAATACTTACGATAAATAAAGATGACTTTTTCTACTTGGTAGAAAATGAACCGGCAGTAAACAAAATCTACAGAAATATCCTCGAATCGGCCTACATCACCACCCAAAAGCGAATTTATGACCTTCAAGGAAGTGATAGCTTGAACCGTTTGAAATGGTTGCTCAAACAACAGCCGAGAATTTTCAATAGGCTTTCCAATAAAGTAATCGCAAGCTATCTGGGAATTACCCAATATACCTTGAGCCGACTGAAAGCCAATCTCTAAAAGTCAAAACGTTGATATAGAGCAACTTTTTTTTGTTTCTGATTGCTGAGCTTTGCATATAAAAAAAAACTTATGCAAAGTTTGACCAAAACCCCCGCCCATCACTTATCCTGTCTTTTACTCGTTTTCCTTTTGTCAGGAATTTTGCAATCTGTAAGCGCTCAGGAATTTCTACCCAAAGTTCCCACCCCTGTGGAATTTATGGTTGGAAACAACAGGATGTTTTTCCAAATGGTAGTCAAGAAAAAGTTTTCACCTGAGAGTAAATTTGGTTTTTTGAGTGTGTCCTCATTATCGGCAAGCTATGACAATAACAAAGAGGATTTGGACTTGGCTATGCCCGTATTGATCAACTATAATATTTACAAAGGATTTGGACTAGTAGGAGGAACTTCAATCAATAATGCTGTCGGTTTTGCTCCTCTATTGGGTGCACAGCATTCCTTTGCCAACAAAGAATGGGTGGCGGTGACGGTTGCTTCGGCATTCCTTCATTCAAAAAGAAACGTAGAACTTTTTGGGATCTATGAATACAAGCCTTCCCTAAGTCCCAAAACAAGTTTGTATACGAGAGTTCAGTTCCTATATATCCACAGCACACGGGACAACCTCCATGCAAGGAGTTTTCTCCAGCTAAGGGCGGGATTGAAAATGAATGCGCTAAATTTTGGTTTGGGAGCCAATTTGGACCAATATGGTCCCGAAAAGCGTTTCAAACCAAATTATGGGGTATTTGTGGGTTGGGCCTTTCAATAAAGACAATTAAAATTCAGATCATAAAAACCTGATTCCCGTGCTTTTTCAAACCAACTTCGACAAACAGTCCGCCGCGGCGGAGCGAAATAATTTTAGCCCCGAGCAAGGTGCTTCTCTGAATTTTATTCTCACACCTCACTCCATGCACCGCAGCTTTGGGTAAGGAAAATAGAAGTTTTTGGTTTTTGGGAGAATAAAGGCAAAGTAAGGGATTGGGTTTACACCAAAAACAGGTATGGTTGAGAACTCACAGCAAATTTAAATTTCCTTGTTTCCATAAATCCAATGTAGTTTTTGTTGACAACCCTGTAATAGAGGTTGAATTAGATAAATTCTTCAATGCTTTTTCCGCTGTATCTGGAAAAACTTTAAGTGAAAAAGTAGCTGCCCAAAGCCTAACATTTTCATCGGATTCACCTAACAACTCGCTAAATAAGTCCACCTGATTACATTCCCTTGCTTTAATGTATAAGGCCTGAATCTTTTTATGAAGCTTATTTGCCTTTTTGAAGTCTCCTTTGGTTAATGCCATCCCATGTTCAAAAGCTTCACTTAAAAAACATCCTTTATTTCATCCCTTGTCATCATGCAGTCCATCCATATCATTTTAATTCTTCAATACCATTTTAATATTGCTTCTAAAAACCCTTTCTTGGGGTAGTCAAACGCCTAATCCTAGTACTGGGTCAAATCTGTGATTCCACACCACCTAGGTGTAGTTTAACGATGGATACTTCGACCGAGTGAATTTGTAATTCCACCCTTTTATCTTTCCCATCCACGACAATTGTCGGGATGCAATTGGCTTTCTAACCAAACCCACTAATCGAAAGATAATCCTCGGCAATTTGAATTACAAACTCTACTAAATAAAAAGGTGTTTGATCCAATTGAATTTTTCCTGATTCCAAATTTGTAGCAGCGGTCCCTTCTCTTGTGATATTTTTTAGTATTATAGTAACTCTATACAACGCAAACTTTCCATTTACACCATGAAACTGATAAAACCAATTTTCCCAATTTTCATATTCCTCCTTATTCTCTTGATTGGTTGCAGCCCAAAATTAACTCCTGATGATTTGCCGCGCATTGGCATTGCCGGAATCGCCATTGAGTCGAGCACATTTTCACCGGCTGTCAGTGAAATCGACGCCTTCAAGGTCAGTCGGGGCGAGGAGATTTTTAATTTGTATCCATTTTTCTCCCCTGATTCCGTCAACCGCAACCGTGCTGTATGGCTACCGGCGCTTTATGCGAGAGCTCTACCGGGCGGAGCGGTCACACGCGAAACATATGAATCCTTGATCACGGAGATGTTGGATTCCTTGCGAAAAAATGCGCCTTATGACGGACTTTTTTTTGATATCCATGGCGCCATGAGCGTAGTCGGATTAGATGATCCAGAGGGCGATCTCATCATGAGGATCAGGGAAGTAATCGGCACCGAAACGGTGATTTCCACTTCTATGGACCTTCATGGAAGCGTCTCACCAAGGTTGGCAAAGCATACTGATTTGATTACCTGTTACCGATTGGCACCACATGAGGATGCCATGGAATCCAAAAAAAGGACGGTAGACAATCTTCTGGAACGCTTAGAAAAAGGCTTGGGAAAACCTTCCTACAAGGCTTGGGTGGCCGTACCGATTTTGTTGCCTGGTGAAAAAACGAGTACACGGATTGACCCTGCAAAGAGTCTATATTCCAAAGTAGCCCCTGCGGCAGATCAGGAAGGTGTCACTGATGCGGGAATTTGGATTGGCTATGCCTGGGCGGATGAACCGAGGAATCAAGCTTACGTCATGGTGACCGGAGATGATGGAGAATTGGTAAAGAAAACAGCAGGCGACCTTGCCAAGAGCTTTTGGGATGTCAGGCATGAGTTTGATTTTATTGCCCCAACAGCTACTTTGGAAGAAAGCCTTGATAAAGCGGTAACAAGCGATAAGCGACCCTACATCATCAGCGACATGGGAGATAATCCCACAGCGGGTGGTGCGGGTGATGTCACTTGGACCTTGAATGAGATTTTGACGCGGCCTGAATTCAAATCTGAAGATGGACCTTCTCTCATCTATGCCTCCATTCCTGGGCCGGAGTTTGTTGAAAAAGCAGTAGCTGCCGGGGTTGGTAACAAGGTAGAAGGATATGCCGGTGCCAAGGTGGATTCCCGTTTTTCCCCACCGGTTTTTCTTTCGGGCATAGTGACTTCTATTGTCCATGGGGATCAGCATGCGATCTCTGAAGCGGTCGTCAAAGTCGGGAGTGTTTCAGTGATTGTGACCAAAAAGCGAAAGCCCTATCATTTGGAATCTGACTTCACCAGACTTGGTTTGGACCCATGGCAAACTGATGTGGTGGTGGTGAAAATTGGCTATTTGGTTCCCGAACTCTACGACATGAGGGGAGATTGGATCATGGCACTTACTCCTGGAGGTGTGGATCAGGATTTGGAAAGGATGGAATTTAAGCGGATCAATAGACCGATGTTTCCTTTTGACAGGAAAATGTCAGATCCTGACCTCAGCCCAAAACTTATTCCCTTGTCACATGAAAAGTAAGATTAGCATTTGAAAATTAGGACCTGACAGACTTGCAAATTCAATTTCAAAAAGGAAAATACCAACGCTAATTATTAAAGAAAAAACTTCCTATTCAGTTTATTTACAATAAGTTACAAAAGGGCTTCTTTCACAGAATTAATAAAGAAATTTGGGCAAAATTGGAATTGGTTAATTGTTGTTGACATTGATCAAATAAAATTTTGTTAGAGCTATTCATCAAATATGGCAGGCCTTCTAGATCTGCCTTATTCATTTTTATCTAGTATCAAAAGCGGGACCTTGGCCAAATTCAGGGGAAATTATATTAAGAGGTATAAAAAGTAAAGACAAAAAAACCGGGGATTCCTGAAGCATACACGCTTCAAAAATCCCCAGTCCTGAATGCTCCATTTACCCCACTAGGCGAAGCCTGTTACATAATATGCCCAAATAGTCAATTGAAATGCTGCGTAAACCTAATGGCTTCTATTTTTGGACGTTTATGTCTAATAAAACTTTCATTATTGAATTTTTATATGGTGATTCTTACTGCCTTTCCCAATGCATCATTTAGACATATGCTGGCGAAGGCTATTGTAAAAACAAAGCTATACACTTACTTGAAGTACTGAAAGGCTTATCGTATGTGAAAGCAACAACAATTTCTGACGAAAAAGCTTTGCTCATGGCAGAGATGAAAGAGGCTGTTGAAAATCTCGCACTGGTGCGTAAAGGAAAATTGAAAGCTCGCCCTGCAAAAGAATTATTGAATGAGTTATAATGTTCTTGCCATACCTTTTTTTGATAAACAGCTCAAACGCTGGCTAAAAAATATCCTTCGCTAAAAAATGAATTTGCCAAACTCTTGGAAAGTTTAGAGCTAGAACCTGAACAAGGCACCAATCCTGGCAATAACTGCTACAAAATACGCATCGCCATTTCTTCAAAAGGTAAGGGCAAATCCGGTGGTGCACGGGTGATTACCAATATTATAATAGCAGAAGAAATTGTTTACCTTAATTTCCATCTACGATAAATCGGATAAAGAAAACCTTACCGATAAGGAACTGAACGAACTCCTAAAATATGTACCCATGTAAATAAAAATCCACCTAATGGGAGGCATCTAATTTAATTAAGCGTCAACTTTATTTTAAAAAGATCGACTACCGGAGAAGATAAACTAACAAGTAGCTTACAAAACCGGGGATTCCTGAAGCATACATGCTTCAAAAATCCCCAGACCAGAATGCTACCATTTAACCTTTTACTCAAAATAAATAAACCGAGTGGGTTTATTACCAAAAAACCAAAAACCTGAATTAATACTAAAATCCAATATGCATAGGGCTTATAATGTCTTTTCTAACAGCTGTTAAACTGCAACTTTTTTGTTTCTCAGGCTGTATGACCTCCAATAATACCAGACAAAACCGAGTTGTGGGGCGATAAGCAAAAATGTATTCGGAATGATCGCAGAAACAGTATTCCCGATTCCTATCCCTACCATATTATAGATTGTCAGGATTGACAACACAGCAAACAATGCATAGATGTTTGCTTTGATAAATTTTGTTCTATTTTTCATAACAATTTGGGTGGATGATTAAAACAATTTTTCAAACACAAATTGAATAGAAATCATTGTTCATTGGGTGATCAAGTCTCTAATTCATATCTAAGATGAGACAAAAAAATCTAATAACAAACTCTCCAAATGACTCCAATTTTTCTTGATAAGTCCTCAAAATGAATCATTTATTCAGATAGTTATTACACAAACTGATAACTGCAAATCAATCTAAAAAATTTGCATTTTACTTTTTTTTGGTGGATTTCGGAATGAATTTTAAGTCAAAAATAATTTTCGGTTTCTTCGATTTATTTTCACCCCTTGAAGAAAGGAAGATAAAAATCAAACTGGGTTCTTCAATTAGTAAAGGATGCGGATTTCAGTAATGGAAAATTATCAGACTTTACCCCCGCCTTTCTCTCTCCACGGATTTGACATAAAAGTCTTCCACTTTTTTCCTTGCCCAATCGGTCTTTCTCAAAAACTTAAGGCTGGAATTGACAGAGGGGTCATGGGTAAAACACCTGAAGCTGAACCTGTCACCAAGGTATTCCCAACCGTGCTTCTTAACCAGATAATCCAGAATATCTGAAAGGCGTACACCGTGAAGTGGATTGTTGACTTGTTTTTCGGGATTATTCAGATCATTTTCATTTTCCATAGAGGCAAATTTATAGGAAATGGGCCACCAATACAAAATAGATTATCGTTGAGGGGAATTTAAAAAAAATAAGCGTTTTCGCTTAGACCTTCGATCAATCGATGATTTCACCAAAACTCAAAACCAATATCTGTTGGGTCTCGGAAAAGGTTGTTGACTCCAAAAAGACATTCTTTTCTTTGTCCACAGTCCCGATATAGACCATTTTATGAGCCGCCAGCATGTTCTTCAGTTGAGTTAAATCAACCAAGAATTCAGCAGGAATGTGTTTTCCTACTTCAAGCAGATTAAACTCCACTCCTTCAGCAAAGGCAAGTTCGGAGAAAAGCCTGTCGAGGTTTTTCTGAAAAGAAATCTGAGCAATGTACCTTGCTGCAAGCTTGTGTGAGAGCACGGTATTGCTTTTCAAAACTTTGGTATTGAGTAATTGTTCTGTCACTGGGTCTCCAAGAATAGTGACTATTTTGGTCATAAAAGGATGGTTGTTTCTGTTTTGCGAAACCAACAGCATTGTCAGCCTAAATCCTTGTTCATCGTCAAGATTGATGATGATATTGTCATAATCGCCTTCTTGGAGGTTTTTCAAAAATGTAGGCAAGTAGTATTTTGAAGGTTCTTCGAAGACAAAATGGGATTCCTCAAGAGTAGCCAAACTGGGAACATCTATAAAATCATCTATATTCCCCAATGGCCAAGCATCACCAATCACACAGATTTTTTTACTTGCAGCTTCTTTTGGAGGAATAATTTGGTCTTTGACGATAAGGTTTGGAATTGCAGTTAAAGGAGTGTAATGGAGCTCTTTGATGTTTTTGGTAAGGAACAGAAGCCAATCTGTTGATTTGACTGGTCTTCCAAAAGGGCACAGATTCATCTCAAATCCTCCCTCATCATTGACCCCTGAAAATCCCAATAAGGTACCCCCCTGAAAACTGAACAACAACTGCTCAAAGAGTAAACCATTCAAATTTCCCTTACCGGCAAACCGCTTTGGATCTACAAAATGGATGGTAGATCCATCAAAAGACAGTATTTCAAAAAACACCTTATAATACACCACATCCACTTTGGCCCTCGCCAAAATACTGCCGATCACATCTCCCGGTGTGATGACGGCAAAAAGAGCCCCCGAACCATTGGACGTCAATTCCAAAGCGATATCCCGGCTATCTTGATTGTTTGACAATTCTATCGAGCATTTTACCGGATGCTTAGACCCTTGCCGATCAGACAAGTGCTTAAAAAATAATGGGTTATTGGTAAGCGTGGTAAGGATTTTCAAGTTGAAATTATCTGCTTCAAAGGCACCATCCGTTTGGTCCGGTAGAAGAATGACAATTCCTAAGGCATGGGTAATGGATAACCGCTCATAGGTTTGAAAGGCCAAAACATTACCCTGCCTGATAAAGATATCAAGATTACCCCATCTATCTTTATCCAAAAGCAACCTAAAAGCAGCTACAATATTTTTGTCAGAAAATAGAAGAACCACGTTTTCTATGGATCCTTTATCTTTTGCCCTGAGGTTAAACTGATCTAAGATCAAGGGTAATTTGATATTGTAATTGATAAAAACTGTATGACCTGTCCCTTTATATGGCAAAGAACCGCTTTTGATATTGTCGATCAATTTGATCAAAGCTGCAGATAATACCGAGATGATAAAGGAAAACAATACCAATCCCAATAATACCAGAATCAATCCGGTGGCGAGGGGGATAGGCCCTGCGACATCCGCAAAATAAGATGGATCCGCAAAAATCTTATACGTGAGAGGCAATTCCCCTATAAAAGGAGAAAATGCGATGATAATGACTGCACTTGTGATGAAAATGGCAATCAACTGTACCCATACAGAGGCAAGTGCAAAGCGTTCGGGTGTAAGAATCCTGCGGGCATTGCGGAAAAAGAGTTTAAATCGCTCGAGTTTAGGCAAGGTAAAGGTCAGGTTTGGCTTTAAAGATAAGAAGCCTGAATCATTTTACCACAAAAATATAATTGACTGTTTGCCGGATCTGATTTTAATTTTAGAAAGTTGGTTTAAAAAATCGAATACTCACTACGAACTCAGCTTTAAAGCCTTACTCCAGGCCCATTCAACCCCAAAACAAACGCAATCCCAACCAAAAAAAGGAAAACAAAAACCTTGATGGATTTTGAGAAAAAGGGAGGTAAATTTAGTTTTGATTGAGAACTATCCAATAGATGAATCACAAATCCTGACAGCCCCCCTGCAAAAGGAATCATGACCAAAGGAACTATTATCTGATGATCTTGCGCGGTATCAGGGATTACTCCCCATAGGCAACAAGCCATCAAAATAAGCCAAGCAAGGATTACTGATTTGAAGACTTTTTGTAACATGATTGTGGTTTGCGGTTTTGAGATAGTAAGCTAATTTAAATATTCCACCAATAGGTGAATTTCAAAACAATCGACCTGTCCTTGGCGAAAAACGGAGCAGGTAGGTAATTGTCAGTATATACAAGAAATATATCCGAGGCAGGTTTGAAGCGCCACTGTACCCTTGTATTTAGATTGATATTGTCGACTTGTTCATTGTATTGGACAAATGCAGTTATAAAGAACTTGTTTGTTAGTGTCAAATCAAATCTCGGCCCCACCAGCCAAAATGAAGTGGTTCCCCATGGTTCAGAAAGGTGGATTTCGTTGTAATTGGCATTCATAGTCAGGCTGAAATAGGGCTGTATACGGTATCCCAATTCCCCGCTGATATTGTATCTGTTTCCCTCCGCATAATATCCTCCCACACGTGTGGCAACGGCATAGGTAAATATACTTTGAGGTTTTGAGGTGAACTCAGTCCCCCATGCAAACCACCTGTGTTCTGTGCCTGCAGCCAAAGTGTCCCCCGTAGAATTGGTAGGATCAAAAGGTTTCAATAGCTTGATATAGTCATGCGCAAACCATGTGGTAAAGACGCTTTGTGTCCGGAACCTCACTTTGTATGACACATAGGTTTCATTATCAGTTTGGTTCATCTTGGTATCAAAAAATGATTTGGTACTCAGTTCTGGTCCATGACTTAGTATTTTTTTACTTTCAGGAAAAAAAAGATACCCAATCAGGGGATTCACTTTGTAAAAACCCGTCCTTGGAACATAACCCACTTCGGCAGTATAATTTTCAGAAACATATTCATGTTGAAAATTCCAGTATAGATTTCCGCTCGTATACCGTAGGTTGGCCGCATAGACCAAGCCATCTCCAGCTGTCATTGGGTTGAATGATTTCAACACAAAAGCCTTTCCCGTCCAAAGGTTGTTGGATGAGGCATAATTAAACTCTAATCCCACATTCCGATCAAATTGGGAAGTGGAAACCGAATCTTCCGGTAATGGAGGAGTAAACATACTGGCTTGTCTTGTCACCACGAGGGCACTCAGGTTGGACCTTGCAAGCACCCTCCTTTGCAGAGTCAATACAGAAAAATTTTGCGCATCCAGGTTTTCTTCTTCCACCTGTCCGGTCTGCATCGTCATCGCACCGATCCTCCAATCTTTATTTAGCTTTCCGCTGAGCCTTGCACCGGCTTGAATTGGAGCTTTTAATCCAATCCTTCTAGAGAAAAACGGTCGGATCGTTTCATAGCCAAAGTTGGCAAAGAGGTCACCATTTTCGAGAAAAAACTGTCTTCTTTCCGGGAAAAAGAGTTCGAATCTATCTAGGTTAGTTACTTGTTTGTCCACCTCCACCTGCGAAAAATCAGGATTTACCGTCAGATCGAGGTTTAGTGCGGATCCAAGACCTATTTTGGCATCCATCCCAAAGGAATTTCTGAATACGGGCTCCTCCCCTTCTTTCCGGTTTTGAGAAAGACCGCCCAGTGCGTAAGGAATCACAGAAATATTGGGGCCGGCTGCCGGAGGCGGGTTGTCCCAGACGAGGATGCCGGTGTAAGCTAGTGAAGCTGATGGAAATTGACGGGGTACGGGAGCCCAACTGGATTTTTCGGTGGTCTTGAGGTCCATTCGGCTGAAATTGATGCCCCATTCTTTGATGCCTGATTTATAACGGATGGATTTGAAAGGAATTGAAGCTTCAAAAACCCATCTGTCTTCGTAATTTGTCACTTTTGATTCCCACTTATTATCCCAACTCAGGTCGACTTTGCCACCATCAAACATGATGCCGTCCCATTGAGCTCCGGCTGCATTTGCGCCAAAAGAAAAGCCATTGATCTGATCATCAAAAGGATCCATGAAAAGTAGAAAGTTGTCATTTTTACCAAAACTGAAATCCCGTCTGAGCGATTCCACCATATACGGGCCTTCCAAGGCGTGATAATTGACAACAATCAGGTAAAGGTGTTTGTCGTCATACGCCATCCTGACATCCGTTCGCACCTGCGCAAAGCTTGTGTCCATCGGAGTAATCATAAAAAAATCTGTTGCAACTTCCGCTGAGGTCCATGATAGCTCATCCAAAATCCCGTCAATTACTATCGGATCGGTGGTTTTGTGGATATTCAGCCTGTATGCATCATTGATTTTTTGGGAAAAAGAAATGGATACAGCGCTGCAGCAAATAAAGACCATCAGGATGGCTCTCTTCATGGAATTTTGGGGGAATATTTTAAGCGAGACAATACGAAAGTATCCTCCAACAGATGTAAGTTATAAATTTCTTCCTCCAATGTTGGAGTTACTGTTAAGGATGGCCATATATTGGTTTAAAAAAATTATAAAACTTAACTCAATTCTTAGAATTAATTAGTGGGATCTGAATGATATAGAAAAATATTTGATCCAAATTTTTGCACTCTTTCAATTTTTTTGAAAATGCTCATTCTGATATCCTTTTTCCATCATATCATTTTGATCAAATAAAGTGACAGCAAAGCGGTAAAAATTGCAAATCCAAAACTCATTAAGGTCCCAATCAAAATATATTCCGTAAGTTTTCTGTCCTTGGATTCCTTCAGGTCTCCAAACCTGAAGACCGATTTGGCGGCAATCAAAAATCCAACCCCCTCCCAATGGCCTGTCAGGATAAACACAAATACAAAAAGCCTCTCAAGGATACCGATATATTTCCCGGCATTTGGAAGCGAGTCATTTGCTTTATCAAAGACTTTTTCTGACCATGGTTCGAGCAAGACGTTCATAATTATCGCCACTCCAAAACTCAGAAAACATGCTGCCGTAAAGACAATCCAAACTGGAAGGGAATTGATTATGGTCAACCATTCCATGCCTGGGTAGTCCCAAATCAGTATAACTGCTACCAAAACAGCTACATGAAGCAATTGGTCTACGATAAACCATACCGTTTTATTCTTTTTGGTCTGGAAGCTGAGTTTTGCCCAATCAATAAAAAAATGAGAAACAACCACTGTTAAAGCCAAAGGCCAATAACTGAGGTCCCAAAGGAAGAGCATGATCAATGTTCCATGGATCATGACATGGTAATATAATTTGGGAGAGGAAGCTTTATTTTTTTCCTTTTCCTTAACCCAGGCCCTTGATTGGAACAAAAAATCACCCAAAATATGAGCCAGTAAAATTTTGATAAATATCATTACAGCAGTTTTATTAGCTTTTCTCTATACAAATCATTGAGTTCCAGCATTTCGGAATGATACGCTCTCTGTAGCCGTGCGCTTACCGAGTTCTGTTCAATTCCAAGGATTTCCCCTATTTCAGTCTGCTTTAGGTGCGGATTTTCCAAAGCAATCTTCATGATTTCACCCGAATTCCCTGACCAATTGTCCATGACAATCAAGGCAAGTTTTAACATCACATTCATTTCTTTGTCAAAATCTTCCCAAGGGGTATTTACCATCAGGTTTTGCCCCTTGTTACGCAACTGCTCAAAAGCCTCTCCTGAATTGATATAGGCAGAACCTGTTCTTGTTCCGATGCTGTTAGAATCTTGTTCTTTTTCCCCAATACCAATAGACATCCTCACATCTATTGGGGCTGTTCGTTTCTGCGAATCTTTGGATTTGATGGATTTTAAGGTGGCTTTGATCAGCATGGCTTTGTATAACGCATCCAAAGGATTGCTTATTTCCAATTGAAAGCTGTCTCCCCTAAAAATCTCCCAAGTATCGTTTTTAGAACCCCATGAGTTGAGCAAAGATTCCAATGGAAGCAGCCAATCCTGTTGGCTGAGCAACTTTCTTGAATCGACGATATCTCCTGTGATCACGGCAAGCATATCCAAATATCTATCAAATAATCGATAAATCAAAATATCATCTAATAAGTAGATAAAATATAATATCGATTAATAAATAGATAAATTGAAAAATCGATTAATCAGAAAATAATTCTTCTTGCCAAAAAATAAATCGGCGGTCCCCAATCCCAAAGGGATTAAGCGGTATAAAAAAATAGAAACCCCAAGCATTGCCATGGGGTTCTAATAAAAAAATTTTAATTCTTGCCTCTCGACATGATAACTCCAATAATCAACAGGGCAACGCTGATAATCACAGGAGTCCAATTGGCGGTACTTACCGCAATGTCCATCCCAAACAACTTGAAACTTTCAGAATCCTGCATTGCCTGTATTCCAAACATAAGTGTTCCAATTGCTCCGATAATTGCTAAAATTATTCCTAATGCTTTCATATTTTGCTTGGTTAGTATTGTTCAATTTAAAGAATTACAGAATGGAAAACATTACACATTCTTTGGATTGGAAGTGAAAAAGGAATCCCATCTTCCACCATATCCAAATACCAGACCAAAAATTCCTTGACCACAAAAATCCCGCAGACATCTGGAAATCTAGTGGGGAATAGCACACCAAATTTCCAGAACATCTGCGGGATTCAATAAACCAAAATCCTATTACCTCATCCTGTCCCAGTTGATGATGGCATTCCATACCATGGGTGCATCCGCATGGTTGAGGTACCGGTGAAGCGGGTCGAATGTAAAAGCAAGGACATTTCCATTGCCCAAAGGAACATTGAAAACAGCACCGTGACCAACGATTTTATCCTCATTTCTCACCATACCGGCGACCACGTAGGGTGCATCTTTCCCTTCGGATTTGGCAGGTTTCTCCACCTTAGGCTTATCAGGCATACCCATTATAGGACCTTCAAATTCCAGTTCATCTTTCAGCGGCTTGTTACCATATTGTACCAGCATCAGGTTACGGTTATACTTGTCAGTCTGTAGCAAAGGCCCATTTCCACGGAAGATGGAGAATGTCTCCGGATAGCCAAACAGAACCGGATGGCCTGCATTTCTTGCTTTGGCATTGACAATGGAACCAGGGTGGAATAAGGCTCCCTGATCGGCAGGAGTCAAGTCGGAAATAATACCGAGCTCGGACATAACGGTACTACTATTATCCAATGTGATGAGCAAACCGCCTTCTTCCACGAACTTTTTCAAATTGTCAACTCCCAAAAATCCAGGGCCACCGGTCATATCTGTAGTCGCATCAGGAAAACCGTGAGAAGGATACTCAGAAGTTTTGGTAAATGGCATCGGGCCGAATTTCTTATCCACTCCATGTACAAAACGCTTGGAATTGCCATTCACCCTTGGTACCAAAATGACGTCAAACCGGGTTTTCAGATTGCCGGCTTTCAAATCGTCTTTGTCAATTGAAGTGTAAGGAATTCCCCTTTCCTCGAAAGTGTACCTCGACCAACCTTCATCTTGGGTATTGTACCAAGTATGGTAGATGGCCACTTTTGGCAATTTGACAGCCTGCTGATCTGCGGCAGCAACATTGCTTCCCCCTGATTTCAGGTCCAATCCAAAATCAGAAGCTACCTTTTTGGCTTGGTCAACATTGATTTTTTTGATCAAAATCACTCCTGCCGAAATAGTATCTCCATCTACAACAGTCTGCTTGGGAAGTATGGTGATTTCGGCGTTTTTGTTGGCTGCTTTGATTGCATACAATGCCGGAAGCACAGTATTTTGGGCTTTGTATTTCAAAATGTAGCTACTTCCCTGACCATCAACTTTACCCAGATATTTTGGATTTTCTGTCAGCAACTTCAAGGCAGAAACATCAAAATCAATACTGTCCTTGGATTCTACTTTGACGCCATAGAGGTAAGGCAAAGTCCATGCGATTGCATCGTAAGGAGGATATTTGGCATCTTTTGGATATGCCTGCGGGGTCAAAAGCGACACGGCAAGGTTACGGTAAGGTTGCTCCGACAATACCACATAATTACTGTCTGACTCATGGACTTCGATTCCCTGAAGCATCAATTGCTTGGCAAGATAGGCCGCCATGGCAGGATCTCTTTGTTCTTTGGCAATCGTGAAGGCTTTTACTCCTTCAGTTTTCCCTTTTTCTACACTGTTATACCCTTTTTTGTAAAAATTCTGCAACAACATTTTACCATTATTGGCAGCATAGGAAAGTGATGCAATGACACCAGTTTGGGTGTAGTTGATATTATTTCTGAATGACCAATAGACCTGTCCTGTAGCAGGATCCGGACGGTACCATTCTTTGGAAGTCACGAGGTCGCCTGCAAATCTTGCGTTGCTCAAATCCCTGAGGTAAGTATTCGCACCTGCATTGCCGTAAGTTTCATAGAAGCGACCGTTTGAGTTGTGGTTGTTGGCTACCCAAATACCATAACCCGGCCACCAACCGTCATAAAACGCCCAGGTAAACGCGCCTGGCAAACCTTCGGAAGCCACTTTAGCCACATCATGATTGGCCATAATCTGCCATTCGCTGACGGTAATCGGGTCTACAAAATCATTGTAAGGACCTGTTCCTGTAGAAATGTACAGCAATGGAACCGACTCATGCAAGTCAAGCATTACCGTTGGATGGAACTCAAAAAAGCCCCTGAAGATAGATTTGGTGATTTCCTGAGAAACCTGCAAACCATCCCGGTTATTGTCATGGAAAACATACTTTGCCCAATAAGGTGAAGACCTTGGGAATCCATCGTCAAATTCCTTTCTGGCTTTGGTGTAGCGGTAGTACCAATCCACCTGCTTGTCCAAGCCATCAGGTTCTGAAATGGGGTTGATGACTGTGATCACTTTGTCCCGAATATCCTTGATATCGGCAGCCTCCGAAGTCGCCAACCTGTATGCAAGTTCCATGAGCATTTCCGGAGAACCCATTTCAGTGGCATGCATGCCACCACTCACATAATAGACAGGCTTGCTGTCCAAAATGATAGTTTCTGCCTGTTCAGGACTTGTTTTTCGGGAATCAGCTAATTTTGCCAACTGGCTTTTGTAATGGTCAAGACGCTTGATTGCATCCTCATTGCTGATGACAATGATGTAAAAAGGTCGTCCCTCTTCAGTTTTTCCCATTTCCTGCATGTGTACCAAAGGAGAGGTCTCGTCGAGTTTTTGGTAGTAGCCATAGATCTCGGCAGAGGTGTGAACATGTCCTTCGGCACCGATGATATGTCCAAAATGTTTGAGCGGAGAGGGAATCGTAGGATGATCGACTACGTCCAAGAGGAATTCGGGAAGAAAGCGCTTGTCTGTTGTAAATTCCCTGATTTTTTGGTTGTAGGCCTCATCGATTTTTTGTGCCTGCAATGGCTGTATCAGCATTGCAAATAGCAACACCAAAAGGCAGTAAATTCTATTCATGGTGGATGGTTTTAAATGGAATTTCAAGCTACAAAAAATAAGGATAAACTAAGACGGGAATTTATTTCAGTGGCTAAAACAGGAAATACCTAATAGATATTGCTTTAATTCTAAAAATGAAAATCGAAATACAACTTTGAGTTTGAATATTATGCTGATTGTCACCCATGCCATCCCTTCTTCAATTTTCAGATAAGGTTTTTCAGGAACAATCCTTATATTAAAGACTTGAAATCCATCCTATTTCCAATTTCAAGGCACACAAACGAATCCAATCAAAATTACCAATATGAAAACCCAATTCATCCAAAATTTACTTGCTATCATTATTTTACTTTTTTCTATCAGCTGCAAAAAAAACACTTCGGAAACCTCTAATCAACCAGAATCTTCCGAACCAACGACATTGAGGTTGGAGGAAGATCTTGAAAAAGGAACCATTTCTATTTTCCGACAAGGAGAAAACGAACCGATTTTGGTCCAAAATGCAAAGGATGATTTCCGACCATTTATCCACCCAATAGTAGCGCCTGACGGCAAAGGTCTCCTGACCGAATACAGCCCCGGTCACCACAAACATCAGACTGGTTTGTATTGGGGATTTACAAGAGTCAATGACAGGGATTATTTCCACAATCCACAGGGAGATTATTGGAAGAAAGTGGCTTCAAACATTGTCGAAAAGGAAGGTACGGAAGTGAAGTGGCAGACAATCTACCACCTCTTGGATGAGTCAGGTGAAACTGTCATGGAAGAAACCCAGAACTGGACGATGCGGGAAGAGGGTGGAAAGTACTTTTTGGATCTGGAGTGGAAAGGTGAAGCCATCCAAGATATTGTAATCGGCAAATACGATTATGGAAGCCTATTCCTGAGGATGCCATGGAAGGAAGGAATCAAAGGTGAAATCGTCAACGCAGCCCGTCAAAAAAATGAAAATGCGGAAGGCCAACCATCGATGTGGGTCAATGTGGCGATGCAGGTCGAAGGACGTGAGGACATGGCCAATGTTGCGATTTTTGACCATCCCGAAAACAGAGGATACCCAAATAAATGGCGGGTGGATGGGCAATTGGGTTTGGGTCCTGCATTTACTAGGGATGGGGATTGGACGATTCCCAAGGGAAAAATTGAAACGCTCAAGCACCAGCTGGTCGTCTATACCGGCGAACTCAATGATGTGAAAATGACTGAAACCTGGGGCCAATTCTCAGGAAAAGAAGGCATGTACAACACCACCGAGCTTTGGGCCTTGGCACAAAGGGAAGGAAGAGACGCGAAATTTCTCAGCCCTCAAGAGGCAGTGGAAGCGATGACTGTCAAAGCTGGTTTTAAGGTGAATGTTTGGGCATCCGAACCGATGATGACCCAACCCATGGCGTTTTGCTGGGATGATCGGGGTAGGCTTTGGATTGCAGAAAACAAAGATTATGAATCACGGGGATATGGTTTTTCCAGCTCGGGAGATAGCCGCATCCTGATTTTGGAAGATACTGATGGCGATGGTGTCGCGGATAGCAAAAAGGTTTTTATGGAAGGTTTGGCTTTTCCAGCAGCCATTGCGGTTGGATTTGACGGCGTCTACGTAGGTGCTCCACCCAACTTGCTTTTTATCCCTGACAAAAACGGCGACGACAAAGCCGATACGGACAAAATCGAAATTTTGCTTACTGGTTGGGGTATACTCGATAGACACGAAACACTCAACAGCTTACATTGGGGACCGGATGGATGGCTGTATGGTTTGCAGGGATTTGCCACTCCATCCAAAATCCGCAAACCAAATGGAGATGCAAAACTCTACTATCACAATGATGCCTTTCCTGAAGACTTACTCGAAAAAGAAGGTGTTGACATCAACGGTGGTGTGTGGCGTTACCATCCTGTCAAAGACCGATTCGAGGTCGTGGCACATGGATTTAGCAATCCTTGGGGCATAGACTATGATGCCAAAGGGCAGCTTTTGATGACAGCCTGCGTGATTCCTCACCTGTGGCATGTGATTCCCGGAGGAATTTACCACCGGCAAGGAGGACAGCATTTCAATCCATATGTCTATGAAGACATCAAAACCATCGCTGACCACAGCCACCGTTCGGCACATGGCGGAGCTCGGGTCTATCAGTCCGATGCCTTCCCAAAAGAAGAGCAGGGAAAGATTTTTATGGCCAATATCCACGAACATGCAGTGCTTTCAGATATTTTGGTTCCCAAAGGTTCAGGCTATCAGGGAAAGCACGGAGATGAATTTATGATTGCAAACAATGCCCAATGGGTTGGATTCAGCATGGAAATCGGACCGGACGGTGCACTTTATGCCTTGGATTGGCACGATGCGGACATTTGCGGAAAGGAAGTTTTGAATGAAGAGACCGGCAGGATCTTCAGGATTGCACCTGAAAAATCCCTTGCGAAAGACTTCGAAGGCAGGTATTCTGACTTGAATAAAATGAACGATAAGCAATTGGTCAGCCTCCAAACCAATCCAAGTGATTGGCATGCAAGGCGGGCAAGGGGAATACTTCACAAAAGGAAAGTAAACGGTAAACTCCAAGCCACAACCAACTCGGAATTGAAAACCATTTTCGAAAAAGACAATAACCCCGATTGGAGATTAAGGGCAATGTGGTCTCTACACCTGACAGGGGGATTTACCGAACAGCAACTGGTCCAAGCGCTCTCTGACAAAGACCCACACGTACGGGCTTGGGCCATCCAATTGCTTTGCGAGGATATGAAGCCGTCGGCTGCAGCAATTTCTAAGTTTAGGGTAATGGCTAAAGAAGACCCCTCCCCTGTTGTCCGTTTGTATCTCGCATCTGCTATCCAAAGGATGTCGACAGCAGACAAATGGGAAATCGCCGGCAATCTTGTCCTACATGCGGAAGACGCCAATGACCACAACCTACCCAAGCTCATTTGGTACAGCATTGAACCTCTGATGGCGGAGAATCCTGACAGATTTCTGGCTCTTTCCAATGCCTCAAAAATCCCTTTGGTTACCCAATACATTGCCCGCAGGGCTGTGGATGAAGACGAATTGGAAAAATTGGTAGCACTGATAGGTAAAGGTGGGTCAAACACAGAGCATCTTTTGACAGGCATGTTGGCAGGAATGGAAGGAAGGACAGACTTGAAAATCCCACAAAACTGGAAAACTGTGTCTGACAAACTCCAACAATCGAGTGGGAAATCAAAAGTGCTAGCCCAAGAAATATCCGGTCTTTTTGGAGATACCGAGGCCACGCAAAGGGCTTTTGCTTTGCTCAAAAATAAAAATGCACCCATTGACCAAAGGAAAAAAGCACTTCAAACACTGACCGCCCAGCAACAAAAAGAGCTGCTGGCAGAGTTGCCAAAACTATTGCAGGAACCAGCAATGAAACTTGATGCAATCAAATCCATTGCAGCTTTTGACAATGAAGCTTTGGGTAAATTACTGATCGACAATTTCTCCAAATTCAATCCAGAGGAAAAACTCGCGGCCATGCAGACGCTATCTTCAAGGCAACGGTATGGCGGCATGTTGACCAAAGAAATCAAAGAAAAAAGGATTGCCAAAAGTGAAGTTCCGGCAGGTGTCGCGAGGCAATTGCTCCGGGTAGTGGGAAGTGGTTTTATTGAAGTTTGGGGTCCGATAGAGCAGGTTGCAAGTGATGAAGCAGCTTATAAAAAATACAGGGCGATGATTAATCCATCCTCTCTGTCTTCGGCTGATTTGAAAGCTGGAAAGAAAATTTTCCAAAATACCTGTGGAAGCTGTCACAAGATGTTTGGTGAAGGAAGTGTGATTGGGCCGGATTTGACGGGTTCAAACCGCGCCGACACAGAATATATCCTGCTGAATGTCTTGGAACCAAGTGCTGAGATCCAGGATGATTACAAAATGGTCGTGATCAATACCCGTGATGGAAGGACGTACTCCGGCAATGTGATCAATGAAACACAAAGGCAACTGACCTTGCGCGTGGTTGGGCAGGAACCTGTCATCATCAACAAATCAACGATCCAATCAAAAGAGGTAACCCCGGTTTCCCTGATGCCTCCCGGACTATTTTCAAACCTCAGCGAAAAAGAAATCGTCGACCTGATGGCGTATCTGAAGACAAGTAAGAGGGTGGATTGAGGAGTTGGTTATTTGGTTATTTGGCTAGTGGTTATTGGTTATTGGTTATTGGGTTAGTTGTTATTGGGTTAGAGGTTATTTGGTTAGAAAAAAATAAGGGGATTAATCTAGAGTTTTTGAATGGAACCCGGGCAAGCAACCATAGGATCTTGCCAGGCTCTTGCTCTAATCTCTTGCTTCTCGTCTCTTGCTTCCCGTCTCTTGCTTCCCGTCTCTCGCTTCTCGTCTCTCGTCTCTCGTATCTCGCTTCTTTAATTCGGTTTCACCACCTCAAACCCGTTTCTTCTCCAATCTACTATTCCGCCACTGAGGTTATAAACTTTAGTAAAGCCATTGTTCAAAAGAATTTCAGCGGCTTGTCTGCTTCTGCCACCCACTGCGCAATAGACATAAACTTCCTTGTCTTTGGGTAAGCTTTGGAGTTTTTCTTCAAAACCACTTTGGTAAATATCGATCACATAAGCATTTGCGATGATTCCCTGGGCCACTTCCTCAGGAGTTCTCACATCCAAAACAATCCCATTTCCTGAGTCGATAAGATTTTTGAAGGTAGCGGCATCCACTTCTTCCACTTTACCTGAAACCTCAGCGTTATCAGAAGTTTTTGAAGTACAACTACCTAGAAATGAAAGAGCAAAAAAGAAAATGACAAGGTTTTTCATAGTGCTTGGATTTTGGGATACAAATATACTTGAAAACCAAATTGACCTTTGCGGACAAAAGTCACAAAGTCAATTTCGCCCTAAATTAAAATGCAACATAAATTTTAACCAAACCTAAACCTCCCCCAAAGTCCTTATCAGCAGGGCAATATCCTCTTCTGTATTGTACAAATGGGTAGAAAGGCGGATGGCTTTTCCGCGGACTGAGACGTAGATTTTATTTTCCTGCAGTTTTTGAAGCAAGGTTTCCTGAGATATTGACGGAGGCAGCAAAAACCCAAACAGGTGCTTTGCCCTGTACTTATCCTCTTCAACCCAATAGCCATTTTCTCTAAGATAGGCTATCAAAGGTAGGGTAAGCTTATGGCAGTAGGCTTGGATGTTTTCTGTTTTCCAATCCAAAATCTGTTCGACCGCAGCATTCATCATCGGTAGTAGGATAAAGTTGCCGTATTCGCCGACATTGTATCGTCCTGCACCGGGTGCATAATCATCCACATAATTGGTCAAGCCGGAAAAATTTTGGGCATTGCTTCGGTTGACCCAAGTTTCCTCCAATGGAATCCCATTATTAAAATACTCCGAATAATACGCCAACCCGATCGAATAAGGCCCCATCAGCCACTTGTACCCTGCGCATATCAGCGCATCAATTTGACATTCCTCCACATCTATCGGCAATGCGCCTACGGACTGAGTTCCGTCCACGATAAAGATGGCGTTGTATTCTTTGCACTTACGCCCTATTTCGGCAAGGTCAAAAAGTGTCCCATCTGTCCAATGGATTGTCGACATGAGGACGACAGCCGTGTCTTCATTGATGGCTTCGAGGATTGCAGTATTCCATTTTTCCCCTCTTTTCTCCAAGGTTTCCGGTGCTTTGATGGTTTGGAGGGTTTTGTGGTTATGGCTGCACCATTTCTCAACAGCATAATAGCCACTTGGAAATTCCTCCGACACAACCAAAGCGGTGTTTCCGTTGTCTTTTGGAAGGTTGTTGACCGCTGTACTCAACCCATAAGAAGCTGCGGGAATGATGGCGACTTGCTTTGTGGGACAGTTTACCAACTTCCCAAAATTGCTTTTGAGGATCTCAGCATTTTCAAAAAAATCCTTGGGTTGGATGCTCGTGGGATTTCTTTTTCGGATCAAGGCTTCGATGCCTATTTCTTCCACTGAACGGAGCAAGGGTGACATGTAGGCGCCGTTTAGGTAATGGATATCTGCCGGGAGCTGGAAAAGGTGTTTTTGGTTTTTCATAAAGTAGACACAAAGAAAGAAAATACAGCCCACAAAGATTCTGTGTTAAGAGTCAAGATAAAATATATAATTTTTATCTTTATGTATAA
>NZ_JAMFLG010000017.1 GCF_023502205.1 Aquiflexum sp. TKW24L | reverse complement strand
GATTGTAAAATTACAAAATTGCAAGATTTAAAAATTCTTTACGCTAATTCATTCGATTTTGAACTTTAGCTAATTCATTCGATTTTGATCTTTAGCTAATTCAATTTGACTCCTAAGAAACTGCTGAAAACTGGAAACTGAAAACTGAATACTGAAAACTTCCCCCTTCCCCAATGAAAATCATCCCAGCCATAGACATCATCGGCGGCAAATGCGTCCGGTTAACCCAAGGAGATTACAGCCAAAAAAAAGAATACCATGACAGTCCTTTGGAAATGGCAAAGCGCTTTGAGGGAGTAGGAATCGAACGTCTCCATTTGGTAGATCTGGATGGAGCTAAAGCAAAAAAAATAGTCAATCTTGAAGTTTTAAAAAGTATAACCGAAGGAACTTCCCTGAAAGTTGATTTTGGAGGCGGTATCCAATCCGATTTTGATATCAATCTTGCTTTTGAATCCGGCGCACATCAGGTGACAGGGGGAAGTATTGCTGTCAAAAACCCCGTCTTGTTCGAATCTTGGATAGCAAACTTTGGAGGAGAGAAAATCATCCTTGGTGCAGATGCCAAAGACCGGAAAATCGCAATCTCAGGTTGGGAGGAAACCACTTCGATGGACCTGATCGAATTTATCAAATCTTATCATGCCAAAGGAATCCAATATGTAATCTGTACCGATGTGGCGAAAGACGGTCTCCTTCAGGGACCTTCGTTGGAATTGTATCAGGATATTTTGTCTGAGATTCCTGGTATCAAATTGATTGCAAGCGGGGGAGTGGCGGGGATTCATGATTTGGAAGAGCTTCAGAAAATCGGCGTTTATGGGGCAATTGTAGGGAAGGCGTACTATGAAGGCAGAATAAGTCTTGAAGAGTTAGGGAATTTTGGATCATAAAAAGTGTAGGTTTTAAAATTTTTTACCAATTTAGAGCCAAGTTTATTTTACTACTTTTAAGTAAAAAAAAACTTGCTAAAACTTTAAAACAATATCTATGAAATCCAGCCTTTTAGTTTTTCTGCTTTTTATTTCCCTGAATTATGCTTTTGCCCAAACGGACGTCAGTTTCCATGCAAAAGGGATAGAGGGATGTTATACTGAATACTATATTGCCTTCACCGAAAGAGGCGCCAATCCTGTAACAGATGGCCAGCATGATGTGGTCATATCTGTCATTCACCAAGGGAAGAGCGAATGCTATCTTGGCAAAGCAACAGTAAAAGGTGGAAAATTTATCAATCCGGTCATGATCCAAAAGGATGACATGTCTTTGGTTCCTTTAAATACAATATTCCAAAGCCTAAATCAAAATTGGTTAGAAGAGCAAGATATGTCTACTCTAAACAATATTACCGATGGAATGACCAATATGTTCGTTACTAAAGACAATTACGAATTGAGGATGTTTTTCTACACTTTTATCCATCAAAATGTCAGGGCCAATAGGAAGGCACCACCTGCTGATGTCTTGCTAAAAAAATAAAATCGGAAGTATTCCAATCTTAAAAAAATAAATTCCCTGCCTCTTAATTCCATTTACGAGGCAGGGAACTTTTGTTTTATTTCTTTTCTATTTTTTCATAGGAAGCCAAAACTCCCCGTACCATGGCTGCTGAAAAACCCTGATGCTCCATTTCATTGAGTCCGACAATCGTACAACCTTTAGGCGTAGTGACTTTGTCTATGGCTTCTTCGGGATGGATGTTTTTTTGGATCATCAATTCTGCGGCGCCTTTTACTGTTTGGTTCACAATTTTGCTTGCTGTTTTGGCATCAAACCCGATTTGAATTCCTCCTTGAATCATCGCCCGCATAAACCTCAATACATAAGCAATCCCACAGGCACCAAGTATCGTAGCAGCTTCCATCAGACTTTCATCTATCGTGATGCTGAACCCGACACTGTTAAAGAGACCTTTCACTTGATTTTCTGTCGATTCTGTGAAATTTCTACCGCAGATACAGGTAACAGATTCCCGGATATCGGCAGCAATATTTGGCATTGCCCTAAATGCAACAGTAGTTGGATCTATTTCCTGAAATATTTCATCCAAAGTGATACCTGTCGCAACTGACACGATAATCTGTTTTTTGGGATCGAGGACCGGATTGATTTCTTTTAGAATAGCGGAGACATTGTATGGTTTCACTCCCAGAATAACAATGTCAGATTCTTTGGCAGCAATCAGATTATCCGAATGTACCCTGACCCCTTTGTCCTGAAGGTAAAGCAGGCTTTCCGGGTTCCTTTTGGTGACGTGGAGGTTTTGTGGCAAAAAATCAGCCTGTTCCAGCAAGCCGTTTGCGATGGAGGTTCCGAGATTTCCGCATCCGATGATTGCGATTCTTATATCTTTCAGCATTTAGTTTTTTGGTCTATTAGGTTTGACAGCATAAAGGTAAAAAGGAAACCTTGTTTTTTGGAGTTTTACTTTCAATCAAACAACCGAAAGCAAAAATTCTTATCCGGAAATTTTTTGCTTTAATAATTTGATTCAAAAAAAATTTATCAAATTTGTTTGACTATATGTAAAACAAAATTTACATTTGGTAAAAATATCTTTACAAAAATGGAGGTAATATTACTTTTGAGTTTTTATGTATTTGCCGCATTCGAATATCAAAAATGGATAGCTACAAAATCACTTTAAACCCACTTTAGACCATGTTAACGAAAATATTATTGCCCCATAGATTTCAGTTTATAGGATGGATGCTCTTTTTTCCTTTGGCCATTCTTCTGATCTTAAATAGCTTTTATGACTACGAAATCGGATGGCTGACTTGGGAGGGATTCAGGATGGGTGACATTTTTGCTCCATCCAATGAAAATTTCACCAATGAAGTTGCGATTGTTGGAACATTTTTGTCTTTGTTTTTTATCGCTTTCTCCAAAGAAAAGCAAGAGGACGAATACATTCAGAAGCTCAGGTTGGACAGTTTGTTGATTGCTTTTTACGTTTACGGACTGCTTACGGTATTGGGAACTCTTGTTTTTTACAGTACGGGTTACCTCGAATTCATGGGATTCAACATGTTTTCAATTCAGTTAGTCTTTATCGTCAGATTCAGATGGGTGATGTATAGACAACAGGAAACCCTTACTTTGATTTAACATTGGCAATATGAAAAACACTGTCAAAGTAGAACGTGCCAAGAAAGACATGACGCAACAGGACCTTGCGGATAAGATCGGTGTCTCCCGGCAGACGATTAATTCCATTGAAGCGGGAAAGTACGTTCCGTCCACTGTTCTTGCGCTCAAAATTGGCCGGGTATTCCAGACGCCTTTGGAATTGATTTTTGAATTGGAGGAAGGGGATTAATTAGTTGACAGTTGGCAGTCGCAGTCTGAAGAAATTGCTATTAGAATTTCACCTCTGCCTAATAAATATTGAGAAAACAGGAAAGTTTCTATTGCGGATTTAGGTGATTTTTATAATTTAGTTTTATGAAAGAAAACAAAGCCATCATTTTTATCCTATTGACCTTCCTGCTGAATCCGATCTTGATTTCCTGTGAATCAAAAACCAAAGGGGATGCTAAGATTATACAAGTGGATTTGGATGCTGCTAAAAACGGAAAAATATCAGACCATTTCGAATCCATTGACTACATCCTCTTGGACTATCCTGACAGTCTTCCGATAGTCAATCCTGCCAAAATGATTCTGACAAATGATAGGATTTTTGTCGAAAGCAGGGAAACTGCTGCGGTTTTTGTTTTTGACAGGAAAGGGAATCTTCAGAATGTTATCAGGAATTATGGTGAAGGGCCAGGCCAATTTCTTTTGATTGATGACATGTTTTTGGAAGGGAATTTGGTTAGAATTCATTGTACATATTTGAAAAAGTACCTGATTTTCAATCTAGAGGGAGAATTAATTGAGGAAGGAAAATTGGACGAAATTGCTGACCGGAGTTTTATAGGGAAGGATTTTTCACTTTTTCATTTTCAGAAAGGGCATGGACCTGAGAAATTTACAATTATCAGAAAAGAAAATGACAACGTTACACAGGGGTTTTTTCCGCTTCAGGAAGGGTTTGAAATTTTTTACAGTTACAATAGCATTTATGGATTTCAATTTGATCCATTCCGTGATTGCTATTACATTGTTGGCTTAGATTCTTATGAAATACCCGTTTTGGATGGCAAAGGCATTTTGAAACAAAAGATTGATTTTGATTTTGGCAAAAACAATTTTGAAATTAATAAAAGGATAGAGATGGCTCAAGATCCAAATGGAGTGAACGCCTTAATGAAAGACGGAAAGATTGTCCGATATATCAATTCATTCTTCCCTTTCAAGAATAAGTTTTTTGTTAACTTTTTTTCCGGAATTAGAAATTCCCATTTCTTGTTTTTGGATGAAAACTTTGATGTTATCTATCATGTCGATGAACTTGAAAATGATTTTGATGGGATGAAGATTTATATGAGGTCTTGGGCTTATTCAGAAATTGAGATTATTTATCAAATAGATTCGAAACAATTTTACAGTGACTATGTCGAAACATTCATGGGTACTAAAGTGACAGTGAAAAAGGGCGGTATCCATGATTTTTTTAAGAGTAATAAAGAAAAATTGGAAGAGGAAAAATACGTGTTGGTGGTAATGAAAGTTAAAGAATGAGTACTTCGATTTTTAAACAATCCCTTTGACTTTTTTATATTTTTTCCAATCCCCAAGCAATAAAAAGTTATATTTGGCATTTTAAACGCAAAAAACTGAATGTCAAAAATTATCCGGATCACCACAGTACCAATTTCATTAAAGCTTTTACTTTCAGGTCAGATGAAGTTCATGAAGGATGCAGATTGGGAGGTAATTATGGTAAGTGCAGATGGAAGAGAAATCAACGAGATTGTAAAAAAGGAAGATTGTAGGCACGAGGTAATTCCTTTTACAAGAAAAATAACTCCTCTTCAGGATCTTTCCTGCCTTTGGCAACTGTATAATCTAATCAAAAAAGAGAATCCGGATATTGTCCATACCCATACTCCAAAAGCAGGACTGCTAGGGATGTTGGCAGCCAAACTTGCAGGAGTAAAAGTAAGGATTCATACTGTGGCAGGCCTACCTTATATGGTGGCCGAAAAGCAGAAAAAGAGTCTTCTTGTCAATATCGAAAAGCTTACCTACTCATGGGCAACCCAAGTGTGGCCCAATTCGCCTTCCCTGAAAAAATTCATTGTCGATGAAGAATTGGTTGGGCAGGAAAAATTGAAACTGATCGGTTTCGGTTCTTCTAATGGTGTGGATTTGGAGAAATTTAATCGGGGGATTTTGAAGGAAAACCACCTTGTGGCCGCAACGATGAGGATTATGCCCGGAGACAATGACTTTATCATCCTTGCAATAGGCAGGTTGGTAAAGGACAAGGGGATAGAGGAAATGGTATCTGCTTTTTTGGATTCCAAAATTTCCGACAGATCTAAACTTGTATTGCTTGGTTCTTTCGAACAAGAACTTAATCCGGTTGATGAAGAAATCGTCAGGAAAATAAGTGACCATCCGAGGATTGTTCAAATAGAATGGACGGACCATGTTGCCCATTACCTCGCCTTGGCAGATGTTTTGGTGCATCCATCGCACAGAGAGGGATTCCCAAATGTGCTCTTAGAAGCAGGTGCCATGCAGGTTCCGATTATTTGTTCTGACATCATCGGAAATACGGACATTGTGACCAACAAAAAAACAGGGCTGGTATTTCCTGTAAAAAATAAAGAGTTTCTAAAAGATGCATTGGAGTTTGCTTATATCAAAAGGGATATTATGCAGGAATTGGCAGATAATCTTTTTAAAGAAGTGGAAGAAAAGTACCAAAGAAAGAAAATGCATCAATTAATTTTGGAGGAATATAAAAATTCCATGCGCACCATTGAAGGAAATTGATTTCGCTTAAACTAAATACTCTCAGAAATTAGGTTTATCAAAGTCAATTATTTAAAATTTTATTCGTTTTTTGCAGATTAATTAAGAAGAAGAAAATGAAATATCTTGTTACAGGTACTGCAGGTTTTATTGGCTTTCATGTTGCATTGTATCTTCTCAAAAGGGGAGAAGCTGTTGTCGGGGTTGATAATATCAATGATTATTATGATGTCAACCTTAAGTATCAAAGACTTGCAGAATGTGGCATAGTCCGCGAAAGTGTTTTAGAAAACAAAAAATCTATTTCCAATACCTATCCTCATTATTCTTTTTTTAAGATGGACCTTTCGGATAAGGCCGTTTTGATGGATATTTTTGAGACAGAAAAAGTGGATGTGGTCATCAATCTTGCAGCACAGGCCGGAGTTAGGTATTCATTGACCAATCCTGATGCCTACATCACAGCCAACATCCAATCTTTCTTGAATATTCTGGAGGCTTGCCGGGCGTATCCTGTCAAACATTTGGTATATGCTTCCTCCAGTTCTGTCTATGGTGCGAATACCAAGATGCCTTTTTCCACTTCAGATAACATCGACCATCCGGTAAGTCTCTACGCTGCCACCAAAAAATCAAATGAATTGATGGCGCATACTTATAGTCATTTGTTCAATATCCCGACTACAGGACTGAGGTTCTTCACTGTTTATGGACCTTGGGGGAGACCTGACATGGCTTTGTTTTTATTTATCCAAGCTATCGAGAAGGGTGAGTCTATCCAGGTCTTTAACCATGGTAAAATGAAAAGGGACTTTACTTACATTGATGATATTGTGGAAGGTGTCATCCGAGTAGCTGACAGGCCTTCCAAACCTAATCCTGCATGGACGGGTCAAGACCCTGATCCGGGATCCTCTTATGCTCCTTTTAAGGTTTATAATATCGGGAATTCCCAACCTGTAGAATTGATGGACTACATCGGTGCTTTGGAAAAAGCAATGGGTAAAGAGGCCATCAAGAACATGCTTCCGCTTCAACCTGGAGATGTACCCGCTACCTATGCGGATGTAACTGACCTTAAAAGAGATACTGGCTATCAACCCCAAACATCAGTGGAAGAGGGCGTTGCCAAATTTGTAGCTTGGTACAAAGAGTCTTACAAAAATTAACCCGTAGCAAGCCATCTGCCGAAAAAAAAAGACCTTGGTAGTTAGAACCTTAGTTTTTTCAATTTCCCAAATTTTTAATCCCAAAATATGAAAAAGAACATCCTCATCACAGGAGGCGCCGGATTCATAGGCTGCCATGTGGTTCAGCTTTTTGTCCAAAAATATCCTCACTACCATATCATTAACCTTGATTGCCTGACTTATGCCGGCAATCTTGAAAATCTCAGCGAGATTGAAAATTCCAAAAATTATACTTTCGAGAAAGTGAATATTTTGGATGTGGAGGCTTTGACTGAAGTTTTTTCAAAGCATCAAATCACTGATGTGATCCATTTGGCTGCAGAATCTCACGTAGACAGGTCGATTACGGATCCCTTGGCTTTTGTCAAAACCAATGTCATCGGCACCGTCAATCTTCTGAATGTTGCTAAGACGTACTGGGAAAATTTAGAGGACCATCTTTTCTACCATGTCTCTACAGATGAGGTATATGGCTCATTGGATCATGGTGGTTTTTTTACAGAGACAACGCCTTATGATCCACAATCTCCGTATTCGGCTTCAAAAGCATCTTCGGATCATTTTGTCAGGGCTTACAGCAATACTTACAAATTGAAAACCGTCATTACCAACTGCTCCAATAATTACGGTCCAAACCAATTCCCCGAAAAGCTGATTCCGCTTTGTATCAACAACATCAAAAATAATAGACCACTTCCAGTTTATGGAAAAGGTGAAAACATCAGGGATTGGTTGTATGTCGTGGACCACGCAAGAGCCATTGATATGGTGTTTCACAAAGGGAAAAGTGGCGAGACGTATAATATTGGCGGATTCAATGAATGGATGAATATCGATATTGTGAAGCTTCTCTGTCAAAAGATGGATGAAAAACTCGGAAGGGAAATAGGAACTTCTGAAAAGCTGATCACCTATGTCAAAGACCGCGCAGGGCATGACCTGAGGTATGCCATAGATGCTTCCAAAATCCAGAAAGAACTTGGTTGGGAGCCAAGCCTGCAGTTTGAGGAAGGTATCAGCAAAACCATTGATTGGTATTTGGAGAATGAAACTTGGCTTGAAAATGTAACCTCAGGCAATTACCAAAAATACTATCAGGAGCATTACGGCAAATGATTTTCTCATTTGACAATAAATGAAAAACACCCGACCAAATTGCCGGGTGTTTTTCGTTTTAGAGATAAATTGCAATTATTTCACCTCTACTTTTTCGATTTCCTTGAAGATATCAATCTGAGTGGCTTTTGCTTTTTCCTCAAATTGTTTCCAATCATTTTCGAAGAAAGTATTCCAAACCTTCAGTGCAGATTCAGCACTTTCTTTGGCTTGCTGCAATAACCTCAATTCGGTAAGACCAGGAGCTGTGAAGGAAGAATTGGCATAGCTTCTCGGAGCAAACAGCCTCGTCATCGTGGTTGGATAGAGATTTCTAACGATTCCCTGACCTTCTCTTGTTGGTCCGTAGAATGCTTCTCTTGTGGTGTCCACCTTCTTTTTGGTTTCTTCTGAAAGTTTGACTAATTCTTTGACAGATTCAGAGTTCACATCTTTGGCATAAGCCAATAGTTTGTCTATCGTCTTTTTGGCATCGTCCAGTTGTCTTGTTGCTTTCATGACATCCCCTGTCAGAGCCTCAGTTTGTTTGATAAATTCCTCTCTGGCTTTCAGGTCAGATAAATTGGTTTTGATTCTAGGATCTGAATAGACCATGATGGAAGTTTCAGCTGTGTTTTCTCCATATTTGAAAACCACTTTATATTTACCAGGTAGCGCATCACCGCCACTTGCCTCATAGAATCCTCTAGCTCTTGCAGCTTGGCCGCCACCGCCACCAAATGAAGGAGTTTCTACAGACGATTTCCTGTCAAGGTTCCAAGTAAACTTATTGACTCCCTGAGTTGGAAGTTTCTTAATAGTTCTGATCTGTTCTCCTTGTTCGTTGAAAATAGAAACTACCACAGAATCAAGTTTTTCCTTTTCGGGATCATTGAGAATGAAACTGAGTCTTCCACCTAATTCTCTGTTTTCTGCCGCATACTTACCGCTTGCAGGAAATCTTTCGCCGTGAGGCTGGTGGATTTCTGCCTGATAAGCATCAGGGGCAGGGATTGCCACTAGCTTTCCATCTGGAGTTTTACCTGAATTTTTTGCGAAAACCCTCAATGGTCTAATATCATCAAGGACATAAATGGACCGGCCAAATGTTCCGATTACCAAGTCGGCTTCTCTTTCTTGGATGACCATATCATAAGTGGATACAGCATTGGGATAGCCATGTCTCCATTGGTTCCAGGTTTTGGCATTGTCAAAACTCACATAAAGACCATATTCGGTACCTAAGAATACCAAGTTTGGTTCAACAGGATCTTGTACAATAGAAAGGGTAAATCCCCAAACTTTGTTATCATCTGCAATTCTTTCATAGGATCCACCAAAGTTTTTGGTTCTATAGGCATAAGCAGTGAAGTCATTATTTCGGTAGTTGTTTGCAATGATCCATGCTTCACCCGCATCATATTTGGAGGCTTGAATTTGAGGAATCCAACTTGCTTTAGGAAGTCCGGTAAGCTTGGCAGCGGTGTTCGTCCAGGTTTTCCCTCCGTCTTTGGTCACTTGTACATTGCCATCATCAGTTCCTACCCAGATCACATTTGGATCTATGGGACTTGGTGCGATGGCGATGATGGTAGTGTGGTTTTCTGCACCTGTGACATCAAAGGTCAATCCGCCCGTTTCTTGTTGTTTTTGTTTCTCAGGATCATTGGTAGTCAAATCAGGAGAAATGACTTCCCAGGTTTCCCCTCTGTCAGTGCTTTTATGCAAAAACTGACTTCCATAATAAATGGTTGTTTTACTATGTGGATCCTGTGCTATTGCAGCATTCCAGTTGAATCTCAAGAAGACATCATTTTCAGGATGCGTCGGTTTAATTGTTCTTTTATGTCCTGTTTCTTTGTCAAATCGGGTAACATTTCCTCCTTGTGACATGGAATAACCGAATCTTGAATCAGCAGGATCTGAAACTACATCAAACCCATCACCGAATTGGATTTCCTGCCAGTAAGTATTTCTGATACCATCTTGTCTCCAGACATAAGCAGGACCAACCCAGCTTCCATTGTCCTGAAGGCCACCATAAATATTGTAAGGCACCTCATTGTCAACATTGATATGGTACCATTGACCCACAGGGATATTTTCTGCAAAATACCATGTCTTTCCTCCATCACGGGTAATATTCAATCCACCATCATTTCCATCTATCATCAATTTTGGATCATTGGGGTTGATATACCAAGCATGGTGATCCGGGTGAACTCCTTCATAGGATAGAAGTTGGGTAAAGGAACGTCCACCATCTTCACTCATCCCTACCCTAGAATATAGCGTGTAAATACGGTCAGCATTCTTTGGATCGGCATGGATCTCAAAATAATAGAAAGGTCTATCCCCGATTTCCGCTTTGTCATTGACCATTTTGAAGTTACCGCCACCATCTTCGGACACGTACAACGCATTTTTGGAAGACTCAATCAGGGCATATACTTTTTGGCTGTTGGCTTTGGATATGGCCAAACCCATTCTCCCAAGATCACCTTTAGGAAGACCGTTTTTATCATCTAGTTTTTTCCATGTTTCGCCTCCATCAATGGTCACATGAAGTCCTGAAGATGGACCTCCTGATTTGAAAAACCATGGATACCTTCTGTGTTCCCACATGTTGACAAAAATCTTATTGGGATTGTTGGGGTCCATAATCATCTCCCCAACACCTGTCTTTGTATCGATGTAAAGGATTTTTTTCCAGGTTTTACCTCCATCAGTGGTTTTGTATACGCCTCGGTCTTCTTGCTCTCCCCATGGAGAACCGATGGCACCGACATATACTGTGTTTGGATCATCAGGATGTACGATGATCCGGTGAATGGCTTTGGTTTTTTCCAAGCCCATAGCCTGCCAGGTCTGACCGGCATCCATAGATCGGTAGACGCCAAGACCCATGTTTAGCGAGTTTCTTGGATTACCTTCTCCTGTCCCTACCCATATGATGTTTGGGTTTTTTTGGTATATGGAGATGGCCCCGATTGAATGCACTTTTTCCTCATCAAAAATCGGAGACCAGGTAATTCCACCCGAAGTTGATTTCCACAAGCCACCGGAAGCGGAACCTGCATAGATGATCTGTGGATTGTCATGGATAGCATCGATGGCAGTGATTCGTCCGCTCATAGCAGCAGGACCTACGCTTCGTGCTTTCATGGATTTGAATTGATCCATGTCAATTTTTTGGGCAAACACCGCGGGTTGTAGGGCTAGCACCCATAGGATTACCAAGCCTAGAAAGCTCATTTGGGTAAGTATTCTTTTTTTCATAGGGACATATTTTGATTCTGTGGATTAAATAAATTTAAATCATTCAGGTAAAATATTTATTTGATACAAGGGGGGTATTGGGTTGATGGATGGAGGATTAATTTTATTTTTTTAAACTTCAAAATTCTGATTTTGATAATATCGAGCTAACCTTTACTCGATTGGATATTTTGGCTTCAAGAAGTACGGATATAGGCTTTATAAATAATAGGTTAAAAAAGCCAAAATTTTATGTTTTTATTCCTTATAATTAAAATAATCAGCATTATTTCCGTTGATAATATTGGTAAAAGAATGTCTGGAGAGGGCATAAGTTTCCTTGCATATGAAAAAATTAATCTGAACTTTGTACACAAATACGTTGGTTACACTTACATGAAAAAGATTGCAATTTTAGGATTTTGTCTGGCTTTTGGGTTTCAGGTTAATGCAAAAGAATTAGTATCCAGGGACTCGGTTGGGATAGAAAAAGTTGGGGATAAGACCTTTATAATCCACCAAGTTGATGAAAAGGAGACGCTTTTTGGACTATCGAGGAGATATCAGGTTGCTGTCAATGACATCATGCTTACCAATCCCCAGCTTTCAGAAGGTATTAAAATAGGGCAAAGAATCAGAATACCATTTATAGCCAAATCAGCCGTGCCATCTGGTTCCACCCTTCACAAGGTAATTCCCGGTGAAACCATGTTTTCGATTTCCAAAAAATATGGGGTTTCTGTATCGGATATCCTAAGCTGGAACAATCTCCAAGGAGCAGATATCAGTGTTGGCCAATCACTTGTCATCCAAGGTGTAGAACCAAAACCAAGTCCTGTTCAGCCTGTAGCCACTCCGGTCACCCAACCTAAAGAAGCAAAAGCAGCAACCACTGTAACTCCACCAGCTGAGATGAAATCAGTGGCAGAGCCTAAAGCCAATACTCCAAAAACCTCTGTTCCGGTGGCTGAGCCTGCGCCGGCCAAGACATCCACCCCTTCCAACTTACCCGGTGATTGGATTTCACATACAGTTGCGCAGGGTGAAACATTGTTTTCAATATCCCAAAAATACAACGCTAACGTAAAAGATATCCAATCTTGGAACGGCTTGGGGTCGAATAATATATCTGTTGGGCAAAAGCTCAAAGTTGGGAGAGAGGCCAATTCAAATGTTCCTGTGGTCACTTCATCTGTACCTGTAATCATCAACAACGAAAAAACCAATGCGACTTTAAGTAAAGCTAAAACCGAATCAGGTGATGCGGATGCAAGTACAGCTTACAAAAACATCAAAGAGACGGGTTTGGCGGAAGTAATAGAAGGAACGGGCAACCATAAAAAATACCTTGTTCTGCACAAAGAAGCTCCAGTCGGAACGATCATGAGAGTTAGAAATGAAGAAAATGACATTACTATTTTTGCGAGGGTAGTAGGCAAGCTTCCGGAAACAGGAGACAATAGTAAACTTGTTGTGAAGCTATCCAAAGCTGCTTATGACCAACTGAGGGCTGTAAATGCACGGTTTCCTGTAGAGATTTCTTATTGATTACCTGATGAATAAAGGGCAACTGATATTTCACCATTTTTTTAGATTTATATGGAATACCATCTTCGTGTTGACTTACCCGATTTTGGCCACTTTTGGATTGTTCTTTATAGGGATTACATATCTATTTTCATTGTTGTCTAAGTTATTGGCAGGATTTAGAAAAGGGAATCTTACCGAAATTGAAGTGGAATCAGATTGGCTTCCATTACCTCAGACCAATGGATTGTTGGAAGCCAAAATGTACAAGCAAATCATGTTTGGCCCATCATGTTTCCAATTAAGACGAATTGATGGTGTTCCTTCTGTCATCCAAGATCATTATTTTGGAAACAAGGTCAGGTTTATTGAAGAAGGAATTTTGCTCGAAAAATGGAACAGTACAGATTCCAAGGAACTGCCTGACTTTGATATTTGCCTTTATGATCCCGATGAAGACAGACTTACTTCATTGACCACTATCAAATGTTTCGACTGGCATCTTTCTGAGAAAGAAAATAAAAACCTTTCCTTCAAATGGTTTGATGGTATTCAGGGTGGGGAGGTCAAAGTAGCACTTTAAGATGGATTTAAAGGAATTTTTAGATCAAAAAGTATCGCAGTACAACCAGGCTGGATTCATAGAGCTGGACCCTATCTCCATTCCCCATCGATTTACCATTAAGCAAGACATTGAAATTGCAGGGTTTTTTGCTGCTACCTTAGCTTGGGGGCAACGAAAAACCATCATCAACAAATGCCTGCAATTATTGGAAATGATGGATAATGCCCCCCACCAATTTATGCTTCATCATTCTGAGTCGGATTTAAAGCCCTTTTTAAATTTTAAGCACAGGACATTTAATGACCTAGACACACTTTATTTTATTCATTTCTTTTCCACCTTCTACAAAGAAAATATCTCGCTTGAAAGTGCTTTTGTGGTTGGATGGCAAGGAAAAGCTGATATCATGTCAGTTCTTTTGAAAAATTTCCACCAATATTTTTTCCAACATTCATTTGCTCCCAATAGAACCAAAAAACATGTTGCCACTCCCGACCGAAAGTCGGCTTGTAAGCGATTGAATATGTTTTTGAGGTGGATGGTAAGGAAAGATGAGCAGGGTGTTGATTTCGGTATATGGGACATCATTAAGCCCTATCAACTGATTTGTCCCTGTGACCTGCATGTGGATAGAGTCGGCAGGAAGCTCGGCTTAATATCCCGAAAGCAAACCGATTGGCAAACTGCAATGGAGCTGACTCAGAGATTAAGAGAATTTGATCCCATCGACCCTGTGAAATACGATTTTGCTTTATTTGGGCTAGGAGTGGAGGAGAAGTTTTGATAAGACTTATCTCCTGATTTCCCTTATTTCATCCACGCCCCTGGATTTTTTCTCCACTCTACTAGGGACGTCAAAGTATGATCATCAATATGACCATCGGCTAATGCTTGTGGAAGCATCGAAGAATAATCACTTAGACAGACCAATTTCACACCCGCTTCATCAAAATTCTGATCGGCTATTTCAAAGCCATAAGTGAAAATGGCGACCATTCCCAAAACTTCAAATCCCGAGGCTTTTAAATCAGCTACTGCTTTTAAGGAACTTCCGCCGGTGGAAACCAAATCTTCGACAACCACTACTTTTTGACCGGGGGTAACTTTCCCTTCAATCATATTTTCCATACCATGACCCTTTGGTTTGGACCTTACATACAAAAATGGAAGATCCATTGTATCCGATATCAACGCACCTTGTGGAATACCGGCAGTGGCAACTCCAGCTATGGCTTCTACGCCAGGGAAAAATTTTATTACTGCTTCAATTAATTTACTTTTGATGAATTTTCTAATCTCAGGATAAGATAGTGAAAGCCTATTGTCACAATAGATTGGGGATTTCCAGCCTGATGCCCAGGTAAAGGGATTAGAGGGCTGAAGCCTTATCGCTTCGATTTCTAAAAGCTTTGCAGCTACTTCTGAAGCAGTTTTTTTGTCGAATATTTCCATGGTCTAAAATTAAGCTATAAAATCCAAGCGGGGATTGTGCAGGCTTAAAAATTTTATGCATTTTTGACCAACTTCCTTATCAAACCACGGAACACGATTTTCATAAAATGAAGATTTTCATCAACGACAAACCGCTAGAGTTGTTTACACCAAAGGATCTGCCCAAAGACAGAACTTTTGAAGTGGTTTACGACCATCCTAAGGATATTCCTGCCACAGGAGATTTCCATGATGACGTGCTGATAATTGAACCTACCAAGGATGTCATCATCAAATTGCTTTACCTTCTCAGATCCCGTAAGCTTAAAAATCTAGATTCAGTCAGCGTGGTTTGTATTGATAAACCAGCTTTGAAAACATTTATAAAAAGTAGGTTCACCGTCATCAAAGCAGCCGGTGGTATTGTGGTGAAGGACGATAAAGCTCTTTTTATATACAGGCTTGGAAAGTGGGATTTGCCAAAAGGTAAATTTGACAAAGGAGAAACACCTGCACAGTGTGCACTCAGGGAAGTGGAGGAAGAATGTGGGATTAAGGTCAAACTAGGCCCAAAAATTACCAACACTTGGCATACCTACACCCAAGACAGGAAAAGTATTTTGAAAAAAACGTATTGGTACCTCATGGAAAGTGTCAATGATACGGGAATGAAGCCCCAAAAGGAAGAAGGCATCGTGGATATCCGATGGATGGGTCATCAGGAAGCGAAGACAGCGTTAGTAAATTCTTACCCTTCAATGCGGTATTTATATAAACAATTTTTAAAAATAATACCTAAAATTCACAATCGATAGGGTAGATAATTTGATACATCACCCTGATATCGATGTACTTCCCGGATGATCGTCGAACTCACATTCGCATACTGTGGAGATGTAATCAAAAACACAGTTTCCAATTCAGGATTGAGATTCCTGTTCATTTGACTGATGGTGTTTTCATATTCAAAATCGATGGTATTTCTCAAGCCTCTTATTAGGAATTGGGCACCTTGTTTTTTTGCAAAAGAGGTGGTCAGTTCATTGTATACCAAAACTTTGACTCTTTCATTTCCGGCATAAAGACTGCTGATTTTTTCGACCATCATCTCAATTTCAAAATACCGGTTCTTTTTCGCTGAATTATACCCTATTGCAATGATAACTTCATCAAAAAGATTGAGACTACGAAGCACGATGTCATGATGGCCTTTGGTATACGGGTCAAAAGAGCCGGGAAAAAGAGCGGTTTTTTTCATTAAAGGTTAATTTTAGGGCAGTACCCAATAGGATTCAAATACCTCAGGATTTTGAAATTTCTCGGTACCTTCTTGGTATTGTATGTTTGAAAACGGAGTGGAGATCTTAAAATTTTTGAAGTATAAATTTCCCCAATCTTCAACTATGCCATATGAAAAGGAATCACCATAAACCGAAACTCGGCAAAATGACCGATTGAAATTGAGTTGGTGGACTACTCCTAGGGTATATTTCAAAAAATCTTCTTTATTTTCAATTTCAAATCTGTTAAACAAAGTCAATTCTTGATTGGAAAATGCAATCAGATAAAAAAAACCTTTTTGAATCAAGATTAGGATTTCCTGGTTTAACAGATTGAATTTTTCTTTTAGTGCAAAAGAAAGAAATGACGAAGCACCATGGTGGAATGTGATCTCAGATTTTTCTTCAGCCAATAAATCAGACAATTCAGTACGTATGCTGCCGACGAGGTGAAGGTTGTTGCTTGATAAGGTGGTTTCAAAGACTAACATGTTTTCTTTCGGCTTTTCTGCAAAAAACAAAAATATTGAAGAAAGGGAACTTTCAAATAACATTCCCGGGATCAATGAAAATGGTGAAACATGGTTAAAAACCCTAATAGGAATATCAAGTTTCAGAAGTTTTTCCTCTTTAAGCTTGAAAGCCAACAGACGTGGGCTTTCATAGTATTGTCTATGAATGGCTAGAATTTTACCGTTTTGATCTTTGGCATAATAAAAATAAAATCCATCAAATAAGAAAAGCGATAAACTTGACACCGATTGAGGGTCAAATTTATCGCATTGAATTTTTTCTTGGATATTATTTTGTGTCTGGATGGCCAAAATTACTCCCAGTTACCTGAAGTAGATGAATCGGTTCGAGATCCTACTCTAAGTGCTTTCTCTTTGTTATTCAGTCTTCTTTTTGGATTGATCGGATCAGGATCTCTGATTTCAAAAACCGGAATCTGTCTCTGGGTTCTTTCTACTTTATCAGCAAAAAACTCAAACTGCTTTCCCCCTGAACCCGGTACAACATGCATGTTGTCAATGTTGAAATTTGGATATTTTCTTTCATTGAACAAAGAATCAATCACATTCACTGATCCAAGGGTATCATATTGAACAGTGATTTCTTCTTTTCCATATTCCAAAAGTTTGGTGGATTCTGTTCTTTGAACGAGCCAAATTTTTCCTTCTTCAATAAATTTCTTTAGATCATTCCAATTGCCGGCATATACACCGTTTGTAGCTAGGTATGCAGTTTCGGCATCTCTTAGCATTTGAAGTTTTTCGATAATCCTAGCTTCGGTAGCTATGATCAGTTTTTCTTGCTGCATTACATCATCCACACTTTTGTAGAGGAAATACCCAAGGGCAAGTGCGGAAATTAAGAAGACAATCGATAAAATTCTGGATAGTGTCATTTTTTGGATTGATTAGAACTTTTAATAAGGTTGATGGTGTACAATCAAGATGCTATTTTATAGAATTATTTTCAAAATTAAAATAACCTTTCCATAATCTCGCATCATTCACTGATTTTATTCCCCAAAAAAGGCGGTGTTTCTCCTCATTTTTGATGGATGACAATATATCGATGTCGAGAAACTGTATTTCAGTGATCAACTGTTTGTCATTTGGCAATTCGGGATCCTGTCCTAGGCCCAAAGTACCACCAGTTTGCTTAACTTCAAAATAGAGTTCTACAGCATGAAGGGGAGGGTTTAAGTATTCATAGTTGCAAAGAAAACTTTCTACAGCAATTTCAATTCCTGTTTCTTCAAGAAACTCTCGTTTTAGGTTTTCAGCGCTTGAGCTTCCATATTTCATTCCTCCTCCCGGCACATTCCAAAAGAATTTGCCGTTTCCCATGTTATGTTTGATCATTAGGATTTTTTCATTTTGGATCAAAACCCCGTTAACTCTCGTTCTTAACCTTCCACCGAACTTCTCATGAAGTTCCTTTTCCGAAATTGTCATATTAGCCTTAGCTTCGTCACTAATGATTGGTAAAGATAGTCAAGACAGTGTAAAGCCTTCTGCCTTATTGAGAAGAAATTTTCCTTTTGAGCCAACTAAGGGGCAAATGGATTTTTTCAGGCATATGGATGGTTTTATGACCTTAAAATCCTCGGGAAGCAAAGCTTTTTTGCTGAGGGGGTATGCCGGTACCGGAAAGACCTCCCTTATCTCTGCCTTAGTCAAAACCCTTCCCATGGTCAGACTCAAGTCATTATTGTTGGCACCAACTGGACGCGCGGCCAAGGTAATGGGTAATTACAGCAATAAGGCGGCATTTACTATTCATAAAATCATTTACAAACCAAAGGGAGAAGCCGGAGATCTGGGACAGGGTTTTACACTTCAGAAGAATTATTTCAAAGAGACGGTTTTTATAATAGACGAGGCTTCCATGCTATCTGATGATGGATTATCAGGAAGTAGTTTGTTAAAGGATTTAATCAATTTTGTTTTTCAGGAATCTACAAATAGGCTGGTGCTTGTAGGTGATGTGGCACAATTGCCCCCTGTCGGCAGTTCTTTGAGTCCGGGATTAGACAAGGATTACTTGATTCGGAATTTCAGGTTGGAGGTGGATGGTGTTGAACTTACAGAGGTCATGCGGCAGCAGCTGGCTTCCGGCATTCTTTACAATGCCACCCAGTTAAGGCAAATTCTCAGTAAGGAAGTGCCCGTGATTGGTATGGTAACTGGAGGATTTAAGGATTTTTTCAAAATGACCGGAGAAAGGCTCGAAGACGGGCTGCGGTATGCTTATGAAAAATATGGGATTGAGAATACTATCATCATCACACGATCAAATAAGTCCGCTGTACAATACAATCAATATATAAGAAGAACAATCCATTTTTTTGAAGATGAAATAGCAGCGGGGGACATGCTGATGATCGTCAAAAACAATTATGTTTATATGGCCGAATCAGAGAGAGTAAATTTTCTTGCAAACGGCGATTTTGCTGAAGTAATTAAGATCAGGTCTTTCGAAGAAATGTATGGACTGAGATTTGCTACACTGGAATTGCGGCTTATTGATTATCCTGACGAACCGTACTTTGAGGCAAAAGTGATCCTTGATACCTTATACAGTCCATTTCCATCTTTGAGTCCGGAACAATACAGGGAATTATATCGAGAAGTTTCGGAGGATTATGCTGATGTAGCAAACAAGGGTGAAAGAATGGAAATGATAAAAAAAGATCCTTATCTTTCGGCTTTGCAGGTCAAGTTTGCGTATGCATTGACGTGTCATAAAGCTCAAGGTGGACAATGGGATGCAGTATTTGTCGATCAGGGTTACCTGACTGATGAGATGGTCAACCAAGATTACCTCCGCTGGCTTTACACCGCAATGACCCGAGCAAAGAAAGAGTTATTTATGGTGAACTTTCACCCGAAATTTTACCTTAATGTAAATGATTTAGAAGTTTAACACCTAAATACAAAAAAAATGAAAAAAACCCTTTTATTCATGGTAGCTGTCTTGATGGCCTTTACCGTTTACTCGCAAGATCAAAAAGGAGCTGTAATCGAGTTCCAAGAAAAAGAAAAGAATTTTGGTGACATCAGCCAAGGTGAAAAAGTAGAGCATGTTTTTGTATTCAAAAACACTGGAGACGCCCCTCTAAAAATCCAGAACGTTGCGGTAACATGCGGATGTACTGCCCCAAATTGGCCGAAAGATGCAATTGCTCCTGGAGCCTCTGGAGAATTAAAAGTGGTGTATAATTCTGCCGGTAAAATGGGAACCCAAAACCCAATTATTAGGATTTATTCAAATGCTTCAGAACCGATAGAAAAAGTTGCGCTAAAAGTTAATGTTTTGCCAAAAGGGCAGTAACGAAAAGAAAAATTTATAAAAAGCCGATAGAATTTATTTTCTATCGGCTTTTTTTACAATTTTTTTTTTAATCCACCTTGAGCAATATCATCAACGGAATACCATCACTTGTAGTCAAATAAAGCCTGTTGTTTTCAATCTTGTATTTTTTGATTTCTCTCAAACCCTGCGTCACTCCCCTTTCCAAAATCATTTCAGCTTGAGGGCAGGCCATCATCGTACTCATCAGATTTCCAAATTCGATTTCTGTTTCTGTGAGTTTTGAAATGGGTCCCCTTATCGTATTACATCCAGAAAACCCAAAAATACCTTTTTCTGCAGCATTGAATTCGAAAATTAAGGGTTTGTCCATTCCTGTGGGATTTTTCATTTCACCAATACTTTCCAACTTCCAAATATCCGTTATCCGCAAGGTCAAGTCGGGTTTTTGAGAAATCACCTCAACCAAACTGTATTTGAGGCTGGAAGCATCTGCAGGAATCGGGGGAGGGAGTTGCTCTACATTGACTTTGATGCGGTAAATGTTTCCGGGTTTGTAGTCAAATCCCTCGATATTGCTGAAAAAATTCAACCATTTTCCCTCCTCGATTTCTTCTCCATCCTGTAGCTGAAGACATGTCATCGGTCCGACTCCCTGACAGGGAAACTTGGTGCTATTTACCCAAAATATTTTTTCTTCCATTTTTCGGTTGTCGGCGATTTTGGTGGATTTGCAGGAGACCATAGAGATAAATAGAATCCCAAAAGAGAGGATCAGGAGAGTTTTCATAGTTCTTTATTTTGATTGGTTCTGTTCCAAGACGGGCATTTTCAACTTTTTGATTGAGGGTTTTATGGGCGAATAAGTTAAAAAATGCTAAAATTCCTGATGTTTAGAATACCATTTCCTCTGAAACTATCTTCGTCAATTTCTCTGCCCAAGATTTGTAAACCAAAGCACTTGGATGGAGTTTGTCTTCGACGACCATTTCGGGCAGAGCGCCAATTTTTCGATATTCATCCGTGATGTCTATGTAATGAACTCCCATTTCGGTTGAGATGCTTTTCTTGGCGGCATTATATGCATCAATTTCCTTGGCCACCTTTTCACTGTCCGTTCCACGGTTGGCGGCAAAGGGAGTTACTCCCCAATCAGGAATGGAAATTACCACAACGTGTTTTGGATCTCCTTTGGCAAATTTGATTGCTTTCGTTAACATTTTTCTGAATTCCACTTCATAATCGGATACTGTTCTTCCTCGGTATTGATTATTGACACCAATCAAAAGCGTCACCAAATCATAGGTTTTTCCTTCAACTCCGGTATCATTTATTCCTTTATCCAGCTCGTCTGTCGTCCAACCTGTTTTGGCAATGATGGTGGGATCTTTAAAAATGAGGTTGTTGGATTTCCATATTTCAACAGCCTGATTGGGATATCTGCCTGATTCTTCCACGCCTTCACCGATAGTGTAGGAATCTCCCAATGCCAGATAGGTGTATGATTTTTCTTCCATTTTCGCTGTTTTTTCTTTTTCTATACAGCCCAAATAAAGGCTTGAAATGATCAAAATGATGAGTGCAATTGATTTCACGTTTTGAGTATTAAGATTTAAAAATACTTTCTGTCAAAGTGAATGTCCCTGCGTCAGCATCCATTTCTACATTAGCTCCAAAAGGGACGATAAATTGCTTGGCGACATGTCCGATCATTGCGCCTTTATATGCAGGGATTTTCAATGGAACAATGTAATCATCCAAAATATCATCTAAGGTCAAGGAACCATATCCGCCGCCGGGATTGCAATCTGTACATTGTCCAAAAATGAATCCTTTGATTTTGGACAGGGTTCCGTTGAGTTTCAAAGTGCTGAACATTCTGTCAATCTTATAGGGATCTTCGCTGATGTCTTCGACAAAAAGGATCGCATTTTTGAAATCAGGATAAAAAGGCGTGCCGGACAAGGAAGTCAGCACAGTTAGATTACCTCCCATAATCTTTCCTGACACTTTCCCACCAATCAAAGTCTGTATCCTGTTTTGCTTCACGATCAAATCATCGCCTTTGACCTGTTCGTTTTGAAATACAGTTAATGATTTTTCAAAGAATATTTGTTCGAATTGGGTAACATTGAATTTATTCCAGCTTCCTGTCCCGTTTGGACCATGAAAAGTAATCAGACCTGTCTGAGAGTGAATAGCGCAATGTAGTGCTGTGATATCCGAATAACCCAATATTGGCTTTGGATTCTTTTTGATCAGGTCATAATCAATCAAATCAAGAATCCTCGCGGCGCCCGAACCTCCCCGGATACAGATGACCGCTTTGACTTCCCGATCTGCAAACATCCCATTAAGGTCATCAGCCCGCTCCTGATCAGAGCCTGCAAGGTGGCCTCTTCGGTTTTTGAGATTGTCGCCAAGCTTGACCTGAAGTCCCAAAGCCTCTAGAGACTCTTTGGCAAAATCGAATTGGATGCGCTCTGAAGTGGCCGCTGAGGGACTGATCAAACCTACGATATCGCCCTCTTGAAAGGGTTGTGGAAAAAGTCTTTTTTTGGGATCCTCAACCTTGGGAAGGAAAGAAACAAGAGGTAAAGTACCGACCCCCAGGAGGGCTGATTTTATAAAATGGCGTTTGTTCATTTATCTGAATTGAATTTTTTGGTTTTCAGCTAATTTTACTTGTGCATTGATCAACTATTTGACTGATCATTGTTTTTCATTTTTGTCCCACTTTTGATCAGGAAGGAAATCTCCAAAATTGCCATCAAACGCTCCAGCCTTTCCAAATAGGTTAGTGATTTCATTTCGCCAATCCTTTTTGCTTCCTTGTCCTCAGGATTGGAGTAATTGAGCTTACCGGATTCTTGTTTTTTCATTTTGAAATCATTTAAGACCAAATCTCTTTATTCTAAGCTAAGGATTAGTGGCTTTTTTTCCAAGAGAAGTTATATCCTGAAGTACCATCAGCTGCACTGAAATCAAAAACTCTCCTTGATATACAGCATCACCTTTTCCATCTCCCTTCTAACCTCAGGGGCTTTGTTGAGGTAGTTGTTATTCATAAAGGCAAATGCATATATCTTTCCTGTATCGCTTTTTATATACCCTACGAGAGAATGGTTGTTAGCCACAGTTCCTGACTTTGCAAAAATATAAGGACTTCTTGCTTTGTAATTGTTTTTAAGTGTCCCGCTGATACCACCCTGGGGAAGCAGTTGCATGACCTGACTTCGGGGTATCTCTTTTTCGATTTTGACCAAAATGGAAATCATGGATCGTGGGGTAATCAGGTTGTGGCGGGAAAGTCCTGATCCATCCACCCACTTTGGCTGGTCAGGAAGGTCCCTAAAATAAGTCTTTTGAATATATTCAATTACCCTTTCGGAATTCAATTCTAAAAATTGCTTGTCGGACATCATCAGTAGCAATTGCTCTGCAATGAAATTGTCGCTTTCCTGCAATATCTCAATCCACAATGGTCTAATTTTTCCACCATAAAAAACTTTGTGAGATGAGGGGATAGGGTGCTTTACAGTATTAACGTTTTTTTTCAAAGTCTCCTTTACAAGAACCCTAAACAGTTCGGGGGAGGTGATAAAAGGGATTTCTGATTTGGATTCTGTGTAATTGTTGGGATTGAAATAAAAAGAATTTACATACCGGTCTCTCTCGACGCCTTTATTTGTTTTTTCAAGGTTGATTGCAACTTTTCCAAAATAAGGGATATTGGACAAGGGAACTCTTTTATTATTGGTGAAAGTGACGATGTTGCCGAAGATCGGAAAAGGGGATTTTTCGGCCGAATAGGAATAATTAAAATCATCCCACTGCCAGCCATATCCAAAGGACTCTTCTTTCCAATTTTGGTCCGAAAAATTAATGGTGTCAAATTTCCCTAGAAATTCATCAATACCTTGTTGTGGCAGTTTGGAATATTTCCAGCCTGGATATCCTGTTCCCCAAATAGTAATTTGTTTTCCAATTTCCAGATATCTGAATGCCGGAAGGCTGTCTTTCAAAATCATGATACTCCCATAAAAAGTCAAAAGCTTGGTCGTGGAAGCAGGGAGGAAATTGATGTGGCTGTTTTTTTCATAAATGACTCTTTGGCTGTCTGGTTCAAAAAGAATGAACCCTGTGAGGTGGTTGCCAAAAAACGATTTCTCATTGAGAAGACTATCCAAGCCTGCATATTTCACCCTAAAATCGGCTTCCTGTGCCCAAAGAGGGGAGAAGAATATTAATGTGAGGAGAAAGGGGAGGATGGTTTTTTTAATGTCCATTGAAATCAGGTTCCTTGTTTTTTTCCTGCCCAAAACAAAAACAACCAACCCACAATAAACGCAACTCCACCCAATGGCGTAATGGCTCCAAGCCAAGTAATTCCTGTTAATGATAAGACATAAAGGGAACCGGAAAAAATTAAGATCCCGATAAGAAAGGACCACATTGATTTTACCAATATTTTTCTTTCGGGCTGAATGCGATACCAAATTGCTACAGCCAATATTGCCAAAGCGTGGTAAAAATGGTATTTAACGGCCGTTTCAAAGGTGTCCGACCTTCCATTGGATTCCAAAATTGGCTCCAAACCATGTGCCCCAAATGCCCCAACGCCAACAGCGGTGGCACCAACTATAGCAGCTATCTGAATAAAATTTACTTTCATATCCTATTTGTATTCTCTTTCGCCAAAAATGGCAGTTCCGATCCGGATCATGGTGCTCCCTTCTTCCTGCGCGAGGATATAATCCCCGCTCATTCCCATAGAGATTTCTTTCAGGTCAAAGTTTGCCGGAAGCTCTTTGGTTTTTAATCTTTCGAAAATTGATTTCAAATTTTTGAATTCCTCCCTTACCATATTCTCATTGTCGGTAAAAGTGGCCATACCCATCAAACCCACAATTTTAACATTGGTTAAAGATTTAATAGCTTCACTCTGAACCAGTTCATCAAGTTCATTTATGTCAAGGCCAAATTTGCTTTCTTCTTTTGCAATGTAAATCTGCAAAAGGCAATTGATTACCTTCCCGCATTTAATAGCTTGTTTGTTGATCTCTGTGAGGAGCTTCAGAGAATCCACGCCATGGATCAGGTAAATGAACGGGGCGATGGATTTGACTTTGTTGGTTTGCAGATGGCCGATGAAATGCCACCTGATGTCTTTTGGTAGTTGGGCTTGCTTTTCTTCTACCTCTTGGACTTTGTTTTCCCCAAAATCACGAACCCCAAGGTCATAAGCCTGCTTGATCGCATCAATCGAATGGGTCTTACTTACTGCCACCAAAAGACAGTGGGGATTGACAAATGTATTTTTTAATGATAGGAGGTTTTCTTTGATACTCATTCTGTAAATTTGGCCAAATCAACTCAAGCAAAGATATGGCGATATTGGGTACATTACTAAAAAAAGGTATCAGATTAAGGGATTCTTTGGTTCAGGAGTATAGCTCACCCTTGGACCTTCAAAAAGAAGAACTCAAAAAGTTGCTGATCAAAGCCAAGGATACCGAATTTGCGGAAAAGTATAATTTTGACCTGATTTTAAGGGAATTCAAGAAAGGGGAACATGATTTTTATACCACATTTTCCAAGCAAGTCCCTATTTACGATTACAATACGATCTACAATGAATGGTGGTATCGGCTCAAAGGTGGAGAAGAAGACATCACTTGGCCGGGAGCAATCCGACATTTTGCCTTGACTTCCGGGACTTCCGGTGCCGCCTCGAAGTATATTCCCATTACCAAGGATATGGTAAAAGCCATTAGGAAGACAGGTGTCCGTCAGATTTTATCGCTTTCTAAATATGACCTACCGGATAAGTTGTTTACCAAAGGGATCTTAATGTTGGGAGGAAGTACGGACCTGGAATTTAATGGGACATATTTTTCGGGGGACTTAAGCGGTATCACCACTGGAAGATTACCGATTTGGTTTCAAAGGTTCTATAAGCCAGGGAAGAAAATCTCCAAAAACAAAAACTGGGGAGATAAACTGGAACAGATTGTTGAAAAAGCCGCCGATTGGGATATTGGCATCATAGTGGGTGTTCCGGCTTGGCTTCAGATTTTGCTTGAAAAAATCATTGAGCGGTATAACCTCAAAACAATCCATGACCTGTGGCCAAACCTGCAAATCTTTGTCCATGGAGGGGTTTCCTTTGAGCCATACAAACATGGATTTGAAAGGCTTCTCGCCAAGCCTTTAATTTACATGGAGACCTACCTAGCTTCAGAAGGATTTTTGGCATTTCAGGCAATTCCTGAAAGCAAGTCTATGCGCTTGGTTTTGAACAATGGGATTTTTCATGAATTTATCCCTTTCAATGAAGAGAATTTCGACAGTGAGGGCGAAATCCTTCCTTCTGCCAAATCACTTAAGATCGATGAAGTAGAAGAGGAAGTGGATTATGCTTTGCTCATCAGTACTTGTGCTGGAGCTTGGCGGTATTTGATAGGTGATGTCATCAGGTTTGCCTCAAAGGAGGAAAGTGAGATATATATTACAGGCAGGACCAAGCATTTTTTGAGTCTTTGCGGTGAGCATCTTTCAATGGACAATATGAACAAAGCCGTGGAATTGGTCTCTGAAGAAATGAACCTCAACATCAGGGAATTTACCGTTCTCGGCTTGCCTCACGGTTCGCTCTTTATGCACCATTGGTATATTGGGTCCGATGATCAGGTAGACCAAGCCATTCTCCTCCGCGAGATTGATGACAAATTGAAACAGCTTAATGACGACTATGTCGTGGAGCGGAAGCATGCCTTGAAAGAGGTGAAGCTGACGGTGCTATCGCCTTCCGTTTTTTACAATTGGCTCAGATCAAAAGGGAAAGAAGGAGGACAGAATAAATTCCCAAGAGTTTTGAAGGGTGAAAAAGCAACCCAATGGATTGAATTTCTCAAAGAAAATGGCGTAAAAATATGAACCAAGCGCTTTGGGAAGGCATCAGTATGGGGCTTGTCTTGTCGGCGATGATCGGCCCGGTTTTTTTTGCTTTGATCCAAAACAGCCTTGAACATGGTTTTCGGTATGCTGCGGTCTTGGCCTTGGGGATTTTGCTTTCTGATTTGATCTATGTCGTGATCACGTATTTCAGTGTGTCACTTTTTGCCCAGAATCCTTATTTTGAGATTATCCTTGGGTACATTGGTGGGATTGTATTGATTGGATTTGGGATTTCTACCATTCTCAAAAAAAACAGAAACAGGCCAAACTCAGGAGGTATACCCTTACCCAAAACCAAAAAAAGAACCGGGTTTATGAAGGGATTTGGGATCAACGGGGTCAACCCATTTGTCATGCTTTTTTGGATCTCTATCGCGGGATTGGTCAACCTCAAGCAAGAGTACCAAAGGATGGATATTTGGCTGTATTATATTGGGATCTTGCTGACAGTATTCTGCATCGATCTGCTCAAAGCATTTATCGCCAAGCAGCTTTCCGGTTTTGTCACCCCAAAACTGATGTCCAAACTCAATATCCTGGTAGGATTTATCCTGATTTTTTTTGGAAGCAAATTGGTAAAGTTTGCTTGGGACAAGCAGGTTTTGATGGGGTAAACAAGCTCGTTAAACTTTTGAATCAATCCACAGACAATTTATAGTCACATACTTTAAAATTTTGTTTTGTATATCCGAGCAGGTCCATATAATATATTTTTATTTTAATTTTTTCAAAGAAAATATTCTTAAAAAAAAGAATTTTTTTCTTAACTTAATACTAGGTTAAATGACCAATATTTTATTAACCACTAAATTTTAAAAAAAATGAAAAAGCCAAAGTTAATTTCAGAAAAATTATTGTCGCTATTTTGGATAATCTGTGTGATTATCATTTCAGCATCATGTGATTCGCTTCAGGGAGATCAAGGGATTCCGGGTGAAGATGGGGCAATTGGTCCTCAAGGTCCAATAGGTATCCAAGGTCCTCAGGGGATACCCGGGTTGCAAGGTGCAACAGGACCGTCCGGTCCGATTGGACTTACAGGTACCGCTGGTCCTGCAGGCCCGGTTGGCCCTGCCGGTCCCGCTGGAACTGATGGTCCCGTTGGTCCCGCAGGTCCTGCCGGCCCTGCCGGCCCTGCCGGTCCAACCGGTAACGGCAATGTTACCTTATTAATATATGATCAAGTCGATTTTAGATCAGTTTTAAACAGGAGCCTCACAATCCCACTTTTGCCAGGAGAAGTTCGAGAACGAGTTTTGCTGTTGCCATTTTTGATTTCAACAGTGTTTTCTTATCAGGTTCCTGGTCCGGGTGTAGCTAATGCATCTGAATATAGAAGCTTCATATCTGTAACAGGCCCATTTACATTAGGTATAAATAAGATTACTGGTCCCGGGGAATTATATAATAGCATCCGTGTATTTAAAATTGTGGCCAATTCCACTGTAAATGGAAGAATACAATTGCCTGACATTGATCTCGAGGATTATAATGCAGTGGCAGAATATTATGGATTTAAAGATTAATTATAGGCACCGAAAGGAATTTATTTCATCAGTTTTAGTTAAACCGCCAAGATTTTTGGCGGTTTTTTTATTGAAATGATGTTTTAAAAATTATAAAATCAATGATTTCATTAGGACAGGCATGTTTTGGTGGTGTGAACAAGCTCGTTAAATTTCTCACTCCTCTACTCCACTTCCACATCAAAAGCCCCATTTACAATCCTTCCATCGATTTTTACCTGAACCCAGACCCTGTAATTGCCGGGTTGGGGAAAGGCATAGGGGAAGCTGACCATGCTGTGCTCTATATGTTCGGGATCGCTTGGGTCGAGGTGAACCATATTTCCCATCAGGAGACTGTCACGTTCCTTTTCTGGCATTTGGTTCAAAACTTTGATCACACCATCGATGCTGTCTGGAAAGCTCAGCCCTGTCGGCAAATTTTGCATGCCTATTTTGCCTGATTCAAATCTTTCGAGGAGCATCTGTTGCGAACCCATGGAATAATTGCCGGTAGGGTGGAGGTGAATGTACACAGAACCATCGTGTTTCAGGACCACGGCATGGCCCATCATGCCGAGATAGGGTTCAAGCTTGGCAGCATTTCCTTCCGGATCAAAAAGCGCAAAATCAAGGTTGTAGAGGGTGCCGGTTTCAAAATTTTCTCCATCAGTTTCCCAAACTGCCGAGTATCCACCCGGCAAATCGGTTTTGATCCCGGGTTTGCCGCAAATCATGATATCCCCATCCAAGGAGGTCTTTTTACCTGAAACAGGATTGGAAAAGGTATAGGTATCGTCCCGTCCCAATATAACATCTGTATTGGAAATGAGCTGGAAATTGGAGTTTTCAGGAATGGTAAAATCCGAGATGATGGTTTCAGAAAAACCTGTGAACCGGGTGATATCCGCATACACATGGTAATCGCCGGCAGGGATGGAAGGCAATTTTACCTTGAAGTTCAGGGAGTCCAACCGCTCAGGGTGCAGGTGTGCAAACACATCCAGATCACCCTTTCTGATCAAAAACAAATGCATCAACTTGCCGTGGTCAGGAACTATCAGACTGAGTTTTCGTGAGGTTTTACCTTGCTTGAGGGTAGCGGTGTCTATTGCTAAGTGGAGGTAATTTTCTCCAGATTCTGATTCAATCCGCGAATTGGCTTCGATGGGTTTGAAAAGGTAGTCGTTGTATTTTTCTGACTCGGAATCCCACCAGGTTTTTCCTCCCCAAAGGACCAAGAGCATGATGACTGACCCGATGGCAATGCCATATTTTCTTCTTCTGTCGACAGCCGGATTCCTGTCTTTTCCCGGTTCCCTGATGCTGTCACTCATCGCTGAGGAGATGATGGTCACCATCAGGATGACCAAAAATATCCCCAAAATTGCCAATGGAATGCCCAACTCGGAGGTCATGGAATTTTTGGCTGTGGGCCAAGCCATGACAGGAACGATCGCTTCAAAAGTTTCCCCATTGGCTTGCATTATCACCTGCACACTCGAAGTTCCCGAATTCATAAACCACAATTCGCCTTCATACTTTCCAGGTTCACCAGGAACTGCCACCATGGGGTCGGCTTTGGGAGTTCCTTTCAGGCCTGCAGACCAATAAACAGGCCGCACCTCGAGGATGATATTGTCAGGATTTTCGGGAATGATGATCGTCACCCGCGCGATTCCGGGGACGACTTCCGCAGGGATAATATTGGCTAGGATGCGATACGGGCCTAGAAGACCTTCATAAATGACACCCGGACTTCCGATGTGGCTACTCGCCGTACACCACAGCAATAAGAGAAAAGGCAATACTAGTTTTCTTTTCATAATCTATCTTTTCACCTGCTTCATCCAATTGCCCCAAGCAAGTCCGACTCTTGAAGTCAGGATTCCAATGCCCACTGCTATCGCCAGACCTTTGATCAGATCCCAACCATAGGTAGAGAAATTGGGGTTGAACTGATACCTGAATTCGTAGCTTGGATTGGCAAAATAGGGCCAAGAAAACCTGCCAAAGAACCAACCTCTGCCGATTTCAGAAATCAAAACTTCAGAAAAATACCATTGTACAGGAGTAAAACAGACAACAAAGATCAGGGAAAGTAGGACTGCCAAAAGCCACTTGTTGGAATTTCTCCATTTTTCGATGGCATAGTCAATGGCAATCGCCGGCACAATCAGGAGAACGGGAAAATGAAAAGGCTGAAACCGCGTGATGTAATTGAAGACCGGGCTGAGCTTGGGTTCGGCAGGAAACAAGGGCATGATCCATACCATAGCTGCCATGACAAAGGTATAAATCAAAGCCATTTTGGTAGCGGCAAATCGATAAGGAGAGGCAAATGAGATGGAAATCAAAAACAATGGAAACATCAATGCGGCGATCTGATAAGGCAAGACCCCATGAAGCATATTCAAGAAGAAATACTCAGACACGAGCGTATAGACCATCACCAACAAAAACCCTGCGGATAAGGCGTACATCCATTGCAGGTGGGATTTGGTTCGGGCATCCATTTTTTCTCCCAATTTATTTTGGGCAGCGATCACAGAGATCATGGCGCCAAATTGGATCATCATCATCCCAAGCCCCAACAAAGCATGGGGAGGAGAGAGGATTTTTACATCAAGACCATAGGTATTGTGCCACCAATCATCAAAAGGAGCGGAGGTCAACATCGCAAATGCCCCCCAAACGCAAAACATCGCTCCCAAGGATCCATGGAAAATCCCCCAAAATCTGATGCTTTGGGACTTTTCTTCTTTGGAACCCCAAAAGCTGGTTTTCAACACTTTGATCCCCGAAAACACACCTGCGATCACCGCTCCCAAATAAATCAAAATATGCGGCGGAGAAAACAAGCCATCCCGACCCACACTCATGTGCCAGGAAATGTCCCATTGCAATCCGACAGCGATGCACAGGGAAGCAAAAACGGTGGCATAGACATACGTGGGAATCACGCGGGTGACCGTGACGGTGTCAAATGCTGCCGACTCAGTCAGGGTGGTGGAGGTGAAGTTTTGGTTCATAAAAGTCTGATTTGGTTCTAAATATAGAAGTATTGGTCCCTAGATAGAAATATTCTGATGTTAAATTTTTCAGGCAAATGGATAAAGTTGCTTTTCGGGGAGATTGGTTTTTAGGGCTTTGATTTGGATGAGATATTTGGCTTTTAAAAGATCAATACAGCGCTAGGCGTAATTTGAAATTACGCCTTCCTATCATTTTGAATTTGTAATTCAATTTCGCAAAGTTAAATGAAGATTTGTCGAGACACTGCCAACTGCGAAGCCTACTGAGAACTACTCCCTCATCCCCGGCTTGTATGTATACCGAGAGTTTTTCAGCACATCTTCCCTATAAAAACTCACCTCTTTGAATTCCCCTTGGCTGTATCTTTCTGCTTGGTCTACAAAGTGGGGAGAGAAGGGATTGCCGCTTTGACCGCCTGCAAGGAGGCTTTTGGCTTTGACTTTGTCTCCAAACTCCACCACAGCCACAAAGCTGTTGCCGACATTTCCGTACCATTTCTTCGTATTGGGATATGCCCTGCTGCCATACGCCGCCAATGAACCCCAAAGTGAAGAATTATAACCGATGGGTAAGCTTGGGAAGCTGTCGTCAAACCTTCCCTGAATGTCATTGGTGATACGCTGAAACCTGTTGATCTCTCCCCAAGGGGTATTCCATGTGCCAAAATCCGCTGTCAATTGATCGACAGCTTTTTCAAATGCAGCGAGCCTCATATTGTCTGAGGTTTCTTTGGCAAGAAAATCAAAGACATAGGCATCCCAAGGCCTGTCCATTTCTCTGGCATCCATTAGGAGTTGGTTTCCCCAAAATACCGCCAAGGAAGTGCCCACGGATTTGATTCCGGTATTTCGGTCCCAATTTGAAATCGCCGCCATAGGGTCTTTGAGTTTTGCTTTTCTGACATCTGAATCCGACAATCTTTCATATGCATCTTCCAAGGAAGGAATCAGCGGCTCAAAAGCCATGAGCTTGGGATCATAAGCTGTGGCTATCAGGGATTCCAAAGTGAAATCCTTTTTACCAGTCAAAACTCGGACGGCATTCAGTCCCCGTGCATTTTCCACGTCCCAAGCCATATAGGCAGGATAATTTTCTCTTTTGGGAGAAAAAGATCCAGCCGCAGTAAATGGATCTGAATTACAATTTTGGATCCATCCGTTTTCGGGGTTTTTGATCCAAAGCATCTCTTCTACCTCATGAAGTCCTTTCCAATCGGTAGCGGGATTGCTGCCATCCACTATATTTCTCCAATCAAATTTCGGGTCTCTTATTGGGATAAAATTTCCGTGGTAGTAGACGATATTCCCGTCTTTATCTGCATAGACTGTATTGTTGGAAGAGTTGGTTTTGAGCGCCATGGTGGCCATGAACTCTTGGTGGTTTTTGGTTTTTGTTCTCGAAAATGATTGGATCAAAGCTTTTTCCCTTTCCACCATCAGTGCGATGGCGATCCATTTTCCATTTTCTTCCCTGATTACAGGTCCATGATGGCTGTAATAGGCCGTGATTTCTTTTTCAAGGACTTGATCATCGGCTTTGTATTTGAGTTTGATTTGTTTTTCTGTCAGGGGAAGCCATTTCTTTCCAAACTGGTAATGGTACTTTCCTTTTCTGTTTTCTACAGTCAGTGCATAATGGTCTATCGCATCGGCTTTGCTGGAAGTATGTATCCATCCGTTGTATTCATTGAATCCCTGATAGATAAAAAACTGTCCCCAGGTCACAGCACCGTAGGCATTGAGGCCTTCTTCACTCACCATGTGCACCTCAGGACGGAAGTAAAAAGAAGTATGTGGATTGATCAAAAGCAGCGCCTTTCCACTTTTCGAAAGTTGGGGTGCGATTGCAAAACCATTGCTGCCCCGTGGTTCAGTGTCCCAATCCCGCTCTTCCAAAACAAGGTCAGAAAGTGGTTCTTTTCCATAAAAAGCTTTCAACTGGTTGGTGGAAATGGTCTCAATATCTCCACCGATACTGCCCTCACTGAAAGTCAAGGCCATCCATGGTTCAAATTTGGTGAGCAATTTGGGTTTGACTTCAGGATGGGTATGGAGGTAATAATTGATTCCGTCGGCCCATGCGTCCATCAGTTTTTTGAGCCATTCTGGGGAATTCAGGTATTCGCTTTTGACTACTTCTTCGTCGATATACAGCTTCATCCTGAAGTCATTGAATAGCATATTACTTCCTTCCACCTCTGCCATTCTGCCCAAGGCATTGATAAAGTTGACTTCAACCCGGTTGAAATCGTCCTCACATTGGGCATAGACCATCCCAAAAACAGCATCGGCATCGGTTTTTCCATAGACATGGGGAATGCCCCATTGGTCCCTGATAATCTCTGTGTTTTGGGACCTCTGTTGCCATTTTGTGGTTTCACTTTGGGAGAAAGAATGGGAACATATCCCAAGAAGGGAGATGAATAATAAGGTTTTTTTAAGCATTCTGAATTGGATTTACTGACGGGCTAAAATAGTGATTTGGCTTTTGCAAACAACAGCATTTTAGCTAAATGGCGGATTTATACACGATCAATTAGTTTCCGATCTCGCCCTCAAAGATTGATTTAATTAACTTTCTAGATAATTTTAAAGAAATCAGGCTGAAATTCCCATATTGACCCTTTGATTATTGATTTGGTCCCAATTTTATAATTACTGGGAGAGGCTTCCGTGACTATTATAGGTTGAATTACTATTGAATGGATAAATAGAAGAATCAAATGTTAAATAATGAATTAGATGCTTTGAAAGTTCTTACACTTCTGGACAATGTAGCTTCAGGACTAATGGTGTTGGATGGGGATGAGAAAATCATTTACATCAATCAACAGGCTTCAGTTTTTCTTGGTGTAAATCAAAATAAAGTTTGTGGAAAGGAATTTTCAACACTGAAAATAGAACCATTGATTTTTGACCTCGTATCGAAATTCAAGTCGGATAATTCAACTTCTTCTCTTGAGGTGGAAATGTTGGATGGTACAAAGCTAGTTTGTGTGGGGGTTAAAATTTTTGGCCAAGGTAATTCTGTCATTCTTTATTTTGATGACATTACAGAGAGAAAAGAAATCGGGGAAAAGTACAGGCAGGACTATTTGGCTATTAAAAACCTAAATTCCCAATCGCAAAAAATCAGGGAGGATGAAAGGGCGCTTCTTTCACGTGAGATCCATGATCAACTAGGGCAGCGACTTACAGGAATGAAGATGGAGATTGATTTCATTTTGAAAAAAAGTCCTGATCTCGATGATTTTGCTAAGGAAAAGCTGCATGTTGTCCTGAAGCAGATAGAAAGAACGGTAAGCACGATAAGGAATATTTCCCGAAATCTAAGGCCTGGAATATTGGACGATTTTGGACTCCTTGCAGCATTGGAGTGGCAGGCAGAAGAGTTTACCAAGTCAGGTAGGATCCCCATTTTCTTCCAATATGAAGGTGTAGAAAAACCCATGGATAACCAGAAAGCTACTGCAGTTTTCAGGGTTTTTCAGGAATGCCTGACCAATATCATGAGACACTCCAAATGCAGCCATGTCAAGGTTGGGGTGTTTTTTAAATCTGAAGGAGTGTGGCTGAGCATTTTTGACAATGGATTGGGCTTTGATCCTATAATTTTAAAAGATACCAAATCACTCGGTATCCTAGGGATGCAGGAGCGGGCGGAAAGTTTCGGCGGGGATTTTAAGATTCAGTCAGCACATGGAGAAGGTACCAAAATAACCCTGTTCATTCCATATTAAACCATAAAATATGAAAGCCTTAATTGCAGATGATCACCCAATAGTCAGAAAAGGAATAGTGCAATTGCTCAAAGATGCTTTCCCAAAAATACTCACGGAAGAAGTGAGCTCTGGCATTGATGCAGTGAAAAAAATTAATCAGGAAAAATGGGACCTCATCGTACTGGATATTTCTATGCCTGGAAGAAATGGCATAGATGTGTTGAAGCAGGCCCGTAACTCTGGGATAAAGACACCCATTTTAATCTTGAGCATGCAGGCTGAAGAACATTATGCCCTGAGAACTCTGAAGGCGGGTGCCTCCGGGTATGTGAGTAAGGAAAGTGCCGGAGATGAACTCGTCAAGGCGGTGGAAAAGGTAATGGAAGGGAAAAAATACATCAGTCCAAAAGTGTCAGAAATCTTAGCCGAAAGCTTGGGGGAAGAACCCGAATTCATCCATGAGAAATTATCTGACAGAGAAATGGAGATAATGATGTTGATCGCCTCTGGGAAGGCAGTGTCGGTAATTGCCCGTGAACTGAGTTTAAGTGTCAGTACAGTAAGTACTTATAGGCTGAGGGTTTTGGAAAAACTCCATCTTCAAAATAATGCTGAGATCTTGAGATATGTTTTCGAGAATGGATTGGCTTGAATTTGTAGTACAAACAACTACATGAGAATCGCTTTTTAGACTATAATCCTTCGTTTGGTGAGGATGTAATTTTGAGTTAATAAATGACTCATATGTTACAGCCTGACGAATCTCGCATCAAAGCTATTGTTTACGATTTTGCACCTAGCAATACGGTTAAGATTCTAGACATGTTGAATCACTTACCTTTTGTCGAAAATCTTGGGACGGTCTACTCGCAGGATTCAATGGAGGAAAAAATAATTAATCAAGAAGCAAACCTCGTTTTTGTCAACATCTGTTACAAGATGAGTTCAGTAAAATTCTCCCCAGACCAAGTCATCGAAAGAGTAAAAACTTTAAACCCACATGCCACAATCGTACTTTGTAAATCTAATATCGGACCTCTCTTAAGGCAACTTTACCTTCATCAGGGATTTGATTTTGTGGTAGACAAGGTCAAACATTTTGATAAAATCCCTCTGTTATTGAAAGAGATTTTATTGCAAAGAGAGTCAGAAGTAGCAGTTATGGTTGCTTAATCAACACCCGATTGATAAATAGCATGTGGAAAGGTAGCGCCTCGGTCCAATACTCCCAAGTATGGGCACCGGGCCTTTCTGTATAATCGTGAGGGGTATTGTTATCAAGTAGCAATTGATGGATTTGTCTATTGGTATCTAGCAGAAAGTCATCTACCCCACAATCAATGAGTAAGGAAACTTCGTTTTCTTTCATTCGATCTACCAAGCCCACAATAGTATATTCAGTGAAGGGGGAGTCATAGCTGATATCCCCTAATATTGCTTTTTGGCCTTCATGGCGTAATTTTCTAAAATCTTCAGGCACTCTCCACATCCTGGTGTCAATATTCATCACCCCGCTCATACTCCCTGCCATAATGAATAATTCAGGGTGTTTGGCGCTGAGCATCAAAGATCCGTGACCTCCCATAGACAAACCTGTAATTGCCCGTGATTTCCGGTCGTTGATTGTTCTGTAGTTTTTATCGATGAATGGGATCAGTTCTTTGATGAAATAAGTCTCATACCTGACAGAATTAAGCAATGGGCTATCATAGTAATAGGATGACGGGCCGACACCAGGTGTGACAATGATTACCTCATACCGATTGGCAAGATTGGGCAAAAGACTTGGATCAGTCGTATTCTTATGCCAATCCGAAAAAGATCCTGATCCCCCATGAAGCAAATAGACCGTAGGATAGGATTTGTCACTTTTGGCATATCCTTCAGGCATGACGACAGCGCCTTTTAGCGATTTGTTCATCGCCTTACTGAAAACCTCAATGGTATCCACTTGGGAAAATAGGGGATGCTGAAGAAGGAGTATTACCAAAACTGCGAGCGAATATTTTTTGATCATGATGCTAAGAATTTTTTTTAAAATTACTTTGATACTAACCAAATCAAATGTGATTCCACAAGGAAAACGAAAAAAGTAAAAAACTGAAAAAAATAATGGTCAGGAATGTCATTTCCATTCCTGACCATTAAATGCTTATCATTAATGGAATTTTTTCACTTTTTCCATTTCTACCACATTTGAAAGGCTGTGGCTCATTCTTTCTGCATAATCATCCAATAATTCCCTCACCCTTTCATGCTTGTTAGACTTGACGATTAGGCCGGCATGATAGTCCAAAGGAACTCTGAAACAAACTTCAGGATCATTGAAAGCGGACAGATCTGGGTCTTGGAATTTGGACAAAGTCAAGACAATTCCCGCATAGCCTTTTTTTACCTTAGGTAAGGTGTATTTACTACATTTCACTACAGAGTCTTCGATTTTTGCCCATTCGGTCCATAGGTTGATGTTGGAGGCACCTTCTACCATTTCGGCAAGATGGGCTCCGCCAACTCTAGAGGATGTTTCTAAAAAGTATATTTTTCCATCTTCTTTTCCTTTGATGAATTCAGTATGGCTAGCACCGTTTTTCATCCCAAAGGCCTTCATGACAAGTTGGTTTGCTAACCTCATTGAATTGTCATCATCTGAACCATATGGAACATTGGCGCTTCTGAAAATCCCTCCTCCCTGTGAAATCTCCATCGGCGTAGCAAGGTATCGTGAAATGGTACAAAAGATGTTTTTCCCATCCAGATTGAGCCCATCAGCATGATAGACATCACCCGGTTTAAATTGCTCCACCAGATACCTTAGCCGGTTATCTCCCATTTCATGGATATTTTGCCACAAGCTTTCCTTATCATGTACTTTGATGATGCCGTGCGCGGATGCTTCAGATCTTGGTTTTAGTACCCAAGGTGGCGCTACATTATCTGCAAAGTGATTCACCTCCGCATCATTGAATAGTGCTGAAAAAGCGGGTACCAAAACTCCAGCTTCCTGTGCCCTTTTTCTCATGGCGAGTTTGTCTCTAAAATACCTTCCGGTTGTTTGTCCCATTCCGGGAATACGAAGATTTTCACGCAAGAAAGTTGCTTTTTCAACATCATAGTCATCCAGAGCAGCAATTGCGTCAATTTTTACTCCTTTCATCAGACCGGCCACTCCGGTCAATAAAGTTTCAAGATCCCAGTCCAAATCCTGACCCGGCATAAAGAATATTTCATCGATATAATTCCTTGGCCAGTTGTTTTCCTTGAGTTTTTCTGAGGTAATCAAATACACTTTGTTTCCTGCTTTTTTCAGGGCGATCAAAAATGCACTTCCTTTATAATAATTGGAAATGCATAAAAAGGTCTTAGGGCTATCTTCCATGGTCTAAAGATTTTCTAACAATTTAATCAATAAATGTACACCATATGCAGTGGCATGCTTTGTTTTTGCAAATTCAGAATCACCGAATGCAGTTCCAGCAATGTCTATATGTGCCCATGAGGTATGACTGTCTGTGAAATATTCCAAAAACTTGGCTGCTGTAATGGCACCGGCAATGGGCTTGCCATGGAAATTTTTAATATCCGCAATTTCGGAATCCATCTCGGTTTTGTATTCATCCCACATCGGTAGTGGCCACAGCCTTTCGCCAATACTTTCACCGCATTGCTGAAGATTTTTTAGCAAAGCTTCATTTTTGGAAAACAACGCTGCACACTCATAGCCAAAAGTTCCGACTGCACTTCCTGTCAAAGTAGCAAAATCAATCACTGTATCAGGTTTGAAATTTTGGATCAAGTAGGAGAGGCCATCGGCCAAAATCAACCTTCCCTCGGCATCGGTATCGATGACCTCTATAGTTTTGCCACTATAGCTTCCTATGACATCAGAAGGCAAAAATGAGTGGCTGTCAATGGCATTTTCAACACAGGGAACAATTGCGGTGACGTTTACCGCCAATTTGAGGTCAGCAATCAATTGCATAGCACCTAAAACAGTAGCGGCACCACCCATGTCGCATTTCATCTGAACCATGCCCTGGGTTTTGATATTCAATCCACCGGTATCAAATGTGACTCCTTTGCCCACCAACCCAATATGTTGTTTTGCGGCTTTGGACTTGTATTTCATGATGATAAACTGGGGTTCTCTATGGCTTCCCTGACCCACCGCCAAAAATGCTTTTAGGTTTTCTTTTTCAGCTTTCTTTCTGTCAAGGACTTTGACATCAAAGCCAAACTTTTTCCCGGCATCCTCTGCCCAATCTGCAAGGTATTTTGGCGTGACTTTATTAGGGGGCAAATCCACTAAATTGAATGTTTCGATCTGGGCTTCTGCAATTTTTTGGCCTTTTTCAATTGCTTTTTTTGATTCCTTATCTTCTGACAAAACAGAGATATTGACCTTTGACCAGTTTTTAGGCCCTTTTTCCGTTTGCTTATAGTGACCTAGTCGGTAGGTTCCAAGCAGTAATCCTGAAACTGCCGCTTCAATAAAATCTGAACCCATTCCTTCATTTAGCCTTACCAACACCTTTTTTTCAAAGAGATGTTCCTGTTTAGCGGTCAATCGTCTGAATGCTGTCTTGATAGTTTTGTAATTCGGTTCTTTTCCAAGTCCAACCATAAGAAAGACCTGATCGGAATCCTTATCTTCTACTATGAATTGGCTGTCTTTTTTTCCGGAAAACAGATTTTTGGAAATCCTGAATGACTCAAAAGAAAAGGCTTGTTCACTTTCTTCTTTTTCAAAAAAAGGAATGATGACCAAGCCTTTGAAATTTTCAGAAGATTTTACGGTAGTTATTTTCATTTGTAAATGTGAAAATGGTTAGGGTTAATCCTGTTTGGGTTATTGAAATCATGACGACCATAAGACCTACAACAAGTGCAACTACAGGTTCTGATTTATGATTTTTAAAAAGGTAAGAATTTATATGAAAGTTTGGCTATCTATTGACCTTAAAATTTGATTTTCTAGATGTCACCTTTTCGATTACTGAAGAAAAGCCATTCTATAGCTTTTGGAAACTCATCACTCCAAAAAGTCTCACTGTGTTTTCCCTTCTCATTGATACTGAGTTGGATTTCCATTTTCTCCGCCAGTGTATTTCTTTTAAGGAGTCTTTTCTTAAATTTTTTGATATGGGAGACCATTGTCACACTTTCTTGTCCACCGGCATATAGGTATATTTTGGTTTCCATCGGGTCAAAGAAATCCAAGAAAGAAAATTTGATTTTTGGGATTACCCAGAGGGAAGGGGAGAAGATCATGAGCTTTCCATATACTTCTGGATATATCAACCCACTGAATAAACTCACCAATCCTCCCATAGAACTTCCTCCAATACCGGTTGATTCCCTTTCGGGTTTGGTTCGGAAATTTTTGTCAACAAAGGGTTTTAAGGTGTCTGTCAGAAATCGGATATATTCTTTTCCCTGACCTTTACCTAATAGGGTTTTGCCAAAATTATATTCCAAAACCCTTTCTTTATCTGCATGTTCAATCGCGATGATAATAATCTTACCAATTCCGTAATCTGACATGACAGCAAGTTTTTTATCGATTTGCCAGTTACCGAAAGGTGAATTCTCATTGAATAGGTTTTGGGCATCCTGTAGGTAAAGGACAGGGTAATGATCCTCTGAAGTATTGTAATCATGGGGAAGAAGCGCCCAAACCTTTCTTGTTTTGTTGAGTTGGGGAATCTCAAATTCTTCGGAAATCAAGTGAACCTGAGGCAATTGGCTTGGTCTGTAGGGAAGCCAATTTTGTCGCCATTTAGCTACATGTTCTTCCTGGATTCCTGATTTTTTCTTACAGAATCTGTTTGGGGTTTTGTTTTCAAATTTGTCAATTTCAACTTCTGACCAATCCCCCTTGGTGAATTTGTAAACCAATTCGGCGGGATATAAAAAGTCAACAGGAAAAGTGAATTTATACTTTCCTGTAGAAAGTTTATCCATCAGGTATTTATTATCTTGGGTAATCCAGTGATTGAAATTTCCCGATAGATAGACAGGCCGTCCATCGTCCTCATCAGTAGAGAGAAGGATAGTAAGCCTATTATCAACTATTTCTGCTTCTGTAGGCCTTACAACCGTATTTTCTTCACATTCCATCCGAGGTGATTCCAATTATTTTTATTTTTTGTGTACTGGTAAAATTAGATTTTTGTAACCATCAATTAAAACATAATCAGTAATTTTTTGATCTAAAATCTCACAGGAGATGTCCTTATTTCCGGTGTTTGGATCGTGATATAAGATTCTCCTTCCTTCGCATGGCACGCATTGCAAGCTGAAGTTAAAACCGTAAACCCTTTTAAAAAAGCATCCTTGTCCTTCTTGGCTATTATTTCTTCAAAATTTGGAATTGTCTCCTTCATAAAACTTTCGGCAGAGGCACTTCTTACAGGTCTTCTTTTAACCCCATCTTCCAAAGCTTCAATTATGTGCTCCACTTGATGGTCTGCATATCCCCAGTTTTCATCCATTCCTGCCCAATACAATTCTGAGTAGCGATAGGATACTTCTACCATTGTCCTGCTGAATCCTCCAAGCTGATGGGCAACTTCCTCCATTTTTTCCTCATTGGTCCCTTTCAACCAACCTTCTTCTCCAACAGCCTCGGAATTTTCTACTGAATTTACCTGACAGGAAATTATAAAAATTGCTAGAATTATTAAGTACCAATTTTTCATAAAGGATGTAGGTTATTTATTAATTGAAGAGTATGGACTGCTGCTAATCCCGCAGTCTCAGTCCTTAGCCTGCTTTTTCCCAAGGAACAGGGAATAAAGAAATTTTTAAAAGCAAGGTCTATTTCCTTTGGGGCAAAATCACCCTCAGGTCCTATCAAAACTAGGTAAGCGCTATTTGGTTTCGCTTTTTCAAATAGATGATGATTATTGTCCTTATCTACATATGCGATAAACCGCTGGTAAGTATCAAATTTTGGATTGATTACTAGATCCTTCATGTGGCAGATTGGATTCAATTTAGGAATCCTTGTTTTCAAACTTTGCTTGCATGCTGCCACAATTTTCTTTTCCAATCTGTCAAGTTTCAGGAAAGACCTTTCAGAATGTTCAGATTCCATCATGGTGATTTCATGGACACCTATTTCAGTGATTTTTTCCATCATCCATTCCATCCTGTCAGGGTTTTTGGTAGGGCAGATGGCCAAGTGGATGTAGTAATCGTCTTCTGGATCAAAAAGCCTTTTAAGAACTTTGATTCCTGCCTTTTTTGGATTGTCATCTATGATAACAGATTGATACAAATATCCCTGACCATCCGTAAAATCTACTTTATCGCCTTGGATTTTTCTCAAAACCTTGATCAGATGTTTTGATTCTTCTTGATCTAGATAGAATGTGTTCTCAGTTATGTTTTCATGAAAGAAAAGCTGCATTGTCTTCAAGTATTATTTGCTAAAATACATATTCATCTTATTCCATCAGGCATTGCAAATAAAAAAAGCGCAATCTCTAAGAGATTGCGCTTTCGAATATTAACATTCTAAACTTTGTAATTTAAAGATTAAGCCTTTGAGATTTCCATGTTGACGGTAATACCTTTGATGGTATTGTTTTTCATCACTTTGATCACGTGCTCAGCATCTTTGGATGGTACATCTACAAAAGAGAAGTTGTCAAAGATATCAATACCACCAATGCTTCTTCCCGGTACTCCAGTCTCGCCTGCGATGGCTCCTACGATATCATTTGGTCTGATTCTGTCTTTCTTTCCAAGGTTTAGGAAAAGACGGGCCATTCCCGGTTCTCTAACTCCTTTTTCCCTTGCAGGTCCACGGTCAGAAGATCTTTCACTTCTTTCGCCTCTGTCTGGTCGGTCACTTCTTTCAGGTCTGTCGGCTCTTTCAGGTCTATCGCCTCTATCGCTTCTTTCGAATCTACCACCACGCTCTCTGCTTCCGCTACGACCTGAATCTCTGTCTCTTTCTCTTCCTCTTCCAAAATCTCTTCCTTCAGGTCTTCTTCCGCCTCTGTCTCCACTTCTTTCTCCACCTCTTCCAAGGTCTAGATCAAAGTTTTGATCTTCCATTTCGTGTACAGCATCAGCCATTTGGATTTTGGCAAATCCTAGGACAATCTGCTCCAAAGTCAATCCTTCAGTTAGCATCTGACCGATAGTATCTTCATAGAAGCTATTGTCTTCAACCTTATTCAGTTGTCTGTATACGTCTTTGATCAATTGTGTTTTTTTCAACTCAATCAAATCAGCAACAGATGGAGGAGCCATTTTAGTGATGGATGTCTTGATGAATTTCTCCAGATCCTTTACCCTAAACATGTCTTTTCTACCTGTCACAAAACTGATAGCAGCACCTGATTTGCCTGCGCGGCCGGTTCTTCCGATTCTGTGTACGTAGTTGTCTTCGTCCAAAGGAAGATCAAAGTTGAATACAACTTCTACATCATCTACGTCGATTCCTCGGGCTGCTACGTCTGTTGCAACCAAAATAGAAACTTGTCCTTTTCTGAACTTGGCCATTACTTTTGTTCTCTGTGCCTGAGATAGGTCACCGTGAAGTGCTTCAGCAGCAATTCCACGAGCCAAAAGTTCCTCAGTAACTTCGTCTGTTACCCTTTTGGTGTTACAGAACACGATACCCAAGTTGAATTGGTTCAAGCTGATCAGCCTGGTCATCAATTCAATTTTAAGGGCGGACTTTACTTCATAATATACTTGAGAAATATTCTCAACAGTGAGTTCTTTTCTAAGTACTTTAACGATCTCAGGATTTTTCTGATATTTTCTCGTCAAGTCCATGATTGGCTTGGGCATGGTCGCTGAAAAGAAGATTGTTTGTCTTTCTTCAGGACATTCGCTAAGGATGTTTTCGATATCATCTCTGAAACCCATGTCAAGCATTTCGTCTGCTTCATCTAAAACGATGATGCCGACATTTTCTAATTTTAAAGTACCACGGTCCATATGGTCCATGATCCTACCTGGAGTACCTACCACGATCTGAACACCTCTTTTGAGGTCTCTAACCTGCCTGTCCATAGAGTCACCGCCATATATACAAGTTGAGGAAATTCCTCTTTTGTATTTGGCAAGTTTCACGATTTCACCTTCTACCTGAACTGCAAGTTCACGTGTAGGGCAAAGGATCAAAGCTTGTGGTTTTTTACTGCTTGCATCAACCTTATCGATTATTGGAATACCAAAAGCTGCTGTCTTGCCGGTTCCCGTCTGGGCTTGTCCGATGACGTCTTTTCCTTCCAATAAAAAAGGGATAGATTGTGATTGAATGGTAGAAGGTTGGGTATAACCCATGTCTTCCACCGCCTTGAGGATTTCTTCTGAAATCCCAAGGTCTGAGAATGTTAATTCTTTTTCCATGAAATGTTTCCTTACTTCTTCTAGACCATGTATTTCTTTGAATCAACCCAAGTCAAGCGACAGTAAGGAAACCCACGGTTAGAAAAATATTATATTATTATTCGGGTGCAAAGGTAATATAAATATCTTTAGCCCGCAAGCTTGGATTCAAAGATTTTAGAATATCTTCCAAAAAAATAAGCTTTTTTTAAATTATTATTCTGTTTCGGGTAATTTCGATACGAATTACATATATTTTGTTGCTAGTGTATTGACCAAATCTACGTATTCTGAAGTCGCATCTTCTTTGGATTTTCCATTTAAAGCCGACCAAGAATTGTATTTTGCAGCTGCTACAAAGTCAAATCCTCCAGGTCTTTCTTCTTTGTTATCACCCTCGGTTGCTTGTTTGTAAAGGCTGTAAAGTTTTAGAAGTTCTTCGTTTGATGGTTTGCTTGTAAATTTTTTAGTCAACGCGACTGCTGATTCAAGTGTGTTTGCTTCCATAAGTAAACTCGATTTTAATTTAAAGTTTCCAAATATAGATAAAGAATAGTGATTTGTTTTTAGATTGGAATGCGATTTTAATAGCTGAATAACTCTTAAAAGAGAAAACTCCAAACTTAAGTTTTGCACTTAAAGTTTGGAGCTTTAAAAATTCACTGAAAGTTTGCTTAGCCTCGTTTGTTCATAGAAACATAATGTTTATCTACAGCGCCTGTGTAAATTTGACGCGGTCTTCCGATTGGTTCGCCATTATGTCTCATTTCTTTCCATTGAGCGATCCACCCTGGTAGACGGCCCATGGCAAAAAGGACGGTAAACATATCTGTAGGAATTCCCAATGCTCTATAAATGATTCCGGAATAGAAATCCACGTTAGGATATAAGTTCCTTTCTACGAAATATTGGTCATTTAATGCTGCATATTCGAGTTCTTTTGCAATTTCTAAAACCGGATCTTTTACTCCCAATTTTAAAAGAACATCGTCAGCTGCTTTTTTGATTATTTTTGCCCTAGGATCAAAGTTTTTATAAACTCTGTGACCAAATCCCATCAATCTGAAAGGATCGTTTTTGTCTTTTGCTTTGTCAAGGAATTTTTTAGTGTCTCCTCCATCAGCCTTAATTTGCTCAAGCATTTCAATTACCGCTTGATTGGCACCACCGTGAAGTGGACCCCAAAGTGCGTTGATTCCTGCCGAAATTGAGGCAAAGATACTTGCTTGAGATGAACCTACGATCCTCACTGTAGAAGTAGAGCAGTTTTGTTCGTGGTCTGCATGCAAGATAAGAAGCTGATCCAATGCTTTTGCCACAATGGGATCAACATCATATTTCTCTGCGGGTAAAGCAAACATCATTTTCAAAAAGTTGGAGCAATAATCTAAACTGTTGTCAGGATAGTTTACCGGATGGCCTACTTCATTTTTGAAAGCCCATGCTGCGAAAGTCGGCATTTTGGCTAGTAGTCTGACAATGCTAAGATTAACTGCATCTTCATTTCGATTGGGATCCAAAGATTCAGGATAAAATGCAGTCAAAGAACATATCAATGATGATAACACTCCCATGGGATGGGAGTTAGAAGGAAATCCTTCGAGGATTTTCTTGATATCTTCATGCACCAAAGTGTGGGTGGTGATTTCTCTTGTGAACTTTTCATATTGATGTTGGGTCGGCAAGTCGCCATAGATCAATAGATAGGCTACCTCCAGGAAAGTTGATTTTTCAGCAAGTTCCTCTATATTATATCCTCTATATCTTAGGATACCAAGTTCACCATCCAAAAATGTGATTGAACTTGTTGTTGAACCTGTATTTTTAAATCCTGGGTCAATTGTTATCAATCCGGTCTGAGCCCTTAATTTTGCTATGTCAATAGCTTTTTCATTCTCAGTTCCTTCAATAATTGGGAGTTCAAAATCTTTTCCTCCATATGAAAACTTAACGGTTTCGGACATAAGTATTGTTTTTGTTTTATCTATTTATCGTATCAATATGATCATCTTTCATTGCTGCGCTTAAGTTAGTAAAAACGTGTATTTTTTACATGTTTAATTACATCAATCGCAAATTAAAGATTGTGAATTTATCTTATTTTTCTTTGAATGAAAGAGAAAACAACAAGCTAATTCTAAGTTTTTTTTATGGAATTCCCAATAATTTTCATGTTGTAGGGAATAATAACAGTTTTATGTTTTGCAAATAACATTTGACCAAAGAAAATTAATTAAGCATAAAAAAAGCCCCGTAGGGCTAATTTTATTTACAGAAGTGTTCGAAAACCTCAACGAGATGTTCGCCAATCATTTTGGAATTTCTTCCTTCGATGTGATGTCTTTCTATGAAGTGGACTAATTCCCCGTCTTTGAACAAAGCCATAGCGGGGGAGGAGGGAGGATAAGGCAGATGATGTTGCCGTACTTTTGCGACAGCAGCTGAATCATTTCCTGCAAAAACAGTAGCCAATACATCAGGCTTGATGTCGCTTTGATCCAAAGCCAACCTGATTCCGGGCCTTGCAGCACCGGCAGCGCAGCCACATACAGAGTTGATGACAATGAAAGTGGTTCCTTTGTGGTCTTTCAAATGGTTATCCACTTCTTCGGCTGTTCTGAATTCCTGAAAACCAACATTGGTCAGTTCAGAACGCATGGGAGCAATTAATTCCTCTGGGTACATATTTTTTTAATTTTTTATTTTTAAAGAAAACCTAATTCAAGTTTGGCTGCTTCGGACATCATGTCCTGGGAATATGGTGGGTCAAATGTCAGTTCCAATTCCACGTGGTTGATACCTTGGATTTGCTGGATTTTATTCTTGACCTCTGAGGGAATAAATTCCGCCGAAGGGCAATTGGGTGAAGTAAGGGTCATCATGATATATACATTGTTGACAGGATAGATGCTGATTTCATATATCAAACCCAAATCATACACGTCAACAGGAATCTCAGGATCATACACTTGCTTGATCGCATTGATTACTTTTTCCTTAAGTTCTTGCGAAGGTATTTCCTTTACTTCTTGTGTGGTCTCTGACATATTTTTATACATTTTGCTTGGCTTGATAGGCCAAAGCGTATAATTTCATTTGCTTGATCATAGCCGACAGGCCGTTTGATCTTTGTGAACCGATGATATTCCCCATGCCGATTTTGTCAATAAAGTCAAGGTCGGCTTTCAGTATTTCCTGAGGTGTTCTACCTGAAAGCACCCGGATCAATAAGCTGATGAGTCCTTTGGTAATGTCGGTATTGGAATCCGCCAAGTACTGGATTTTATCCCCGTTTTCTCTCGTAGCCAGCCACACTTTGGATTGACAGCCTTTGATGATGTTTTCGTCTACTCTTTCCTCCTCGGGAAATTTTGGTAATTGACCTCCAAGTTCCATGATATAATAGATGGTGGATTCTTTATCCTCTCCCAAAATCTCGAATTCCTCGATGATTTCGTTCTGTATGTCCTGGATACTGCTCATTTATTTTTGATTTTGGCTATTTTCGCTAAGCTTAACGCCATTTGATCAATTTCTGATTTGGTATTGTAAACAGAAAATGAGGCCCTTACAGTTCCTTCGAGGCCTAATCGTTGCATGAGAGGCTGTGTACAATGATGCCCTGTCCTTACTGCGATTCCGTTTGCATCAAGCATCACACCCACATCAAAAGGATGCATTCCATTGATGTTAAATGAAACAACACTTACTTTCTCTGCGGCTGTGCCTACAGGAACAAATCCTTTGATCTGTCCAAAAGCTTCGTTTGCATGGTCAAGCAACTCATCTTCATGTTTTTTGATATTTGATTTCCCAATAAAGGAAATAAAATCAAGAGCCTTCTGAAAGGCAATTACATCGGCAATATTAGGCGTACCGGCTTCAAATTTGAAAGGGATTTCATTGTAGGTTGTTTTGGCAAAAGTGACCTCTTTGATCATCTCACCACCACCTTGATAAGGAGGCATGATTTCCAAAAGGCTTCTTTTACCGTATAAAATCCCCAAACCTGTGGGTCCATATAATTTGTGCGCTGAAAAAGCAAGGAAATCACAGTCCAAATCCTGAACATCAATATCCAAGTGGTTGGTCGATTGGGCGCCGTCCAAAAGGACCATGGCGCCAACTTGATGCGCTTTTTTGATGATTTTTTTGACAGGGTTTATAGTACCCAATGCATTGGAAACATGAACGATGCTTACAAATTTTGTCTTATCAGAAAGCAGGTTTTCAAATTCTTCTAAAAGAATTTCACCCCTATCATTGATCGGGATAATCTTCAAAGTAGCCTCTTTTTCCTCGCATAGCATTTGCCATGGTACGATATTAGAGTGATGTTCCAAGGTTGAAATGATAATTTCGTCCCCTTTGGTAATGAATTTCCTGCCATAAGAAGAAGCAACTAAATTGATGCTCTCTGTAGTGCCTTTCGTAAAAATCACTTCCGCACTTTCATTGGCATTGATAAAGTTTTTTACTCCTTCTCTTGTCTCTTCATAATATCGGGTAGCTCTATCAGCTAATGTATGCGCACCCCTGTGGATATTGGAGTTGTCCTTTTCATAATAACCTGTAAGTGAGTCAAGTACAGATTGGGGCTTTTGGGTAGTCGCTGCATTGTCAAAATAGATCAAAGGTTTACCGTTGACCTCTTGATGGAGGACGGGAAACATTGCTCTGATTTCTTCTATATTCAATGACATGACTTTTTATCAAAAATTACTTCCCAACCGAGTTTGGACAATATTTACAACATGGTTTTGAAATGCTTCATCGGAAATGTGGTCCATGACTTCGCCCGTAAAAGCATATAGCAACATTCCTCTAGCTTGTTCTTTGCCCAAACCTCTTGCTCTTAAATAGAACAAGGCTTCTTCATCCAATTGACCTGTGGTGCAACCATGGGAGCATTTGACATCATCAGCCCAGATTTCCAATTGCGGCTTGGTATTGACAATCGCGTCTTCAGACAGTAGGATGTTGTTATTTTGCTGAAAAGCATTTGTTTTTTGGGCATCTTGCCTCACGAAGATTTTGCCATTGAAAACTCCACGGGAGCTGTCAGCCAATACCCCTTTATACAATTCATTGGATTGGGCATGTGGCTTGGTATGGTCCACATTGGTGTGGTTGTCGACATGGGTCTTCCCATTCAAAAGGTATAACCCGTACATATTTCCTTCGCAACCTGAATCAAGAAGATTTAAGCTGAGGTTATTCCTCACCATATCCCCGGAAAGAGAAACCACTACAGAAGTGAAAACAGCATCTCGGTGGATGTCTGTTTCAGTGTTATTGACGGAAATTGCGTTTTTACTTTCGTTTTGAAGTCTGTTGTAGTGAACTTGGGAGTTTTGTCCCACTTTGATTTCAGTCACTGTGTTGCTGAAATAAGCTTTGTCATCTAAAGAAATATTGTCCTCCAAAAAGGTAACCTCAGCATTCTCCTCAACTTCAATCAAAATTCTAGGCTGGATGACCTGCCCACCATTTGATTGATTAAGAAAAAGGAAAAGGATTGGATTTTCTACTTTTTGATTTTTAGGAATTTTCAAATACACCCCATCCTGGAAGGAGGCATTGTTGAGCGCCACAAAAGGATCCTTTTCTTTAGCTGCTATTTTTCCCAACAGCTCAGGTTTGGCATCTGTAATCAAAGAAAATATGTATCCATTTTGCGAAACAGACGATAATTCTTTGTCATAAAAACCGTTATTGAAAACCAAAATATCACCTTCAAATCCTTCAAAAACATGGGATTGAACCGTTTTAGAGTTCAAATCAGATTTTTTTGCAAGGGAAAAATCAGAAATTGAGTTCTCCAGTTTTTTGGTGATCCCTGTGAATTTATATTCTTCTTCCTTTATAGCTGGAAGTCCATTTTTTTCGAGTAACAATCTGCTAGTCGCTCTTAATTCAGAGAAAGAAGGATTGCTAACCACTTGACTTAGAATGGAATCAAGTAAATTATTTTTTATCGTTGTCGTCATTGATTTAAAAGATTTTGGTAAAAACCGGAGTTAAACAGAAGCGGCATTCACTTCTTCTTTGATCCAATCGTACCCTTTTTCTTCTAATTCCATAGCCAATTCCTTGGTTCCTGATTTTACAATCCTTCCATTATAAATTACATGGACATAATCAGGAACTATATAATCCAGCAATCTTTGGTAGTGGGTGACCACAATGGTTGCTGTTTTATCTGACTTGAGTTGGTTGACTCCGTTGGAAACAATTCTCAAGGCATCGATATCAAGACCGGAATCCGTCTCATCCAAAATGGAAAGAGTGGGTTCCAACATGGCCATTTGGAAAATTTCGTTCCTCTTTTTTTCTCCTCCTGAAAAACCTTCATTCAAAGACCGACTCAAAAGTTTTTGGTCTATTTCAACCAATTTCATTTTTTCTTTCATCACCGAAAGAAACTTGACAGCATCCAATGCGGGCAAGCCCCTGTATTCGCGCACCTGATTTACTGCAGTTCTCAAAAAGTTGGTAGTACTGACACCCGGGATTTCGACAGGATATTGAAATGCTAGAAACACACCTTCGCGGGCCCTGTCTTCCGGGGCCAATTCCAAAAGGTCTTTTCCCTTAAAAATCACTTCGCCTTCGGTTACTTCATATTCCTCTCTACCCGCCAATACTGACGCCAAAGTTGACTTTCCTGAGCCATTTGGACCCATGATAGCATGAACTTCGCCAGCTTTTACTTCTAGGTTTATACCTCTTAATATAGGAGTGCCTTCGATAGAGGCGTGCAAATTCTTAATTGTTAGCATTGCTTAATCTTTCAATATTTAAATTTTTAAATTTTCCAATTTTTTACCCAACGCTTCCCTCAAGTGTCAGGGCCAAAAGCTTTTGGGCTTCAACAGCAAATTCCATGGGAAGTTGGTTCAGCACTTCTTTCGCATAACCATTTACAATCAGGGCTACTGCATCTTCAGTACTGATTCCCCTTTGGTTGCAATAGAACAATTGGTCTGCACCGATCTTAGAAGTAGTGGCTTCATGCTCGACTTTGGCTGTTGAGTTTTGAATATCGATGTAAGGAAATGTATGTGCGCCACAACGGTCACCCATCAACAAAGAATCACATTGGGAAAAATTCCTTGCATTGGTAGCTCTTTTCATTACTTGAACTTGGCCCCTGTAGGAATTCTGTGATTTGCCCGCTGAAATACCCTTGGAAACAATCCTCGACCTTGTGTTTTTCCCGATATGGATCATTTTGGTTCCGGTATCAGCTTGCTGGTAATTGTTGGTGACAGCTACAGAGTAGAATTCACCGATCGAATAATCACCTTTTAAGATACAAGAAGGATATTTCCAGGTAACTGCAGAACCTGTCTCTACCTGTGTCCAAGATATTTTTGAATGGTCACCGGCGCAGATTCCTCTTTTTGTCACAAAATTGTAGATACCACCCTTTCCTGATTTATCTCCCGGATACCAGTTTTGAACAGTTGAATATTTCACTTCAGCATTTTTGCCTGCATATATTTCTACTACAGCCGCGTGAAGTTGATTCTCGTCTCTTTGTGGTGCAGTACATCCTTCTAGATAGGAGACATAGGAACCTTCATCCGCAATTATAAGCGTCCTTTCGAATTGCCCGGTGTTGGCAGCATTGATTCTAAAATAGGTAGAAAGCTCCATTGGACACCTGACCCCTGTAGGGATATAGCAGAAGGATCCATCTGAAAAAACGGCAGAATTGAGTGCTGCGTAATAATTATCAGTCATCGGGACTACTGATCCCAAATATTTTTTAACTAATTCCGGATGTTTATGAACTGCTTCACTGAATGAACAAAAAACAATCCCCAATTTGGAAAGTGTCTCTTTGAAAGTCGTACCAACAGATACAGAATCTAAAACGACATCTACTGCAATGCCCTGAAGTCTTTTTTGTTCGTTGAGATTGATTCCTAGCCTTTCATAAATCTGTAACAACTCTGGATCAATTTCATCCAAACTTTTAGGCTTGTTACTGTTCTTTGGAGCAGAATAATATCTGAGTCCCTGAAGATTGATTTTTGGATAATGCACATTGGCCCAAACTGGTTCCGTCATGGTAAGCCAATTGTTGAATGCTTTTAATCTCCATTCCAATAACCATCCGGGTTCCTCTTTTTTTGCAGAAATCCAACGAATAATACCCTCATTTAAGCCTATCGGTGCATCGTCAGTTTCTAAATCGACCGACCAGCCGTGTTCGTAGTCTTTTGAAGTTAATTCTTCTAATATCTTATTGTCCTTGCTCATTTGTTTGAGTAATTTAGACTAATTATAGTTTGTGAGGCGAAGATACAACATTTAACCAAATTATAATGTTCAAATCCATAGGAAAAATCTATCAAACATGCCTAAATGTGACCTTATTGTAAAGAAAGTCAATCATTTATAAAAAAGAAAAGCTGAGAGTAGTTCTCTCAGCTTTGTTGCAAAAATTTTATAATATAATTGAATAATTATAATTTTTATTAAAATGGATTTAATCTAAATAACGAATAACTATGATCAAGATCATTCAATGACCCTGTTTTTTGCTTATTTCTCAAAAAACTGAATAGGCCTGTTGATGCTTTCTTCCAATACAATCAACGTTTCGGTACGGTCTATTCCATCTACTTTTTGGATTTTGTCCAAGACAGTTCGTAGGTGATTGGTGTCTTTACAGATAATTTTGGCAAAAATGCTATAATTCCCCGTGGTGTAATAGGCATTGATTACTTCAGATATTTCCTTTAGTCTTCCAATGACCGTGTCATATAGAGAGCTTTTTTCAAGATAAATACCGAGAAAGGCAGAGATGTCGTAGCCGAGTTTCGAAAAATCAATATTGAGTGTAGCACTCTTTACGATGCCCATGTCTTCAAGCTTTCGCATTCTCACGTGTACAGTACCGGAAGAAACGTATACTTTTTTGGCAATTTCTGTATATGGGGTCTTGGCATCGTCATTTAACAATGAAATAATCTTAAGATCCACATTGTCAATATCTAAAATTTTGTCCATTTTTTTCGGGTTAATTTGAGGCTATGTTAATATATATGCCCACAAATTATGAAATAGTTAAAAAAATGCAAAATAAATTTTTCAATTTGTAAAATTCGGTAAAATGAAGTTACTTTGGTGCGTTAGACTTGAAGTTATATAATATTTTGTATTTGCTTCTTTTGGTCAAATAAATGTTTGAAAATTTAAGTTTTACTTTGTTTCACGCATTTTATAGATGGAAACTTTTAATCTCTAAAGTTATATTTGGGTTTATATTCTGAAAAGGGTCTTGCTAATGGCAAGACTTTTTTGTGCCCTATAAAAAATTTAAAATGCAAAAATTTGCATATGAAAAATATTTATCTGTATATTTGAGAAAAATATCTCGCATATGAACAGACTTTCTTTCATCCTCGCATTATTCGTAAGTGTTTCACTTGTTGGACCACAAGTTCAGGCCAAATCGGTTTTTTCTGAAATAGAAAATGAAAAAGAAATTAGAAACGCTACAAAAGAGAATGAAAAGGCTCTTGTCTCTTTGAAACCTTTTGTGGGTGTTTCTTCAGGAGATCAAAATTCTGGTTTAACGAGTAATTTGATAATTGATGTTCTTGATCCGGTTGATGGATTTGGTTCGGATTATGCACCGTGGTTTTGGTCTGAAGAGACTTTTGCTATGCTTGATGGATACGCTCCATTCATTTTCAGGACAAAGAAAAGTGCTACTGCTATAGATGAATTGAGGGTTGTGATTTCAATAAATGAATTCGGAAAAGTAATAGGTTATAAAATCCTGAATGAATCACCCGATAAAGGTTTGAAAGAAAGGCTTGCCCATGTGATAAGAAAAATGCCTAATGCAATACCTGTTCCCGGATTTGATTCCTATGAATCTATGGATTTTGAATTGATAATGGGATTTTAAAAATTTATTCGATCAACTCTTCAGTTTAATTTTCCCTACCGTCTGTTCGGTAGGGATTTTTTTTGAGCGGTTAGGAATGGGGGATGCCTTATCCTAATTTTATCCTGATCATCAACCTTTAATGATATGAAGAAAACCCTACTATGGATTGCTTTTGGATTGCTTGTATCAACAAGTTTTTCATTTGCACAATCGCTAACTCCTGAAAAAAAGTGGCCCGAACAAGATAAAGAAGCTAAGTTTTATACAATTTCCGGAGAAAGACATGGACAGTCTTTTTTTAAGAAACATGAATTTCCTGAGGTACAATATACTCCCGGTGAGAAACTGACTTTTGACATATACCACACCCCGGATGTGATGTATCATTGGTACAAATTATGGGCAGAAAAGTATCCTGAGATCACAGAACTCTACGAAGTGTCAAAATCCTTTGAGGGAAGGCCAATCCTTCAAATGACAATCACAAACAAAAAAACAGGTAAACATACTGACAAACCGGCTGCTTATTTTGAAGGTGGTCGTCATGGTGGCGAAGTGACAGCGAGTGAAGCCGTTTTTTGGTTGACTCAACACATATTGGAAAACTATGGGAAGGATCCGGCCATCACTAAGCTTATTGATACTAAGACTGTTTATGTAAGGCCCCAGAATAATCCTGACGGGACTAATATGTACCTTTTCTCAGAACAAAGAAACAGAAGTACAGTCCGACCTCATGACACAGACCGTGATGGACTTTTGGATGAGGATCCAGAAGAGGACTTAAATGGGGATGGAGTCATTCACATGATGAGAAAAAAAGCTGTCACTGAAAAGGAAAAAGAGGAGGCAAGTTTTATTATCGATCCCAAAGATCCCAAAGGCCGATTGATGAAAAGAGTGTTTGAAGGCAAAGGTGATTACCTTATGTATACTGAAGGTATTGACAATGATGGTGACGGCAAATATAATGAAGATGGAATCGGTGGGCTGGACCTTCATAGAAACTACCCCGAAAACTGGCGCCCGGACACAGGTGGAGATGAAACGGGAAGAGGCTACACCCAATTTGGTGCAGGAGAGTACCCAATGAGCGAAATCGAAACCCGCTCCACAGTACTTTGGTTGCTTTCGCATCCAAATATTTCAGTTGTCAATTCTTTGGATACCCGTGTTCCCATGCATTTGAGACCGCCATCCACTTCGTCTAGTGCCGAGTCCATGTTTTTGAAAGACAGGTTGATTTATGAATACTATGACAGCCTTGGCATGACAATTACCGGTTATCCTTGGGCTGGTGATGTCTATGAGACCTACAGCACGAGAGGAAAAGTAAACAGGCTAACCGGAGATCCTTTAAAGCCAAGCCCATTGTTTGGCCATGGTCCTGATTTCGGATATTTCTATTATGGAGCAGTTTGGTATGGGGATGAATTATGGAACAACGGTGCCATGAAAGACTATGATGGAGATGGAGAGCGTGATGATTATGATGGCATGCGATGGGATGAGGAGGAAAATGGTTCTAAAGGTTTTAAACCTTGGGAAAAATTCACCCATCCCCAACTTGGTGAGGTAGAAATCGGTGGTTTTCATCCAAAATTCTTTGGCCAAAACGGTCCACCGTGGCAATTAGAAAGCTGGATCAAAAAACAGTCGCTCTTCAACCTTGCCATGGCAATGGACTTGCCGCAAATTGAAATCAAAAATATCAACATCACCAAGACACGCGATGTATATGAGATCAAAGTTTCTTGGACCAACTCAGGGAAACTACCTGTAGCATTGGATCAGGCCAAAAGGGTCAAAATCGTTCAAGAAGACAGGTTGATGCTGGATTTTGACAAGGAACTTACCAAAGGTTTTGAAAATGCAAAAGTCCAGATCACTACTCCGGAATTGTATGAAAAAACCATTTATACAGGCTATACAGAAGCAGGAGAGACCAAAGAAGCAATATTCAAAGTGAAAGTAAATCAAAAAGAACCTGTAAAAGGCAAGTTGAAATTACTTTCAACAAGAGGCGGATATATTGAAAGGGAGTTTACGCTGGGGAATTAAAAAAATATAAAGTGAATAAATTAGGCCACTAAGCATTGGTGTCAACGGAAATATCCCAAAACATCATGTGCTTTGTGGCTTTTTTATATCATCAAAAATCCATTAAAATAAAACTTAAGGAATTTTTACGTGTTCTTTTCTTTATTTGAATCAAATCAACAGTCAGGTTAATATGAAAATCCTAATTAAATTTCAGCTTATTCTCTTTTTCTTTTGGTCATCGAATTTGTTGATGGCCCAAGAAAAAAGATCACTGACCCATCAAGATTATGATGGATGGGAAACAGTCTCCTCAGAAAGGATTTCCAAATCAGGACAATGGATAGGATATATTGTCAATCCTCAGGAAGGTGATGGCAGGCTTGAGATTGCGTCACACCAAAATCCTACCCAGTTCAACTTCGTTCCCCGAGTCAGCCAATGGGTTTTTTCAAATAACAGTCAATTTGCAATTGGAAAAATCATGCCCCAAGCAGACACTGTTCGAACGCTTAAACTGAAAAAGAAAAAAGCGGACGAAATGCCCAAGGACAGTCTTTTTATTATGAACATGTCAAACGGGGAATTGGAAAAATTGGCTAGGGTAAAGTCATTTGCAATTCCTTCTAAAAAAGGAAATTGGCTGGCAGTTCATTTTGAGAAAGATTTGCCAAAAAAGGCAGAGAAAAAAGAAACTGAAGATACCACTAAAGTCAACGAACCTAAACCTGAAAAACCTAAGAAAACTGATGGAACAAGGCTTTTGGTTAAAGACCTTGGCGGGACTCAAACCTTCGAATTCGACCGCGTCAAATCTTTCGGTTTCTCGGAAAATGGAGAATTTTTATTTTATTCCAAAGCGGAAGAAGACACTTTAAAAAATGCGGGAATTTTTCTTTTGGATCTCAAATCTGGAGTTTCCAAATCTATCGATGAAAGAAAAACAGAATATAGTTCAATGGCTTTTTCTCCAGAAAACAAGTATTTAGCATTTTTGGCTACAGAGGATTCCGCAAAATCAAAAAAACCATATTATGACCTTTATCTTTTTGAAACAGCCCAAAACAAAAATCAAAAAATAGCAACTAAAGGCACAATTGGCATTAATGGAATGGTAAGCAAAAATGGACGTCTGTTTTTTTCAAATGATGAAAACCGTCTGTTTTTTGGCACAGCTCCTGATTATGTTGCATTCCAATATGAGGATGATACGACTATTTTGGATGAAGATAGGGTTAGCCTTGATATTTGGGGATGGCAGGATGCGGAGATTCAGCCCATGCAGCTTAAGAATAAAAATAGGGAGCAGAACAAGTCATTTCTCGCCATTTATAATCTGAAATCCAAAAACATCATACAGGTTGGAGATAATACAGTATCACAGATCGTCACAGATAAGAAAGTTAAAAACCAATACGGACTTGGTTTTGACGAAAGCCCATACCGGAGAAATTATAGCTGGGACATTCAGATCGGAAGAGACTTGTACCTAGTTGATTTGACAACAGGTGCCAAAAATTTAATTAAGAAAGATGTCCCGGGAAACCCTCAGCTCTCTCCCGAAGGAAAATATGTGTATTGGTATGATGAGCGAGATAGTTCATGGCTGACTTATGATATCAAGGGAAAAGTTTTCAAAAACCTTACCCAAGGTATTAACAGTAAATTTTATGATGAGCTCCATGATTCACCCTCCTTGCCCGGAAGTAATGGCGCCGCAGGATGGATCAAAGGGGATTTGGGTTTCGTGGTTTATGACCGATTTGATATCTGGAGAATAGATCCAACAGGAAAGTCCCAACCGATCAACTTGACACAAGGCGAAGGAAAGAAGCAGCAAATTGTTTTCCGAAGAGAAAAGCTAGACAATGAAGAAGAAAGCATTGATCCTTCAAAGCCATTGATTTTGACTGCCTTCCATGAATTGAATAAGAAAAATGGGTATTTCAAAGGGGATATTTCAGGTTCAAGCCTTCCGCAATCAATTGTTTTTACCGACCATCGATATTCAGGTTTGACTAAGGCTGAAGAATCTGATAAAATGATCGTCAGAAGATCCACATTTCAGGATTATTCCGACGTATATGCCACCGATATGGATATGAAATCTATGAATCGAATTTCAGCTGCAAACCCACAGCAAAGCCAGGTGAAATGGGGATCTGTGGAATTGGTGGATTATCTTGCCAATGATGGGGTTCCGTTACAGGGACTACTTTTCAAACCTGATAATTTTGACCCAAATAAAAAGTATCCAATGTTGGTGTATTTCTACGAGAGAAATTCTGATGGACTGCATTCGTACAGAGCACCGGCGCCAAGTGCTTCCACAATCAACATACCCTATTTTGTCAGTAATGACTATCTCGTTTTTGTGCCGGACATTAAGTATGATTTGGGTTTACCCGGTCCAAGTGCTTACAATTGCATCATCCCGGGAGTTCAGGCTTTGGTATCAAGAGGTTATGTGGATGCCTCGAATATGGCCATCCAAGGCCAATCTTGGGGGGGCTACCAAGTAGCATACTTAATCACCAAAACGAACATGTTCAAGGCTGCAGGGGCAGGCGCTCCAGTGGTAAATATGACCTCCGCCTATGGTGGTATCAGGTGGGGCACGGGCATGAGCAGGATGTTTCAATACGAGCAAACGCAATCAAGAATAGGAGGGACACTTTGGGACAAGCCACTTTATTTTATTGAAAATTCTCCTTTGTTTACCTTGGATAGGGTCAATACTCCGGTACTCATTATGCACAATGATGACGATGGATCCGTTCCTTGGTACCAGGGTATTGAGATGTTTATGGCTTTGAAAAGGTTGAATAAACCGGCTTGGTTACTTCAATACAACGGAGAAGACCATAATCTCAGACTGAGGAAAAACAGAAAAGACCTTTCGGTCAGGATGTCACAATTCTTTGATTATTACCTGAAAGGAGCTCCGGTACCACTTTGGATGACCGAGGGTCTTCCCGCTGTGGAAAAAGGGAAAACCTTAAAATATGAGCTTTCAGGAAATTAATAGATTCAGTACACAAAAAAGCCATTGGGTAAATATCCAATGGCTTCTGAATTTTTTGGGAAAACAACTTCTTTATCTATTGATGTATCTCCTGATAAAAAATTGAAAATTCCCCATCATATCAGGGTAAATGAGCTTGTTTTGCATGTTGTTGCCATCTATCTCAGAGTTTGTTAGAAACATAGCTGAAAGTTCAAGTCCAATATCCCACTCATATTCAAAATTAGAAACCATACCGAATTTAACCGGAACATAAGCCATCATAGTGGATTGGTTTGATCTTTCTACAAATCCCTGGATATAGATCCCGTTTTCAAGAACACCGTCACGCATCACCCTCTGGGCTCTTTCCGAATACACGGCACCAACACCAAGACCAACATAAAAGTTGACAGGCTCGCCGACACCTGAAGTGTTTGGATTGAGGTTTAGCACCGGCATGACATCGGCAAAATAACTCATACCTTTAAAATAATAAGCCTGTCCATTATTCCCCCATTCAATAATGATGGGGCTGTTCAAAGGCCTGAATTCTCCGCTATTCAAGACCTGACCGCCAACTGTGGCCTTGATGTCAAATTTATTTGAGATTTCTTTACTATAGGAAATGGAAAATGCGGGCTCCAAATTGAATTCCATGTATTTGTAAATCCCAGCGTTTTCGGCATATATCATGCCCCAACCGAAGCCGCCTGAAATATTGTCTCTAGATCCTTGTGCACTGAGAAATCCTATAAAAGAAATGTTTAATATTAGAGTAAAAAGAATTCTAAGCATAAATACTTAAGGTTGATTGCGACCACGAATATACAAGAATTGGATTTCATAATCCAAAGTACTTGCTATGACGTGTTTTTTGAAGGTTTTGTTTTTCGGATATAAAATCTGATTTACGTGCACTTGATACTTTTTGAAATACAAAAAATGACCTTTTTGTGAGAATTAAATAAATTACATTTTTTATAGAGTAGTCGCGCCAGATTTCGTTTATTCTAAAATTCAAGAAAAAAGGCTGTTCAAAACAATCCTGTGATGTTTCCATCTGCATCAATATCAATATTTTCTGCTGCAGGTTTGGATGGTAATCCTGGCATCCTCATGATAGTTCCGGCAATCGGAATGATAAATCCCGCACCTGCTGCGATGTCAAATTCACGGATCTTGATGGTAAATCCTGAAGGCCTGTTGGTAAGCTTTGGATCATCCGAAAGTGAATACTGTGTCTTCGCTATACAGACAGGTAATTTGTCCAGACCGATTTTTTGAAAAAGCTTGATTTGCTGCTTTGCCTTGAGGCTATATTCCACTTCGGCAGCACCGTAAATTTTTCTTGCAATGATCTCTATTTTTTGCTCGATGCCCCAATCAAATCGGTATAAAGGCGTGAAGTTGCTTTTTCCTGATTCAGCTGCTTCTTTTACTGCCATGGCAAGGGCTCTTGCCCCTTCTCCTCCTTTTTCCCAAGCTTCGCAGAGGGCGACTTTTATTCCCAATTTTTCACATCTATCAATGACTATCTTAATTTCTTCCTCCGAATCAGTTGCAAATTTGTTGATCGCCACCACAGGCACCAGCATAAAATGCCGCATGTTTTCAATGTGTTTTTCGAGGTTTGGCAGACCGAAGGTTACAGCCTCTGAATTTGGGTTTTTCAATTCAGCAAATGGTATTCCCAAATGACTCTTTAAGGCCCTGATCGTTGCCACGATGACCACTGCGTCAGGTTTGAGGTTTCCATATTGGCATTTGAGATCCAAAAACTTTTCCCCGCCGAGATCGGAGGCAAATCCAGCTTCGGTCACGACATAGTCCGCAAGAGAAAGTCCCATTTTGGTTGCAATGACAGAATTGGAACCTTGAGCGATATTGGCAAATGGTCCGCCGTGGATAATGGCCGGATTTCCTTCAATGGTCTGGACAAGGTTTGGCATGATGGCATGCTTCAACAAAGCAGTCATGGCGCCTTGGGCTTTGAATTGGTGGGCACGTACGGGTTCATCGTTATATGTATATCCGATAATGATGTTTCCAAGTTTTTCTTTCAGGTCCATCAGGCCATCGGAAAGACACAAAGCGGCCATCACTTCGGAGGCAGCCGTAATATCGAAACCGGACTCTCTCGGAACTCCTTGGGCGGAACCGCCAAGACCGGTCACAATATCTCTCAATGAACGTTCATTCATGTCCATGACCCTTTTCCAGATGACCTTCCTCGGATCAATGTTCAGTGTATTTTTTTGATTGTGGATATGGTTGTCAACAAGAGCAGATAGCAGATTGTGGGACTTTTCTATGGCTGCGAAGTCTCCAGTGAAGTGGAGGTTGATGGATTCCATCGGCAAGACCTGTGCATATCCACCACCTGCTGCCCCACCTTTCATCCCAAAAACAGGACCTAAGGATGGTTCGCGGAGAACTACTGCTGTTTTCACCCCTATTTTGTTGAGTCCCTCCACCAATCCGATACTTGCGGTGGTTTTTCCCTCTCCTGCCAATGTTGGTGTGATTGCTGTGACCAAAATCAGCTTTTTACCCTTTATTTTAGATTCGTCGATTAGTCTTAGAGGGAGTTTGGCAATATATTTACCATAAGGTCTAAGATCGTCCTCGGCGATTCCAAGCTTGGCAGCAATTTGGTAAATAGGTTGCATCTTAGATGCATGGGCAATTTCCAGATCGGATAGGTGCATGGTTTGATATTTGGGTTGGTCTAAAAGTAGATAAATTTTGATAAGTTGGTGACATCCTTTTAGTGTCGGCAGGAAAAAAACTCTGAAACTATATCTGTTCAAAGACTTGAATTGTGAATTTTTAAGATTACTGGGATTTTCTTTCCCATACATGGTATCAATTTGTATTATTTAAAATTCTGAATCCACTCAGGATAACTCACGGAATTGTCGGTTTGTAATATCAGTGAAGTCTTTTTTCTAGTTGATAGAAAGAAAAGGATTGATTCGGTCAAATTTTCCTTCATATTTTGAAAAGAACCTCCAAATGCCTCAAAACCAAAACTTGTCCATTTTTGCAAATCACCTTCTCTCCAAATCTGCGTAAGTTCGACTTGACATCCTGACTCGGGCCATTCTTCAGGGGAGATTTCAATGATATCATTCTTTACCTTGGATAATTTCAATAAGTACCTGACTTTAAATATTTTAAACCATTCACCTGAAAGATTCAAATCTTCTTTCATGATCGAGATATTTGATTCTGAAGGTTGAAAAGACCATTTAAACCAATAGTTTATTTCTCCTGAAATTGAATTGTGAATGTATTTTTCCGGTGTCCCAATCTGAGCTTTTACCTCTAATTTACCCTGTCTTTTTTTAACACCGACAGAAGTGCAGTGGGGAATGATCAGATACTCATCTGTCCTTAATTCCTCTCTTTTTATATTGTTGGAAAAAATTTTTCCTGAAATGTTATCAGCGATAGGATCGGTTTTTTTGTAATCATCACCCATAAACCATTCCAAAGCAACTTCCCATTCCAAGGTAGGAGGAAGGAACCACCGTATTTCTGCGCTTTGAAAAAGGTACGGTTTGATAGGATGTTGATTGATCATGATTTGATCATTTTTTCAATAGCACTGATCAAAAATCTGTCCGAAAACCCTGAAACAATCGCAACAGCCAATATAAAGGCATAGTTTTTCGGTTGAAAATTTAGTATTTCCGCAGTCAGGAAAACCGTAATTACAATAGCGGATAAAGCCCCCACCATCAGCCTGGCGAAAGCAAGAACATTGCTCGAAAGTTCTGAGGGAATACTCGTTCCTTTTTCATAACCAATGGCCGAGGTAAAGGAACTGAGGATAGAGCCTAAAATTCCGGCAAATACAATGGCGAGCCAAAATTTGATTGGGTTGTTTGCAAGGGCAATCCCAAAAGGGTCATTCCCTTCGGATTGGATAATCGGAACAGGAAGATACAATATCAACCAAAGTACAATGGCCAAAAATCCAATGCCTGAAAGCCATTTTAACCTGTTTTTTATAATCGATTGTTTCTGATAAACATTATCAAAATGTTCGTCAAGGAGCCTTTTGGCTTCAATAACTCTATAAACTCTGATTAGCTTTTTTTTACTCTCATCGATCTCTTTATTAATCTCGCTTGGCTCACTCTCATTTGGTTCTTTTTCTTCTTTGAAATCAAGTAATTCTATGATAGAATCTCTCCTCCATTTGGATAACCCCTTTTTTTCATCCTTTGCCTCTATGAGGTAGGATTTTTCCTTAGAAATCAGAAGTTCGGGGGCATGTTCGGCCAATCCAAAATGCATAAAGCGATCTGCCGCTTTGAGGCATCTCCAACCTTTTTCGGTGTCATTATTTTTGGCAGCTTGTTTTGCATTCTTCAAAAGTCCTTCAGCAGGTGATCTCCATTCCACATTTTTAGAAATTTCCGAAATGTCATCTGCATTGTTTTTCAGTGATTCCAATTCTTTTTCAAAGACTATTAAAGCGATCTTCAAGCGTTTTAAAGAGAAAGAATTAAAAATTCTATTCATCATTTCTGAATCATTTTTTGGCTTTGCTTCACTGGTCATATCAAATCAATTAAGTGGAAACAAGTGGTATTTTCTTAAAGATCAATAGGTGTAACCAAACGTCTAATTATAATTCCAATGGATTAATATCACTCCGTGTGAAGGAGTAGTTGAATTTTCAATAACTGGCGTTTTTATTGGCTTATTTTTTTCCCGAAGAGTTTATCCTTTCATTTTCATTCCTGTCTTTCCTAAATTCTTGATTTGGTCTTCAAAAAAAGGCGTCTAATAATGTGATTTTATTCATCATCGGAAAAATGGATTTAAGCTCAATGTTATCCAATTATCAATATTTTATTTGATTAATTCAAGAATGAAAAGAATTATTTACTGTTTTTGGGATAGGTATTTATGGTGCTATTTATAATTTAGAATTTAATTTATGATCCAATTAATTGGAGTTGTATAAAGATCAATCTTTAGATTGGAGAATATATTTTTTATTCTATATTTGTAGAGTAACCTCTAGATATATAGAAGATGAACTTATCCAACGGTGAAGAACAATTGATGAATGTAATTTGGATGAAAGGAAAAGCATTTATGAAGGACCTTTTGGAAGCCTTCCCTGAGCCAAAGCCTGCTGTAACTACCGTGGCCACTCTTCTCAAAAGACTGTCAGATAAAGGCGCAATAGGTTATACTGTTTATGGAAATTCAAGAGAATATTATGCTCTGATTCAAAAAAAGACCTATTTTTCGTTAAAAGTAAATGAGTTGGTGAAAAACTTTTTCAACGATTCTCCTTCCCAATTTGCTTCATTTTTTACCCAAGAGAGCGACATGTCCCAAAAAGAATTGGAGTCTTTGAAAAAAATCATTGAAGATCAACTTAAATCCAAATCGATATGATTTCTTATCTCCTCAATTCCGGTATTTGTCTTTCTCTTCTGCTTTTGATTTACCATTTGGTATTGAGAAAGGAGAATATGTTTGTCTTCAATAGGTATTTCCTCTTGGTGAGTTTGGCTTTTTCTCTGTTTGTTCCTTTCATTTCCTTGCCATCTTTTTTTCCTCCTTTACGCTCTTCTGAGCAATACCCAATTGCTGAAATTCAACATGTCATTTTAAACAACGGCATTCAGTCATCAAATGAAGTCGTTCCGGTTTTGGATCTACAAAGTAATATACAGCAAGAAGTATTCAGTGGGGTAGGGTGGTATGAAGTTTTGGGTTTGGTTTACATGGTGGGAGTATTGTTTTTTTTGGTAAGGTTCATGATTCAAATCCTCGGCTTAAAGAAACTGATCAAAAACGGTGTGGTCATCAGCAAAGAGAAGTATAAGTTGGTTCTCCTTGATCTGGAAATCATGCCTTTCACTTTTTTGAATTATCTTTTTGTAAATCAAAAAACCTATTGTGGACAGGGACTTGAACCGGGGATTCTTCAGCATGAATTGACCCACATACTTGAAAAACACAGCGTAGATATCCTCTATGTAGAACTCTTGAAAATAGTTTTTTGGGTTAATCCGGTGTTTTATTTTTATAAAAAGGCCATACAGCTCAACCATGAGTTTTTGGCCGATAGGGAAGTGATCGCAGGTACCAATGATGTATTGCAATATCAAAAGTTGTTGATTTCGAAAGTGCTGGGAGAGGAATTTGTCTATAATCTCAGTAGCCCGATCAATTATTCAGTAACAAAAAACAGGCTGATCATGATGAGAAAAACTACTTCAAAACGTCGGTCCCTGCTGCTCAAAGTAGGATTGATTCCGGTAATGGTTTTCTTAGGGGCTGCCTTTAGCCAATCCGCGGCCAACCAAAACAAGACATCAATTTTCCCTGATTTCTTAGTGAAGGATTTTGAAAGCTATATCAATGAGGCTTTAAGTAAGGAGTCTAAGTATATCCTTGAACTTGAAAAATTAGACATCAAAGGTGCAAAAGCAGCATATGATCAATTGAGTCAAGAAGAAAAAGAGAAGCTTACCGAATTTCCTTTTTTGGAAGATGATGTGATAGAAACTTTTTATAAACTTCAAAATGCTAAAGACAGTGTTTTAATTAGAATTAACTTTTCTTCTCCACCAGAAAAAAAGCATGTAAACTTAGAAACATGGCAAAATTGGCTAAACACTAAAAATCTGGAAGTAACTGTTGATGGAAACCAAATTGAAAGACCATCACTAGAAAAATTTTCTCCTAGTGACTTTGCCTTATTTGAGGTAAGGGGAACTGAAAAAAAGAAATTTTTGAAAAAGGAAAAGTTCAGTTTGAAATTAACAACTCACGACCATTACCAGGAGAAATATATTTTGGCCAGGAAAAAGATCCATACCATTACTGCCGGATATCCTGATGGAAATGAAGCTGAAGTTCCTTATTATATCAAATATATCCTTTTACTTCCCAACGGTGAATTGGATCAATATTACCCTGCAAATTATCTTAATAGGGCATTAGAATCCATGTTAACCTATGAATTTGAAAACTATCCAAAAAAGAATGCCATTATGGACATCCGAAAAAGTTTTGGAATCAATGTAATTAGAAATGGGAAAAAGGAAATGGTGGTGGTTTCAAATGAATAACCACCATTTCTTTTATTTCAATTGAAACTAGATCTATTGAATTTCAGGCATTTTACTTTTTGACTTCAGCCACTTTCAGAATTTCCTTAATCACCTCAGATTTTTCATCATAATTTCTATCAAATGGCATGGGATAGGCGGTTCTCCCTCGCATGGGCCAGTTGTTAAGCCAACTTCCTCCATCATGGATTCCCCAAAAGGTAATCCTTGTGATTTTGTCTCGATGCTTGAAAAAAAGCGCAAACAATTCCCCATACCGCTTCGCCAATTTTTCTTGGATTTCTACAGGAAGTCCATCTTTGTAGGGGCTATACTTTTCATCAGACTCAAAAGTGGCATCTATATCTGCCCCGTGCCTATTGACAGGGTTTGGAAGTACATCAATGTCCAATTCGGTGAACATCACAGAAAATCCCGCTTCAGATATGGCCACGATGGAAGCTTCAATCTGTTCGATGGTAGGTGACTCCAATCCATAATGTCCCTGCATCCCAATACCGTCTATTCTGATACCTTCAGAGCGGAGCTCTTTTGCCAATAATATGGCAGTGTTCCTTTTTTCAGGTTTCCACATGTTGTAATCATTGTAATACAATTCTGCCTCAGGATCCATTTGGTTGGCCTTAATAAAAGCCCTTTTGATAAAGTCTTTTCCTGCCGCATTGTACCATTTGGAAGTTCTCATTTTGCCATCATCAAAAATGGCTTCATTGACCACATCCCAACCATGCACTTTTCCTTTGTACCTACCCACCACCGCTTCAATATGGTTTTCCATTCTTTTTAGCAGATCATCTTTCTCTAAGAGATTTTTATCAGCATCTTCGAATACCCAATTCGGTGTTTGGTTGTGCCAGACCAAGGTGTGCCCAATGATCTGTGCATTGAGCTTCTCGCCCAATGCCACAAACTTGTCAACCGGGTCAAAATTATACTTATCGGGTTCTGGGTGGATCGGTCCCCATTTCATCAGATTTTCACCAGTGATGCTGTTGAAGTGTTTTTCAAGGACTGTTATGGCTTTTGGTTCCTGTCCGTTGATTTGTCGGTAATTGAGTGCTGCTCCGATTGTAAATGACCCTTCGAAGGCTTCTTTCATACCAACTTGGGCATGGGTTGATGCCTGAAAAAGAAGAAGGAAGACGGATAAAAGTAAAATAGGTTTTTTCATGGTTTTTTATTTAGATGCCTGGTACAAAGTTTCTTTTGAAATTTACATAATAATCCAAATCGTGTTTGGGTTTTTCAACACCGGCGGGAAATGGCATTTTGGAAAATTGCTGAAAATAAAGCAAGCAAGAGTCTCTCCACCATTCTGCTTCCGCTACTTGGATTTTCAAAAAAGAACTGATGTGTTTGAATCTTTCTTCGTCTATTTTTCCCTCCAAGCCTGACCATTGGGATTGCATCCATCTTGCGCCTTCTACCCCTTTTTGGTAGCGTAAAGCCATCTCATTCCATAAGGTATTCCCGGTTTTTAGTTTTTTGTTCCAAGATACTCTGTGAAACCAGAGCAATTGTTCCAATGGGATTTGGTCGGCATTGCCCCAGATTTTTTTCCACTCAGGAGCGTATTGCGCCAGAGCATTGCTTCCTTTATCGGTGCGGTCAAACCCTATCCCATCTACCGAAGCTCTGTGATAGTAGGTAGCTGTCCAATCTTCCCTGCCGCCACCTGTCACCCAAGGTCCCGGTCCCCAATGATGGCTTCTAGCCATGATATGGTGCAATCCCAAGGGAGTCATATAATTTACCAAAATTTCATGGGATTTGAGCATGATTTCGGAGGAGGTGTTTACGAATTCAGCATCATTGGTAAATGTCATTTTAAGCCAATCCTCAGCGATATCGTCAATATTGCTGTCCGGATTCCAAGCTATTTTTCCAAAAGCATACCAATCGGCTTGGGCTGTCGGATGCCCGGTCCAGTTTCTGTCTGTTCCAATATTGGCAACTCCTGCGATCCCGGTTAGTTGGTAACCTTGAAGGCTTCCGTCCAAGACTTTGCTGACTGTACTTCCTTTTCCTTTGGCATAAGTATCAGATTGGAGCACCTCTTTCCACATGGTGGCGAGATTTGCCCAATGTGTGTCTTGGCCCAAATATTCCTTGGTAATCTGAAATTCCATCATCAAGGGAGTTTTGGGCATCGCTCCAAAAAGTGGGTGAAATGGCTCACGTGGCTGAAAATCAAGTGGACCGTTTTTGACTTGCACAATGACATTATCCCTGAATTTTCCATCTAAAGGTTTAAATTCGTCATATGCTTGTTTGATCCTGTCGGTGGGGGTTTTTTCATTGTAAACAAATGCCCTCCACATCACTATCCCACCAAATGGTTTGACTGCATTCGCGAGCATATTTGCTCCGTCGGCTTGGGTGCGACCATAATTGTGTGGACCGGGCTGTCCTTCTGAATCGGCCTTGACCAAAAATCCTCCAAAATCAGGTATAAACTTATAAATCTCCGCTGTCTTTCTTTTCCACCAAGCTTGTACTTCGGGGTTTAAAGGATCGGCTGTTGGCAAACTGTCTAATATCATTGGGGCATTAAATCTTGCCGTCAGGTATATGGTGATGCCGTAAGGCCTGAAAGCATCAGCCAAAGCGGCATATTTTTCTAAATATTCCGGAGTAAGTACAAGTGCATTTGAATTGACATTGATGATCGAGGTTCCATTGATGCCGATCGAAGCATTTGCACGGGCATAGTCGATGTATTGCTGATCGACGTGCATGGGAAGGCGGTGCCAATTCCAAATACTGAAGCCGGCATATCCCCGCTCTACGGTTCTATTCAGGTTATCCCAATGATTTAAAAGCCTTTTTTGGATTTTTGGATTTTCAAGAAAGTCAAGGTTTTCCAGTTTTTCCCTCGTCTGTATGGCTTTCAAAAAAGCAAAAGTGCCATACAATAGCCCAATATCTGTTTTTGCGGTGATGATGATTTTTCCCTGGAAGGATTTCAGCCAATAGCCTTCATCTGTGATTTCATTGAGTTTTGGTCCCAGTTTGCTTTTGGTGTCAGCAGGTAAGTCATCGGTTTTGAGCACCCAAGTCAAATTTGAACCCGTAGTTTTTGAAAAAATAGGGGAGATGCGTTGGCCAAAAAAACCTTCGGAAGCTATCTCAAATTCTTTTTGAATGACTGATTGGGTGGCTGATTCTACGGCTATGGTGATGTGTTCGAGATAGTCTCGGTAATAATCGCCAACTGCCTTGTTTTCAAAGGGTAGATATTGGAGCCAAAGATTATACCCGTCATTGGCTTGGGTCACACTTACTAATAGGATTAGTAATAAGGTGAAGGTTAATTTTTTAATTTTCATTTTGAGTTTATAGGTTCGATTGAAAGATTGGGTGGAAAGCTAAAAAAATTAAAAGAAAAGTGTCAGGCATAATTGATAAACGGAATTCATATTCCCTTGATTTTGGAGAAAGCAGATATCATTTGAGAATTGTATCAGCTTCGAATAAAATTTTCTCTGAAATACAGATTTCCTGTATTGCTTCTCTGCCTGAATACGCTGCCGGTGGTAATCCCCCTCCTGTGGCTACCCAATGTCCGGCCATATAAAACCGCTTAAGAGATGGGAAATGTCTTGAAATTTTGGTTTTTGTTGATTCAGGGGTTGGTAGCCATCCTTTGTAACTTCCATTGTGGTTTCCGGTCCATTTTTCATATGTGATGGGAGTCGCTATATCTATGAAATCAACCTGACCTGAGATACCGGGAAATTCCCGTTCCAGGTTTTTGAGAAGTTCCTTGCCAATTCTTGATTTTTCTTTACTGTAAGGTTTTTCTCCTTGGTCATGGAGTTTTTTCCAATATTCATAATCCGAATCCAAAATGGCTGTGACCAAGGTTTTTCTAAGTGGGGAAGTTGTCGGATCAAAATTATAGATCTGGAAAGAAACCCTTTGATGCTTAAAATTGCCGACACGGAGTTTTCGGTCCAATGGGATATTAAGCCCGATGATAGAAGAATCCACCTCCTCAAAAGTCCTATTGATCCCCGCTGAAAAATAAACAAGGGAAGGAAAGGTCTCCAGTGTCCGGTAAGCATCCATTGTCCTCTCATCGGCACGGTTTTTTTCTAACAAATTGAGCAAAACTGTTGTGCCATCACATGCCGATATGACATAATCTGAATAATGGCATATGGAATCTTCAGTCTGTATCCCTACCGCCTGATTTTTCTCGATGAGAATTTTTGTGACTTTTTGCCCAAGGACCAATTTGCCTCCTAAGTCGGTGTATCTTTTTGTCAGCTGCTCCATGAATCTCCCCGAACCTCCAATCGGGTAGCCGGCAATTCTGTTTGCAGCATAGCTCAGCTGCAATAGCATAAAACTCATAGACATGTCAGGAGACCAAAAATTCTCAAAAGCCTTTTTGATGATCTTTGATTTGAATTTTTTTGCAAAGTTCCTCACAGACATGTGGTTGTATTTTTCCAAAACATCTGCACCAAATATATTTTCCGTAAACACTTTGGTCCAATTCCCGGCATGCAGCAAATCAAAAGCCCTCCCAATTGTTAAATTTGCTTCTGAGAGCAGCTTGATGTTATGGATCAAGTCTCCAATCAATCTAGCATCAACAGGAGAAATCGACAATAAATGTTGTTGAAGTCTGTTGGGATCAGTGTAAAAATGGACATCTACCCCTTGGATGTTTTTGTATTCAATAAAACTGTCATGGTAATGAAAATCCATATCATCCAACACACCCAATTCTTTCCACATCTTATAAAAATCGATTCCTGGTGCAGAACCGACAAGCCATTGGATTGAACCGTTGACATTGTATCCGGCTATTTCCCAGGAATTGCAGACTCCTCCGGTTCGCTGTCCCATTTCAAAAATAGTGACATCGAAACCGTTCAATCTTCCATATATACCTGCTGCAAGACCTGCGACACCTCCACCGATAATGTTGATTTTTTGTGAATCTTTCATGTTATTTTGGGTTTAGTCAACAATTTAAAAAGTTGTGGCAGGTGGACTATATAAATATAACCTGTATTATAATTTATAAAATAAAATATAAGAAAAAATGTGGATAGTAATGTCTTTTTGTAGAAATTTCAAACCAGAATCCTCAAACCTTTCCGGAAGGTTCCATTTAAAAATTGATTTGATTCTCACCTTTGAATAAAAAATCGGGCTAGGCCTGGAACCTAATTCGCTAACAAATAAAAAAGTAATGGAAAAATTTATTTTGGTCTTATCTGATCTTGTATGGTAATCTGCTGTGCCTTTTCTACCACATCTTTGATGATTACGTCCAACTCTTTTGCCGAATTTATCAGATGCCCCATAAATTCCTTAGATTCTAATTCATTCAAATTCTCTCTTTGAATCAAATCAATAATGCCCATCATTCTCGAAAGAGGAGCCCGCAGGATATGGGATTGCATCCAGGCTATGTCTCTGAGTTTTTCATTTTGTGCTTCAATGGCCTCAAGGTATTTGAGCTTGGCGGTAATGTCATTTGCCAATATAAGTCTACATCTTCTTCCCTGAAAAACAATGGCATTGGAATGGATTTCGACCCTTATCAAAGTCCCATCTTTTTTGAGGTGATTCACAATTACCCTGAGGTATTTTGGGTTTTCTTTGCGGACAGAATCCATAAGATTATCTAAATACTCTAATTCCTCCTTTGGCCGGATGTCCCGGACTGTCATATGCATAAATTCCTCCTCGCTATATCCATAATGCACAATCGCAGCTTGGTTTACATTCAGAAAATCTAAGGTATTCACATCAAAAACCCACATAGGCTGCGGGCTAAGTTGAAAAAGGTCCACATATCTTTGTTCGGATTCCTGTAATCGGACAAAATTCTTATTTCTCTCGATATTGTAGATTATACTTTTGAAGAGAATGGTAGGACTCAAATCATCTTTGAGTAGGTAATCTGAAATTCCCATCGAGAGAGATTTGATGGCGAAATTGGCATCGGCATAGCCTGTAAGTACGATAATCGGGGTATTCTCTGCTATAGAAATCATTTCGCCGACAAGTTGTAAGCCACTTTTGTCGGGGAGCGTTAAGTCCAGGAGGATGACATCAAACTTTGTTTTTTTCTCGGTTAAAATCTCTTTGGCTTCCCTGTAATTCTCCATTCTGATGATGACCGGTTCAGCAATCATTTCCTCCAAATATTCTTCCACTAAGACAAAATCCCCATAGTTATCCTCTACGAGCAAAATCTGATGTTTCTTTTTATCCTTTATCATTAGTCTGTGGGTAGCGTGATGGTTTTCATCCAATATTTTTAAATAAGAAGCCTTGGAATCTATCGTTATGGTGAAGCTTTTGAAGGAGATGAGATTTTTAATAATTATTCTTTGGCACCCCGCAACAATAAAACCTGACAAATATCATATTCTCTGTACAAATTTCTTTCCAAAAATCCTGAGCCAGGTTCAGGAGATGGAAAATTTGATTTTTAAGACATTGGTTATCAATAAATTTTTCGCTTGGAGCAAACAGATGGTTCAATGTTAGATAAAATATGTTTTTTTGCTATCCCTTTTTTGGGGAATGGGGGCTATTCTCCATTTTGCGATGTTGCAAGGTTAGAAGTTTTTTGGCCAAAAATTAAATTGATAGGCATTAGATTGATTTTTGAAAAAATCGGTTGGAGAAGATTGGTTCTGACCTTTGGGATAAATATTCGAAAACAGTATTGAGATTAGCTTAAAACATTATATTTGAAAATAATTCGGTTAAAAAAAGAAATTATCTTTTGCAATCGATTACGGATAAAAATCATTAATAATAAACCATAACCTATGTTACTAGAACCCTTAGACCTCGCCGTATTTGTCGGCTATTGCTTATTGATTGTGGGTATGGGACTATTTGTCTCCCGAGAAAAAAAAGGGCATATCAAAGATTCAAAAGATTACTTCTTGGCATCCAAGGCATTGCCTTGGTGGGCTGTAGGTGCATCGCTGATAGCATCAAATATTTCTGCTGAGCAATTTATCGGCATGTCGGGTTCAGGTTTTGCGATGGGATTGGCCATATCCACCTACGAATGGATGGCAGCTGCTACACTTTTGGTGGTGGCCATATTTTTCCTTCCTGTATATATTAAAAAGGGTATCTACACCATGCCGGGATTTTTGCTTGACAGGTATGACACCCGAGTCAGGACTACCATGGCAATATTTTGGTTACTTCTCTATGTATTTGTCAACTTGACTTCGGTCCTTTATCTTGGCGCATTGAGCTTAAATACCATTCTGAATGTCCCAATGACTTATGGCATCATAGGCTTGGCACTATTTGCGATGGTCTACTCCATTTATGGAGGACTTAAGGCAGTTGCTTGGACGGATGTGGTGCAGGTGGTTTTCCTGATTGCAGGTGGATTGGCTACGACTTACATCGCACTTCAGATAGTGGGAAGCGGGGATGCTTGGGATGGTTTGGGTTTATTAAGAAAAGAAGTTCCAGGTCACTTTTCTATGATCCTTTCCAAAGGTGAAATGATGATACCTGATGGCAAAGGTGGTACAAGGGATGCCTATTTGGACCTTCCCGGTATCAGTGTGTTGGTAGGAGGAATGTGGATTACCAATTTGAGTTATTGGGGATTTAACCAATACATTACCCAAAGGGCCTTGGCAGCAAAGAATCTTGATGAAGCCCAAAAAGGGATGATTTTCGCTGGATTTTTGAAATTGTTGATGCCATTGATAGTCGTTATCCCTGGAATTGCAGCTTATGTGATTGTAGAAAACAATATTGATCCAGGTTTTATTGCATCTATGAAAGATCCTGTGACTGGCTTGATCAAATCTGACAGGGCGTATCCGACATTGCTTCAGATTTTGCCCGTAGGCCTTAAAGGATTAGCGTTTGCAGCCTTGACAGCAGCGATCGTATCCTCATTGGCATCTATGGCCAACAGTACTTCTACGATTTTTACGATGGACATCTTCAAACAATACATTGATAAAAATGCCTCTGAGACCAAACAGGTAAGGGTAGGCAGATTGGCAGCTTTGGTTGCTTTTGTGGTGGCTGCCATCGTAGCTCCGGCTTTGGGTTCTTTGGACCAGGCTTTTCAATTTATCCAAGAATATACAGGTTTTGTTTCTCCGGGAGTTTTTGCCATATTCTTCTTTGGTGTATTTTGGAAGAAAACAACTTCCAATGCAGCTTTGACTGCAGCGATTTTGACCATTCCTTTGTCAACCGCCTTGAAGTTTGGAATGCCAAACCTACCATTCCTTGATAGGATGGGTGTCGTGTTCTTGGTTATTTCTGCTCTTATTATTGCCATCAGTTTGTATGAAGGCAAAGGCAAAGACCATCCAAACAGCATTGAAATCAACAGGGAACTCTTCAAGACAAGTACTACCTTCAAAATCGGAGCTATTATTATTTCAGGCATCACAGCCGCACTTTACATTGTATTCTGGTAGAATTTATCAAGCATGAGAAGATTATTGATTGGATATGATATCGGGAGTTCTTCGGTGAAAGCTACCCTTTTGGATGCTGATACCGGCAAAGTAGTGGCTTCTGAAGGATTGCCGAAGGTCGAAATGACCATAGCAGCACCTCAAAAAGATTGGGCAGAACAGGATCCTGACATGTGGTGGAAGTATATCATTGATACCACCCATGCCATTGTTAAAAGTGGCGAAGTCAAAAAAGGCGAACTGAAAGCCATCGGGATTTCTTACCAGATGCACGGGTTGGTATGTGTGGATAAAAACTATAAAGTAATCCGTCCCTCCATCATTTGGTGTGATAGCCGGGCTGTTGGTATTGGTAACAAAGCTTTTCAGGAATTGGGAGAAGAATATTGCCTTCCCCATTTATTGAACTCTCCGGGAAATTTTACAGCATCCAAGCTGAAGTGGGTCAAGGAAAACGAGCCTGACCTGTATGCCCGGATCCACAAAATCATGCTCCCGGGTGATTATATCGCCATGAAGCTTTCGGGGGAAATCAAAACCTCAGAAACAGGCTTGTCAGAAGGCATTTTCTGGGATTTCAAATCAAATGGATTGTCCAAAAAGCTTTTGGATTACTACGGGATCGATGAATCCCTGATCGCAGACGTGGTACCTTCTTTCTCCTTTCAGGGAAATGTGAATTCTGAGGCTTCGGAAATATTGGGAATAGAATCCGGCATTCCAATAACTTACCGGGCCGGCGACCAACCCAATAATGCTTTTTCACTGAATATATTGGAAGAAGGCGAATTGGCCACAACGGCGGGTACGAGTGGGACCGTTTATGGCGTAAGTACACAAGCGGTATATGACCCAAAATCCAGAGTGAATACCTTTGTTCATGTCAACCACAAGCAGAAAGATCCAAAATATGGAGTTTTGCTTTGTGTTAACGGAACAGGGATTTTGAATTCCTGGCTCAAAAAACTGTTGGGCGGAGAAAGCATTTCTTATCCTGAAATGAATGATTTGGCCTCGCAGGTTCCCATCGGCGCAGAAGGACTAAAGTTTATTCCTTTTGGAAACGGTGTCGAAAGAATCATGGGAAACAAATCTGTGGATGCCCATCTTTCCGGTATTAATCTCCTCAAGCATGACAAGAGACATGTGCTCCGTGCAGGACAAGAAGGGATTGTAGCTTCTTTGACTTATGGGTTTCACATCATGAAGGACATGGGCTTGAACCTCAACACTGTCAAGGCAGGAAGGGCAAACATGTTCTTGAGTCCGCTGTTCAGAGAAGCTTTTGTCAATATGAACGATATCACCTTGGAACTTTATGATACCGACGGTTCACAAGGCGCAGCACGAGGAGCAGGGATTGGTGCCGAGATTTATTCTTCGCCGAAAGAAGCTTTTCAAGGGCTTGAAAAATTAGCATCAAAAGAACCGGACCCTTCTTTGGGCAGTGCTTACAAGGAAGTCTATGAAAGCTGGTTGGATGCACTGAAAAAAGTGCAGTGATCGTTTCCGGTGGTCAGTTGCCAGTTTACAGTGGGAAGTTTACAGTTTATAGTGGTCAGTTTACAGTTTACAGCCAAACCATGTAATGAGTAGATGCTGATTACTGATTACTGGTTAATGAACACTGCTTACTGAATACTGACCACTGCTTACTCAAATTTCACATCTCATATCTATTAAAAAATAACCTATAAATACCATGTCAAAAACCTATTTTCCAAACATCGACCAAATCAAGTTTGAAGGAAAGGGATCCAAAAATCCGTTTTCATTCAAATATTATGATGAAAATAAAGTTGTTGGAGGAAAGACCCTCAAAGAACATTTTAAATTTTCCATAGCCTATTGGCATACCTTCTGTGCCACAGGCGCTGATCCATTTGGGCCTGGAACAATGATAAGACCTTGGGATGCGAATGCAGATGCAGTCCAAAGAGCTAAAGACAAAATGGATGCTGCTTTTGAATTCATCACCAAAATCGGCGCTCCGTATTATTGCTTCCATGACGTTGACCTCATTGATGAAGGAAATTCCCTTTCTGAATATGAAAGCAGGATGCAGGTCATCACAGATTATGCCAAGCAAAAGCAGGCAGAAACCGGGGTGAAGCTACTTTGGGGAACAGCCAACGTATTCTCCAACCCACGCTATATGAACGGTGCTTCTACCAATCCTGACTTCAATGTCGTGACTTGGGCAGGAACTCAGGTGAAAAATGCCATTGATGCCACCATCAAATTAAATGGTGAGAATTATGTGTTTTGGGGTGGACGTGAAGGCTATATGTCGTTACTCAATACCGACATGAAGCGTGAGACAGAACACCTTGGTAGGTTTCTGACCATGGCAAGGGATTATGCTAGGAAGAATGGTTTCAAAGGAACCTTCTTTATCGAGCCCAAACCGATGGAACCAACCAAACACCAATATGACTATGACGCCGCTACTGTGATCGGTTTCTTGAGACATTTCGGATTGGACAAAGATTTCAAATTGAACATCGAAGTCAACCATGCAACCTTGGCAGGACATACCTTCCAACACGAGCTTCAGGTAGCAGTGGATGCCGGCATGTTAGGCTCAATCGATGCCAATAGAGGAGATTCGCAAAACGGATGGGATACCGATCAATTTGCCATCAACCTTCAGGAACTGACTGAGGCCATGTTGGTAATCCTTCAAGGCGGAGGTATCAAAGGTGGAGGTGTAAACTTTGATGCCAAAGTGAGAAGGAATTCTACAGATCTTGATGATCTGTTCTTGGCACACATCGGCTCGATGGATGCTTTTGCGAGAGGCATGTTGATTGCCAATGACATTTTGGAAAACTCAGCTTATCTTGATATGAGAAAGCAGCGCTATGCTTCTTTTGATGATGGAAAAGGAAAAGAATTCGAAGAAGGCAAGCTGACTTTGGAAAATTTAAGAAGCTTGGCGGTAGCCAACGGCGAACCAAAACAAACCAGCGGCAAGCAGGAATTGTACGAGAATATCTTGAATGAATTCATTTAGGATTTATCCAAACATAAATGAAAAGACCGTCTGGTGTAAACTAGACGGTTTTTTTTATTCTGGTGCCAGGCTTATCCCGCTTCAGGGCTGTTTGACGAAGGAGTCAAAATAAGGAGATTTCACTTAGATTTCGGTAATAGAGATTATCCAAATTATGAGACCCGTGACCGAAATACCGAAAAAACCGCCATTCTACCCATGGGCTACGGTGCATGGAGATTTGAGAAAATATAAAACTAGGTTTAGCACCTTACCCATGGCTACAAATATTTTGCGCCGTTGGGGCTTTTGGTCGAAGGAATCTCCCCTAGGCGGAATTTGCAATTACGCCTTCTTATAATTGCAATTTGTAATTCCATTAGGACCAATCTTTACTTTGATAATTTTCTGTCAACCTTCCCTGTTTTTGGTGTGAGGCCAATTCCTTTCTTTCCTTTTTTTCTCCCAATCCCGATATTAATCGGGACCAATGAAACCTCGTTTTCTTTAACCCCGAGCTGTGGTGCATGGAAATTTGTTTGAGTATAAAAACCAGAGAAGCACCTTGCACGGGGCTGGTATTATTTCGCTCCGCCGCGGCGGACAGTTGTTCGAAGGAGCCAAAATGATGAAGATTTACCTCCCATTTGAATGTAGAAAGGCGCAAGCGTAAAAAATAAAAAACGCCGTCAAAAATCTATTTGACGGTGTTTTTATTTCTCAAATCTCAAATCTCAAATCTCAAATCTTATCTACTTTCTCAAAGGCTCAATAGTCTGTATCGTGCCATCTTCATTGTGGACCAATTCGGTCATCTTGATATTGCGCAGGTGGGTTTTGTTGGTCAATTCGGTGTCATGGTAGAAGAGATACCATTTGCCTTCAAACTCAACAATGGAATGGTGATTGGTCCATCCCTGAACAGGATTCAGGACAACTCCTTGGTAAGTAAAAGGACCATAAGGATTGTCCCCTATGCCATAAGCGATAAAATGGGTATCGCCAGTAGAGTAGGAGAGGTAATACTTTCCTTTGTATTGGTGTACCCAGGCAGCTTCAAAAAATCTCCTTTCATTGTCTCCGGCTAGGATGGGATTTCCTGAGGAATCCACAATCTGAATCGGTCGTGCAGGTTCGGCAAGTTCCATCATGTTGGCATTCAATTTTGCCATTTGAGGCATAAGGGCTGGTTGGTCTGCAGCAGGCAATCCATCGGTCGGTCCTTTGCCTACGGGCCTATGCTTGCCATCACGGTATTGTTGTAATTGGCCACCCCAAATTCCTCCCCAATACATGTAGTAACTTCCATCCCCGTCTTTGAATACCGCAGGGTCAATGCTGAAGGTTCCTTTCATCGGTTCAGGATTGGCGACAAATGGCCCTGTTGGTTTATCGGAAACTGCCACGCCGATTTTGAAAAGGTCATTGGCATCCTTTGCAGGGAAATAAAAGTAATATTTACCGTCCTTCTCTGCCGCATCAGGTGCCCACATTTGTCTTTTGGCCCAAGCTACGTCTGCCACGTCCAACACTTTGCCGTGATCTGTAACCTTTCCACCCGGTTTGTCCATGGAGAAAACATGAAAATCCTTCATGTCAAAATGCGATCCCATATCATCTTCCGTGACACCGGATTCTAAATCATGAGAAGGGTAAATGTAAATCTTCCCTTCAAAAACATGCGCCGAAGGATCCGCGGTGTAGACGTGACTGACCAAAGGGGGATTTACAAAAAGTTTGGGAGCACAGGACAACGCCAAAAAGGGAATAACAGCTGCTGCCGAAATTGATTTTACAAAATTATATTTCATAGGTTATAGGTTTTTTTTTGTTCCTTAAAAGTAGGGATTAGCATTGATAATTTTTGATGTTTTCCAATAATTTCAGGTATCTTGATTGGAGTATTGCAAACCTTATTGACCATGAAGTTCCCCTTTTCCTTTCTGCTATTTTTTTTATTTTCTTTAGTTTTCTTTGGCTCGTGCAAAGAAAAAATCATTTTACCTAAACACAATATCCTGCTTATCATCACGGATGACCAAGGCTGGGGAGACCTTTCCTACCATGGAAATGAGGTGATTGAAACTCCTCATTTGGATTCATTAGCGGCTCAATCCGTGATTTTTGAAAGGTTTTATGTTTCTCCCGTTTGTGCACCCACGCGTGCGAGCCTGCTCACGGGGCGCTATCATCTGGCCACAGGCACTACTTGGGTGACGCATAGGATGGAAGTGATGAGGGAGGAGGAAATCACGATTGCGGAGATGCTCCAGCCTGCAGGTTATCGGACAAGATTGTTTGGTAAATGGCATCAGGGAAAACAGTTTCCCCATGATCCTTTAGGGCAAGGTTTTGAGGAGTTTTTGGGATTTACTGAAGGTCATCTTAACAATTACTTTGACAGCAAACTCACGCATAATTTTGAGGAAGTTTCTTTCGAAGGTTATTTGCCTGATTTCTTGACTGACAAAACGATGGATTTTATGGAGGGAGAAGCCCCTTTTTTTGCGATGCTTTCCTTCAATACTCCCCACAGCCCTTTTCAGGTTCCTGACCGATACTTTGATATGTACAAAGCCAAAGGACTTAACGACAAAGACGCAGCGGTCTACGGAATGGTAGAAAATATCGATGACAATGTCGGAAGGCTGATTTCTTTTCTCAGACAAAGCGGGAAACTTGATAATACCATTGTCATCTTTATGACAGACAATGGTCCCAATGGAGTCCGGTTCAACGGCGGCATGAAAGGGGCCAAAGGCCATTTAGATGAGGGAGGAGTGAGGGTTCCGTTTTTTATTCGGATTCCCGGTCAGCCACATCAGGTGATTAAACCTTGGGCGGCACACATTGATGTACTTCCGACTTTGATGGATTTGCTGGGAATACCGGTTTCCCAAGACCTTGAGGCCCATGGCAAAAGTCTATTGCCGTTGATCAAGGGTAATCCGCAATGGGAAGACAGGTACTTTTTCACACACCATGTCAACCGGGATTTCGATACGATTCCCGGAGCGATCCGAAATCAGAAGTATCTTTTGACCCTGAAAAACAACAAAAAAGAGCTCTATGACCTGGAAAACGATTATTTCCAAATCCAAAATGTTATCGCTGAAAATCCCCAATTGGTGGAAATGATGGAGGAGGAATATTTGGCTTGGTTCCAGAATGTGACCAAAAATGGTGTTACACCCCCTTTGATCCAAGTTGGACATGCGCAAATTCCCCGGATAGAACTTCCGGCACCTGATGGGAAAATGATGGGAGGGGTCAGTTTCAAGGGAAAAATGGGATGGGCCAATGATTGGTTTGTGGGATTCACCTCAGAATCTGATCAGGTATATTGGGACTTGGAAGCAGTACAGAACTGCGAGTATGAGGTATATGCACAAATGTCCAATAGCTCACCGCTTGAAATTGTTCTTGATTTGAATGGTGAGGAATGGGGCACAACGATCTTAGGAGCCAATGTTGCTGAACAAATTCCTAGTCCAGATAGAGTTCCAAGGGGGGAGGTTTATGAGAAAAACTGGCCTTTGATATATTTGGGAAAGGGAAGGTTTGAAAAGGGAAAAGTGAAGCTTACCCTACGAGCCAAAGGCAAGGAAAATGTAGAACTTGAAATAAAATCAGTTATACTTAATGAACTGAATTTTAAATTACCCCATTCAATAAAATGAGTTGCAACACGTTAAATTTTTGACCAAAAGGTAAAATTATGAAAAATCCCATCCTCCATTTTTGCGTTTTGATACCCCTGTTTTTTTTTAATGTTTCCTGCATTCAGGAAAATGGCGATGTCGATCAGACAGAAAAGGGACCCATTGTGGTCAAAGTGGCTTATCCCAATTTGACTTTTGAAAGGCCGGTTGATTTTCAAAATGCCGGGGACAATTCAAATAGGACTTTTATCGTGGAGCAAAGAGGAGTGATATCCGTATTTCCAAATGATCCTACTGCCACTACCAAGCAGGTGTTTTTGAATATTGAATCCAAAGTGAAAGACCAAGGAAATGAGGAGGGACTTTTGGGTTTGGCTTTTCATCCCAATTATGAAACCAATGGCTTTTTCTATGTCAATTATACCGCCGCCAACCCCAACCGAACTGTAATTTCCAGATTTCAGGTTTCTGCTTCGAATATCAACCAAGCCAATCCGGCAAGTGAATTGGTGTTGATGGAAATCCCTCAGCCTTTTTCTAACCACAATGGAGGACAGGTTTCATTTGGGCCTGATGGCTTTTTGTACATCGCAGTTGGAGATGGAGGGTCTGGCGGCGATCCCCAAAATCATGGGCAGAATCCTAAAACATTGTTAGGAACAATCCTCAGAATAGATGTAAACAGCCCATCGGGATCTCTAAATTATTCCATCACATTAGATAATCCATTTGTTATTAATAATGCTTCAGGTATCCGAGCAGAGATCTATGCGTATGGTTTAAGGAACCCTTGGCGTTTCAGTTTTGACACCCAAAACGGAAGGTTGTGGGCAGGTGATGTAGGCCAAAACAGGGCAGAGGAAATAGACATTGTCACCAATGGTGGTAATTACGGATGGCGGACAATGGAAGGGTTTGAGTGCTACAATCCCGCAAACAATTGTAACCAAACCGGATTACTAATGCCTATCGTAGAATATGGCCATTCCAATGGGGATGTTTCTGTGACGGGAGGATTCGTCTATCGCGGAGCTACCTTGGATGAACTAAAGGGATTATATGTTTATGGGGATTTTGTTTCAGGCAGGATTTGGACTTTGAACCACGCCAATATCAAGAATCCGATCAATACCGAATTGATGAAAGCCTCTTTTCCAATAGCTTCCTTTGGAGTGGATCAACAAAACGAGTTGTATATCTGTGGCTTTGATGGGAAAATTTACAAGTTCGGTTATGAATAACCTCCTCAGAGGGGTTCACATCAGTTTGTATTTAAATTTTTTTTGATTCGGTAGTGATGAGTTTTTGGATTAAAAATAGTCGATTTAATTTTTCGACCGGGGTAGACCTGCAAAATTTAATTTGTATATTTTCCAAAAAAACCCAATTAAATGATCCGACTGATAAACTTCTTGGCTTTCTGCATGATCACATTCACAATTTTCTCCTGTGCTGGAAGCCAAAAAAATGAAAGTGAGGCTGAATCTTGGCAAACACTTTTTAATGGAATAGACCTAAATGGATGGGTTCCTAAAATCCACAAGCACGAGGTAGGCGAAAATTTTGCTGAAACATTCAGGGTTGTGGATGGTGCTATTCAAGTCAACTATGATCAATATGAAGTTTTTGAAGAAAAGTATGGTCATTTATTCTACAAAGAGCCATTTTCTTCTTTTCATCTCAAATGGGAATACCGGTTTACAGACCAATGGATGTCAGATGCCCCTGACTTTACTTATAGAAACAGCGGTGTCATGTTTCATTCCCAAGACCCGAATACTATCCTCAAAGAACAAGATTGGCCGGTTTCGGTAGAATATCAGATGTTGGCAGATGCGGGAGATGGAAATCCACGACCTACAGGCAATATGTGCTCTCCGGGAACCCAAGTGTACTTCGAAGGCGTGTCCGATCCAAGACACTGTATCAATTCTACCTCGGAAACCTTTCCTTGGGATGCGTGGGTCAAGGCAGAACTCATTGTGTATGAAGACTCTTTGGTCATGCATCTCGTCAATGGTGATACAGTTCTCAGGTATACTAAGCCACATCAAAAACTTTCCAGTGGTGTTGTCAATAGATTCACTGATGAATTGTTCGAGGAGGATAGGCCTTTGAAATCTGGCTACATCGGATTACAGGCAGAAGGTCAAGGTGTTGAGTTTAAGGAAATCAAAATCAAAAAACTGGATTAAATATGATTTGTCAGGTTTAGGAGTTTTGTTCTTAAATTCCTCTATTCTAAATTCTGCAAATGGCCAAAGTCCCTTTAGGGACATAATCTGGGTAAAAAAATTGATCAATCGAATGGCTTTTGTGCCTTTAGGTACAACCTATATTCCGTACCTAAAGGCACGGGAATGAACTAAAATCAAACTCGTCCTACCCATATCTTGTCCCTAAAGGGACAGGAAATTAAACCATATGTATCTATTTTTTCTTTCTTTCAATCAGTAGGATTATTGAATCGAAACTTAAATTGATAACTTCTATCGAAATTTGATAAATTAAGTTAACCCATTATCCAATAACCAAATACTTGTACTGACCGCAAACGAAGTAACCAATAACCAAATAACCAATAACCAAATAACCAATTAACCAATGTCCAAATCCCTCAATTTCCTTATAGCATTTATCCTAATAGTATGCCTTGGCTGCAAAAAAGAAGATAAATCCGCTTTCGAAGCTGACATCATCATCTACGGAGGAACTTCAGCCGGAATAATTGCAGCGGTTCAAGCCAAAAAAATGGGTAAATCTGTTTTGGTAGTTTCTCCGGATATCCATTTAGGCGGACTTTCTTCAGGAGGCTTGGGTTTTACAGATACTGGAGACAAAACGGTCATCGGTGGCTTGGCAAGGGAATTTTACCACCGTGTATATATGCATTACCAAAATGACTCCGCTTGGAAATGGCAGAAAAGGGAGGAATATGGAAACAAGGGTCAGGGAATACCTGCAATAGATGGAAATGCGCGGACCATGTGGATTTTTGAACCACATGTTGCGGAAATGATCTTTGAGGATTTTGTCAGGGAAAATGAAATAGAAGTTCTCCGAGATGAATGGTTGGATAGAGAAAGTGGTTTGACGAAAACAAATGGAAAAATAGTTTCTTTCATGACACTATCTGGTAAGACTTTTAGGGGTAAAATTTTTATTGATGCCACCTATGAAGGAGACCTTTTGGCGGCAGCTGGGGTAACTTATCATATCGGAAGGGAATCCAACGAGACTTATGGAGAAAAGTGGAATGGGGTGCAGTTTGGTGTATTCCAACATGGACATTATTTCAAAAATCCTGTAAGTCCATATATAGTAGCCGGAGATTCTTCAAGTGGTTTGTTGCCGGAAATATCAGCCGCAAAACTTCCACCCAACGGGACAGGTGACGACAAAGTACAGGCATACAATTTCAGGATGGCACTCAGTCAGCACCCGGACAATAGGATTCCATTTCCAAAGCCTGTGAATTATGATCCAAATAGGTATGAATTATTGGCAAGGGTTTTCGAAACCGGTTGGAATGAAACTTTTGACAAGTTCGATGACATTCCCAATCTCAAAACAGACACCAATAACCATGGACCTTTCAGCACAGATTATATAGGGAAGAATTATTCCTATCCGAAAGCTAGCTATGAAGAGAGGAAAACCATGATCCGCGAACACGAGGATTACCAAAAAGGATTGATGTACTTCTTGGCAAATGACTCCAAAGTTCCTGAAGCGGTAAGCAACGAAATGTCTAAATGGGGATTGGCAAAAGATGAATTTGTAGACAATGGCAACTGGCCACATCAGATTTATGTGAGGGAAGCGCGGAGGATGATTGGAGATTATGTCATGACTGAGCACGATGTCCTCGGTGATAAAGAGGTTCCGCATTCAGTAGGTATGGGTTCTTATTCACTTGATTCGCACAATATCCAGCGGATAGTGACTGCGGATGGATTTGTACAAAATGAAGGAGATATCGGCGTTCATCCCAAAAACCCATACAGCATATCTTATGGAACTATCGTTCCAAAAAAATCCGAATGCGAAAATTTGCTTGTTCCTGTGTGCGTGTCAAGTTCTCATACAGCTTTTGGATCCATCCGTATGGAGCCGGTTTTTATGATTTTGGGACAATCCGCCGCAACAGCCGCCTCTATGGCGATCGATGAAAACCTCGCTGTTCAGGATGTTTCTTATGAAAAATTGAACGTAAGGCTAAAAGCAGATGGTCAGGTACTGGTATTGGGAGAAAGATTGAAGTAAACCCGAATTTTTTAATCTTTACCAATTACCGCGTTCTTCAGATTCATTCAAAAGCAATACTTAAAAATAGAAAGTACTTTGAAATTACTTTCTTGTCAGGAAAACTGAACTATTTGGCCTCAAATTTTTGGAAGATTTTTTTAAATAATCCCGTGCAATATTTTGGAAATGAAAGAGCCAATCTGCCAATTCTGTAAGATTTCACTATTGTTGTATAAGCCTTTAACCATTTAGTTCCTGTATTTTTATACAAAATTCCCTTCTTTTTTAAAGATGGGAAATCCAATAATGTAATTATTTATCATTTGATTTTTGAAAAGAAGGAATTCTTTCTAATACGTTCTGAGGGTCAGGGAATTGGATGGGAATTGAAAAAGATGGAGAAAGGCCTTTTTGAAGCTTTTTAGAAAATTTAGACAGATTGGAAATCATTCCTTTCAGACCGGACGGTGGCCTTAAAGAAATCACACCAATGCGATTTAATTGACTTCTTATCAGTTAGTTGTGATGAACTTAAAAACGTTCTTTTAAATCAAAATCAATAACGAATCCTCAATTAAGATATCATTGGTCGCAAATGGGACCTAAAAAATTTTGAATAGAAAAAAAATAAAATAGAGGTAGAACGGATATTAAAACAAACTATGGTAGAAAAAGACAGCACATAAAAAAGCCGACTGATTGGGAAATCAATCGGCAGGAATTGGTTTTTTGATGCAAAACATTGGGGAATGGAATCATCAAATCACCAAGCTTAAAGAATAGTTCAATTCAATAAACCTATCAAAATTATGAAAAATAGTTTACAGAAGATAATATATACGTTATCCAGATTCTTCCTATATGGGTTTGTAGTCCAGTTGATGGTACTCAACTTTAGTTTTGCTTCCAAAGCAAACGGATTTTATAATAGCATAGAGGAAGTAGTTGTTTCAGAAATCGACGAAGAAATCACCATTACAGGCACAGTATTGGACGACTTGGGTCTTCCACTGCCGGGCGTTACGGTTTTGCTTGAAGGAAAAGGTACTGGAGCAGTGACCGACCTAGATGGTAAATATACCATCGTTGCCAATGAAGGGGATGTGCTTGTTTTCTCTTTCGTGGGTTTTGCCAGTCAAAGGGTAATCATTGGAAATATGACAACCATCAACATCAGTCTTGTACAAGATGTAGATACATTAGATGAATTTGTACTTATTGGGTATGGTTCCTTAAGGGAAAAAGACCTGACATCAGCTATCACTACCATAAAATCAGACGTTATCGTCAAGACGCCTGCCGCCAATGCCATGCAATCACTTCAAGGGCGTGTAGCGGGTGTGCAGATAGTGAGTAATGGCGCTCCGGGTGCAAGCCCAACAGTCAGGGTAAGGGGAGTCGGTTCTTTTGAGGGGAATGCCGCACCGCTATACGTAGTAGACGGGATGTTCTTCGATAACATTGATTTTTTGAATCCAAATGACATCGAAACGATTTCTATCCTCAAAGATGCTTCTGCCTCTGCCATTTACGGTGTGAGGGCATCGAATGGAGTTGTATTGATCGAGACCAAATCAGGTGGGTATAACCAGCAGACGGAGATTGTGTATGATGGTTATTATGGTATGCAGGTTCCTCAAAACGTGATTAGGATGGCAAATACGCAACAATTTGTCCAGTATGTTAATGAGACTGGTGCACCTGCGGATATTGCATTTGTCAATAACGCCATTCAGCGATATGGTAGAAGCAGGTTGGATCCTAGCCTTCCCGATGTCAATACCGATTGGTATGCAGAGGTCATGAATCCGGCGGCTATCCAAAATCACAACTTATCTTTCAACGGCGGCGGTGAAAAAACCAGGTATTCCCTTGGTGTCAGTTATTTTGACCAGAAGGGTTTATTGAAGGATACCCGAAATGAGTTTAAAAGAATCAACTTCAGGGCCAAGCTTGACTCTGATGTCAAAGAGTGGTTAACTGTTGGTACCAACTTTAACATAAGTATAGCCCAACAATTCAATGGAGACGATGGGGCTTGGTTCGGTTCCTATTTTGCTGTTCCGATTATTCCGGTTTATGATCCTTTGAATGTCGACGCTTCGCCATTCCAACTTTCGAATGCACAGAAGATTGGATATAGAGGCAGCCAAAATCCATTCTATAGTTTATTATATAATGACAGCAGAAATCAGGTTGCCAAAGTTTTGGGAAATTTCTACGGAAATATCGAAATCATTCCAAGCAAACTATCTTTCAGATCGGCATATAACTACAGCCTTGAGGGAGTTAATACAAGAAATGTGGGATTTGATTACAATGATGGTGTGACTGCTTTTCAATCCTCAATTAGAAGGCAGAACTTTTCGAGATTCGATCAGATTTGGGATAATTTCTTTACCTACACCGAAAATTTTGATAAACATAACATTACCGCAGTATTGGGTAGCTCATTCAGGAGTGAATACAGCGAAGTGCTTTTTGCCAGAGGGGCAGGGATCACACCGATTCCAGACCGTACCAGGGAGCATTTTTGGTATTTGGACAATGCTACAAATATCGATATCAATGATGTTGGAGATGCAAACGGGTCAACTATCAATTCACGCCTTTTCTTCCAATCCTATTTCGCAAGATTGGCATACAACTTTGATGACAGGTACTTGTTTTATGGAACCATCAGAAGGGACGGGAATAATAAGTTTCAGAGCAAGTGGGGAAATTTTGCAACCTTCGGTGCAGGCTGGGTGGTTTCTTCTGAGAAATTTTGGAACATCAAAGGGGTTGATTTCTTAAAACTGAGAGGATCTTGGGGTCAATTGGGAAATGACGGCATCCGTCCTTCGGTCGGTGCGCCAACTTTAGGCGAAACAAATACAGCTATCAATGATGTATTGACAATCGGAAGAAACCTCAACCCAACTTATGACTTGATCAACCAATGGGAAACCACTGTTGAACAGAATTTTGGACTGAGTGCTAGATTCTTTGAAAACAGACTTTCTATGGAGGCGGATTATTTTATCAGAGACACCAGAAATCTTGCAGTAAGTATCATTCCTCCTGTTTTTAGAGCAACGGAGCGTAGGTCTGTAGGTGAAATCAGGAACCAAGGGATTGAAATTACCCTAAACTGGGAAACCCAAGTCACCCAAAACTTCTCTTATTTCATCGGTGGAAATTTTGCCACCTTGAAAAATGAGGTGCGAGGACTTGGCGGTGCAGCCGGTCTGGATGCCGGTTCTGCAGAATTCCGTCAGAGATCGATCATCGGCCAACCATTCAATGCTTTCTATGGCTATCAAATCAATGGGGTTTTCCAAAATCAGGAACAGATCAATAGCAGTGGATATACCCAGGAATTTATCACATCCTCCAATCTGGTGCCGGGTGATTTTAATTTCAAAGATCAAAATGGAGATGGAATCATCAATGACCTGGATAGGGTAGTCTTGGGATCTTTCTTACCAAAAGTGAATTATGGTTTCAACATGGGATTCACTTATAAGAATTTTGATTTTGCTGCGCTGTTCCAAGGTCAGTCAGGGCACAAAATTCTCAATAGAAAAAGAGGTGAAATCATCTTTACCAACGATACCAACCTTGATGCTGATTTGATAGAAAATCTCTGGAGAGGAGAAGGAACTTCAAACAACTATCCTTCTGCAGTTGGTCTCCGCAAAGGGTGGAACCAAAATATGAGTGATTATTTTGTAGAGGACGGGTCTTATTTCAGGATTCAAAATGTGAGACTTTCCTACTCAATTTTAGACAAGGATTTTCTCGGCATTGCGATGCCGGCGACGAGAATCACTTTCACTGCCGAGCGTCCGCTGACATTGTTCAATTACAACGGGTTTAATCCTGAAGTAGCGAATGGAATCGACCGTCAGACTTATCCCATTCCGGCGATTTACACTTTGGGTCTGAATATCAAACTCTAAACCGAAACTATCATGAGAACTTCAAAATATTTAAAATACATCCTGTCATTGACATTGCTATCGGCAATGTCATGTACAGACTTGTTGGAGGAGCCCCTCGAAAATCAAATCATAGCAGAGAATACGGATTATACCGAATCTCAAAATATGATATTGATGCTTTTTGGTTCCTACGCAGAATTGCACAGCCTACAATGGGAAACTTTCCCGATCATCTCTGTTAGAGGGGATGATGTCAATTCGGCCGGAGACCAATTTCCTTTATTGGAAACAGACGTTTTTAGATATGACAGAAATTTTTGGATGTACAACTCTACTTGGCTCAACCTCTATACAGATTTGCTCTATTGGCATGGAGCCATGGAGGAAATCCAAAAATATGAGGATGCCGGAGCCAGTGCTGCTTTGGCTCAGCAATACATCGCCGAGATCAAAGTAATGCGTGCTTTTGAATTGTTGCAATTGGCGAGACTTTGGGGTAGTGTATTGATCCCAAGATCATCTCAGCCAAGTGATTTGTTCAATGTGGAACTGTCTACATTTGATGAAGTCTTGCAGCACATCTCCACTCAAATGGATGAGGCGATCCCCCTTTTGCCAAGAATTCATCCCAACCAACGTTCTGATGTGAGGGGAGGGGTTACTGCTTTCACAGCCCTTGCAGTGAAAGCCATGGCTAACCTTGATCTGAAAAACTTCCCAGCTGTGGCTGAAGCAACAGGTCAGATTATCAGCAGTGGCATATTTGCTTTGGAGCCTGATTACTATCAGTTATTCAAGATACCTGGAAAACTTAACAGGGAAAACGTTTTTGAATTTCAATACTCTGATTTTGGAACGCCAACCGGAACTTCAACGAGATACCTTTGGGATTTCTTTGGTCCGGCAAGCTGGACTCCTTCGAGGTCAGGTGCAGGTGGCGGTTGGGGTTTCTGGGAACCAAGTCAGAAATACATCAAATTTATGCTTGACAGAGGTGAGCAGGAAAGGTTACAAACTACTGTTCTTTTCACTCCTGCCGGAATTGCAGCACTCAGGGCTGATCCCAATTATGCTACACTTCCTGCTTGGGTATCCCATATTACACCGGATGGAGATGTATTCAACAGCCATCCGAGGTACCTGTTTTTGAGCGGAAAGTTTTACCTACCTTCTACACAACTGACACCTGGTAGATTTACCTATGGAGAAAACAAAAACCTTCCTGTGATCAGATACTCAGAAATTCTGTTAATGCATGCGGAAGCTTTGGTCAGTGGAGCAAGCAGTTCTATACTTTCTGCAGATGCAGCGGTCAATGCAGTCAGGGCAAGGGTTGGACTTGGGGCCGTTAGCGGTGTGTCTCTGGATGTCGTGCTCGATGAAAAATATGCTGAATTTGGTACTGAATGGGGCATTCGTTTTCATGATTTAATTAGGCATGGTAAGACTACTGAGCTGAACTATGAGGGTAGAAATTTTCAATTGAACCAACACAGGTATTTGCCATATCCACTGGAGCAGCAGGATATATTGCCTCAGATCAAAGGAGCCACCAATAATGGATAATAGCATGTCAACCAAAAATCTGAAAAAATGAAAAATATAAAATTAATATTGATTGCAATGCTTTTGCTCAGCTTTGGCTGTACCGAAAGCTATATAGATGAGATAGTAAGGGTGGAGCCTGGTGCAGATGTGTCTGCACCTGAAGTTAATATCACTTACCCGCTTGAAGGTACTTTGATCAGGGTGGTTGAGGATGTAACTCCTATCAACATCATTTTTGAAGTCATTGATGATATCGAAATCGAGTCCGTTCAGGTAAATCTGGATGGAACCCAAATCGCCATTTTCGAAGAATTTCTTGATTTCAGGAGGTTTGTTAAGACCCATACCTATCCTAATCTTTCGAATGGAATACACGTGTTGACCATTGTTGCTAAAGATGTTTCTGGAAAAACTACTACCAAAACCGTAAATTTTGAAAAAGTTGAACCTTATACACCTGTGTATGAGGGTGAAACCTTCTATTTACCTTTTGATGGCGATTTTACTGAATTGGTTAAAGTCACCAATCCTACAGTTACCGGAAATCCGGGCTTTGCTGACGGTGTGATCGGTCGTGCATATGCAGGAACCAACAATGCCAACATTGCATTTCCAACTATCAACCTGTTAAGTCCTGAATTTAGCGCAGTCTTTTGGTACAAAGTCAATGGTACTCCTGACAGGGCTGGCCTGATGGTCATTGGTCCACCGGACACGAATAATCCTACCAATATGAATAACAGAAATGGAGGCTTCCGTCTGTTTAGGGAAAATGCCGGAGGCAAGCAAAGAATAAAGCTAAATATAGGTACCGGATCTGGAGAAGCATGGTTTGACGGAGGTGCAGCAGCAGACATTGACCCTGCTGCCGGTGCTTGGTCTCATGTGGCATTTACTATTTCAGGAAGCCAAGCCGCTGTCTATATCAATGGACAGGTGGTAAGTCAGGGAAGTTTCTCAGGCATAGATTGGGCAGGTTGCGACCTTCTCTCCATTGCTTCGGGAGCACCGAGGTTTGCGGAGTGGGGGCATTTGTCCGATGCAAGTTTGTTTGATGAGCTCCGTTTATTCAACAAGGCCTTGACCCAAACTGAAATCCAAGCGATCATCACAGCAGAAAAGCCATAAGCATGCTTGATAAATAATTAAATGAGGATTTTGGGAAACTGAAATCCTCATTTTTTTCCATCCTTCATCAAGAATATAAAAATGCTGAATGATAAAGTTCATTCTGATTGGAAGCGAAAATTCCTTTGCACAGGTAATTTAAATCATGACAAAACCCAAAAACCCATGGCGAGAAGCAGTAATGAATATTCCCTTAAACCAAGTCTGAAGTCCTTACTATTTTTTCTCCTTTACATTATCGTTTTTTCATCTTGCGAAAAAGATGAGCCTGAAGCTTCCATTGTTGCACTTCAATCAGCGGATGCAGGAGGTACTGCAATCAGTTTGGTGGCACCGATCAGTGAAAACATTCCTTTGGACAGGCCCATCACTTTAATTTTTTCGGCAGCCCTTGAACCCACATCTGTTGCCAATTCTATTTCACTTTTTGATGGAGATCAGCTTGTCACTATTTCCACAAGTTTGATCTCAAACAACAGGAACATCGTCATTTATCCCGTAGGGCTTTTAAAAAACAACACAGTCTATAGAATTGGCATTTCCAATAGCCTTAAAAGTGCCAACCAAAGCAATTTTGTGGGACAAGAAATCAGCTTCAAAACTGTTTTCGGCGGACTTCAGATCGTATCTCTGACGATCCAGGATTCCGAGCAAACGAAGACAGCTAGGACGGTAAATGTGCCTCTTGATTTCTCGATTAACATTGAATTTAATGCACCGGTCAACCGCGAATTATTCCAAAGCGGAGTAAGGCTTTTGGGTAGAGAAGTTCCCAATCTTCAATTTACTTATACCGAGGCTGATAAAAATGTGGCCGTTTCAGGTCTAACCCCACTTCAGGATCTTTCTAAATACACTTTTGAATTAGCAAATACCATCAAAGGTGTAGGAGGTGAATCATATGCGGGGTCTTCAAAAATATTCTACACCAGATCTCGGGACAATCCTTTTTTTCCTGTCATTTCAGATGAAGCCTTACTGACCAAAGTGCAGGAACAGACATTTAGGTATTTTTGGGATTTTGCCCATCCCAATAGTGGCATGGCTAGAGAAAGAAATACATCAGGGAATCTGGTGACCGTTGGTGGATCAGGTTTTGGTGTCATGACAATTTTAGTAGGGATCGAAAGGGATTTTATTAGCCGGCAACAAGGAGTAGAAAGGTTGAACCAGATTGTTGATTTCCTTGTACAGGCAGACCGGTTTCATGGTGTTTGGCCGCATTGGTTGGATGGCAATACCGGAAAGGTGATTCCATTTAGTGAAAAAGACAATGGCGGAGATCTGGTGGAAACAGCCTTTATGATTCAGGGCCTATTGACGGCAAAAGCCTATCTAAATGCATCCAATCCTTTGGAAAGTGCCATCATCAACAAAATCACACAACTTTGGCATGAGGTAGAATGGGATTGGTACACCCGAGGAGGTCAGAATATCCTCTATTGGCATTGGTCACCAATCTTCAATTGGGAAATGAACCTACCGATCAGAGGGTACAATGAATCCTTGATTGTCTATGTCCTTGCAGCTGCTTCTCCAACACATCCGATAAATCCGGCAGTGTATCACCAAGGTTGGGCAAACAACGGAGCGATGAGAAATGGAAATCTATTTTACCAGATTCCTTTGCCTTTGGGTTATGATTTTGGAGGACCTTTGTTCTTTTCGCATTATTCATTTCTCGGATTGGATCCCCGAAAACTTTCCGACCAATACGCTGATTATTCCCTACAAAACAGGAACCATTCCCTTATCAACCAAGCCCATGCCATTAGCAACCCGCTAGGTTTTGCAGGGTATTCAGAGGATAGTTGGGGTTTTACTGCAAGCGACAACCACCTCGGTTACAATGCCCATTCGCCAACCAATGACCTTGGCGTCATCACTCCGACGGCAGCCTTGGGCTCGATGCCTTTCACTCCTGTAGAATCCATGAAAGCATTGCGGTTTTTCTACTACAAAATGGGGGACAGGCTTTGGGGACAATATGGTTTCTATGATGCATTCAACATCACCGAGCAATGGTACGCAGATTCGTTTCTGGCAATTGACCAAGGCCCCATCGTCATCATGATCGAAAACCACCGAACAGCCCTGCTTTGGGATTTGTTTATGAAAGACACTGAAGTGAAAGCCGGTTTGGATAGGCTGAATTTCACTTATTGAAAAACTAAACAGGACGGAAGACCGAAGTCGGAAGACGGATGTATTGGCTATTTCAGTTTTCTACCAATAATGAAGTTGAGATATTATTTTACTGTCGTCATTGCATAAATGCATTTAAAATTAGATCTGGAAAGCTATGGTCATAACAATTCAAAAACTAACCAAAATCGGAATTTTGGGAATTCTTTATCTGGGATTGGTTTTCCATTCCCATGCTCAATCCACCCAGATGCGGACGTATTGCAATCCCATTAACCTGGATTACACGTACATGATTTACAATTCCCACGAAGGAAAATCCTACCGCTCGGGTGCGGATCCTTCCGTGGTCGAATTCCGTGGGGAATATTACATGTTTGTCACTCGTTCGATGGGGTATTGGCATTCCACAGATTTGAATAATTGGACATTCATAAAACCTGAAACTTGGTATTTTGAAGGATCCAATGCACCCACAGCCCATAATTATAAAGATTCAGTACTGTATGTAACCGGAAATCCATCCGGTCACATGAGTTTGCTCTACACTGACAATCCGAAGCGGGGAGATTGGAAAGCCGTACCCGGGATTATCAACGACCTTCAAGACCCTCATGTATTCATTGACGACGATGACCAAGCTTATGTATTTTGGGGTTCTTCCAATGTTTATCCTGTCAGGGCAAAAAAGCTGGACAAAAATCTGCGCTTTCGGCCATCCAAGGAAACAGTTGAATTGTTCAAATTAGACATGGACAAGCATGGATGGGAAAGATTTGGTGAAAACCATTCTGATACCGTTTTGGCAGGATACATGGAAGGTCCATGGCTGACCAAGTATAAAAACAAGTATTACATGCAATACGCCGCTCCGGGAACGGAATTCAATGTGTATGGAGATGGTGTCTACACCAGCGATTCTCCCTTGGGACCTTATACTTATGCGCCTAACAACCCCATTTCTTACAAGCCGGGCGGGTTTATGAATGGGGCAGGTCATGGAAGTACTGTGATCGGACCGGGCGGTGCCTATTGGCATTTTGCAAGCATGGCCGTCTCCGTGAATGTTAATTGGGAAAGGAGAATCGCCATGTTCCCGACTTTTTTTGACAAAGATGACCTGATGCATACGGATACCTATTTTGGAGATTATCCGCATTTTGCTCCGGCTGAACCGGGAAAGAATGGAGAGTTTGCCGGATGGATGCTCTTATCCTACAAGAAACCGGTAAAGTCATTTTCATCTGTAGCAGGATTTTCTCCGGAACAATTGGTGGATGAAAATGTCAAATCATTTTGGCTTGCCCAAAGCAACGGAGCAGAAGAATGGGTGGAAATCGACCTCCAAAAACCAGGCACTGTTCACGCCATTCAAGTCAATTACCATGACCATGAATCGGACATGTACGGAAGAATTCCCGGTTTGTATCACCGATACCGGATCGAAGGATCAATGGATGGGGTCAATTGGGAAACCTTGGTAGACCGAAGCAAAAGTTACAAAGATGTACCCAATGACTATGTGGAATTGGTAGTTCCAAAATCTGTAAGGTATGTTCGTTATTCCAATATCCATGTACCCACTCCCCGCCTTGCAATTTCCGGTTTGAGGGTATTTGGATTAGGCAATGAAAAGGTACCTAACGCAGTCAAAAACCTCAAAATCGACAGAGAGAAAGACAAGCGCGACGCCATGATCACTTGGGATGTCGTTCCAAATGCACAGGGTTATAATGTGATTTGGGGAATCGCCCCTGACAAATTGTATAGCTCTTGGCTCGTCTATGGTCAAAATGAACTTGACCTGAAAAGCCTCACCGTAGGTCAAACCTACTATTTTGTTGTGGAAGCATTCAATGAAAATGGTGTTTCCACAAGGACAAAACCAATCAGAGTGGATTGAAAATGTAGCTCAGATTTATGTTAAAATTTGAAATAATGTTGGGCTGAGAAATTGGGATTTGCTTTCACAGAGTAAATCACCATTCAGATTATTATTTAGAATAAAGCGTGGATAAATCCCGATATTAGGAATCTATTCCACAAAGTAAATTTTATTGGATTGACCACCTCAAATAAACTTCAAATGAAAAGAATCCTTCAGTTTTTATTGATCCCGGTAAGCCTCACGCTTTTATTGGCTTGGAACTGGAATCCCTCCAAAGGAAATATGACCTTGGACCAATTGTATACTTACAAAGCGGATTCCATTATTGCTCTTATGACTTTGGACGAAAAAATCGGGCAGCTGAATCTACCTGCTTCGGGAGATTTTACTACCGGTTTGGCTTCGAGTTCCAACATAGCAGAAAAGATCAAAGCGGGAAGCGTTGGCGGTCTTTTCAATATCAAAACAGCTGAGAAAATCCGCGTTGTCCAAAAGATTGCCATGGAGGAAAGCAGACTCAAAATCCCAATGATTTTTGGGATGGATGTGATCCACGGATACGAAACCCTTTTTCCGATCCCGATCGGTATCTCCAGTATTTGGGACATGGAATTGGTAGAGAAATCCGCAAGGATCGCAGCCATTGAGGCAAGTGCTGATGGGATCAACTGGACTTTTTCGCCCATGACGGATATCTCCCGTGACCCAAGATGGGGCAGGGTTTCGGAAGGAAGCGGCGAAGATCCTTACCTTGGCGCCCAGATCGCCAAAGCGATGGTCAAAGGGTATCAGGGAGATGACCTCAGTCTCAACAATACGATTATGGCTTGTGTCAAGCACTTTGCCTTATATGGCGCGCCGGAAGGCGGCAGGGATTACAATACTGTCGATATGAGCCGCATCAGGATGTACAATGAATATTTCTTGCCTTACCAAGCGGCAGTTGATGCCGGGGTTGGATCGGTGATGACTTCTTTTAATGAGGTAGAAGGAATTCCTGCTTCTGCCAATAGATGGCTGATGACTGATGTTTTGAGAAATCAATGGGGTTTCGATGGCTTTGTGGTGACTGATTATACCGCAATCAATGAAATGATTGACCACGGCATTGGGGATTTGCAAAAAGTATCTGAGCTTTCCCTCAAAGCAGGAGTGGACATGGACATGGTGGGAGAGGGATTTTTGATCACTTTAAAGAAATCATTGGAAGAAGGGAAAATCACAGAAAAGCAGATTGATGATGCCTGCAGAAGGATTTTGATCGCCAAATATAAGTTGGGTTTATTCGACGATCCATACAGATACGCCGATCCTGAGCGGGCAAAGAAAGAGGTATTTACTGCACAAAACCGGAAGGTCGCTCGGGAGATTGCAGCCCAATCTTTCGTATTGCTCAAAAACAACAATATCTTACCTATCCAAAAGAAAGGAACCATCGCCCTCATCGGACCGCTTGCCGACAACAAAGAAAACATGGCAGGAACTTGGAGTGTGGCGGGCAGATTTGAGGAGGCCATCTCACTTACCGAAGGATTGAAAAAAGCTGTAGGAGGCAAGGCCAATATCATTTATGCCAAGGGTGCCAATGTGGTCGCTGATTCCTTATTGGAATCTCGGGTGAGCATTTTTGGAAAGCCAACATACCGCGACAACCGCCCTGCGGAAGTGCTCATTCAAGAGGCTTTGGATGCAGCAAAAGATGCTGATGTCATTGTAGCTGCATTGGGAGAATCCGCCGAAATGACAGGTGAAGCTTCAAGTATGAGCAATATCGAACTTCCCGAAAACCAAAGGGATCTGCTCAAAGCATTGCTCAAAACAGGCAAACCTGTCGTCATGGTATTGTTTACAGGAAGGCCATTGGCTTTGACATGGGAAGAAGAAAATGTTCCTACGATTTTGAATGTATGGTTTGCAGGAAGTGAAGCAGGAGATGCCATTGCCGATGTGTTGTTTGGAGATGTGAATCCATCCGGTAAACTCAGCGCAACGTTTCCACAAAATGTCGGTCAGGTGCCGATTTATTACAACCACAAGAATACCGGCCGGCCGCTTCCTGAAGGACAGTGGTTCCAAAAATTCCGGTCCAATTACCTCGACGTTTCAAATGATCCGCTTTATCCATTTGGTTTTGGACTGAGTTATACCAATTTCAAATATGGCGAGCTTAAGTTGAGTGGGAATTCACTAAAGGGAAATCAAACCCTGAAAGCAAGCATCACACTCACCAATTCCGGTAAGTATGATGGAAAAGAAGTGGTCCAATTGTATATCCGGGATTTAGTAGGATCAGTGACCCGACCTGTGAAGGAATTGAAGGGTTTTCGAAAAGTGCTGTTAAAGGCTGGTGAAACAAAAACCATCAGCTTTGACATTACCCCTGAAGACCTCAAATTCTATAATTCAGATTTGGACTTTGTCTGGGAACCGGGCGAATTTGAAATCATGATCGGAGGAAACTCACGGGATGTGAAGGTGTCAAAAGTTGATTGGAAGGAATAGGGATGATTTTTGAGTGGTCAGTTTTCAGTATAAATACCTTTGAGGTTTTTTGAACCTCGAAGGTATTTAAGAAGAAAGCGGTCAATCTCGGTAAGCAGTCCCAGCGGTGAGTTGGGAGTCTCAGTAAGAGACGCAAATTGATTTCCTGATCTAAATAAAATTTAAATAAAAGTCCTGCCTATTTATCCGTTTGGATATGGGGAAGGATTTTTAATGTTAGATGATGGGTCTGTTTCTAAAAATGATCTGAAATTATAACGAATGCTAACTTCCTAAACAATATCCATGAATATCCAATATCAATTAGTATCAAATCGTAAATAGTTGAACATTGATATTCATAAAAAAAAACATCTTGCTTTTATTGCTATTTAGACGGATATTTTTGCTAACCAAACCCATTTAACCATGAAAATCCGTCTTTTTTTCTTTCTTATTTTCCTTCATTTTTCAATAACCTCATTTTCCCAATCTTCCGAGAAGCCCAATATCCTTTGGATTTCGGTGGAGGACATCAGCCCTTTGTTGGATGTGTATGGTGACAACAGCATCAAGACACCCAATATCAGCCGATTGGCCAAGGAAGGGATTGTGTTTACCAATGCCTTTGCCACAGCAGGCGTCTGCGCACCGAGCCGGAGTAGCATCATTACGGCGATGTATCCTGTGAGCATCGGAACCCATAATATGCGGACCGGTCCACACTATGCTTATCGAGAACCGGAAGCGGAAGTATACAAAACCTATTACAGCCAAAAAGACATCAATGGAAAAAACGTCCCCGAATATGCGGCTGTTCCACCGCCATTTGTCAAAGTCTTTACAGAATACCTACGAGCAGCAGGATATTTCACCACCAATGCTGCCAAGACAGATTACCAATTCAACTCTCCGATGACCGCTTGGGATGAAATCGGAAGGGAGGCACATTACAAGAATCGCGCTCCAGGACAGCCTTTCTTCGCCGTATTCAACCATGAAATCACCCACGAATCAAGGGTTTTTGGAAAGAAAGCCGATCCCATGCTTTCGGATGTCCAACAGGTAAAGCTCCCGACTTATTTCCCGGATTTGCCTGTAGTGAGACAGGACGTCGGGCGTGTTTATTCCAATATCATGGAACTCGATCAGCAGGTCGGAACATTGTTGATGGAACTCGAGGATGCAGGATTATTGGAAAAGACCATCATCTTTTTTTGGTCGGATCATGGCGGTCCTTTGCTGAGGCAAAAGCGCGCAGTCGGGAATTCAGGACTGCGTGTCCCGTTAATTGTCCGCCTGCCAAATGGGCAAATGGCCGGTACAAAAGTGGAAGACATTGTTTCACTGATGGACTTGGGTCCAACCGTGATGTCTTTGGCAGGAATTGAGCCACCGGAGTACATGCATGGAAAGGCTTTTTTGGGAAAATACAAAAGCAAAAATCCACACCAATATGCCTTTGGTTCTGCAGACCGTTTTGATGAAGCTGTAGACATGAGCCGCTCAGTGATAGACGGGAGATTCGTTTATATCAGGAACTTCCGGCCTGAGTTGCCGCTGATTTACCGGAATGCCTACCGGGAGCAGATTGACATGACCAAGATTCTGATAGAAATGGACCAAGAAGAGAAGCTGACAGGAGGCGCGGCTTATATCTTTATGAAAACCAAGCCACAGGAAGAATTGTATGATTTGTCCAAAGATCCCTACGAAATCCACAACCTTGCCCAAATGCCTGAATACAAAGAAAAGTTAATGGAAATGAGAACTGCGTTAAGCAAATGGCAATTGGAGGTAAAGGATTTGGGATTTGTTCCGGAATCTGACTTGGTCAACATGATGTGGCCGGGAATGGTGCAGCCTGAAACAGCTAAGGTTGGATTTGAAAAGTCAGGAGGAAAAATGTCTTTGACTTCTGCCACCGAAGGAGCAAGTATCGCCTATCAGCTAGAAGATGAAATAGGTGGGAAGCGGTGGAGATTGTACCACGAGCCTATTCCTGAAGCCAAAAACATTGCTGCAAGGGCAGTTAGGATCGGATACAAAACCTCTGAAATAAGCCATTTTAAATAAGCCAACATGAAACTCAAAACCATTTATCTCCTTTTACTCTTCTTCACCGCTACAAACCTTATGGCACAGATCCCCGCTAATTATAACGAAAGCAAAGTTCCTGACCTGATCTTGCCTGATCCATTCGTCAGTCTTAAGGGAAATCCGATACTGACTATTGAGGATTGGGAAAACATCCGAAGACCGGAGATTTTGAAGCTTTTTGAAGAAAATGTTTATGGACAGATCCCAAAGTATTTTGATGATATTTCATTTTCAGAAGTGACAAAAAGTCAAAATCCTTATCCAAGTATTGCCATTCTGAAGGAGATTGATATAAAGGTTTCCCGGGGAAGAAAAACCCACACCATGCGCTTGAATGTGTTTATTCCCAAAAATGGCAAAGGTCCTTTTCCTGTTTTTTTATTGATCAATTACCAAGCTCCATACGCGGATGGAAAATTGGTGGAGGAAGGTTTTTGGGCGGTTAAGGAATTGGTGGAAAAGGGATACGCGACTGCTTCCTTTCACGTGGAGACGGTGGCTCCTGATGATAAAAATAGATTTTCTAAAGGCGTAATTGAAACTCTTTATCCCGAGCAATTGGGCCAAAAAGATGGCATGCGTGCATTGGGTGCTTGGGGTTGGGGAGCAATGCGGGCGATGGATTACTTCGAAAAAGAATCATTGATCGATGCAAACCGCACGGTTTTGGTTGGGCATTCAAGATCCGGAAAGGCAGCCCTTTGGGCAAGTGCCAATGATACCCGATGGGCGGTGACGATCCCCAACGAATCAGGATGCGGGGGAGCGGCTTTGTCCAAGAGGAAATTTGGGGAAACAGTCCAAGTCATCAATACGGCATTTCCACATTGGTTCAATGATAATTTCAAGGCATTCAATGGTAAAGAAGAACTGTTGCCGCTCGACCAACACATGTTGGTTTCCTTGATCGCGCCACGGGCGATATATTTTTCCAGTGCAAGGGAAGACCGCTGGGCAGATCCCAAAGGAGAGTACCTTTCGATGAAATTGGGCAGTAGGGTATTTCCTTTGATTTATGGGAAAAAGGTAAGTTTTCCTTTGGATTTTGAGGAGTTGAAAGAGTCGGTGATTCAACCATTCGCAGGTTACCATATCCGTGAAGGCGAACATGATCTCACTCTGGAAGATTGGAAGAGTTACATGGATTTTGTGGAAATGAATTTAGGGAAAATGGAGAAGTGAATAGACCATAGTCGATAGTCCATAGTTCGTCAGGGTCGGTCTTAGCGTGAGTCAAATCCAGCTTCTGGAGAAGCAGGATAGCGGGAAACCTTCCTTAGTAATTTTTCTTGCTTTTTCCTTTTGCGTCTTAGGGTCTTAGCGGGAAATATATTTTGCTTTGTGGCTCCGTGCCTTTGTAAGCTTTTTACCCTTTTGCGTCTTCGTGTCTTTGCGTGAAATATATTTTCCTTTGTGCCTCCGTGT